>NZ_JBEPLG010000003.1:0-665976 GCF_040545115.1 Burkholderia sp. 567
GAATCGGCGGTCTGCCAAGGCCCGTGGGTGAGCGTCAGCGCCCTGCTGCTTCAGGCTCGGCGCTTCAACGCTGACGGACAGAAAACCGATGAAACGTGCGACATCTGTATTTAGCTGGCGCTACGACATCTGAATCCGGGTATGACATCGGATTGTAATGGCTACATAGAAATGTCCGCTTTCGTGCCGCGTAAGCTGAACGGCCGCCGGGTGTCCGGCGCCGGAGGCTGCGATGGCTGCAACGGAGCGGATCACGATGACGATGCGCCAGCTGGACCGATGCAAGGTCATTCAGGACGTGGCGGACGGCAAGCTCAAGCCATGGCGTGCGGCAGCCGATGATAAGCGCGCCCGTGATAGACGAGGCCCGAACACGCGGAACCGAGATGTACCGCCTGCACGGCGCAGAAAAAGACCGTATGTGTGCCGATGTCGATGCTTCGGTCCACCGTGCAGTCGAGACTCGCGGCCGCCGTGGCCAGCACCGGCGCACCCGTGACGAGACGGATCCACTCGCCGTACGTGAAGCGCTCGGTCATCTGGACATCGCCCTTGCCCGCGAAGATCGGTGCAAGCATCTCGTGCTCGTGGGAAAGAACGTTGACACAGATGATGCCCGCCTTGCTGAAGTGGCCATATTGACGGCTGGACTGGCCTATGCAAACGAGCACGGTAGCAGGGTCGTCGGTGACGGAGCACACCGCGGACACCGTCATGCCGACATCGCCGGAAGGTGTCGTGGTGGTGATGATATTCACCGCGGCGCCGATACGGGACATGGCTTCGCGGAAGGTCGTGCGGTCAGGGGAAAGTGCTATCACGGCGGTACCTCTCTCGGTGGACGGAACGGGGGTGCGGCTTCATGGCGGAGCGCCACAGGTACTTGCATGAAGCATGCGTGGTGAAGTACCCGTGGCGTTGCACCGTTCATTGCCCGCGCCGCACCGTCGACGGGTTCTCGTGGCCAGTTGCGCTGGCGGCGATTCCTATTGCTGATGAACGGAAGCTGCTGGCCCTGAACCGGCAAGCTGCTCTTTGATCAACTGTTCTTCGGCATCGTCGTAAAGGCCGGCAATAATGTGCTCGTAGCGTGCCGTCAATGCGTTGCGGCGTTTCTTGCGCGTGGCGGTCATCACGCCGTTTTCCGGTGTGAGTTCCTCGGGGAATATCCTGAACGCCTTGATCTGCTCTGCCCGCGCCAACCTCGCATTCGCCTTTTCCACCTCTTCACGGATCAGGTCGATAACGATCTGCGAGGTGGCCAGATCGGCGTACTGCGTGACCGAAGGGTCGCGCGTCCTGGCCCAGTCCATGGTGAGCGTGCCGTCGACTTCGATCAACGCCGTCAGATACTTGCGCCCTTCGCCAATCACCAGTGCCTCGGTAATGTACGGGCTCTGGCGAAGTTCGTTTTCGATCTGAACCGGGCTGATCGATTTGCCGGCGGCCGTATTGATAAGCTCCTTCTTTCGATCGATCAGCTTGTACGAACCGTCCGCGCCAACGTTGACGATGTCGCCGGTATACAGCCAGCCGTCCCGCAACGCAGCCTTCGTTTCGGCTTCCTTGTTCCAGTAGCCGATGAACAGCCCCGGCCCTCGAACGATCATTTCGCCGTCCGGCAACACGCGGGTTTCCCAGGCGGGGTCGTCAAGCGGGACGCCGGAGTTGCCAGGCCTCGACCAGTCGGTCACCTGCGCGAGGTTTCCGCCGACCATCTCCGTTTGCCCGTAATTCTCTTTCAAGTTGACGCCCCACAACTGAAACAGTGTGACGACCTCGGGCGGCACCGGAGCGGAGGCCGTATACGGATAGCGCAAATCGTCGAAGCCGATTCTGGCCAGCAACGGCTTGAAAACGCGCTCACGGCAGGTGGCGTAGAGCTGTTCCTTGAATGTGTCGCCCGTGCCTGCGTCCAGCCGATCGGCCAGCACTTCCCGCGCGATGCCAAGCGCGAGCTTGTAGTTTCTCTGCTCGGCTTCGCTGCTGCCGTTTACGTGGTTGATGATCTGGGTCGCGAACTTCTGATAGAAGCGCGGCGGCGCCATATAAGACGTCGGTCTGACTTCCTGTATGCATTTCGCGAAATCGGCCGACACGTCGACGAAGTAAGGTACCGTCTTCGCGATCAACGGCAGCGTCGTCGCCTGAATGCGCGCGACCGTGTGCGAAAGCGGCAGATGGACCACCATGCGCTGCGGTTCGGACAATATCGCCGGACAGAAGGTCGGCCACGTGAACGCGCCCGCGAGCATCGACACATGCGTTAGCATCGCGCCTTTGGGCGGCCCCGTGGTTCCGGAGGTATAACCCAGGCTCACCAGGTCCGTCGGCCTCGCAAGCTCGGCCTGCTCACGCAGATAAGCGACTTCGTCGCCAAAAAAATGCGACGCGAACTCGGCGAGTGAAACGACATTCATGCCGGTTTCGCCAGGCGGGCGCTTCCAGTCCGGATCGAGCACCACGATCTTGAGGAGCCTGCGGGACGTATCGGCCGCTTCCATGATCCGAAGCTGTTCGGCACTTCCGGCAAAAGCGAGTCTCGCCCCTGAATCCTCCAGGTAGTAGCGGACCTCTTCGACCGACGCGGTGAAATAGACGCCTACCGTAACCGCTCCCGAGCAGATCGTCGCCATGTCGGCAATGAGCCACTCCCGGGATACGTCGCCCATGATGGCAATCCGATCGCCTCGTGCTACACCGGCCGCCCTGAGGGCGGCGGACACGGAACAGACTGCGTTCGCATAGCCTTTCCAGGTGGTGGGCACCCACTCCCCGGCACGCTTCTGAAAGAACGCGTTTGCGTCGGCGTCGTTCTTCACGCGCTCGATCAGCAAGGCCGGAATGGTGGTGGTCGTGAATTGACTGCCGGAAGTCCACGGTGCCGCGCTCATTTCCAGTTGTCTCCAAAGCGCTTGCGCCTTTCGGTAAACGAAGCCACCGCTTCGCGGCGCTCGGGGGAATTGAACGTGATCGTCTCCAGAGCGAGCGACGTATCGAGAAGCAGATGGGCATTCTGCTTGACGAGCTTGTTGACGCAGTATTTCGTCCAGACGATCGCGTCGCGCGGACCGCTCGCGAGCAGTTCCGCGTAATCGATCGCCGCCTCCAGCAGCTTGTCGCTTTCGACGATCTTGTTGATCATCCCCATCGTTAGCGCTTCCTCCGCGCTGACGAAGTCGCCCGTCATCAGATAGTGCCGAGCGCGGACCGGCCCGAGAAGAAGCGGCCAGATCACCGCACCGCCGTCGCCCGCAACGACACCGGCATTGACGTGCGTATCGGCGAACCGTGCGGTCGGGCTCGCATAAATCATGTCGCAGAACAGCGCGAGCGTCGCGCCCAGACCAACGGCGACGCCATTGACCGCCGCCACGATCGGCACCTCGACCTCGAGCATGTTTCTCACGAGATGACGGCCGCCGCGCGTCGCCGACGGGATATCGCCATTGTCGATCGACTTCTGATCGCCACCGGAGCAGAAACCGCGGCCGGCGCCGGTCAAAACGATCGCCTTGACCGATTTGTCGTGATCCAGATCGACGAACACCCGTTCCAGCTCGCTGTGCATGTCCCAGTTGATGGCGTTCAGGATTTCCGGGCGATTCATCGTGACAATCGCGACACCGGAGGACCGCTGTTCGACATTCAGATACTGATAGCGCGAAGACGTATTCATACGTAGGTTCATCCTTGAGTGTGCTGCGGGTTGGCAGCCTGCGGGCGCATGGCGCGAATCTTCTCGAGCAACTCGTCGGTCGGGCGGACAATATTGTTGCGATCGTTGAAATGAGGAATCACGTAGCGACCCACCATCTCGATCGCCGACATGATCTGCTCGTGCGGTACCGAGTCGATATGCAGCAGCACCTCGTCGATTCCGAGCTTCTCGTATTGCTCCAACTGACGGATGACGGTATCGGGGCTTCCGCACACCGTCGTGGCGGATTCGTTCAGGAGGTAGTCCCAATCTTCGGCGGCGCGTTGCATCGCGGGCACGCTTTCGGCCATGTACGCGTAGTTGTCCGCGAGTTTGGCGAGCCGCGGATAGGCGTCGGTCGAGATGCGCGCGTAGTTCATGATCGCGCGGGCGTAAATGTCCTTCGCTTCCTGGTCGGTCTTGCCGATACCGATGAAGAGCGGCATGCCGGCACGCGGCTTGTGCAACGGTCCGGTATCATCGCGCTTCCAGCTCTTCCAGTAGGTGTCCAGCAGGCCCTTCTGTTTTTCCCATCCCTGATAAATCGCATGGCTCATCACCGCCAGGCCTTCCGAGCCGGCCCAAGCGTGGCTGTTCGCGCTGGTGGCGGCAACGCCGAGCACGGGATACGGTTTTTGCAACGGCTTCGGCACGAGCGACCGGGGCGGCACCTGGTAATACTTTCCGTCGAAGGTGAAAACGTCCTCACGCATCGCTTTGCGCAACAGCGCCATGCCCTCTTCCATTTGCGGAAGGGTTTCCTCGGGCGATACATTGAACGCGCGCATTGCGATCGTCGTGTTCGCGCGCCCGCAATACATCTCCATCCGACCGTCGGAGAGGATGTCGGTGGCCGCCAGCCGTTCCGCGGTACGCAGAGCGTGATTGATGGCCTTCGGCATCAACGCCACGGCAGGACGAAGCTTGATTCGCGAAGTGACGGCCGCGAGATAACCAAAGACCACTTCAGGCGCCGAACTCGACACTCCGCCAAGCGCAAAGTGCTGCTCCGACAACGCAACGAAGTCGAAACCCATTTGCTCCGCGAAAAGCGCTTCGCGAACCAGCTCGCGAAGCCTGTTCGAGTAGCTATGCCCGACCTGCGTCTCCTGCTCGGACCAAAAACCGAATTTCAATGGCATTTTCTTTTCCTTGACAGTAGTAATTTGAAAATTCACGGCGCGCGCGAACTGTTACCGAGGTTCGGTCAGTGTCGCGCCGTTCGTTGACCAATGGACATCGCCGTTTGACTTGATTTGGAAACGTCTCATCCTTATTAGATAGTGGTACTTATCTATCTGGATGCCGTTTCTGCCTTGATGTCTCTTTTGTTTCCGTGAATAAATATTGCCGCAGATCACGCAGCATTTTTTATTCTTTTCATGCCGCGACCTTGCCGATACCGGCAGATCATGCTGCCGGCTTTCCGCCCTTTTCTACGTCGACGATTCGGCTGCAAATGCCGACGCGAGAAGTCTCGCCGTCGCACGCAGGCAGGCCTCGCCAATCTCGCGTGACGATCCTCGCGCATCGCCCAGCACGCCGGTTCGGGAGATGGACGCCACGCCCTCCTTCCACATCCGGTTTAATTGCTCGGTCGTCATGACGCCCACGTGGCCTGCCGTGAGTTGAGCGAGTCGGACACTGTCGGGATGAAGGTGGATCATGAGGGAGGTTTCGGCGATGTCTGCGTGTCCGCCCACGGATTCCGGATCGCCACCGGCTTCCTCGACCGCCAGTCGCCATTCACGCAGCCACGCCTGATGATTCGTATAGGCAAGCACCTGGACGTCCGGTCCGACAGCCTGTCGCAATCCCGGCAACATCGCATGAAGGGCATTGAAGTTGCCGACATGCGCCGAGAACAGGTAGATGCGCTTGAATCCATGTGTCGCGAGGCTCACGCAGTAATCGTGGCAGAGCGCGGCATACGTGTGTTCCTGCAACGAGATCGTGCCCGGGAAGGCCATGTGGTGCTTCGAGCATCCCGCTTGTATCGTCGGTGCGATCAGGGTTCGCCCCAGCAATGTGGCGATTTCCACGGCGAGCGCGTCAGCATGATCGGCATCCATGCTCAGCGGCAGATGGGGGCCGTGCTGCTCGATTGCGCCGCAAGGAATGATGACGCGATCGAACTGCGTGGCTAATGCAGCCGCGACGTCCTCATACGTCATGCGCGCAAGATGCAGCGTTTCCGGCAGTTTGAGATTGCTCACGATCAGACCTTCTTGTTGCGGTTCAGAAATCTGGATCTTGCGTCCGCGGTCTGCGCGTTACCGAGATATCCACGCAGGTCATCGAGCGTCATCTGCAGCAGCGCTTCGTCGTTCATCCGTGGACTCTCGCGCAGCGTTCGCTTGATGGCGGCGAAGAGTTGGCGATCTTTGGTGCAAAGCTCGCGGCATTTGGCCAGCGCGTCTCGCAGCGTTTCATCGCGCGCGGATATCGCGTCCACCGCGCCTATCGCCAACGCTTCTCCGGCGGTGATCAGTTCGCCTGAAAAAAGCAGCGAACGCGCGGCACGTCGACCCAGCAGGGCCGCTGCGTGGCGCATGCCTTTTGCCGCGGGCAACAAGCCATGATTGATCTCGGGAAATCCCAGCCGGGATTCAGCGGACGCGACGACGTAATCCGCATGCAGCACCATTTCGAATCCGGCACCCACTGCATACCCGTTGACCGCGCACACGAGCGGGCTCGGATACTGATCGAGTTGCGCCAGGAACGCGTGGAACGCTTCCATGCGCGACAGGGCGAGCTCGTGGTCCGCCACTTCATTGATATCGCCGCCGGCACAAAAGAACTTCTCTCCCGCCCCGGTGAGCACGATGCCCGGTGGCACGTCTTGTCGAGCGAGGTCGCGGAATATGGACATCAATGCGGTGATGAGCGGTTCGCTCAGCGCGTTCGCCGGTGGCCGGTTGATCGTCAGCCGCACGACGTCCGCATCGATGTGTGTGCAAATCAATTCGTCGGTTTTCATACCTGATGTCTCGTGAATTTTCATCGGGTCAGTGTAGGTCCAGCAGGCCCAAATTTAATTTTGATTTGCCGGCGCCATCGTTGATTCGGCGGATTAAAATCGCGTCAGTCGGATGGCCCACCGTATGTTGCGCCGAGGGCGACGACACATGAATTCACCGAGGCCCGGCAGGCGCAGAAAGCGAGTGAACCGTGGAACCCGAAAATCCTGAAATCCGTATGTCCGCTTCGCGAGCCATGACAGACGCGGTGAAGATCAACTATCAACCGTTCGATCCGGACTCCGTCGATTTGCCGGTCATTTCCGTTCTGCTGGAGACGAGTGGAAAAGAGGATGAGCTGCCGATGCACGTTCATCGCAAGGGGCAAATGGTCGTCGCATTGAGCGGGTCGGTCATGTGCCGATCACCGAGCGGATGGTGGATCGTCCCGCCCAACGGCGCGGTGTGGATTCCGGGCGGCATTCCTCACAGCAATCATGCTTCCGATTTCGCCAAGCTGTACGTCATCTTCATTCCACCGGACGAGGCCGGTCTGCCCACCGACTGCCGCAGCTTTACGATCACGCCGCTCATCCGCGAGCTGATCCGTTCACTGGCCAGGTTCCCGCCCGACTATCCGAAGGACGGCCCGGTGGGCCGGCTCGCCAGAGTGTTGCTGGATCAACTCGCGCTGCTCGCGCCCGACGACGTCTTTCTCCCGATCTCCGACAATCCCCGGCTTCAACAGATCGCTTCGGCGTTGCTCGACAACCCCGCCGACCGCAGCACGATCGCGGAATGGGGGCGCCGATATGCGATGAGCGAACGTACGCTCGCGCGGCTGGTACGCAGCGAAACCGGCATGACCTTCGGGCGCTGGCGCGAGCGTCTGCATATCATCATTGCGCTTCAGCGATTGTCGGCAGGCGCGTCGGTTCACGCAGTGGCGCTCGAGCTCGGCTATGAAGGTCCGAACTCGTTCATCACCATGTTCAAGAAGACCATGGGACAAAGTCCCGGAAAATTTCGAGTGGACAAGAACGAGGCTTCGTCGCGTTGATCGAAACGCGGCGGCGGGTGCTACGCCGCCGCCTCTTTCACAGCTGGCGCGCTCGCTCCCTCAAGTTGAACTTCTGGATCTTGCCGGTCGCAGTCTTCGGCAGTGGCGAGAACACGATGGTCTTGGGCACCTTGAAATGTGCCAGCCGCTCGCGGCAAAACGCGATGATGTCCGCTTCAGTCACGACCGAATCGTCTTTGAGCGTGATGAAAGCACAAGGTGTCTCGCCCCACTTGTCGTCGGGACGCGCGACGATTGCCGCCTCCAGAACAGCGGGATGGGAATACAGTATGTCCTCGATCTCGATCGACGAAATGTTTTCGCCTCCCGAGATGATGATGTCCTTCGAACGATCCTTGATTTCCAGGTAGCCATCGGGATGCCATACCCCGAGATCGCCCGTGTGAAACCACCCGCCGGAAAATGCCTCCACGGTGGCGTCCGGATTCTTCAGGTAGCCCTTCATGACGTTGTTGCCGCGCAGAAATACCTCGCCGAGCGTTTGCCCGTCTTTTGGAACGGGCTCCAGCGTATCCGGGTGGGCCACCATCATTGCCTCGAGAACAGGGCCGCGCACACCCTGGCGGGCCTTGAGTCGCGCTTTCGCATCGAGATCGAGCGCATTCCACGACTCGCGCCACACGCATTGCACGACCGGCCCATAAGACTCGGTCAACCCGTACGCGTGCGTCACCTCCCAGCCCATGCACTCCATGCCGGCGATCACCGAAGCGGGCGGCGGCGCACCGCCGGTCATGACCTTGACTCGGTGACGAATGCCCGCTTTCAGCTCCGGCGCGGCGTTATTGATCATGTTCAACACCACGGACGCGGCACAAAAATGCGTGACCGCCTCGGCGCGGATGGCGGCGAGGATCCGCTCGGCCCGCGTATGGCGCAGAAAGACACTGGTGCCGGCCACCAACGCCATGGTCCACGGAAAACACCAACCATTGCAATGAAACATCGGCAAGGTCCACAAATAGGTCGTGTCCTCGTCCAGATGCCACGATAGTGCATTCGACACGGCGTTCAGATATGCGCCGCGATGGTGATACACGACACCTTTCGGATTGCCCGTCGTGCCGGATGTGTAGTTAAGCGAAATGGCCTGCCATTCGTCTTCCGGCATCGCGACAGAGAATTCCGTGTGCATGGCCTCCTGCAGCAACGCTTCGTAGTCTTTTTCGCCGAGCAGATCGCCTTCTCCACACTGTGGATCGTCGATGTCGATGACCTGAATGACGCGGCCAAGCCGTGCCAGGGCTTTCTTCACCGTCGGGGAGAATTCGCGGTCGGTGATCAGCAGCTTCGCGTCGCCGTGGTCGAGAATGAAAGCGATCGTGTCGGCATCGAGCCGTGTGTTGATGGTGTTCAGTACGGCGCCGCAAAGCGGTACACCGAAATGCGCCTCGAACAGTTCCGGCGTATTGGCCGCGATCATCGCCACCGTATCGCCGTTGCCAATGCCGCGCCCGCGCAGCGCACCGGCGAGCAGCCGGCAACGCCGATAGGTTTCGGCCCAGTCGCGGCGAATCGTGCCGTGCACGATGGCCGTGCGCTCCGGCCAGACAGACGCGGCGCGTTCGAGAAACGTCAGCGGCGACAAGGCAATGAAGTTCGCCCGGTCGCGCTCGAGTCCGATCGTATAGGGATTGTCTGCCGTTGTTTTCATGCGGGCCGCCCCGCGGCTATGGCACTCGCGCGCTCGCCGACGATGCCGAGGTTTTCTGCGTGTCTCATCTCTCCTCCAGTTGCTTTTATGGTCACGAAACGCCCTGCAATGAGCGGCACGACTTCATCCGGAAAGACGCCACTGCAACCAGAACCGGAGAACCCGATTTCTGCATCGGCACGGCGGCACGACCGGATGGCGTCAAACTTCCTGATGGTCGTGAATACGCTCTATTTTTCTCTGCTCCACCATGTTCAAACCGTAGCCCTCCAGCCCCACGATCGTTCTTTCATGATTGGAGAGCAGGATCATGTTCTTCACGCCGAGTTCGGTGAGAATTTGCGCGCCTATTCCGTAATCACGCAGTTCCGGCTCGGCGGGCTTGGGATGCATCATGGAACGCACACGTTCCGACACGGCCGTGACGCGCGACTCGCGGATCACCACGATGACGCCGCGATTCTCGTCCGCCAGCAAACGCGCAGCGCCGCGTAGAGACGCGAGGTGGTGACCGCCGATGACGTCGTTCATGGTATCCATCGCATGCATGCGCACGAGAACAGGGTCGGCTCCCCGTAGATCGCCCATGACGAAGGCGATATGCTCGACCTGGTCGATCCGGTTCCGGTAGACCACGATCCGCCAATGCCTTCCATTCGGCTCGGTAAAGCTGCCGTGTTCAACGGCCTCCACGAGCCGTTCCGTTCGTCGGCGATACGCGATGAGATCGGCGATCGTGCCCAGCTTCAACTGATGCCGCCGTGAAAAGGCGATGAGGTCAGGCAGCCTCGCCATGGTGCCGTCGTCGTTCATGATTTCGCAGATCGCACCGGCCGGTGCGAGCCCGGCCAGCCGGGCGATATCTACTGCCGCCTCGGTGTGACCCGCGCGCACGAGCGTGCCGCCGTCGCGCGCCATGAGCGGAAAGACATGCCCGGGAGAAACGAGCTCGTCTCGCCCCGTTTCCGGATTGATCGCAATCGAAATCGTGCGGGAACGGTCGGCCGCCGAGATGCCGGTACTCACACCGTCACGCGCCTCGATCGACACCGTGAAGGCCGTCTCGTGCCGCGAGCCGTTGATTCGGCTCATCAAATGCAAGCCCAGCGATTCGCAGCGCGAGCGTGTCATCGCGAGGCAGATCAAGCCACGCGCATGCGTCGCCATGAAGTTGACGGCGTCGGGCGTGGCGAATTGCGCGGGAATGATGAGGTCGCCTTCGTTCTCGCGATCCTCGTCGTCGACCAGAATGAACATCCGCCCGGCGCGCGCTTCTTCGATAATCTCCGACGCCGTCGCGATGTCGGCGCGCGAATCCGCCGGCCCGCCGGCGGGCATTGCGTTACTCATGAGAACACCTTACGCGATGTGATCACGACGCCTGCGCCAGTCCATGAATCTGGATAGGCCGTGTCTTGTCGATAGGAAGCGTCGTCTTGTTGGCAAGCCGTTTCAGGACGACGTTCGAGCGAACGCTGGCCACACCGGGAAGCGACGTCAGCTTGTGTGTGATGATGTGTTCGAGTTCGACGAGATCCCTCGCCACCACGCGCAGCAGATAGTCGGTTTGCCCTGTCATCATGAAGCAGTCCATGACTTCGGTGATGCCTCTGACCGTGTCGGCGAAACTCTCCCGCGCCTGCATGCCCTGCCGCTCCAGACTGATCTCGACGATGGCCATGATGCCCAGGCCGAGAAGGGACGCATTGAGCACGGCGACGCGCCGGCTGATTACACCGAGACGCTCCAGATTTCTGACTCTGACGAGACAGGGAGAGGGCGACAGGTTGACTCGAGCCGCCAGTTCGAGATTCGTCAAACTTGAGTCCTCCTGAAGTTCACTCAGGATGCTAAGGTCTATCCTGTCCAGCGCAACGTTCATGACCTGGGTCTCCTCTTTGCACAAGGCTCCGGTGCCCTGAGGTTCGAACGCTCGCTTTCGGGAAGAACATCGATTTCCGCTCCAGCATGCATTCGAACAACATCACCTGATGAACGAGTTTATGCGAGGCAGCTCTCCGGAAAATTCCGATAAAAAGTCGAGTTATCACCAAAAACAGACATTCTCGCCGCACGCTCGGGAAAACCCGCTATTCGTCATACTTGCGACACGCAAGCCGAGATGGCGATCAGGCCTTTCTGGGCGGCGGCAGGTCGGTACACACGCCTTCGTACAGTTCGGCGGCCATGCCGACCGATTCGCCGAGCGTCGGGTGCGGATGGATCGTCTTGCCGATATCTTCCGCGTCCGCGCCCATCTCGACGGCGAGACACACTTCGCTGATCAGGTCGCCTGCGTTCAGGCCGACGATGCCGCCGCCGATCACGCGATGGGTTTCCTCGTCGAAGATCAGCTTCGTGAAGCCTTCGTCGCGGCCGTTCGCGATCGCGCGGCCCGATGCGGCCCACGGGAACACGGCCTTGCCGTACTTGATGCCTTCGGCCTTGCACTGGTCTTCCGTCTTGCCGGCCCACGCCACTTCCGGATCGGTGTAGGCCACCGACGGGATGTGCAGCGCGTCGAAGTACGCCTTCTCGCCGTGCGCGGCTTCCGCTGCGACGTGGCCTTCATGCACGGCCTTGTGCGCGAGCATCGGCTGGCCGACGACGTCGCCGATCGCGAAGATGTGCGGGACGTTCGTGCGCATCTGCTTGTCGACGTCGATGAAGCCGCGGTCGGTGACGGCCACGCCTGCCTTGTCGGCGCCGATCTGCTTGCCGTTCGGGCTGCGGCCCACCGCGACGAGCACGAGGTCGTAGCGCTGCGCTTCCGCGGGCGCCTTCTCGCCCTCGAACTTCACGTAGATGCCGTCTTCCTTCGCTTCCGCGCCGACCGTCTTGGTCTTCAGCATCACGTTGCCGAAGCGCTTCGCGTTGTACTTTTCCCAGACCTTCACGAGATCGCGGTCCGCGCCCATCATCAGGCCGTCCATCATTTCGACAACATCGATCTCGGCACCGAGCGTCGCGTACACCGTGGCCATTTCGAGGCCGATGATGCCGCCGCCGATCACGAGCATGCGCTTCGGCAGTTGGCGCAGTTCGAGCGCGCCCGTCGAATCGACGACGCGCGGATCTTCCGGCATGAACGGCAGCTTCACCGCTTGCGAGCCCGCGGCGATGATTGCCTGCTTGAACTTGACGACCTTCTTGCCGTTTTCGCCCTGCACTTCCATGTGATACGGATCGACGAATGCGCCGACGCCCGTGACCACTTCGACCTTGCGCGCCTTCGCCATGCCGGCGAGGCCCGTCGTCAGTTTCTTGACCGCGCCGCCCTTGAAGTCGCGCAGCTTGTCGAGATCGACTTCCGGCTTGCCGAACGTGATGCCGTGCGACGCGAGCGCCGCGGCTTCGTCGATGACGAGTGCCGTGTGCAGCAGCGCCTTCGACGGGATGCAACCGACGTTCAGGCACACGCCGCCGAGCGTCGAGTAGCGTTCGACCAGCACCGTCTTCATGCCGAGGTCGGCCGAGCGGAACGCGGCTGAGTAGCCGCCGGGGCCGGCGCCGAGCACGAGCATGTCGCACTCGATGTCGGCGGCGCCGCTGTAGCTGCCGGCTTGCGGCGCGGCGGCCGGAGCGGGCGCAGCCGGTGCGGGTTTCGCTGCCTCGGGTGCTTTCGCGGGTGCGGCGTCGCTTGCTGCTGCTTCGACGATGGCGATGATGGTGCCTTGCGAGACTTTCTCGCCGGCTTTGACCTTGACTTCCTTGACGGTGCCGGCGACGTCGCTGGGCACTTCCATGGAGGCTTTATCGGATTCGAGCGTGATGAGCGTTTGTTCTTTTTCGATCACGTCGCCCGGCTTGACGTTGACTTCGATGACATCGACGCCGCTGAAATCGCCGATATCCGGAACTTTGACTTCGATGAGACTCATTACTGTCCCCTTCTTGATTAGCTGCTGACAGAGGCAGAGGGCTCAACCGCTGAACGACGGCCCGACTGGAGAACGGGGACTTGGGCAGGACCACCTTTGCTGTCCGCCCAAGGACGCGCCTTTCTTTTGGTTACTTTTCTTTGGAAGACAAAGAAAAGTGACCGCCGCCCCGCGCAGGGGCGACGCTAGCGGACCGTTATGAAAGCAAGTTCAACGACGAGGCGTGGATGACCGACAGAAACCCCACAGAAACCCCACGCCCCCGCGAGCCCCTCCACTCATCAAAGAACGATGCGCCGGAAATCGGAAAGCAACGCTCCGAGATACGCATTGAACCGCGCGGCTTCCGCGCCATCCACAGCGCGGTGGTCGAACGACAGCGAGAGTGGCAGGATCAACCGCGGCAAGAACTGCTTGCCGTCCCAAACCGGCTTCATCGCGCCGCGCGACAACCCGAGAATCGCCACTTCCGGCGCATTGATAAGCGGCGTGAAATGCGTACCGCCGATCCCGCCGAGCGACGAGATCGAGAAGCAGCCGCCTTGCATCTGGTCCGGCTTCAGCTTGCCGTCGCGCGCGGCCTTCGACAGCTCGGCCGTTTCCTTCGCGATGTCGACGAGCCCCTTCTTGTCCGCATCGCGGATCACAGGCACGACGAGACCGTTCGGCGTATCGGCAGCGAAACCGACGTGGTAGTACTGCTTGAACACCAGATTGTCGCCGTCGAGGCTCGCATTGAAGGTCGGGAACTTCTTCAGCCCGGCGACGACCGCCTTGATCACGAACGCGAGCATCGTGAACTTCACGCCCGCCTTCTCGTGCTCCTTGTTCAGCTGCACGCGCAGCGCTTCGAGCTCGGTGATGTCCGCTTCGTCGTTGTTCGTGACGTGCGGGATCATCACCCAGTTGCGATGCAGGTTCGCGCCCGAGATCTTCTTGATGCGCGACAGCGGCTGCGAATCGACGGGACCAAATTTCGCGAAATCCACCTTCGGCCATGGCAATAGACCCAGCTCCGCGCCGTTCGCCGGGACAGGCGTCGAGACCGGAGACGTGCCGGACGATGCCGTCATCGCATTCCTGACGAACGCGGCAACGTCTTCCGATGTAACGCGCTGCTTCCGACCGGTGCCCTGCACATGCGATATCTCGACGCCCAGTTCTCGCGCGAACTTGCGCACCGACGGCGACGCGTGGCTTGCGCGATACGGCTCGCCTTCGCGCGCCGGGGCGCGATGCAATGGCGTGGATGCGGATTTCAGTTCGGGCGCCGCCGCGGGCGCTGGCACTGGCCCTGTCGTGACATTCGCCGGCGGACACGTGAGGTCGCGCGCAGCGGACGCGCCCGCAGGCACAGGCACCGCGTCGTCCTGCCCCTCGCCATCGCTTTCGAGCAGCGCGATCAACGTGCCTTGCGACACCGTCTCGCCAACCGCGACCTTCACCTCCTTGATCACGCCAGCGGTGGGACTGGGCACATCCATCGTCGCCTTGTCCGACTCGAGCATGACGAGCGACTGCTCCTGTTCGACGCGTTGTCCGACTCCCACCAGAACTTCGATCACGGGGATGTTCTTGTAATCGCCGATATCCGGTACTTCTATTCGTGTCACCCGCACATTCGTCTCCAACAGCAAGCGTTTCAACAGTCGGCGCCCCCTCTTCATCAGGCCGGACGCACTTGATTCGATCGGATTTCCCGCGATGGACCGATGGACGCGCGAGGCCTTCGAGCAGCCGATTCGCGCGCCGCTCTCATGGCGCTCACCGGTCAACGGGTTCTAGACAAGCCAGGGTTCGATCAGCCCGCTTCCGGTTCGCCCGTATCGGTCGATCGCCCGACGCACGATGTCAGGGTCCTGCTGGCCTTCGTCGACGAGTGCTTTCAGCGCGGCGATCACGATCGACGCACGGTCCACTTCGAAGAACGCACGCAATGCCGCACGTGTATCGCTGCGCCCGAAGCCGTCGGTGCCGAGCACGACATAGCGGGACGGTACGTACGCGCGGATCAGTTCGGGCACGGCGCGCACATAGTCGGTCGCGGCGATCACCGGCCCACGCGCGGCGCCCAGGGCCGCCGTCACGTAGGGCACCGCAGGCTCGCCGCGTTCCACCAGCCGCTGCGCGCGCTCCGCGGACACGCCGTCGCGATGCAATTCGGTAAAGCTCGTCACGCTCCAGACGGCCGCGTCGATATTCCAGTCGTCTTTCAACATCCGTGCCGCGGCCTGGACTTCACCGAGAATCGCGCCCGAGCCGAGCAACTGCACCTGCGCGATCTCGACCTGCGCGGGCTCCAGCACGTACATCCCCTTGAGCACGCCGCGCCGGACGCGATCGACATCCGCTTCAGTCAACGAACGTTGCGCGTAGTTTTCGTTGGTGACCGTCATGTAGTAAAACACGTCGCGCTGACGCGCGATCATCTCCTGCATGCCTTCGTCGACGATCATCGCCACTTCGTACGCGAAGGCCGGATCGTACGCACGGCAGTTCGGTATCGTCGAGGCCGCAAGGTGGCTCGTGCCGTCTTGATGCTGCAGACCTTCACCACCGAGCGTCGTCTTGCCGGCCGTCGCGCCGATCAGGAAACCGCGCGCGCGCTGGTCGGCAGCCGCCCAGATCAGGTCGCCGATACGCTGGAAACCGAACATCGAGTAGTAGATATAAAACGGCAGCATCGTCAGATCGTGCACGCTGTATGACGTCGCCGCGGCAATCCACGACGACACCGCGCCCGCCTCGGAGATGCCCTCTTCCAGAATCTGGCCGCCCGTATCCTCACGGTAATAGAGCATCGAACCCATGTCTTCCGGCTCGTACAGTTGACCGAGCGGAGAATAGATGCCGACTTGCCGGAACAGATTCGCCATGCCGAAGGTGCGCGCCTCGTCGGCGACGACGGGCACCACACGCGGCCCCAGCTCGGCGTCCTTCAACAGGTTGCCGAGCATGCGCACGAACGCCATCGTGGTCGACATTTCCTTGTCGTTGGTGTCGAGCGCGAATCGTCCCCACGACGACATCGCGGGCACGGCCGGCGCGTGCGATGCCGATGTGCGCCTTCGGGGAAGGTAGCCGCCCAGCGCCGCACGGCGTGCGTGCAGATACTGCATGACGGCACTGCTTTCGTCCGGTTTGTAGAACTTGAGTTGTTCGACATCGTCGTCGGAGAGTGGCAGGCGAAAGCGGTCGCGAAACGCCTTCAGCTGGTCGATGTCGAGCTTCTTTTGCTGATGTGTCGTCATGCGCCCCTGGCCGATCGCGCCCATGCCGAAGCCCTTCATCGTCTTCGCGAGAATGACCGTAGGTTGCCCGCTGTGTTTCGACGCCTTTTCGTACGCAGCGTGCAATTTGCGCACATCGTGGCCACCGCGCCGCAGGCGATCGATATCGTCGTTGCTCAGATGCGCGACGAGCGCGGCCAGTTCGGCGTTCTGACCGAAAAAGCGTTCACGATTGTAGGCGCCGTCGTTGGCGGAAAACGTCTGGAACTGGCCGTCCACGGTGTGCGCGAACGCGCGCAACAGCGCCCCGGTGCGATCACGTGTAAACAGGGCGTCCCAGTCCGAACCCCACAACACCTTGATGACGTTCCAGCCCGCCCCCTTGAACTGCGCTTCGAGTTCGTCGATGATGCGGCCGTTGCTGCGCACCGGTCCGTCGAGCCGCTGCAAATTGCAGTTGATCACGAACACGAGATTGTCGAGTCGCTCGCGCGCGGCCAGCGAAAGCGCACCGATCGCCTCGGGTTCGTCCATCTCGCCATCGCCGAAATAGCCCCACACCTTGCGGCCTTCCGTGCGTTGCAGTCCGCGGTTCTGCAGATAACGCATGAAACGCGCCTGGTAGATCGAGTTGATCGGCCCAATGCCCATCGAGCCGGTCGGGAACTGCCAGAAGTCCGGCATCAGCCACGGATGCGGGTAGGAACACAGTCCCGCACCTGTGATTTCCTGTCGGTAATGCTCGAGATGCGCGTCGTCGAGAAAGCCTTCGAGGTAAGCCCGCGCGTAAACGCCCGGCGCGGAATGAGGTTGAAAATAGACGAGATCGCCACCGTGGGCATCATTCGGGCCACGAAAGAAATGATTGAAGCCCACTTCGAACAGGTCGGCCGCCGACGCATAGCTGGCAATATGCCCGCCGAGCTCACCGTAGGCGCGATTGGCCCGCACCACCATGGCCAGCGCATTCCAGCGCAGCGCGGCGGCAAGCTTTTCTTCGATATCGAAGTCGCCCGGATACGGCGGCTGCTGATCGACGGCAATCGTATTCGCGTAGGGCGTGATATTGAGGCGCGCCGTTGCGATACCGTTGGACGAAGCGTGGGCCGCGAGCCGATCGAACAGGTACTGAGCCCGTTCGGCACCTGCATGCCGAACCACGCCATCGAGCGCGTCGAGCCATTCGGCGGTTTCGAGTGGGTCGTCGTCGACTTTCGTCTGGCCCAGGGAAAGGATCGAGGGTGTCCCCGTCGATAAGTCGGTCATCTTGCAACTCCGTAAAAGCAATGCGAATTTAGTGGCGAGTGCGCAAAGATTACGGGGGATGCCGCAGAATGTGTGGTCGTATTAAAGGCCGCCGACGCGGTGTCGGCTGCAGTCTCTTCTGCGAAATGCGTGATCGACAGCATTTCTATTCGATGCGGGCGGCCTCGCGTGGAGAACCCGGCGTCACGGGCGGGAAATTGGGCGAAAGGCGCGTCGAAACGCGAAGCGCGTTACATCACGACGGGCACCAGCAAGGAACCGGCCGCATGATTGCGGCCGCTCGCGCCACACGTTCATCGACGCGCCGAGGCGCGCGGCTTCACACATCGGCCACGGCATCCGCTGGGCCATCCGCTCGGTCGTCCATCTCGGTCGAAGCCGCCGGCGCGAGCGCGGCCTCCGATTGCGTGCGAGCCAGCGCGGCGAAATAGCGGCCTGGCGAATGCCCGAGCGCTTTCTTGAACATGGTGATGAAGGCGGTTACCGACTCGTAGCCGAGTTCGTCCGACACGCGTTGCACGGAAGCGCCGCCGGCAAGCTCGCGCACCGCAACGAGCAGTTGCAACTGCTGCCGCCAGCGGCCAAAGGTCAGTCCCGTTTCACTGACGACGAGCCTTGCCAGCGAACGCTCGCTCATGGCGAGACGCTTGGCCCATTGCGCGACGGTGCTGCGATCGCCGGGATTGGCGTTCAACGCGTCCGCCATCTGCCGGATTCGCGGATGATCCGTAACCGGCAGATAGAGGCGCTCGACCGGCATCAACGTCAGCTCATGCAACAGCACGCGTGCAAGCCGGTCGATATGGCCGCCCTGCTCATAGTCCAGCGGCGCACCGGCCAGACGCAGGATCATTTCCCGCAGCATCGGCGAAATGGACAGCGTGCAGCAATCCGTCGGCAAGTCGACGATACCGGGCTCCGCGAACAGATAGCAAAGCCGGGCATTGGGTGTGGCATGGTTACTGTGCGGCATCTCGCCGGGAATCCAGACGCCGCATTGCGGCGGGACGATCCAGAACGCGCCCGCGACCCGACAGGTTACGGCGCCGTGCAACGCCAGCACCAGTTGCCCCTTCAGATGCTTGTGAACCGGAATTTCGGCAGCATGCTCGTCGACGCGCATGTGCATCGCTACCGCCGGCC
The DNA here is from genome assembly GCF_040545115.1 of Burkholderia sp. 567. NCBI lineage: Bacteria > Pseudomonadati > Pseudomonadota > Betaproteobacteria > Burkholderiales > Burkholderiaceae > Burkholderia > Burkholderia sp. 567. The sequence goes on from NZ_JBEPLG010000003.1 coordinate 18,919, forward strand.
GATCGATCGCGTCGGGATCCGCAAAATCAGGAAGACTAACGTAATGGTTCATATCCGGCATTTTAGCGACATGTTGGAATTGTAGCGAAATCGATGCGAAGCACGAGCCGGCATAGTCGCGTCATACCAAGCTGGAATGGCGCCACGACTTCATTGCGCAAGACCTCCCCTTCCCTGCACCTGGAATCCGGCCTTGCCGTCCGGTTCGGACCCGATTGTGCTTCGTGCGTGGGCTGTGGCACATCACGTGCACGCTTCACGAGTCGGACGAAAGCCACGATGTGCGTCGAGCAGATCGACGTGGACGGCACCGCGAAGTTCAGCGAGCCACCGACCGCGAATTACGCTTCGATTGACTGCTCTCACCGCACAATCGGCCGAACGGAGCGCCACTGCGGCAACACAAGAATAAGAAATGCTGCCTGAACTGCGGCAATATTTCCCCGTGCAATCAAAATGACTTCACGATCCAGGCGACCCGGATTTCGTCACGCGATGAGATCTGGAGCGACGAATAATAAATCAATGGAGACAGATTGTTTTTGTCATACCAATGCCGAACGGACGACAGCGCAGCACCATAGCGTGCGGCGCCTTGCCCGTACGGCAAGGCCGTCGTGGGTTGAGTCCGCAGCGCCGATCTATTCGCGTAACCGGACATTCCTTGTAAATTAAGCATATATTCATCATATTAACTATTGATTATTCAAACCCGTTTTACTGATGCTGAATGTTCGACCATCCGCGCCACCGCCTTTAAGCCAGAAAAAATGCAATACCCGCAGCAAACCCTTCCTTTTAACGCGAGGAGAATAATATGGAAATACGGAAAATCAACGTCTACGATCTCATCGACAGTCGTAGAATCGGCAAGAGGCAGTATTTCATCGTCGCCTTCTGTGCGCTGCTCATGCTGTTCGATGGCTTCGACACCCAGGTCATCAGCTTCATCGTGCCCGTTCTCGCGAAGGAATGGCAACTGCCCAAGACGGTATTCGGCGCGATTTTTTCAGCTGTTTTCTTCGGGCTGCTAATCGGTAACTTCAGCATTCCGTTCGCGACCCGTCGCTTCGGCACGAAGAAGATCGCTTTCGTGGCAACCACTGCTTTCGGCCTGTTCACCGTGCTGACCGTCTTTGCCACCAGCGTGCCGCAGCTGATCGCCTTGAGGTTCCTCACAGGCATCGGCCTCGGAGCGGCCACGCCTTGCGCGGTGGGCCTCGTTTCGGAATTCAGCCCAAAGAGAACCCGCGCGACTTTCGTCATTCTCGTCTACCTGGGATATGCGCTGGGGTTTATCTTCGCGGGCCTCTGCAGTAGCGCGTTGATCCCGCGGTTTGGCTGGGAAGGTCCACTGTGGCTGGGCGGGCTCGCGGCACTGGGCTTGACGGTGTTGCTTATCCCGCTGCTGCCGGAATCCGTGGCCTACCTGTCGACAAATGCGGAGCCGGCCGAACTGCTTCGTGCAACCAGGCGCCTCTTTCCCGATTTCACGCTGCAATCGGACAGCGAACTGGTCACTCACGAAGAGAAGCCGGCGGACGCAAGTGTGCTCGGATTGTTCTCCGCACGATTCCGCGTGGGGACATTCCTGCTGTGGGCCGTATTCGCGATCAACCTGGCAGCTTTCTATTTTCTGCAAAGCTGGCTGCCGACCGTTCTCGCGTCCATCTCGTTCCCACCCGCGCTCGTGGTCTGGGCGACGATCACCGTGATCATCGGCGGCATGGTGGCCAGTCTGCTGATGGGACCCATCATGGATCGCACGAGCCCCTACAGAATCCTGTCCGCGGTCTACGTCGGCGGCGCCGTGTCGATGTACGCGATCTCGATAGCAATCGGCTCATCGCATCTCGCTTTACTCACGACGATCTTCTTTTGCGGCTTTTGCATCAGCGGCGGACAAACCTGCGCGATCGCGTTGTGCACGCTCTTCTACAGCCCGGAATTGCGCGCGCCGGGCGTCGCATGGGCCTATGGGTTCGGTCGGCTCGGCGCGGCGGGCGGCACTTACCTCGCGGGTGTCCTGTACGCGAACAACTGGACCGTCGACGCGATGTTTCGCGTTGCAGCAGCGCCAATACTCATTGCCGCGGCTTGTGTGGCCCTGATGGGCGCTTGCTATGGCCTGACGAAGAACGGCCTGAAGAAATCCTTTTCGGCCTGACCCGTACCGCTCGCTGAATCGATGAACGTCAGGAGAACTGTTTTTTTGTATTGCCTTTGAATTTCGGAGATCTCATGAAAACCAAAAAAATCGAAATCATTGTCGGCTCGCTCATTGGGCTGGCCAGTTCCGTCGCGCATAGCCAAAGCAGCGTCACGCTCTATGGCGAGATCGACAACGGCATTCATTACCAGACCAACGTAGGCGGCGGCAAAGCCGTCTACATGGACTCGCTGAACGGTATCGACGGCAGTCGCTGGGGGCTGACCGGCAAGGAAGATCTGGGAGGCGGTCTCAGGGCGATTTTTACGCTCGAGTCCGGCATCAACGTGAATAACGGACAACTTGCCCAGGGCGGCACGGCGTTCGGCCGGCAAGCTTTCGTCGGACTGAGCAGCGACACTTACGGCTCTCTCACCGTTGGCCGTCAATACGACATGGTGTGGTATTTCCCCGAGTTTCTTGCCGGTGCCGCAGCGGTCGGCGACCTGGCGAGCGCGCATCCGGGAGATTTCGACAACACCAGTAACAGCGTGCGATTCAACAACTCGGTGCGCTACATGAGCCCGGACTTCCACGGCTTCTCCTTTGGCGTCGAATATAGCCTCGGCGGCGTGCCCGGCGACTTCACTTCGACGTCGGGCTATTCGCTTGGAGTCGGTTACACACACGGCCCGCTTCAGATCGGCGCGGCGTTCGATTACTTCAAACACCCGACATCGACACCAGGTAACGGATGGTTCACCAACTATGCAAGCGGCTTCAATCTGCTGGCCTCTTCCCTGAACTCGGCTTATCAGGTCGCGCAAGCCTATCAGGACGCCGTCATCGCGGCGGCCTACACGATCGGAAACGCGACGATCAGCGCGTCGTATTCGAATGTTCAATACGCCAATCTCGGTGCGTCGTTCCTGAACGGTACGGCCATCTTCAACAACTATGACATCGGTTTGAACTACCGTGTCACGCCGGCCTTTTTCGTCGGCGTCGCGTATGACTACATGAAGGCGCGCAGCGTCACGACGGCACAAGGCAATTCCGTCGGCAATCAGCACTACAGTCAGGTGGCGTTCACGCTGGACTATCTGCTGTCGAAGCGTACCGACGTGTACTTCTCGGGCGGCTGGCAACGCGCTTCCGGCACATCGTCGACGGGCGCGCCGGCGGTCGCCAACATTGGCGGATCCGGAGATTCATCGAATAACCACCAGATGGTTTATCGGCTCGCTATACGACACAAATTCTGAGCGTTGCTCGCGCTGGAGTCCACATGACGATGCGGCGATATGTCGGCGCCGGCATGCAGACGCCACGGTCATTGCTCAAGGTTGCTGGTTCGACGCCTGCAAGGATGGCGTCGCCCCGGCGCCTGCATCATGGACATCCCGATTCCGGCGAGCCTGCGCCATATCGGGCGGATAGGTCCGCTGACTGCGCGAGTGCGTCGGAATCCAGCCGTCGCGTTCTGCCTGAACGAGTTCGGCCCGCACCTCGGCGCGCGTCTTTCCACTTGTGACCATCCCTGCCGCGGCGCAGCCCGCATCGACTACATCGGCGCTTGCGGCCAACGGGAAGCACGTGACGAAGCAGAGTATCGCTGCAATTGTCGTGCGCATGAGAATCTCCTTCCTTGTAAAGGCGTGGCTCCGCGCTCAGACGAAGCCATACATGGTGAACAACATGACGTACGGGATCTCCTGTCCCGCCGAATTGCAGACCATGACGTCGGTTTTCTGAGTGGCGCACGCGGACACGATTGCCTTTGCGACTTTCGAAAGGACAAGCTTCATGATGATTGACTCCTCAATCTGATGTGACCTTACGGTCGATCTGTCGGCGATCCGTCAATGGTGCTGAACTGCGCTCGATGGTTGCATCATTGGCTACCGGCTCGAAGCACGGGAATCTGGCACCCCGGTGCTTTGAAGCGTCTCCGTGATGCGTACTTTATCCACATTCAGCCAGTCTGAATTTGTGGAAGATGACAACGCATCTGCAAAAACTGCCAGAGTTTTTCTGATGCCCGGTGTCCTGTCGGCAGTCCAATCAGCGTCGTTGTGCGCCGCCGCTCATCGTGAGGGTGGCCGGCTGGGCCAATCTGTGGCTCACGGCGGAATTCAGCACCGTGCCCATCAAAGCCATGGAATTGTCGGGACAGACCGCGGTTCACGCACAGGCACCCGGCGCTCGCCTACCGCACATTGAATCCTGCGGTCCGCCCTAGGGAAACCACCGTGAACACTTCTGAAACAATTCGATCCCGGCCGGATGCCGATTTGCTTCGGATGCAGCCGCTTGACGTGCGATGCGCAGCGGACGTGCGCGGGTCTTCGCCATGGAAACCCAATCGAATCAACCACCTCCGTTGAATCATTGGGAAGATCGCCGCGCCGCTCGCCGGAAAACGGCGTTCGAAATTGAAACACAACGCAATCGTCGGTGTACGTATTCCCGCAAGCGCTCGCACGGACAACTCGTTGCACCATATCAGCGCTTGCTTTCCGTTCGATTGGCATGTTTCTAGCTTTAAACCTAGCCACTTGCTCGATAAATTGAGCATCTGCATCGGGGCCGCATAGCGTTGAATCGACACGGTACTGCCCCTGGTCGCCGTTCATCCGGCAGATCAGGGCTAGCCGTACAAACCGGATGCGGATGCAACAAGCTGCGTCACATGCGGCTTCGGATGGAGAACTTGACATGTTGGCGCTGCAATCGGATCTTCACGGCAACCACCTCCTCAGCGCACTGCCATACGATGAATGGCAAGCGCTCGCCCCCCACCTCGAACTCGTTCGTTTGCGCGCGGAACAGTTGCTATATGACTCGGGGCAGCGGATCCATCACGTCTACTTCCCGACCACGGCAGTTATCTCCATCCTCTACATGATGGAAAACGGCGGCTCCGTCGAGGTTGCCGCAGTCGGCCGCGAAGGCATGACCGGCGTGCCCGTCCTGACCGGCGGAGAAGCGATGCCGAACCGCGTCCAGGTGCAGTACGCCGGCTTCGCATATCGAATGAGCGCGCAGGCGCTCCGGCTCCATTTCGCGCGATCCGAACGCATGCAGCGCCTGATGCTGCTCTACATGCACGCACTGCTCACCCAGATCGCGCAGATGGCCGCGTGCAACCGCCACCATTCATTGAACAAGCAACTTTGCCGGTGGCTGCTGATCGAGGTCGACCGGGTCGACTCGTACGAACTGGCGGTCACCCAGCAACTGATCTCGGAAATGCTCGGCGTGCGGCGCGAGGGCGTCACCGAAGCGGCCGGAAAGCTGCATCGCGAAGGCCTCATCCTCCATCGCCGCGGCCATATCCGGGTGCTGGATCGCAACGGTCTCGAAGCGAACGCCTGCGAATGCTATGGACTCGTCAAGCGGGAGTTCGACCGCTTGTTGCCGCATCGGCACCGCCCGGCCCTGCCCGATGCTGGTACGGTCGGGCGGCCGGAGGGCGAAGCGATTTGCGGCCTCGCCCCGTTGCCCAGCCCCTCTGTCTAACCCGCATGCGAAATGCGGCAGCAGTGCGCCGCGCCGCGAACGCGCGTCGGCGCGGCGTTGCCGTGCCGAGACGAACCGACGCCCCGGCAGGCGCGGCAGGCGTGGCACCAGGCCAAGGCGAGCGACGCCGATGCGGCGGACGTCGCACGCGCTTCATCCGGCATCACGCGTGCGGGTCGCAGCGCCCATAGCTGTCGTCGAAACGAACGATGTCGTCTTCGCCCAGATACGTGCCCGATTGAACCTCGATGATCTCGAGCGGGACTTTGCCCGGATTCTCGAGCCGGTGACGCACGCCGACCGGGATGAAGGCCGACTCGTTTTCGGTGAGCAGCAGCTGCTCGTCACCGCGCGTGACGAGCGCGGTGCCACGCACGACGACCCAATGCTCCGCACGGTGGTGATGCATCTGCAACGACAGCCGCCCACCGGGCGACACGACGATATGCTTCACCTGAAAACGCTCGCCGCGATCGATCGAATCATAGAAGCCCCATGGGCGATGCACCTTGCGATGCGAATCGGCCTCGGGCGCCCGCTCCGCCTTGATGCGCGCCACGAGCCGCTTCACGTCCTGCACGTGCGCCCGGTCGGCCACGAGCACCGCATCGGCCGTTTCCACCACGACGACATTGGTGGTACCCACGCATGCCACGAGGCGTCCGTTCGAATGAGCGTACGTGGAAGCCGCGCCTTCGAACATGACGCGTCCGCGCCCCACATTGCCGCAATCGTCCTTGTCGAGCGCGTCCCACACGCCATCCCACGAACCGAGGTCCGACCAGCCGGCGTCGAGCGGTACGACAACCCCGTCGCACTCCGATTCGGGCATGCCGATGCGCTCCATGACCGCATAATCGATCGAGTTCGCGTCGACGCGGGCGAACGCGCCCGGCTCGGGATTGAAGACGCTGCCGCTGGACGCGCCGGCGACGAACGCAGCAAGACACGACTCGTGCATGTCCGGCTGCAGCCGTTGCAACGTCGCGAGCCAGACCGACGCGCGCAACACGAAGATGCCGCTGTTCCACCAGTAGCCGCCCGCCGCGAGGTACTCGGCCGCGCGCTCCGACGATGGCTTCTCGACGAACCGCTCGATCCGGTGCGCGCCGTCGCCAATCGCGGCACCGACGCAGATGTACCCGAAAGCAGTCGCGGCGTGGGTCGGCGGCACACCGAGCGTCGCGATCGCTCCCGCTTCCGCATGGCGCGCGGCCAAGGCAACGGCCCGCTTGAGCGCCGGTGTGTCCTTGATCAACTGGTCGGACGGCATGACGACCAGGATCGCGTCGTCGCCGGCCGCGCATGCGAACGAGGCCGCCAGTGTCAACGCGGGCGCGGTATCCCGCCGCACGGGCTCGACGATGAACCGCGCGTCGATCCCGCCCGCGCGCAGTTGCTCGGCGATCAGGAATTGAAGGTCGGCGCCGCACACGACGACAGGTGAGCCCGACACCTGCCAGCCGGCCGGGAGATCGGTCATTCGCGTTGCGGTGGCTTGCAGCAACGAATCCGATCCGACGACGTCGATCAGTTGCTTCGGATAATGCTCGCGCGAAACCGGCCATAGGCGTGTGCCCGAACCGCCGGCCAGAATGACCGGCAGAATCCGCGTACGCACCGGCGCCGTCGACTGATCGACGACCGGACCGCACTCCGGCTGCCGGCCTTCGTCGATGTCGCACGTCTCTACTTGCAGTGATGACATGGTATCGCTCCGCTGTCGAGGAACGCGCCGCTGTCTCCCGCGACTGAAGCGCATTCGGACGCGCGATGCTTTCCGGACGATCGCGCCCGCCCTTTCATGCATTCACTCTAAGTCGCATCGATTTCGCAGACCGTGCGTAACGACACACTGGACGTTCGATTCGCGACATGCGTGGTTCATCAGGTCGCCACCACCGCTCCACGGCCGCGCAGTGAACGGATGACGATCATGACTTTCGTTTCCCGCTCCGGGTCACCGTTCGAACGTGCCGATCCCAACCCATGAGCGAGAGATGGTAGGCGAACGCGCTCGCGGCGGATGCCGCCGACGCGAGCACGATACCGACGATGCCGAGCCACTGGATCAACACGACATTGGCGAGCGCCTTGACGATGAAGCACACGATGGCCATGCCGGCCAATGCCTTCAGGCGCCCTTCGCTCGCGAACAGTTGCAGCAGCACCAGTTGTGCGAAATAAAACGGCAACTTCACGAGACTCCAGCGCACCAGATGGGCGACGGTGGCCGTGTCCGCATCCGTGAACGCGCCGTGTTGAAAAATCAGCTTGATGACGATCGGCGCGAGCGGCCAGACGATCGCCGTCACCAGCACGCCAACGCCCAGCATCAGGAACGACCACTTGAGCGCCATCTCGCGTGCCCTCGCCGGCTCGCCGTTGCTCTGGATATCCGAGAACACCGGCAATGTCGCGCGGCCGATGGCCATCGCGCCGACGCCCTCGAGCAGCGCAATCAGCCGGCCTGAATAGGAGAGCGTCGCGATCGCGCCATCGCCGAGGCCCGCGACGAAATACTGATCGAGGGGCACCGCAAGGCTCAACACGAGCTGACACAGCATGAACATGCCGACCGTGCGATAGTTGCGCGACCACTGCGGCGACCGCAGCGAAAAAAAGAAGCGGGTTTGCACACCGTCGGTGGCGCGCGCCAGCGCGGCGAGCCATGCCGCTTGCAGCAGGAAACCGATCGTCGTGCCCCACATCAGCGGCGCGGGCGAATTCCCTTGCTGCCAGACGATCAGGAAGAGCAGCACCACGACGGCAGGCAGCGCTTCCAGCAACGTGTTGATGTGGCGCTCGCGCGCCTGCAGGCGCGCCGCGAACACGCAGATCGTCATCATCAGGATGCCGATCGGGCTCATCGTCATCATCATCGCGCGAGACATCTCGCGCGTCTCGCCGGACAGGTTGCGCTCGAACAGTCCGAGCACCCAGGGCCACGCAACCAGCAACGCCGTTGCGCAAACGCTGCCGAACACCAGCGCCACCATCTGCAATTCGCCCAGAAAGCGGGCCTGCTCGCGCACGGGCTGCGTGCGTAATCCGACCAGCGTGGGCACCAGCATGATCTGAAGCCCGACGACGAATGCCGCCGGCAGAAACGTAATCAGGTTGAACGTGAGCTGGTAGGCATCGACGACCTGGCTGATGCCGTAGTGGTAGGCAATCGCCATTTCCCGCAGCGCGGCCGCGACTTTGCCGAGCAAGACAAACGTCGAAATCCAGATCGCGCCCCGCGCGATCCGCAGATGGTCGGGGTGAAGCCGGGACAGGCGGCTCCGCCACGCTGCGATCTGTGCGATCAATTCACGCTCCCTCGAATGCACCGTGTGGCGAACATCGCGCGCGCGCCTCGCATATGGCGTTCTCGACGACCTGCAGAAACTCGGCTCTGAAGCGCTCCGCGGTAAAGCGAACCGCATTGCCGCGACACACCTCCGGACGCATCGGCTCATGCGCTTCGAAGCGCGTGATCGCATCGACGATCGCCGGCACGCTCTGCTGCATGAAAAAGAGGCCCGTGCCGTAGTTCGGATCCTGCGACTCGATGACCGTTTCGAGCGCCCCGCCCCGGCCGTACGCGATGACCGGCGCGCCGCAGGCCTGCGCCTCCACGAGCGTGATGCCGAAATCCTCTTCCGCGGCGAACACGAACGCGCGCGTGCGCCGCATCAGGTCGACCAGCACGGGGGTCGGCTGATACCCGAGCAACGTGACGTTCGGCCCCGCCAGCGCCTTCGCCCGCTTGAAGTCCGGCCCGTCGCCGACGACGACCAGACGTCGATTGGGGAGGCTCGCGAACGCCTCGACGATCAGCGGGATACGCTTGTACGGCACCATCCGCGATGCGATCAGATAGAAATCCTCACGGTTTGTGCCGAGGTCGAAACGATCGACGTCTACCGGCGGATACACGACGGTCGAGCCGGCTCCATAGATCTTGCGAATCCGGCGGCCGATAAATTCCGAGTTCGCGACGAACGCATCGACACCATGCGCGGTGCGCTGATCCCAGATCCGCATGTAATGCAGCACGCTGCGTGCGAGCCAGCTCTTCGGCCCCTTCGTCACGCCAGCCTGCATCAGGTACTGGTGCTGAAGATCCCACGCGTAGCGGATAGGCGAATGCACATAGCTGACATGAACCTGGTCGGGCCCGGTAATGACCCCCTTCGCAACCGCATGGCTCGACGAAATCACGAGGTCGTACGCGGAGAGATCGAACTGTTCGACGGCCAGCGGCATGAGCGGCAAGTACGTGCGAAAAGCCGTTCTCGCCCGAGGCAGATGCTGGATGAACGAGGTCTTCGCATGCTTGCCGCCCAGCGCGGCGCGATGCTCGTCGGGGAAGAAGTCGACGATGCTGAACAAGTCCGCGTCAGGCCAGATCCGGATGATCTGCTCCAGCACGCGTTCGGAGCCGGCATACGTCGTCAGCCAGTCGTGCACGATCGCCACCCTGCCGAAGCGCGTTGAATCGCTGACGGCCGTATCGCTTTGCATCACATGAGCCATGTCGACATCTCTTCAGTATGTGCGTGAGGTAATCGATCCCGGCGACAGGATCGCGCCCGGGTGATCAGTACGCGCCGTGGCCCTTGACGACCACCCTGATCGTCTTGAACAGGATCACCACGTCCCGAAGGACCGACCAGTTCTTCACATAGTCCACATCCAGCGACACGCGCGTCGCATAGTCGGTATTGCTGCGGCCGCTGACCTGCCAAAGCCCCGTCATGCCGGGCCTGACCTGCAGGTAGTACTTGACGTCGGCGCCGTAACGCGCGAGCTCTTCATCGACGATCGGCCGCGGCCCCACCAGACTCATCTCTCCGCGCATCACGTTCCAGAGCTGCGGCAGCTCGTCCAGGCTCGTGCGACGCAGAAAGCGGCCGATACGGGTCACGCGGACATCGTTCTTGAGCTTGAAGCCACTCTCCCACTCGGCGCGAGCCTGAGGATCGGTTTCCAGCAGTTGCTTGAGCATCTGGTCGGCGTTCACGACCATCGAGCGGAACTTCATGCAGCGAAATTTGCGGCCATGCTGCCCGACGCGAACGTGTCCGTAGAACGCCGGCCCGCCATCGCACCATACGACGACCATCAGCGTGATCAGCAGCGGCGACAGCACGACGATCAGCAACGCACCGCCGACCACGTCGAAACAGCGCTTCACGATGTACCGCGCCGGCACGGACGGGCGCGCTTCGCCGGCCGATGCCGGGGCGGCGCCGCCGATTCCGTAGCCATGTTCCGTCTGCCAATGCCCGAGCCAGGCCGGCCGCGCGACAGACAATGCAACGAGGGCGGCCGTATGTGAAACGAGAAGCGAAATCCCGCTCACGAGGGTCCAGTAGATGAACCACGGCAACAACGGCGGCGCGCTGCGATGAATCATGAACAGCAATACGAGGCCGCACAGCTGCACGACGAACCACGCGAGCGTCGTGCGGCTGATCGCGCTTGCGAGCGACTTCGTGCATCGCGCCGAGTAGGCGCCGCACGCGGGGAATACCGACAGCGCAAGCGCGGCGACGAATGCGACCAACGAGGGATCCAGTCGGGGTGGACTTCCGATGTCGGCCATACCGACACGGGATGTTCCGACCGCGCCCAACACGATCAACGTGACGTCGATCGCTCTGTGGAAATATCCAGGCATTTCAGCTTCCCCCAGCATTGCAGCCACCGCGACGGTCGTGCCACGAAACCGCCGACGTAGCCGGTCCTTCCGCTTATGACGACCGCACCGACCGGGGACTGGAAATGGCCGCTGGCCCCGTCCCTTCGCTACTCGGCGTCTGTCGCCCGCCACCCCGATTCATGTCCGATCGTACTGAAGGAAGCACGCGTGCTCTGTTATGAAACCCACAAAGAAATACCTTAATTCCGCAAAGTGTCTGTGGACGGCTCCTTTGAATTAATCGAAATGTTCATATCGAATCGGGCGGCCGAAATTCATACGATCAACGAACGCGCGATCGCGCCGTTATCCCGCGCAGCGTTTCTCTCTTGAAACCACGGATGCCCGCCACGCGCCGATTCCACGCGCCGACGATTCACGCCTGCAACGTTTTTCATCGAATTGGGCATTTAAAAATGCCGCCTCGTCGTGCTTACCCTTGGCACGCCTCGTTTCTTTCACTGCTGGCATACCGCATGCTGAGAAGTGGATCGGGAAAATCCGGCGCGTATTCGTGAATCAATGGCGGCACCACTCGAAATCGATCCGTTCCGGATCGAAGCCATTCCATTCATCCATCGCGATGCGCCCCGCAACCATCGCGTCCTGACCTATGGCGGAACGGCGCGCTCCGAGGCCTCTTATGCAAAGCAAGCGCGTGCTGATCGTGAACGACTACGATGCCTTCGGCGGGGCCGAGCAGGTCTATCGATTGTCGGTGGAGACGTTGCGGGAGATGCCGGACGTGGTGGTCGAGAAATTCGACAAAGGCGATGTCGCGGAGGTCAGCCTGACCGCCAATCCCGTATGGAACATTCGTGCCGCGCTGGCGCTGGACAGGACGATTCAGCGGTTCATGCCGGATCGCATCTGGGTCCACAACTATCACGGCTACATGTCTTCGTCGATTCTCGGCGTGATCAGGCGAAACAGGCAGCGGTTCGGCTACAGAACCTATCTGACCTGCCACGACTACCACCTCGTGTTTCATAACCCGCTGATGCTCTATTACCCACGCGGGCGCGTGGTGCCGGTCCCGCTCGATGATATCGGCACGCTGCGTCCGCTGATGACACGCTCGAGCCCGCGCGGCTTCGTCTACGACACGCTCAGGAAAATGCACTGGCTGACCATGGACCGGCTGACCGATCCGCGCAGCGCCTTCGATCTGTTCCTGTGCCCGAGCGTGTTCATGCGCGAAGCATTGCGCCGGCGCGGCATCACGAACAGCGTGTTCTTTCCCAACCCCGTTGCGATTCCGGAATGTCATCCACGGCGCGCCGGCCGACGCGATTCAGGGCTGCAACTCGCGTTCATCGGGCGAATTTCGGCGGAAAAGGGCATCGGCCAGTTCCTCGAGCTGCTGGCGGCCACGCAATTTCACGGCGTGCGGTGCATCACGCTGTTCGGCGACGGTCCCGACAGACGCCGGCTGGAAAGCCAGTACGCTTCGCTGATCGACGCAGGACGTGTGTCGTTCGCGGGCAGCCTGCCGCACGCCGAGCTGTTTCCGCGTGCGCGCGGGCTCGACGCGCTGGTGCTCCCGTCGATTTGCGGCGAGAACGCGCCGCTGGTGATCGTCGAAGCGGCCGCGCTCGGCATGCCGATCCTCGTTCATGATCTCGGCAGCATGTCGACCTTCGGTGACGAAATCGGCAACAAGATCAAATACTCGGCGAACCCGGCCAGCCTCGCGGCAGCACTCGATGCGCTCGCCGATCATCTCGCGAACGCGCAGCTGTCCTACGACGTTGGCTTGTACACGAAGTCGCGTTACGCGAGCGAGGTGATGCGTCACTTGTCGCTCGGCGAGCCGAACACCGCGCTGCCCCCCGACGCGCGCGATCCCGTCGCGAACGGAGCGCACGCCCATGTGCCGTCCCATTGAAATGACGCGCGCGGCGCGCGGCGCGTGCGTTGCGTTTGCGCTGGCGGTACTGGGAAACGCGCTGCCGGCATGGAGCGGCACCGACACGAATCCTGCACGCACGTCGCCGGTGCGACACCGGATCACGGAGCTGATCGGCACCAACGGATGGCCGGGCTCGGACGAAGATATTCCGTACTGGCAACGCATGGGCCTTCGCTGGGGACGCGATTCCGTCGGCCCGGGGCAGCCCGGCCCGCACGACGGCCGGATCGATATTGACCGGACCGGCCCGAGCTACGGCGCGGAATTGCCGCCGATCCTGTTGCGCAACAATCGCAACGGCATCAAGTCCCTGCTGTTCGTCGGCTATACCCCGGCATGGAATGCGTCCGTGCCCGGAGACGGGTTTTCCGCGCCGAAGGACGTCGCGGTGTGGGAACGGTATGTCGAGGCCGTCGTGAAGAAGTATTCGGCACCGCCGTACAACGTCAAGTACTTCCAGATCTGGAACGAGGCGGCCGGCCCGCTTTCGGGCGGCTCGCCGCAAGCGTCGTTCTGGCATGGACCGGGCAACAACCGCAATCCGGCGCTGGCCCGCCCGTACCCCGACGCGATGCGCGACTATGTCGAGCGGATCCACATACCGGCAGCCAGAATCATCCGCAAGTATCACGCGTACGTCGTCTACGGCGGCTGGCCCGACCAGGGCGGCCTCGACAACTACATGCGCTGGCTCGAATACACCAGCCCTACCGCTCACGCGCGAATGCTCGATTGGGTCGACTATCTCGACGTCCATTATCTCGGCCTCGACAGCCTCGACCGGCTTTACCAGCGCTACGTCGCCACCGGCAAGGTGCGCGGCTTGTGGCAGACCGAGATGGGCGATACCTACATCGACAATCCGAATTACCTGCCTACGTACTTTTTCGATCTTGCCGCTTGGGCGCTCGATCGGAATTGGGACGACCCCGACAAATACGTGTCGATGATCTATCACTGGGATGGCAGCGAGCCGTACCGGCTCACGCATCGCGGGTCGACGCGGGTCTATAACGCGTCCGGGCGCTCGCTGATCACGCTCAAGTCCGTCCTGTCGGGCCCGCTCGCTGCGTTTCATCACCGGATCGAATTCAGCCCCGAACTGTCGGGCAACGCGCTGATCTCCGGCGAAAGCATCGTGTTCCAGGTCGGCGGCACACCCGGGCGCAGATGGCTTTCGGTCGACGGCCTGCCGGCACCGGCATCGGGCCGGTTTCGCATCGATTACGTCGATGCCATCCTCGGCACGCCGATTCCGGAACCGCGTCTCGTGTCGTCCTGGGCCGGCGGTCACCTGTCGATCAGCTTCTACGTACCGGAGCCACGGCCCGGCGCTGACGATAAACCGTGCCCGTGTCTCGGCTATCTCGTCGTGACGCCACTGCCGTAAGCGCCACGCCGCGCGTCGCGGGACGCGCCACTTTTGCCGCCCCACCCGCGCGCCGCACGCGCCACGACAGCAGCAACGACACGACCAGCGCGAGAATCAGGACATTCGACGGCGTGGTCAGCCGGTGCTCCGTCGTGCCCATCGCGAGCAGGCACACCGATGACAACTCGACGAACGTATACGCGCCGACACTGCTGCGGCGCGCAGGCAGCGTCGACGCGGCGCCTTCCACCGCCCATTTGACGAGATACCAATAGAAGGCGAGCATCAGCGCGAGACCGATCACGCCCAGCTCCGCGGCGATATGCAGGTAGGAATTGTGTGCATGCGCATCGGTATGGAGCACGGTGACGTCCCGCGGCTGGCCGACCACACCGAAATAGTTCACGACGTCATGCACTTCGTCGTCGAACGACCCGACACCCATCCCGATGATCGGGCTTGCTTCGAAATACGCCAATGCCCGCGGCCACAGCCATCCGAAGCGCACATCCACGTTGGCCGTTTTCGCGTCCACATCCCGCACCGTGTGCTCGTGGGCCATGTAGTCGACTGCCGATTGCGTGTGGTTCCAGGCCGCGCCGAAGGAGAACACCACTGCCGCGGCCATCAGCACCGCCACCAACCAGCGCTTGCGGCCCAGCAACAGGTACGCGATTGCGGTCGCCATCCCCAGCATCGATCCGCGACTGTAGGTGGAAAACACGAACATCGCGTTGAGGACCAGCAACCCGAGCACGAGCTTGTCGTGGCGCTTCACGTAACAGGACAGGCCGAGACAGAACAGCATCGCGAGGAAACCGCCGGCGGCGTTACGGGCAATGAAGTAGCTGCCGAACGAGTCGTTGGCGTTCGAAAATATCGCCAACAGGCCGTTTTGCGCGACATAGACGGCATAGGGCGGCAGGTTCGCGAGCACGGCAAACACGAAGAAGCGTCTCAGCGCCTTGTCGAGATCCAGCTCATGCGAATACAGGCAACCGGCAAGAATCGGCGCATAGGACACGAAGAAGTTGCCGTCGTGGCGGTAGAAGTCGTACGACAGCAACGCTTGCGGGTCGTAAAGCAGCGTCGAGCCCAACGCCAACAGCCCGAACACGGACAAGCAGGTCACGAACGGCGGATAGCGCCGGTCGAACAAGCGCCACGCGCAGAGGCAAATCGGCGCGAAGCCGATCGCACTGACCGGGATGAAGTTCGTGATGCTGAAAAGCAGCGCGATGAGCGTGATGTAGACCACGGGAAGCAGCTCGAATGGTGTCGGATAGTGTTCTCACCGGCACCCTTGGGGCGCCGGCGACGTCGTTAGTTGATTTGCCACCTGGCCGGCTCGTCGGCGATATAGGCGCTCGTGTATTGGTAAAGGCGCTTGTCGCTGCGCCGGATGGCGACGGCATTGAACACCGGGCCGATCACGCGCGCGCCTGCCCGCTCGAGCCGGCTCAGCGTTTCCTCGATCTCGCGCTCGGTCTGCACGTTTGCACGCAGCACGAGAATCGTCGCGTCGGCGCTGCCCGCGGCCATCGACGCATCGCTCACAGCCAGCACCGGCGGCGAATCGACGATGACGAAGTCGAAACTGGCACGGAACTCGTTCAGCAATTCGTTCATCCGCGGCGTCGACAGCAATACCGACGGATTGGCGGTATACGGCCCGGTCGAGATGAACGACAACCTGTCGTCGATGATCGGCCGAATCGCCTGCCGTGCTTCGATGTGCCCCGCCAGCAGATCGGCAAGACCGCATGCGCGCGGCTGCCCGAAGCGAGCGGCGAGATTGCCGCGCCGCAAGTCGGCGTCGATCAACAGCACCCGACTGCCCGTTTCCGCCAGGAGCACGGCAAGGTTGGACGCGACGAAGCTCTTGCCGGTCGACGGCGTCGGGCTCGTGATCACCAGCACCTTGCTGGGCACGTCCGCCATCTCGTTGACGACCGCGGTGCGCACGCAGCGCAGCGCCTCGACCGACACATCCTGAGGGCACCGCATCGCCAGCAGCGTGGCGCGCAAGTCGCACACCGGCGGCGCGGCTTCGTCCGCGGCGCCTGCACGTCCGTCCGGAATCCGGGGAGCCGACGCATCGCCGCACGCATCCGGCTCGCGTTGCATTGCATCGACCTGCTGCAGGCAACGCGAGAGCCTGACCTGTTCCTCGCTGAACGGGATCACGCCCAGACCGGATAGCCGGAAGCGCCGCTCGACGGCAACCGGATCCTCGATCTTCGACGAGAACCGGCGCGGCACGGTGACGAACAACACGCCGCACATGAGCCCCAGCACGCCGCCGATGGGGATGATGAAGGCGCTCTGCGGCTTGATCGGCGCCGCCGGTCGCACGGCGGCATCGAGAATGTGCGCGTTGCCGATCGTGCCCGCACGCGTGACCGACAACTCGTTTGCCTTGCCGACCATTGCCACGTAGATCTGCTCGGCCACTTTCGCATCGCGTGTCAGATCGGCCGACTGGCGCGCGGCGGCAGGCATGCTGGCAAAGCGGGCCTCGAAATTGCGCTTCGCCATGTTGAGCTGGCCGAGCTGCTGATCGATAGTCCGGACTTGCGCGCTCTCCGTCGTGAAGCGCTCGAGCATTTGTGTGCGCTGAATCGAGAGCGTCGCGATCTGTCGGTCGAAGTCCATGATCCCTTGCAGGTAGACCTGGCTCTCGCTGGCCGGCTGCAGCGAAGCGGTCGTCGCCTGATGCTTGGTGAGCTTGTCTTCCGCCTCCTTCATCTCGGTACGCAGGCGCGGCAGCTCGCCGTTGACGAAGGCCAGCATCCGGGTGGCCTCGTCCTGACGGTATGCAATATGCGAGGCCATGTAGTTCTGCGCGATATCGTTGGCGACCGCGGTGGCACGTGCCGGGTCGGCACTCTCGTAGGAAACCTTGATGAGGCCGGTATCCGCGCCCTGCTCGCTCACCCGCAGATCGCGCAAGAAGCGCTGCATGGCATCGATGTCGTTATAACGGACCACGCCGAAGCGCATCCCCGAGTGCGCCACCAGTTGCGTAATCCGGATCCGCACGCCATTGCCGGTCGCCTCCTTGCCCACCGTCCCTTCCACCAGCACCCGTCCATTCGGATCGGCAAGCCGATAGCCGCCATGTTGCAGCGCGATCAATTGCAGCTCCTTGCTCTCGAGACTGGCCGGCACATCCAGAACGGCAATATCGGCTCGTTCTCCGCCCCAGCCGTAGTCGCTCAGTCCCAGCCAGGGCGCGGCGAGATGGCCCGGCGTCGCAAATCGCTCGGCAATCTGGCCGAGCACCGGCACCGTGCGCGGCGTAACGGACACGAACAACCGGTATTGCTCGATGATTGGCGTCAGCACCGAGCGGCTGCGGATGATTTGTATTTCGGTCTGGCTCAGCTGCGCCATCGGCGTGGCTGGCTGCTGCTGGGTCTGCGCGGTCGGCTGCGCAGCGATGCTCAGCCCGCCGGAATTCGATCGATCGACCTGCAGAATCGCATCGGCGGAGTAAATGCGCGTGGCGAACACGCAGTAAAGGCTCGCCGCTATCGTCACCGCCGCGGTGATGAGGATGACGGTCCAGATGTTGTCGATGACGAAACGCATCATCTCCTTCGGAGACGAACCGCCGGTTTCATCGCTGGCATCGATCGTCCCCATTTCAAGCTGTCGGGCAATCATGTCGAATACTCCTTACGCACGACTCTTTCGAAATCCGAAATATCCGCAAGCTACGTCGTTCGTCTTGCGATATCCGTAGTCTGTCATCGGCGGGCGCCGTGTATGTTCACCAGCGCACATTGAACGTTCCATATCGGGGCGCGCTCGCGTATCGACAGGGTCGCGGCCGGATCAGAACTGGGGAAAATGCCCGCGCAAACCGCCGCCCTTGCGCAGATAACCCAAAAACGGCGGGATGCCCGTCAAATTGCAGATGAACCACCTGAGCGATGCGCGATCGTCGATGATGATGGTTTTCAGACGAAACGCGTCGCTACGGTGATCGTTCCAGCCGACATCGCAGGTTCGCGCGCTCTTGTACCCCGCCGCCTTCAGCAGATTGATTTCCCGCTTGCCGTAATTTCCGTTCGGATAGGCGAAGTGTTCGCAACGGTTGCCGGTCAACGCCTCGACTTCACGCCGGGATTCGATGATTTCCGCTTT
Organism: Burkholderia sp. 567; assembly: GCF_040545115.1. Taxonomy (NCBI): domain Bacteria; kingdom Pseudomonadati; phylum Pseudomonadota; class Betaproteobacteria; order Burkholderiales; family Burkholderiaceae; genus Burkholderia; species Burkholderia sp. 567. Next base: position 37,718 of record NZ_JBEPLG010000003.1, read on the forward strand.
GCATTCGCTATCGCCGCAGCGCGTCAGTATCGGGTGAAAGCGCGTATGCGCCTGAAAATCCACGAATGGGCGCATCGCTTCGAGCTGTTGCAGGTTCAGCCCTGTCGGCTCGTCGTCGCCATCCTGGTCAAAGCCGTGCACACGTAGCTCGGCGAGGCGTTGATCGTTCGCGAGGCGCTTCAGGCGCTCGACGCCAAGCTGCTCCGCGGCCGGATGCAACCACCAGTGCCTGCGCGGCCGGCAGACGATGCGGCTGCACAGGAAAATCGTCGGCCGCACCTTGTGCTTGATGAAGATCGGCAGCAGGCGGGCATTCCCCGCCAGTCCGTCGTCAAACGTGATGGCCGCGCGCGGACGCCCGTTCCCCGGCAACCCGCGTGCGTCGAGCGGCACGAGATCGCAGATGGTTTTCAGGTAGGTGAGGTGCCGATCCAGCGTCGCCGGATCGGGGTCGTGGTAGAGCAGGATCGCCACTCGATCGCGCCATAGCAACACGCGAACCATATGGTCGATGCCGAACATCATCACACATCGCGAAAGGATCTCTCTCAACATTGCTTTACCCGAGATCATCGTCGACTCTCCGTATCGTTGCATTCGAGCAACCGATTCGAATGGTTTCGTTCAGCAACGGTGCGCTGGTGCCGGTTTCCTATAACGAACCGTCTCGCTCGCTCGTCGGCTCAAGGAGTTGGCCTGCCGCGTCGCGCCATCCGATTTTCGCCGTCTCGCTTCGGTGCGCGTTGCCGATGTGCAATGCCACGTGCGGAGCGGCGTGTTTTGCCCCGTAGACGAAGCGCATCACCGGACCAAAGGATTGCGCGGAAGCCGGGCCGATCACGTAAAGCCCGCGCACCGTCGTCTCGAAGTGGCTCGTCAGCTCCGGCCCGCCGCTGAAGAGAGAAATCGACTCCATGATTTCTTTCGAAATGAACGTGTGCCGCGTCATGTCGGTCCTGAATCCGGTGGCGACAATGACATGCGAAGCCGTGACGGTCGACTCTCCGTTCCCGTTCGCGACCCGCAGCGCCACCTTGTCGTCGTCGATTGCCGCGCTTCGTACTTCCGTGCCGACGGCGATCGGGATTTTGTCGACGACGCGATCATGCAGCCACCACGCGCCGGACGGCCCATGCAATCGCTCGATGAGATGCTTGCGCAATCGCGGGCTCAGCGCGTGAAAGATCTGCGGATATTCACACAGCACATGCGTTCGCCAGCCACGGCCCAGGCCTGCGTCCGGACTCCGCATCTTCGACACGAACGAGCGCTCGGTTTCCGGCGTCGGATTCCAGTCCACCGACTGATCTCGCACCAGCACGCGAACGCTTGCGCCCACTTCGTTCAGCAGTGCAGCCAGCCCGAGCGCCGATTGCCCGCCACCGACGATGACGATGTCCCGTCCGGCGGCCCACGTCAGGCTGCCGTACTTTTCGGAATGCGACACGTAGGTATCCGGCAATCCCTGCAGCGCCGGCGGTGTGTGGGCAAATCCCTTGAGGCCCAGCGCCATCACCACCCTGCGCGCGTCCAGCGTGCTGCCGTCGCTCAGGCTCAGGTTGAAGCCATCGTCGCTGCGGCGCAGGTCGACGACTTCGACCGGCCGGGTCTCGACGGCCAGGGTTGATTGAAACCAAAGCCCGTAGTCGACGAAGGTTTCCAATGTCAGCTTCATGCCCACCGGCTGATACGGGATGCCCTTCACCCGGCAATAGTCCTTCAGCGTATAGCCGCGTCGCGGCGCACTGAGATTCGAAGCAAATGCCTCCGAGCGCATGAGCATGCCGGGTGGCATGTAGTTTCGCCACGCGCACATCGGCTGACCGAGGATTTGATGCGGCACGCCGGCGGCCTTCAGATGTGTCGCGAGCGACAAGCCGTACGGACCTGCGCCAATGATTACCGTGTCAGTCGATGGCATTCTTTGCCTCCCTGAGTATTTGTCGAGCAATCCGCGTACGCTTTTTTTCCCGCCATCCTCTGACGACGCGGCGCAGAGGACCGATCGCGCAGTAAAACTGCAATGCGGGCAACGGATCGTTCCATCGGAAGTAGCCGTCGATCATCCTCGTACCGGCACGCGTCAGGCGGGGCGGAGGCCGGTCGAGGAAGGTCGCGCGCCACGCGACCGATGCATGATTCATTTGAGCGGGCAATGGCGGAAAGCCGAGTTCATATCGATACGCGGCCGCGGGAATATTGACCCCGCACAGCGTCGCGATTTCCTCTTGCCAGTCCGTCCTTCCGACGGTCGGCTCGATCATCACGAATTCCTTGTAGTTGTCGTCCCATTTGTATTCCATGCTGCCCATACCGACCATGCCCGCGCGCTCCGCGAAGTCCAGCGTCATCGGCTCGAGGACATCGCGCGCTTCATCCGCGGCGACGCAAATCGCCGTATTGCCGATGTCGGGGGGATCGCTCAGGATCTTGCGGCCGGTGAACACGCTGACGACTTCCCCGCCCGCTCCACGATAGAAGAGTGTGAAATGGATATTGCTGCCTGGCCCCTCGATCCACTCCTGCGCGACGATGCCGCCCGGTGAACTGAGCATGACGACCGCGTGTTCGCGCGCCTCGCTCAACGTCCGCACGCGCACCGCCCGCTCTTTCTTCCCCGTCAGCACGTAGCGCTTGTCGTCGGGCTTCAGCACGCACGGAAAGCGCAGCTCGGCGAGCAGGCCGAGGTCGGCCTGCGTCTGCAGAATGACGGAGCGCGGAACCGGGAAACCGTGCTGCCACGCAAATTCATGAAACGACGACTTGCTGCTCAGGAGCTTGACGTTGCGATCCTCGGGTAGACAGAAGCAGAACCATTTCGCCAGCTCGTCGCGGTTCTCGGAAACGGAATGAACGGCATCCTCGTCCGTCAGCAGGAGCACCGGGGGACGCTCGAACGTCGCGCCGAGACGGGCCATGTCGTCGACAAACTTGCGCCCCACGAAGCTGCGGATCAAATGCCCGCGGACATGGCGCGACCACAAGGCCGGCCCGATTCGTTTGCAATCCACCGCGACGATCGGAACCCGCTCGCGGGCGAGCGAGCGGACAACGCCCAGCCCGTTGAGCGAGCAGCCGACCACGACAACCGCGACCTTCTGGTCAGAATCGTATGCGTGCGACATGGAAACGTCTCCATCGATTGTGTCTTTCATACGCCGAATCCCGTCGGCCCCCTTTCGTGTTCGTCAAAGCCCGGCATGCGCATCGGTCGACGGGGAAACGCCTTCGTGCGCATCGGCAAATGGCCCGGACTCGATGAATCGAATCAGGTGACGCATCTCAAGGAAGAAGGTTATGCGCACGTGGCCTCCGTTACGGTGTGTTAGAGCACACTCGCATACGAGCGGCGATGCGAGACCAAGGCTTGAGAGATTCATCGATATAGATGTATGAGCAACCAATGGCATGACGCATACGCTTCGTGGTTCCAACAACATGATCGATGGGATGGACGCGATCATTCAGCGCGCCGCAAGGACGGCGCGCTGAATGATCGGAAAACGAAGGGTTACAGAGTCCCGCCCGCCGTCAGTACGCAGCGTTTCGACCGGTGGCGAGGGTCTGCGCGCTCGGCAGGAGCATGTTGATGACGCGGCTCCAGCGAACGAGCGGCGACGCATCGACGAACACGACATCGTTCGGCTTCAGTTCGAAGTCGTTGGCCAGCGCCATTGCAACCGGCGATCGCGCGTCGAGATGGAAAATTTCCGGTTTGCCAGGACGCTTGTTGCGCACGACATACACCTGCCCGGCATCGCCCGAGTATTGGCTGACCCCGCCGGCGGACCCGAGGGCCTCGTTCAGCGACAGCCGTCCGTTGTTGAGCGGCAGCGAGGTCGCGCGCCCGACTTCGCCGAGCACGAACACCTTTCGGTCGTTCACGGAGTACACGCGCACGAGGTCGCCATCGCGCAGCAGGATCTTGTCCGGATTGATGCCCTTTTCGATCATCGCGGCGATGTCGACGACGGCGGTATCGTCGCCACGCGTCACCGCGACCGCCGCACGATCGCCGTTCGCGGTAAAGCCACCCGCGCGGTTGATCGCCTCGGGCAACGTCATCGGCAGGTCGTTGAGGATCTGGATGCCCGGGTTGCGCACTTCTCCGTCGAGATAGACGCGCTTGCTGCGATATGCCTGTATGCGCAGCGTCACCTGCGGGTTGCGGATGTAGCGAGCGATCTTCGACGCCAGCAGGTCGCGCGCTTTCATCTCGGTCAGGCCGCTCAGCTTGATCGGACCGGCATAGGCAAATTGCACGTTGCCACCGGAATCGACCGTATAGCCGGCGACGACCGAGTTCGATCCGGCTGCGTCCGCGCCGGCGCCGATCGTCGGGGGCGGCATGTTGAGCTCCGGATGATCCCAGACGACGATGCTCAACACATCGCCGGGACCGAGCGTATAGGGGCCGGGCCGGGCAAACAGCTTGCGCACTTTGGTGGGAATGCCCGGTTCGACGGCGGCGCGTTCGGTACGGATGAGCTCGTCATTGATCTCGATCAGCGAGCCCGCCGGGGCCGCATCGCGTCCGGATGCAGCCGAGCCCTTCCCGCCGGTGCCTCTGGCATCGTGGACCGCGCGCGACGCGTCGCCAAACCGTGCGGAGGTCGCGGCGCCCCCTGCCGAACTGTCGCTGAAGCTCATGCCCGGCGCCAGCGTGCATCCGTTCAGCACGATCGCCGCGATGGTCAGGACCGCCAGCCACGACGTGCCCGCCGCCACGGCGGCCACTGGCCGACAAGCAGCCGTCCTGTCGCCGGATTCAAGCCCCGGCGCCTTCGCCCGTTCACGTCGATTAGGTAACATCGCGTCATACCTCTTCGTATCGAGGCAGCAATGCACGGGCACCGCTGCCGAGGTTGCGTGTATGGGGGCACCGGCCGTTCATACGATCGCAAGAGCCGCAGCGTTCCGCGCAATGCAGTGCGAACGCGTGAGCGCCCACCCTTCAGAGGGCGAACCGCTGCCATGCAGGCACAGCGCTGATATGCGTCGGCGTTGGCCTTACCTCCGAGCGCCAGCGAGAAGCGTGCCACCCATCGGAAATCCAGCCCCTTTGAGGGACACCGGGCGGCGCGCACGAGAATCGCGACGCAAAAACGCGTTTTCGTTTCAAATCTGCTACGCGCCGCGTCAGGTTCGCACTGATTTCCCGGACCGGACGGGGCTGTTTGCGCGCGCGGCTCCGCGCGGCGAACAGGCCGTGCAACGGACGGCAGAGCCGACAACCGACTCTCATCCACAACCGTTGCACATGCACGCGTCGGATGCCGCCCGACATGCGGACTGCGATACGCACGGCCGCGCAACGCACCGGGACCGACTCCGATGTATCCGCGCTGAAACAAGAGCGGGTGTTTCCCTACGTGTTTCCCCGCCTCGAGTCGGCACGGCGGGCTGAGCAAGATGCGCCCGCTCGTCAGTACCGTCCTTGAATCAACGCGAGGGGCCGCTCAGGTTTCCGTGTACCGCTGACGCGATCTCGACTTTGGATCGAGATTTGCGTCGAAGGCGACTGCGATGGTGACCGATGGATCGCCAAGCCCAGCATGTGATGTGCGTATGACGTCAGGGGCAGACAATTTCGACTCCGCGCGTCCCCTTTTCCTACGACATACATTCACGCGGCCGCATGTTTAACTCATGCCAGAGCGGATCGGGCGTATTCCGGATGCGAGCGGCGCGCACCGTGAATTTTCATGACGCAAGTCAATGCTTCCATGCGTTGCGTCGTGCTCGACGCACCGCCCTTGTAGCGTTGACGAACCGGCCATCGGAGCGTGAACCTGCGCGCGCCTGGCTGTCGCGCCCGTTTCGCTCCACGTGAAGATTGCCGACGCATCGCCATGGCAACAATGACTGGAACTTGAATGGTGAAAAACGCCGAACACGTGAATTCCCGCAGCGCGATCTCCCGCGCGCCGGCAGCAAGCGAGCCGTTCGAGACCCCGCTCGCATGCGCCTGATCTGTTTTCCCTATGCGGGCGGCTCGGCCGCCGTTTATCGTGCGCTGCAAGCGTTGTTGCCCGGCATCGAAGTGTGCCGTCATGAACTTGCAGGCCGGGGCAGCCGCCTGTCCGAGCCTGCCGCGCGAGACATGTCGACGCTGATCGACGCGTTGCTGTGCGACCTGGACAACTGCTTCGATCGTCCCTTCGCACTGCTCGGACACAGCATGGGCGCGGCTATCGCCGTCGAACTGGCGCTGCGGCTTCCCGCCCGGGCGCAACCGAATCTGCGGCATCTGTTCGTGAGCGGGCGCGCCGCACCGGGCAGGGAGCGGCCGGTTCGACAGATGCAGGCGCTGGACGACCGCGCCTTCGTCGATGCACTGCACGAGATGGGCGGCACACCGAGGCCGGTGCTGGACAACAGCGAACTGATGGCGCTGCTGATGCCGGCGCTGCGTGCGGATTTCACGCTGATCGAAAACTACCGGCCCGTGCCCGGGCGCAGGCTCGCGGTGGACATCACCGCGTTCGCGGGCCGCGCGGATGAACACGCCCCGGTTGATGCCGTTGCAGGCTGGGGCGCCGAGACGACCGGGCACTTCGATTTTCATGTGATCGAAGGCGATCATTTCTTTATGAGAAGCGAAATGCGGGCGATGGCCGGCATCATCGCGGCGCGCCTGCGGCGCACGGAACACGTTGCGTGGAGCGCACTGCAAGCATGACGGGCCGATCCTCGCGACCGGCGTGCCGGCCGGTGCCGTGATCGTCGAATGAAGAGGCTCGCGCGTTATCGGCTTCCATGCCGGCGCCGCGGGCCGGTCAAGCATGCGTGGAGGCCGCGCGTCGCTTCCTTGCGCGCGATACTTGGAGTGCAATTGTGCAACGTAATCGAAAACGAATCCTCGTGACAGGTGGCGCGGGTTTCCTCGGTTCGCATCTTTGCGAGCGGCTGGTCGAACTCGGTCACGACGTATTGTGCGTCGACAACTATTTCACCGGCACGAAGCAGAACGTGGCCGCCCTGCTCGGCAACCCGAGCTTCGAGGCGCTGCGCCACGACGTGACCTTTCCGTTGTACGTGGAGGTGGACGAGATCTACAACCTCGCCTGTCCGGCTTCGCCGATCCACTATCAATTCGATCCCGTGCAGACCACCAAGACCAGTGTGATGGGCGCGATCAACATGCTGGGGCTCGCCAAGCGCACGCATGCACGCGTGCTGCAAACCTCGACGAGCGAGGTGTACGGCGACCCCGATGTGCATCCGCAACCGGAGAGTTACCGGGGCAACGTCAACCCGCTCGGGCCGCGCGCCTGCTACGACGAAGGAAAGCGTTGCGCGGAGACGCTGTTCTTCGACTATCACCGCCAGCAAAACGTGCGAATCAAGGTGGTACGCATCTTCAACACGTACGGGCCGCGCATGCATCCCAATGACGGTCGCGTGGTGTCCAACTTCATCGTGCAGGCGCTGCGCGGCGAGAACATCACGCTGTACGGCGACGGCAGCCAGACCCGGGCGTTCTGCTATGTCGACGATATGGTCGACGGTTTGATCCGGATGATGGCGTCGCCCGCGGACCTCACCGGCCCGATCAATCTCGGCAATCCGCACGAGATCGCGATCAGCGAACTCGCGCAGATCATTTTGCGGCTGACCGGCTCGACGTCGCGGCTCGTATTCCGTCCGCTGCCGAAGGATGATCCGACACAACGCTGCCCCGATATCGGCCTCGCACGCGCCCACCTCGACTGGGCGCCGACGGTCGGGCTCGAAGCCGGGCTGCGGCGGACCATCGACTATTTCCGCTCGACCGTGCCGGCTTGACGGCGCGTCCAAAAACCACGCGTCGATGGTCGAGAGGCGATTGCATCACGTAGTGACGTTGCATTGCCTGTGTCCCATTTTTACGTGACAGACGTGATGTGGAGGACATGCTCCAATCACGCCATTGGCCGGGATGAAGCGATTCTCGTGCGCCAGTGTCCATCAATCCGCCTCGCAAGCCGGCTCTCCGCGCATGGAAAAACTCGAGTATCTGAAGCATGTCGAATCGAAGGCACGGACCTACGCGACATCTTTCCCACGGCTGTTTACCCATGCCAAAGGCATACGCGTACGCGACGCCGACGGGCAGGAATACATCGACTGTCTGTCGAATGCAGGTACGCTCGCGCTCGGACACAATCACCCGGAAGTCAATGAAGCCGTCATGCGGTTTCTGTCGTCCGATCAAATGCAGCAGGCACTCGACCTGGCAACGCCGGCAAAGCACGCGTTCGTCGAGAAGCTTTTCTCGCTCCTGCCCGGGAAGATCGCCGAATCCGGCAAGATCCAGTTTTGCAGCCCCAGCGGCGCGGATGGCGTCGAAGCGGCTGTCAAGCTGACCAAGCACTATACGGGCCGCTCGACGATCATGGCGTTCCACGGCGCCTACCACGGCATGACGGCCGGCGCACTCGCCGCATCGGGAAATCTCACGCCCAAATCGGCCGGCGGCAATGGACGCGACGTTCATTTCCTGCCGTATCCCTATGTGTTTCGCTGCCCGTTCGGCACCGATGGCTCGGCGACCGATCAACTCAGCATCAACTACATTCGGACCGTCCTGTCCGATCCCGAGAGCGGGATAACCAAACCGGCGGCAATCATTGTCGAAGTCGTGCAAGGCGAAGGCGGCTGCATCCCCGCTTCCGACGCCTGGTTGATCGAATTGCGCGACCTGACGCTTCGGCATGAAATCCCGTTGATCGTCGACGAAGTGCAGACCGGGCTCGGTCGAACCGGCGCGCTGTTCGCCATCGAACATTCCGGCATCCGGCCCGACGTACTGGTGTTGTCGAAGGCATTCGGCGGCGGCTATCCGTTATCGGTGGTGGTCTATGACGAGCGCCTGGACACCTGGCCGCCCGGCGCGCACGCCGGCACCTTTAGAGGCAACCAGATTGCGATGGTGGCCGGGTTGTCGACCATGCAGATCGTCGAACGGGACGGCCTGTCGGCGCACGCGGAGCGAATGGGCAAACTGCTGGTTGCCGGCCTCGAAGGGTTGGCCGAACGCTTCCCGTGTCTCGGCCAGATACGCGGCCGCGGCCTGATGATCGGCGCTGAAGTCGTCATACCCGGCACGAACGGCCAAACCGGCCCGACCGATGCGGCACGGGCGAAAGCCATCAAGCTGAACTGCCTGCGAAACGGACTCGTGATCGAAACCGGCGGCCGCAATGGCGCGGTGCTCCGGTTCCTGCCGCCGCTGGTCGTGTCGGAAGCGGATATCCACGAAATTCTCAACCGCTTCGAGCATGCCGTGGAAACGGCCTGCCGTGCCTAGCCGCACCGCGGCGCGACCCCTGCCGGCCGACCGGTCCGGGTTGCGCCGCGATCCTCGTTCAGAAAAGGACCATTGACGATGCTGGGCATGACGGAACGCAAGCTGCTTGCCGACAGGAGCTCTCCGTGGCTGCTGGAGCCTGCGTCGAACGCACGCGCGCACGGGCACGATCTCGTGCTGGCGGTGAACGACAACCGGGTGGAACTCGAATCCCGGTTTCTGGAACATGGTGCGCTGCTGTTTCGCGGCTTCGACGTTTCATCCGTGGGCGGCTTCGAAGCGTTTGCCAACGCGATTTCGGCCCATAAGTCCGACTACGTCTATCGTTCCACGCCGCGCACCTCGATCGGCAACGGCATCTTCACCGCAACCGAGTATCCGCCGAGCGAGACGATCGCACTTCATTGCGAAAACGCGTATCAACGAAGCTGGCCGCTGAGAGTTGCATTCTGTTGCCTGACGCCGGCCACGACCGGCGGCGAAACGCCAATTGCCGACATGCGCGAGGTGAGCCGCAGGATCGGACCGCGCATCATGGAGCGCTTCGAGGCGAAACGGGTGCGCTACGTCAGGCACTACCGGCGGCATGTCGACATTCCGTGGGAAACCGTCTTTCAGACCCGCGACCGCAGCCAGGTTGCGGCCTTCTGCGCAGACAACGACATCGAGCTCGAATGGCTCGACGATGACACGTTACGCACCGTACAGATCAATCAGGGCGTGGCTTACCATCCGGTCACCCGCGACAGGGTGTTCTTCAATCAGGCACACCTGTTCCATATCTCGAACCTGGAAGCATCGCTCGCGAGTTCGATCGTCAGCCTGTTCGGCACTGACCGAATTCCGCGCAACGCGTGCCATGGCGACGGGAGTCCGTTCGATCTCGCCGACATCGAGCAGATCCGCAACGCGTTCCGCGAATGCGCGATCACGTTTCCATGGCAACGAGGCGACGTGCTGCTGGTCGACAACATGCGCTTCGCGCATGGCCGCAACCCGTTCGAAGGCGAGCGCAAGGTCGTCGTGTCTCTGCTGGACCCGTACTCCCCCGACATCGAAGGAATGGCCGGTCGTTAGCAGGGCCGCGCGCGCAAATTAAAACCCGTATTGATCAAGCGCGCGAAACGCCGTGTCCATGGATTACGGGGCAGACGTCGGGTTGGAGCGGTGCTCTAATTTCATGCCATCCAATTCAAGAAGCAAGCTTGGCGGGATCGTCGCAACGGGTCCTGAGGAATTCAACGTTCAGCAGACAACGAAGGTCGAGATGCTTCCCGATACAAAATTCAGGACTGTTACAGAAATTTTCATATTTCGCGGCAAGGTCGAACCGGAGAAGACGGCATTCATTTTTCTCGAGAACGGCGAATCGGAGCGGGCTCGACTCACGTTCGGCGACCTGGACAAACGCGCGCGCGGCATCGCCGCGAGGCTGCAGGGCATGGCGCAACCGGGCGACCGCGTCCTGCTGGTCTATCCGCCCGGCCTGGAATTCATCTGCGCATGGGCGGGATGCCTGTACGCCGGCCTGATCGGCGTGCCGGCCTATCCTCCGCGCCGGCATCGTCCCGCCGATCGTCTGAAGGCCATCGTCGCCGATGCCAGCCCGGTCGTCGCGCTAACCGACGCAGCCACGCTCGACGGCATCGCGCATCGCGCGGATGGCTATTCCGACACGCTGGAACTGAAGATCCTTGCGACGGACCAGGGCTTCGACGCACCGGCCGAGCAATGGCGCGCACCGGACATCACGCCGCAGACGCTGGCGCTTCTGCAATACACGTCGGGCTCCACCGGTACGCCAAAAGGCGTGATGATCAGCCACGCGAACATCCTGAGCAATATGGCGGTGATCTCCGAGGCGAGCGATGCCGATGCGTCGACGGTGTTCGTCAGTTGGCTCCCGGTGTTTCACGACATGGGTTTCTTCGGGAAGGTGCTGCTGCCGATCTATCTCGGTGTGTTGGCGGTGCTGATGGCGCCCGCGGCGTTCGTGCAGAAACCCATCCGCTGGCTGCAGGCAATCACGAAGTATCGCGGCACGCATTGCGCCGCGCCGGATTTCGCGTACGACCTGTGCGCGCGCAAAATATCCGATGAAGCCCGCGCGCTGCTGGATCTGAGCAGTTGGCGGGTTGCATTCAACGGCGCGGAACCGGTGCGCGCGGAGTCGGTGGCGCGTTTTTCGCGCGCCTTCGCCGGCTGTGGCTTCCATGCGCACACCATGCGCCCGGTGTACGGCATGGCCGAGGCGACCTTGTTCATCACCGGTCAGCCGGCACGCTCGCTGCCGCTCGTGGCGGACTACGACGCCGACGGCCTCGCACAAGGCGTGGCGACGAGAAGCGACGGCGGCAAGCGCCACGCGCTGGTGTCGTGCGGCCGGGCCTGGGCGGAGCACCGCCTGCAGATCGTGAATCCGGATACCGGTGAGCGCTGCCCGTCCGACCGGATCGGCGAAATCTGGGTGACGGGCCCGAGCGTCGGCGTCGGTTACTGGAACCGCGTCGACGAAACGGAGCACACGTTTCGCGCGAAGCTGGATGGCGATGATGCGCATTACTTGCGCACGGGCGATCTCGGCTTCGTCGATGGCGAGAACCTCTTCGTCACCGGCCGTCTCAAGGACCTCATCATCGTCGCCGGGCGCAATCACTACCCGCAGGATCTCGAGCAATCGGCCGAGGGCAGCCACCCCGCGCTGGCGCCCAACGCGTCGGCGGCTTTCTCGATCAACGTCGATGACGTGGAGCGGGTCGTTATCGCATGTGAAGTGCGCCGGGAAGCGCTCAACACGCTGGACGCGGAAGCCGTCGCCGCGGCGATCCGGCGCACGCTCGCCGAAGCGCATGACGTCGATCTGTATGCGGCGATCCTGTTGAAGCCCGCCACGATCCTGCGCACGTCCAGTGGAAAAATCCAGCGGCGCCGAATCAGGCAAGCATTCCTCGATGAACAGGGGCTCGCGATCGCGGGCGAGTGGCGGCGTTCGTTCTCCGCGGCGTACGCACCCTCCCCGGCCGCGCTACGCGACACGCAAGCGCTGGTGCAATGGTGCGTCGAGCGTGTTTCTCGTTTGTCGGGAATCGATGCCGGCAAGATCGACCCCGACGCGCCGTTCAGCATCTACGGGCTCGATTCGAAGGACGCCATCATGCTGTCGGGCGAGTTGCAGGACTGGCTCGGGCTGCCGGTCTCGCCTACCGTCGTCTACGATTTTCCGAGTATTTCCCTGCTGGCGCGCCATTTGAGCGGTAGCGGGAATGCCGTGCCGGACCACGCGCCCGGTTCCGCCGCAGCACGCGCGGATATCGCGATCGTCGGCATGGGATGCCGTTTCCCCGGCGCCGGTCATCCCGACGCATTCTGGCAGCTTCTGCTGGACGGCCGGGACGCAGTCGGCGCGTCGAAGAAGCGTGCCGGCGACCTTCCGCCCACCGGACTGCTGGACCAGGTCGATCTGTTCGATGCGGCGTTCTTCGGCATCAGCGCCCGCGAAGCCGAATCGATGGATCCGCAACAGCGCCTGCTGCTCGAAGTTGCGTGGGAGACGCTCGAGCATGCGGGGATCGCGCCGCGGCGTCTCGCCGGCGGACGCACCGCGGTCATCGTGGGCATCAGCAATTCCGACTACATCCGTCTGGCGCAGGAAGAAGTCGCGGATGTCGGCCCTTATGTCGCGACCGGCAATGCGCTCAGCGTCGCCGCCAACCGCATTTCCTACACGCTCGATTTGCGCGGCCCGAGCTGGGCGGTCGATACCGCGTGTTCGTCCTCGCTCGTCGCGGTTCACCACGCGTGCCGCGCGCTGCAGCGCGGCGAGGCCGATGCGGCGCTGGCCGGCGGGGTCAACCTGATTCTGGCACCGCAATTGAGCGACTCCTTCACGCAGGCGGGCATGCTTTCGCCGGATGGCCGATGCAAGGCGTTCGATGCGGCAGCCAACGGCTATGTGCGCGGCGAAGGTGTGGGCATGGTGCTGCTCAAGCGTCTCGACGATGCGCTCGAAAACGGCGACACCGTGTTCGCCGTGATCCGCGGCTCGGCGGTGAACCAGGATGGACGCAGCAATGGCCTGACCGCGCCGAACGGCCCGGCCCAGCAGGCCGTGATTCGCGGTGCGCTGCACGATGCCGGCGTACGCGCGCAGGACATCGGCTTCGTCGAAGCGCACGGTACGGGAACGCCGCTCGGCGATCCGATCGAATTGAACGCGCTGGCGGCCGTCCTGAGCGAATCCCGTCCGCCGGACGATCACTGCTGGATCGGTTCGGTCAAGACCAACATCGGCCATCTGGAATCGGCCGCGGGCATCGCCAGCCTGATCAAGACCGCCCTTGCGCTACACCATCGCGCCATTCCGCCGAACCTCCATTTCCGGTCGATCAATCCTGAAATCGCGCTCGACGGCACGCCCTTCCGTATTCCGCAGCAGGTCACGCGCTGGCATTCGGAACACGGGCCGCGCATGGCCGGCGTGAGTTCGTTCGGCTTCGGCGGCACCAACGCGCACGTGATCCTGTCCGAAGCGCCACGGCCCGGCGAGATCGAAGCCGACCCAGCGGCGCCCGCGGCGCGCGTCGTGACGCTCTCCGCGCGCACCCCCGAAGCGTTGCAGGCACTGGCGGCGTCCTATGCGGCGTATCTCGACGCCCATCCCGGGATCCGCGTGCGCGATGTCGCGTTCACGGCAAATACCGGGCGCACCCACTTCACGCGGCGCGCGGCCATCGTCGCGTCGAGTCTCGATACGTTGCGTTCGCAACTGGATGCCGTTTCGGCCGGCGAGCCCGCCGAAACGCCGCCGGCGGTGACATTCCACTTTTGCGCCGACAACGGCGGCAGCGACGACGCGGTGCGGCAATTGCGTTCGGCCTGCCCCGCTTTCGGCGCGCTGATGCAGCGGCAATCGGCGGTGTCCGACGCGCCCGGGGGCGATTCCGCCGAAGCCGGATTCACGGCATTCCAGCGCGCGCTCGCGCAACTGTGGATGTCCTTCGGCATCACGCCGGGCGCCGTCAGCAGCACGGGCGACGGGCATCGCGCCGCGGCCGCGTTTGCGGACGTGCCGCCGGCGCAGGACGACGCTGCGGCCGGAAGCCGCGGCATCGTGATCGAAATCGGCGCGCACACGGCCGCGTGGGACACGATCCTGCGCACGCTCGCCGAGCTTTACGTACGCGGCGCGTCCATCGACTGGGACGCCGTGGAGCAGGACGCCCCGCGCCGCCGGCTCGCGCTGCCGACCTACCCGTTCGAACGTCGCGCGTTCTGGATCAGCCCACGTGCGCCGCGGCATCCGTTGCTCGGGCGTCTGATGGAGCAGCACGCGCATGCGCCGGCCACGTGGATCTGGCAGTCGCGTCTCGACGCGCCGGCCACTACCTTTCTCAGCGGTCATCGCGTCAAGGGATCGCCCGTGCTGCCCTATTCCGCCTATGTGGAAATGGCGCTGGCGGCGACGTCGGAAATCGGCGCCGCCAGTCATACCACGTTGAAGGACCTCGCCCTGCATGCGCCGTTGCCGCTGCATCCGCATGCATCGCACAGCGTGCAGACCGTGCTGAGCCGCCGGTCCTGGGGACCGTTTTCGTTTGCCGTCTATCACCGGATCGAGGACACCCGCGCCGCCGCGTCATGGCAGATATGCGCGAGTGCCGAAATTCACGAATCGGATCGGAGCCACGCATGAAATTCGGCCTGATGTTCTTCGCCAGCAGTGAAGAGGCGTTGTCCGGCAACAAGTACCAGCTTGTCATGGAAAGCGCCCGTTTCGCCGATGCGAACGGGTTTTCCAGCGTCTGGGTGCCGGAGCGCCATTTCACCGAATTCGGCTCGCTGTACCCGAATCCCGCTGTCCTGCACGCCGCGCTCGCCGCGGCCACCGAGCGCGTGAAGCTGGTCGCGGGCAGCGTGGTCGCAGCGCTGCACAACCCGATCCGGATCGCGGAAGAGTGGTCCATGGTGGACAACCTGTCGAACGGCCGCGTGGGCGTGTCGTTCGCGTCCGGATGGAATCCGGACGACTTCGTGTTCGCGCCGGACAAATATGCGAACCGGCACGATGAGATGCTGACCACGATGCGCGCCGTCCAGCATCTTTGGCGCGGCGGGTCGCTGGATGCGCGCAACGGCGTCGGCAAGCCGGTGCAGTTGCGCATCTATCCGACGCCGGTGCAGCCGGAGCTGCCCGTCTGGGTGACCGCCGCGAGCAATCCGCAGACCTTCGTGCGCGCCGGTGAAGTCGGCGCCAACCTGCTGACCCACGTGCTCGACCAGGATCGGGACCAGCTCGCGCAAAAGATCGCGCTCTACCGCGCGGCGCGCGCAACGCATGGCTTCGATCCGGCGGCCGGCACCGTGTCCGTGATGCTGCACACGTTCGTCGGCGACGATGCGGCGCGGGTGCGCGAGCAGGCGCGTGCGCCGTTCTGCAACTACATCCGCAGCAATATCGGGCTGTTGAACGGGCTGGCGCAGAGCCGCGGCCAGTCGGTGGACGTGCGCGCGATGGGCGCGCGCGAACTGGACGAGTTCGTCGAGTTTCTCTACGAACGCTTCGCGCAATCGCGCGGCCTCATCGGCACGCCTGAAACCTGCGTCGAGCTGGTGCGCGATCTCGAGTCGATCGGCGTGGACGAAGTGGCTTGCCTGCTCGATTTCGGTCCGCCGGTCGAGCTGATCCTCGGCAATCTTCCGCAGTTGCGTCGGCTGCGGGAGCTGTGTGCGCCGAGGCAATCCGCCGCGCCGACGAGATTCGATGCCGCCGCGGTGCAGGCCCGCTGCATCGAAACGACTTCAGGCGCGGACTTCAATGGCGAAGTGCGGCAGCACGGCGTGCAGATCGACGGCGTGTTCGACGCGATCCAGCAGATCTGGCGCACGGCCGGCGAGGCGCTCGGGAAAATCAGCCTGCCGGCCGACGCGCTGGCATCGTCGCAATACCAGGTGCACCCCGCCTTTCTCGACGCGTGCAGCCGCGTGCTCGCCGCCGCGATCGATCCGGACGCGCTGGAGGCGGGCGACCTGTACCTGCCCAGTTCGATCGGTGCGGTACGGGTTCATCAGCCGCCGTCGTCAACGGATGCGTGGAGTCACGCCACGCTGCGCAAGCCGATCGGGCAAGGCGCGCTGGAGGGCGATATCCGCGTCCATGACCTCGCCGGGCGATTGCTGATCGAGATCGATGCGCTGCGGTTGCAGCATGTGCGTTCCGCGTCCACCATCGAGCGGCACGACTTGTCCGCGCTGCTCTATCAACGCGTGTGGAGACCGTCGAGCGTCGACGCGGCAACCGGCGCTTCGGCGCAGGGCGAGTGGCTGATTCTCGCGGACCGCGGCGGCGTCGGCGCGCAACTGGCCGACCTGCTGGAAAGCGCGGGCGATACGTGCACGCTGCGCTTCGCCGACGCGACGCCGGAACTGCCCGCGCTCGACCGGCCGCTGAAGGGCGTCGTTCACCTGTGGAGTCTCGATCTCGCGCCGGCCGACATCGCGGCGAGACGGCGTGCCAGCGCGAGCGTGCTGCAACTGGTCAGGGCGCTTGCGTCACGCGCACCGGCGGCGCGGCAGGCGCGTCTGTGGCTGGTGACGTCGGGCGCGATGAACGTGCTGGACGGCGAATCGACCGCCGCGGCGCAGGCCCCCCTGTGGGGACTGGGGCGGGCGATCGCCGTGGAGCATGCGGCGATGTGGGGCGGGCTCATCGACCTCGATCCCGCGCAGCCGTCGGCGGCGCACATCGTGCAGGCGGTACAGGCCGGCGGCCGTGAAGACATGATCGCGTTTCGCAGCGGACAGCGCTACGTCGCGCGTATCGCCCGCGACAATCGCGAATTCGTCAGTCACCGTCCGATCCGATTCCACCACGACGCGACCTATCTGGTGACCGGCGGGCTCGGCGGGCTCGGCCTGCGGCTCGCGTCCTGGCTTGCCGCCAACGGCGCCGGCAAGGTCGTGCTGCTCGGGCGCGGCGCGCCCTCCCCCGCGGCCGAGAAAATCCTGAGCACGCTCGACGCGCGGTTCATTCGCGCCGACCTGTCGCGTCGCGAGGACGTCGCGCAGGCGCTCGGTGAAATCGCGCATTCGATGCCGCCGCTCAAGGGAGTCTTTCACCTCGCCGGCGCGCTGGACGATGCGCTCCTCACGCGCCAGGACGACGATGCCTTCCATCGCGCCGGAAGCGGCAAGGCCGATGGCGCGTGGTATCTGCACGAGCTGACGGCCGACCTGCCGCTCGATCATTTCGTGCTGTTCTCGTCGATGGCCGCGCTGATCACCATGCCAGGCCAGGGCAACTACGCGGCGGCGAACAGCTTCCTCGACGCCCTCGCGCAGCATCGGCGCGCGCAGGGAAAACCGGGGCTCAGCATCAATTGGGGGCCGTGGGCGGAGATCGGCCACGCCGCCACCGACTATGGACGGCGCGCGCACGAACAGCTGGCCGCGCTCGGCGTCGGCACGCTATCGCCCGAACTGGCCATCGCGGCACTGGAACGGCTGATGGCGTCCGGCGTCGTCCAGTCCGGGGTGGCCCGAATCGACTGGCCGACCCTGTTCCGGGTCGACGCGCCGGCCGCCGGGTCGGCGCTGTTTTCCGAGCTGGCGCAACCGGCCGCGCAGCCTGCTCAGCAAGAGACGGCATTGCTGCGCCAACTGCATGCGTGCGCGCCGCGCGAGCGGGTCGAGCTCATCACCGACACGCTCGCGAAGATGCTGGCCGAGACCCTTCGTCTGTCCGGCCCCGACGCCATTGCGCCTGAGCAATCGCTGCTCGATCTCGGCCTGGATTCGCTGGTCGCGCTCGAACTGACCGACCGCCTCAACAAGGTGTTCGGACGGCCGTTTCGCGCGACGCTGTTCTTTTCCTATCCGAACCTGCAAACGCTCGCCCAGTACGTTCTCAACGAACTGTCGCCGTCGCTCCCCGCGCCTGTCGTCGATGAAGCATCCGACGACCTCGACGAGGACGACCTTTCCGAACTGATCGCCCAGGAGATCGGCGCCCAATGAACGCCAAGGCCACGCATGCACTGAAAGCCGCGCTCGACGAACTGCGCCTGCGGCGCGCGGAGATCGCGGCACTGCGTTCGGACCGCAACGAGCCGATCGCCGTCATCGGCATGGCTTGCCGATTCCCCGGCCAGAGCGATACGCCGTCCGCGTTCTGGCAATTGCTCGATCACGCGCGCGATGCCGTCGCCGAAGTGCCGGGCGAACGCTGGGACATCGATCGCTATTACGACCCCGATCCGTCCACGCCCGGCAAGATGGCGACCCGCCACGGCGCGTTTCTCGAACGCGTGGATGAATTCGACGCGGCGTTCTTCGGAATCGCGCCGCGCGAAGCCACTTACCTCGACCCGCAGCAAAGGCTCCTGCTCGAAGTGGCCTGGGAAGCGCTCGAAAACGCCCATCTCCCGCCCGAACGCTTCAGGCAGTCCGCCACGGGCGTGTATGTCGGCATTACCTGCTTCGACCATGCGATCCAGGTGTCCAATGCGGCGACGCCGTCGAGCAGCTACGCCGGCACGGGCAGCGCGCTGAACATGGCCGCGGGCCGCCTGTCGTTCGTCCTGGGCCTCACCGGCCCGAGCATGGCGATCGATACCGCCTGCTCGTCGTCGCTGGTCTGTCTGCACCTGGCCTGCGAAAGCCTGCGCTCGCGCGAAAGCAACATGGCGCTTGCAGGCGGCGTCAACCTGATGCTCTCGCCCGAGGTGATGGTCAGTTTCTCGCAAGCGCGCATGCTGTCGCCGGACGGCCGGTGCAAGACCTTCGACGCGGCGGCGGACGGCTATGTGCGCGGCGAAGGTTGCGGCATGGTGGTGCTCAAGCGCCTCTCCGACGCGCTCGCCGACGGCGACCGCGTGCTCGGTATCGTGCGTGGCACGGCGGTCGATCAGGGCGGTGGGGGCGGCGGGCTGACCGTGCCGAGCCGCGATTCGCAGGAACGGGTGATCCGTCGCGCACTGAATCAGGCCGGCCTCGTGCCCGGCGACATCTCCTATGTCGAGGCCCACGGTACGGGAACGTCCCTCGGCGACCCGATCGAGGTCGAGGCGCTGGCCGGCGTCTATGGCCCCGGGCGCGAGGCGGCCGAGCCGCTCGTGATCGGGTCGGTCAAGACCAATATCGGGCATCTGGAGTCGGCCTCCGGCATCGCCGGCCTGATCAAGGTGTTGCTGTCGTTCGAGCACGACCGGATCCCGGCGCATCTGCATTTCACGCAGCCCAATCCGCATACGCCGTGGCAGGACATCCCCATTCGCGTGGCGGCCGACCCGGTCGCGTGGCGGCGCGGCGAACGCAGGCGAATCGCCGGGGTGAGCGCGTTCGGATTCAGCGGCACCAATGCGCACGCGATCGTCGAGGAACCGCCCGTCGCGCCGGCCCACGCCGCGCAGCGCGCGCTGCTGCTGCTGTCGGCCCGGTCCGAAACGGCGCTCACGGCGCTCGCACAACGCTACGAGCGCGCGATCGCCGGCGCGACGCCGCGGGAACTGGCCGCGATCTGCCGGGCCGCCGCCACGGGCCGGACCCATTATCCGTTTCGCGCGGCCTATGTGTCGGGCGTGAGGGAACCGTCGGCGGCATCGGCACGCACGGGCAAGGCGTTGCGCATCGGCTTCATGTTCGGTGCGCCGGACACCGGCGTCGCACGCGAACTCCACGCGTCCGAACCGCTTTTCCGCGACGCCTTCGCGCGTTGCTCGGTGCCGCTGGCGGCACTCGATACCGACGAGGGCCGCTTCGCGATCCAGTTCGCGTGGGCGCAACTGTGGAACGCATGGGGCATCCGCCCGTCCGTCGTGTCGGGCCACGGCGTTGGAGAATATGTCGCGGCCTGCGTGGCGGGGGTCATGAGCGTTGCCGACGCGCTGCGCGTCGTCGCAGCCCGGTCGGATGCCGACGCGTTGCGCGCCGCGCTTCAGGACATGCCCCTCGCACGGCCCTCGGTCCGCCTGATTTCCGGCTGCCTCGGCGCCGAGGTGACCGACGAGGTAACCCATCCCCAGTACTGGTTGCAGCTGGCCGAGTTGTCGAATCGACCCGAAGCGCAGGCCAACGCGCAGGCCGAAGCGCCGCCCGCGCCGGAGGGGTTTGCCGACGGCTGGCTGCCGCCGCCATGCGCCGGCGATGCACTGGAGCGCGCACTCGCGGCGCTGTATGTGCAGGGCGCGCAGTTCGACTGGAACGCATTGTTCCCGGTGCCGGCCCAGCCCGCCACGACCCTGCCGAACTACCCGTTCGAGCGGCAGCGCTTCGGTCTGGAGAAAACGCCGTCGCCCATCGTCGGCATGGATGCCGGCAGCATCGAGGAAGCGTTGCGGCAGCTCAAGACGTCGGGCAAGTACTCTGAGGACGTGCTGAACGCGTTGCCGGACCTGCTTCAGACTGCGTTCGCTCCGGCCGCAAGCGCTGCCCCGAACGCCCACCCGCTCTATCACGTCGCATGGGAGCCGCAAGCCGCGTTGCCGGAGGCCCGGTTCGCCGCCGACGCGTCCCCGTGGCTGATTTTCGCGGACGAAAGCGGTGTCGGCGAGCGGTTCGCCGCGCTGCTGCGCGCGCGCGGCGCATCCTGCTCGCTGGTGCGCCCCGGCCCCGACCATGGCGGCGGCGCGGAAGCGGGCTGGCAAGTCGCGCCCGAGCGGCCGGATCATTTCGTCCGCTTGCTGAACGAGACCGCCGCCCCGGGCCAGCGCATCGTGTTTCTATGGGCGCTGGACGAAGCCGTCGGCGCGTCGCGCATGGCCACCGCCCTGCTGCATCTCGTGCAGGCGTTGGTCGGCAGCGAGCGCGATTGGGCGTCGTCGACCCGACCCAGGATCTGGGTGGTCACGCGCGACGCGGCGGAAGCCGGCGAATCGCCCCGCGTATCGGGGCTCGCACAGGCTGCGTTGTCGGGCCTGGCGCGGGGCGCGATGATCGAGCACCCGGAATGGTTCGGCACCTCGATCGATCTCGATCCGGCCGCGCCGGAGGACGAGACGCAGGCGCTGCTTCAGGAAATCCTCGGTGAAGGCCGTGAAGAGCTGGTGGCGTTGCGGCACGACGTGCGCCATGTCGCGCGCCTGGGCCCGCTCGCGCCAGCCGACACGGCCGCGCTGCGGGTCGACCCGGAAGCGGCCTACCTGATCACCGGCGGGTTCGGCGCGCTCGGGCTGCACACCGCCCGGTGGCTGGCCGCGCGCGGCGCACGCACGCTGATCCTCGTCGGCCGACAAGGGCCGAGGAGCGACGAGAGCCGGCAGGCGATCGCCGAGCTGCGCGAGCGGAACCTATCCGTGCGTTGCGAGCGCCTCGATATCGCCGACCCGGTGGCGGTCGCCGATTTCTTCGCCGCGCTCCGGCGCGACGGCGTGCCGCTGCGGGGCATCGTGCACGCGGCCGGCATCGTCGGCTACAAGCCGCTGATGCAGGTCGAGCGCGAGGAACTGGACGCCGTCCTGCAGCCGAAGGTCGCGGGTGCCTGGCTGCTTCATCAGCACAGCGAACCGTTCCCGCTCGATTTCTTCATCCTGTTTTCGTCGATCGCGTCCGCGTGGGGTTCGCGCGACCAGGCGCACTACAGTGCCGCGAACCGATTCCTCGACGCGCTCGCGCATCATCGCCGCGGTCTGGGCCTGCCGGCCCTGAGCGTGAACTGGGGGCCGTGGGCGCAAGGCGGCATGACGTTCCCCGAGGCCGAAGCGTTGCTGCGGCGTGTCGGGATCCGCTCGCTGGCGGCGGATCGCGCGCTCGACGTGCTGGATCGCCTCCCCGCGATGCCCCAGATCGCGGTCGTCGATATCGACCTGGCGCTGTTCCAGGGCTCCTACGAGGCGCGCGGACCTAAGCCGTTCCTCGATCGCGTGCGGGTGGACGGAGCCGCGCCAGCCGCGCTGGCGATGCCCGCGTTGAGCGACGCCTCACCCCGCGAGCGAAAGCGCCTGCTGGCGGATAGCATCGATCGCGCGGTGGCCCAGGTGCTCGGCTTCGGCGCGGCGACGCTGGACCGCGACCTCGGCTTCTTCGAGATGGGCATGGATTCGCTGATGGCGCTGGATGTGCGCACGCAGCTCGAGAAAGTGCTTGGCATCCCGTTGTCGGTCGCGCTGTTGTTCGATCATCCGACGGTCAATGCCCTCGCGGATTTCCTGGCGGCGCATTCGTCCCCCACGGCGCCGGACGCGAGCGCGGCGCCGACGCAGGCCGTGCCGTCGCGGCCGGCCGCGCCAGCCGTTGCGCCGCGCGAGGCCGGCACGCCGGAACCGATCGCGATCGTCGGCATGAGCTGCCGGTTTCCGGGCGCCGCGCACGATCTCGACGCCTATTGGCGGCTGCTGAACGACGGCGTGGATGCGATTTCCGAAGTGCCGCGCGAGCGCTGGGATGTCGACGCGTACTACGATCCCGATCCGGAAGCGCCGGGGAGGATGTATTGCCGCTTCGGCGGTTTTCTCGAAGACGTCGATCAGTTCGATCCGGCATTTTTCCGGATCACGCCGCGCGAAGCGGCCGCGATGGACCCGCAGCAGCGCCTGTTGCTCGAAGTCAGTCACGAAGCGCTGGAGCACGCCGGCATTCCCGTCGACAGTCTCAAGGGCAGCCGGACCGGCGTCTTCGTCGGCATCACCACCAACGATTACGCGAATCTGCAGCTTCGCAACGGCGGCGGCAGCGGCATCGACGGCTATTTCTTCACCGGCAATCCGCTCAACACGGCGGCCGGCCGCATCTCCTACGGGCTCGGTGTGCAGGGGCCGAGCATGGCGATCGACACCGCCTGCTCGTCGTCGCTCACCGCGATCCATACCGCCAGCCAGAATCTGCGCAGCGGCGAGTGCGATCTCGCGATCGCGGGCGGCGTCAACCTGATCCTGTCGCCGGACAACTCGATTGCCGTCTCGCGCACGCGGGCGCTGGCGCCGGACGGCCGCTGCAAGACCTTCGACGCGGCGGCGGACGGCTTCGTGCGCAGTGAAGGCTGCGGCGCGCTGGTACTCAAGCGCCTGTCCGATGCGCTCGCCGCGGGCGATCGCGTGCTGGCCGTGCTCCGCGGTTCGGCCGTCAACCACGACGGTGCGTCGAGCGGCTTTACCGCGCCGAACGGCCGCGCGCAGGAAGCCGTCATCCGCCAGGCGCTGGGCGGGCTTCCCGCCGCCTCTATCGATTACGTGGAAGCGCACGGCACCGGCACGCCGCTGGGCGATCCCGTCGAGGTCGAGGCGCTGGCGACGGTGTTCGGCGCCGACCGCGGCGACGGCCGGCGGCTGCGCATCGGCTCGGTGAAAACCAACATCGGCCACACGGAATCCGCCGCCGGCATCGCGGGGGTCATCAAGGTCGTGCTGTCGCTGAACCACGACCGCATTCCCGCCCACCTGCATTTCCGCCAGCCGAGCCCGCTGGTGCGGTGGGACGCGCTGCCGATCGAGGTCTGCGCCGAGGCGAGCGCGTGGCCGCGCGGCGAGCGGCCGCGGCGCGCCGGCGTCAGCGCGTTCGGCGCGAGCGGCACCAATGCGCACCTGGTGCTGGAAGAAGCGCCCGCGCCGGTGCGGCAGGCGACGCCGTCGAAGCACAACGTGCATCCGCTGGTCCTGTCGGCCAAGACGCCGGCGGCATTGCGCGAGCTTGGCCGGCGCTATCAGCGGCGGCTCGAAGCCGAACCCAGTCTCGATATCGCGGCCGTGGCCTTTTCGGCATCGACCGGCCGCTCGCATTTCGCGCATCGGCTGGCGCTGCCGGTGACGTCGCTCGAGGACGCCATCGAAAAGCTGCGCGCGTTCCAGGCGAAGGAACCGGCCGACGCGGCGCAGCCGCCGCGGGTGAAGATGGCGTTCCTGTTCACCGGTCAGGGCTCGCAATACGCCGGCATGGGCCGCCGTCTGTACGACGCCTATCCGGTGTTCCGCGACGCCATCGACCGCTGCCGTGCGGTGGCCGATCCGCTGCTCGACAAACCGTTGCTCGAGGTGCTGTCGGCCCCGAACGACGATATCCACCAGACCGGCTACAGCCAGCCGGCCCTGTTCTCGCTGCAGTTCGCGCTCACCACGTTGCTGGCGTCGTTCGGCGTGGTGCCCGACGCGGTGATGGGACACAGCGTCGGCGAGTACGCAGCGGCTTGCGCGGCCGGCGTCTTCTCGCCGGAAGACGGCCTGCGGCTGATCGCCGAACGCGGCCGGCTGATGCAGGCGTTGCCCCGCGACGGCGAGATGGCGGCCATCTTCACCGACCTCGCCACGGTCGAGCGCGCGATCGAAGCGTGGCCGCACGAGGTCGCGGTGGCTGCCGTCAACGGTCCGGCCAGCATCGTGATCTCCGGCAAGCGCGAGCGCATCGCGACGCTGGTCGACGCGTTCGCGGTGCTGGACATCCGGTCCGTGCTGCTCAATACGTCGCACGCGTTCCACTCGCCGCTGGTCGAGCCGATGCTGGACCGCTTCCAGGCCGTGGCAAAAGCAGTACGCGCCACGCGCCCGGCGATTCCGTTCTATTCCAATCTCACGGGCGCCGTGATGGACGAGGCGCCCACCGATGAGTACTGGCGCCGTCACTGCCGGGAGCCGGTGCAGTTCGCGAGCAGCGTCGAGCGCCTCGCCGAAGCCGGATTCAACCTGCTGGTCGAAATCGGTCCCAAGCCGGTGCTCGTCAACCTGGCCCGCGCGTGCTGTGCGCCGGACGCCGGGATCCAGTTCCTTGCGCTGCAGCGGCCGCAAGTCGAGCAGCAAGCGCTGATCGAAACGCTGTCGAGCCTGTATGCGCGCGGCGTCGATGTCGACTGGGCCCCCACCGAAACACCCGCGCCCACGCGCGTCGCATTGCCGTCCTATCCCTTCCAACGCAGCCGTACCTGGTTCCAGAAAGCGGACATGTCCATGACTCAGACAAGCGCATCACCCATCGCTGCAACGCCGACGCACAACCGTAGCGGCGAGGTTCTCGAATGGCTTCGCGGCAAGATCGGCGAATTGATCCAGGCCGATCCCGCCACCATCAACATCGACCTGCCGTTCCTGGAGATGGGCGCCGACTCGATCGTGCTGATCGAGGCCATCCGGCACATCGAGAAACAGTACGGCGTGAAGCTGGTCATGCGCCGCTTCTTCGAAGACCTGGCGACGGTGCAGGCGCTCGCCGAGTACGTCGCGGACAATCTGCCGGCGGTTGCGGCCCCGGTCGAGCCCGAGGCCACGGCCGAAGCCGGGCTGTCCGCGGTGGCGGTCGCGCCGTCCGAAGCGGCGCTTGCGCCGCTCGCCGCCCCGGCGGAATGGGTGGCGGCCGAAGGCGGCTCCACGGTCGAGCGCGTATTGCGGGAGCAGAATCAGTTGCTGTCCCGCGTCATGGGCCAGCAGATGGAATTGCTGCGCACGTCGCTGACCGGCCAGGCCGGCGTCCGGCCGACGACGATCGCCGCGCAAGCCGTCGCGAGCGCTGCGAGCGTCGCCAACGTCACACCGAAGGCCGCGATCGCGGCCCCGGCCGCCGGGCCCGCAACGAAGCCCGCGCCTGCAACCGCGGCCGCGGCGGACAATCGGCCGTCCAAGCCGATGATGCCGTGGGGCAGCCCGGTCGAACAGCGGGCGCGCGGCTTGTCCGCCGTGCAGCAGGAGCATCTCGAAGCGCTGATCGTGCGTTACACGACGCGCACCCGGAAATCGAAGGAATCGGTGCAGGCGTCCCGCCCGGTGCTGGCCGACAGCCGTGCCACGGTCGGCTTCCGGTTTTCGACCAAGGAGATGCTGTATCCGATCGTCGGCGATCGCGCGGCCGGTTCGCGGCTGTGGGATATCGACGGCAACGAGTACATCGATTTCACGATGGGCTTCGGCGTGCATCTGTTCGGCCACACGCCGGACTTCATCCAGCACCAGGTCACCCGCGAGTGGCAGCGCCCGCTCGAACTGGGCGCGCGCTCGAGCCTCGTCGGCGAAGTGGCCGCGCGCTTTTCGCGCGTCACCGGTCTCGATCGCGTGGCTTTCTCGAACACCGGCACCGAGGCGGTCATGACCGCGATGCGGCTCGCGCGCGCCGTGACCGGGCGCGACAAGATCGTGATGTTCACGCATTCGTATCACGGCCATGCCGATGGCACGCTCGCCGCGGCGAACGCGGAAGGCGTGACGGAAACCATCGCCCCCGGCGTGCCGTTCGGTTCGGTCGAGAACATGGTGCTGCTCGACTACGGCAGCGACGCCGCGCTCGAGGCCATTCGCGGGATGGCGTCGACCCTCGCCGCCGTGATGGTGGAGCCGGTGCAGAGCCGCAACCCGTCCCTGCAGCCCGTCGCATTCCTCAAGGAGCTGCGCCGCATCACCGAGGAGGCCGGGATCGCGCTGATCTTCGACGAAATGATCACCGGCTTCCGCGTCCATCCGGGCGGCTCCCAGGCCATGTTCGGGGTCCGGGCCGATCTCGCGACGTACGGCAAGATCATCGGCGGCGGCCTGCCGCTGGGCGTCATCGCCGGTTCCAGCCGCTTCATGGACGCCATCGACGGCGGCATGTGGACCTACGGCGACCACTCGTTCCCCGCGGCCGACCGCACCGCGTTCGGCGGCACCTTCTGCCAGTATCCGCTCGCGATGGCGGCCGCGCTGGCCGTGCTGGAGAAGATCGAACAGGAGGGGCCGGCGCTGCAGGCCGCGCTCAACGAGCGGACCGCGCAAATCGCCGAAACGTTGAATGCGTTTTTCGCGGAGGCCGAGGCGCCGATCAAGGTCACGTGGTTCGGCTCGATGTTCCGTTTCGAATTCACCGAGAACCTCGACCTGTTCTTCTATCACATGCTCGAAAAGGGCATCTACATCTGGGAGTGGCGCACCTGCTTCCTCTCCACCGCGCATACGGAAGCCGATATCGACCGGTTCATCCGGGCGGTGAAGGACAGCGTCGCCGACCTGCGCCGGGGCGGTTTCATCCGGCCTCACTCGAAGCACGGCACGGTGGCCGCGCTGAGCGAAGCGCAACGTCAGCTGTGGATCCTGTCAGAAGTCGATCCCGAAGGATCGCTGGCCTACAACGTCAACACCACCCTCGAACTGAATGGCCGGCTCGACGAGGCCACCATGCGCGCGGCCGTGCAGGGTCTCGTCGACCGGCACGAAGCGCTGCGCACCACGCTGACGCCGGACGGGTCGGGCCAGATCGTGCATCCGTCGCTGAAGCTTCAGATTCCGCTGATCGACACGAACCAGGACGCGTGGCGCGACCACGAAAGCCGCCAGCCGTTCGACCTCGTGAACGGTCCGCTCTTTCGCGCCGCGCTCGTGCGCCTGGACAGCACGCGTCACCTGCTGGTGATGACGGCCCATCACATCATCTGTGACGGCTCGACGTTCGGCATCCTGCTCGAGGATCTCGCCCGCGCTTATGCCGGTGCTGCACCGGCCGCGGCGCCGCTGCAGTTCCGCGAGTACCTGAAGCAGCTCGACGGCCAGCGCCACAGCCCGGAAACGAAGGCGAATCGCGCGTACTGGCTGGCGCAATGCGCGCGCCAGGCCGAACCGCTGAATCTTCCGCTGGATTACCCGCGGCCCGCGGTGAAGACGTTTCACGGCGCGCGCGTGTCCCTGCATCTGGACGCGGCGGAGGCCGCGTCGCTGCGCACCGCCGCCCGTCAGAACGGCTGCACGCTCTACATGATGCTGCTCGCGGGCTTCAATCTGTTCCTGCACCGCATCACCGGCCAGCAGGAGATCGTCACCGGCATCCCGGTGACCGGCCGCTCCGTGGCTGGCAGCGATCGCCTCGCCGGCTACTGCACGCATCTGCTGCCGTTGCGCTCCACGCTGCCGGAGCAGGCCACCGTGGCCAGCTTCCTGGCTGGCACCCGCCAGAACCTGCTCGACGCGCTCGAGCACCAGGATTTCCCGTTCGCCGAACTGGTGCGCGAAATCGGCGCGCAGCGCGATCTCAACGCCGCCCCGCTGGTCTCGGTCGTCTTCAATCTGGAACCCGTGTCGGCGCTGCCCGAATTGCCCGGCCTGACGGTCGACCTGGTCACGCCGCTGATCCGCCATACCGCGTTCGATCTGAACGTCAACGTCCTCGACGCGGGGCAGGCACTCCTGATCGACTGCGACTACAACAGCGATCTGTTCGACGAGCGCACGGTGCAACGTTTTCTCGGGATCTACCGGACCTTGCTGACGCGTGTCGCGGACGATGCGTCGGCCGCCGTTGCGCGGCTGCCGCTGACGAGCGAGGCGGAGCGGAACCTGCTGACCGTCGAGTGGAATCGGACCGAGACGGATTTCGGTGACGCCGCCGCACAACCGCTGCACCGGTTGTTCGAACAGCAGGTCGAGCGCACGCCCGATGCCGTCGCAGCCGTCTACGACGACGTCGCGCTCACCTACGCCGAACTCAACCTGCGCGCCAATCGCCTCGCCCACCGCCTCATCGAGCTCGGCGTCGCCCCCGATGCCCTCGTCGGCGTCGCGATGGAGCGCTCGCTCGACATGATCATCGCGCTGCTCGCGATCCTCAAGGCCGGCGGCGCTTACGTCCCCGTCGACCCGGAATACCCCGCCGAGCGCGTGCGCTTCATGATCGACAACGCGCAGCTGCGCTGGCTCCTCACCCAGCAGCATCTGCTTGGCGCGCTTCCCGACACCGACGCCCGCGTGATCGTCGTTGATCGCGACACGCTCGACCTCGATGCCGCGCCCGCGTCCAACCCCGCGCCCGCGCTGAGCGGCGACAACCTTGCCTACATGATCTACACCTCCGGCTCGACCGGCAGGCCCAAGGGCGCGCTCAACACCCATCGCGCCATCACCAACCGCATCCTGTGGATGCAACACGCGTACACGCTCGGCGCCGACGATGCCGTGCTGCAGAAAACCCCGTTCAGCTTCGACGTGTCGGTCTGGGAATTCTTCTGGCCGCTCATCACCGGCGCGCGCCTCGTGTTCGCCCGGCCCGGCGGCCAGCGCGAGACCGACTATCTGGTCGAACTCATCGAGCGCGAACGGATCACCACGGTCCATTTCGTGCCCTCGATGCTGCGCGCCTTTCTCGATCATCCGGACCTCGACGCGCACTGCACGTCGCTGCGCCGCGTCGTGTGCAGCGGCGAAGCCCTGCCATTCGATCTGCAGCAGCGTTGCCTCGCGCGGCTGGACGTCAGGCTGTTCAACCTCTACGGCCCCACCGAGGCCGCCGTCGACGTGACCGCATGGGAATGCCGGCGCGACGACCCGCACCGCATCGTGCCGATCGGGCGGCCCATCGCCAATACGCGCGTCTACATCGTGGACGCGCAGCTGCAGCCCGTGCCGATCGGCGTGGCGGGCGAGCTGCTGATCGGCGGCACGCCGGTCGGGCGCGGCTACCATGGCGAGCCCGAGTTGAGCGCCGAGAAGTTCATCGCCGATCCGTTCTCCGCCGATCCGCATGCCCGCCTCTACCGCACCGGCGATCTCGCGCGCTACCGGCCCGACGGCAATATCGAATTCCTCGGCCGCATCGACCATCAGATCAAGCTGCGCGGCCTGCGCATCGAACCCGGTGAAATCGAGGCGGCGCTGGCATCGCATCCGCTGGTCGAGGCCGCGGTCGTGGCACTGCGCGGTGCGGACGATGGCGCGCGACTCGTCGCATGGCTGCGCTCGTCGCACCCCGAAGCCGAACTGATCGCAGCGGTACGCGGGCACCTGCGGCAGCGGCTGCCGGATTACATGGTGCCGTCCGCATTCGTCGTCGTGCCCGCGTTCGCGCAACTGCCCAACGGCAAGCTCGATCGCGCCAGACTGCCTGAACCCGGCGACGGCCTGGACCACGTTGCGCCCGCCAACGCGCTCGAAGCGCAGTTGACGGCAATCTGGCAGGAAGTGCTCGGCCAGGCCCGGATCAGCACGACCGCCAATTTCTTCGAGCTGGGCGGCAATTCGCTTTCCGCGACGAAGGTCGCCGCGCGCATTCGCCGCGACCTGCGGGTGAAACTGGAAATCCGCAGCCTGTTCTCGCATCCCACCATTGCTAGCCTCGCGAAACGCATCGCCGATACGCAGCCGATCGATTACGCGCCGGTCACGCCGCTGCCGGCGCAGGAACATTACGCACTCTCGCCCGCCCAGACGCGGCTGTGGGTCCAGGATCGCCTGAATGGGGCGCAAGCCGGCGGGCCGCTGCCCACGTCCCTGCTGTTCGAAGGGGTGCTGGACGTGGACGCGCTCGTGCGGGCGTTCCGTGCATTGAGCGAACGTCACGAGATCTTGCGCACGCGTTTCGTGCTGTCCGGCAATCAGCCGGTCCAGCAGGTGCTGCCTCCGGGCGAAGCCGCCTTCCCGGTCGAGGTCATCGATTTGCAGGAAGCCGAGGACCGGGATGCCCAGGCCATGTCGATCACCGCGCGCGAACGGCTCGCGCCGATGGATCTCGGCACCGGGCCGCTGTTCCGCGTCAAGCTGCTCAGGCTCTCCGAAGTCCGCCACGTCTGCATCTGCACGATGCATCACATCGTGAGCGACGGCTGGTCGACGGAGGTGCTGCTCGACGACCTGTCGAAGATCTATGACGCGTTGGTCCAGCGTCGCGACAATCCGTTGCCCGCGCTCTCGATCCAGTACAAGGATTACGCCGGCTGGCTGAACCGCCTGCTCGCCGGGCCGGACGGCGAACGCATGAAGGAATACTGGCTGACCAGGCTGGGCGGCGGCCTGCGCGCGCTGGAACTGCCGGGCGACATCGAGCAGCCGGCCGCGCCGAGCTGGAAAACCTGGCGGTTCGAGCTGCCCGCCGCCGAGACGACGGCGCTGGAATCGCTCGGCAAACGCCACGGCGCGACCTTGTTCATCGCGCTGCTGTCCGCGATCAAGGCGCTGTTCTACCGCCGCTCCGGCCAGGAGGACATCGTCGTCGGCACGCCGGTCGCGGGCCGCGAGCTTCCCGAACTCGAGTCGCAGGTCGGCCCCTATCTGAACGTGCTGGCGCTGCGCGATCGCGTCGCCGGCGACGATCGTTTCGATACGCTGCTGACCCGCGTGCGGGACACCACCCTCGAAGCGTTCTCGCACCCGCTGTATCCGCTGGATCGCTTGCTCGACGACCTGCGCATCAAACGCGTCGCGGGACGCAATCCGCTGTTCGACATCGGCCTGACGCTGCAGAACCAGCGACAAGGCGCCGTCGATCGCTACGCGGGACAGGTGCGCATCGCCGAGCTGCCGGACCACGACCTGCAAGGCGCGGACACGGAAGCCGCGACGGACTTCTGGTTCCTGGCCGAGCCGCGCGCCGAGGGCCTCGCGATCCGCGTCGTCTATCACGCCGGGCGCTTCAGCGAGGCGCTGGTGCAGGGTCTCGCCAACGAGCTGACGTCCGTCATCGGCGAAGTGCTGGCCAATCCGGGCGTTCGCATCCGGAACCTGACCTTGGGACAACCCGTGCTGCAGGCCGAAGCCCGCCAGCCCACCGTCGAACTCAGTGCATTCTAAGGAGCCTTCGTTGACCATTTCGTCCAACACGCAGGTCTACCTGCGGCAAAACATCCAGTTCGAACCGCTGATCAACGGCTGGTACGCGTGGTTTCACACGCTTCCGCCGTTGACCGCCGCACTCAACGTGGCCGAGCGGTTCCTGCCGCTGATGAAGTCCTATGTCGCGTCGCCGATGATGCATGCGGCGGCGTGCAAGGATCCGGCGATGCGCGGCGGCCCGTTCCTCGATCTGGACGGCAAGCGCGTCGACGAGATCCGCGCGCTGATCGAGCAGACCACCCGGCGCGCGACCGGGCAACTGGAACTGGCGAAGGCCTATAAGGCCTTCTCCACGCTGCTGCTGGAACAGGCCAAGGGGATGGCGTCGGACCCGCTCTACCCGCAGATTCCCGAGGTGTTGAAAGGCTATGTCGAGATCTACTACGACCTGAACCACAACCCGTCCTTTCGGGTCTACGAGAGCTTGCTGTACGCGAGCCCGCTTTATGTGCGCGACGCGCAGAGCATCGCGCTGTCGGCGATCGACGAGCACACGCCGCGGCCATTCATTCTCAGCACGCCCCGGCTCAGCGACGAGCGCACGGTGTTCAGCAACACGGCCTTCGACGATCGCGCGCTCGACGTGCTGTTCCGCATGCGCGACACGCCCGGCAGCTACGCGAAAATCGTCGATCTGATGCGCGTGGAGGAGAAGGACGAGCCGCTGTTCCGCTCGTTCTTCGTCGAGGAGGCGCCGGCACCGAAACCGGATCGTTCGTTCGATGGCGACGACATCCGCATCCGTTACTACGGCCACGCGTGCCTGCTGATTCAGAGCCGCGGCGTGAGCATCCTGATCGATCCGGTGATCAGCTACGGCTACGACACCGCGCTGCCGCGCTATACCTTCGCCGACCTGCCGGACCAGATCGACTACGTGCTGATCACGCACAGCCATCACGATCACATCGTGTTGGAAACGCTGCTGCAGCTTCGCCACAAGGTCAAGACCGTGGTGGTCGGCAGGAACCTGGACGGTTTTCCGCAAGATCCGTCACTGCAACTGGCGTTGCGCAAGCTCGGCTTCGACGACGTGCTGGAAGTTCGGGATGCTCAGGAAATCAAGGTGACCAACGGCGCCATCACCGCCATTCCGTTCCTGGGCGAACACAACGACCTGGCGATCCAGAGCAAGCAGGGCTTCATGATCCGCTTCGGCACGCGCTCGGTGCTGTGCATCGCCGATTCGTGCAACCTGGACCCCACCCTTTACGAGCACGTCTTCCGGCTCGCCGGCAAGCCGGACACCCTGTTCGTCGGGATGGAAACCGAGGGCGCGCCGCCGTCGTGGGTCTGTGGCCCGCTGTTTCCCAAGGCGCTGCCGCGCGACATCGATCAGTCGCGCCGTGCGCGCGGCTGCCAGTTCGGCGAGGCCGCCGCGCTGGTGGACGATTTCGCGTTCAACGCGGCCTATGTCTACGCGATGGGTCAGGAGCCGTGGCTGAATTACCTCCTCGACAACACCTTCGACGAAAACTCGCCCAGCCATATCCAGTCCACCCAGTTCGTCGCGCACTGCAAGGCCAAGGGCATCGATTCCGAAATCCTGTACGCGACGAGGGAGATCGTGCTGTGTCAGAACTGAATCTCAACACGCTCTCGACCAGCGGGCAATACCAGGAACACGTGGCGTTCTGGAGCGACGCGCTCGGTCGCATCGACGAAGACTTCCGGCTTCAGCAGGCGTGGCAAGCCTATGCGCTGCCGCTCGGCCCGGCACCGGAACTGACGTTCGAGCTCGACGGCGATGCGTCGCAGGTGCTGGAGAAGCTCGCTGCCGGTCAGGCGTTGGGCGCTTTCGTCGTGCTGCTGGCGGCCCTGTTCCGTGTCCTCGGGCGCTACGACGGCACGGCCGGCCTGTTCGTGGAGTCGCCGCACCTGATCGTCGAACCCGCGAGCGGTTCGGCCGACCCCGTCCCGCTGTTCGACGCGATCCAGCCCGGGCCCACGGTACGCGCGTATCTGAACCAGGTTCGCGACAGGGTACAGCGCAGCTATTCGTATCAGGACTTTCCGATCGCCGCGCTGGCGCACAAGCTGCATGGCGAGCGCCGCACGACCAACGTAGGCGTGCGCTTCGACGGTCTTCATGAAGAGTGGCCGTCGGCGGACTACGACCTGTCGATCGAGATCCGGCATCGCGAGCGCTACGAGATCGTGCTGACGGGCCGGCCGACTGTGTTCACGCTGCATTATCTCCAGCATGTCGCGCGGCACCTGCGCAACGTCCTGGCCGGCTTCGGCACGCTGGATGCGCCGCTCGACACCGTCTCGCTGCTCGACGACGACGAACGTGCGCGACTTCGTTCGCATGCGGCGCCCGTCGCGGTGCAGGGCACCTTCCTGGCGCAGTTCGCGCAACGGGTCGCGGCCGCGCCGGACAGCATCGCCGTGGCGACCGCCGACGCATCGCTGACCTATGCCGAACTGGACGATCAGGCGTCGCGGCTCGCGAGCTTCCTGCTCACGGAATACGCGATCGAACGCGGCGACGTGGTGGGCGTGGTGGCCGACCGTTCCGAGCGCTGGATCGTCGGCCTGCTCGGCGCGCTCAAGGCGGGCGCGGTGTATCTGCCGCTCGACCCGGAGTTTCCGCAGGAGCGCCTGCGCTTCATGATCGAGGACGCGAAGGTCAAGGCGCTGCTGACGCACTCGGAACACCTGCCGCTGCTCGCCGATTTCTGGGCGATTCCGATGTTCGCCCTCGACTTTCAGCTCGACACGCTGGCACCCGCAGCGGCATCGGCGCAGGTCGAGGTCCGGCCGGACGACGCCGCGTACATCATCTACACGTCCGGCTCCACGGGCGTGCCCAAGGGCGTCGTGCTCGAACACGCAGGCCTCCTGAACATGGCGCAATACCATGTGGACGCCTTCGGTTTCGATGCCGCCGACCGGTTCGTCCAGTTCTACTCCCCGGGCTTCGACGGTTCGATCATGGAGATTTTCGTCACGCTGCTCGCGGGCGCGCGCCTGGTGCTGGCGAAGCCTGCCGTGATCCGGGACGTGCCGCGTTTCGTCGAATATATCGCGCAGCAGGGCGTCACCACCGTCAACGCGACGCCTGCCTATCTCGCCGCGCTCGACTGGAACGCGCTCGGCGCCGTGAAACGGGTCATCAGCGCGGGCGACAACGCCCGCGTGGCGGATCTGCGCGAGCTGGCCCGCACCCGCACGTGCCACAACTCGTACGGCCCCACCGAGGCCACCGTCTGCATCGCGGACTACGTGGTCGATCCGGCCACCGCCTACGGCGCCCGTCTGCCGGTCGGCCGGCCGATCCACAATACGCACCTGTACCTGCTCGACGAGCACGGGGCACTGGCGCCCGAGGGCTGCACGGGGGAGATCTGCGTGTCCGGCATCGCGCTGGCGCGCGGCTACGTCGGCCGGGACGACCTGACTGCCGCCGCTTTCGTCGACCACCCGTTCGAGCCGGGCGAGCGCCTCTATCGCACCGGCGACCTCGGCGTCTGGCTGCCTGACGGCAATCTGGAAGTCACCGGGCGCCGCGACATGCAAGTGAAGATTCGCGGCTATCGCATCGAAATGGGGGAAATCGAAGCGGCGCTCAGGCAGCACGCCGACGTCGCGGACGCGATCGTGTTCGTGCGCGAGGACACGCCGCAGCACCGGCAGCTGGTGGCCTGCGTCGAGACGGCGACGGCCAGCGTCGCCGGCCTGCGGGCATACCTGAAGGAACGCCTGCCCGAGTTCATGGTGCCGGCATCGATCGTGACGCTCGAACGGTTGCCGCTGACACCGAACGGCAAGCCCGACCGCAAGGTGCTCGCCGCGCTGGAACTGGCGCCCGTGGCGAGCGAAGCCGAGTATGCCGCGCCGACCAATGACGTCGAGGCGCGCCTGGGCACGATCTGGTCGGAGGTGCTGGGCCGCGAGCCGATCGGCGTGCACGACAATTTCTTCGAACTGGGCGGCGACTCGATCCTGCTCATTCAGGTGATGTCGATGGCCCAGCAAGTCGGCCTGCGATTCACCGCCGATCAGTTTTTCGCCCATCCGACCATCGCCGACCTCGCCCGGGTTGTCGTGGACGCGCCACCCATCCGGATTCCTCAGGAGCCGGTGGTCGGTCCCGCCCCGCTGACGCCGATCCAGCATTGGTTCTTCGCGCAAGACGTGGCGGATCCGCACCACTACAACCAGTCGACCATGATCGAGGTGCCCGCGTCGCTGCGGCCGGACGTGATCGAGCGCGCGCTGGCGGCCGTCGCGACGCATCATGACGCGCTGCGGCTGAGTTTCGAGCGCGTCGCCGGCGCGTGGCAGCAATCGCATGCGGCGCCGCCGCTGGCGATCCCGCTCGGCGTCACGTCGCTGGCCGGCGCGGCGCCCGCCGCGCGGCAGGCCGAGATGCTCGCGACCGCCACCCGCATGCAGGAAAGCTTCACGTTGTCCGCGCCGCCGCTGCTGCGCGCCCACCTGTTCCAGTTCGGTCCCGGCGAGCCGCAGCGCCTGCTCGTGGTGGCGCATCACCTGGTGATCGACGGCGTCTCGTGGCGCATCCTGTTCGAAGACCTGTACACGGCGTGCCGCCAGCTCGAGGCGGGCGAAGCGGTGCAGCTCCCGGCCAGGACGACGGCCTGGCGCGACTGGTCGACGCGTCTGTCCCAACTCGGCGCGAGCGCGCTCGACGGACTGGACTATTGGCTCCAGGCGAACGCCGAAGAACCGTCCGGCTTCGACGACATGCCGGTCGGCACCGTCGCCGAAGCCGGCTCGACGTTCATCGAGTTCGACGCCCAGCAGACGCTCGCGCTGTTGCAGGACGTGCCGCGCGCCTTCAACACCCAGATCAATGAAGTGCTGCTGACGGCCCTGCTGCTCGCGTTCGGCGACTGGACCGGCAACGCTTCGCTGGTCGTCGATCTCGAAGCCCACGGCCGCGAGGACCTCTTCGACGGTGTCGATACGTCGCGCACCATCGGCTGGTTCACCGCGCACTATCCGGTGTTCCTGAATGCCGGCGACGCCACCGTGGCGGCCGAGGCGTTGCGCAACGTCAAGGAACAATTGCGCGCGGTGCCGATGCGCGGGCTCGGCTACGGCATCGCACGCTACCTCGGCAAGGACGCCGGCATCGCGGCAGCACTGGAACGGCAGCCGCCGGCGCCGGTGCGCTTCAACTATCTCGGCCAGATCGATCGCGTGCTGACCGACGACACGGGCTGGAAGCCGGTGCTCGACTTCCAGAGCCCCGAGCACAGCGCGCGCGCGCGGCGCGGCCATCTTTTCGAGATCGACGGGATGGTGTGCGACGGGCGTTTGCGCCTGACCTGGCACTACAACCGGGAAGCCTGCGCGCCGGACGCCATCGCGCAGCTGACGCAGTGCTACCGCAGCCGTCTGCTGTCGATCGTCGCGGCCAGCGGCGGCGACCCGCGCGGGCTGAGCCCGACGGATTTTCCGGCCGCGCGCATCAGCCAGGAAGCGTTGGACGCGCTTGTCTCAAGGATCAAATCGTGACATCCCCCACCATTGCCGATATCTACGAGCTCTCCCCGATGCAGGAGGCGATGCTCTTTCATGCCGTGCACTCGCCCGGCACGAGAAGCAGCTTCAACCAGCTCGGTTGCCGGATCACCGGCAGCCTCGACCCCGCGCTGTTTCATGCCGCATGGCAGCAGCTGGTCGATCGGCATCCGGTGATGCGCACGTCGTTCCATTGGGAGGAATTCGACAAGCCCATGCAGGTCGTGCACGCGCACGCCGCGCTGCCGTGGGTGCAGGACGACTGGCGCGACCTGCCGGAAGACGAACAGCGCACGCGGTGGCGCACGCATCTCGACAACGATCTGGCCGAGGGCTTCGCGCTCGATCGCGCGCCGCTCGTGCGCTGCCGGCTCGTGCGCGTCGCCGACGACGCGTACCTGTTCAGCTGGAGCCACCATCACATCCTGGCCGACGGCTGGTGCCTGTCGCTCGTCATCGAGGAAATTTTCGAGGTCTATGGCGCGCTCACGCGCGGCGCGCCGCCGGCGCTCCCCGCGGTGCGCCCCTATCGCGACTACATCCAGTGGCTGCAGCAGCGCGAACCGCAAGCCGCGCAGCAATACTGGACGCGCTATCTCGAAGGGTTCCGCTCGCCGACCCCGCTGCCCACGGCAGCGCGCGCGGAAGCGGGCGAGCGCTTCGGCCAGGGCCTCGCGCAAGTCCAGGCCGACCTGTCGGCCGACCTGAGCGCGCGCCTGCGGCAATTCGCGGCCCGGCATCACGTCACCCTCAACACCCTCGCGCAAGCGGCCTGGGCGCTCGTGCTGTCGCGTTACAGCGGGGAAACCGACGTGGTGTTCGGCGCCGTCGTGTCCGGACGGGGCGCCAACCTGCCGGGGATCGAAACCATGCTCGGCCTGTTCATCAATACGGTGCCGGTGCGGGTGCGGGTCGACCCGCGGCAGCCGCTCGCGGCCTGGCTGAAGATGATCCAGGCGCGCGTGGCCGCCCGTGCGCAGTTCGAGCACACCCCGCTTCCCGATATCCAGCGCTGCAGCGAAGTGCCGCTGACGACGCCGCTGTTCGAGAGCAACATCACGTTCATGAATTACCCGCTCGATGCGTCGCTGACGCACGGCGCGCATGGCCTGGCGGTCGACGAGGTGCAGCTTTACAACCGCGCCGACATCCCGCTCGAATTCGTCGTGACGGCGCGCGACGACTGGAAGAT
The DNA here is from genome assembly GCF_040545115.1 of Burkholderia sp. 567. Taxonomy (NCBI): domain Bacteria; kingdom Pseudomonadati; phylum Pseudomonadota; class Betaproteobacteria; order Burkholderiales; family Burkholderiaceae; genus Burkholderia; species Burkholderia sp. 567. The sequence continues at coordinate 76,164 of NZ_JBEPLG010000003.1, forward strand.
GGAGCTGTCGTTCGATCCGCGGCGCTTCGATGAAGACACCATGCAGCGGATGCTGGGCCACGTGGCCGCGACGCTCGACGCATTCGCGGCCGATCCGAACCGGCTGCTCGGGCGCCTGCCGATGCTGCCCGAGGCCGAACGCCGGCAGTTGCTGGACACCTTCAACGACACCGACGTGCCGTTCGACGCCGCGCGCACCGTGGTGCATCGCCTGGAACAGGCCGCGGCGGACCACCCCGAGCGGCCGGCGGTCGAGTACCGGGATATCGTCCTGAGCGCGGGCGAGCTGAACGCCCGCGCCAACCGCACGGCGCACCGCCTGCTGGCCGCCGTCGAGCTGCGGCCGGACGCGCTGGTCGCGATCTGCATGCACCGGTCGGAGCGTCTGATGGAGGCGATCCTCGCGGTCTGGAAGTGCGGCGCCGCCTATATCCCGATCGACCCCGACTATCCGGCGGCCCGCATCCGCACGATTCTCGAGGATTCCGGCGCCGCGCTCGTCATGACCTGCGACGGCCTCCTGCCGCCCGAGCTGGCCGCGCTCGCGCCGGTCGTGTCGCTCGATACCGCCACCGATATCGTCGACGACGCCAATCCCGGCCGCCCCGTATCGCCCGACAGCCTCGCCTACGTGATCTACACGTCCGGTTCGACCGGCAAGCCCAAAGGGGCGATGGTCGAGCACGCCGGCATGCTGAATCACATGCTCGCCGAAATCGACGAGTTTTCGATCTCGGCGTCGTCGGTGATCGCGCAAACCGCGCCGCATTGCTTCGATATTTCGGTCTGGCAATTTTTCACCGCGCCGCTCGTCGGCGGCAAGACCGTGATCGTCGACGACGCGTGCATCCGCGACCCGGCGTCGTTCGTCGCGACCCTGGAAGCCGCCCGGATCAGCATCCTCGAACTGGTGCCGTCCTATCTGTCCGCCGTGCTCGACCACGCGTCGGAACGGCCCGCGCTGATGCGGCACCTGCGGCACCTCCTCGTCACCGGCGAGATGGTCAGCCCGGCCCTGGTGAAGCGCTGGTTCGACGTGTTCCCGGACATCGCGGTGGTGAACGCGTACGGCCCGGCCGAAGCGTCCGACGACGTCGCGCAGCACCGCATGACGTGCGCGCCGACCACGCCTTACGTACCGGTCGGCAAGCCGGTCCGCAACGTGCGCATCTATGTCGTCGACCCGCAGATGAACCTGTGCCCGATCGGGGTTCCCGGCGAACTGTGCGTATCCGGCGTCGCCGTCGGCCGCGGCTATCTCAACAACGAGGCCGGCACGCGGGAAGCGTTCCTCGAGGATCCGTTCCGCGCGGAGAGCGGTGTGCGCATGTACCGCACCCGCGACATCGGCTGCTATCTCCCCGATGGTTCGATCGTGCTCTACGGCCGCAAGGACCATCAGCTGAAGATCCGCGGCTACCGCATCGAACTCGGGGAGATCGACAACGCGCTGGCCGCCATTCCGGAAATCCGCCAGGCGGCCGCGCTCGATTATCGCGACGACGCCGGCCGCGCCGCGCTGTGCGCGTATGTCGCGTTCCGCGCCGGCGCGTCGCTGAGCGACGCGGAGATTGCCGCCGCGTTGTCCGCCACGCTGCCGGACTACATGGTGCCCGGCATCTACGTGGTGCTCGACGCGCTGCCCTTGAGCGGCAACGGCAAGATCGACCGCAACGCGCTGCCCCCGCTGGACCGCGCGCGGCTGTCCGCTGCGGGACAGGCGCCGACCTTGCCCCGCACGCCCACCGAGACGCTGCTGTGCCGCCTCTGGGGCGAAGCGCTGGGCATTCCGGCGCCGGGCATCCACGACAATTTCTTCGCGCTGGGCGGCGATTCGATTCTCAGCATGCGCATCGTGTCGCTGGCCGCCAAGGCGGGGCTGAAGCTCACCACCCGGCTCATCTTCCAGCATCCGACGGTTGCCGAACTCGCCGCCGTGGCCACCCGCGCCACGCTCGGCGCGGCGGAGTTCGTCGCGTCGTCCGGCCCGCTGCCGCTGACGCCGATCCAGAAGGACTTCTTCGCTCAGCGCAAGGACGACCAGGACCAGTACAACCAGGCGGTCCTGCTCGACGTGCCGGCGGATGTCGATCCGGTCTTGCTGCGCCAGGCGCTGCGGCACGCGGTCAAATGGCATGACGCGCTGCGGCTGCGCTTTCGTGCGGGCGAGTCCGGCTGGATCCAGGAAGTCGTCGACGATCCTGAGATTCCCGTCGGCGTAGTCGAGATCGGGCGCGATCAGCTCGCGCAGCACGTCGCGCACGCTCATGCGAGCCTGAATCTGTCGGACGGCCCCGTCGTGCGCGCGGACCTGTTCCGCCTCGACGAAGGCCGATCGCTGCGCTTGCTGCTGGTCGCCCATCATCTGGTCATCGACGGCGTGTCATGGGGCGCGCTGCTCGAAACCGTGTACGACGCCTATACTCGCCTGCGCCACGGCCAGGCTCCCGAATTCGCGGGCGGCGGCGCGACGTGGACCGCATGGACCCGGGCCATCTCGGTTTGGGCCGGCTCCGGCGCCGCCGACGCCGACCTCGCCCACTGGCAGGCGTTGGCGCGTGCCACCCTGCCCGGCCTGCCGCTCGATCGCACCGCAACGGCTGCCGCCAATTCCGTGTCGTCCGCCGAAACGATCGTGGTCGAGCTGGGCGAATCCGCGACCGCGGCCTTGCTGGGCGCGGCGCCCCGCGCCTACGACGCGCAGATCAACGACGTGCTGCTGGCCGCGCTCGCGCGTGCCGTCGGCAACTGGAGCGGATGCGCCGACGTGCTGGTGGATCTCGAAGCGCACGGGCGCGAGGAACTGATCGCGGATCTCGACATCTCGCGCACGGTGGGCTGGTTCACGTCCGTGTTCCCGGTCGTGCTGACGGTCGATGCCGGCTCGCACGACCCGGCTCGCCTGGTTGCGTCGATCAAGACGCAACTGCGCGCCGTACCGAGCGCGGGCCTCACCTACGGTCTGCTGCGGGACCGGCTCGACGGCCCTGTTCCGCGGCCTCGGCTGCTGTTCAACTACCTGGGTCAGACCGATCAGATGCTGAACGCCGCCCGCGACTGGAAACAGGCCGCGGAGCCGAGCGGAGACGGCCGCAATGCGAAGCAGCTGCGCGAGCACCTGCTCGACGTCAACGCCTACGTGACCGGTAACCGCCTGCACGTTGCATGGGAATTCAGCCGCGCCTGCCACGACGCCGACACCATCCGGCGCGTGGCACATGCCTACATCGCGGCGCTCGAAGCTCTGGTCGCCGACCATGCCGTCCAGTCCGCATCGGCGCAGCCCGCGTCGGGCCAGCCGGCGAATGCGCTGCCGCAGGCGCTGGCCTCGGTCATACCGGACGAGATCGCCGACGTCTACGCGCTGACACCGACCCAACAGGGCATGCTGTTCCATAGCCTGTACGAACCGGCATCGGATGCCTATTTCAGCAGCCTCGATTTTCGTATCGACGGGGCACTCGACGTCGAACGGTTCCGCCGCGCGTGGGAGACGGTGGCGCACCGGCACGACATCCTGCGAACCTCGTTTCACTGGGAAGAAATCGAAAGCCCCGTGCAGGTCGTGCATCGCCGTATCGACTTGCCCTGGCATGACGAGGATCTGCGCGCGGCGTCCGCCGACGAGGCGGAGCGGCGTTGGGCGGCCTACGTGGCGCAAGACCGCGCACGCGGCTTCGACTTTACCCGGGCGCCGCTGATGCGGCTCGCGCTGCTGCGCGTGGAAGATCACGCATGGCGCTTCCATTGGAGCCATCACCACATCCTGCTCGACGGGTGGAGCTCCGCCCGGCTCCTGAGCGAAGTGGCCGCCACCTATCAGGACCTGGCGGACGAAGGCGCCCCGCAGCGCGCCGCGCCGCCCGCCTTCGCCGATTACGTGCGCTGGCTGGCGCGCCAGGACGCCACCGCGGCGGAACGCTTCTGGAAGACGAAGCTGGAGGATTTCCCGGCCACGACGCCGCTCGTGCTGGGACGCCCCGAACTCGACGGCACGGCCGCGCCGGGTGCCTATGTGGAAGAACAGCTGCTGCTCTCCGAAAGCGAGACGCGGCGGCTCGTCGCCTTCGCGCAAACGCGCCGCATCACCCTCAACACGCTCGCCCAGGGCGCGTGGGCGCAGTTGCTGGGCCGCTATAGCGGCGAGGCGGACGTCGTGTTCGGCACGATCGTTTCCGGTCGACCGGCGTCGCTGCCGGCGTCGGACGAGATGGTCGGGCTGTTCATCAACACGCTGCCGGTGCGGGTCCGCATCGACACGCGCCCGACGTCCGCGTGGCTCGCCCAGCTGCAGATGGATCTCGCGCAGCAGGAGGAGTATGCGCACTATCCGCTGGCCGACATTCAGACATTCGCGGGCCTGCCGCCCGGCGTGCCGCTCTTCGAGAGCCTGCTCATCTTCCAGAACTATCCGGTCGAGGAAGCGCTGGCCGATGCGCTGCCTGGGCTGCGGATCGGCGAATTCCAGGTGTCCGATCCGAACAATTACCCGCTGACCCTGGTCGTGACGCCGGGCAAGCGCCTGTCGCTTCAAGTGCTGTACGACGATGGCCGGTTCGACCGCGACACGATCGTCCGCCTGTTGCGCCATGTCGAAACGCTGCTCGCCGGCCTGGCCGGTGCCGAAGATCGCCCGAACCGCGGCATTCCGCTCCTCACCGCGGACGAGCGGGACGCCATCCTGCTCGACTGGAACGACAGTTTCGCGCCGGTTCCGTCCGACCGGACGCTGCCCGACCTGATCGAGGCCGCGGCCGCCGCGCATCCGGAGCGCATTGCGGTCCGCCACGGCACGGAGGTCCGCACCTATCGGGACCTCGTCGAGGGCGCCAACCGGATCGCCGGTCATCTGCTGCAGACCGCGGCGATCCAGCCGGACGACCGGATCGCCGTCTGGATGCCGCGCTCGCCACTGATGCTGGAAACGATCCTGGCCATCTGGAAGTGCGGCGCGGCCTACGTTCCGGTCGATCCGGCCTATCCGGCCCAGCGGGTCGAGACCATCCTGACGCTGGCCCGGCCGACGGTCATCGTCGCCACGGACTGCGTGCCGCCCCCGGCCCTGGCGTCGATCCCGCTGGTCGATCCCGCCCGGCTGCCCGACCCTCACGGCGCCGGGGCGCCGGCGCCCGTGACGCCGCGTTGCCGGCCCGTGGACCTGGCCTACGTGATCTTCACGTCGGGTTCGACCGGCCAACCGAAGGGCGCGATGGTCGAGCATCGCGGCATGCTCAATCACGTGCTCGCCATGGCGCGCCGGGTCGGGCTCGGCGCGCGGAGCGCGGTCGCGCAGACCGCTTCGCACTGCTCCGATATTTCGGTCTGGCAGTGCTTCGCGGCGCTGGTGTCGGGCGGTACGACCGTGATCTATCCCGATGCCGTGATCCTCGAGCCCGCGCGCCTGATCGACAGCCTTCACCGCGACCGCATCACGGCGATGCAATTCGTGCCGTCCTATCTGGCCACCTTTCTCGGCGAGCTGGAAACGCATGCGGCACCGGCTTTCCCGCATCTCGACACGCTGCTGACCATCGGCGAAACCCTGCAGCCCGCGGCCGCGCAAGCGTGGTTCCGTCTGAATCCGGGGGTCCGGCTCATCAACGCCTATGGGCCGACCGAAGCGTCGGACTCCGTGGCGCACTACAGCATGGAGCGCACGCCGGATCTGCCGGCGATTCCGATCGGCCGCCCCATCGAGAACCTGCGCCTCTACGTCGTGGATGCCGACATGAACCTCTGCCCGATCGGCGTCAAGGGCGAGATCTGCATCGGCGGAGCCGGCGTCGGGCGCGGCTACCTGTTCGACGAAGCGCGCACCCGGGCGGTGTTCCGCGACGACCCGTTCAGTCCGGAACCGGGCGCGCGCCTGTATCGCACCGGCGATGTCGGCTGCTTCGGGCCGGACGGCAATCTCCACTTCTTCGGACGCCGCGACTTCCAGGTCAAGATTCGCGGATATCGCATCGAGCTCGGGGAAATCGAAACCGCCCTGAGCGGTCTCGCCGGCATTTCCAACGCCGTCGTGGTCGTGCGCGACACGCCGGACGCGGAAAAGACCCTGTGCGGCTACGCGTCGGGCACCGGCTGGACGCCCAAACGCCTGCGCGATGCACTGCGCGACAAACTGCCGGCGCATATGGTGCCCGACACCTTGATGCTGCTGCCGGCCCTGCCCGTCATGCCGAACGGCAAGATCAACCGCGCCGCGCTGCCGCTCCCGGAGGCCGCGTCCGTGCCCGACGGCGTGCCGGTCGAACCGCGGACGCCGGTCGAGGCGGCGCTGCTGCGCATCTTCGCGGAGGTGCTCGGCCGCCAGCCGGGCGGTGTCGACGACAATTTCTTCGAGCATGGCGGCCAAAGCCTCAAGGCGATCCAGATGGTCAGCCGGATCAGGCGCGAACTGAAACTGAACGTCGCGGTCGCCGATATCTTCCATGCGCCGTCGCCACGCGCGCTCGCGCGGAAGCTGGCTTCCACGCCCGCCGACGACGCCGGTGTCGACGCGATCATCCCGGCCCTTGCCGCGCAATCGTCCTACGCGGTGTCTCGCGCCCAGAAGCGGATCTGGCTCGCCAGCCGCGGCGCGGATCCGTCCACGTACAACATGGCAGGCGCGCTGCAACTGGACGGCGCCGTCGATACGGCGCGCCTCGTCCGTGCGTTCGACACGCTGGTCGATCGCCACGAGAGCCTGCGCACCGTGTTTGCGATGATCGAAGGCGATCTGCGGCAACGCATCCTCACCCGCGAAGCCTCCGGTTTCCGCGTCGAGCAGGTGGACCTTGCGGACGATGCCGGGCCGCAAGCGATCGATGCGCTGATCCGCGCGGAAAGCGAGCAGCCATTCGATCTCGCGACGGGACCGCTCTTTCGCGTCAAGCTGGTCCGGCTCTCACCGGCGCAACACCTGCTGCTGCTGAACATGCACCACGTGATATCGGATGCGTGGTCGATTCGCGTGCTGACCGACGATCTGCATACGCTGTATGCGGGACGCGACCTGCCGCCGCTTTCGATCCAGTACCGCGACTACGCCGCGTGGCACAACGCCAGCCTGGCAGGCGCGCGTGCCGCCGCGCATCGCGCGTACTGGCTCGAGCAACTCGCGCCGCCGCTGCCCCGCCTGCAACTGGCATCCGACTACCCGCGCCCCGAGCGGCCCGGTCATGCCGGGCAGACGCTCGAAGTCGAACTGTCGGGCCCGCAGGTGGAAGGGCTCGCGCAATTGGCCCGCGCTCACCATACGTCGCTCTACGCGGTGCTCCTCGCATCGTTCTGCGTGCTGATGCACCGCTACACGGGGCGTGAGGACATCGTCATCGGCAGCGTGTCGGCCGGGCGCGACAGCGAACAGCTCGAATCGCAGATCGGGGTGTTCCTCAACACCGTCGTGCTCCGCGTGCCGGTGCGGCAATCCGCGACCGTGGAAGAAGTGATCGACGGTGTGGCGAAAGCTTCCACGCAAGCGCTGGAGCACGCGTCCTATCCGTTCGATGTCCTGCTGGAAGATCTGCGGATCCGCACCCCGGCGGGCCATTTCCCGATCTTCGACATTCAAGCGAACCACATTTCGATGCCGGCGCCTCAGCCGGGCCTTCGCATCACGGACCGCTCGCAGATGGACACCACGGCCAAGTTCGACCTGTCCTTCCAGATCGTGGAAAGCGACGGCAGGCACCTCATCCAGTTCATCTACAACACCCACCTGTTCCGCCCCGCGACCATCGCGGCGATGCGCGATCGACTGCTCGAGATCCACGACGTCTTTCTCCGTGATCCGACCACGCCGGTCGATCGTATTTCGCTCTCCGGCCATGCGCCCGCCGCCAGCCCGAGGGTCCGGGTCGGCCTGCGCCTGAAACGCACGCCCGAAGTCACCGCCGACGATGCGCTCGAGGAGAAAACGTGATGCGGGCCGGGCGGGGTTTGACCGGCGGGCGCCATGCGGCCTGCGTCGGGTTGTTTCGGATGAACAAAACGTCTCAAGGAGTTTCGTGTGCAAGACAATAACGTACTGGTCACCGACCATCGCTATGCGCAAACCGCGCGTTTCTGGCGCGAAGGCCTTTCCCTAGTGACCGGCGTCTACCGGATCGCAACGCACGCGCCGAGTCCGCAGCCGGGCCGTCTGCTGTCCCGCACGGTGCCGCTCACGCCCGCGTCGCTCGACCTGTTGCGGCGCATCGGCGACGGCGAGCTTGCCGAATTCGCCGTCACGGCCGCGGGCATTGCGTTGCTGCTCTGGAAGTACTTCCGGATCCCGGTCACGGTGCTCGGCACGCCGGGGCTTGCCGAGCACCCGTCGGCCCGTGCCGCCACCGTTCCGCTGATCATCGAGGTCCGACCCGACGAGCACATCGACGACTACCTGTCGCGCGTGGCCGGGATCGTGGAAGACAGCTATGCCGAGCACCATTTCCCGCTGGAAACGCTCGTGCGCAACGAAAAGGACATGGATCTCGCGCAGCTCACGAAGGTCTCGCTGGTGGACGACCGCGTGCACCGTGCGCTGAGCCGCGAAGACGACGACCTGCAGTTGCACCTGCGACTCGCGCGCGGCGAAATCGAGATTCGTTACGCAGGCGTCATCGAGCCTTTGCTCATCGACGGTTTCGCAGCGAGCCTCGGCGTGGTGCTCGAGGAATTCGAACAGCTCGACAAGCCGGTCGGCGACATCGAGGCGATCCCGCCGCAAGCGCGCCGGATGCTGGCTTCCTTCAATGAAACCGCGACGGCCGGCCCCAGCCATCCCACGGTCGTCGAGATGTTCGAAGCGCAGGTCGCCCGCACGCCCGCGGCGCCGGCGCTCGTCACCGACAGTTCGCTCACGACCTACGCCGATCTGAACGCCCAGGCCAACCGCCTGGCGCACGAGTTGCGCCACCACCATGGCGTCGGGCCGGAATCGCTGGTCGGCATCATGCTCGACCGTTCCGAATGGATGATCGTCGCGATTCTCGGCATATTGAAGGCGGGGGCGGCGTTCGTTCCGCTGGACCCGGCGTATCCGGCCGAACGGATCAATCACATCCTCGGCGACACCGGCCTGTCGCTGCTGGTGACCCAATCGAGCCAGCTCGCGCAGTGGTACGAATTCTCCGGCGTGACGCTGCTGCTGGATCAGGAACTCCCCGGCTGGACGCCGCTGCCGGACAATCCGCCTTGCCGCGCCGAGCCGGCGAACCTGGCTTACGTGATCTACACGTCCGGCTCGACCGGGCGACCGAAAGGCTGCCTGCTCGAACACCGGAACCTGGCCCACTACATTGCGTGGGCCGCCGGGTATTACTTTGCGGATAGCACGACCGGCAGCTTCGGCCTGTACAGCTCGCTGTGCTTCGATTTCACGCTGACCAATATCTTCTGCCCGCTGGTGCGCGGCAAATCGCTGCGCATCTATCCGCAGTCGGAAAGCATCGACACCATCCTGGCCCGCATGTTCCAGCCCGGCAGCGGCGTCGACACCCTCAAGCTCACGCCCACCCACATTCACCTGCTGGAATACATGAACCTGTCACGCTCCGGCGTGCGCAAGGTGATCGTCGGCGGCGAGGAACTGACGCCCCAGCACATCGCGACGCTGCGGAAGATCGATCCCGCGCTCGACATCTACAACGAATACGGTCCCACCGAGGCGACGGTCGGCTGCATCGTCGAGCGCGTCGACGGCACGCCGCCCACGGTGCTGATCGGCCGGCCCATCGCCAACACGCGCGTGTACATGCTCGACGACGCGCTGCGGCCGGTCCCGATCGGCGTGCCGGGGGAAATTTGCATCGCCGGCGACGGCCTCGCACGCGGCTATCACCAGCGGCCCGACGTCACTGCCGCGAAATTCGTCGAGCATCCGTTTCCCGGCGAAGCGCGCATTTATCGCACCGGCGACATTGGCCGCTGGCTGCCCGACGGACAGATCCAGTGCTACGGACGCGTCGACGACCAGGTCAAGATCCGTGGGCACCGTGTCGAACTGGGCGAGATCGAGGCCGCGCTCACCGCGCACGAGGATGTCGTCGGCGCGGCGGTCATGCTGCGCGAATCCGCCCATGGGGTGCGCAAGCTGGCGGCCTACGTCAAGGGTTCCGCGAACCTGAACGTTGCGGACCTCAGGGCCTTCCTGGCCGGGAAGCTGCCGGACTATATGGTCCCGTCGGACATTTTCCCGATCGCCGAATTTCCGCTCAACGCCAACGGCAAGCTGGATCGCCCGGCGCTCCTGGCCATGGAGCCCACCGCCGCGCCCGACGCCGCCAGCCTCGACGCCACGCCGATCCAGCTCGAGCTGGTGCGCATCTGGCGCGAAGTGCTCGACAATCCGGCCGTCGATCTCACCGGCCGCTTCTTCGACTACGGCGGAGATTCGCTGCAGGCCATGCAGCTCGTGTCGCGGATCTGGAGCAGCTTCTCCGTCGAGATCGGCATCGACGCCATCTTCGAACTCCAGACCATCGGCGCGGTGTCCGACCTGATCGAGGCGTCGTCGCCGCGGACCGGTTCGATGGCCGGCAACATCCCGCTCCGCTCGCGTGCGAACGACCTGCCGCTCTCCTTTCCGCAGCAGCGCCTGTGGTTCCTCGCGCAACTGGAAGGCCCGTCGGCCACCTACAACATTTCGAGCGCGCTGCGTTTCGACGGCGATCTGGACGTCGCGCGCCTGCGCGCCGCCGTGTGTGAAATCAGCCGGCGTCACGAGATCCTGCGCACCACGTTTCCCGCCGTCGACGGCCTCGGGGTTCAACGCATCGCCCCGCCGGCGCCGGTCGCGCTCGACGTCGTCGACGTCGCCAGCGAGTCCGACACGCTCGCGCTGCTCGCCGAGGAAGCCGACCGCCCATTCGATCTTGCCACCGGGCCGCTCTATCGCGTCGTGCTGTACCGCGTGAACGCGCGCCTGCATGTGTTCGGCATCACGATGCATCACATCATTTCGGATGCGTGGTCGTCAGGCATCCTCATCCGCGAACTGGCCGCGCTCTATGCCGGCCAGTCGCTGCCGGAACTGGCCGTCCAGTACGCGGACTACGCCGCCTGGCAGCACGAGCGCCTGGCGTCGGCCGACACGCATCGGGAACTGGCGCTCGTGAGCGCGGCGCTGGCGGATGCGCCGGACCTGATCGAACTGCCCACCGATCGCCCCCGGCCCGCCATCCAGCGTTTTCACGGCGCGGTGCTGCCGTTCCAGCTGAACGCCGAACGCGCCGACGGCCTGCGCGCGATCGCGCGCGCGTCCGGCACCAGCACGTACATGGTCGTGCTCGCCGCGTATGCGCTGCTCCTTTCGCGGTACAGCAACCAGCAAGACCTCGTCATCGGCTCGCCGATTGCCAATCGGCGTTCCAGCATGACCGAGCCGCTGATCGGCTTCTTCGCGAACATGCTCGCGCTGCGCGTGGAGCTGTCGGGCAATCCGACCTTCGGCGAACTGCTGGCGCGCGTGAAGCGCGTCGCGCTGGACGGCTACAGTCGCCAGGAGATTCCGTTCGAGCAGGTGGTGGACTCGCTCAAGCTCGAACGCAACCTGAGCCGCACGCCCGTTTTCCAGGCCGTGTTCGCGTACGAGAAAGCGCAGCCCCAGGCGGTGGACTTCCCCGGTCTCGTGGCCACGCCGGTGTCGGTGGAGACCCACACCGCCAAGTTCGACCTCACGCTCCATATCCAGGATGCCGACCATGGGCTTGCCGGCTCGCTGGAATACAACCTGGACCTGTTCGACGCCGACACGATCGATCGCATGGCGGAACACTTTCGCACGCTCCTCGATGCCGTGGTCGCCGATCCGGACCGGCCGCTCAGCGCGCTTGCGTTGTCGAGCGAGGCGGAACGGAACCTGCTGACCGTCGAATGGAACCGGACCGGGACGGATTTCGGCGACGCCGCCGCGCAACCGCTGCACCGGTTGTTCGAACAGCAGGTCGAGCGTACGCCCGATGCCGTCGCCGCCGTCTACGACGACGTCGCGCTCACCTACGCCGAACTCAACCTGCGCGCCAATCGCCTCGCCCACCGCCTCATCGAGCTCGGCGTCGCTCCCGATGCCCTCGTCGGCGTCGCGATGGAGCGCTCGCTCGACATGGTTGTCGCCTTGCTCGCGATCCTCAAGGCCGGCGGCGCTTACGTCCCCGTCGACCCGGAATACCCCGCCGAGCGCGTGCGCTTCATGATCGACAACGCGCAGCTGCGCTGGCTTCTCACCCAGCAGCATCTGCTTGATGCGCTGCCCGACACCGACGCCCGCGTGATCGTCGTCGATCGCGACATGCTCGACCTCGATGCCGCGCCCGCGTCCAACCCCGCACCTGCGCTGAGCGGCGAGAACCTCGCCTACATGATCTACACCTCCGGTTCGACCGGCAGGCCCAAGGGCGCGCTCAACACCCATCGCGCCATCACCAACCGCATCCTGTGGATGCAACACGCGTACACGCTCGGCGCCGACGATGCCGTGCTGCAGAAGACCCCGTTCAGCTTCGACGTGTCGGTCTGGGAATTCTTCTGGCCACTCGTCACCGGCGCGCGCCTCGTGTTCGCCCGGCCCGGCGGACAGCGCGAGACCGACTATCTGGTCGAACTCATCGAGCGCGAACGGATCACCACGGTCCATTTCGTGCCCTCGATGCTGCGCGCCTTTCTCGATCATCCGGACCTCGACGCGCACTGCACGTCGCTGCGCCGCGTCGTGTGCAGCGGCGAGGCGCTGCCATACGACCTGCAGCAGCATTGCCTTGCACGCCTGGACGTCAGACTGTTCAACCTCTACGGCCCCACCGAGGCCGCCGTCGACGTGACCGCATGGGAATGCCGGCGCGACGACCCGCAGCGCATCGTGCCGATCGGCCGGCCCATCGCCAATACGCGCGTCTACATCGTGGACGCGCAGCTGCAGCCCGTGCCGATCGGCGTGGCGGGCGAGCTGCTGATCGGCGGCACGCCGGTCGGGCGCGGCTACCACGGTGAGCCCGAACTGAGCGCCGAGAAGTTCATCGCCGATCCGTTCTCTGCCGACCCGCATGCCCGCCTCTACCGCACCGGCGATCTCGCGCGCTACCGGCCCGACGGCAACATCGAATTCCTCGGCCGCATCGACCACCAGATCAAGCTGCGCGGCCTGCGCATCGAACCCGGTGAAATCGAGGCGGCGCTGCGCGAGCATCCGTCGGTCGACGACTGTGTCGTGATCGCGAAAACCGACGGCGCCCGGACGTTCCTGATCGCCTATGTCGCGACCGCATCGCCGGACCTCGCCGATCTTCGCGGCTATCTGAGCGGCAAGCTCGCCGACTACATGGTGCCGTCGAAGTTCGTCGTGCTCGAATCCCTGCCGCTGCTGCCCAACGGCAAGATCAACCGCAAGGCGCTGCCCGTCCCGGCGGACACGGTCGACGCGGCCCAGCCGCATGCGCCGGCCGCCACGCCCCGGGAAATCCTGCTGGCGTCGATCTGGCAAGACGTGCTGCAACTGCCGTCCATCGGCATCCACGACAATTTCTTCGAACTGGGCGGCGACTCGATCCTGAGCATTCAGGTGATTTCGCGCGCCAATCAGGCGGGACTTCGCGTGACGGCGAAACAGCTGTTCCAGTATCAGACGGTCGCTCTGCTGGCCGCCGCGCCTGAAGAACGGGCAGCGCACGCGTCGAGCGTCAGCCCGCTGGGCGATGCGCCGCTCACACCGGTCCAGCACTGGTTCTTCGAACAGGAGATCGATACGCCGTCGCATTACAATCAAACGGTCCTGATCCAGGTGCCGGCGGATATCGACGCGTCGAGGCTCGCCGACGCGTTCCGGCAAGTGTACGAACATCACGATGCATTGCGCCTGCGTTTCTCGCGCAGCGCGGGCCAGTGGACTCAGGAAGTGGTCGCCGCCGGCGAGATGCCGGCGCTCTTCGCGAAGGAAGTGCTGGCAGGCGACGCCGGCGAGCGCATCGCGGCGATGCGCGCCGCCGCCGAGGAAGCGGAACGCGGTATCGACATCACGCATGGCCCGTTGCTGGCGGCCCGGCTTTTCTGCTTTGCCGACGAACCGCTCGCGCGCCTGTTCGTCTCGATCCATCACCTTGCGGTGGACGGCGTGTCATGGCGCGTGCTCCTCGAGGACCTGCATGCCGCGTACCACGGCCGGCCGTTGCCCGCGAAGACGACTTCGTTCCGCGAATGGGCGTTGCATCTGCAGCAACTGGCGCGGTCGCCGGCCATCGGCGACGAGGCCCCACGGTGGCAAGCCCTGCTCTCGCAGGACGTCGAGCCCATGCCGGTCGATTATCCGGCCGCGGGCGCGGCCAACAATGCGGCCAATAAAGCGGCCAGCAATGCGGTCGGCGACGCGGCATCCGTTTCATTCGAGCTGGACGAAGCCGACACCACGGCGTTGCTGCGCCGGCTGCCGCGGGCCTACGACACCCGCATCAACGACGTCCTGCTCGTCGCGCTCGCGCAAGCGTGCAGCATGGCCACCGGCAACGCCCGCACCCGGATCGATCTCGAAAGTCACGGCCGCCACGTGTCGGATGCGCCGCTCGACGTCACCCGAACGGTGGGCTGGTTCACCTCCATCTACCCGATCGTGCTCGAGGCCGACGCGATGCACACGCCGGAGGAAGCGCTGCGTGCCGGGCAGCAACAGCTGCGCCGGATTCCGGCCGACGGCCTCGGATATGCGCTGCTGCGCTACCTGAGCCCCGACGAGGCCGTGCGTGACAGCCTCGCCGCGCTGCCGAATGCCGATATCCTGTTCAACTATCACGGGCAGCTCGATACCGTGTTGCAGCAGTCCGACGGCTGGAGCCCGGCGGCCGAAGACCTCGGTTCGCTGCGCGCCGAGCGGTCCCGGCGCACGCACGCGTTGGAGATCGTCGCCGCCGTTTCCGACGGCAAGCTTCAGGTGGACTGGCGCTACGGCGAGCGTCTCCACCAGCGGCAGACGGTCGAAAACCTGGCCGCGCATTTCAAGGACCGGTTGCTCGACTTCGTGGCGTCGGTGTCCGACACCACGTGGGACAACGTCGAAGACAGCTACCCGCTGTCGTCCCTGCAGCAGGGCATTCTGTTCCATTCGCTGTACGAACTGGACCCTGCCGCCTACTTCCAGCAGTTCAGCTTCGTCGTCAGCGGCCCGCTCCAGGTGCCGGCGCTCCGGCAAGCCTGGGCCAACGCGCTCGCGCGCCATCCCGTATTGCGCACCGCGTTCGCGTGGGCCGATCGCGACCATCCCGTCCAGACCGTCCTGCACACGGTCGACCTGCCGTGGACGTTCCTCGACTGGCGACACCGCGATGCGTCCCGCCGCGCGCAGGATTTCGATGCGTTCCTCGCCGACGACCGGCGGCGCGGCTTCGATCTGCATCGGGCGCCGTTGTTCCGCTGCACGCTGATTCAGGAAGCGGACGCACGCCATCGGTTCTGCTGGAGTGCGCACCACATCATTCTCGACGGCTGGAGCACCGCCACGCTGATGAAGGAAGTGTTCGACGATTACCTGTCGCTCGCCCGCACCGGCACGCCCGCGATCGCGTCACCGACGCCGGGATACCGCAGGTACATCGACTGGCTCGCGCGTCATCCTCGTTCGGCCGACGAAGCCTGGTGGCGCGCCGAGCTGGCCGGGTTCCATGCCGCCACGCCGATCGCGGCCAAGCCGGCCCGACAGAGCGCCGGCGACGCCGCGCGGCAGGACACGCTCCGGACACAGCAATGCCTGCTGGACGAAGCCCTGACCACCCGGCTGCAAGCGCTCATGCGCACCCATCGCCTCACCCTCAACGTCCTGATACGCGCGGTCTGGGCGCTGGTGCTGCGGCGCCACGCCGGGACGAACGACGTCGTGTTCGGCGTCACCGTGTCCGGCCGCCCGCCGCAGCTCGACGGCGTCGAGTCGATCGTGGGGCTGTTCATCAACACGCTGCCGTTTCGCGTGCGCATCGCGCCGGAGCGCCCCTTCGTCGAGTGGCTGGCGGAGGTCCACGCAGCCCAGACGGCGATGGAGCCGCATTCGTACAGTTCGCTGGTCGATATCCAGTCATGGAGCGAACTGCCCGCCCGCGACAGCCTGTTCGACAGCCTGCTGGTGTTCGAGAACTTCCCGGTGGCCGCCGCTCCCGATCTCGGGCCGGACGGCATCGAGATCCGCGACACCCGCGCCTTCGCGGAATCGAATTACCCGCTGACCCTGACCGTACACCCGGATAACCGCCTCGCGTTCCTTATCACGCACGACGCGCACCGCGTCGCCCCGGACGCGGTGCGGCAGATGCTGGGCACCCTCCGCGCGTTGCTGGAACGCTTCGCAGACGATCCGGCGCAGCTGACCGGCCAGCTCGACGATGCGCCGGCGCAGGCCGCCGGCGGCCGGCCGGGCGCGCCGCGCGACGTGGCCGCCGCTGCCGCGGAACCCGCCCACCCCGCCCAACCCGCCGCCGGTGCGGCCACGACGGCACGCGCCGCCGCGCCGACGGCGGACGAAAGTACGTTGCTGGCGATCTGGCAGCGGATCTTCAAACGAGACGACATCACGGTCAGCGACAATTATTTCGACCTCGGCGGGCACTCGATCATCGCGATCCAGCTGATGGCCAATGTCGAAAAGGCGTTTGATCGCCGGCTGCCCATTTCCTGTCTCTTCGAGAATCCGACGATCGAGAAACTGGCGGCGGCACTGGCCGGGAAAGCGCCGTCCGCCCCTGCCGGCGGACTCGTGACGATCCGGGACGGCGGTCCCGCCGCGCCGCTCTTCCTGCTGCCGGGCGCCGGCGGGAACGTGGTCTACTTCCACCCGCTCGCGAACCACCTGAGCGACGCTCACGCGGTGCTCGGCCTCGAAGCGCTCGGCCTCGACGGCGCTTGCCTGCCGCTCACCCGCGTGGAAGACATCGCGGCCCGTCATATCGAACGCATCTGGCCGCTGGTGGGCGCGGGTCCGTACTACCTGGCGGGCCACTCGTTCGGCGCGCAGGTGGCGCTCGAAATGAGCCGGCAGCTCGTCGCCAAGGGCGCCGTCGTCAAGCTGCTGGCGATCTTCGACGCGTCGGCCCCCGTCGACAGCTCGGCCGCCACCTACTGGCAAGACTGGGACGACACCGATTGGCTGGTCGCGATCGCGCATGAAATCGGCACCTTCCTCGGGACCGACCTCGAGGTGACGCGAGCGGACCTCGTCGCGCTCGACCCCGATGCCCAGGCCGGCCTGATCCTCGACAGAATCGGCGACCGCGGCAGTTGGTTCGCGGATGCCGGATCCGACCGCGTGCGCGCGTATCTGCGGGTCTATCAGGCCAACTTCAAATCGCGCTACGCGCCGCAAGCCACCGCGCTTCCCGTGCCGATCGCCTTGTTCCGCAGCACCGAGCGGGATCCCGGCGACTACGATCCGTCGCCCGAGATCGCGCAGCTCCGTCTGGACCCGACCTGGGGCTGGTCGCGCTTCTCGGCGCTGCCCGTCGAGGTGACGGATGTACCCGGCGACCACCTGACCATGCTGCTCGATCCGCACGCCGGCGTGCTCGCTACCCACGTCAATCCGTTTCTGGAAAAAAAGCCCTCATGAACTCGACACCGACGATCGACAACACCTTCGCCCGCAAGGTCTGCATCAATCTGGACCGGCGTCCCGACCGCTGGGAAGCCATGCAAAGGAAATTCGCGGAGCAGAACATCCTCACGGTGGAACGACTGTCCGCCGTCGACGCGCGGCAAGTGACCGTGCCGGAATCGTTGCGCCATATGCGCCCGCAGGACTACGGCTGCACGATGAGCCATCTCGCCGCCGTGAAACAGGCCAAGGCCGCCGGCGCGAGCGAAGTCCTGATCTTCGAGGACGACGCGTTCTTCGACCCCGACTTCGCCGCGCGCTTCCCCGAGTTCATCGCGCAGTTGCCGAACGACTGGCACATGCTGTTTCTGGGCGCCTATCACTTCACGCCGCCCATTCCCGTCGCGCCGAACATCGTCAAGACCGTGGAGACGCTCACCGCGCATGCGTACGTCGTCCGGGACTCGCTTTACGACGCATTCATTGCGATCAACGAAAACCCGCCGGCGATCAACGACCGCAACAACCTCGTCCTGCAGCAGACCTTCAATTGCTATTGCTTCGAACCCAATCTGGTCGGACAGGAGTCCGGTTACTCCGACATCATGGACGAAGTCATGCCGGAAAAGCCGCTGACCTATTCCCTTCCGATTCCGGACGGCTGGTAATGGCTGCGGCCGGCGCTCGCTGCGATCCCTCTCTCGACAGACCCTTGAAGATCATGACAATCACCACCGTCGACCTCGAAGCGGCGTTCGTCAAGTCCGCGCTCGATTCGCTCCACCGGGACTGCAAGCTCGGCGAGGCAATTTCGCTCGCTTACGGGAAATGCGAATCGACCGCCGACGTGATCGATCTGATTTTTCCGTTGATCACGAAGAAACGGCGGGTGGATTACGTGCTGATGTACAGCATAGAAGGGAATCCCCGCACCCTCCTGCAGTTTCTTCGACTGATCGAGTCGCGGCTGACACATGAGCCCAGCTGGACAGTCGCGTCGATCGAGGCTGCAGTGCGCAGCGTGGCCGATTCATCGAGCCTCGGTTGGGACCGTGCGCAGCGCTTGCTGAAGTGCTGCATCCTGTTTTCCGACTCGCCGCTGGAAATCGTGGAAAGCATCACGTTCCTGGGCAAGCACGAAACCTCGTCGAGGTTGAGATCAGCGGCAAACAATGTCGAACTCAGCCACCTGATCAACTGAGTCATATTGGCAACTCATGGATTCCGCTCAAAGTAAATCGCCGCCGTGGCATTCGGCCGCCACCCTGATGTGGCGCAGTCATCCCTGGTTGACGCTGGGCACGGTCCTGACGGGCCTCGTCAGCGGCATCGCGTCGATCGTGGGCGTCGGATTGATCAGCCGGGTGCTGCATGACGGGGAGGATCGACAGACGCTGTTGCTGCTGTTCGTTGCGGTGAATGTCGTCGCCGTTCTATGCAGGAGCAGCGCTGCCGTGATGCCCTCCTATGCGTGCATGAAAGTCATGACGAGGTTGCGCGTCAACCTGTGCAAAAGGATCCTGGCGACCCCGCTGGATGAAATCGACAGGCGCGGCGCCCCGCATGTGCTGACCATGCTGACCCAGGACATTCCGCAACTGAGCCAGACCCTGCTCACCCTGCCGACGATCATCGTTCAATCCGTCGTCTTGATATGCAGCATCGTCTATCTCGCCTATCTCTCGTGGATCGTTTTCGCTTCGACGATCCTCCTGACCATCGTCGGCCTGGTGCTTTATCTGTTTTTCTATCGAAAGGCGGTCAATTTCACGGAGCGGGTTCGCGATGAATTCGTCCAGTTCAATGAATATACGCACGGCCTCGTGTTCGGCATCAAGGAGCTCAAGCTCAACCGGGCGAGGCGGCGCTGGTTCACCCGAGCCGCGATCGAATTGTCGTCGAAGCGCGTGGCAGGATTCAATTACATCGAACGCTTCTGGTTCATGGGCGGCGACAGCATCGGCCAGATCACGGTAGCGGTCCTGCTCGGATTCCTGCTGTTCGGCGTACCTTCGCTCGGCGTCGTGGACCCTTCCGTACTCACGGCGAGCATTCTGGCCGTTCTGTACATGATGGGCCCGCTGACCATGCTGATCAATATTCTGCCGATCGTGGCCGAAGGCAAGACCGCGCTCGCGCGGCTGGCGGAATTCGGCTTTCTGCTCGACGACACGCAGGATTCGCCCAAGGAACCGTCCGCCGCGGGCACCGGGGAATCGTCATCGGCGAAGCCATGGAAGCGCATCGAGCTGAAAGACGTGAAGATGAACTACCGCGACAACGAGTCGTCGGCCGACTTCGTGCTTGGCCCCATCAATATGACGATTCATGCCGGCGAGCTCGTCTATGTCATCGGTGGCAACGGCAGCGGCAAGAGCACGTTGGGCAAGGTACTCAGCGGCCTCTATGCGCCGACCGAAGGCCATATTGCGCTCGATGGACAAGTCATCGACGACGATGCCAGGGAACGGTACCGCAACCTGTTTTCCGCCGTCTTCACCGATTTCCATTTGTTCAACCGCATCATCGGGCCGGATGGGGAAAACGGCAGCATCGAACTTGCCCGGCAATACCTCGACACGCTGAAATTGGCAGGCAAGATCGAGATCAACGGCAAGACGTACTCGACGACCAGGGCTTTATCGACAGGACAACGCAAGCGACTGGCGTTGCTTTGCGCGTACATCGAAGATCGTCCGATTTACATCCTGGACGAATGGGCCGCCGATCAAGATCCGGTCTTCAAGCGATTTTTCTATGAAGTGCTGGTTCCCGATCTGAAATCCCGCGGGAAATGTGTCGTGATCATCACCCATGACGATCAGTATTTCAAGCTGGCGGATCGCGTCATTCGCCTGGATAGCGGCCGCATCTTCTCCGATACGGCCATGTGTGCCGTGCAAGCCGAAGTCGCGGGATGAGCCGCGCGCCGCGCCGGATTCGGCGGCCGGCGATTCATCGGTTGTCCCGGCTATCCGTTACAGACGCGTTCGCGGAGGGGTGTTTAAATCACGTCGGCAACCATGCGCGCAAGCGCAGCTTCAACGTCTCATCAGGAATCCTTTCATGGAGTTCAGCAGATTGTTCGCACACGTCGGCGAAGCGATCTCGACCAGCGGGAGCCGACGCTTTCCCCGCATGATGTGCAGCCTGATCTGCGCGGCGGTCCCCGTCGACGAAATGCGCATTTCGGCGTTCGCGGCCGACGCCGCGCCTGACGGCGATCTCGGCGTGCGCAACCTCGGCGTGGCCGGCGCGGCGCTCACGAAGGACGGCCCGGCCGCTGTCTGTCACGGGCCGCGGATGCCGCCGCGCCTCGACACGAGCCGCGTGCACGTCTCCGACACGCTCGCCGGCCACGCCCCCACCCACGCACTGCTCGAGCGCTTCTTCCTCATGCAGGCGGAGACCGTGCCGCCGCATCGCGTGCAATTCCATCTGGCGACCCGCAAGCGGGGCCACTATTACGTGATCTCGTTGTATCGCGCGAATACGTTCGACGATTTCTCGCCGCATCAGCGGAGCTTCCTCAAGGAGCTCTCGCACGTGCTGTTTCCGATCATCGACAGCCATGTCACGGCGCTCGATTCGGCTCCGCCGGTCGCCCGTGTGACCACCGCCGCGCCGGCGGCGACGCAATCGGGCCGGGAGCGCGTGGCGCGGCGGTTCGCCGATCGTTTGCGGCAAGCCGGCGTCAAGTTGTCCGCGCGCGAGATCGAGGCATGCACGGCGCTGCTGGCCGGCGACACGGTGTCCGCCATCGCCGTGCGTTTCGCGCTGCGCGAAAGCACCGTCGAGACCTATCTGAAGCGGGCAGCCGTCAAGCTGGGTTTCGGCGGGCGTCATGGCCTGACGCGCTGGATGCTCGAGGAGACGGCCGGCACCACGACGGACGCCGCCCGGGACGGCGCGAGAAACGCGCCGCGCGACTGCGCGGCGCCGTGCATGGGAACCTGAAGGCTCGCGGCCCGAACGCGCGTGCTGCCTACGCAGACGGCGCGCGAAACGTCACGGGATGGCGGCCGCCGGCCTGCCTCTCCCGTCGCGCGCCGGCAATCCGGCCGGCGACGCAGACCGAACTGCCGCACCCCGTGACCTCGCCGTCATCGCCCGCGACGACAAGCGGCGGCGCGGGCACGCGCGGCAGCCATTCTCATTCCGGCACGTCGGCCGGCGGCGTTCGTCGTGCGTCGGGTATCGACGCGCGCGCCTGGCGTGACGGCATCACGCCGCGGACGCGCACGGCACGTAATCGTCGATCATCCATTTCGTGAGCCCGTGCCGGCCGCTGATGCCGAGCTTCACCGCGGCGCGCTTGATGTACGTCTCGACCGTGCTTTCCTTCACCCCGAGCTCGCCGGCCATTTCGCGCAGCATCTTGCCCGCGAGCAGGCCGAGGCACACTTCGCTTTCGCGCGCCGACAGCACGACCGCCGCGCGCGCGAGCCGCGATTCGAACTCGTGGCGCAGCGCCTCGACGCCGGGCATGGCCGGCGTCGCACCGGGCGCCGCCGCGCCTTCGAGTTCGCCGTGCCGGCGCGTCGATGCATGCCACTCGACGAGCGGCAGCAGCGTATCGGCGAAACTCTTCAGGAAAGACATCTCCTGCAACGAGAAGTCGCGATGCGATGCCGTTCGATGCAGCGAGATCACGTAGCGGCGATTCGCCTTGCCCGACACGAGATGGCATTGAAATCCGCCGCCCGGCGCGCGCGGCGGCGCGACTTCGCCGCCATTGCCGCCATTGCCGCGCCGCATCAGCGGATTGATGTGAATGAGCTGCCGGTCGCAGGCAGCCACGATCCGGTTCGACAGCGGATGCGCTGCCGGTTCCCGCTCGCCGTGCGCGGCCGGCGCGCCGGCGCGCCCGTCGTCGGCCGGCACGCCGAACGCGCCGAGCGATTGTACGCGGACGACTTCGCCCGCCGGCTCGTCGAGCGTCCATTCCGTCATCCGGGTGATCGCGAGCGGAATCGATTCGACCAGCAATGCATGCATGTCGGATGCGAACCGCTCACTGCCGGCGCTCGAAATCACCTTCCCGAGCTTCGCGAACATCTGACTCTCCTTGTTGTGCATTCTTGAGGACGGCGACGCAACGCCAGCGCGGGCGAGCCGGCGCGGTGTGCGCGGCGCGCGTTTCATCACGCTTCGTCGCGTGCCTCTGTTGGCGGGCGACGCGCCGCCGCCATCGCGCGCCGATGCGTTCGGCTCACGCGAAACGGCGGCGCGCCGTTCCCTGTTCAGTTCGATGCGGGATCGCGTGCGGGGCCGGGACGGTCGGGCAAGCATGCCCAGCCCGCGATCCGGAAGACGCCATGCTCGTGCGAACGACCTTCAGGCGCGGCGAGCGCAGCCTCGTCACCGACGGTCGAACAGCCCGATGACAAGCATGAAACAGGCACGATGTTTCCTCCTTACTGGACGGCGCCATGCAGGCGGCGTCGCATTGATGGACGATCCTTACCGGCGAGCGCTGCGAGAAGCTGAAACATCCATTTCAGTCAATGAGCGTTGCTGGATGAAAACGCCATGCCGCCGGCCGCGCAGAATCCTGAATCGGAAAACCCGGCGTCAGCCCGGAGCGGACTTTATTCCCGTCGAATTCAACAAAAATCACGAACAAAAAACGAAACGGTTCTTTCCATTGAATTTGATCCCTGCATATCCCAGCCGCGTATGATAGCGACGATTTAAAATCCTTGCAGTTACCGTGATGTCCATTTTTTTAGTCACGCCGCGCGCGATCCTGAAATCGATCGATCTGCGCGCTGCGCAGCGATGCGATTATAAGTTTTCTGGATAAATCAACATCCATTTACCACGAAAGTTTGTAAAAATTGTCTCGGCGCCACATACCACGGATTCTCATCCGAATCCTTAAGCGAGAGGTGAATTGTTGATTTTCATCATGCTCTTCTCGCCCGCCGACCTGGCCTCAGGCATTGTCGTCCGGATATTGTTTCGCGTTTCTCAACGATCGATTCGATCTATGTGCCAACAAAGCATAATCCCCGTCGTGGGCCCGCGGCTGTGCCCCGTTGATTACCCTTTCAAGCGATAAAAATTTCCACGAACATCATTTTCAGCACCGCCGGCACCGGTGTTGCAAAATATCCACAAATGGCGAAGCCATTGCCGGTCATAAAATTCCCATATTGAAGGGCGCGGAATTTGTCAACTCCACCACTTGCCGCCCGATAAATAAATTGTTACGCTTTCCAACGGAATAAATAATGTATCGTCAATCGATTTTAAATTACGAGCCGGTTTATTTAAAAAAACGAAATATGTAAATTAATATTCACGCGCAATCATCTTTTGTCGATCGTCGCGGCTAGCGCTTCGTCACGCGCTATTCAATCGAATCTCCCTATCCGTTTGCCGGCAGGCAGGTCGACGGCCAATTGAAGAAGTCGCCCGGCGGTTTTTCGATTTCCCCTTGGACATTCGTGCTGAGGTGCGGCCGCGCTTTGCCGCACCGGTCTCAACGCGTCACTTGTCGTCTTTCCAATCTGCAAAACAATTCCGAAAAATTGGAGCACACCATGAGTCACGACTTCCGAGACGAACCTGCGCCGCGCCGCGCCTTCCTCGCCGACATGGCGAAGCTCGCGGCGGCCGGCGTCGTCACCGGCTGGACGCCGCTTTACCAGATTGCGGCGCACGCGCGAGCGGCCGGCGCGACACCGCCCGGCTTCCCGGCCAATATCCCGCTTTACAAGCAGGCGTTCCAGAACTGGAGTGGTGAGATCGCCGTGCAGGACGTATGGACCGCCGCGCCGCGTTCCGCCGACGACGTCGTCGCGGCAGTCAACTGGGCGCGCGCGAACGGCTACCGGATACGCCCGCGCGGCTACATGCACAACTGGTCGCCGCTGACGCTGGAACCGAGCGCCGGCGCGGCGAACCTCGTGCTGCTCGATACGACGCAGTCGCTCACGGCCGTCTCCGTCGACACGTCGGCGCGTCCGGCGCGCGTCACCGCGCAAACGGGCGTCTCGCTGGAGGCGCTGCTCGCGACGCTCGAGCAATATGGGCTCGGCGTGATCGCCGCGCCCGCGCCAGGCGGCATCACGCTCGGCGGTGCGCTCGCGATCGACGCGCACGGCACCGCCGTACCGGCGGCCGGCGAGACCCTGCAACCGGGTCACACCTATGGCTCGCTGAGCAATCTCGTGGTCGCGCTGACCGCGGTCGTGTTCGATCCGGCCCGGCAGCAATACGTGCTGCGCCGGTTCGAGCGCAGCGATCCCGAGATCGGCGCGTTCCTCGCGCACATCGGGATGGCGTTCGTCGTCGAAGTCACGCTGATTGCAGGCCCGAACCAGCGGCTGCGCTGCCAGAGCTTCGTCGACATTCCGTCGTCCGAACTGTTTGCGCCGGCCGGCACGCCGGGCCGCACCATCGCGTCGTTTCTCGATCGCTCGGGCCGGATGGAAGCGATCTGGTTCCCGTTCACGACCAGCCCGTGGCTCAAGGTCTGGACGCCGACGCCCGGCAAGCCGCTCCTGTCGCGCGCCGTCACGCAGCCCTACAACTATCCGTTCTCCGATTCGATCTCGCAGTCCATCTCGGATCTCGTCAAGCGGATCGTGATCGGCGGCGAAGGCGCATTGACGCCGTTGTTCGGCCAGACGCAGCTGGCCATCACGACCGCGGGCCTCGCACTCACGCTGAGCGGGGACATCTGGGGCTGGTCGCGCACCGTGCTGCAGTACATTCGGCCGACGACGCTGCGCGTCACCGCGAACGGCTACGCGATACTGGCGCGGCGCGCCGACGTGCAGCGCGTGATCAGCGAATTCGTGCAGTTCTATCAGAATCGTATCGACGCGTACAAGGCACGCGGCGAGTACCCGATCAACGGTCCCGTCGAGATCCGTGTCACCGGTCTCGACAAGCCGGCCGATGCCGGCGCCGGCGCGGTCGTTCCCACGCTGTCCGCGCTCAAGCCGCGCCCCGACCACCTCGAATGGGACATCGCCGTATGGTTCGATATC
Source organism: Burkholderia sp. 567 (assembly GCF_040545115.1). NCBI lineage: Bacteria > Pseudomonadati > Pseudomonadota > Betaproteobacteria > Burkholderiales > Burkholderiaceae > Burkholderia > Burkholderia sp. 567. The sequence goes on from NZ_JBEPLG010000003.1 coordinate 101,691, forward strand.
CTGACGTTACCGGGCACGCCGGGCGCCGATCGCTTCTATCGCGAGATCGAGCAATGGATGCTCGCGAACTACACCGGTTCGTATGCGACGCTGCGCCCCGAATGGTCGAAGGGCTGGGGCTATACCGACACGGCCGCCTGGCAGGACGGCACGATGCTCGCGACCACGATCCCGAACCTGCATCGTGACGGCCAGCCGCCGTCGAGCAGCTGGGATGCGGCGCGTGCGACGCTCGAACGCTACGACCCGAGCCGGATCTTCCGGTCGCCGCTGCTCGATCGGTTGATGCCGTAGCGATCGCTGCGGAAGCCGGCTGCCATGGCCGCAACGGAACGGAGCACGTGACGATGCGCGGCGAGACAGGTTCGAGGTCGTTCCTCAGGACGCATTGGGCATGGTGGTCGCGCGGCTACACGCACGTCGACGGGCTGCACGACTTCCCGCCTCCCACCGTGCCCGGTGTCGCTGGCGCACCCGCACCGGCGGAACCTGCCGGTGCGGGTGCAGGTGTTCATGAACCGAATGGCGCAATCGCTTGCGCCGTAGCTGGCGCCTGTGTCGGGTCGCCGGTCGCGCGGATGCGAAGCGCAACCGCACGGCCAAATCCATACCCCCGCAGTCAGAACGAGTGATTGACCCGCACATACGCCGACTGCGCCGACACATGGCTCGTGTCGATCGTCGCATCGAACCCGAGCGATACCGTGGTCGCCTTGGCGGCTTGAAGCGTGACGCCGGCGCCCGTGGTCAGGAATGAACGCGGCAGATCGGTGCCCGGCGCGGCGAACACGGTCCCGTCCTGGCTCCCCACCTGGACGACGCGGCGCGCACCCAGCACCTCGTGCGCATAGGCCAGCCGAAGCTGTACGTTGACGGGGCGCAGGGCATCGCCGAAAGCCTTCTCGAGCGAGACACCCACGTAAGGCTGGAGGCTCCTCGCGCTGTCGGGGCCGACGTGCAGGTTCTGGCCGTTCGCCCCGCTCTCCCCGAAGCCGCTGCCGCGCACGTACGCATACCGGAGCCCGATATGCGGCGCGAGCCGAAGGCCGCCGGCGTCCATCGGCAGGCTGGCCTGCGTCGCGGCGGTGAATTCGTGGCCGAGATGATCGCCTTCGGCGGTACCCGCGCTGCCGAACGGCCGCTTCTGCGACAGGAAATCGAGCCCATAGCCGACCGTGGCCGACAGGTTGACGGCACCCACGGGCTGCGCGCCATACAGGGCGACACGCAGCGTATCGATGGCACCCGATGCGCCCGTCGTGTCTTCACCCAGCGTGGTGTGCGTATAGCCGCCGGCCGCACCGATCGTGGCATCGCCGAGCCTTCCGCCCGCGCCCGCCAGGAACCCATAGGCGTGGGTGAGGAAGCCGGGCGCGCCGCCCGTGCCGCCCACCTTGGTGCTAGAACCGCTGGCAACAGCCCACACGTTGCGCGAACCCGCCGCGTTATCCTGCGGGCCCACCAGACGGCCGAGCAGCGTCGAACTGGCGCCCTGCGCCTGAAGCAATGCCGTCGTGCCGAGCGCGGTGTAGATGGAGGTCTTGGTCGGCGCGATGACAGTCGGGCCGGCCGGCGTGGGCCCGGCGGCTTCGGCGAGCAGCAAGTCGACTCCATTGGCACCGTAGTCCACCGATGACTGCAACGCGCCGAGATTCGCGCCGGCCGTGGTGGTGCCGACGTTCGCGAAGCGGCCCGTCACGCCGTTGGCGGCACTCAGCACGGTGTAGCGGCGTGCGGTATAGGTGCCGGGATCGAACAGAACGGCCAATGAGCCGTTGAGCGTCGCGGCACCGCCTACGCGAAGTTGCGATGCCTCCGTCGGGCTGACCTCGATCGACAGGGTGCCGCCGGCCGCCTGCGTATAGTTGCCGCCCACGGACAGCGTTCCGATGGAGCCGCCCGGCGCGACCACGCCGCTACTGCTGACGTCGCCGGATACCGTGCCATGGCCGCGCAACGTGCCAAGCGCGTTCACCAGGACATTGCCGCCCAACACCGCACCGGCATTAGCCGCGTCGCCCACGGCCAACGTGCCGCCAGCCACGGTCGTCGTCCCGGAGAACGCGCTGCTGACACCGTTCAGCGTCAGCGTGCCCGCGCCTTGTTTGACCAAACCGCCGATGCCGCTGAGGCTGCCGCTAAATGTTTGCGACGAGTCGTCCGACAGCGTGAGCGCATTGCCGCCGAGCACCACGCGGCTGCCTGCCACGCCGGAGAGATGCGCGACCGTCTGGCTGCCGCCGGCGGACAGGTCGAGCGCGGCCGTTGCGCCGGCCAGCGTGACCGACGTGGAAGAGGCAAGCCGGCCGGCACCCGACAACGCGAGCGTGCCCGCGTTGACCATCGTCGCCCCGGTATAAGTGTTCACGCCGGACAGCGTCTGCGTGCCGCCCGCCACGGTGAGCCCGCCGGTGCCGCCGATGGCGCCACTGAACGTGCCGGACGCATTGGTCAGCGTCAGCGTGCGGCTGCCCAGCGCAACCGTGCCCGTGCCAGTCAGCGCGTTGATCGTTGCGCCGGAGGTCGTCCCGGAGATGTCGAACGTGCCGTTGTTGATGACGCCGCTGGAGGTCGCAATGCTGCCGGCGCCGGACAGCGCGAGCGTGCCGGCGCTGATCGACGTTGCGCCGGTATAGCCGTTGGCGCCCGACAGCGTCTGCGTGCCACCTGCCACGGTGAGCCCGCCGGTGCCGCCAATGGCGCCGCTGAACGTGCCCGCCGCATTGGCCAGCGTCAGCGTGCGGCCGCCCAGCGCAACAGAGCCCGTGCCGGCGAGCGCATTGATCGTGGCCCCCGAGGTAGTCCCCGAAATATCGAACGTGCCGTTGTTGATGACCCCGCTGGAAGCGGCAATGCTGCCCGCGCCGGTCAACGCCAGCGTGCCAGCATTGACGGTAGTGACGCCCGTGTAGGTGTTCACCCCCGACAGCGTTTGCGTACCGCCGCCGACGGTCACTGCACCCGTGCCGCCGATGGTTCCGGCGTACGTGCCGGCCGCGTTGGCCAGCGTCAGTGTCCGGTCGCCCAACGCAACCGCGCCCGTGCCAGTCAGCGCGTTGATCGTGGCCCCGGTGGTAGTCCCCGAGATATCGAACGTACCGTTGTTGACGACCCCGCTGGAAGCGGCAATGCTGCCGGCGCCGGTCAACGCCAGCGTGCCGGCATTGACGGTGGTGACGCCCGTGTAGGTGTTCACCCCCGACAGCGCTTGCGTACCGCCGCCGACGGTCACCGCACCCGTACCGCCGATGGTTCCGCCGAACGTGCCGGCCGCATTGGCCAGCGTCAGCGTCTGGCCGCCCAGCGCAACCGTGCCCGTGCCAGTCAACGCATTGATCGTGGCCCCGGAGGTAGTCCCCGAGATATCGAACGTGCCGTTATTGACGACCCCACTGGAAGCGGCAATGCTGCCGCCGCCTGACAGCGCGAGCGTGCCGGCGCTGATCGACGTTGCGCCGGTATAGCCGTTGGCGCCCGACAGCGTCTGCGTGCCGCCCGCCACGGTGAGCCCGCCAGTGCCGCCAATGGCACCGCTGAACGTGCCGGACGCATTGGCCAGCGTCAGTGTCCGACTGCCCAGCGCAACCGTACCCGTGCCGGTGAGCGCATTGATCGTGGCCCCGGAGGTAGTCCCCGAGATATCGAACGCGCCGTTGTTGACGACCCCGCTGGAGGCGGCAATGCTACCCGCGCCGATCAGCGCGAGCGTGCCGGCATTGACAGCGGTGACGCCCGTGTAGGTGTTCACCCCCGACAGTGCTTGCGTACCGCCGCCGACGGTCACCGCACCCGTACCGCCGATAGTTCCGGCAAACGTGCCGGCCGCATTGGCCAGCGTCAGTGTCCGGTCGCCCAACGCAACAGACCCGGTGCCAGTCAGCGCATTGATCGTAGCCCCGGAGGTAGTCCCCGAGATATCGAACGTGCCGTTATTGACGACCCCGCTGGAAGCGGCAATGCTGCCCGCGCCGATCAGCGCGAGCGTGCCGGCGTTGACGGTGGTGCTCCCCGCATAGCCGGCGGCGCCGGATATCGCCAGCGTGCCGGTACCCGCCTGCACGAGGCTGCCCGTCCCGCCGATGGTGCCGCCATACGACACCGTGTCGCTGCGGTTGAAAGCCAGCGTGCCGTTGTTGACGATGTCGCCGACGACGGAGCCGGTGGTCCCGCCATTGCCGATCTGCAGTGTGCCGGCGCTGATCGTGGTGCCGCCGGTATAGGTGCTGTCGCCCGTCAGCGTGATCGTGTGGCCGCCGCTCACGGCCACGTTGCCCGTCCCCGATATGACGCCTGATACCGCGAGATCCGTCGTGTTTGAGTTCAAGGTCACGCGCGATGCGGCATCGCCGAGCGTGATGTGGTTGGACAGCGCAAGCCCCGGCGTGCCCGCGGTGATGGTGGCCGACGCACCCGCCGCCACATCGAGATCACCGATGATGTTGGATCCGCCGAGCAACTGCAGCGTATCGTTCGCTCCGTTGAACCGGATGGCTGCCGCGCGCGTCACGCCGTCCGCGAACAAGCCGCCCGCAATCGTGCCGCCGTTGACGATGACATCGCCACCATTGGCGATGACACCCGCTCCCGCGGCCCCTCCGTTGCCGGCACCGCCCGTGATCGTGCCGACGTTGGACAGCACGGTGAATCCGCCGCCCAAGTTGACGCCCGCGCCGCTGGCGCCGGCCGTGCTTCCGCCACCGCCAGCGGCGCCGCCCACACCACCCACGATCGTCCCAAGGTTGGTCACCTGCGACCCCGGTCCCACGGTCAGCAGCCCGTCGCCGCCACCACCGCCGCCCCCGGGGTTTCCGCCGCCTCCCCCGTTGCCGCCATTTCCGCCAATGAGCGTGCCGCGGTTCGTCACGTCGGCCGCTGGCGTCACGATCACCAGCGCACCGCCCCCGCCTCCGCCGCCGCCGCCGTTGGAGGCAGGCCCCGATGTGCCCGCGCCGCCATTTCCGCCTGTGCCGCCCTGCACCGTCACGCCGTTGTTGACGGTCACGCCGGTGCCGGTGGAATACACGCCCGCGCCACCGCCGCCGCCACCACCCGCGAAATTGAATCCGTCGAAGCCCTGGCCCGCGCCGCCCTGGGCGTTCCCGTTGATCACGGCATCGCCGGCGGGCGCTACGCCGGGCGCCCCGCCGGGGCCGCTCTGGCCACTGTCGTTCATGGCACCGGTTCCGCCTGCCCCGCCCGACGTGGGCCCGCCAGGAACCTGGATCGTGGTGGTGCCTCCGCCCAACGCAGAGGCACCACCGCCACCGCCGTTACCGCTGCCGCCGTTGCCGCTTCGGTCCGGGATACCGTTGCCGCCGGGGGCGCTGCAATTCGCGATGGTGCTGACAGTGCACGTGGCGGCCCAGCCCGGGAGGGCCGTGCCGGCCAGACCGAGCGACACGCCGATGGAAACGATGGAAGCGGCGCAGCGGCGCGCAGGCATGGCGCCATGGCCGGCGTCGATCCCGCCGTGCGACGCGCGTGTGCGTTCGGATACCACTTGCGGGGCGCGCAAGGTGCGGTTCCAGACCAGCCGATAGACCCGGTTCATGTTGATCCCCTCGATGCATCGACCCGTCGGCCTGGCACTGGTCACGGAGAGGCTGGACCGATGGCGCGACGGACCCGTTTTCTGTTGTCGTTCTCTGGCGCGCCGGTCCGCGGGTACTACGGCTCTTGGCTCCTCGGTCGGGGCGCATGCGCGCGCAATATAACACCTGCCCGGGAAACATTGCCCGGGCTGTCGCGGGCCCGCCACGCTCCGGGTATCCGGCCGAATCCCGAAAAAACGCGCTGTGTCGCCCCGGCGCGTGGTTGCCTGCTGTGTCACGCAGATCGGCTGATCCACTCCATGTTTACGGGCACCACCGTGGTCAACATCTATCGGGAGCGCTCGTCGCATAGCGCTTCACGCCCACCTGCCCCGTTGCTGGTGCGTTCGCTTACACGCTCGCGTCGAAGCCGAACTGGACCGGCCAGCGTTTCACGGATCCTCACGAGCCGTTTAGCGCGCATCCCCCGCGAGCAGCGCGTTCAGCACCCGCGCGTCCGCCAACTGTTCCAGCGACAGGCACGCGTCGCTCAACGCATCGACCTGCGCATGCTCGAGCGCCATGGCCGCCAGCGCACGATACTTCGCCAGCAGCGCCGCATCTGACAACGGATTGCGCGGATCGCCGAGCGCGATCGGCACGTGACGCGAGTCCCGCCGCCCGTCCGCGCGATGCAGGCTCACCGTCGGCTCGTCGAGATCGCCCAGCGCCGGATCGACCTCGATCGCGATACGTGCGAGCAACGCCGTGACGCGCGAATCCATCCGCCTGTCGTCGCGATAAACGCCGATCCCCGTGTCGCCATACGCGAGGGCCGCCGCCACCGCGTACGGCAGGCTCATCTGCGCCGACGACAGCGTCGACAGGTCGCGGCCGCCGCACATCCGGGCCACGAACGCGCTCGCCCGCACGACCACGCGCTCGATCTCGCCGGCGTCGAACGTGTGACCGTCCGCAAGCTGCAGCGCCGCGTCGATTGCCGCATGCGCGCTGCGGCACGACGCGTGCGGCTTGATCGAGCAGCGCATCAGTTTCCAGTGCGCGCCGAGGCCGTCGGTCAGTGCGTCGGGCGCATGCGATTGCGTGGCGAACGTGTTGAAGAAGCCACCCCACACGTCGTCGAACACGCTGGCCGGACCCGTCACGCCTTCGCGTGCCAGCAGCGCCGCGAGCACGCCGCCTTCCGCGGCCCGGCCGGCATGCAGCCGCTTCGTCTGTGAGCCGTCGTGGATGAAGCCCCACAGACCACCGGAGAAACTCGCCGCATGGCCGAGCGCGTCGCGCGTGCGCGCGGCGTCGAGCCCGAGCACGCGTGCGCTCGCGGCCGCCGCGCCGAACACGCCGCAACTGAGCGTCGAGTGCCAGCCGGCACCGTTGTGAGCCGAGTAGCCGCCGGCGGCTTCCAGCACGCGCCGGCCGACGTCGTAGCCGAGCACGATTGCGGTCACGCATTCCCGGCCGGTCACGGGGCGCTGCGCGCATGACAACGCGGCGAGCACGGCCGGCAACACGACGGCACCCGAATGATCGCAGCCGCCGGCATCGTCGAGCTCGAGCGCGTGTGCGGCGATCCCGTTGACGAACGCGGCGTCGCGCGCGCTTGCGCTGCATGGCGTGCCCCACAGCGACGCGCCGCCGCGCACGACAGCGCCGGCGAGCGCGCGTGCACTGCGCGTCTCGACGGCCGAGGTTCCGGCCAGTGCGGAACCGAACGTATCGAGCACATGACGCGTGGCCTTGGCGACGACATCGTCAGGCACGGCGGCGGCAGGCGTTTGCGCGACAAACGTCGCGAGCCGCGTGGCGCGCGTTTCAGTATCCATCGTCATCGCGCCGACGCGTCTGCCACGCAGCGTGCAAACACGTCGACCGGATGGATCGGCTCGTTGTCGCAAACCTGCGCGCGCCACCAGCACGCTACATCGCGCCCGGTCGCAAACCAGACGTCGCCCGCGTCGCGCAGGTGCGCGAGCAACGCACGCAGCAGGTCGATCCGCCCTGCCGTGCCGATGATCTCCGGATGCAGGCGCAGCACGCAGCACAGCCCGAAGCGCCGAAACCCGTCGACATCGCGCCGCCAGTTGTCGAGCACGTCACGGTACGCGGCGATGCGCGGCTGACCGGCCGGCACCGGCGGCGACAGGTTGAACTCGAAGTACGGCTCGTCCTCCAGTTCGTAGTGCAGCGGCAGTTCGACGAGCCGCAGGCCGGCCGCGCCTGCGTCGGCGCGCGGATGCAGGTACGGCAAATCGTCGCCGCGCCACGACGACGACCACGTGAAGCCTTCCGCCACGAGAAAGTCCGCAAAGCCGTCGGCCCAGTTGCCGGTAAACGAGCGAAAGCCTTCCGCGCGGCGTCCGGTCGCGTCCGCGAGTGCCGCCCGCCCGGCGCGGCACGCGTCGATCTGCGCGGCAAGCGGCAGTGCGTCGAAATCCTCGCAGCGAAAACCGCTCACGCCGAGCTCGTGGCCGGCGGCGGCGATCGCCCGCACGGCGCCGCCATGCGTCTGCGCGACGCGGCCCGGCACGAACCAGCTCGTCGGTACGCTGAAGTCGTCGAACGCTGCGAGTAGCCGGTCGACGCCGCGCGTCGCGCCGTAGCGCCACACCGACAGCGATTTTTCCCGGCCGACGATGCGCGGCTCGCGTGTCTGGATGCCATGAATGTCGTTGAAGTCGACCGTGATCGCGACCGCGCATCGCGCGCCGCCCGGCCAAGCACAAGGTGTGTTCACATGTCGCTCCGGTGCGTGGTTTGCGCGCCGTGCGCGTGCTGCGCGAGCCACCAGTCGGCCACGTCGCGGCAGCGCGCGAACCAGACGCCATCCTGCGCGCACATGTGGCCGAGCCACGCCTCCAGCAGCGCGATGCGCCCCGGCTTGCCGCAGACTTTCGGATGAAGCAGCGTCGTCAGGCACAGCCCTTCGCGGTATATCCCGTCGAATTCGCGCGTCCAGTTGTCGAGCGTCGCCGCGTAGCCGGCGATCCGGTCGAGCCCGGCCGGATAGTCGGGGTTGCGGTGATACGCAAGCGACGCGTAATCGTCGGTCTCCCAGCGGCCGGGAATCTCGACGAGCGGCGGCTCGCCGTCCGCGCCGGGCAGCAGGTACGGACGGTCGTCGCCCCGCATCGAGCTCGAATAGCGCACGCCCGCTTCGCGCAGCACAGCCACCGTCGCGTCGCTCCAGTCACCGGACGGCGTGCGGAACCCGACCGGCCGCACGCCGAGCGTGCGCTCGAAGATGTCGGCCGACTGTGCCATGATCTCGCGCTGCCGCCAGGGCTCGAGCGCCCAGAACGCTTCGTGCCGGTAACCGTGATATCCGATCTCGTGGCCGCGCTCGACGATGGCCGCGCATTGGTCGGGCCAGGTGCGCGCAACCCACGCGGGCACGAAGAACGTCGCGGGCAGGCCGAACGACGCAAGCATGTCGAGCAGCCGTCCGAGCGCGCGCCACGGCCCGTAGCTGCCCAGCGTGAAATACGCGGGGTTGCGCCAGATCGACCCGTTCAGCATCGCGTCGCCGGTCGGGCCGTCGAGATCGAACGCGAGCGCGACGCACGCGCGCTTCGCGTCCGGCCAGCGGGGAGACAGGGCCGTCATCGCGCGCTCAGTGCGTGCCGTTGACCATCGCCTTCGCGACCGCATGCTCCTGGAGCCCCCACTTCGCGAGCAGCTTCTGGTACGAGCCGTCCGCGATCAGCTGGTTGAGCGCCGTCGTCAACGCGCCGCTCAGTGCGGTATTGCTCTTCGCGACGCCGATGCCCGTGTATTGCGACAGGAACGGCTTGCCCACCGGCGCATACGCGTTCTGCTCGAGGCTGTTCTGGTACGGCAGCGTCTCGCCGCCCTGCACGGCCGCGTCGATGCGGTTCTGGCGCAACTGCATCCGCGCGTCCGACGACCCGTCGGTACCGACGACGATGATCGCCGGCTTGCCGGCCTTCACGCAGTTCTCGGCGCTCCACGCGGTGGTGTTGTCGGGGAACGACGTGCGTCGGCTCGAGCCGACGCGCTTGCCGCACAGCGCGCCCATCTGCGCGAACTCGCCCGCGCGTGTCTTCAGCGTATAGAACTGCGGGCCGGTCTCGATGTAGTCGACGAACGTCACCGCATCGCGGCGCGTCGGCAGGTCGGTCATGCCGGACAGGATCATGTCGACGCGCTGCGTCGCGACCGCGCTCATCATCTGGTCGAAGCTCGTTTCGACCCAGTTCAGCTTCGCGCCCATCTTCGCGGCGAGCGCCTCGCCGAGATCGACGTCGAAGCCCGCGAGCTTGTCGGTCGCCGGATCCTTGTATTCGAACGGCGGATAGTTCGGCACGATCGCGACGTTCAGCGTGCGTTTCGCGCTGGCGGATTGCGCGGCGGCGAACGATGAATGAAGCGCGAGTGCGCCGAATGCGACGGCGGCCAGCGTGCGGGTCAGGACGGATGCTTTCATGGGTGTCGCCTTGTCATGTAGAGGAATGGGGACGATGCCGCGCGCGTCGACGGCTCGATCGTTGGGGCGCTGCAAAACGGGGCGCCCGGCCCGGTCATGCAAGCACGGCGGAGATGAACTCGCGCGTGCGCGCATGCGTCGGCGCGGACAGCACCTGGTCGGGCGGCCCGCTCTCGACGATCCGGCCGCCGTCCATGAACACCACGCGGTCGGCCACCTCGCGCGCGAACCCGAGCTCGTGCGTGACGACGATCATCGTCATCCCGCTCTTCGCGAGGTCGCGCATCACGGCCAGCACTTCACCGACCAGTTCGGGGTCGAGCGCCGACGTCGGTTCGTCGAACAGGATCAGTTGCGGATGCATCGCGAGCGCCCGCGCGATCGCGACGCGCTGCTGCTGGCCGCCGGACAGCTCGACCGGAAACGCGTCGCACTTGTGCGCGAGCCCGACGCGCGCGAGCAGCGCGCGTGCTTCCTCCTCCGCTTGCGCACGGCGGCGCTTGAGCACCTGCACCGGGCCTTCGATCACGTTCTCGAGCGCGGTCTTGTGCGGAAACAGGTTGAAGCGCTGGAACACCATGGTCGTCGCCAGCCGCTGGCGCGCGACCTGGCGCTCCGACAGTTCGTGGAGCCGGTTGCCGGCGCGGCGGTAGCCGGCCAGTTCGCCGTTGACCCACAGCGCGCCGGCGCTGATCGTCTCGAGCTGGTTGATGCAGCGCAGGAACGTGCTCTTGCCCGAGCCCGACGGCCCGATGATGCACAGCACTTCGCCCGGCTCGACGTCGAGCGTGATGCCGTGCAGCGCCTGGAAATCGCCGTACGACTTGCGTACGTCGACCGCGCGAACGACTGCGTTGGTCATGACGTTCTCCCGAGGGTTGAGGGTCGTGTCGTTCATGTGCGGCCCGCCGCCCGGCCCGCGCCGCGCGCGAAACGCCGCTCGACGCGGGCCTGCGCGAGCGACAGCACGGTGACGATCGCGAGATACCAGATGCCCGCGACGATCAGCAGCTCGATCACGCGGGCGTTCGCGTAGTAGATGTTCTGCGCGTTGTGCAGCATCTCCGCGTACTGCGCGACGCTCGCGAGCGACGTCAGCTTGACCATGCCGATCAGCTCGTTGCCGATCGGCGGCACGATCACGCGCATCGCCTGCGGCAGGATGATCCGGCGCAGCGCCTGCAGGCGCGCCATGCCGATCGATTTCGCGGCCTCGTACTGGCCCGTGTCGACCGACAGCAGCCCCGCCCGCACGACTTCCGACGTATAGGCCCCCTGATTGATGCCGAGCCCGAGCACCGCCGCGAGGAACGGCGTCATCACGTCGACGGTCCGGTATTCGGCGATACCCGGGATGCCGAGCGTCGGAAACACCAGCGCGAGGTTGAACCACAGCAGCAGTTGCAGGATCACCGGCGTGCCGCGAAACAACCAGATGTAGCCCTGCGCGATCGCGCCGAGCACCGGGTTCGACGACAACCGCATCACCGCGGTGACGACCCCGAGCACGACGCCGAGCGTCATCGCGAGGACGGTCATCACGATCGTGTTGCCGAGCCCCGTCAGGATCGAGCGTGCGGTCAGGAACTGGCCGACGACACGCCATTCGATCTGTCCGCGCGCGAACGCGAACGCCACATACGCGAGCGCGGCAATGATCGCGATCGACGCGACATAGCGCCCCCAGTAGCGCCGGCGCACGCGCACGAACCCGGCGATATCGTCCGCGGCGCGTGCGGCCGGGGCCGGCGTGTCATCGAGACGGCCCGATTCGGATGCGCTCAGCATGACGGCCCCCGATAGTCGGTCACCCATGCGGACTGGCGTTCGATCGCGTCGCTCAGCCGGTCGATCTGCTCGCGCACGCGCGCGGGTGACGTGCCGCCCGCACCGCCGCGCGCGGCGACGGCCGCGTCGAGCGTCAGATGCGCGCGCACCGCGGGCGCGAGGCGCGTATCGACGGCCTGCAACTGTTCCGCGCTCGCGTCGGCCAGCTCGATGCCGTCCCGCTCGCACGCGCGCACGAGCGTGCCGGTGATCTCGTGCGCCTCGCTGAACGGCACGCCCGTCAGCGCGAGCCAGTCCGCCACCTCGGTCGCGAGCGTGAAGCCGAGCGGCGCCTGGCGACGCATCTCGTCGACGTTCACGCGCATCGTACGGATCATCCCCGCCATCGCGGGCAGCACGAGTTCGAGCGTGTCGATCGAATCGAACGCCGCGATCTTGTCTTCCGCGAGATCGCGGTTGTACGCGAGCGGCAGCGACTTCAGCGTCGCGAGCAGGCCCGTCAGGTTGCCGATCAGGCGGCCCGCCTTGCCGCGCGCGAGTTCGGCGATGTCCGGGTTCTTCTTCTGCGGCATGATCGAGCTGCCGGTCGCATACGCATCGTCGAGTTCCACCCAGCGGAATTGCCGCGACGTCCACAGGATCACTTCTTCCGACAGCCGGGACAGGTTCACGGCCAGCATGCTCGTGACGAATACGAATTCGGCGACGTGATCGCGCGCGGCCACCGCATCGATCGAGTTCTCGCACGGCGCGTCGTAACCGAGTTCCCGCGCGGACAGCTCGGGCCGCACGCAGATCGCCGAGCCCGCGAGCGCGGCCGCGCCGAGCGGCGAACGCGCGGTGCGGCGGTCCCAGTCGACCAGGCGATCGACGTCGCGATACAGCGACTGCGCGTGCGCGAGCAACTGATGACCGAACACGATCGGCTGCGCCGGCTGCAGGTGGGTGAATCCGGCGGTTACCGTGTCGACGTGCCGGCTCGCCTGTCCGATCAACGCATCCTGCAGGTCGAGCACGCCGCGCACGAGCTGGCGCGCCTTGTCGCGCAGGTACAGGCGCAGGTCGTTCGCCGCCTGATCGTTGCGCGAGCGCCCGGCGCGCAGCTTGCCGCCCAGCGCCGGCAGCCGCTGCGTGAGCACGCGCTCGAGGAAGGTGTGCACGTCCTCGTCGGCGAGCGACGGCGCGATCGCACCGGCCGCGTGGTCGCGCGCGATGCCGTCCATGGCGGCCAGCAGTTGCGCGAGCTCGTCGTCGTTCACGATGCCGGCGCGATGCAACTCGCGCGCATGCGCGCAGGAGCCCGCGAGGTCGTACGGCACGAGCCGGAAGAAACTCGGATCGGAGCGCGACAGGTTCTGCAGCGCGTCGGACGGTTTCGACTGGAAGCGGCCGCCCCACAGGCGCTCGATCGGTTCGGTAAGGCTCATTGCGGTCGACCTCGACTCGGTTGGATTACCCCCACTGTAGGCATTCAATTTTTTTTGTTGTAGCGAGAAATTGAATCCGCTTTAATGAAATTTTTCTCAGCACCGTCGCCTGCGACGCGCCCGCCAATGCGCAACCGCCTGCCCCCGCTGAACCCGCTTCGCGCGTTCGAGGCTGCCGCCCGGTGCGGCACCGTGTCGGCCGCCGCCGACGAACTGCACGTGACCGCGAGCGCGGTCAGCCATCAGATCCGGATTCTCGAGAGCACGCTCGGCGTCGCACTATTCGTCAGATCAAAAGCCCGCGTGAAGCTCACGCCCGAAGGCGAGGCGTTGCTGGAACCGGTCGGCGCCGCGTTCGACATGATCGCGAACGCGACCGTCCGGCTCGATTCGCCGGCAGCCGCCGGCGATCTCGTCGTGTCGACGCCGCTGTCGCTCACGTCACGTTGGCTCGCCCGGCACATCGGCGATTTTCTCGAGCGCTATCCGGGGATCCACCTGAAAGTGATTCCGTCGAACGACGATCGCGAGACCTACTCGCCCGACGTCGACGTATGCATTCGCTACGGGGAAGGCAACTGGCGAAACCGGCGCGTCGAGCTGCTCGCGCATCCGGCGCTGTTCCCGGTCGTGAGCCCGGCGTTGATGAACGGGCCCGATGCGATCCGCAAGGTGCAGGATCTCGCGGGACGCACGCTGTTCTGCGAGCACGCGGGCTCGTGGACGCGCTGGCTGGCGGAAGCGAACGCGGACAAGCTGCCGGGCATCCGCATTCTGGAAATCGGCAACGCGCACATCGGCGTCGAAGCCGCGGTGCACGGGCAAGGCGTCGCGCTCGGCGACAGCCTCTCCGTGCGCGACGACCTGCTCGACGGCACGCTCGTGCGGCCGTTCAGCGCGGCGGTGCCGTCGCGTCATGCGTACTATCTGGTCACGCGTCACGAGCTGGCCGATTCGCCGCTCGTAACCGCGTTCACGACGTGGTTGCGCGCCTGTCTGGCGTGACGCGCGGCAGCGGGCTGATTCAGGTAGCGAGACTCGCCAGGTCGTCCCATACCATCACGAGGTTGTGCGATCGCCAGATCGGCCCCGGATCGACATACTCGCCCGCCAACCGGCCGTGCAGCGACGCGTAAAAGGCGATCGCGGCGTCGTTTCCCTTGACGACACTCAACGCCGCGCCCCGATACCGCATCTGCTGCAAATGCGTGGCGAGCCGGGCGAGCAGCGTGCGGCCGATGCCGCGACGCTTGAACTCGGGGTCGACATACAGGAACTTGATCTCGCCACGGCCGCCGAAAATCGGCTCCGACGGCGCGCCGGCCGCGCCGATTCCGACGATCGTGCCGTCGATTTCCGCGACGAGCACCAGTTGGTCGCCATCGTTCGACGCCAGCTTCTCCCGCCATTTCCTGCCGCGATAGTGCGCGTCGAGGGCGGCATGCGCTTGAGCCGGCGCGAGATCGCGATAGGTGTGCCGCCAGACCTTGACGTGAAAATCGGCGATCGCCTGCGCATCGGCGAGGCTGGCGGATCGGATGGATAGTCCGGACATGCAGGCGTCTCTCGGGCGGCTTGGCGCGCGGGTGGCGCGGCGCACACGCCGGATTGTCGATGATCCGGGCGACGATGTCAGCACCTTGCGGGCATGGCGGATCGGCGCGGTACCGTTCCGCGTTGCGGCCGCTGTGCAGGAACCGCGTCAACGCTACCCGCTGCGGCCGCTCGAAGAGGTGTTCTGCCGTCCCGCGCTCCCACCCATGCCTGCTTCTGACAGACCGAATCGCGCAACCTGCAAGTCGTCAAATCGACAACTGACCGTCAATGCAAGTGACAGCGACTCCGCCGACCTGGATGCGCTGATCGGTCACGGCCACGCGGAGAATACCCGCCCGACCAACGACCTTGCCCTGCGATGCCAGGAACTCGCTGCCGAAGTGAGCGGTTTGGCCCGTATGGCGAATGAAGACGCCGACAGCGCCATTGCCGCTGCCGCAAACCGGATCTTCATTGACCCCATGTGCGGGAGCGAATGCGCGAACCTCGATCCGGGAAGGCGCCTTTTCGTCGTACTCCCCGAAGATCACAACTCCCGTTGCCTTGGCCTTGGTGTCTTGCACTTTCATGCGCTGCAGGTCGGGCTTGGTTGATAGCACGGCCTGCGCATCAGCAAGCTGAGCGACGATCCAGCGTGCGCCGACGTCGATCAAACTGGGTTTGAACTGGCGGCACGCCGGGCTACCGAGTATGGCGTCCAACTCATCGATCTGGGCATCGTCCAGCGGGATGATCGTGGACTCCGGGAGATCAAACGAGATCCACTGTTCGCCATCGTCCTCTCGCGCCACCTTCAGCCCGATCAAACCGGCATTGCATTCCTGGATGAGCGTTCCTTCCTTTGCGTGGATGAGGCCCGCCTCGAGAAGCGCATGGGCGGTCCCGATGGTGGGGTGGCCGGCGAAGGGCAACTCGGCCCCGGGTGTAAAGATGCGAACTCGATAGTCTGCCCTCGGGTCCAGGGTCGGCAATACGAAGGTTGTCTCCGACAGGTTCGTCCAATTGGCGATTTGCTGCATCTGTTCAGTGGTCAATCCATCGGCGCGCAACACAACCGCGACAGGATTGCCTTTGAACCGTACGCTGGTGAAGACATCGACTTGCTTGAAAAGGATATGCGACATGGAAGGCCCTTGGAGCATTGAGATATTCGACAAGCGCCGCCCGGAATCAATGACGAAGATCACAGCAACCCCGGCGGCGCACTCTCTCTACAGATGTTCGATAATAAATTCCGGAACCATTTTTATCGCGGTCGAGAAATTGGAGAAATTCGGCGACGTCTTCACGACAGCCCGATGCAATTCTTCCAACTGCTCGCGGGATGCATCGGACTTGACCCTGACCGTATAGTGTACCTCTTCGTAGCCGGGCTTGACTGCCGGATCGATTCCCAGGAAACCACGAAGATCCAGCTCGCCGACCGTTTCAATTTCCAGCTTGTCGAGCTTGATTCCCATTGCCGTTGCATTTGCCGCAAAACCTACTGACATACAGGCATTCAGAGCCGCCATCAAAAGCTCCTGCGGATTCGGCGCACTATTCGCTCCGAGAAGTTCACGTGGCTCGTCCGCGCCAATGTCGAAATGGCGATTGAAAGTCTCGTCGAAAAGCACGTATTCAGATACGACGCCGACTGTCTTTGCTTGCCCCATCCATTTCGTCTTTACCTTGAATTTAGCGGTCGCATTCTCGCCACTATTCTTGGCTTTATCAGCCATAGCGCCGAGAGCCGCTAGATCAATTCCATTCATTTTCATCATTCCACCCTCTTTTCATTAACGCCTACGCTGGCATCCCACTACCGCGCTCGCGAAGTTGATCGTCCGTTGTTACGCTCCGTACGCGCCCCGGCAGCCTCGCGTCGGTTCGTCCACCGGGGACATGACGAGGAGAGTTCGTTTCGTCTGTTGATACGACTCATGGTGAAGCTGGCTGGTTGGCGTCGCATAAGATTCGACGCTTTCTTTTCGTCAGGCAAACGAGATAAAGTTTTCCCTTCAGAAACAAAAACTTTCACGCCACCTCGACAACCGCCTCGCGCCGGCGACCAATGTCACCGTCGCACCGTTGCGGGCCTTGGTCGGACGCCACTTCATTTCGTCGCTGAATGGGGTGTACTTGTGCTGCACCGCGGCCTCGATGGACAGCCGCACCTCGCTCCCTCCGAACCAGATTCAACGTCGCGTCGAGATCTCGATTGCTTTCCTGACATCCCTCTCTTTGAAGCCAATAGCTTCGATCAGCGGACGGAATAACCCCGGGGCTCTGGCGATCAATGCGTTTTGTTTCGGCAGCACGACCATGTCTCTACGGTTCTCGATTCCATTGACGATGCCATCCACCACGCTTTCGATCGAAATCATCTTCCAAATTCCGGCGCGATTTCCTCCCCACAATTTCAATCCCGCCTTGTCGGAATGAACTTGTTCCATCATGGGAGTTTGGAAGAATGTGGGATGCACGCTGCCGACGTCGACCCCCATGTGTCGGACCTCGAGTCGAATGCTGTTACACATCGCCCACACCGCAGCCTTGCTTGCCGTGTAGTGGGCTTGCAACGGTGAATGCACGAATGCAGCCATGGAAGAAACCGCCATAAGATAGCCTTGTCGTTGCGCCACATATGGAATACTCGAACGGAACGTCCGCCAGACGCCGGTCAGGTTGATATCGATGACACGCTCGAAATTTTCTGGATTTGCCGAGATCAAAGGCTCGACGCAATCGATTCCGGCATTCGCGATCACGATGTCAATTCCGCCAAAATGCTCCGCGGCCGCGTTCATCGCGTCATTGACGCTGCTCATCGAACGGACATCGGTTTCAAACGCGAAGGCCGATTGCCCAAGTGCCTCTTGTTGCGCATGCAGCGCACGGCGGTCAATATCAAGGAGTGCGACTCGCGCGCCTTTGTCGACCAGCACACGAGCAAGACGGCCCCCCAGCCCTCCGGTAGAGCCTGTTATGGCGATGATTCGGTTGCGAACATCATATTTTTTCATGGATTTCTCTATTTATTAATCAACGAATCTTTGGAGGAAGGTGATTTGATCGCTGACTGCTCGCTCAAAGGCATAACCGACATAAATGTCGAAATGTCCGAACGGATATATATTCACCAATCCTTTGGGTGCACGTTTTGCGTGACGCAACGTAGTACGCGTCGGCGCGACGGTATCAGGATCACAAACACAGAACAGCACCGGGCAGGCGATCCGCGAAGTCTTGCGACCGGGAAAATAGCGAATGATTTGAAGGGCGAACCGGGCGGCCACGTAGTTACGAAAGACCGGTGACATATCGTTCGGCACCAACTTCAGGTAGCCGGGTTCGGCATCAGGAGCCACCATTAATGCGGCCTCCCCGGGCTTCCCGGTTATCGGGATGGTCACCGGGTGCCCTCCCGACCATGCGCGGAATTGATCGCGGATCGCTCTGGCAGTGACCTTGATTAGCGATCCTAATGGTAAAGCGCAAACAGAAGCCAGCCCATCCGTGAACGGACACTGGGCAATGACCGCGGACACGTGCGCGTTGTCGGCCGCGATGGTCAGCGCATGCCCCCCCCCAAACGACGATCCCCAGACAATCAATCTCTCTGCGTCTATGTCGGTTCGTGTTCGAGCAAATGCTATCGCGGCCCTCCAGTCTTGTAGCTGCTTGCCTACATCGAGCAACTGCCGCGGCTCGCCGCCACTGCTGCCGAAGTGCCGATAATCAAACACCAGACAGGCAAATCCCGCCTCGCAGAATCTGTGAGCAAACGCGTCCAGTCGCATTTCACGCGTGCCGCCCAGACCATGTGCCATCACGATCACCGGGGCCGGCCTGCTGGTGTCCGGAAGGTATAGCCAAGCTCCACAATCGTCCCCGTCAGAAGGAAACGTCACTTCAAGCCGCCGCATGAGCATCTCCGTGTAGTGAAATCCATTGTTGGAGTGGACTCTAAATTTTGAAAAAGGTAAAGTCAACCCATGGATACACCAACCCTGACCCGCACGCAGCGCCGAGCCGCTGAAATGCGGCGTACGCTCGTCGACATTGCGGAGGACCTCCTGATCGAAGGAGGTGTGGCTGCCGTGACGGCTGAAGAGGTCGCGCGACGCGCGGACGTTTCCCTTCAAACTGTTTACAACCGGATCGGCCGCAAACCTGCGCTGCTCATGGCCATCGCCGAGCGGGCCATGGAGGAAAACCACGCGTTCATTGACGAGGCGTATAGCGCCTCCGGTACGGCAGAGGAACGCGCATTAAGTGTGTTCAACGCGTATGTGCGCTTCGCATTCGAGCGACCTCAACAGTTTCGTATCCTCGCCAATCCACCGGATGAACCGGAAGCGATCGAACGCATCGCGTCGATGGCGCGTCAGCAGAACGCGAAATTGGAAAGCATTATTCGGGAGGGGATCGCGGCTGGCGACTTTCATGCAGACCTGGAACCTGAAAGTGCTGCCAACGCGCTGTGGGCAATGATGGATGGTGTCCTCTGCCTGGCTTTGCGAAGCGACGCCATGCGCCCAAACAATGTTGACCCGGAAAATTTGGTCCGCGAAACCTGGAAAGTGCTCGCGCGCGGTATGCAAGCTCGCTGACCCGAACAACGCTCAGCGAATGCCAGGGGACAGGTATGCGGTCGTGACAGAGAAGCACTGGCTCTTTCGACGATCAGAGACCTGTTCCGTCATGCTGCGTCGCCTCGGCGAGCAACCAGTCACGAAAGGCGACCAATCTCGGCAAGCTGGCGCACTCCGGCCGATAAACGACGTAGTAGGCCAACTCGGATGCAACGCTGATATCCGGGAATAATCGAACCAATCGTCCGCTCGCGAGATCATCTCGCGCCATGACGCTGCGTGCGAGCGCAATGCCGTGTCCCTCGATCGCAGCCTGGAGCACCGCGGCCGAATTGTTGATCTGCATGCCGCGCGTGGGAGGCGCGTTCGTCACACCGGCTTTCTTCATCCATACCTCCCAGGTCGGAAAGCCTGCGTGGCCGTCCATCGACAAGTCATGGATCAAGGTCTCGCGCACGATGTCTGCCGGTTTGCGCAGACGCCAATGCTGCCGCAGCAGTTCCGGTGAGCAGACCGGATAAACCTCCTCGTCCATCAGCTTGTCCGCCTTGAGGCCCGACCAGCTTCCCATCCCATAGCGCACCCCGATATCGATCCGCTGGGCTACGAAATCGACTGACTTATGGTTCGTATCCAGGCGCACGTCCGTGTCAGGCCATGCGGCCTGGAACCGATCGATGCGGGGGAGCAGCCACTTGGCGGCAAACGCCGGGCTGACCGTCACGGTGAGCACACCACTGGTCGAAATCTCCTGCAACCGCTCCAAACCCAGCGTCAGCCGGTCGAAACCGGCCCTGATGTCCGGCAACGCGCGTTCGGCCATCTCCGTCGGGACGAGCCTCGCTCGCCCGCTGGTGCTTCGAAGAAACAACGGCGTGCCCAACCAATCCTCGAGTGTCCGCACCAATTGCCCGACCGCTGCCGGTGTGACGTTCAGTTCCACCGCAGCCGCAGAGAAGCTCTGATGGCGAGCGCTGGCCTCAAAGGCCCGTAATGCGTTGAGATGGACGGGAGATTTCATGGAGACAAAGTTTTTCTTTCAACATCGGACACTTTATCTCGTTTGTCGGCGGATGCAAACAGGCAAAGAATTACGCCCATGTCGACGGTCAGCAGCTTCCGCCCACGACGTGGTCGCAATGCAAATACGGGAAAAAGCAGCACCCTTTTATCCGTTCGCATTGGTTCCGATGGCGGGCTGGCGGAAGCCCGGACAGTCGCCGTCTGCTGCACCGGCGGGGCATCGAAGTAGCGAGCCACCCGCGCCGTGCGAGTTTTTTCTTCTAGTCCAACACCTGCCCAGCGGCGGGTATACAACAGAGGTTTCGAGATGAGCAACCAATTCAAGGGCAAGAAACTGCTGGTCGTCGGCGGTACCAGTGGCATGGGCATGCAGTCGGCGCGCATGGTGCTGGCCGAAGGCGGCAGCGCAGTAATCGTCGGCAATCGTCCGGAGAAAACGGAAGAAGCGCGAGCGGAACTGGCCAAGCTCGGCCAAGTATGGGCAGTGACCGCAGACCTGTCCAGCGACGACGGCGTAGCGACGCTGCTCAAAACCATCGACGAACAGCACGCCGACATCGATCTGCTGGTCAATGCCGCGGGTGTGTTCTTCCCCAAGCCTTTCCTCGAGCATACCGGCGCGGATTATGACCAATACATGAAGCTGAACAAGGCGTTCTACTTCATCACGCAGAAGGTCGCCGCCAATCTGGTCGCCAACGGCAAGCCGGGCGCCATCGTCAACATCGGTTCGATGTGGGCCAAGCAGGCCATCGCAGCCACGCCGTCGTCCGCCTATTCGATGGCGAAGGCCGGTCTGCACTCGCTGACACAGCACCTCGCGATGGAACTCGCGCCCAAGCACATCCGTGTCAATGCCGTGTCGCCGGCGGTCGTTCAGACCCCCATCTACGAGGGCTTCATCCCGAAGGCCGAAGTCCACACCGCACTGCAAGGGTTCAACACGTTCCATCCGATCGGCCGCGTTGGTACGCCGCAAGACGTCGCGGAAGTCGTCGCTTTCCTGCTCTCGGACAAGGCGAGCTGGGTCACCGGCGCAATTTGGGATGTCGACGGCGGCGTGATGGCCGGCCGCAATTGAGGTACGGCGCACACGAGCGCCGCGCAGGTTCGCATTCACTTCCACTTATTAAGGATAACTGCAAATGGTCTATCTGCAAATTACGCTGAAGGTCGCCCAAGGCAATCGCGCTGCAGCTGCCGGTATTTATCAGAAATACAAGGCGCCGTTCCTCGAGACCATCGAGGGTGCGAAATCCAAGGAACTGTTGGTGCGGGACGACGATGTCCAGGTGCTGCACGGCTTCGATACCGAAGCGCATGCGAGCGCTTATCTGCAAAGCGAGTTGTTCAACGCCGACGTCGTGGGCGCCCTCAAACCGCTGCTCGATGCCGCACCCGATGTGCGCATTTACCAGACGGTGTAATTCCATGTCGCCGGGCCAATGCTGATACCCGGCGTCTCAATTCTCAACAGGAGCAAAAGCCATGATGCAAGACTGGAATTCCTACCGTGACAACCTGCTGGAACGCGTGGGCGATTATGCCAAGCAGAGCCCCGAGGTCGTGCGCGGTCTGATGACAATCGACAACGCCGCCGCGAAGACCGGCCATCTGGAAGCGAAGATGCACGAGCTGATCGCGCTGGCCGTGGCCGTGACCACGCGTTGCGACGGCTGTATTTCGGTTCACACCAAGAAGGCCGTCGAGGCCGGCGCGTCGCTGGAGGAGATCTCCGAGGCGCTCGGCGTTGCGATCGCCCTCAACGCAGGTGCTGCGCTGACCTATTCGGCACGCGTCATCGAGACCTATCAGCAATTGCCCAACAAGTAAGCAGTACGAAAATGAGCTGGCCGCTCGACGATGAGACGGCCAGCCCACATTTTTCGATCCGATGTCTGGAAGAATCCATGCTAATCAACGCCGATTTCTCGCGCCGCGCGATCGTCACGCCACACGAATACCAATGGGTCGCGTCGCCCCAAGGGGGCGTCGAACGCGTCATGCTGGATCGTGTAGGCGCAGAGAAAGCGCGAGCAACGAGTATCGTACGTTACGCCCCAGGTTCACATTTCCCGCGCCATCAGCATCCAGCCGGCGAGGAAATCCTCGTGCTCTCAGGCACTTTCTCTGACGAAGACGGCCACTATCCGGCCGGTTGGTATCTCCGCAATCCGCCCGGCTCCTGTCATCAGCCGTCGAGTCGTGAAGGCGCCACGATCTTCGTCAAGCTGCGTCAGATGCCGTTACATGAGGCGCGCCGTGTCCGCGTGGACACCCGTGATCCAGCCGCCTGGCGCAGGCAGAACGGTCGCGACGTCTGTCCACTGTTTGCCGGCGACACCGAACAAGTCTGCTTGCACCGCGTGGCGCCGAACGATGCTCTCGTCACGGCGCAGGGAGACGGTGCCGAACTACTCGTCCTGACGGGTGCCGTAGTCGCAGAGGGCGAAATTTACGGTCGCGGCAGTTGGATCCGCGTTCCAGCCGACGACTCCCTCAACGTCGTCGCTGCTTCGCAGGGAGCCACTGTTTATCTCAAGACTGGTCTTCCGGTCGCCATCGGAGCGGAAGTATAGCCATGCAAACAGCTCGCATTGCCATCATCGGCGCAGGATTAAGCGGCCTTTATGCCGCCTGGTTGCTCGAGCGCCAGGGCATCCGGGACTACGTGCTGCTGGAAGCACGCGATACGCTCGGCGGCCGGATCATCTCCGTCCCGGGCCCGGGACAGGCTTCAGCCGACGCCGATTTCACTGCGGACGCGATCGACCGCTTCGACCTTGGGCCCACCTGGTTTTGGCCCGAGTATCAGCAGGAGCTGCGACGCCTCGTCGACGCGTTGGGCCTGGAACAGTTCGAACAGTTCGAAACGGGCGACATGATGGTGGAGCGCTCACCCGATGAGCCACCCGTGCGCATGCGCGGCTATGTCAACTCGCCGGCCTCGATGCGCGTGATCGGCGGCATGAGCTCGCTAGTGGATCGCCTACGCCGGGCGCTGGATCCCCAGCGGGTTATCACCGGCCAGTCGGTGAACCGCATGCGCATCGTGGACGGGGATGTCGAGCTGGATAGTGAAGATGCTTCCGGCGGCTTCACGACGTGGCGCGTCACACAGGTATTGCTGGCGCTGCCGCCCCGCCTCGCCGAGAACACCATCGCGTTCGAGCCGGAGCTTCCACCCATGCTGGCCCGGCAATGGCGCGCTACAGCGACCTGGATGGCTCCCCACGCAAAGTACATCGCGATCTACGATACGCCGTTCTGGCGCGATCAGGGACTCTCCGGCGAAGCCCGCAGCGCGCGCGGGCCGTTGGGAGAAATTCACGACGCCTCGATGCCTGGCGGCAGCGCGGCACTGTTCGGCTTCTTCGGCGTGCCCGCCCAGGTTCGCCAGAACGTATCCGACGAAGTGCTGTGCATGCATAGCCGCGCACAGTTTGTGCGCCTGTTCGGCCCGGCGGCAGCCGCACCTCGCGCGGAATTCATCAAGGACTGGGCACAGGAACCCTATACGGCGACGTCCGCGGACCTCGTCGTTGCGAACGCGCATGCCGCCGCCCCTGTCGCGACGGTTTCCTCCGGCCCATGGAGCGGGCGCCTGACCGGTATCGCCAGCGAATGGTCACCCCACTTTCCCGGCTATCTGGCCGGAGCTGTGGAGGCAGCCGGGTTAGGTGTGCAGGCGCTCGTTTCACGCATTGCGACAGCAAACACTTCTTTGACGACCGCGTCTCACTGAGGAGATGATCATGGCGGAGCAACGTTTCGATTTTCACGGCGCGCACGGAACCCTTCTGTCCGGCCGGCTCGAAAGCCCACAGACCACGCCCCGCGGTTGGGCGATTTTCGCTCACTGCTTCACGTGCGGTAAGGACAGCGTCGCTGCGGCACGCATTGCCCGAGCGCTTGCGTTGAGCGGAATCGGCGTGCTTCGTTTCGATTTCGCTGGCTTGGGCGGTAGCGAAGGCGAGTTCGCAAATTCCACGTTCGCGGCAGATGTCGATGATCTCGTGGCGGCCGGCCGCGCCATGACCGCCTCAGGCCGCGCGCCTTCCCTGCTGATCGGTCATAGCCTCGGCGGAGCGGCCGCGTTGGCCGCCGCGGCCGATATGCCCTCGGTGCAGGCTGTCGCAACAATCGGCGCCCCTTCGAGCGTCGAACACGTTCTCGGGCTGTTCGGGCGCGATTCGCTCGCGCAAATCGAAGCAGACGGTGAAGCCGAGGTTCTGCTTGCGGGACGCCCGTTCACGTTCCGAAAGTCGTTTCTCGACGATGCGCGCCAACAAAAGCTGGAGGATCGCATTGCACGCATGCACAAGCCCCTGCTTGTGATGCATGCGCCCGGTGATCGTATTGTGGACATTCAGCATGCAACGCGAATCTTTGTCGCCGCGCACCATCCGAAGAGCTTCGTGTCGCTCGACGACGCCGACCATCTGCTGACTCGTCGGCCGGATTCGGACTACGTCGCGTCGGTGGTCGCGGCTTGGGCCGTACGCTACCTGCCCGCGGCAGCCGCCGATATACCCGATATTTCCGAGGGAGATGGTGTATTGGCCGAGGAAACAGGCAAGGGTCTGTTTCAGTTGGCCATGCGCAGCGGAAAGCATCAGTTCCTGGCCGACGAACCGGAGTCCGTTGGCGGGATGGCAAGCGGACTATCGCCTTACGAGTTCGTCTGTGCCGCGCTCGCCGCATGTACGGTCATGACCATGCGCATGTACGCGCGCCGAAAAGGCATTCCGCTCGTGCGTGCATCTACGCGTGTGACGCATAGCAAGCGCCCCGATCAGACACCCGCCGACCTGTTCGCTCGGACGATCTCGCTCGAGGGGCCGCTCGACGACGAGCAGCGGCAGAAACTCCTGGCAATTGCCGACCGGTGCCCCGTCGATTTGACGCTCGTCCGCGGCTCGGATGTCAGCACCACGCTCGAAATGGAAAGCGAAAAACTGGTGATCCAGTCGAATGATTAGGACGTTCTCCTGACAATCTACTCATATCAACGAATTGACCATGAGATTAAAGGGTAAAACCGCCTTGATTACCGGCGCAACCAGCGGCATCGGTCTGGCTACCGCCGAGTTGTTCGTGCGCGAGGGCGCGCAGGTAGCGATCACCGGTCGCGACGAGGCACGGCTGAAGCGTGCGCGCGCGAAGCTGGGCGGTGCGGTCACGACCATCCAGGCCGACGTGCGCAACAGCGAGGACATGAAGCGGATGGCTCGTCAGGTCGCGGACGCCTTTGGCGACGACGGGCTGGATGTCTTCTTCGGCAATGCCGGTGTGGCGTTCTCCACGCCGCTGCTGACCACGGATGAGGCCCGCTTTGACGAACTGCTGGCAGTCAACGTCAAGGGGCTCTTCTTCTCCATGCAAGCCGTGACACCCGTGCTGCGCGATGGGGCGTCGGTGATTCTCAATTCTGCATGGCTCAACAATGTTGGCATGGGCGGTTTCTCGGCGCTTGCAGCCACGAAGGCGGCGGTTCGCTCGTTCGCGCGCTCGTGGTCCTGCGAATTGCTGGATCGCAAGATACGGGTCAATGCCGTCAGCCCCGGCGCGGTCGATACGCCAATCTTTGAGTTGGAAGGTGCAACGCCCGCGCAGCTGGCTGAGACGAAACGCCAAATGTCCTTACGGATTCCGGCCGGCCGCATGGGAGAGCCGCTGGAAATTGCCCAGGCTGTTCTATTCCTTGCCAGCGATGATTCACGGTACATGATGGGCGCCGAAATCGTCGTCGATGGCGGATTCGCGCAGCTCTGAGAACTTGAGCCGCGCGGAGCACGCAGCTCGCGGGCCAGCTTCGAACCCGGCCCGAATGTCCGACCTCGATCGAGCATGGTCGACGCCCCATACCCGGCGTCTGGCCCTTGCCGGTGCGCTCATGCCTTCATACCTTTCGACCACACTTGGAGCAACGATCATGAAAACCGTCTACCGTGCGATGCAAATAACGCGCCCCGGCTTCCTTGAACTAGTGGAACGTCCGACACCCACACCAGGCACCGGCGAAGTGCTGATCGAAGTAGAAGCCTGCGGCATCTGCGGCGCCGACGTCGGCGACGTCGAAGGAGCCAGTACGGAAGTACAACCGCCGCGTGTGCCCGGTCACGAGGTGGTCGGACGCATCGCCGCGCTCGGCGCGCATGTTCCCTCCATCTGGAAGGTCGGTCAGCGCGTGGGGGTTGGTCGCCTGGGCGGACATTGCAACGAATGTGTCCAGTGCCGAAAGGGACACTTTCAGCTCTGCCAGAATCAACCCTTCGTCGGTGCAACATGCGACGGTGGGTATGCCGAAATGATGCTCGCACGCGCCACCGGGCTAGTTTCTATTCCGGACGAACTCGATGCCGAGGAAGCGGCGCCGATTCTCTGCGCCGGGATCGCCACGTTCAACGCGCTGAAGAAGTGCGGTGCCCAAGCTGGCGACACCGTCGTCATCCTCGGTATCGGCGGCTTGGGGCATATGGCGCTGCAATACGCGCGCCGCATGGGCTTCCGAGTCGTCGCTGTCGGACGAGGCAACGACATCGCCGATGACGCGCTCGCGCTCGGCGCACACATCTACATCGACACCGAGCAGGAAGATGCAGTGGCCAAGCTCGGCAGCATGGGCGGCGCGCAGGCCATTTTGACCACGATCGCTCATCCGGGCACCGTGTCGGCGCTGATGGGCGGCCTGGCACCGCAAGGACGGTTGGTACTGCTGGGTGCCGGCAAGGATCCGTTGCCTGTTTCGACCGGCCAAATGGTCGTGGGCGAGCGCAGCATGCTCGGCTCCATCACCGGCACGCCCTACGAAAATGAGTCGACGCTTTCGTTTAGCGTGCTGGCCGGGGTTCGTCCGAAGATCGAGGTCATGCCGCTGGAACAGGCCAACGAGGCATACCGGCGGATGAAATCGGGCGACGTCAAGTTTCGCATGGTCTTGACAACGAGTGCACACCGCAAGTGATCTCGGAATTACTTCACGTGTAATCGCTCATCTTTCGCCTTCCAGACATCATGAAATTCGACAACGTCCTGCAGACTATTGGTAATACACCGATCATCCGCATGAATCGCCTGTTTGGCGCAAACGCCAACGTATGGATCAAGTCCGAGCGAGGCAATCCGGGTGGCTCCATTAAGGATCGAATTGCGCTCGCGATGATTGAGGAGGCGGAAAGATCCGGCAAACTCAGACCGGGCGGCACCATCATCGAACCCACCAGTGGCAACACCGGGGTGGGACTGGCGCTGGTTGCCGCCGTCAAAGGTTACAAGCTGATCCTCGTGATGCCGGAAAGCATGTCCATCGAACGCCGCCGCCTCATGCTGGCGTACGGCGCAACCTTCGATCTTACGCCCAGGGAATTCGGCATGAAGGGTGCCATCGATCGCGCACGCGAACTCGCCGAAGAGACGCCCGGCGCCTGGATGCCGCAACAGTTCGAGAATCCTGTCAACGTCGCGGCACATGAGGCCACTACCGCGCAGGAGGTACTCAATGACTTTCCCGATGGGCTGGACGCCCTCATCACGGGAGTCGGCACCGGCGGCCATTTGACCGGTGTGGCCAAAGTACTCAAAGCGCGATTCCCGAATCTGAAGGTATTTGCCGTGGAGCCGTCGGCCTCGCCCGTACTCTCCGGCGGCCGCCCTGCTCCCCACACGCTTCAAGGTCTTGCCCCGGGTTTCGTACCCGGGAATCTTGACACCAGCTTGCTGGACGGCGTCATTCAAATCGACGACGGTCCAGCTCGCGATTACGCACGCCGAGCCGCACGTGACGAAGGCTTGCTGATCGGCATCTCGTCCGGTGCCACGCTAGCAGCGATTGCGCGCCAGCTACCCGAGTTGCGCAGCGGCGCTCGCGTGCTCGGTTTCGCCTACGATACCGGCGAACGCTATCTTTCCGTGGAAGGTTTCCTTCCTGTATAGATCGTTCTCCTATTTTTGTCAGCGATATGAACATCTGATAGCAGGAGCAGACGGCGTGGAGGAAATGGAAATTCGGACAGTCAATACCACCGGCAGGCGAGCATCCTGGTGGCTGGCGGGCGTGACGGCCATCGCAATGCTTGCGTTTTCGGGAAATTCACTTCTCACGCGAATGGCTTTACAGAAAACGCCCCTTGACCCGGCCACGTTCACAGCTGTAAGACTGGCAACGGGCGCGGCGACACTAACGCTCATCGTCTATTTCACCGGGAAACGACCAACCGTGTCTGTACATGGTGTGTTGTCCGGCACCTTGCTGTTCATCTACGTTGCAGCGTTCTCCTTCGCCTATCGCGGTATCGATACGGGCGCCGGCGCATTGATCCTGTTCGTTTCGGCACAATTGATGATGCTCGGCTTTGGATACGTCAAAGGCGAAAAAACCGGTCTATCGGGTGTTGCGCTGGCGGTGACAGGTCTTTTCATCTTTCTCGCGCCCTCCCATTCCGCACCACCATTGCGTTACTCGACGCTCATGCTCGGAGCGGGCATTGCGTGGGGGGCATTTTCTCTCATTGGTCGCTCGAACGGCTCACCCATCGTTGGGACGGCAAATAGCTTCCTGCTGGCACTTCCGCTGGCCGTCGTCCTGCTATGGGTGTGTCGGCATGATCTTCGAACCAGTACAGAAGGACTAACGTACGCCGCGATTTCCGGCGCCGTCACTTCGGGGCTCGGATATGTGATGTGGTACTGGGTCCGGGTTCGCACGCCAGCCATCATCGCCGGCACGGTGCAGCTTTCGGTTCCGGTGCTGAGTGCCGTCCTCGGCGTTGTCGTTCTGGGTGAAGCGCTGCCGGCGCAGAGCGCGGTGGCGGCAGTCGTCGTGCTACTCGGCGTCATGCTGACGATGAGGACGACACGCGCCACCACAAAGATGTCGATAAGGAGAAACTCCAGATGAAGCATTACGACTACATCGCGATCGGTGGCGGAAGCGGCGGCATTGCCTCCGTCAACCGCGCTGCCATGCATGGAAAGAAATGCGCGCTGATCGAGGCGAAAGAAATCGGTGGCACCTGCGTCAACGTGGGTTGTGTTCCCAAGAAAGTCATGTGGTACGCGGCGCATATTGCAGATGCGATCCGGCACTATAGTTCGGACTACGGATTCAATGCCGAAATAGAGCGATTCGACTGGGCGACCCTGGTGAAAAACCGGAGTGCGTATATCGATCGCATCCACGCATCCTATGAAACCAGTTTGGACCAGAATAAGGTCGATGTGATCGCAGGCTTCGGCCGATTCGTCGATACACGGGTCGTCGAAGTCGATGGCGAGCGAATGACCGCCGATCACATTCTCGTCGCAACGGGTTGTCGACCATCGCGCCCGGACATCCCCGGCGCGGAACACGGCATCGATTCGAACGGTTTTTTTGCATTACGAGAAATGCCTGCCCGCACAGCCATTATCGGTGGTGGCTACATCGCGGTGGAACTAGCCGGCGTGCTCAATGCGCTCGGCTCGCAGACACATCTGTTTGTAAGAAAAAATACCCCCATGCGCCACTTCGATCCATTGCTCTCCGATACGCTGGTGGAAGTGATGAAGTCTGACGGGCCGACGCTGCATACACATGCGATCCCGAAAGCGATCCACAAAAACCCGGACGGAAGCTTGACGCTGCAGCTTGAAGGTGGTGAAAGCTACACCGCGGATTGCATCGTCTGGGCGATCGGCCGCGAGCCCCATACCGATGACCTGAATATACGGGCGACAGGCGTCGCTATCGACAACCGCGGTTACGTAATCGTCGACAAATATCAGAACACCACCGTCCCCGGCATCTATGCAGTCGGCGACATCACTGGGCTCCTCGACCTCACGCCAGTCGCCGTGGCCGCTGGGCGGCGCCTGTCGGAGCGCTTGTTCAACAACAAGCCGCACGAACATCTCGACTACAACAACGTACCCACGGTGGTATTTAGCCATCCGCCGATCGGCACCGTGGGGCTAACCGAGCCCGAGGCGCGGATGAAGTACGGCGATGATGGAGTCAAGGTCTATCAGGCTACCTTCACCTCGATGTATTCAGCTGTAACCCGGCACCGGCAACCGGCTCGCATGAAGCTCGTATGCGTGGGCGAGGATGAGAAAATCGTCGGCATACATGGTATCGGATCAGGTATGGACGAAATCCTTCAAGGTTTCGCGGTCGCATTGAAGATGGGGGCAACGAAGCGAGATTTCGATAACACGGTGGCCATTCATCCAACCGCTGCGGAAGAGTTCGTGACGATGCGTTAGAGCCGGCGTGACCCGCAACGTCAGCATGACCCCTCCCAATTCAATAGCCAAAGGACTTTGATGAATACTGCGAAAAAAGATGGGCTCACTACCACCATCGTCCATCGAGATCGCCGAATCGGTATGGAGCACGGCGCGCTGAGGGCGCCGGTTCATACGTCAGCTCAGTATGGCTTCGAGAACGTCGAGGATCTGATCGGCATTTTTCAAGGAACGAAGAAAGGCAGCTTCAACTACTCGCGTCAGGGCACACCGACTACTGCCCTGCTCGAGGCCAAGATCAATGAACTCGAAGGTGGCGTAGGAACCGTGTGTTTCGCCACCGGCATGGCCGCTATCGCCGCAGTGTTCATGACGCTACTTCGTGCGGGTGACCACCTTGTTGCAAGTCGCCATATATTTGGCAACACGAATAGCCTGCTCGGAACGTTACAGCAGCTGGGAATTTCCGTGTCCATGGTGGATATGACATCTACCCATGCATTGGCCGATGCAATCACGCCTGCGACGAAGATGGTTTTCGTCGAAACGATCGCCAATCCGGGAACGCAAATCGCGGACTTATCCGGCATCGGGATGCTATGCGCGAAACACGGGCTCATCTACGTCATCGACAATACCATTACATCGCCCGCGCTATTCAAGCCCGCAAGTGTGGGAGCCAGCCTTGTGATCAACTCGCTCAGTAAAACCCTTTCAGGCCACGGCACGGCCCTGGGAGGGGCCGTAACGGATCCAGGGCAATTCGATTGGAGCAGCTACGTCAATATCGCGCACGAGTATCGCAGCGCGCCGCCGCAGCAACAGGGATTGCGCCAGATCCGCAAGAAGGCACTCCGTGACATGGGCGCAGCCCTGTCGTCGCAGCATGCAAACCTGATTTCGATCGGTATGGAAACGTTGGCGCTGCGAATCCGTCAAAGTAGCGAAAGTGCGCAGGCGCTCGCCGAATATCTCTCGTCGCACCCTGCGATTGCAAGAGTGAACTATCCCGGATTATCAGACCATCCTCAACACGCACGTGCCGCGGCGCTCTTTAGCGCGAATGCGTGGCTGATGTCGTTTGAACTGCGCGACGCCGGCAGCACAAACGCCTTCCTCAATGCATTGCAAATCCCGATCAAGGCGACCGGATTGGGCGACACTCGAACACTTGTCATTCCCGTGGCATCGACGATCTTCTGGGAAGCCGGGCCTGCGAAGCGCAAGGAGATGGACATTCCCGATGGTCTTGTACGAGTATCCGTCGGGTTGGAGGAAGTCACGGATCTGATCGCGGACTTCGCTCGTGCTCTCGAGTCGATGTCCTCACGATAAGACGTGGACGTGAACCTGCTACGCAAGTGGATCCGAGATTCCGAGCGCGAGCGCAGCGGCGCTGCAGCGAGCAAGGCGATTGAGAGCCAAGCTCCGGCATTCGTGCCTGTGGTTCAGCTTGGCCTCATGTCTTCTCGAACAAGCTGGTGATTGACGCGCGCAGCCACTTGATTTCCTGGTCCTGGCGGCTTCTTTCGTGCCAATGTAAGCGGATATCGAACGTGGGAAGCTCCAGCGGAGTTGGAACGATGTGGAGCGCGCTTGGATCTCGAAAGGACATCACGGCGACCTCCGGTACGGTCAGCAGATAGTCGCTGCTTCCCAGGATGCGTTCAGCGGCCAGGAAGTGGGGCATCGTGAGGCTGATGCGTCTCTGCATGCCCTTCGATCGCATCACGCTTTCCACCAACGAATGCCCGCTACTTGTGGCGTCGATGGCCATATGCTCGGCCGCTGCGAACGCGGCCAGATCCAGCGCGCGTTTGGCCAGTGGATGTCTCCTCCGCATGGCCGTGACATAGCGTTCCTTGCGCAGCACGCGCGAAGAGACCCGCCCCTTGATCATCGGCAGCGAGCCGATCGCCACGTCCACCTCTCCGGCGCTGAGCCCCGCTTCCAGCGCCTCCCAGGCAAGGTTCTTGATTTGCAGTCGAATGCCTGGCGCATGCTGCGCCAGGAAGCTGTTGAGGCCCGGCAAGAACACCAATTGCCCGATGTCACTCATGCGGAGGCGGAACACACGTTCGGACGTCTTCGGGTCGAATCCACGCGAATTGGCCAACGCCAGCGACATGCCTTCCAGCAACGGATGGAGCTTGTCCCTCAGCGCCATCGCGGCATCGGTTGGCGTTACGCCATAGCGGGTTCGCACGAAAAGAGTGGTGCCAAGCGCCAATCGCCATCGCTGGACCATGAGAGAAACCGCCGATTGACTCATCTCCAGACGGAGGGCGACCTGAGTCAGATTCCGGCATTCACAGACGAGGCAAAACGCTCGAAGTTCCGCCAACGTCCAGTTATGAGTTCCACCAATATTAGATAGCACCGTGACGCACCCACTGGAGCCAATGTTGAGTCCTATTATATCCATGGCTCATATCACAGGTACTCCGGGGACA
The DNA here is from genome assembly GCF_040545115.1 of Burkholderia sp. 567. NCBI lineage: Bacteria > Pseudomonadati > Pseudomonadota > Betaproteobacteria > Burkholderiales > Burkholderiaceae > Burkholderia > Burkholderia sp. 567. The sequence goes on from NZ_JBEPLG010000003.1 coordinate 134,739, forward strand.
ACCCTCCCGCCGGCCGGTTTCGGTGGAACGGGATGCCCGTGGCGACGTTTCGGATGCAAGAGACATTGCCCCCCATGAGCCCGCGAAGCAGACCGACGCAACAAAGGAAATCACCCATGAGCAAAAACGAAATCATCTGGTTTGACGGCAAATGGAGCGACTCGGGCGTTCCCATGATCGGTGCTGCGGATCACGCGTTCTGGATGGCCTCGACGGTTTTCGACGGTGCGCGGGCGATCAACGGGCATCTGCCTGATTTATCGGCGCATAGCCAACGCGTCATCAATTCCGCGCTCACGATGGGCATGGAGCCCAAGATCGACCTCCAGGAAATCGAGCGGCTGGTGCACGAAGGCATGAGTCATCTGACCAATCAGGACACTGACTACTACATCAAGATGCTGTTCTTCTGTCCCGGTGGCTTCCTACTGCCCGATGCCGAAACCACCACCTTCGCACTACACATCTTCGAGGCGCCGTTGCCGGAAGACAAAGGCTTCAGTGCCACGTTCAGCGAGTTCCGCCGGCCTGCCCCTTCCATGGCCCCCACGGAGGCAAAGGCGTCCTGCTTGTATCCAAACACACAGCGCATCATTCGAGACGCAATAGCCCGGGGGTTCGAGAACGCGGTGGTACTGGACTCGGATGGCAACGTGGCGGAGTTCGCCGTCGCCAACCTGTGGATCGTGCGCGACGGCGTGGCCCTCACGCCCACACCCAATGGCAGCTTTCTGAATGGCATCACACGCCAGCGCGTCATGGCGTTGCTTCGCGATGACGGCATCACCGTGCGCGAGACACAACTGACCCCGTCGGAGGTCATGGAGGCTGACGAGGTGTTCAGCACGGGCAACCACGGCAAGGTGCTTCACTGCAATCGCGTTGAAGACCGCAGCCTGCCTTATGGACCGATCGCCCAGCGTGCGCGCGAACTCTACATGGCCTATGCGCACACCTGCTGATCACGCGAGCACTCTACATTCAACTGGACTATAGAAGGAGCCCATTGTGCCTGCCTATCTGATCGCACGTGTCAAGGTCGACGACCCCGAAATCTATTCCGGCTATACGGCATTGAGCCCCGCCGTCATCGAAGCCCATGGCGGGCGCTTTCTTTCACGCGGCCAGGCGCCGATGACGTTGGAGGGCCCGGAGGAGCAACGCCGAATGGTCCTCGTGGAATTCCCGGACATGGATCATGCACGTGCATTCTACGAGTCACCCGAGTATCAAACCGCCAAGGCGATTCGCTTACCGGTGTCGCAAGCCGAGTTCGTGGTGGTGCCGGGAATTGCGCTGTAATCCTTAATAATGGAGCATTGAAATGGATCTTGGAATCGTCGGCCGTCGGGCAGTGGTGTGCGGCGCATCAACGGGATTGGGATTTTCCTGCGCCAGGGCGCTGGCAGCCGAGGGCGCGCACGTGACCCTTGTGTCGAGAAGCGAAGAGAATTTGCGACGTGCCGCCGAGCAGGTGTCGCCGCACGCGACATCGGGTGTGGAGTGGCTGGTGGCGGATCTGTCGAAACCCGCCGGGCGCACAGCATTGCTGGACGTCTGCCAGAGCACGGATATCCTGGTGACAAATGCCGGCGGGCCACCGGCTGTGTCGTACATGGAGCTGGACGCTGCCAAATGGCACGAGGCGCTGGAGCTGAATTTTCTTTCTGCCGTTGACCTGATCCAAGGTGTGTTGCCAGGGATGATCGAACGCCGCTTTGGCCGCATCGTGAACATTACCTCGGTAACGGTGCGCACGCCGCTAGAAAAGATGGAGTTGTCCACTTCGCCGCGAATGGCCCTCACGGGCTATGTTGCCGGCGTGTCAAGGCAGGTCGCGCCGTTCAACGTGACGATCAACAATCTGCTTCCCGGCGCGATCCTGACCGACCGCCTTCGCGAGCTGCGCGCCGTGGCCGACGCCATGATCGAAAGCGTGCCCGCGGGCCGAGCCGGAACGCCTCAGGAATTTGCCGCGGCGTGTGCCTTCCTGTGCAGCGAGGCTGCGGGATACATCGTTGGACAGAACCTCTGCGTAGATGGAGGCTTGGTGAGAAGCACCGTGTAGCGCGTCTCTATCGAGTTTCATGCCGACCGGAAGTGACGCAATTTCCAGTGCAGTAAGTATATTGGGACCGCGCGGCCGGACCTTGACGTAGGTAGCACCACCACCCCTCACGGGCATTGCGTCGTCGAGCAACGAGGGGCGCCACGGAACTCACGATACGTATCAGCGCCTATAAGCCGTCCCGCCAGCGGCGGGACGGTCTGCCGCGAAAGGCGCCGGGTCGGAATGTATTCCCTCACACAACGATGACTATCTGACAGCGTTGGGATCAGCGCGCCAAACACCATCTGCATCGCGTCACCCTGTACGGTGTCAGTCAATGGCGAGCTTCGTGGCACAGTGCTCAATGACCGAAATAAGTTGAATGCTCGGCCGTGCTAGTGACGGCGCCGCGGCCCAACTGTGTCCCGTAATCGCTGTTGCTGCTGTTGCTGCTGTTGCCGAGTTTCTGCCGTTCGGTCGCACCGCCGCTGTTGTCTCGAATTCGGTTCAATGCCGCCTGCAAATTGTCCGGGTAATGCGGGTCGTTGGGACGGCTTGGCGAATAGCCAGCCTTCTGAAGCGCTGCCAACTCGGCACGTACTTGCGCGCGAGTTACGGTGCTTTCGCTAGCGAAAGCCGGGGTAGCAACATAGGCGGATAGCGCCACAAGCATGGCTACGATCGAATGGGATTTCATTGTTCACCTCAACAAATGGAAAGAGAGAATGCGAAACGGGCTTGGGGCGCATCGGCGCCGCATCTCTGCTTCGCGAACTCAAGATCACCGCCGATAAGAAGAAAAGCTATTGCAGGCGACCCGTCGGGGTCAGTGCCAGCTTCCCGGATTACTCGGCGGCTGCGTTCGAGCTGAAGTGAATTTTTCGCTGATTTGCTCTCCGCGACAAACGAGATAAAGTGTCTTCATTTGAAATAAAATCTTTCTCGCCCCTGCGCCGGATCCTCGTGTCCATACAGGTGCCCGAGCGGCAGGCGGTGCCATCAACTTCCGTAGCGAGGGGAACGTCATATCCGCTGCGGATGCGGCATGTTCAGCGCAGTCCCGGCGCACGGAGGCGACTCGTCGCCAACGAAGGGTATGCGGTCAATAACTGACGCCCTTTCCAAGAGGGTCGGGAGGTCAGAAGCTAGGTGTCCGCGTGGACACCTGCACTCAGACCTTAATGACAGAGCAGCCGAATCTTCGAAACAGACTGGTAGTTGGCCGGAAGCGAGACGGTCGATGCGAATTCGACGAGGCAGCACGGCAGGAATTGGTCGAGCTGTGTTTGAAGCCTGACGTCCCGTTATTCCTCACCCGAGTCGCCGCCTGCTACGTCGAGAACGGCAGCTGGCCGATCTCGAACAACCCTTGCGAGAATGCGATCCGACCGTTCGTCGTCGGCCGCAAGGGCTGGCTGCTCTCTGATACGGTCGCCGGCGCGCAGGCCAGTGCTAACCTGTACTCCCTCGTCGAGACGTGCCACGCAAACGGTGTCGAGCCGTATCGCTATCTGGTCTCGCTGTTTAGGGCGTCACCGAAGGCAAAAAACTCTCAGCGACTACGAAGATCTTTTACCTTGGAGCACTGTGCGTGATGAAGTCATCGGACATTCTCATTCGTGAATCGCGATCATCGGATCACGCAACAATCGCATTCTTGCTGCAGCAACTCGGCTACCAGACAACTCCAGCGCTAGTCCTCGAGAAGATTGCAGCGATGCTTCCGAGCCCGGTAGACGAAATCATCGTGGCCTCCGTGCGAGAAGAAGTCATCGGTTGTATTAGCCTCCACGCACTACCTCTCTTCCATGCGGTGGGCAATCTCGGGCGCATAACTAGCATGGTCGTCGACGAGCGATATCGGGGAAACGGAGTTGGTAGCGCACTGATTGACGCTGCAGAACACTGGTTTAGGCAGGTGGGATGTGTCAAGTTGGAAGTGACGAGCGGTGACCACCGACCGGCTGCTCACCACTTCTACGAGCGACATGGTTTCTTGAGGGACGGCCAGCGGCTTTCCAAGAAGCTCCATTCATAGAGGGGCGTCTTTACCTGATCGCTTACAACGAAGGTAACTAACGCACGTATTGAATGAGGCTCTGCGGTCGCCAGACGCGCGACTTCTGACGCGTTGTTGGGGAGCGTCGCTTTTCCGCGTCGCCGCTCCCTGCCGAGGACGCCAGGTCTCTGGCGGTCCCACCTCCTGCGAAATGAAGGGTCTAGGGCAAGCGGTCCTTCTTCAACGTCGGGCCGTGGTCGCCAGGAGTGACGAGCATAGGCGCCTACCTATTTGAGGTGGACACCTACGCCTGACAAAGACTCAGAGTGGAGAGTGGTGCGACAGAGCACCGATGGCCGGCGTCGCTACGACGAGAAAGCAAGCGTGTACGGGGCGACGCCCGTCGCCGGTGTGGCGCAACGAGCACCGGCACGAGCACGTCAGCGCCGAACACGTCACCCCAATCGCCGAAGCTGCGACCGCGCGTGAGCCACTGCGAGGTTGAATACCGGCACTTCATCGAGGGTACTCAACCGTAAGCCGCAGGCGGTCAACGTACTCTATGTCGCAACGAGCTGTTTCGACGCGAACCCAACGACCGCACGAGAGAAGGTCAAGTCATGCCCGACTCGGCGCGACGCATGCAAGACCACGGCCGGGTGTTGGAGCTAGCGGAGCTTGATATGACCGAGACGCTATTCGGACGCCAATGCCAATCTGACTGCAGCCTCGGCATGAGCGATAGTCGTATCGATAATCGGGACGGGGCTATCCTCGGGTTTGACAAGCATGCCGAACTCCGTACATCCCAGAACGATCACTTCCGCGCCACGAGATACCAGGTCGGCGATCGCTCTCCTGAACTTCTCGCGCGTTTCGGGCAGGAAGATGCCCTTGGCGAGTTCTTCGTACAAGGCGTTGTGTACGTTCTCCTGATGCTCGCCCTCCGCAATGACCACGTCGAGGCCGTAGCGATCCTTGAGCCGGTTAACGAAGTAGGTTCCCGTCATCGTGTAGCGGCTGCCAAGCAAACCAACGGTTTTGTAGCCTCGCTCCAGCACGCTGCTGGCCGTTGGGTCGACTATGTGGATGAACGGCAGATCGACATTCGCCTCGATCCGCTCAGCGGCCGTATGTACGGTATTACAGGCCAGAAGGAAGAAATCGGCGCCCGCAGCCTTCAGCTTGTTACCCTCTGCAGCAAGCAAGTCGCCCACGATATCCCAGCGCCCTTCCCGTTGCCGCCGTTCGATCTCCTCGAAGTCGGTCTGTGCAAGAACCAGTTTCGCGCAGTGCAGACCTTCGCCACCCATCTGTCGAGCGACAAGACTATTAATTGTCTGATAGTAAATAATCGAACTTGGCCATGCGATTCCGCCGACAATACCAATCGTTTTCAAATCAAATCTCCGAATTCAAATGGATTCCGGGTGTCTCCGTCACGATGCTGGAATGCATCCACCTCGACAGCTAGATGGGCATCGTACCGTCGCACCCGACAAATACATACATCCAATTGTTTCGAATATTTGTTGCGAAATATGCATATATGCTGCCGAGACTATCCCCAAGACGCTTGAAGCTGACCGAGAAAGCCGCGCGCACTCGGCGTTAGCGCTCGGTCTTTCAAAACGACGATTCCCAGTGTCCGATTGATGACAGGTTTCGTTAGCGGTCTTGAAACAAGACCGGCGCTAAGTGCGCTCGGTACCGCTCCTCCCGGAAGGATCGCCAATCCGACCCCGGCCTGGACGCATTGCATAACGGTCGCGAACTGACTGACTGTAACGGCGTGTTGAAGCACCAAGCCGCCCGCAAGCGCCAGACCCTCCAGATGTCGCCTCGTCTGCGACTCCTTGGGCATCGACACCATGGGAAAGTGCGATGCTTCCTCGAGCGATATACCGGACTTCTTCGACAGCGGATGCCCGTTCGGCATTACGACATGGAACGCTTCGATGGCCAATTTGATGGTCGACAGCTCGTTAGGCACATCATCAATGTAGGTGATGCCAAAGTCGGCTACACCACCGCGAACGTCTTCCACGATTTTTCCGTAGACACCTTCGCGAATCTGGATTTCCACACGCGGTTTCGACTTGCTGTAGCGGGCTATGATGCCGGGCAGTTGGATACATGCGACAGACATCACCGTGGAAATAATGACTTGACCTCGCAGTTCATCCGTAATCTCGCGCATGCTGTCAACCGAGATGCGCAGATCCGCGAGAATACGGTTGGCCAGCGCAATGAATTCTTCACCGGCCGCGGTGATTTCCAGTCGTCGCGTTGTGCGACGAAAGATGTCGAGACCGATAGCTTGCTCGACACGCTGGACCGTACGCGTCAATGCTGGTTGGGAAACATTGAGGGTGATCGACGCCGCCATGAAACTGCCGCATTCGGCGATGGTACATACCGCTTGAAGCTCGCGGGAGCTGAGATCAGGGATAAGGGGGCGGCTCATGATGTTCCTTGGTAGGCATACCCCTTGTAGTTTATGGCCAAACGAAACGACCTTGGTTGCGCGGCTTCATCAATAGCAAGAACCCCTGCGGTTCCAATCAAGTCGATATTCCAGGAGAAGGTGACGTTCGCCCTGCTTCGTGCCGCGCGAGATCCGTTTCCGTCTCTTGCGCACTGGCTCTTGGCGCATCCAATGCGCCCTCCCACTTCGCCACGACCGCGCATGCGATAGAGTTCCCAACGGCATTGGTCGCGGACCGCCCCATATCCATGAAGGTGTCGATAGCCATGATCATGAGCAGACCTGCTTCCGGCAAATTGAAATGCGCGAGCGTCGCTGCAATGACCACCAACGATGCCCGAGGAACGCCTGCGATGCCCTTGGAAGTCACCATCAGCATCAGGAGCATCGTGACTTGCGTCTCGATCGGCAGGGCGATGCCGTATGCTTGCGCGATGAACAGGATCGTAAAGGTGCAGTAAACCATCGTCCCGTCAAGATTGAATGAATACCCGAGCGGGAGGACAAAGCTCGAGATGCGCCGACTCACACCGAATTTATCAAGTGCCGTGAGCATCTGCGGAAACGCTGCCTCGGAGCTCGCCGTCATGAAAGAAAGCAGGAACGGCGCACGAATCATCTTGACCAGGGAGAAGATTCTGCGTCCAAGAAAAATGAAACCCACGAGTATCAGTACCGACCAAAGAGTCGCAAGCCCCAGATAGAACATTCCGATGAACTTCGCGAAGGTCATCAGAATACCTAGACCTTTGGTGGCAATAATCGAAGCGATAGCAGTGAAGACCGCAATCGGAGAGAAGCGCATGACCGCTTCCGTTATCTTCAGCATCATCATACCGAGCTGATCGACCACCTGAACCAGCATTTTGCCTCGTTCTTCGAGTGCCGCCAAAGCGATCCCACAGAATATGGAAAAAACAACGACCTGAAGAATCTCGTTCTGGGCCATTGCCTCCGCAGCGGAGCGAGGGACGAGATGAGTGATGAAGTCCTTCAGCGAGAAGGCGTTGGTGCTCAACGATACGCTCGCAGTGACCTCAGGGAGCGGGAAATTGGTATTGGCGCCGGGTTGAAGCCAGTTAGCCAGAACGAGACCAAGAACGAGCGACACCAACGATGCGCCGACGAACCAGGACATCGCCTTGAGCCCCACTCGACCCACCGCACCCACATCCCCCATTTTTGCGATGCCTGGTACAAGGGTTGCGAATACAAGCGGCGCAACAATCATCTTGATCAAGCGGAGGAAGACTTCAGTGCCGATCGAGAGGTACCCGGCTATCGAGGCAATCTGCGCGGAATCCTGGACTTGATTGTGGCAGATCGCCCCGACGATGGCGCCAAGGATCATCGCGCCAATGATATAGCGCGTAAGGGATGGGGTCTTTCTCATAGAGTTCTCGATGGGAACATTCGGCGAACACACTCATCCATCGGACGTAATTCCGACGTAAAGTAATGTTCAGTTTTTGTGTTGGAGTAACCTGAAAGGCAGGTTCGTCAACCGCGACTAAGCGACCTCAAAAATCGCTTCGATTTCGACCGCAAGGCCCGCCGGCAGCGAAGCCATTCCAACCGCAGAGCGCGCATGTCGCCCTCGTTCGCCGAACACCTCCATGAATAGCTCCGAACACCCATCGATCACCTTCGGGTGCTCCTTGAAGTCAGCATCCGCCTGCACCATTCCGAAGATCTTCACGATGCCCCGGATATTGTCGAGGTCCCCGACTGCACGTTGGGCGGTAGCAAGGAGCTGCAACGCTATCCTTCGGGCGTCGTCATATCCGTCCTGCGTCGTATAACCGCTTCCGAGACGTCCTTTTCTAAGCGTTCCGTCTTCGTTCCGAGCCCCTTGCCCCGAGAGAAACAGCAGGTTTCCGGCTCGGTAATACGGGGCGTAGCTTCCGACTGGTGTGGGGATATTGGGAAGCTGAATCCCCAATGCTGACACGCGTTCCGCAGTTTTGCTCACGGCAGTCTCCTGTTAACCCGGCAAGCCCATGACCCTCGATGCGTCGCGTAATGGCTTCTTGCCTGGATGATCGGCCTTTCGAATGCAACTGAGTGGTGTTCGTACTCAGTCGGTAAAAATTCGAACCGATATTTCTTTGAATTTCGTGCCGCCGATTTTCAAAAAAACCGGCCGCCCTGCTGGATCAAGACCGCCGTGCGATATCGCACGACGGTGCTCGCTCCTCCAGTTTCGATTTATCGTGCGACGCCGTCGAAAACGTCGGCTACCGATCGTCCGACGATCTGCTCATAGATTGCCGGATCCGTTGCGCCCTCCAGACCAAACAGCAAAATCTGGCTCTGCTGGTCAAGGCCCAGCGCCTCGCGGAGTTCGGGGAGTTCCTTGGCCTTCAGAACCACAGCAGTCCCTCCCGCCGCGGTTTCACCACACACAATCGGGTTGTCTCCATTACCGGCCGCCAACGCGCGCATCGCATCTTCTGCCCACGAATCGGGGATCGTAACGAAATCGCTGCCGAGCCAATCGAGCAGTGCCCAAGCGGCCGGAGAAACCTCACGGCATGCCAGCCCCGCCATGATGGTGTGCAGCGATCCGGCGGACGGAGTCGGTGTGCGGTTGAATGCGCTTTGATACAAACAATCGGCTTCATTCGGCTCGACCATCACCATGCGAGGCGCGGCGCCATCGAGTTCCTGGTAGAAGCGCAGGAAAATCGCAGCGGCGATGCTGCCGACGCCACCCTGAACAAAAATATGCGTGATCGCTTTCGGATCGGGCAACTGTTGCAGCGCCTCGTCCACGAGCACCATATACGCATTCATCACATCGCGCGGTGACCCGGAAGCGTAGTCGTCCCACGAAGTGCTCGACACGAAATGCCATCCGTTGTTCTTCGCGTCGCTGCGCGAACGCCCCACGGATGCCTCGTATTCGCCCTGAATGCGAATCACAATGGCGCCGAGCGCCTCCATGGCCTCTTTCCTGCCCGGGCTAACGTGCTCGTGGATATAGACAACACAGCGGCAACCGAACGCTTTCGCCGCATAGGCCAGACCGCGTCCCTGGTTTCCGTCGGTCGCGACAGTAACCGTGACACGCTCCGTAATTTCCCGGTACTTGCCGCTCCGAAGATCGTCCGATGTGGGACGCGTACCGGTCTTCTTCTCTACAGCGTCTGCCAGAATGCAAAACACCGCATACGGGGCACCCAGCGCCTTGAAACTGCCCATACCACGACCAAAGCGCTGGCTCTCGTCCTTATAGTAGATCTTCGACACATTCGTTTGCGCCGCGAGATTATCGAGCGAGTGCAACGGCTGTGACGCATACTCGGGCCAGCTGTGAATCTCCTTCACTGCCATGCGCCACTCGCCGAGGTTCTCGACGGCCGCCGCGGCCCGATCCCCCTTTGCGGCATCGAGCCAGGACGGATTTTTGCAATGTTGAAATACGGGGTTCATACACATTCCTTGCAGAAGTAAGCGAGACAGATGCAATACTCGAGAGCGTGGGTCGATCCCGGTTGAGCGCTGAATCCACCTCCCGCGGGTCGAGCGCACGGTGCTCGCGCTTGCTCGCCGTCCGGGGGCGTCTCTGCTCTTACACGAGCGACTTCCCGTATCGACCCAGGCGAGAGTACGTGTCCAATTTCGTATGCGTGAGCACCATGCGCATTCGGAATACCATGCGTCGGATCCGGCATTGAGCAAAGACGCGCGATGTAGGACAGTGGTGTTTTCGTACCCGTAGAGTCGCCACGGGCGTCTCTCAGAACTTCTTTCGGAATTGAAATGGAAGCGAAATGGCTGGAGGACTTCCTGTCTTTGGCGGAAACAAGAAGCTTTTCTCGCGCGGCCCACGATCGCCACTTAACCCAATCGGCCCTGAGCCGCCGGATCGCCGCACTCGAGACCTGGCTCGGTGCAAAGCTCATTGATCGTACGGTCAGTCCCGTACGCTTGACCTCAACCGGGGTCATGTTTCGTGGTCAGGCTGCCGAGATACTGCGAGGCATCTACGCCGCGCGCACGTTGGCGCACGCCCATGAGCTCGTCGCCGACGGTGTGCAGGTGGTGCGCCTCTCCGTCGTGCATACGCTGCTTTTTACCTTTCTGCCACAGCGCCTCAGAAAGCTGCGGGACGAGCTCGGGCACATCAAGGCAAAAGTCCAGGCGGTCAACATTCCGGATGGCGTGCAAGCACTGGTGGAAGGCGACACGGATCTGTTCCTTGCCTACCACCACCCGCAACTACCCATCCTTCTCGATGCCAACCGCTTCCCCTTTCTGACGCTGGGCACGGATAAATTGATTCCGGTCTCTGCGACCGATGCGAATGGAAGTGCGCTGTATCGACTGTCTGGCGAGTCTCGAGAGCCAATTCCATTCATGGCGTATGCGCCTGGAACATTCTTGGGCAACGTCGTGGAAATGCTCATCCTGAATTCAGTAGAAACATGCGGTCTGCGGCGTACCTTCGAAGCGCACATGTCCGAGGCCGTAAAGGCAATGGTCGTGGCAGGCAACGGATTAGGATGGCTCCCTGCGAGTTGCATAGCGCGAGAGTTGCAAGAAAAGTCGGTGGCGATAGCCGGCGCGGACAGTTGGGCGACCGACCTGGAAATCCGCATCTATCGCTCGGCAGAAAACCAGAGCACCGCGGCCGAAGAGCTGTGGAGCCGGATGAAAAAACACGCTTCCGGTGGTGCGTCCCCGACCTCCACACCGGAGCGATGACGCGTAACGAATTCGGCGACGACCTTCGCGATCGCGCTGCCGAAAACATAGCCAAAATGATCGGCGTGGCACCTTTCGATTCACCACGCCGGAACAACACTTCCGTATGCCAACCATACGTGCTCAGTCGGCATCAATACTTCGTCTTCGAAGCCACCATGCACCGGCGCGTCCGACGGCGAAGCATCGGGTGGGGTTTGGTTAGACCATCAGATCCGCGAGCGATGCCATGTCGTCTATCCAGATATCCGGTTGATGCGGCGTGCCGCCGAACGGGCGCTTGCGACGGTCGATGAACGCCGAGCGCATGCCAGCCGACTTTGCGCCGATGCAATCGAATGCGTGGTTCGCAACGAAGAGAACTTCGCTGAGTTTCACCCCCATGATCTCCGCTGCCTTCGTGTAAGTTGCGACGTGCGGCTTGAACGACTCGGCGGCTTTCACGGAAATCACGTTGTCGAACGGAATCTTGTGGTATTCCTTGGCCGTTTCGAGCATGTCGGGATCGCCGTTCGAAAGGACCACGATCTTATAGCGCGTCTGCAGACGTGCAAGTGCCTCGGGAACGTCGGGGAACGGCTTGAGGCGCTCGATGCACGACACGAGATAGCGGACTTCCTCTTGCGTGTACTGGATGCCTGCGCGCTCCAACGTATAGGCGACCGCACGATGGCCGATTTCACGGTACGGCGTATGCTCCTTGTGCAGCAGCGCATCGATCATCGAGTTCTCGAAGTGCGTGCGGCGCCACCACGTCACGAACGAATTCGGGTTGCCCGTCCAACCCTTCTCCTTGAGAAAGGGTGCGGCGATTTCCGTCAGCCCCTTCTGCATGTCGACCACGGTACCGTATTGATCGAACATGACAACCTTGATCTCGCTCTTGAGTTGTTCAGCGTTACTCATGACTCTTGCTCTCCTGGATAAGATTTGTCGCGGAGCGGTTTCCATTTGCCGTCGCGCAACTTGACTTTAAGAATGCACCATTCATTTATCAAATGGATTTACGGTATCGCGACATTCACTTAGTGAATATTTTGATGGCTCAGTCGTCGCTATAAAGTGCGTCTCGACGAGGTTCTCGGATGAACACCAGCCCTATGACAAACGACATGGCTGCGACTGTCACCGGATACCAGAGCCCGAAGTAGATGTCCCCTGTCTGCGCAACCAGCGCAAAACACACCGTCGGTAGTAGCCCGCCAAAATAGCCGTTGCCGACGTGATACGGCAACGACATCGCTGTGTACCTGATCCGCGTGGGGAACATCTCGACAAGAATGGCGGCAATAGGGCCAAGGGTCATCGCCCCGTACGCCATGAGCAGCACAAGCAGAACCAGAATCATCGGGCGATTCACCGTATCGGGATCAGCCTTCAGCGGATATCCTGCCGCGCCCAACGCCCTGATCGTAGCCACCCTGAACTGCTGCTCGGCCACTTTCGCTTGTGCCGGAGCAAGCCCTTTTAACGAAGGCGCAGCGATCTCCGTTGAGCCAATCTTGACGCGCGTGCTCGACCCGGCGGCTGCATCGACTGTCGCGTAGCTTGCGGAATTTGCCGACAGCACACGTCGCGCAACGTCACACGCGCTGTTGAACGATGCGGTGCCGGTTGGATTGAACTGGAACGAGCAGTCAGCCGGATCACTGACGATGGCCACCGGCGAAGACGCCTGAGCGGCAGCTAATGCCGGATTGGCAAAGTGAGTCAACCCATGAAAAATCGGAACGATAGTCAATGCCGCCAGGAACGAGCCACACAGAATGATTGGCTTTCGTCCGATACGGTCGGAAAGACGTCCGAAGAATACGTAGAGCGGTGTGCTGATGACCAGCGCAAGTCCAACCAACAGGTTGGTTGTCCCGGCATCGACCTTCAATGTCTGCGTCAGAAAGAACATCGCGTAAAAAAGCGCCGTGAACCATACAACCGCCTGTCCCGCCAGCAATCCAAATAGCGCCTGCAGGACAAGCTTCAGATAGCGCCACTGACCAAATGCTTCCGACAACGGTGCGCGAGACGTTCGTCCCTCTGCCTTGATGCGCTGGAACGCCGGTGACTCATGCATCGAAAGACGCACGTATACGGAGATCCCCAACAGGACGCCAGAAAACAAGAAGGGGATGCGCCACCCCCACACCTCGAACGATGTACCCGTCAGCGAACGCACGGTGATGATCAAGACCAGCGACAGCAGCAGCCCGATCGTGGACGTGGTCTGAATCCATGAGGTCCACCCGCCTCGCTTGTCATGCGGCGCGTGCTCGGCAACGTATGTGGCCGCCGCGCCGTACTCTCCGCCAAGCGCCAAGCCCTGGAGCATTCGAAGAACGACCAAGATAATCGGTGCGGCAACGCCCAGGGTCGCGTAGCCAGGCAACAGCCCGACCAGCAGCGTCGAGCAACCCATGATGAGAATCGTCAATAGAAACGTGTGTTTTCGACCGACGAGATCGCCCAGTCTGCCGAATACAAGCGCTCCAATCGGTCGAACAATGAACCCGGCCGCGAAGGTCAGCAGCGCGAAAACAAACGCAGTCGTATGATTCAGACTACTGAAGAATTGCGCGGCAATCAGTGCCGCCAGCGATCCGTATAAGAAGAAGTCGTACCATTCGAATACAGCGCCGAGCGAGGCGGCAAAAACCACCCTCCTCTCGTCGGCGCTGAAGGCACTACGGCGTGCCGCGGTGAGCTCGTTGTGCATCTGGGTCTCCTCCTTTCCTTGTCGCGCCGACAGGAATGCCGACGACCAGCCGGCTTCGACACGTAGACTCGTGTCTGGAGGCCCGCAGACTCAACGATAGGTCTGCAGCGTTTATTTTCGAAATGGATATGTTGTATCTAACTATTCACATAGCAAATAAAATACGGTTCGTCGCGGCTTCCCGGGGGGGCACCAGGAACGTCGCTGACGCGATCCGAAAGACATTCGAAAGGCTCCATCACCTCGAAATCGGCCGGTGACAGCTTCGGGTCGGCTACCGGGCTCCTTGCCATTAGCCAGGCCCATCGCTGGCGGCCGCGAGAAGCGGCACGACCAGATCGCTGATCGGCGTCGCAATTCCGTGAGATCGTCCGCGTCGCTGCACCACGCCATTCCGGCAGTCCCATTCGAGCGGGCGGTTACCCTGCCGATCGGCAAGAATGGACGTCCCCAAATCGGGCGGGAAGCGATGGAATCCGTCGACGATCTCCCGCGGCACTTCATCGCCCAGCTTCGCGCCCTCCGCACGGGCGACTTCGAGACATTCCCGCAGGTAGGCGAGCGACAGTTCGGTGATGTCGCTTCGCGAGAACATGCCGGCGCGCCGGCCAGTCAACACCATGAGTCCCGCCACCGCGTTCTGCAAAAGCTTTCGCCATGCGAGCGAGATGAAATCATCCGCCACCTCGACCGGGCATCGCGTGCCGTGCAACGCCGAGACCACCACGTTGCTCGCCGGCGTATCGGGCACAGTGAGCCGAGGTTTGCCGCGCAGCCACACCGACGTATCCGATTCGCGTTGCGCCGGAAACCAGACGACAGATGGCACGATCGCCGCGCCGGCCGCATATGGCGCGAAGGCGGCTGTTTGCTCGACGCCATTTTGCAGCACGCAGACCACCGTCTTCGCATCGCATAGCGCCGGGATCCAGGGTGCCGCGCTCGCCACTTGCGTCGACTTGACCGCAACGAACACGAGATCGAACCTTTCGTTGACCGCTTGCGGATCGTTCCGCACGGGCCCGGGCACGACGATCTCGCCGCCATCGAAGCGCAGCGTCAACCGCTCGTGCGCCGAGCGGCCGCAAATCATCGGCGTGCGGCCAGCGTCATGAAGGGCTGCGGCAACGGTCGTTCCGATTGCGCCTGGACCGACAACGGCCACGGTCGGGTAGTCAGACTTCGTCATGGTGTTCATCCTGTCGTGTGATCTCCGAGATGCGGGCGCAGTGCGAGCACGAGCGGAAAAATTGCCAGAGCGGTGAACGCGGTGGCATACGTGGCGGCCTGCACGCCGATCCTGTCGCCGAGGAAACCGTAGAGGACAGGCGATATCGCGCCCGATGCGATCGTTCCCGTGTAGAAAATTGCGAATGCGCGCTCCGTGCGCTCGGGCGGGGACATCTCCGGAACGGTTCCGTACAGCACGGACGACGTGCCGTTGAGCATCATGCCCAGAATCGGCAGCAGCACCATGGTAAGCGCCAACGGCAGATACATCACGCCGATGATGCACGCGGCCGTACCGCCTTCCGTGAGCAGCACCGTCCTCACCACACCCATACGCGCGCCAAGCCAGCCACAAAAGAATTTGCCGGCCGCCCCGCCAATGAAAACAAGCGCAAGGGCCGTTCCCAGCAATTGAGGCGAGATGCCTTTTGCGTTGAGCAGGAAAGGCAGAAAGGTAAGCAGTCCCATGCGTACGGCCGTATCTAGCACGCCGATGGAAAACAGCGCGTTGAATCCGCGCCCCTGGGTGCCCGTGCGTTGAGCGGACGCTTGCTCTTTTGCCGCCGTCTTTCCGGCGCCACTTGGCACGGCGGGAAACCAGAGCGCGATGCCTGCGGCAGCGACGCAGCCCAATCCAGCGACGACCCACAGCGCGTGACGCCACGGCATCATGGTCACGAGCAGCGAAATGGCTGCCGGCAGCGCGGATTTCCCCAGATCGCCGGAAAAGTTGTAGAGGCTCAGAGGGCCTCGCGCGTCACGCCCGTAGGTGCGGGAGATGGCGCCCGATGCAATCGGATGTTGCGTGCTGGATCCACCGCCCGATATCGCCAGCGCCACGCACAAACCGAGCAGGCCACCCGACATGCCGGCAATTGCATAGCCCAGCGCGGCGAGCAGCGTGCCGATCGCGAGGACGGCGCGACTACCGAGGCGTTGCGCGAGACGTCCTGCCGGCAACTGCAGCACCGCCATCGTGCCGGCATAGAGGCCGCGCAGGATAGCCAGGGCCGCGAAGTCGAGCCCGAACTCGGACTGCCATACGGGCAGCAGCGCATAGATCATGTCCGTATAGCCATCGTGGATTGCGTGTGCAATGCAGGATAGCCATAGCACGCGCGGTCGTGATGGCACAGCGTCCCGCGTGACGGGAGGGGAAAAAACCGGCAAGCGCATCGACGTTCTCTCTATACGAGTGGCTGATGGAAGCTACTCGTGGTGTGTTCTTCTGGTTCGACGCGTCAATTTTATGGCCGAGGTATCAGCCATATCAATTGAGCTAAAATCGCGTCAACGGAGAGAAAAAGTCACGTACGTCATGAGCGAAAGCCGAGGTGCTGCGAAGAATCGGGACGAGTTGCCGCCGCTCAATGCGCTGCGCGCTTTCGATGCGGTCGCGCGGCACGGCAGCTTCGCGGGCGCGGCGGCGGAACTGCATGTCACCCATTGGGCCGTCGGAAAACAGATCCGGCTGCTGGAGGACTGGTTCGGCCTGCCGTTGTTTGACCGTCGTCCGCGCGGCGTCGTGCTGACCGACGAAGGGGCCGTATTGCTGAACGACGTCAGCCACGCGTTCGAACACCTCGGCACCGCGGTGGTGCGGCTGCGCCACAATACCCTCACGCACCGGATATCGGGCGTCGTGCGGGTGAATGTGCCGATGAGCTTCGCGTTTTGCTGGCTGCTGCCACGGCTTGCCGATTTCCATTCGCGGTATCCCGACATCGACGTCAGGGTGTCGACGACATCGCGCAAGCTGCGCTATGTCGCCGACGCTTTCGATATCGGTGTTCGCTCCGGTCCGGAACAGGGTGCGGGCGTCGTATCGCGCCCGTTGATGCCCGACCTGCGCGTGCCGGCCTGCAACCCCGCGTTGCTGCGCCAGCATCCGATACAGAGCGTGGCCGATCTGCGCCATCACACGCTGCTGCATTCGGCCACGACGCGCTCAGCGTGGTCGCACTGGTTGCGGGAAGCGGGTGCTGCCGATCTGCGCGCGGCGCGCCATGTCGAATTCGATCATGTAAATCTTCAGCTTGGCGCTGCCATCGAGGGGCTGGGCGTGGCGCTGGCGTCGCTGCCGCTGATCGGGCGCGATCTCGCCGAAGGCCGCCTCGTGTGTCCCATCGCATCGCCTGTATGGCGCGCCGACGACTACACGCTGGTGACGAACGTCGATCGCGCCGACGATGCCGCGGTGTCCGCGTTCGAGCAATGGATGGAAGGCATGGCGAGCCAAGAGGCTGGATAGGCTCGCAGATCAGGGCAGGCGGCGTACTCCCTTCCGGGCCCACACGTTGAGGCTACGCGTCAGGCGCTAGTGGCCCAATGCGCAATATTGCCACCCTATTGCGGAAAAAATCGGTTCATCTCGACCGGACCGTCAGAGCGAGGCGCAGGTACTGGCAATCAGGCTCCGCATCCATTTATGCGCCACGCTGTTGTCGTTGCGACGATGCCAGTAGATGTCCCACGAGAATGGCTCCGACGGGAATGGCAACGCGCGCACCGCCAATGGTTCCGATGCGAAACGCGCAGCCAGCTTGCCGGAAATGACGGCGATCAGTTGAGTCTCGCGAAGGATCGGCGGGATCAGCAGCCAATGCGGGACCTTCGCGACCACATTCCGGGAATAACCCTGGTCGGCCAGGACGTTATCGACAAAACGTATGTCGGTCGGGCTCATCGCCACCCGAAGATGATCCGCATTCAGAAAACGCTGGAGCGTCAGCTTGCCCTTCGTCAGCGGGTGATCGGCGCGCATGACGCACACCATCTGGTCCATGAACAGCTTCTCGCTCCGTATATTCGGCGCGGGTTGCAATTGCATGCTGACACCGAAATCCAGTTCGTCGCTTTCCAGCGCCTTGATCGTTCGCTCCGGTGACAGGTGGAGTACGTCCAGCGTGACGCGTGGTGCGGATTCCGACAACGTAGCGAGTAGCTGGGGCAACAACAGGCAACCGACCAGATCGGACATCCGCGCGGTGAATTCACGCTCGCTCGTCGCGGGATCGAAATTGACGTCGCTCGACATCAGCCGCTCTGTCTGCCGAAGAATCTGCCGCACGGACTCACCGAGTTCAATGGCCCGCGGCGTGGGCTCCATCGCCCCGCCAGAACGAATGAACAGATCATCCTTGAACAGATGACGAAGTCTGGACAGCGCGTTGCTCATGGCAGGCTGACTCATCGGAATTCTCAGCGCGGCCCGCGTCACATTCCGCTCCCGCATAAGCGCATCGAAGATGACAAGCAGGTTCAAATCTACGGAGCGGAGGTTCATCCCGGTGACCTTTATCGCGATGGCAATCGGCCATACTTTACATGAATGTTTAGATACAGAAAATCCATTTCAGAAATATAACTGCTGCCGCTATGCTGCCTCAGACACATTGAGGAGAGCCAGATGGACTCGGGATTCGCAACGTTCGATAGCGGCACGTCAGCACGCCCCCTTGCGGGAATACGGATTATCGATCTAACCCGAGTCGTGTCAGGTCCATTCGCGACCATGCATCTGGCCGATCTCGGCGCTGACGTCATCAAGATCGAGGAACCCACCAGCGGGGACGACAGCCGAGCGTTCGGGCCGCCGTTCGTCGCAGGCGAAAGCGCCTACTTTCTGTCCGTCAACCGTAACAAGCGTAGTTGTGCGATCGACCTGAAGAGCGACGCGGGACGACAGATTCTGCTGAGCATGATCGAGACCGCGGATGTCGTCGTTGACAACTTCCGGCCCGGCGCCATGAAGCGCCTTGGCCTCGATCACGAGACGTTGCGAAGTATCAATCCCCGGTTGATCTGCTGCTCGATCTCTGGTTTCGGCGCACAAGGACCCGATGCGCAGCGCCCTGGTTACGATCTGATCGTGCAGGGTGAAGCCGGCGTCATGGACATCACGGGCGACCCCAGCGGGCAACCGACCAAGGTTGGCACCTCGATCGCGGACATGATTGCAGGCCTCTTCGCCGTACAAGGCATCCTCTCGGCACTGTACGAACGAAATCGAACAGGCATCGCGCGCTCGGTTCAAATTTCAATGCTCGATGCACTCGCTTCGTTGCTCACCTTCAACGCGGGCATTTATTTCTCCACAGGGTCATCGCCGACCCGACGAGGTAACGAACACCCGACCATCTGCCCGTATGAGACCTTCCAGGCATCCGATGGATGGATCAACCTGGGTGTGGCGAACGACAAATTCTGGAAACTGTTCTGCGAGGTGGCCAACGCCTCCGATCTGGTCGACGATCCACGCTTTGCCACCGCACCGCTGCGCGTGAGCAATCGACACGAGTTGCGGCCGTTGGTTGCCGCGCTCATCCGGGACAACAGCAGAGCTTATTGGGTCGAAAAGCTGGGTAAGGCTGGCGTCCCGTGCGGTTTGATTCGGACAGTGGGCGAAGTGTGTGAAGCGCCGCAACTGACCGAGCGCGGGATGATTCTTTCGATGGATCATCCCATTGCAGGGGTGGTGAAAAACATCACAAACCCGGTTCGCCTGGACGATGCGCCCATGACCCACGCATCGCCACCACCGATGCTGGGCCAGCACACTCGTGAGATCCTCGAATCGCTTCTCGGGCTCTCCGCGCATCAACTCGATGAGCTGGCCGCTCGGGGCGTGATTCGCGATCGGGCAGAGCAAACTGCTCAACAATAGCCAGAAAACATCCTCAATATCATGGACGAATCGCAAGCACGGATCGCCTTCGAGAATGCGATCCAGACGTACCGTCAAGACTTCAATACCTTTTTTCTGGCCCGCCTGTTCGGGATGAGCGTCGAGTACGGTGAAGCCTCATGTACCGTCACGATGCCGATTCGCGACTTCATGTATAACCCGCAAGGCTCTCTGCATGGAGGGATAACCGCGACACTCCTCGACATCTCGATGGGGCACCTGCTCAAACATCACGTGGGGGCAGGCGCGACACTCGAAATGAACATCCAGTACATGCGCGCAGCACGCGAGGGAACCCTGACAGCTTGCAGCCATTTCATGCGGAAGGGGCGGCAAATCTGCTTTCTCCAGTCAACCGTGTCGGACGAGTCCGGCGCCCTCGTGGCAAGCGCAACCTCGATCTGGAAAGTGCTATGAATTTCGACAAAGGACGCATATGAAGCAATCTACGCTGTCCCCTTCCGAGCGCGCGCCTCGAGACTTGAGTGACCAGCGACTGCTGGAAAGTGCGACGTCTTTTCTGTTCGTCCCTGGCGATCGCCCCGAGCGTTTCCCGAAAGCGCTGCAGAGCGACGCAAATGTCGTCATCATCGACTGGGAGGCCTCGGTCATAGCGTCCGGCAAGAACGTAGCAAGACACAACACAATCGCATTCCTCGCTAACTCGGACGGCCGTCGGGTAGCCATCCGCGTCAATCCCGTGAGTAGCAGCGACTTCAATCTTGATGCCGCGGCGTTGCACCAGATCTCCGGTCAAATCGCCGGCGTATTTCTGACCATGGTCGATTCGGCGGATCAAGTGACCATGGCCCAGGACGCACTTCCCCCCAACACGGCGCTTGTGGGAATGATTGAGACAGCGCGAGCGGTGGTCCGTGTCGACGAAATCGCGTCGGCGAAGCCACTCTGCCGTCTTGCATTTGGCAACATGGACTATCAGACCGACGTCGACCTCCCGCCCGACGACCACGTCGGCCTGATATATCCGAGCTCGAGAATCGTTGTGGCTTCGCGTTCCGCTGGCCTGCCTGCTCCAATCGCCGGCGTCACCGAAAATATTGCCGACCTGGATGTGTTCGAGCAATCTGCTCGCTTCGAACGCAACCTCGGATTCCTCGGCAAGCTTTGCGTCCATCCGACTCAGCTCGCGTTGACACAAGCGATCTTCGCTCCTTCCGCAGCCGAAATCGAATGGGCCGAGAGAGTCATTACGGCAACGCAAAATACGCACGCGGTCATGATGGATGGCCGCATGATTGACCGACCGGTTATCGAACGGGCGAGGAAGATTCTGAATCGCGCGAAAGTGGTTCTCGACTGATCGATATCTCGCTGCTTCCGCCGGTGTTATTTTTCGCGTCCTGCTTGATCATGTCCGATGCCTTCTCGGCAATCATGATGACAGGCGCATTTGTATTGCCGGACACGATTGTCGGCATGATGGATGCGTCGACTACACGCAATCCGGCGATACCACGCACTCGAAGTCGCTCGTCGACCACCGCCATCTCGTCGCTCCCCATCTTCGCCGTTCCGACAGGGTGATGAATCGTGGCCCCGCTTCGCCTGGCAAAATCGAGCAGCTCATCGTCACTGCCAGCCGAGGACCCGGGCCCCACTTCGTGCGAGACATACGATGAAAGCGCAGGTGCAGAGGCAATTTGCCGCGCGATCTTCATGCCATTCACAAGCGTGACGCGATCGCTTTCCGCATGCAGGAAATTCGGACATATTTTGGGCGCAGCCATCGGATCCGCCGACGCAATGTGAATCGACCCGCGACTGACCGGACGCAACGGAGACGGGCCAATGGTCATGCCCGGCTCCGGGTCCAACACCCGCTTCACGGGATCCTTGAATGTCGCGTCAGCAATCGTATATTGGATGTCCGGCGTCGCAACGTCCGGTCGGGTACGCACATAACCGCACACCACCCCTGCTGCGAACGTCAGCACACCGCGTCGCGTGAACGCATACTTGACGACCTCTTTGGCGAGGTTCAGACCATGCACCTTTTCGTTAACCGTGATCGGCCTGGTTACCCGCCAGGACATGCGAACGATGAAGTGGTCCTGGTAGTTCTCACCCACCCCGGGCAACGCGTGACGCACCGGTATCCCGTGCGCTCGCAAAATTTCGGGGTTCCCGATGCCGGAGAGTTCCAGAAGCTGCGGCGACTGCACCGCGCCAGCCGCCAATATCACCTCCCGACGAGCCTTGACGGCACGAGCTTGCCCTCGTTGCACAAAGGTGACGCCTGTTGCGCGTTTTCCCGCTAACGTGACCGACGTTGCGTGTGCTTCAGTTTCAACCTTGAGATTCGGACGCGCCATCGCGGGCCGCAAATATGCCCGGCTAGTCGACCAGCGACGGCCATCTTTTTGCGTAACCTGAAAGTATCCGAACCCTTCCGTGTCACCCGAGTTGTAATCCGGATTGATCGGATAACCACACTGCGCTGCGGCGGCAATGATCGCATCGGGAACTTCACCACGCTCGTAGAGATCCCGGGTATTCAAAGGCCCGCCTCTTCCGCGCCACGGCGCCGGCGTACCCTCCCAGTTCTCCGCTTTGCAGAAGTACGGCAGAACCTCGTCCCACGACCAGCCGCGGTTCCCAAGCGCAACCCAACCGTCGTAGTCTTGCCTCTCGCCGCGCACATAAAGCATCGCATTGATAGAGCTCGTCCCACCGAGCACACGGCCGCGCGGAATCGAAATCGGTCGATTGTAAGTGTAAGGATCAGGTTCGGACCAGAATCTCCAGTTGAGCCGCGGCATATCCAGCGTCTTGATATACCCGACCGGGATATGAATCCAGATATTTTTGTCTCGCCCGCCGGCCTCGAGCAGAAGCACGGAAACACCGGCATCCTCGCTTAACCGCGCGGCTAGCGTACATCCGGCCGAACCCGCGCCGACGATGACGTAATCAAACTCTTCAACTGCGTCTCCGTGATGGTCGATTCCGCTCTCCATCATTTTCCTCTTTTATGTTTCGACGTGCTTCTGCACGATGCGTGAAGGCTAGCTCTCGGCGATTCAGTCCTTCAACCTGCCATTTACACAACTTCCTCGTTGCTTATTGAGCAGATTCATCGGGTCCTCCTATCGAACGTCCGTGATGCCGGATCGCTATCTTCTACAGAGCGAGAATGAAGCGGTTTGCGATCGCTGCACCATCCCGCATCGGAATCGTTCTCGGCTGGTCACCCGGTACGATCTTCAGGACGGCGACTTTCGTGCCATCGCACGCCTGAATTTTCTCCTTCAGCAATGTCAATTCACTGTCCGAGGTAAGTGTGACCGCATTCTTGAGCCCACAGCCCCGGGCCACTGCAGCCAGATCAGTTCCGATGCCTGTCGCGGTACGCTGCATTCCCGTTTCCGCATACTGTTCGTTGTCGAGCACGACGATTGCGAGGTTCGGCGGGCAATGTTGAGCAATCGTCGCAAACGCACCCAGGCCCATGAGCATCTCGCCGTCGCCGGTGAATACGATGACGGGACGCTGCGGCTGTGCAAGGGCGAGACCGAGGCCCACCATGGCTGCTGAGCCCATTGCGCCCCAGTCGTAGAAATTGAGCGAATGATCGCCTGCCGCAAAGACATCGTAGATCGGTGATCCCAGGCCCGCGACGACGATCGATTCTTTCCTGTCATCAAGCAGGTGTGCAACTGCGGCACGGCGTTCCAATCGAAGTTCATTCATCTTTGCTCTACCTTTACTTTGCCCAATTTTTGCGACCGATAAGTCGCTGTGCCAGGAGAACCGCGACGCATCGATTCGAGTAGAACGCATGATCAAGCGCACCCGAGCAAATCTCCCCGACGGCTTCCGGATCCTCCGCGCGAAACACGTCGAAGCCCATCAATTCCAGGGCCGCGCCGGCTCGCTTCCCCATCGGAATCTGCCACGGTATGAACTCGGCAAACTCTCCTCGCATCGTGACCAAGAGGACCAACGGGAGGCGACAGTTTTCTGCCAGCGTGAACATGTTCAAGCAGTTGCCAACCCCCGAAGACTGCATGAGAACGACACTTCGCTTCCCACCGAGCCATAGCCCGGCTGAAAGCGCGACGCCCTCCTCTTCCGTTGTCAGTACGGTGGTACCAATGTCGGCGTCCTGCTCGCACAAATGAATCAACCCACGATGCCCTCCATCCGGCACGTATGAAATGTGCCCGACATTGGAAGTCTTGAAGGCTGAATGAATGTCATGCTGCCAAGGACGAATGTTCTGATCAGCGTCTGATGTCATCGGAATAAGAGATCAAGTAGATACACCAAGCCTACGATCCCGCACTGGCTTCCATGCCCGTTACTTTTGTCCGTCAAGGCATTAACTCAGTAGTGCGAAATCAACCGACGCCTTGTCGAGGTAATGATCTAAAGGCGCCCTGGAAAGAGTCGTGAGGCTGAACGCGTACGACCGCTCCAAGGTCATACGAATCACCTCACGAGGCTACTCGAGCCGCATGACGAACGGATTGGCAGGTTTCCCGGTAGCGTTGTTGATCCAGACCGTCTTGCTTTGCATGTAGGCTTTGATCATCTCCTGCCCACTTTCTCTCCCGAGGCCACTGTCCTTCACGCCGCCAAACGGCGCCATGTAACTGAGCGCTCGGTACGTATTGACCCACACCGTGCCCGATTGCAATCCCTTCGTCATTCGGAACACGCGCGCCATGTCCTTCGTCCATACACCTGCCGCGAGGCCGAAATCCGAATGGTTGGCCAATGCCAGTGCCTCTTCCTCGTCTTCAAACGGAATAACGGCAAGGACCGGCCCAAAGATCTCACGCTGTGCCAACTGCGAGTTGTTATCGACGTCCCGGAAGATGGTCGGTTCCACGAAGAGTCCGCCGTTGGGATGATCGTACGGCTTGCCGCCCCACGCCAACACGGCCCCTTCCTTCTGCGCATCCGCGATGCAACTCAGAACCTTGTTGTAGTGAGGCACGTTTGCGAGAGGTCCGTACTGAGTTTCCGGCTCGAGCGGATCACCCATCTTCACGTCCTGCGCCATTTGACGGATCTTCTCGAGAAACCCGTCGTAAATCGAACGCTGCAGCAGCAACCGCGAACCGGCAATGCAAGTCTGACCGGCCGCGGCAAAGATGCCGGACGCCACGCCCGCCGCCGCGGCATCGAGGTCAGCATCCTCAAATACGATGTTCGGCGACTTCCCACCCAGTTCCAGCGTGACGTGCTTCAGATCTTCCGCAGCGGCCCGATTGATCGCCTTGCCAGCCGCATCGGATCCAGTGAACGCGATTTTTGCCACGTCCGGATGCGTGACAAGCGGTGCACCAACGGCCTGCCCGGTTCCGCACACAACGTTGATCACGCCCGGAGGGAATCCGGCCTTCTCGAAGAGTTCCGCAAATGCGAGTGTCGATGCGCTGGCAAACTCCGACGGTTTGATGACGAATGTATTGCCTGCGGCGAGGCCCGGCGCCAACTTCCAGGTCAGCAGGAGCAACGGGGAGTTCCACGCCGTGATTGCAGCCACAACGCCGAGCGGTTCCCACGTCGTGTAAACGAAGTGATCCTTCTTCTCGATCGGCAACACACTGCCTTCGATTTTGTCCGCGAGGCCGCCATAGTAGTAGTACCACTGTGGAAGATTACGCAGTTGAATCAACATCTCGCTCAGAAGCTTTCCGTTGTCTCGAACCTCGATCTCCGCGAGCCGCTGCGCGTTATCGGTGATCAAGTCTCCGAGTCGACGAAGCATCGCGCCACGTGCGGTCGCCGACGCTCCGGCCCAGGACGGTGACAGGAATGCGGCACGCGCAGCCTTCACCGCCGCATCGACGTCCTCTGCGGTGCTATCCGGGATCTCGCACCACGTCTCGTTACGATATGGGTCAAGACTCGGCAACCACTTCCCGGACGCTGACGGAACGCGCCTTCCATCGATAAAGTTTTCAAATCTCTGCATGATTCGCGATTCCTCTTAGCTCACTGTTCCGTATAGTCAGATAGCAATATAACGACGGGGTGCGCTCCGGAGCATTTCGTTTTGATATCGGACCATTGATGCCGGCAATACTACGGGTAGGGCGACGAAAGTACCTGCCGGCGGCCGGCTGCAAATTAATTCGTGGTCCTTATCGCATTAGATTTGTTCGATCCGCTCTCTAACGCGGTCAACCATCCCTATCGAGTTTCAGCGCTTGGCTCAGGCGCCGCCGGTCACCCGCGTCAGCCAGCCGTGTGTATCCGGCGCCGTGCCGTGCTGGATCGCCAGAAGCCTATCTCGGAGATTCGCTGCGACGGGACCGGGTGCGCCACCATTCACCACGATATCTTCACCAGTGGACGATTTGGCGCGCCCGACTGGCACGATAACCGCCGCCGTTCCGCATGCGAATACTTCTGTAATTGCCCCCGAACGACACCCTTCGCGCCACTCCTGAACATCGATGCGCCGTTCTTCCACTTCATATCCACCATCTTTGGCAACCGTCAGTAGACTGTCCCGCGTCACCCCCTTCAACAGCGTGCCCGTCGCCTTCGGTGTGACGAGCGTTGTTCGATCTCCGTTTTTGAAAACAAAATACACGTTCATCCCGCCCAGTTCCTCGATGGTCTGCCGATCGAATGCATCCAGCCAAACCACTTGCTCGCAGTCATGTGCCGCGGCTTCGGCCTGTGCAGCAAAACCGCCCGCGTAGTTGCCGGCACACTTCGCTTCGCCGGTGCCCCCACGCGCAGCGCGAATATATTTGTCCGATATCCACACCGTGATCGGCGCCAATCCATTGCGAAAGTATTCCGAGACCGGGCTCGCAAGCACGGCAAAGGTGTACGACTGCGATGGTTTCGTGAGCAACCGCACATCCCGCGCGAACATCATCGGACGCAAGTACAGCGCCGCGCCGATGGCATCGGGCACCCACGTTCGTTCAGTCTGGACAAGTGCGTTGAGCGACGCCACAAACATCTCTTCCGGAACCGGAGGCATGGCCATGCGTTCCGCACTTTCCCTGAATCGACGGGCGTTCATTTCCGGACGAAACAGTGCGACGCCACCGTCGGGGGTCGCGTAGGCCTTCATCCCCTCGAATATTGCCTGGCCGTAGTGGAGCACCGTAGACGCAGGATGCATTTCGAAAGGCGCCACGGCGGCAATACGGAAATCGTGCCAGCCTTCCGTGGGCGCGTACTGTGCTGTGAGCATATGGTCGGTAAAGAGCTCGCCGAAGTTGAACTTCGACTCCATCAATCTCTTCCGCTCGTCTGCGGAGCGAGCCGTTGCGGACAGGTGAATCGCAATCTCTGCGCTCTTACTTTGCGTGGTCATCGTATCTAGGGCCTAGTCGTTGGTTAATCCGGGAACCGTTCCGTACGGAGCGGTGCGAAGTAAAGGTAGCCCCGACATATCGATAGTGTCTTGAACCTTTGTGCGCGTTACGCCCTTTCCTGTGCGCAGCCCTCCTGCATTGCCCGCGAGCCAGCTTTGTGCGACGATGCCAGCCAAAGTCGAAGTGAGATAGAACCTTGGACGAGGGATCGAACAAGCGCCCTCGGACGACACACATTGCACCGCAGCATGGCATCCTTGCGACCTGGCGACAAATCCGCTGCCCAAACTGCACCGAAGGAAACCGGGCGTGTCGAACGCTCAGGATCCGGGCGGGACTGGATGCGCGTATCTTCCGACGATGCCCTTTTTTATCGAATCGAGGCTTTTTTCAGAGGCCGAGCGTATGGCCCGCATCGTCACGACACTTACGCGGTCGGGATAACCACCGCCGGAATTCAATCGATCCGCTATCGGGGCGAATTGGTGCATAGCTCACCGGGCGATACCGTCGTCATTCACCCGGACGAAATACACGATGGGCGGGCCGGAACGGTTGCTGGATATTGCTAT
Organism: Burkholderia sp. 567; assembly: GCF_040545115.1. Classification (NCBI taxonomy): domain Bacteria; kingdom Pseudomonadati; phylum Pseudomonadota; class Betaproteobacteria; order Burkholderiales; family Burkholderiaceae; genus Burkholderia; species Burkholderia sp. 567. Next base: position 162,498 of record NZ_JBEPLG010000003.1, read on the forward strand.
CGCATCGTCCATCTGCAGCCGGAAGTGCTTCAGCAAATTCTCGGCCAGACTTCCCTTCCGTTCATCAAGGAAGGCGTGTCGCAAAACGCGCAGCTATATCGAGCGATATGGGCGATGCTCAGAGAGTTCGACCGCCCGCTTGAACCGCTCGAGCGTACAGATCTCCTGTTTGATCTCGCTACGGCCCTGCAGGCCGCCGCCGGGACAGCCAAAGCAAAGCACACCGGCAACATCAAGGCAGCGCTGATTGCCCGCGATTGCATCCGGAGCGCCCCTAGCCAGCGGATCGAGTTGGATGTGCTCGCGAGGGAGAGTGGACGTGACCGATGGAGCCTCTCGCGCGACTTCCGGCAGTTCTTTGGAACGAGCCCTTCCAGATACATGACAATGCGCCGACTGGATATCGCCAGGCGTCTGATATCGAATGGCACGCCGCTAGCCGAGTGTGCGGCCGCGGTGGGTTTTGCGGATCAAAGTCATATGTCTCGTCAGTTTGTCGAGGCGTTTGGACTGACGCCCACTCGATGGTTGACTATGTTGCGATGAACACCGTGAAGGCGTTGCGCATCGGTCTTTGCGCCATAGCGTGGACCGATCCGTCATTGTGTGAGCCAAGCACATCATGAGGCAGCGGCCCGCGGGCTGCCGCCTGAACTATCCGCGGAACTGCTGGAGCAGTTGATCGACGGGCCGACGACACCGGCCGAAGCAGAGGACCTGACGCAGGCGTTTCCACCGGGCTCGCCATCCAGTGAGCTCGGGTAAAAACGACTTGCCAATGTCTTTTTGGCGAAACAATGTCGCCGGGAATCTCCTTCGTCACCCGCCATCATGAAAGACGACCCGGTGCACCTCGGTCGGTCCATTACTCGTTCGCAGATCGATCCTACGTTGGGCGCGACGCCATTCAACCGGCGCTTCACGTGCAATGACGTCGACAGCCATGCGGAATGCACGCACGGCTGGTCGATCCGGCTCGATCAATTGTCGCCCGGGCCGTTCCAGGGCACGCTGCACGAAATTCGTTTCGACGGCATGCAGTTGCTGCGCGAACGCGTGAATCGCGCGTTACTCAAGCGCGGCGATCAGCGCGCCGGCAGCACATCATTCAGCATCCCGCTGGAAACCGCGGGCGCCGGATACTGCGGCGGCACGCCGCTGCGCGACAAGGCATTGCTCGTCTCCGGCGGTACGTCGCTGCCCGAGCTGCGCACGCCCGACCATCAGGACGTCGTGCTGCTGACGGTGCCGACCGACACGCTGCGCACGCTGGCATGGCTCACCGATGAAGACGACGACGGCGACTGCACCGGAACCTTGTCGAACGAAACCAGCATCGTCCGTGTGCCGGCCGCCCGCTACGACGCGTTGACATCCCTGCTGGTGGCCGGCTTCGATGCGGCCGACACGTCCGAGCACCCGTTCGCGCGGCCGCAAGCGCGCAAGACGCTGCGCGACGCCATTCTGATCGAGCTCGTCGACGCGCTGGAAGCAGCCGGCCGCCCGGTTCGGCTCGATCCGTCCGCGCGCCGCCGCATCGTCGAGCGCGTGCGCGAACTCGTCGTCTCGCAGCCCGACGCGCCGCTGACCGTGCTCGACGTGTGCCGCGCAGTGGGCGCAAGCCGGCGCAAATTGCAGTATTGCTTCGAGGAAATCCTCGGCACGCATCCCGCGTGGTACTTGCGCGTGCTGCGGCTCAATGGCGTGCGCCGCGAACTGCGCGAGCATTCTCCATCGAACGCTTCGGTCAGCGACGTCGCCTGCCGCTGGGGCTTCTGGCACCTGAGCCGGTTCGCGGCACACTACCGGGAGCTGTTCGGCGAACTGCCGTCCGACACCCTCAAACGCCCACCCCGATAATTACCAAAAGCGGATAACGCGCCGGATTTTGACGTTCCTAGACTCCGTACACATTTCAACTGTACGGGGAACGGCACGATGAAGATCCTCAGACGTCCGCACGGCGCGCAGCGCCGCGGCGCACGGACGACCACCGTCGCAATCGGCGCATTGGCGGCCACGCTCGCCTGCCATCCCGCCCGCGCGCTCGAAAACGACGGCCCCATCACGCCGTTCGGCGTGTTCGATTTCGGCGCGGGAATCACGCCGCCGTCCACGCCCAACGGCACGCTCGCCACGCGCTTCGCGTATTACTCGACGCACACGCTCCGCAACGGCGGCAACGCCGACTTCTCGCTGACTGTCGCGTCGTGGAGCCTCGCATACATCAGGATGACTAACGTCAAATTGTTCGGCGCCAACGTCGGCTTCGGCGCGATCGTGCCGTTCCTGAACCTGAACGGGCACGTAAACGTGCCGACGCCGGCAGGAACGCTCGCGATGTCGGCCAATCCGACTAATATCGGCGATGCGGACTTTCAGCCGCTGATCCTCGCGTGGACGCTGCCGAATCTGTTCGTCAACATCGCGCTGCAGGCGCAGGCGCCGACCGGCGCCTATCGCGCGTCCCGACTCTTCAATCCCGGCGTCAATCACTGGACCTTCTCGCCGATCATCGGTGCGACCTACATCACCGACAGCGGATTCGAAATCTCGACCAGCATCGAGATCGACCAGAACACGACCAATCGCGCGACGAACTACCGCAGCGGCACCGGCTTTCGCCAGGAATTTGCGGTCGGCCAGCATATCGGCCCGTTTACCGCGGGCCTCGGCGGCTACGTCGAGCGGCAGTTGAGCAACGACCATGGCCCGAACGTCGACGGCAACCGCGCGCGCGTCAACGCGCTGGGCCCGGCGATCAGCTACGTCGAACCGGGCAGGCCCGCGATATGGCTGCACGCGTACAAGGAATTCGGCGCGCAAAACCGCGCGCAGGGGTATCAGGTCGCGCTGCGTGCGGCGCTGTCGTTCTGATGTTCCGTTTCGGGAGCCGTCGATGAATCCGTTTTCTTCAACGCCCGGCGCGCGCTATGCGGGCGCCGTCAGGCAGGCCGGCGCACGCCAGGGCGCCGTGCTGCTGCTCGGCAGCAGCCTCACCGTCATGGGCGCGGTGATGATCACGCCGATCCTGCCCAAACTCGCGGCCGAATTCGTGCCGGCCGATCCGCGGCTGGCCGGGCTCGTGCCGCTCGTTGCGACCGGCCCGGCGCTCGCGATCGCGCTGTGCGCGCCGCTCGCCGGCTGGCTTGCCGATCGCGTCGGACGCAAGATGCTGCTGTTGCTCGCCACGCTCGTGTACGGCCTGGTCGGCGCCGCGCCTGCATGGCTCAACGACCTCGGCGCGATCCTCGCCTGCCGGTTCGCGCTCGGCGCCGCGGAAGCGTGCGTGATGACGTGCTGCACGACGCTGATCGGCGACTACTGGCGCGGCGAGCAGCGCGTGCGCTACGTGAACCGGCAGGTCGTCACGATCGGCCTCGTCGGCACGGTGTTCTTCGTGCTCGGCGGCGCCGCCGGCGAGCACGCGTGGCGCTATCCGTTCTATCTCTATCTGCTGCCGATTTTGCTCGTGCCGGCGATTGCGACCGTACTGTGGGAACCGCTGCGCGACGGCGAACCCGCCGAACCGGGCGACGGCGTCACGACGCTGTCCGGTGCCCGGCTCGCATCGACGCTCGCCACCGGCTACGTGCTGATCTGCATCGGGATGGTCAGCTCGTTCGTGGTTCCGGTGCAGATGCCGCAGCTGATGATCGACATCGGCCAGCGCTCGTCGACGGTGATCGGCGCGGTAGCGGGCGTCGGCCTGCTGTCGACGCTGGCCGGTTCGATCGCATGGCCATGGTTGCGCGCCGCGCTCGGCCGCCGCTTCGTCAACGTCGTGCTGCTTGCGCTGCTTGCGACGGGCCTCGCCTTGCTGGCCCGCGCCCATACGGTACCGGCCATCGTCGCGGCGGTCGTGATTCACGGCTTCGGCGGCGGGATACTGGTTCCCAATGCAATCCTGCCGCTGATGCGCACGCTGTCACTCGCGATGCGCGGGCGCGGCCTCGGTGGGTTCACTGCCGCGCTCTATCTCGGGCAGTTCGTCAGCCCGCTGGTCGTATTCGGTTGCGCACAGGCGTTCGGCGGCCTACGCCCCGCCGTGTTCGCGATTGCGGCGGGCACGGCCGTCATCGCGTTGCTCTGGTTGTTGCCGGCAGCTCGCTGCCGCGGCGACGAATGATCCACTCACGTACTCATGTTCTCCAACGATAGACCCATGAAAGACTTCCAGACGCTCATCGCCACGCACGACGGGATCGCGCTCGCGGCACTCGTCCGCGCAAAAGAAGTGACACCGACGGAACTGCTGGATGCCGTCCGCGCGAATCTCGACGCGATCGACCCCATGCTGAATGCCGTTGCGGAACGGCTCGACGACTCGGCGCGGCACGCGGCCTCTGCGTTAACCGGCGGCGAAAGCGTGCTCGCCGGCGTGCCGACACTGATCAAGGACCTGTTCATGCCGGTGCGCGGCGCACGCATGACGAACGGCTCTTTTCTGTTCGGCGACTACCGGCCCGACTTCGACGGCGAACTGGTGGCGCGCCTGCGGCGCGCGAGCATACCGATCGCGGGAACGTCGCTGTCGCCGGAACTGGGCACGTCGTATTGCACATCGTCCACGCGCTTCGGCATCACCCGCAATCCGTGGAGTCCGCACGTAACCGCAGGCGGGTCGAGCGGCGCCGCGGCGGCGCTCGTCGCTGCCCGCGTGCTGCCGTTCGCGCACGGCAACGACGGCGGTGGCTCATTGCGCGTGCCGGCGTCTTGCTGCGGCGTGTTCGGCCTGAAGCCGACGCGCGGCCGCACGCCGAATGGCCCGATGATCGGCGAAGGATGGGCGGGCATGGGGATCAACCACGCGATCACGCGCTCGGTTCGCGACAGCGCCGCGCTGCTCGACCTGACCGCCGGCGCCGATACCGGCGCGCCGTATGCGGCGCCGTATGAGGCCGACACATTCGTCGCGGCCACGCAGCGCGATCCACGCCCGTTGAAAATCGCCGTGATCGAGCAGGCGCCGCCGTGGCCGCTTCACCCGTCATGCCGGGCCGCACTCGACCATACCGTCGCGTTGTTGCGCTCGCTCGGCCATCACGTCGAACCGCTCGACAGCCCCGTCGATTCGGAAGCGTTCTATGGGCGCGTATTCACGATCATCGGCGCGCAGACCCGCGCGCTGGTCGACGCGCTCGGCAGCCAGCGCGGCCGTGCCGTGCGCGACGACGAAGTCGAGGCCCGCACGCGCATCATCCTTCGGGAGAAGGGCAATGTCAGCGGCGCGGAATATGCAGGCGCCGTCGACTGGATTCATGCGCTGGGCCGCACGTTCGGCCGCTTGATGGAGCGCTACGACGTGCTGCTGACGCCGACGCTCGCAATGCCGCCGCTAGCGCCGGCCGAACTTGCCACCACGGACGACACGCAGTCGCTGAGCGAAGTCATCGAGCGGTCGCATCGGTTTTCTCCATTCACCGCATGGTTCAACGCGACCGGCCAGCCCGCGATGTCGGTGCCGCTTTACTGGGACGAGCAAGGCCTGCCGGTCGGCAGCCATTTCGCTGGTGCGTTCGGTGCGGAATCGCTCCTCTTCTCGCTCGCTGCTCAACTCGAGCGTGCGCAACCTTGGGCGAATCGCGTACCGCCTCTGTCCGTTGGGTTATGCGTATAGCGCGCTTCGCCGGGCGATGATTCCCTTGCCGCTTCATATTTCCCAATGCCTATGCAGTAGGAATCGTGCCCCCATCGATCACATACTCCGTTCCGGTGATCGTGGCTGCGCGCGGAGAAGCGAGGAATGCAATGAGGTGCGCCACCTCGATGGGTTGCGACGGCCGCCCCAGCGGAATGCCGCCCAGTGAATTCATGATGATCGTTTTCCCACCCTCGTAGTCGGTGCCCGCCTGCAAGGCAAGCCGCTCGGCCAGCGCCACGGATGCCTCGGTTTCAACCCACCCGGGCGCCACCCTAACGACACGAATGCCCTTCGGTGAAACCTCTTTCGACAGGCTCTTGCTGTATGTCGAGAGCGCGGCCTTTGCCGCCGCATAGGCGGTGGTCGATTCCGGTAACGGAAGTTCGCGTTGGATCGAGGTGACGTGAATGACGACGCCGGCACCCTGTGCCAACATGCCGGGCAACAATGCACGATCCAGCCGGACGGCAGGAAGCAGATTGAGGTTCAATTCTTGCCCCCACTCGTCTTCACCCAATGCGGCGAACCCTCCACCAGGTGCCATCGAACCACCCGCGACGTGGACGATGATGTCCACGCCTCCAAAGTGGTCCGTGACGGCCCTTGCCACCGCATCGCAGCCGTCGACTGTCGTCAAGTCTGCTGCGACGAAGACGTCAGCCAACGTATCGGTCGGCTCTCCTCTGGCCGTGGTGAGTACTTTCGCGCCGAGTTCGTGGAACAGGCCGACGACGGCCTTTCCGATCCCCTTGGTGCCTGCCGTCACCAGGACGCGCTTGCCTTGCAATTCCAGGTTCATGGCCATCAACCGATCTCCAACGACTTGATCTTGTCGCCTTCAAGGCTGAACACATGATCGAGCTGGACAGGACTACCCGGGAAGTTGCCGACGACATTGGCCGTGACCGTCAGCCGATCGCCTTCCTGCGAAGCGCTGACTGGCTCCGCGGTGTACTCGTATTTCTTCCGCGCCTCCTGTCGCCACGACTCGATGGCACCATGGCCTCGGTGCGTCCGCCCTTCGTCAACGACGACCGCATCCTGTGAGAAGACACGCACGATGTGCGTAACGTCCTCGCCATTGGTGATCTTGAAGTAGGCAGCGACTGGATCGGGTAGTGAAAGTGACATGGTTGCGTTCTCGCGATAGTTGGCTGTACTGGTATTTTCGCCATAGACTATCTATTCAACAAGAACGCACCGGAAAGTAAGTTACTGCGCTATGGGAAAGATATACACGCCCGCGACCGCCGCACTGGGAGTAGAGGAAGTTCTTCGACTGCTGGAAGGTCGATGGAAACTGATCATCCTTTTCCATTTGTTCGATGGAAAAGTACAACGCTACTCGGATCTCGAGAAGTTGATCCCCGGGATTTCTCAGAAGATGCTGGCCCAACAACTTCGGCAACTGGAATCCGATGGAATTGTGTCGCGAAAGCTGTATCCGCAAGTGCCGCCGAAAGTCGAGTACCGTCTAACGGATTGGGGGCAGGCTTTGTGTCCTGCTTTGGACGCGATGCTGAAATGGGCGGAAAAACGCGAAGCCATGGTTGCGACGCCCGTTCCGGACGACAACACTGACGACTGATGAGTGGGTTAGCCGACAGAACGCTTCCGCGGCGGCGGCGGCCCCGCGTCGTCAGAAACGCTGCTGGTAGACTGACTCGCAGCGACCGCGGACACCGCACGACGTGGCCGATTTTCGGCGGATCCTCGCGCAGCGTTAGAATAGCGCCCCTTCTCATGGGAGACGACAATGTCCTGGTTCATTTACGAAGTGCCCGAATACCACGAAGACGCCGCGCGCATCGAGCCCTTTAGCGACCTGCGTAGCCGTGTGCTGAAAGTCAGTGGCCCGGCCATGGCCGACGAACTGGAAAGCGTTCGCGAGAACGCCGCGGCGACAGCGGACACACCCGAGCGCCCGCTGCGTACTCCGGAAAATCCGCATGTCTTTCCGATTCCTTACGCCGACTCCATGATCCTGGTCGGGTTCATCTTCGATCTGAAACGCGATTTCCGGCAACTGGTCGTGTCACCCGTGGAAATGCCCTGGCTGAAAGACGCGTAAAAGGCGGTCTGAACGGAAGTCGACGGGAGCGTTGTGCTCATTCGTGCAGCACTTCGAATTCGAGCTTGTGCGTCGCTCACGCATTGAACGCAGCGCCTTGCGGATGCCGATGTCGCGCCGGCCCCGGATCGCAATCGCAGCGCACCAGCCGCGCACACCGTCGCGACAACTGCCACCACGATCGCAATGATCGACACAAACCCGCCGACAGTCACGCACTCCGATTCCACTCAAACACGTCCCGCCTCGTCTCGATACCCGCCCAGCCCAATTTCCCTCCGAACGCCGCTTCATCGCGGCAAAAATATGCCCCGCACGCGAGGTTGGATGCGCGTATGATGAATTTGCCCGAGTGCACGTAAGCGGCTTGACTGCTCACCCCGCCCCCGCCCCTCTCTCGCACGTGTCGTTGCCCCTTTCGCGTCACCCCGCCACGCGTTGGCGATCCGGTAAGAACGGGCTCATCCTCACGGTTCGTCGCCACGAGCGCCACGAGTTCGTGACGAGTTTTCGCCGCTCAGCGAACAAAAATTTCAAATCCAAAAAGGAAGGTGGCAATCATGAGCTGGTACTGCGATGTGGAGCACGAGCTGGCGAATATCAGGCGATCGATCGGATTACTTGAAAAGACGCAACATGCGTTCGTCAACCGATCGTCCGTCAATGATCCCGCGTACTGGCGAGTCAAGCTCAACAAGCTCCGCTTGCGATTCGAGCGCAACAAGGTGCTCGAACTCCAGATGGATGAGCTTTTTGCTCGCCTCCAGCGAATTCAGGATGCGAGCTTCCGCAAATAGAAGTTTGCCGCGCGCGTGCGGTCCAGCGACAGTCGCGGCATCCACTCCGTATGACCCGGGAGCAACATCATGATTGACGCCAACCCGAACAGCACGTTTCGGCACCTGCCGCTCACAGTCGAACAAGACGCGGAAATTCGTCACTACATCAAGCGGAAAAGTCAAAAAGGCGAACCATGGGACACGCCGGAGTTGGCGACGATGCTTCGGGACATGCTCGATCCGCCTCCGAACGACGACGAAGAGCCTGAGGCCGATATCGAAGAAACGAAATTGGCTTGCGAGTATGCATTGGCGTCGGTCGACGAAGCGATGGAATCCGTTTCCGCAAGCGAAGCGCGACAGGCAGTGATGGAAAGCGAGGAGATGAAGCGGCCGTGAATGTAGCGCGCCGCGATGGCCGAAGCAGCGGCGTTACCGTTCCTCAAGTTCAGCCAAATTGAGCGGCCAGCCATTCCTCCACCCACTTCGTTGCATACGCAACTGCATCGTCACGCACATCGAAGCCGGCCAGGTCGCCGCTGACGTGCACTTCTCTCTCGTCGCCGTCCTCCAGAATCGTGATGATTCTCGCGTGCGCGATGAATTCTCCGTCAGCCCTGCGCGGCGTCGGATCGATTCGGAACCGCGTCGAATTGATGAGCATTTGCCACCCCTCCGTGGCCGGTTGCACGCGAGCCGTGCTGCGGCAGAAGCCGCGCATGAACGCGCGTCGGACCTTGAGCATTGAACCGTATCGCGGCATGAACGGGAACACGTAGCTGACCGTCAACGCGAACGCGAGCCTCGTACCGGTTAATCAACCTCTACGAGCAAGCAGAAGTTCAGTGCGCCCATCGGTGACCACGACGTTCGATCGCGGCCACGACAACACTGATCACATGGCGGGCAACACTCGCGTCGGTCATGCCCGCGTCGAGGTACTGGCGAACCTTCATGCTCTGCGATTGACGGGAGCCGTTCTCGTTGTCCATCACGAAAACGTTGGCACTCCCGGCATCAGCCATCAGCACAACGTGAATCGTCTTGCCGCACGCAATCGCTTGCATATTCAGGGTCACCATGGACGAGCCCGGTTCGAGTCATTGGGATCTCAAGTATGCTCGTCAACATCCAGTCGTATTCGCCTATAAACCCCTCCTTTCCGGTCGTTTCATCGGCGATTCGTACCCTGTGAGCACATTCGGCTTATATGCACGGCTGCATCGGCTCGATATCGTGGTTCGTGCGGACGTTCATGCATGGAACGTCTCACGAGCCCCGTTTCCAACCGGCACGCTAGGTCCGTCTGACATACCGCTCCGACACGACCGAGCGCTGCTGGATCCATGCGACGGCAAGCTCCAGCGCTTCATTGCGCGCCGCCTGCGCATCGGCGAAGTCCCCATCGACGCCGAGCGTGCGTGTTTCGCCGGCACGGTCGGTGACGATGGCCGATGCCGCGTAGCGGCCACCGCCGGTGGCGGTTACCACCGGCCGGACCTCGCAGCCGTGATACTCGATGACGTTGTCCGTTTGCATACGACACCTCCTGCAGTGCATCGCCTGAGCGCGGGCCATACGATGTGGGCTGTCGCTGCCGCAAGCCCGACGCGCGACGAAAAGCTTGTCGTTGAGATCGCGCAGTCAATCACGCAGCGCGTCCAGTAGCCGCCTCCCTGCTTCATCATCCGCCGTTGTCAGTAGTCTGCCGGCTGCGGCGTGGTGTGCCGCTCGGGTGCAGCGCATCGAGGAACGTTTTGCCCTTCTCGGTCAGGTAGGCGCGGCGTGCGCCTGCGGCGCAATGTTCGAGCATCACCAGTTGGCGCTCCAATAGGGCATCGAGCTCGGCGCGATTCATGTCGATCTGGTCCGGCGCCTGGCGAACCAGCATCAAGGTCGCAAATTCGTGCGGGCTGAGCATTTTGGTCTCCCATAAGACATCGTCCCAATGCAGGGGCACGGTGCAGAAAAGCGACGCGTGGTGCAGGCCGTATGGAACGGCGCCGCCGCCATGCGCCGCCGCGCACTCGCGCGACGAAGCGCGCCGGCGAGCCGGTGTCGTCGAGACAGCCGGCGCCGAGGGTGCGTGTCGCGTACGTTGGCGGCTTGCACACGTCGCTGATCGTCAGCGCCCCTGGTCAAGCGGTCCATCGGTCGCTGCCGGTCGAGCGCCGCCAGCGATCGCGGTGATCTCGACGCTGTCGTCGGTGCGGCCGATGTGGAGAAAAGAGTTCGTAGCGCATCGCGCGCAGGCGCGCGGGAAAGCCAGCCAGGACGCTGGCCATCTGCCGGTGCAGGCGGTCGAATTCGCCCAGCAGATTTGTGCTGAAGAAAAGATCGCTCATGACTGGCTCCTTGAAACCGGAGGCCTCTCACGAAGAACGAACCGGACCACGCGCTCCAGTTCGCCCGTCCGTGGAAAAGCGCCGCCGACAAACAAATCGAAACACGCAGCGCTTATCGCGACTGCCTGAGCGATGCATAAAATAGCGCAAGCAACGGAAATTTCAAGAGGCCCTGCAACATGTCATCCGGGAGGCTTCATGGTCCTTTTCGATATGCTTCGGGAACAGATGGACAGCGTGCGCATGCCGCTCTTTGCCGTCACGGTCACGGCGGCCGCCGAGGTCAATACTCCGCTCTTCGCGATACTCCACTGGCATGGATTCCGGCGCGCGACACCGCTCGCGCTCCCCGGCGTCGAGATTCCGCCACGGCCGGTTCCGGGCTCGGCTTTCCAGATCGATGCACCCTGGCATAGCTTCGAGCACGTGGAGGCCATGCTGCTCGATGCCGCGTGGCAATCCGGCGCATGGGACGTGGAGCGCGTCGAGCGGCGCGGCTGCAACGTGATTGGCGCGAGCGCTGCCGAAGCGCTCGCGTGCCGTCAGGCGTTCGGCGACTATGGCGAGCACGCGGCCGACCCCTCGCAGCTTCTCGTTGACGAAACCGATCGCGACGAGCTGATGCAGCTTGCCGCGCGCCGGGGCTACGTGCGCTGGCTGTTCCGGCCCGTCACGGGCGGCGTGTGGCGCACGCTCGACGAGCCGGACGACACGCTCGACGCCGACGGCGGACGCGAGCCGCCCTGCCCCGTGCCGCCTGAGCCGCGTCGCGCGAATGGGCGCGGCCGCACGGTTTACCGCCTCGGTACGGTCCGCCGCATCCCGCTGCCACGCTGAAACAATTTGTTACAAAGAGGCGTTTTGACGCCTCTTGAAGGGCGCGATGGGCGCCTCTATTTCGCTATCCGCCAGACAGTGGTGCGGCTGCCCGGCGGCGACTCTTACGTGTGAGGACGCCCGGCAACCGGATTCCTTTTTCGTGAACCTTCAATCGCTCAGGAGATGAGAATGCAGATTCGTCCCCTCTACGACCGGGTAATCGTCAAGCGAATCGAGACGCAGCGGACGACGGCCTCGGGCATCGTGATTCCCGACTCGGCCGCGGAAAAGCCCGAGCAGGGTGAAGTCGTCGCGGTCGGCAGCGGCCGGCTGCTGCAGGATGGAACGCTGCGCGCGCTCCAGGTGAAAGTCGGTGACCAGGTTCTCTTCGGCAAATACGCAGGCCAGACCGTCAAGGTCGATGGCGACGAACTCCTCGTCATGCGTGAGGAAGACGTGATGGGTGTCCTCGAGTCCGATACCGGCGCGTCCCGCAAGGCCGCCTGAGATCCTGATCCGGTCGCGAACGCCCGACGGGCCGTTCGCGCCGCGTTGAGTCAACGACTACTATCCGGAGCAACAACATGAGTGCAAAAGACGTCAAATTCCATGACAGCGCCCGCGCCCGCATCGTCAAGGGCGTGAACGTGCTCGCCGATGCGGTGAAAGTGACGCTCGGGCCGAAAGGCCGCAACGTGGTGATCGAGCGCAGCTTCGGCGCGCCCACCATCACGAAGGATGGCGTGTCGGTCGCGAAGGAAATCGAGCTGAAGGACCGCTTCGAAAACATGGGCGCGCAGATCGTCAAGCAGGTCGCATCGAAGACGGCCGATGTGGCCGGCGACGGCACGACCACGGCCACCGTGCTCGCGCAGGCGATCGTGCAGGAAGGTATGAAGCACGTGGCCGCCGGCATGAATCCGATGGACCTCAAGCGCGGCATCGACAAGGCCGTGGCCGCCGTGCTCGACGAGCTGCGCAAACTGTCGAAGCCGATTTCCACGAACCGCGAGATCGCGCAGGTGGGGTCGATCTCGGCGAACGCCGACGAGGCGATCGGCAAGATCATCGCCGACGCGATGGAAAAGGTCGGCAAGGAAGGCGTCATCACGGTCGAGGACGGCAAGTCGCTCGAGAACGAGCTGGATGTGGTCGAAGGGATGCAGTTCGACCGCGGCTACGTCAGCCCGTACTTCATCAACGATCCGGAGAAGCAAGCGGCGTATCTGGACGACGCGCTGATCCTGTTGCACGACAAAAAGATCTCGAACATCCGCGATCTGCTGCCGGTTCTCGAGGCCACCTCGAAGGCCGGCAAGCCGCTGCTGATCGTCGCGGAAGACATCGACGGGGAAGCGCTGGCCACGCTCGTGGTCAACGCGATGCGGGGCATCCTGAAGGTCGCGGCCGTCAAGGCGCCCGGTTTCGGCGACCGGCGCAAGGCCATGCTGGAGGACATCGCGATCCTCACCGGCGCGACCGTCATCTCCGAAGAAACCGGCAAGCAACTGCAGAAGGCGTCGCTCGAAGATCTTGGCAGTGCGAAACGCGTCGAAGTCCGCAAGGAAGACACGATCATCATCGACGGCGCGGGCGACCAGGAGCGCATCGAGGCGCGTGTGAAGTCGATCCGTACGCAGATCGAGGAAACCACGAGCGACTACGATCGCGAGAAGCTGCAGGAACGCGTGGCGAAGCTCGCCGGCGGCGTGGCCGTGATCAAGGTGGGCGCTGCCACCGAAGTCGAGATGAAGGAGAAAAAGGACCGCGTCGACGATGCGCTGCACGCCACGCGCGCGGCGGTCGAGGAAGGTATCGTGCCGGGTGGTGGCGTGGCGCTCCTGCGCGCGCGTTCGACGGCGACGAGCCTGAAAGGCGCCAACAGCGATCAGGACGCCGGCATCCAGATCGTGCTGCGCGCGCTCGAGGCACCGCTGCGCGTGATCGCGTCGAATGCCGGGGACGAGCCTTCGGTCGTCATCGCGAAGGTGCTCGAAGGCAAGGGCAACTTCGGCTATAACGCGGCCACCGGCGAGTATGGCGATCTGGTCGAGGCCGGCGTGGTCGATCCGACCAAGGTCACGCGTACGGCACTGCAGAACGCCGCATCGATTGCCGGGCTGATTCTGACGACGGATGCAACGGTTGCCGATGCGCCGAAGGACGAAAAGCCTGCGCAGGCGCCCGCGCCGGAGCTCGAGTACTGACCTGCGGGTCTTGCACGCGCCGGCTGACAGTCGCGGCCGGCGCAATGCGTTCGGCGCCGCAAGTCGTTCCCGTCATGCGGCGCCGCTTTTTGTGGTGGAGCGGCAATGAAACTGAAGCTGAACATCGATTCGAAACCGCTGGACGTCGATATCGACGACGTCGTGGCTGGACTGCTGGCGGTCCGCTTGAACCTGCCCGCCAACGCCGATCACCAGGACGCGATCACCCGTTATCTCAGCGAGAAGGGCGCGCCCTGGATACTCGACGAGGAACACATGCGCCGGCGCATCCTGCGCCGACTGATTCTGGATATCGCTGATCCGGCACTCGTGATTCGTCATCTGATGGCGGACGAGTGAACCGGGCGCGTCGGTTCCGACGCGCGGTGCGTTACATCAGCCGATATCGATCGTGCGGCTCGCGAACTTGGCCGGCTCCGATTTCGGCACGGTCAACGTGAGGACGCCGTTGTCGAACTTTGCCAACGTGTGCTCGGGGTCGGCGTTTTCCGGCATCGGAATCGTGCGCGTGAAGCTTCCATGCGCGCGCTCCAGCCGGTAGCAGCCGTTTTCCTCACTGTGCACATCCTGCTTTTTCTCGCCGCGCAGCACGATTGCCCCATCCTCGACGCTCACCTTCAGATCGTCGCGCTCCATGCCGGGCAGTTCGGCGGTCACGCGCAGCACCGGCCCTTCGTCGACGACGTCGATGCGCGGCTGGAAACGCGATGAACTGAAGTCGCCGAACCAGCGCTCGAGCGCGCCGCGGCCGGCAAACGGGTCATGAAAGAAGTCCTCCATCGCACCCCATGATTCGCGCGAGAACAGGCGCGAAATGTCTGGCCACGACGCGCGCCATTGCTCGCTGGCCGACGCGTTTTCCGGGCCTTGCGCATCAGACTTGCGGGCAGCGCCGCGAAGAAACTTGAAGGGGTTCCATTTTTTCGGATCGGTGTTCATGGCGTGCTCCGATTCAGCTTCAACTGGTTTGAGCCGCGGGCAGCGCAGCGGGTACCGAGCGAGGCACCCCGTGCTGCACCGCGGCAGCCGACGCATCAGCTCGTCTTGATTTCGATGCGTCGTGGACGCGCTTCGTCGCGGCGCGGGATCGTCAGTTTCAGCACGCCATCCTGGAGGCTCGCCTCGATCCTGGACGTGTCGAAGTCGGCCGACAGCGTGAACGTGCGCGCGAAATGCGGCTCACGGATCTCGGCATGCTGCACCCGCAGGTTTTGCGGCGTCGGCACCATTGCCTCGGCCTCGATCAGCAGGCTGCTGTCGTGAACCTTGACGTCGAGCTTGTCCTTCGTGACGCCGGGCAAATCGGCCCACAGCGTGACGCCCTGGCTGTCCTCGTAGACGTCGACGGCCGGCACGAGTGTCACGCGACGCACCGGCTGTTCGGTGCCGCGACGGGCGACGGCAGACGAATCCCGTTCGGCCAGTTGGGTAGTGTCTTTCATGATCGGCTCCTCGTATTACTGGACGGTGATGGCGCGCGGCTTGGACGATTCGCGCTTGCCGATGCTGATCGATAGACAGCCGTTTTCGTAGCGCGCCTGAACCTTGTCGGGGTCGGCGGTTTCGGGCAGCTCGATGACGCGCCGGAACATCCCGCTAAAGCGCTCCTGCGCATACGTGCGCCGCTCGCTGTCCGTGTCGGGCTGGGACGATTTGCGCTCGCCGCTGATGGTCAAGAGCCCCTTGTCGATCGACACGTCGAACGCGCCGGCCTCGACGCCGGGCGCGAATGCGACGATCTCGATCGAATCGTCTGTCGCGCCGATATTGACCTGCGGGAACGTGCCGAAACGGCTCGCGCGGATGCTGGACGGGAAACCGCCGAAGAGTTGCGCCATCTGCTGCTGCAGGCGGTCGAACTCGCTGAAGAGGTCGGTTCCGAAGTAGAGATCGCTCATGATCACATCCTCCTCGATGCAGCATGGAGGCGAACGGGCCTACGCGCTCCAGTTCGCCTGCCACCTTGCTGGCAAACAAATCGAAACACGCAGCGCGCGGAGTGAAGCGGCCCGCGCGTCTGCCTGAGCGAAACTTAAGATAGGTATTCTGCGGAAAATTTCAAGGGGATGGTGGGCCGTTTTTTGCGTCCGGATTTCTGCGTCGGCGCCTGTGCGCGTCGGGCCGGCACCCTTTCTTCCGACCATTATCCGGGCCAGATCTCAGCGGGCATTCGGTCGCACCGATGAGTCCGCACGCAAAGCGAAGAAACCTCAGCCCCAGCTCGAATTCAACATGACGCTGCACAGATCGACTCGGACGAATCCCGGATCCTTGTGCGCGAGGAAGTCATCGTTGAAGGTGCCGAACGTCGTGCCCGGGCGATGCTTCATCCCGTCGTAGAACGCATCGATCATCTTGTGGGCAAAGTCGGCGCCGCGCGGATAGGCGTCGACCACCGCGGCGCGTTGTTCGTCGGTGAACTGCTCGAAGCCGCGCCCTGCCACGTCCATTCCCGCTCCGGCTTGTACCAGCGCGATTTCTCCATGCATGTGCTCCGGAATGCCCGGCGTCGTGTGGAGCGCCACCGCTGTCCACACCCTCTCGATGTCTGCCTCGCTGATCCGATGGCTTCGCAGGAAATCGCGCGCCGCATTGGCGCCGTCCACTTCGAAGCGAAGCTGGCTTTCGTGATAGATCGACGTCAACCCGATGTCATGAAACATGGCCGCAACGTAGAGCAACTCGCGATCGAACGCGATGTTGTTTCGTGCGCCGAGCAGCGCACCCCACAGGTAGACGCGAGTCGAGTGGTTGAACAGCAAATCGCCCTCGGTATCCCGAATGAGTTGCGTGACCTCGCGGGCCAGTTGGCTGTCCGGGATCACGGCGTTGATCGATCCATTCGTCTGCACGGTATCTTCCTTCATCTGTTCGCTGGATTTCGTGTGGCTCGCGTGCCCATCGCGTAGGATTCGGGCCGGGACCGATTGGCTGCGCCCACGGAGAAAAGCTACGCTTCTCTCGGGGCATGCAACAGTCCCAAGATCGACACATTCGAATGCACCATCGACACATGACGACGCTTTCCATTGGCCTGGATCACTCCAGACGCACGTCGCTGTCCGCGCAGATCTACAGCGCGATCCGCGACGCGATCGAGTCCGGCAAGCTTGCTTCGGGCGCGCGGCTGCCTTCCTGGTCGGATCTGGCCGCCCAGCTCGGCGTATCGCGGGGCACCGTACGCGCCGCTTACGAGCGTCTGATCGACGAGCAATTCGCGATCGGCCTCGGCGCGGCCGGCACGCGGGTAGCAGAGCGTCCCGCCGTGCCGATCGCGGCCGGCTGGTCGCCGGAAGCGCCGCCCCTGCCGGATCTGTTCGACGCGTTCGGCGCGACGCCTCGCGCGTTTCAAATGGGCGTGCCGTCACAGGACGCGTTTCCGTTCAAGCTGTGGTCGCGCATCCTGGCGCGTGCGGCGCGCCGGGCATCCGCGGCACCGGTCGGCTACCCCGATCCGCGCGGCGAACCGGACTTGCGCCGGGAAATCGCCGCCTATCTGGGTGTCGCCCGCGGTCTTCGTTGCAGTCCGTCGCAGGTGTTCGTCACGGCCGGTTTCTCAGGCGCACTGAGCCTCGCGATTCGCGGGCTCGGAATCGAAGGCCGGCAAGCATGGATCGAAGACCCCGGCTTTCCGCTCACGCGTACCGCGCTCGGGCTGGCTGGCATGACCGTGACGGCCGTGCCGGTGGACGCCGACGGCCTCGATGTGGAGGGAGGCATCCGGCAGGCGAAGGAAGCGGCGCTTGCCGTGGTCACGCCCGGCCAGCAGGCACCGCTCGGGATGACGATGTCGCTCCCTCGGCGGATTGCACTGCTCGCCTGGGCCCGAGAAAACGATGCGTGGATCATCGAAGACGACTATCTGAGCGAGCTGCAACTGAGCGGCCGGGCAGCGCCCGCGCTTGCGTCGATCGATCAGGAGGGACGGGTTCTGCACGTCGGCAGTTTCAGCAAGACGATCAGCCCGGCGCTGCGTCTTGGCTTTCTCGTGGTGCCGCCGCACATGACGCGTCGCTTCGGCGATATCGCGGCGTGCCTCGCGCCCGCGCCGGCGGCGTGCATCCAGCATGCCGTCACCGAGTTCATGCAGGACGGGCACTATCTTCGCCATTTACGTCGTATGAAACGTCTCTACGCATCGCACCGGGAGGCTCTGCTTAGTTGTCTGAAGGAACTGGGCTCGAACGCGATCAAGATCCAGGCGACTGCCGGCATGGCGGTGGTAACGACGCTGCCCGCGGAGGTGTCGGATGTCGATATCGCGTTGCGGGCACGCGCGTTCGGGCTGGCTCCGGTGCCGCTTTCGCCGTGGTACACGGGCACGCCGCGGCCACAGGGTTTGCTGCTCGGCGTGACGAACCTGACCGAACGAACCCTTGCCGCCGACTGTGCGCGCCTGCTGGAGCTCGTTCGCCCGGGCCACTGACGGCACGGCAAGCGCGGCGCCGCCATTGCGTCTTGGTACAACGAAAATGTTCATTCCTGGTGCTTTCCGGTGTCCGCTTCCAACACCACAATGGGCGAACATCAACGAGCCAGACGACCATGAACATTCAGTCCATTGCAGCTGCCGCCTGCACCAGCCTCGCCTTGTGCAGCGCGGTGCCGGCCGCGGCACACGGCGCCGGTGAAACCGTCACGCCGAACTTCCAGCATGCGATTCCCAACATTCCGGGCAAGTCGCTGACCGCCGTCGTCGTCGACTACGCACCCGGCGCCGCATCACCGGCGCACCGGCATGCAGGCTCGGCTTTCATCTATGCGTACGTCGTGTCGGGCGACATCGAGTCTCAGGTGAACGACGGCCCGAAGCGCGTCTATCACGCCGGAGAAAGCTTCTTCGAGGAGCCCGGCGCCGTTCATCGCGTGAGCCGCAATGCGAGCGAATCGCGGCCCGCCAGATTGCTCGCGGTATTCGTCGCGGACAGCAACGACACGGTCCTGACCACCCCGGTCAAGTAAATCCCCTTCATCAAGGAGTTACGTCATGAGCAAGCGTCTCGATTACAACCAGATTGCGCCCGCGGGCGTGAAGGCCCTGGGCGGCGTGTATGGTTACGTCATGCAGAGCGGGCTGTCGCCGGTTCTCGTCGACCTCGTCTACCTTCGCGTGTCGCAGATCAATAACTGCGCGTACTGCCTCGACATGCACACGCGCGACCTGGTGAAGAAAGGCGTGAAGGTTGAAAAGCTGGCGCTGGTGCAGGCGTGGCGGGAAGCCGGCAATCTGTTCGACGAACGCGAGCGCGCCGCGCTGGCATGGGCCGAGTCGGTCACGCTGGTCGCGGCGACCGGTGTACCGGACGACGCCTACGAGGCGGCGCGCGCCGTATTCGATGAACGCGAGATCGTCGACCTCACGATTGCGGTCAGCCTGATGAACACCTACAACCGTATGGCGATCAGCTTCCGCAATACGCCGCAGGCCGTGCTGGAGCAGTAATGTTGGCCGCGATGTAAAGGCCGACAGTCGAAAGTCGATAGTCGCAGGATGCCCGTCATCCTGCCGTTCTCTCTACAACAACGACAATTGGCCCGACGCGGTTGCGCGAGCGTCGTGTTCGCTTTCCTGTGCCGGTGGGCCCGGGCGATCCGCGGACGGCATGTTTCCATTGCGCGCCGCATTCCCACCGCCCGGCTGATACTTGCGCGCCCATGCGATGCCAAGCACATCGGAGGAGAACACAACACCCGGCGCAATCTGAACAAGCTCGCTCATTGGCGGCGCTTCCTAGGCGGACTGAATGTCGAAGTGAGCAGCGGCATAGCGCGCACTGCAATTCCACACTTCAGCGGCATTCCGGGTGAAGGTGGCCCATCCATTCTCGACGATCAACTCGGCGTCCGGAAATACGTCGCCGTGTCCCATCGCCCTGGCCGCAAAGATCGTCCGCTCGCGGCACGTCGCCCGGTATTTTCCATCGGGGAGCGTTGACGGCATCGGACTCAACCGTCGACTTCCTTCACTGCTCGATCAAAAACCGGTCACGGTTCTTCGCGCCTGCAATCCAATGCGGCGGCTTGCCGCGCCCGCTCCACGTCGCGCCCGTTTTCGGATCGCGATACTTCGGTGCGACCGGCGCGCGGGTGGCGCCCGACGAAGCGGCACGACGTCGCCCGAAAAGCTGGTCGGGCGTGATGCCATATTCGGCAATCTGCTCACGCATCGTCGCGATAAGGCTTTCCAGTTCGGCGAGTCGCGCTGCTTCCGCTTTCTGTGCCAGCGCTTCTGCCTGTGCTTTGAGTTCGAGGTAGGTAGCCATGGATATGAAAGGATTCCTTGAAATGTGGGAAGTGGCTCAACAGCCCTTTATGTCGTCGCGAAAGGCCGTCGACTACACCGTCGGCATTATATTCGCGACATTGACGACAATCGATAGCGATCGATTTCCGCAGTATGCCCTATCGTCTTTATATAAATCAAACTGAAAACCGGAAGCGGCGTCGTAGTTTTATAGGA
Organism: Burkholderia sp. 567; assembly: GCF_040545115.1. Taxonomy (NCBI): domain Bacteria; kingdom Pseudomonadati; phylum Pseudomonadota; class Betaproteobacteria; order Burkholderiales; family Burkholderiaceae; genus Burkholderia; species Burkholderia sp. 567. Next base: position 182,844 of record NZ_JBEPLG010000003.1, read on the forward strand.
ATATCCGTTTTCGCGCCGCGCAAACGATCGGGTCGCGGGGTGTCCACGGCCGGAGATTGCGAGGATTGCAACGAAACGGATTACGATGACGACGCGTGAATTGGACCGGTTCTAGGTCATTCAGCGGCGGATTGGAGACGCAAGCCGTGGCGTGCAACGCAACGGCTTGAATTGACGACGCGAGAGGCTGGCCGGCTGATGGGCCGGCTGCCGGAATGCGGACTTCAAGATTTCGTATCGGGACAGTGTGCCAACCTCGTCACTGTCCCAAGCCGAGAAGCCGCTTATTCGCGCGATCGCGCGATCGTGCTTTCGTCGCGCCTATCCGCATCAAGGTGCGGCGATCAGCGCCTGGACCAGATTGGCGGCCATCGGGCGCCCGAGGCCGGTCACGTAGTCGTATCCGGTGGTCGCGGTGCAAAGCGTGCCGCACGCGCCGTTCGAGCCGCTGACAATGTCGCGGAAGTTCGTCGCGGAGGCGCTCGACGCGAGCCCGTACAGCACGGTGTGGATCGCGCCCACTGCGTTCAACGTCGTCTTGCCGCGCGCGACGCGCACGCTGTTCGCAATCGCGATCAACGCAGACCATTGCGGTGCGCCCGCGCTCGTGCCGCCGACGACGAACCAGCCGCGCTGCCCCGCATAGCCGTACGAATCGTAGACCGCGAAGCCGGACGCCGGGTCGGCGTGATAGGCGACGTCGGGCACGCCGTGCAGCCCGACGCTATCCGACGGTATCCCGAGATTCGACTGATACGTCGGCTCCGGCTCGATGGCGCTCTGTCCGCCGCCGCTGCCCGCCCACGCCGTTTCGCCCGCATAGGCGCCGCCCGCATCGGTCGCGATCGACGTGCCGCCGACGCTCAGCACATACGGCGACGCGGCCGGATAGTCGATCCCATTGCCGCCGTCGCCGGACCCGGCGACGAACGACACGCCGTTCGCGCTGGCGAACTGTCCATCGAATTGCGTTTCGGCCAGGAATTCGGGGGTGCCCCAGCTGATCGACACGACCTTCGCGCCGGGGCCGGCGGGAGCCGGCGTCGTCGCGAGCGCGATCGCGCTCATCAGGTCGTCGAGCGAACTCGATGCGGCTTCGACCAGCACGATCCGCGCATTCGGTGCGATCGCATGCGCCCACTGCACGTCGAGCGAGCTCTCGAGCGCCCACAACGCGTCGGGTGGCGGCGGACGCTTGTCCGGGGTCGCGTAGATCTTCGTGAAGCAGCGCGGGGACGCGCACGGCGGCAGGCCGAACGTGCTGCTGAACGATCGCAGGTCCGCTTCGACGTTCGGGTTGTCGTACGCATCGACGATCGCGATGACCTGATCGTCGCCGCCGTAGCCGCGCGCCGGCAATTGATCGAACCCGTAGAAACTGCGGATCCGCTGCGGCGACAGCCCGACCGGGTTCCGTTTCGCGGGCCCGTGCAGATGGAGCGGCGGCCGCGCGAACGCGTGCGGGGCCCGCGGCGCGTGCTGCGCGAACGACACACCGAACGTGAGCGCGACGCTCGCCGAGACGAGCGTGCGCAGCGCACGCATGAACGAAGCTCGTTTCATGGTGTTTCCCGGTTGGCAAGCAAGCCGACGTGCATCAATGCGCCTTCGCGCTCGTGAACGACAGCGACTTGCCCGTGCCCGCGATGACCAGCCAGTTGTTCGGATCGGTGATCACGACCGTCGCGCTGCCGCTTTGCACGCTCGGCATCTGATAGGTGCTCTTCGGCAGCAGCCAGGTCATGTCCTGCAGGCTCGTCGGATGCGTCGCGCTGAATGTCCAGCCGGTGCCGGTATCGGTCGCCGTCCAGTTCACCAGTAGACGGCGCCGGTCGAACTGCGTGAGCTGGTCCATCGTGAACCACTTGAACTGGCCGGTCGCCGCAAGCGATGCTGCATATCCGAGCATCGTCGTGACGACGGTCGGATACCACGACGCGCCCAGCGGGTGCATGTAGATCAGCCGGCTCGTGCGGTTCGCGACGACGAAATCCATCAGCGACTGATACCAGTTCTGCACGTCTGTCGTCGGCACCGCGAACTGCTGGAACTCTTCGAACGTCGCATACTTGCCGAACGGCATCACCGGAAACGCCCAGACGCCCGGGTTCAGCAGCGAACCGTTGCGATACGCACGCGTTTGCGCATTGCCGGTATGGCCGGTGAAGTAGTAGCCCGAATAGCCGTTCGCTTCGAGCCAGTTCACTACCCACGTCGGCGTGTTGCCTTCCGGCGCCGCCCATTCGACGTCCGGCTTTCCGGTGACCGACTGCACCGCATTGTGGTTCAGCACCAGATATTGCGTGAACGTGCTCGCGTTGGTTTCGCTGGCGTTCGCCCCCCAGTAGTCGTGCGCCCAGCCGCCGTGGCTGCCGATCTTGTGCCCGCGCTTGAGCAGGAACGACATCAGCTGCTTCGCCGGCGTATTGTTCGTCAGGTTGATCCCGAGACCGTCGCCGATCATCACGTCATCCGGGCCGGCCGTCACGACGATCGAGTACGGGCCGCTGTTCCAGACACCGTAATTCTTCAGGTACTGCGCCGGCTGGATCTGGTCCGCCGCGCAGAAGTGCCAGTTCAGCACCATCCCAGCCTGGGCGCGCGGCTGCAGCGACAGATGCGGCATCGGCACGATGTTCGTCGTGAAGTAACGCAGGAAGCCGTGGATCGGCATGCCGTCGGTTTGTCCGTCGAGATAGGCGAGCGGCAGGTTGACGAACATCACGCCACCGTTTCCGTACGGCTGATAGCCGGCGACGAGACCGAAGTTCGGCGAGGTCAGCAGCGTCGTGCCGGTATACGTGCCTTGCGTGACGTAGCTCGGATAGGACAGGAAACCGTATACGTAGCCGGAAATTCCTTCGAGCACGTCCGTCGTCACGGAGGGCGACGCGGTCACGAGCGACGTCGCGCCATTCACCGACGACAGCTTCGTCGAGGTCGGCGAATACGATCCGGATTTGACCTTGCCGCCCTTCCACACGCGCCCGAGATTCAGCGGCACGCCGGTCATGCGGCCGTTATTCATCTGGTACGTGAAGTGCGCCTGATGGTTGTAACCGGCGAGGCCGCCCGCGTTCGACGGGCTCGGCTGCAGGAAGAGCTGCTGATCCGTCGTCGAGCCGGTCGAGGCAATCGACGCGGTTGCGGCCAATGCCGTTGCGGCGGTCGTCGAGCCGGACCACGCCATGGACTTCCCGGGCGGAACCTGCAGCGCGCGCAACGTGCTGCCCATCCCGGTCACCGGGCCGAGGCCGATCATGCTGCCGCCGAGCGTGTCGTAGAGCACGTAGTTGACGCCGGCCATCGAGCTGAAGCGCGATTGCCCGGGCGGATAGAAGCCGGTTGCGTTCAGTACGCCGAAGTCATAGACGAGCATCACGCGCCCGCCGTTGAGCGCATAGTTCTGGATGGCGGTCACGAGGGTATCGTCGGCGACCGTATGTACCTGGTCCGGGAGGATGAGCCCCTGGTACTGCTGCAGCGACGTGCCGCCCTGCTTGAATTGCGTGTCGCTGATGAGCGAGATCTGCAGCCCTTCCTCCGACGCGGAATCGAGCCACGCGGACACACGCGGGTCGGGCAGCGTGAAGTTGTCCGGCAGCAGCAACAGCAACTGGTTCGACAGGGCGTTTGCCCGTCCGGGCGCGAACGTCATCACGCAAACGGTGAAGACGATCAGAAAGGCTCGTAGGGTGCGAATTGAGTTGGCCAACATTATGCTCTCCCGGCGGAGGTGTGATGACTGCCGATGTCCAGCACGTTGCTGCCGGCGCGTTCCGCATCGCGTGCGTGCGGCCGGCGTGGGCCGTGTGGCGCCATCGGCTGGCGGCGAGCGAATGTGCTGCGTTTCGAACGCGTCACCGGCGGCGCATGCGCATCGATTCGTCGGACGATCACGAATGCGCGGCGACCCTCGTTCCCACCACAACCGGTGAAGCTAACAACGTGCCAGTCTCGCCATCGCTCTGCCGGGACAGCGGGCGGCCTTGCCAAGCACCGCGCACGGGAAAAATCGCGCCAAAAACGTTACAGCGTCGATACGGCGTACCGGATCGCGCAATGGAACGAAGCCGGCGGGAAGCGTCGCGATGGACGATGCGATCCGTTGGTGCGGCGTCGCACGGACGCGCGTCGCGCGCCGCGGCCCGGCGCGATCGCTACCGGCATGGGCCGGACATCGGCGGGGGGGCCAGGACATCGACGGAAAATGATTCTGACGTGTAACGCCGTGCTGACAGCCGGGTGCCTCCGGTCATCGGAAGCCCCGACACTGCGTCATGCCAGCGGCAGGGATGCGCCCCGCGAGCTCCACCCCCCCCTCGCGGTCCCCGTCAAACCGCGTTCGGCGCCGCCCTTCCGTCAAGCACCGCGGCGACGTTATCGAGCGCGGCAAACCCCATCTGGTCGCGCGTCTCGATCGTCGCGCTGGCCATGTGCGGCGACAGAAACACGCTATCGAGCGCGGCGAAACGCGGATCGATATCGGGCTCGTTCCGATAGACGTCCAGCCCCGCGCCGAACAACCGCTGCGACTTCAACGCGTCGTAAAGCGCATCCTCGTCGACCAGACTCCCGCGCGCCGCGTTGACGAACACCGCACCGTCGCGCATCAGGCCGAACGCGCGGCGCGTCATCAACGGCGTGCCGCCGCCCGGCACGTGCAGCGTGACAATGTCGCACTGCGGCAGCAGCGTATCGAGATCCGCGCAATAGCGCGCGCCCGCCTCGACCTCGGGCGGTGCCGGCCGCCTGTCGGTATAGACGATCTTCATCCCGAAGCCGCGTGCGCGCTGGGCGACCGCGCGGCCGATCCGGCCAAAGCCGACGATCCCGAGCGTCTTGCCGTTCACGCGCGTGCCGAGCATGTCGGTCATGCCGAACGACTTGCCCCACCCCGCGCGCACGATGCGCTCGTACTCCGATGCACGCCGGCACGCGGCGAGAATCAGCAGCATCGTGAAATCGGCCGTGCAGTCGGTCAGCGCGTCGGGCGCATTGCTGACCACGATTCCGCGCTCGCGTGCGGCGGCCACATCCAGGTGGTCGTAGCCGGCGCTCGCGTTCGCGATGATCTTCACGCTCGGCGGCAATGCCGCGATGTGCTCGGCCTGCAGCCCCGATTTCTTGCCGATCAGCACGGCCGGCGTCGCGTAGCGATTGCAGAACTCGACGACGGACGGCGCATCCATGTCGGCGTCCGTCACGTACGCATGGAATTCGGCTTCGGCACGGGCGGCCACGGCGGCGGGAACCCGTCGCGCTACCAGCAGGCGGGGGGAATTGTTGTCAGGCATGGTCTCGTCCTTGGGTCGGAAAACGGAGCACAGCCTACGAAGCGCGCTCGGCGCGGGTCAATATTGATTGATTCAATCAACGTGTCCGCGCGGCATCGCGCTGCCGGCTTCCTCGGCGGGTTCCGGTTTCGGCGCATCATGCGCATCCCCCATCGCAGGCCCGTGGACGACGTGCCCGCGAACTCAGGAAAACCCTGACGCCGCCCCGTCGCGACGGGGCACTTGATATTGATTGAAAGAATCAAGATTGCTGGGGAATCGCCGCCGCGCAATGCTTTTTGCATGTTCAACGGACGGAAGACGAGGTCGTGAAAATGCAGGCACGGAAAAAAATCGCGGCAGTGACGGGCGCCGGCACGGGAATCGGCCACGCAGCGGCCGTCGCGCTGGCACGAGCCGGATTCGGCGTGGCATTGCTCGGCAGGCGCATCGAACCGCTGCTCGCGACGAAGGAAATCATCGAGCAGGCTGGCGGGTTGGCCGCGGCGATTCCGACCGACGTCGCCGACGAGGCGTCGGTCGACGCAAGCTTCGCGCGGATCGAACGCGAGTTCGGGCACCTCGACGTGCTGTTCAACAACGCCGGCCGCAATGCCGGCGCCGTGCCGCTCGACGACTACTCGCTCGAATTCTGGAACGACGTGGTCGCGACCAACCTGACCGGCGTGTTCCTGTGCGCACGCGCCGCGTGGCGCCAGATGAAGCGCCAGACTCCGCAAGGCGGCCGCATCATCAACAACGGTTCGATCTCGGCGCACTCGCCGCGCCCGAACACGATCGCGTACACGGCCACCAAGCATGCCGTCCTCGGCATCACCCGCTCGCTCGCGCTCGACGGCCGGCCGTTCAACATCGCGTGCGGCCAGATCGACATCGGCAACGCCGCCACGTCGCTGACCGAGCGTATGAACAGCGGCGTGCAGCAGGCCGACGGCCGCATCGCACCGGAGCCGCGCGTCGACGTCGCGCACGTCGCGGACGCCATCGTGCAGATGGCGAACCTGCCGCTCGAAGCCAACATTCTCAACATGACGATCATGGCAAGCGCGATGCCCTACGTCGGACGCGGCTGACCCGACGATCGCCGGCGCGCATGACGACAACGCGCCGGCCCACCCATCAGGAGACAGGAGACAACCTTGAAAACCGCAGAAGAACAGGTTTCGGTCATGCGCGAGTTCGGCTCGCACGCGGACGTCGCCAGAAGGTCGCGAGTGCGCTACGGCGTGCTGTCGATGCTGCTGGTGGCGACCATTCTCAACTACGTCGATCGCTCGGCGCTCGGCATCGTCGCACCGGCGCTGTCGAAGGATCTCGCGCTCACCCGCGTGCAGATGGGCGAGCTGTTCGCCGTGTTCGGCCTCGCATACTCGATCGCGCTGGTGCCGGCGGGCGTGCTCGCCGACCTGCTCGGTTCGCGCGTCGCCTATGCGCTGTCGCTGGTCGGCTGGTCGCTGGCGACGCTGACGCAAGGGCTCGCGCACGGCTATCACATGCTGCTCGGCTCGCGGCTCGCGATGGGCGCGCTGGAGGCGCCGGCCTTTCCGTCGAATGCCCGCGCGGTGACGATGTGGTTCCCGGTCCAGGAGCGCGGCTTCGCGACGAGCGTCTACGTGATGGGCCAGTACATCGGCACGCCGCTCTTCGCCGGGCTGCTGCTGTGGATCTCGTCGGCGTTCGGCTGGCGCGCGGTGTTCTTCGCGACGGGCGGCTTCGGCATCCTGTTCAGCCTCGTCTGGTACCGGCTCTATCGCGATCCGTCGCGGCATCGCAGCGTCAATGCGGCCGAGCTGCAGTACATCACCGAAGGGCGCCCTGTCGTGACCGCGCGCGAGCGCTTCGACTGGCGCATGGCGCTGCGTCTGCTCGGCTACCGGCAGATCCTCGCGATCTGTCTCGGCAAGTTCTGCAACAACACGCTGCTGGTGTTCTTCACGACCTGGTTCATGACCTACCTGGTCGAGGAGCGGCACATGTCGATGATCAAGGTTGGCTTCTTTCAGGCGATGCCGTTCATTGGCGCAACGTTGGGAATCCTGATCGCCGGCTACCTGTCCGATCTTTGCATCCGGCGCGGCGTGTCGATGTCGTCGTCGCGCAAGGCGCCGCTCGTGATCGGCACCTTCCTCGGCGCGTCGATCGTGCTGGTCAACTTCGTGCACTCGAACGCGCTGGTGATCGCGATCCTGACCGTCGCGTTCTTCGCGCAGGGGATCGGCTCGATGTCATGGGCCGCCGTATCCGAGATCGCGCCGAGACGCTATGTCGGGCTCACCAGCAGCATCACGAGCCTCGCGGCCAATATCGCGGCCGTCACCACGCCGCTGATGATTGGCTACGTGACCCAGCACACCGGCAACTTCTTCTGGGCGCTGAACCTGATGGGTGCGATCTGCCTCGTCGGCACGCTGTCGTACTCCGTGCTGCTCGGCAAGCTGTCGCGCATCGAGCTCTGAGCGCGTTCACCTCCCTTGACCGGCCGCCGCGGCGGCTCAACCCTCATCCGGCCCACGATCATGATCGAATTCAAATGGGATCACCTGCAACTCTGCTCGGCTGATGCCGAGGCCACCGCGGCGTGGTTCGCGCGCTGCCTGAACGCCGAGATCGTGCGGCGCCCGGGGCGCGTCGACCTGAGGATCGGCGCCATCAACCTGTTCATCACGGCGCTGCCCGACGCGCGACCGGCCACGGTGCCCGACGGCACTCGCGCACAAGGCATCGATCACTTCGGCGTGCTGGTCGAGGATCTCGATGCCGCGTACGCCCACTTGGTCAAGCACGGCGCCGAGATCGTCCAGCCGGTGACGCGGATCCGCGCCGGCGTGCGCGGCTGCTTCGTGCGCGCGCCGGGCGAGATCCTCGTCGAGGTGCTCGAGCGGCGCCCGGCCGAGATGACATCGGGCTGAACCCGGTCTATAGTCGGCGCAGGCGGCCGGGCGCCGGCCGCATCCTCATCACGACTCCCCATGCACAACTGGATCACCCTGACGGAAGCCGCGCGGCGGCTCGGCGTGCGGGCGCAGACCGTCTACGCGTATGCGAGCCGCGGCAGCATCGCCGTGATGCAGGATCCCGACGATCCGCGCAAGAGCCTGTATCGCGCGGAAGACGTGATCGCGCTGTGCCGCAAGAAACAGGTCGGCCGCAAGCGCGCGGCGCTGGCGGCCGGCACGATCTTCGGCGCCGAGCCGTGCATCCCGAGCGGCATCACCACCTTCTCCAAGGGCCGCGCGTGGTATCGCGGCCGCGACAGCATTCAACTGTCGGACACCGCCACGCTCGAGGACACGGCCGCACTGCTCTGGCAAGCCACCGCACCCGTGACGTTCGACGCGCCCGCGGTTGCATTGCCGGCCGGCGAGCGTGATCGCCAGTGCGCGTTCACGCTGCTTGCCACGTTGGCGGCGCACGGCCACTCGACGCTCGGCCGGCTCGACAACACGCTGCACATCGAAGCCGGACAACTCGTCGCGATCGTCGCGCGCGCGTTCGGCGCGCACGACGATGGGGGCCCGCCGTGGACCCATCAGCGGCTCGCGGCGGGCTGGGGCCTGGACGATCGCGGCGCGGACCTGCTGCGCCGCGCGATGGTGCTCGTCGCCGATCACGAGATCACGAGTTCGGCGTTCGCCGCGCGCATCACCGCGTCGACCGGCGCGTCGCTCGCGGGCTGCCTGCTGACCGGGCTCGCGACGTTGTCGGGCCCGCTGCACGGCGATGCGTCAGGCCGCGTGCGCGCGGTGTTCGACGATGTGCAGCGGCTCGGCGCCGCGCACGTGGTCGATCATCATCTGAAGTCCGCGATCCCGATCCCCGGCTTCGGTCATCATCTGTACCCCGACGGCGACCCGCGCGCGGCCGCGTTGCTCGCGCGGCTCGATCCGCCGACGGAACTCGCGCACTTCATCGACAAGGTGACGACGCTCACCGGCCAGCGGCCGACCATCGATGTCGCGCTCGCGATGCTGTCGGTACAGCTTCGGTTGCCGCGCGACGCGGCGTTCGGGCTGTTCTCGATCGCACGCAGCGTCGGGCTGCTGGCCCACTGCATCGAACAGCTGCGCGTGGGCAAGGTGATTCGGCCGCGCAGCCGCTATACGGGGCCGACGCTCGACGAACGGCATCTGCGCCCCGAGGCCGAGGACGACGGCAAACTGCCGAAAGCCGGCGTGATCGAGAAGAACCGGGTGTTCAAGATTGTGGATTGAACGCGGCTGCGATGGAGAAGGACCGCGAAGCATCGATGCGGCCTTTTCGATTCGTCACGGTTGCGATCGAAGCCTCCCGGCGCGTCGGCGCATGAAGTGCAGGCGCCCGACGGTGCGTTGAACCGACGCATATGTACACCACCGATACGCCCCCAGAACCGCAACGTTTCACGCCTGAAACATTTTCGATACCCGATCCGGCCCCGTGCCGACCGCGATTCCGCATCAGCAGTAGCGTGCGCGCCTTCTCCAGTGCGCCATTGCCGCTGGATAGGCACGAAATCGCCCGGCGCCCGCGCAGCCGCAACGTATCAGACCTGAAACCAAACCCGCATTCGCATACGACCGTCGGCCGGCGCATGCCTGCCTAAACCCCACCCCGCGCGGCAGTCGCCGCATCTGGCCCGCTCCTTGCTGTTGCTCCTACGCAAACAGAAGCAAACACAAGGCAGTCACAAGCAGTCGCACAAGCGACCAACAGCACATAAACAATCGGGGTGAGGCATGAACAAGACGGAGCGCTTGACGGCGGCGATCTGCGCGCGCGGCAGGCTGCCGCACCGGTCGGACCGTCACCAGGCCGGCGGCGTGCTGTAATGCAGGCCGCCGCTACGCAAGCCGCTGCCGCGGCCGGGGAGCCGTGCGCCACGCACGGCTGGAATCTGCCGCACGGATCGGGTATCGAAGACGATCCGCTGCTGGGCTGCCTGCTCGTGCTGACGCGGCTGTTCGACCGGCCGGTGGGCGTCGACACGCTCGTGGCCGGCCTGCCGCTCGCCGGCCGGCGCCTCACGCCGGCCCTGTTCGTGCGGGCCGCGGCGCGCGCCGGCCTGTCGGCCAAACTGGCCCGGCGCGCGCTGCCCGACATCCCGGATGCGGTCCTGCCCGCGGTGCTGCTGCTCAACGACGGCCAGGCCTGCGTGCTGGTTCGCCGCAACGCGTGCGGCACCCTGCAGGTGATCCTTCCTGAAACCGGCATCGGCGAGGAAGCCGTCGACGCGGCCGAACTCGCGCAACGCCATGCGGGCCACGTGCTGTTCGCGCGCCCGGCCCACCGGTTCGATGCACGCGATACGGAAAGCGTCGTGCCGCGCCCGCGCCACTGGTTCTGGGGCGTGGTCGCGCAATCGTGGCCGATCTATGCGGAAGTGATGCTCGCGTCGACGCTGGTCAATCTTTTCGCGCTGGCGATGCCGCTGTTCACGATGAACGTCTACGACCGCGTCGTGCCGAACCGCGCGCTCGAGACGCTGTGGGCGCTGGCGGCCGGCATCGCGCTCGTGATCGTGTTCGACGTCGTGATGCGCACGTTGCGCGGCTATTTCATCGACGTGGCCGGCAAGAAGATCGACGTGATCCTGTCGGCAAACCTCTACGAGAAAGTACTCGGCATCCGGATGGCGGCGCGGCCGCCGTCCGTCGGCGGATTCGCTTCGCAGATCCAGGAATTCGAAGCCGTGCGCGAATTCCTCACGTCGGCGACCGCGGCGGCGCTGATCGACCTGCCGTTTTCGATCGTGTTCGTCGTGGCGATGTTCTGGGTCGGCGGCGGGCTCGGCTGGCTGCCGCTGCTGGCCTTGCCGCTCGTGATCGGCGCGGGCGTGGCCGTGCAGGGGCCGCTCGCGCGGGCCGTGCAAGCCAGCCAGCGTCACGCGAGCCAGCGCCAGGCCCTGCTGATCGAAACGCTGGTCGGCCTCGAGACGATCAAGGTCAACGGCGCGGAAGGACCGATGCAGGCGCGCTGGGAGCAGATGCTCGGCGAGATCGCACGGCTCGGGCTCAAGTCGCGCCTGCTGTCGGGTTGCGCGGTCAATTTCGCGATGTTCGCGCAGCAGGCGGCCTATCTCGCGGTGGTCCTGTGCGGCGTGTACATGATCGGCGACGACCGGCTCACGACCGGCGGACTGATCGCCTGCACGATCTTCACCGGCCGCGCGCTCGCGCCGATGGGCCAGGTCGCGTCGCTGCTGACGCGCTACCACCAGTCGCGCAGCGCGCTCGCGTCGATCGACGGCGTGATGAACCTGCCCGGCGAGCGTCCGGCCGAGCAGCGCTTCGTCCATCGGCCCGCACTCGCCGGCGAGATCGAATTCCGCGACGTCAGCTTCGCGTACCCCGGCCAGAGCGGCGTCTCGCTCGAAGGCGTGTCGTTCCGCATCGCCGCGGGCGAGCGCGTCGGGATCATCGGGCGCGTCGGCTCGGGCAAGACCACCATCGAAAAACTCGTCCTCGGTCTCTACCCGCCTTCGTCCGGCAACGTGCTGATCGACGGCGTCGAACTGCGTCAATACGATCCTGCCGCACTGCGGCGCGGGATCGGTCACGTGCCGCAGGACGTGATGCTGTTCAACGGCACCGTGCGCGACAACATCGTGCTGGGCGCGCCGGGCGCGGACGACGACGCCGTGTTGCGCGCCGCGCAGGTGTCCGGCGTCGCGGACTTCGTCAACCGGGTGCCGAACGGCTTCGACCTCGCGGTGGGCGAACGCGGCGAAGCATTGTCCGGCGGGCAGCGCCAGGCCATCGCCATCGCCCGCGCGATGCTGCTGTCGCCGCCGGTGCTGCTGCTCGACGAGCCGAGCAGCGCGATGGACAACCGCTCCGAAGAGCTGTTCAAGGCCCGTCTGTCGGCCCAGCTCGCCGGCCGCACGCTGCTGCTGGTCACGCACCGTCCGTCGCTGCTCTCGCTCGTCGATCGCCTGATCGTGATGGATCAGGGCCGCGTCGTCGCTGACGGCCCGAAGGACCAGGTCCTCGCGGCTCTTGCAGGGAGAAAGCTCCATGTCGCTGCTGGCTGAACCCGACGGCGCCGACTCGCCGACGACGCAACGCATCGCCGTGCTCAACGCGCTGCGCGCGCGCATCGGCGCCGCGCTGAAGCCGCGCGCCGACGATACCGCGTTCATGCGCGAACGCTGCGCGGCCGCGATGGAGGGGCCGCGCTACTTCACCCACTGGATCCTGTGGGCGACGCTCGCATTCATCGTCATCGCCCTCCTGTGGGCCGCGTTCGCCGAAGTCGACGAAGTCACCGTCGGGGAAGGCAAGGTGATTCCGTCCAGCCGCGTGCAGGTGGTGCAGAACCTGGAGGGCGGGATCGTCTCCGAGATCATGGTGCGCGTCGGCCAGGTCGTCCAGAAAGGCCAGCCGCTGATGCGCATCGACGATACGCGGTTCACGTCGTCGTACAAGGAAGGACAGGCGAAGGATGCCGCCCTCCTCGCCCGCATCGCGCGGCTGAGCGCCGAAGCGAACGGCGCCGCGTTCGTCGTGCCGGCCGCCCTGGCGCGCGCGAATCCGGGCCTGCTGGATGAGGAACGCTCGCTGTTCGAGTCGCGTCAGCGCGAATTGCAGGCCAATCTCGACGTGCTCAGGCAACAGGCTGAACAGCACCGGCAGGAGCTCGCGGAAAAGCGCTCGCGCGAGGGGCAGTTGCAACACAGCTACGCGCTCGTCGCGAAGGAACTGGCGTTGACTAGCCCGCTCGTGGAGAAAGGCGCGGTATCGGACGTCGAGGTGCTGCGGCTCGAGCGGCAGGCGACCGACATGAAGGGCGACCTCGATGCGACGCGGCTCGCGATGCCGCGGCTGGAAGCCGCCTATCGCGAGGCGCGCCAGAAAATCGACGAAACGACCGCGCATTTTCGTGCCGACGCGATGAAGGAACTGAATCTCGCGCGCGCCGATCAGTCGGCGCTGAGTGCGGCCAACGTCGCGCTCGAGGATCGCGTCACGCGCACGCTCGTGCGCGCGCCGCTGAAAGGGATGATCAAGCAGATCAAGATCAACACCGTGGGCGGCGTGATCCAGCCGGGGATGGACCTGCTGGAAATCGTGCCGCTCGACGACACGCTGTTGATCGAGGCACGCGTGCGGCCGGCGGACATCGCGTTCCTGCATCCGGGGCAGGACGCGACGGTCAAGCTGTCCGCGTACGATTTCTCGATCTATGGCGGCTTTCCCGCCGTCGTCGAAGACATCAGCGCCGACACGATCGTGCCGGACCGTCCCGGCGAGAAACCGGACAGCTATTACCGCGTACTGGTGCGCACCCGGCAAAGCAAGCCGAGCGGCCGGAGCCAGCCGGTCGCGATCGTGCCGGGGATGATCGCGACCGTCGACATCCGCACCGGGCGCCGTACCGTATTGCATTACCTGCTCAAGCCCGTCATCAAGACCAAGGAAATGGCGTTGCGCGAGCGTTGACACGAAAAGCGGTTTGCAGTTCGTCGGGCATGCGCCGCATCGGGCGGCGCAGCGCCCGCATCAAAACATGACAGGACGGGGAGCACGACATGGCGACGACTTCAAGCGGGACCGCGGTTTCCATCAGCAATACGCCGCAGGCAACGAACGACGTATTTACGTCGGCGCAGACGGGGCTCACAGACAACTCGCTCACCACCGTCTACCTGAACGTGATGGCGAACGATCTCGGCGGCGCGGCCAAGACGCTCTATTCGCTCGACTCCGGCACCGAAACGACCGTCTCGCTCGAACAGGCGGCGTTGCTGACGCAGGATACGGTCCGGGCCGAATCGGTGAGCACTGATTTCAGCGCGCACGGCGCGCACATCTGGATCACGTCGGACGGCAAGGTCGGGTATGACGCGAGCCATCTCGACGCGTCGTGGTTGTCGAACAGCTTCAATACGCTCGGCTACGCGCAGGACAGCTTCACGTACGCGATCCGGCTCGGCAACGGTACGCTGAGCTGGGCGACCGCCTATGTCGACATTGCACCGCCCGCGCCTGTCGTCGTGCTGGCGCACGACACGGGGATGTCGGCGACCGACCACCTCACGTCGGACTGTACGTTGTCGGTCGGCGCGGTGGCGCACGGCGCGACCGTTCAGTACAGCACCGACAACGGCGCGCACTGGAACACGAGCTTCTGCGCCGTCGAAGGAACGAATACCGTGATGGTGCGGCAGATCGACGTGACCGGCAATGCGTCGGCCGCCTCTTCGTGCACGTTCACGCTGGATACGGCTGGTGGGACGGCGCCTGGGGTGGCGTTGGCGGTCGATTCGGGTAGTAGTGCGACGGATCATGTTACGAATGTCGGGGCGCTCAATGTCACCGGGGTCGACACGGGTGCTACCGTGCAGTACAGCGTTGATAACGGCGCGCATTGGAGTACGACCTTCAGTGCCGTTGAAGGCGTCAATAATGTGCAGGTTCGGCAGGTCGATGTTGCGGGAAATGCGTCGGCTCCGACCTCGTTCAGTTTCACGCTGGATACGGCGGCTGGGGCGCCCGGCGTTGCGTTGACTGCCGACTCCGGTGGCAATGCTGCAGATCACGTTACCAATGTCGGGACGTTGAATCTCTCGGGTATCGAGCCGGGGGCCACCGTTCAGTACAGCGTTGATAACGGCGGGCATTGGAACACGAGCTTCAGTGCCGTCGAAGGGCTGAACAATGTGCAGGTTCGGCAGGTCGATGTTGCGGGTAATGCGTCGGCTCCGACCTCGTTCAGTTTCACGCTGGATACGGCGGCAGCTGCGCCGGGTGTTGCGCTTACGAGTGATTCCGGTGGCAGCTCGACCGACCACGTCACCAACGTCGGCACGCTGAACGTCACTGGCATCGAAACCGGCGCCACAGTTCAATACAGCGTCGATCACGGTGGCCATTGGAACACGAGCTTCAGCGCCGTCGAGGGGTTGAACAACGTGCAGGTTCGGCAGGTCGATGTTGCGGGTAATACGTCGTCGGCCACGTCGTTCAGCTTCACGTTCGATACGTCAGCCGCTGCGCCGGGTGTTGCGCTCACGAGCGATTCCGGTGGCAGCTCGACCGATCACGTCACCAACGTTGGCACGTTGAATCTCACTGGTGTCGAAACCGGCGCGACTGTCGAATACTCGATCGATGGCGGCCACACCTGGAGCACCAGTTTCAATGCGGTTGAAGGCGTGAACAACGTCCAGGTCCGGCAAACCGATGTCGCGGGCAATACGTCGGATCCGACAGCATTCAGCTTCACACTTGATACCTCTGCCGCTGCGCCCGGCGTTGCACTGACCGCCGACTCCGGCAGCAACGCCACCGACCACATCACCAACGTCGGTACACTCAACGTATCTGGAGTGGAGACCGGTGCAGTTGTCGAATACTCGATCGACGGCGGCCACACCTGGAACACGAGTTTCAGCGCCGTCGAAGGGCTGAACAATGTGCAGGTCCGGCAGATCGATGTCGCGGGCAACACGTCGTCAGCTACATCGCTCAGCTTCACGCTCGATACGTCGGCTGCTGCGCCGGGTGTTGCGCTCACGAGCGATTCCGGTAGCAGCTCGACCGACCACGTCACCAACGTTGGCACGTTGAATCTCACTGGTGTCGAAACCGGCGCGACTGTCGAATACTCGATCGATGGCGGCCACACCTGGAGCACCAGCTTCAACGCCGTCGAAGGTGTGAATGACGTACAGGTACGGCAGACCGATATCGCAGGCAATACGTCGGCTCCCACATCGCTCAGCTTCACGCTCGACACCTCGGCTGCTGCGCCCGGTGTCGCGCTCACGAATGATTCCGGTAGCAGCGCCACGGACCGCATCACCAATGTCGGCACATTGAATCTCACCGGTATCGAAACGGGCGCGGCTGTCGAATACTCGACGGATGGTGGCCATACCTGGAACACCAGTTTCAACGCCGTCGAAGGCGTGAACGACGTACAGGTTCGGCAGACCGATGTCGCAGGCAATACGTCTGCCCCGACCTCGTTCAGCTTCACGCTCGACACCTCGGCCGCCGCGCCCGGTGTCGCACTCACGAGCGATTCCGGTAGCAACACGACCGACCACGTCACCAACGTCGGCACGCTGAATCTCACCGGTGTCGAAACGGGCGCCACCGTCGAATACTCAATCGATGGCGGTCGTACCTGGAACACTAGTTTCAATGCCATCGAAGGCGTGAATGACGTACAGGTTCGGCAAACCGATGTCGCTGGCAATACAACGGATCCGACTTCGTTTAGCTTCACACTCGACACCTCGGCCGCCGCGCCGGGCGTCGCACTGACCACCGACTCCGGTAGCAACACCACCGATCACATCACCAATGTCGGTACGTTGAATCTCACCGGTGTCGAAACCGGCGCCACGATCGAATACTCGACGGATGGCGGCCATACCTGGAACACCAGCTTCAGCGCTGTCGAAGGCGTGAACGACGTGCAGGTCCGGCAGACCGATGTCGCAGGCAACACGTCCGCCCCGACCTCGTTCAGCTTCACGCTCGATACGTCAGCCGCAGCGCCCGGTGTCGCCCTGACTACCGATTCCGGCAGTGGCTCGATCGATCACATCACCAATGTCGGTACGTTGAATCTCACCGGGGTCGAAACGGGCGCCACGGTCGAATACTCGACGGATGGCGGCCATACCTGGAGCACCAATTTCAATGCCGTCGAAGGCGTGAATGACGTGCAGGTCCGGCAAACCGATATCGCTGGCAACACGTCAGACCCGACGTCTTTCAACTTCACGCTCGATACGTCGGCTGCTGCACCCCGTGTTGCATTGACTACCGATTCCGGCAGCAGTGCCACCGATCACATCACCAACGTCGGTACACTCAACGTGTCTGGTGTGGAGACTGGGGCAGTTGTCGAATACTCGATCGATGGCGGCCATACTTGGAACACCAGTTTCAATGCCATCGAAGGCGTGAATGACGTCCAGGTTCGGCAAACCGATGTCGCGGGCAATACATCGGCTCCGACTTCGTTCAGCTTCACACTCGATACCTCAGCCGCTGCGCCCGGTGTCGCACTAACCGCCGATTCCGGTACTAGCTCGACCGACCACATCACCAACGTCGGCACGTTGAATCTGACCGCTGTTGAAACGGGTGCCAGCGTCGAATACTCAATCGATGGCGGCCATACCTGGAGCACCAGCTTCAATGCCGTTGAAGGCGTGAACGACGTACAGGTTCGGCAAACTGATGTCGCTGGCAATACGTCGTCGGCCACGTCGTTCAGCTTCACGTTCGATACGTCAGCCACTGCGCCCGGTGTCGCACTGACCACCGACTCCGGCAGCAGCGCCACCGATCACATCACCAATGTCGGTACGCTGAATCTCACCGGCGTCGAAACGGGCGCCACCGTCGAATACTCGACGGATGGTGGCCACACCTGGAACACCAGCTTCAATGCCGTCGAAGGCGTGAATGACGTACAGGTGCGGCAGACCGATATCGCAGGCAACACGTCGGATTCGACGACGTTCCACTTCACACTCGATACCTCGGCCGCTGCACCGGGTATTGCGTTGACCGCCGATTCCGGCAGCAACGCCACTGATCACATCACCAAGGTCGGCACACTCAACGTGTCTGGTGTGGAGACTGGCGCAGTTGTCGAATACTCGATCGACGGCGGCCATACCTGGAACACCAGTTTCAATGCCGTCGAAGGCGTGAACGACGTGCAGGTCCGGCAAACCGATGTCGCAGGCAACACGTCCGCTCCAACCTCGTTCAGCTTCACGCTCGACACCTCAGCCACTGCGCTCGGTGTCGCACTGACTACCGATTCCGGCAGCAGTGCCACCGATCACATTACCAATGTCGGTACGTTGAACCTCACCGGTGTCGAAACGGGCGCCACCGTCGAATACTCGATCGATGGCGGTCATACCTGGAACACCAGTTTCAATGCCATCGAAGGCGTGAATGACGTCCAGGTCCGTCAAACCGATATCGCAGGCAATACGTCGGACCCGACGGCGTTCAGCTTCACACTTGATACGTCGGCCGCCGCGCCCGGCGTTTCATTGACCACCGATTCCGGCAGCAATGTCACCGACCACATCACCAATGCCGGCACGTTGAATCTCACCGGTGTTGAAACCGGCGCCACCGTCGAATACTCGACCGATGGCGGTCATACCTGGAACACCAATTTCAACGCGGTCGAAGGCATGAATGACGTACAGGTTCGGCAAACCGACGTCGCAGGAAATACATCCGATCCGACGGCGTTCAGCTTCGCGCTTGATACCTCAGCTGCTGCGCCCGGTGTCACACTATCGAGCGATTCCGGTAGCAGTGCCACCGACCACATTACCAATGTCGGTACGTTGAATCTCAACGGTGTCGAAACGGGCGCCACCGTCGAATACTCGACCGATGGTGGACACACCTGGAACACCAATTTCAATGCCGTCGAAGGGGTGAACGACGTCCAGGTTCGGCAGACAGATATCGCTGGCAATACATCAGATCCGACTTCGTTCAGCTTTACGCTGGATACCTCGGCCGCCGCGCCCGGTGTCGCGCTCACGAGCGATTCCGGGAGCAGCGCTACCGATCACACCACCAATGTCGGCACGCTGAATCTTACCGGCATTGAAACGAGCGCCATCGTCGAATACTCGACCGACGGCGGTCACACCTGGAACACCAGCTTCAATGCCGTCGAAGGCGTGAACGATGTACAGGTCCGGCAGACCGATATCGCTGGCAATACGTCGGATCCGACGGCGTTCAGCTTCACACTTGATACCTCAGCCGCCGGGCCCGGCGTCGCATTGACCGCCGATTCCGGCACTAGCTCAACCGATCACATCACCAACGTCGGTACGTTGAATCTTACGGGCGTTGAAACTGGCGGCACCGTCGAATACTCGACCAATGGCGGTCATACCTGGAACACCAGCTTCAACGCGGTCGAAGGCGTGAATGACGTCCAGGTTCGGCAAACCGATGTCGCAGGTAATACGTCGGACCCGACTTCGCTCAGCTTCACGCTCGATACCTCGGCCGCTGCACCAGGTGTTGCACTGACCGCCGACTCCGGCAGCAACGCTACCGACCACATCACCAACGTCGGCACACTTAGCCTGTCTGGTGTGGAGACTGGCGCAGTTGTCGAATACTCGATCGATGGCGGTCATACCTGGAACACCAGTTTCAATGCCGTCGAAGGCGTGAATGAGGTCCAGGTCCGTCAAACCGATGTCGCAGGCAACACGTCGGACCCGACCTCGCTCAACTTCACGCTCGATACCTCAGCCGCTGCACCAGGTGTTGCACTGACCGCCGACTCCGGCAGCAACGCCACCGACCACATCACCAACGTCGGCACACTTAGCCTGTCTGGTGTGGAGACTGGCGCAGTTGTCGAATACTCGATCGATGGCGGTCATACCTGGAGCACCAGTTTCAATGCCGTCGAAGGCGTGAACGGCGTGCAGGTTCGGCAAACCGATGTCGCGGGCAATACGTCGGACCCGACGGCGTTCAGCTTCACACTCGATACGTCGGCCGCCGCGCCCGGCGTCGCCCTGACCACCGATTCCGGCAGTGGTTCGACCGATCACATCACCAATGTCGGCACGTTGAATCTCTCCGGTGTCGAAACCGGCGCCACCGTTGAATACTCGACGGATGGTGGCCACACCTGGATCACCAACTTCAACGCCATCGAGGGCGTGAACGACGTACAGGTTCGGCAAACCGATATCGCTGGCAATACATCAGACCCGACTTCATTCAGCTTCACGCTCGATACCTCAGCTGCTGCGCCCGGTGTCGCACTCACGAGGGATTCCGGTAGCAGCGCCGCCGACCACATCACCAACGTCGGTACACTCAACGTGTCTGATGTGGAAACTGGCGCAGTTGTCGAATACTCGACCGATGGCGGCCATACTTGGAACACCAGTTTCAATGCCGTCGAAGGCTTGAACGATGTACAAATTCGGCAGACTGATGTCGCTGGCAATACGTCGTCGGCCACGTCGTTCAGCTTCACGCTCGATACGTCAGCCGCCGCGCCCGTTGTCGCACTCACGAGCGATTCCGGTAGCAGCTCTACCGATCACACCACCAATGTCGGCACGCTGAATCTCACCGATGTTGAAACTGGCGCCACGGTCGAATATTCGACGGATGGTGGCCATACCTGGAACACCAGCTTCAACGCCGTCGAAGGCGTGAACGATGTACAGGTCCGGCAAATCGATGTCGCGGGCAACACGTCGTCAGCTACATCGCTCAGCTTCACGCTCGACACCTCGGCCGCTGCGCCGGGTGTTGCCCTGACCACCGATTCCGGCAGCAATGTCACCGACCACGTCACCAACGTCGGCACGCTGAATCTCACCGGTGTCGAAACCGGCGCCACGATCGAATACTCGACGGATGGTGGCCACACCTGGAACACCAGCTTCAACGCCGTCGAAGGTGTGAATGACGTACAGGTCCGGCAAACCGATGTCGCGGGCAACACGTCTGATTCGACGTCTTTCGGCTTCACGCTCGATACGTCAGCCGCCGCGCCCGGTATCGCACTCACGAGCGATTCCGGTAGCAGCTCGACCGATCACATCACCAACGTCGGCACGTTGAATCTGACCGCTGTTGAAACGGGTGCCAGCGTCGAATACTCGATCGATGGTGGCCATACCTGGAACACCAGTTTCAATGCCGTCGAAGGCGTGAATGACGTCCAGGTGCGGCAGACCGATGTCGCGGGCAACACGTCCGCCCCGACTTCGTTCAACTTCACGCTCGATACGTCAGCCGCTGCACCGGGTGTTGCACTGACCGCCGACTCCGGCAGCAACGCTACCGATCACATCACCAACGTCGGTACACTCAACGTGTCCGGGGTGGAGACTGGCGCCGTTGTCGAATACTCGATCGATGGCGGTCATACCTGGAACACCAGTTTCAATGCCGTCGAAGGCGTGAACAATGTACAAATTCGGCAAACCGATGTCGCAGGCAATACGTCGGACCCGAGCTCGTTCAGCTTCACGCTCGATACCTCGGCTGCCGAGCCCGGTGTCGCCCTGACCGCGGATTCCGGCAGTAGCTCGACCGATCACGTCACCAACGTCGGCACGCTGAACCTCTCAGGCATCGAAACCGGCGCCACCGTGCAGTACAGCGTCGACAACGGCGCGCATTGGAACACGAGTTTCAGCGCCGTCGAAGGGCTGAACAATGTCCAGATTCGGCAAACCGATGTCGCTGGCAATACGTCGTCGGCCACGTCGTTCAGCTTCACGCTCGACACCTCGGCCGCTGCGCCGGGTGTCGCGCTGACCACCGATTCCGGCAGCAATGTCAGCGACCACATCACCAACGTCGGCACGCTGAATCTCACCGGTGTCGAAACCGGCGCCACGATCGAATACTCGACGGATGGTGGCCACACCTGGAACACCAGCTTCAACGCCGTCGAAGGTGTGAATGACGTACAGGTTCGGCAGAACGATATCGCAGGCAATACATCGGCTCCCACATCGCTCAGCTTCACGCTCGACACCTCGGCTGCTGCGCCCGGTGTCGCGCTCACGAGTGATTCCGGTAGCGGCGCCACGGACCACATCTCCAATGTCGGTACATTGAACGTCACTGGCACCGAAACCGGCGCCATCGTTCAGTACAGCATCGACAACGGGGCGCACTGGAACACGAGTTTCAGCGCTGTCGAAGGGTTGAACAACGTACAGGTTCGACAGATCGATGTCGCGGGCAATACGTCGTCGGCCACGTCGTTCAGCTTCACGCTCGATACGTCGGCTGCCGCGCCGGGTGTTGCGCTGACCACCGATTCCGGCACCAGCGCCACCGACCACATCACCAACGTCGGTACGCTGAACGTCACTGGCACCGAAGCCGGCGCCACCATTCAGTACAGCATCGACAACGGCGCGCATTGGAACACGAGCTTCAGTGCCGTCCAAGGCGTGAATAACGTGCAGGTTCGCGAGATCGACATCGCGGGCAACACGTCCTCGGCCACGTCATTCAGCTTCACGCTCGATACCTCGGTCGCTGCGCCCGGTGTCGCGCTGACCGCCGACTCCGGCAGCAGCGCCACCGATCACATCACCAACGTCGGCACGCTGAACCTCTCAGGCATCGAGACCGGCGCCACAGTTCAGTACAGCGTCGATAACGGCGCGCATTGGAGTACGAGTTTCGGTGCCCTCGAAGACCTGAACAACGTGCAGGTTCGACAGATCGATGTCGCGGGCAACACATCGTCAGCCACATCGCTGAGCTTCACACTCGATACGTCAGCCGCCGCGCCCGGCGTTGCGCTGACCACCGATTCCGGCACCAGCGCCACCGACCACATCACCAACGTCGGCACGCTGAACCTCTCCGGCATCGAAACCGGCGCCACCGTTCAATACAGCGTCGACAACGGCGCGCACTGGAACACGAGCTTCAGCGCCGTCCAGGGCGTGAACAACGTGCAGGTCCGCGAAATCGACATCGCAGGCAACACGTCGTCGGCCACGTCGTTCAGCTTCACGCTCGATACCTCAGCCGCGGCACCCGGCGTTGCATTGACCACCGATTCCGGCACCAGCGCCACCGACCACATCACCAACGTCGGCACGCTGAACCTCTCGGGCATCGAGACCGGCGCCACCATTCAGTACAGCATCGACAACGGCGCACATTGGAACACGAGCTTCAGCGCAGTTGAAGGGCTGAACAACGTCCAAGTCCGCCAGATCGACGTAGCCGGCAACACATCGTCAGCGACATCGCTGAGCTTCACGCTCGATACGTCGGCCGCAGCACCCGGCGTCGCGCTCACGACCGACTCCGGCAGCAGCACCACCGACCACGTCACCAACGTCGGCACGCTGAACCTCTCCGGCATCGAAACCGGCGCAACCGTGCAATACAGCATCGACAACGGCGCGCACTGGAACACGACCTTCAGCGCGACCGAAGGCGTGAACAACCTGCAAGTCCGTCAGATCGACATCGCGGGCAATATCTCGAACGCCACGAGCTTGAGCTTCACGCTCGACACCACCGCGCCGTCGACGCTGTCATGGCAATACAATCAAAGCAGCCACACCGTGACGGCCAATACCGACACGTCCAATGTCTGGAAAGTCCTGATCCACGACAACACGACCAACGCCGATTACACCGCGACGCAGCAAACCGCCGGAACCTGGACCTACACCACGCAACAGAGCCTGAATCTCAACAAGGACTCCCTCACCGTCACCGAGTGGGACACCGCGGGCAACTCGCGCTCGTTGACGCAGACAGCACCCGCCGGCGTCGCCGGATCCGAGATCAACCTCGCACTCGCCGATCCGTCCGGCCACGCGGCCGACCTCGCAGTGACGATCGCCGGCATCCCGTCCGGCTGGACGCTGAACGCCGGCACCGACCTCGGCAACGGCACCTGGCTCGTGCCGACGAACGACCTCGGCGCGCTCACCATCACGCCGGCCGCGTCCTTCACCGGCGCGACCGTGCTCACGGTGACCGAAACCTGGACGGCCGCGGACGGCACCCACGCCGCCGCCACGATCGCGGACAACGTCGAAGCGTACGCAGCCAACGCGCCGATCTTCGCATGGTCGGGCGACGACCAACTGACGGGATCGGCCGGCAACGACCTGTTCGTGTTCTCGCAGCCGATCGGCGCCGACACGCTGCACACGTTCGACCTCGCCGCCGACAAGATCGATCTCGTGGGCTTCACGGGCATCGCAAGCTTCAGCGACGTCCAGGCGCATCTGGCAGACGACGCGAACGGCAATGCGGTGATCACGCTGGGCGATGGTGCCACCATCACGGTAACGGGCGTGCATTCGGCCGACCTCACCGGCGACAACTTCGTGTTCGACCAGGAACCGGTCGTGCAGAACGCCGGCGTCATGACGGTGAGCGACGGCGCGATGCTGCCGATCGGCGGGATCGTGGAGAACACGGGCACGATCGCACTCGGCTCGACCGGCGACATCACCCGTTTCGAAATCCTCCCGAAGAGCGCGACGCTGGAAGGCGGCGGTCACGTGACGCTGTCCGACGACGCCCACAACGTCGTGTTCGGCAGCACGCCGGATGCCACGCTCGTGAACGTCGACAACACGATCACGGGTGCCGGCCAGCTCGGCGCCGGCCAGCTGACGCTCGTCAACGAAGGAACGATCGTCGCCGACGGCGCCAACGCGCTCGTGATCGACACGGGCACGCACGCGGTCGCCAACGCCGGCACGCTCGAGGCAACGGGCAGCGGCGGCCTCGTGATCGAAAGCGCGGTGAACAACACGGGCAACCTGTGGGCCAACAACGGCAACCTGACGATCCACGGCGACGTGACGGGCGCCGGCAGCGCGACGATCAGCGGCGGCGCAACGCTCGAGTTCGGCGGCGCGTCCGCGGAAAACACGACGTTCGCCGATGGCGCCGCGGGCACGCTCAAGCTCGACCACTCGGCCGGTTTCACCGGCACGGTCAGCGGCTTCGGCGCCGGCGACGCTCTCGACCTGACCGACGTGCTGTTCGGCGATCACACGACGCTGAGCTTCACGGCCAACGACACGGGAACGGGCGGCACGCTCACGGTGAGCGACGGCGCCCACACCGCGCAGGTCGCGCTTCAAGGCAATCTGGCGGGCGGCAGCTTCCAGCTCTCGCACGATCAGGGCAGCGGCACCGTGGTCACTTACGTGCCGCCGCCGCTGCCGCACATTCAGGAGGTGTGAGCCGCTCGGAATGCCCCGTGACCGACGTCCGACGGACAAACGCTCCTCCGGATCGTCGTTCACGGCAGTGTGTTTGATGCATCTGTTGCGATGGCCGGCCGCATGATCGCCGGCATCGCGCAACGTTTGATCGTGCCCAAGGCTGGCTGCAAACCGCCGTCGGGCGACAGGAACCAGTCGATGAACAGGAACTGCCCTCTGCTTGCCGTGCTCGCATTCGCGTCAGCGCTCGCGGGCACCCCCGCGCCCGCCGCCGCGCAAAGCCTGCAGGAAGCGGTCGAGCAGGCGATCCGGACCAACCCCGAAGTCCTTGCCACGACATACAACAGGGAAGCGGCGGATCAAGGCCTGAAGCAGGCGCGAGCCGGCTACCTGCCCCGCGTGGATATCGACGCGGCGATCGGCAAGGAGCAGCGCGACGACGTCGAAACGCGTCTGCTCGGCCTGAACCGCACGACGTTCACGCACCGGACGGCCAGCGTGACGTTGTCGCAAATGCTGTTCGACGGTTTCGCGGTCAAGAGCGAAGTGGCGCGGCAACGGGCACGCATCGACTCGTCCGCGAATCGCGTCGCGTCGACCTCGGAGGACGTGGCGCTGCGCGTGGTGGGCGCGTATCTGGAAGTCCTGCGTCGCCAGGAAACGGTGGCCGCCGCCACCGACAACGTGGAGTCCCACCGCCGGATCCACGATCAGATCAAGCTGCGCAGCGACCGCGGCGTCGGCCGGCGCGCCGACCTTTACCAGGCGGAAAGCCGCTTGGCGCTCGCGCAGGATAACTTACGATCAGAACAAAGCAACCTGAAAGACGCCGAAGTGGCCTACGCGCGGCTGGTGGGTGCGCCGCCGAACGTGCTCGTCAAGCCGGTCGCGCCGGAAGCCACGCTGCCGCCGACGGAACGATTCGCACTGGATACGGCGCTGGCGAACCACCCGTCCCTCGCGGCCGCCGAGGCGGACGTCGCGCAGGCCAATGCGCACTATGACGCGGCGAAAGCCGCACTCTGGCCGCGCATCGATCTGGAGCTGAGCGCGAGCCACGACCGTGACGGCGTGCTCGGTCCGACGAACGACCGCCGCGTGATGCTGCGGCTGCGCTACAACCTGTTTCAGGGCGGCGCCGACAAGGCGCATATCGGCGAAGCGCATGCGCAGATCCGGGAAGCCGAGGAAGACCGCAACCGCACGCGCCTGGAGATCGCGGAAGGCGAATCGCACGCCTACAACGCGTACGTCACCGCACGCGACCGGTTGGTCGTGCTCAAGCAGTACGTCGATTCCAGCGCGTCGACGCGCGAAGCGTACCTGTTGCAGTTCGGCATCGGTCAACGTTCGCTGCTCGATCTGCTCAACGCGGAGAACGAGTATTACAGCGCGCGCATCGACTACATCAGCGGGCAGTACGCGGAAGTGGCGAGCGCGTACCGCGTGTTCGCCGGGATGGGGCAGTTGCTCGACACGCTGCACGTCGCGCGGCCCGCGCAGGCGTGGGGTGCCGGCGGCATGCAGCCGACGGTGGCCTTCGACCGGCCCGCATTCGATCCCGGCAAATGACAAGGCCCCGGGGTCGCGATCGCTCGCCCGGGGCCCTTCAGTCGTCGAAGTTGCCTGCGGTGTCGGGCATCGTCAGCATGCCCAGCTACCGCCGTTCAACGTCCTTCGCGCCGCATCAGAACTGATAGCCTGCGCCCACCACCGCGCCGAAGTCGGAGCGCGCATTGCCCGTCACCGACGCCTTGACGACCCAGCGATTGCTCTCCGTCACGTACGAATAGCCGGCCGCGAAGCCTTGCTGCCCGTGATAGTTCGACGTCGCCGCCGACACCATCGAGCGCCCGGCCCCCGTCGGCTGCGGCAAACCGGCCACCGCCATCGCCGACGCCACGCCGCCGTACATGTCCTTCTTCAGGTCGTTGAACGAGTTGTACACCTGGCCGATCCGCTGGTCGGTGTAGCCCTTCGCCTGCGTCGACGCAGCATTGAGGTTGTCGTTCAGCTGCTGCACGTTCACCGCGTCGGTCGGCGCCGTGCCGGCCGCGACGTTGGTGACCTGTCGTTCGTTGCCCTTCGCGCCGACCGAGAACGAATTGTCTCGATCCGCAACGGAGCCCTGGCCAACCGCCACCGCGTTCTTGCCGGTTGCCGTCGCCGTCGAGCCGATCGAACCGGCATCGGCACGCGCGATCCACGTCGTGTTCGCATCGGTTGCGGCCGCACGGATCTGGTCGTTGACCGCCGCCGTCTTCAGCGCGTCGTTGAACTGTGCCATGTTGACCGCGTCGTTGGCGTTCACGCCGGCCGCGACACCGGTCAGCACGCGGTCGCCCGCGGTGCCGGAGAAGTTCACGCTGGTGCCGCCCGAGTCCTTGCCGACCGTGATCGCGCCTTTCGGGTCCTGCTGCTGCACGAGCCCGGCCTTGCCGTTCGCGATGTTGGTCACGTTGTCCTGCAGGTTCGCGATATCGGTCGTGTTCTTCGACACCTGCTGGTTCGTCGCGTAGAGCTGCGAGCCGTTCACCGCGTCCGTGCTGGTCGCGCTGAGCGTGCCGGCCTTCACGTTGGTGATGCGCGTGCCACCGGCACCGCCGAGCGTGATCGAGCTCTTCGAGCTGTCGTCGTACTGCACCGCAAGCGCGCCGAGCTGGTCGAGGTTCGACTGCACCGACTTCAGCTGCTTCACGTTCACCGCGTCCGTATCGTCGGTGCCGGCCGCGACGTTCTTCAGCACGACCGCCGCGTTCGGGTTGCCGCCGATCAGCGAGACCGAGTTCAGCCGGTTGCCGTTGCCGTCGACGTCGTACTTGACGACGTTCTTCACGGCCTCGCCCGTCTGGTTCGACACCTGCGTGATCTGCTGCTCGAGATCGGACTTCACGCCGTACAACTGCCCGCCGTTCACCGCGTCCGTGCTGCCGGCCGCGACATTGCCGTCGGCGATGCTGGTCAGCTTCGTCGGCGCGCCGCCGCGGGCGGCGTTGTATGCACCGAGCGTCGGATCGAACTGCAGCGCATCCTTCTGCAGCCCGGCGATTGCGGTCGTATTGACGGCGATGTTCGTTTCGGCATTGCCGATGCGCGTCTCGTGATTCGCGAGCGTCGTCGTGTTGCTGCCGACACGGCCATCGAGGTTCGTCAGCGCGTCGCCGACATTGTTGAACGAATCGCCGCCGATCTTGTACGCGGGCGCCGTGATCGAGCCATCGGTGTTCGCCGTCGCACCACCGCCGAGCGCGGCTGCCGTGCCGTCGATCGCGCGGCGCAGCTGCGCGCCGTTCACGGCGTCCGTGCTGCCGGCCGACACGTTTCCTTCGGCGACGTTGGTCACGCGCACCGGAACGCCGCCGTTGCCCGCGCCGAGCGAAACCTGACGCTTGCTCGGATCGTCGTACTTCACGGCGAGCGCGTCGAGCTGGCTCGTGCCGTCGTGAATCGCCGCGTTCAGCTGGTCGACGTTGACCGCGTCGGTGCCGTTCTGGCCGGCCGCGAGGTTGCCGATGCGTTGCGGGCTGTTGCCGCCGTGGCTCGCATCGTACGTGCCGAGGCTCGGGTTCCATTGCAGCGCATCCTGCTGCAGCGCGGCGATGTTACCGGTGTTCGTCGTCACCTGGTCGCCGAGCTTCGTCACGCTGTTGCCGACGTTGGCGATCGACTGGTTCAGCGTATCGGTCGCCTTGCCGAGTTGGCCGACGTTCACCGCGTCGTTCGCGCTCACGCCGTCCGCGACGTTGTGCAGGCCGACCGGTGCCGGCGCGCCCTGGCCGCCGAGCGTGACGCCGCCATGCGCATCGTCGTCGTACTGCACCGCGTTCTTCGTCGCGTTGCCGATCTGGCTCGTGATCGACGTGCTCAGGTTGCCGATCGTCGTGCTCACGCTGCTGGTCACGCTCGTGCTGAGCGACGCGAGGCCGCTGCCCAGTTGCCCGACGTTCACGGCATCGTGCGCATCCTTGCCGCCCGCGACGTTGTGCAGCGTCGTGCCGTTCGGGCCGGCGAACGTGACCGAGTCGAAGCCGCTCGCGCCGTCGTACTTCACGTTGCGCGCATCGGCTGCCTGCAGGCCGCCGATGTTCGACGCGGCCGTGCTCAGCGATGCATTGAGGCCCGTCACGTTGTTCTGCAGGTTCGTGATGTTCGCGGCGGCCGTCGACAGCGAGGTCTGCAACGGTGCAACGCTGCCCTTCAGCTGGCCGACGTTGACCGCGTCCGTATCGGCGACCCCGGCCGCGACACCGCCGATCGTCGTGCCGTTGCTGCCGTCTAGCGCGATCGCGGCATGCGAGTCGTCGGTGTATTTGACGACGTTCTGCGTCGCCGTCACGATGCTCGTGCTGAGGCTGTTGCCGACGTTGGTCACGCGCTGGTCGACGTTCGCGATCGACGTCGACAGCGTATTGCCGACGGAGGTCACGCGGGCGTCGACATTGGCGAGGCCGGTGCTGAGCGTGCTGTTCACGTTCTTCAGCTGCTCGACGTTCACGGCGTCCGTGTCGGCCGCGCCCGCCGCGACGTTCTTGATCTGGCGCTCGTGGCCGAGCGAACCGAACGAGACGGCGCCGCCGACCGGCGCGGCCGTGCCGCCGAATACCGGCGTGCCGCCGTTGTTCGCACCGACGCTGCCCGAGCCGATCGCGACCTGGTTATTGTCGTTCGTCTGCGCGCCGGCGCCGATCGCGACGGATTGCGTGCCGCCCGCACGGGTTTGCGTCGCTGCATCGTAGGATGCGCCGTTCGACACGCCGTCGCTCGTCGTCGGATTCGCGCCGCCGATCGCGATCGAGCGATCGCCGCTCGCCAGCGCCGAGTGACCGAGTGCGATCGAACTCGTGCCATGCGCATCCGCGACGTTGCCGAGCGCCATCGAGTAATCGCCGATCGCGGCGGACTGACGGCCCACCGCGAGCGCCGTATTGCCCTGCGCGACGGCCACCGTGCCGATCGCCGTGGCCGAGTTCGCCAGTGCCTGCGCGCCGACGCCGATCGCGATGCCGCCGCCGCTGCCGGAGCCGCCCTGGCTGCCCGCGTTCGACTGGTCGCCGATCGCGATGCCGCTGGAGCCGGCCTTCGCATTCGTACCAGACGTGAAGTTCGTGCTGCTCGTCGCGACGAACGTCCCGCTCTTCGTCGCGACACACAACGGGTTCGTACCGTCGATGCACTGCCCGTTCAGCGCGTTGTCCGGGTTGCCGCGATCGACGAAGTTGTCCGCGTGTGCGGCCCCCGCGACCAGCACACCTGCGCTTGCGAACATGGCGGCGACGAGCGCCGAAATCTGGTTCCTCTGCATTTTTTTGCTCCGTTTCGTGTCTTTCGTTTGGATTTGGACTACTTACTTTTATTCACAGCTTCGACTTCAACTTCGAACTCAATGCGCGATACGCTGCCCGGGCGCGCCGCTCGGTCGACGGCCCGTTCCGTTCATTCGATAAAAACCATCAGGAATACAAAATGACCGTCATGGACGAGCGCGTCCCCGCCGACTCTCGCGAGTCAACCTGCTGTCATTGACATTCCGAATTGAATGCCGCGCGTGGCGCGACCAACCCCGTTTCTTTTATTTCATCTGCTGCACGTGAACGGCTTTTCGTTCACGTCAATGCTGGCCTCGGTATGCAGGAGGTCCAACCCCGTCGAATCCATCCGTCACCCAAAGTTCGGACGAATTATGAGACGGACCCCGGGATTAGAGAAGGCGGCATTCTTCATAGATTGCAAAATTCAATGTTTTCAAAGGCTTATGTTAAAAACACCGAACTCGCAAACGATTTCGTATTGCCGCGCTTAATAAAAATGTTTTCCCGGAAGGATGGATACTTTGCTGGAGCGCCGCGCCATTAAAAGCAATCTCGCAAAAAAATGCAAAATATCGACAAGGGATTGAATGTTAGTCCCGACTCTCATCCCGATAATAGAGATAGGCACTCTAGCGAGAATCGAGATATCCCCCTACAATTCCGCTCGCATCGATTCCGGCAGCGGCAATCTTCCGCCCCTTTATCGGCTCAGCGATCAAAAGAAACAACGCCGAGTAATGCGCCGACTGACTGCCTGCCGTGCAGTCCGGCGAAGTCCGTTTGTCGATGCGAGCGTACCGTGCGTGTTCGCGAAGCCATGTCGCGGCTTCCGACGATTTTCCCGAACCGGAATCGACTGCGCGCAGGAACGCTGCCCGCAGCCTTTCCTGAACAGGTACACGATGTCTCCATCGACCGCCGCATTGAATAATGCCCATATCCTGATCGTCGACGATCAGCCCGATCAGCTTCGTTTGCTGATCGATATCCTGCGCAGCACCGGATGCCGGATCAGCATCGCGTTCGACGGCATGCAGGCGTGCGAGCGCGCGCAGGCACTGATGCCGGACCTGATCCTGATGGATGTCCGGATGCCGCGCATGGACGGTTTCACCGCGTGCCGGCGCTTGGCGGCCGATCCGTTGACGAGGGCGATCCCTGTCATTTTCCTGACGGTGGCCGGCGACTTGCACGAGCGCGTCGAAGGCCTCGAAATCGGCGGCGTCGATTATGTGGTGAAGCCGTTCGAACCGGCCGAAGTCGTCGCGCGAATCCGCGTGCAGCTCGCGCGGACGAAACGGCCCTTGCCGATGGATGCGCCCACCGTGCACGATCCGTTTGCCACAGGCAAGGACGACGACATCATCGTGCGCGCGGCCATTCGGCATCTGTCGCGCACGCTGAACGATCCGCCGACGGTCGAGCAGCTCGCGCGTGCGGTCGGCACGCACGAAAAGCGGCTGTCCCGCGCGTTTCGCGACAACCTGGGACAGACGGTGTTCGAATATCTGCGGCACGAGCGCCTGCGCATCGCGCAGGACCTGCTCGATACGACGTCGCTCAGCATTGCGAGCATCGCGAAGGAGATCGGCTTTTCGACGCCGGCGAATTTCGCCACCGCGTTCCGCGAACGGTTCGGCATCACGCCGACCGAATGGCGGCGACAGCGCGATGCGGCCGGGCGTGATGCCGCGCGGGAACCGCAGCGCGACGCGTAGTCGCGCCCGGCATGACGGGACGGCTACCAGTTGTATTTCGCGGTGGCCAGCACCGTGCGCTCGTTGCCGAACACGCACACCGCGTAAGACTGGCAGCCGCCGACGTAGCGGCGGTCGAACACATTCGCGACATTCAGCGCGAATCGCCAGTGACGCACCTCGTAGTGCATCGCGAGATCGTACAGCGTCGCGCTCGGCACCGTCAGCGAATTGTCGGGCGCACCGGCCGACGCACTCTGGTAGCGCACGCCGGCGCCGATCCCGAGGCCCGACAGCGCGCCGGTGTGCCAGGTCCAGTCCGTCCACAGCGACGCCATCTGCCGCGGCAGCGGCACGGACACCGGCCAGTTGTTCAGCGATGCATCATTCGCCTGCACGTTCTTGACGTCCTGATAGACGTACGACGCGACGATCGACAGCTCGCGCGTCACGTTGCCGACCGCGCTCAGTTCGATGCCGCGCGAACGCACCTTGCCGGTCTGCACGGACGACGTACCGGTCGGGTCGAGATTCGTCGGCGTCGGCGTCACGACGTTGGTCTGGTCGATCCGATAAACGGCCGCGGTGAGCATCAGGTTCCGGCCGGCCGGCTGCCAGCGCAGCCCGGCTTCGGTCTGCTTGCCGCGCGTCGGTTTCGGCAAACCGCCGCCGTACATCCGCACGCCGATCACCGGATCGAACGACGTCGAATAGCTCACGTAGGGCGACAATCCCGCATCGCCCTGATAGGTGAGCCCGACGCGGCCTGAAAACGCACTGACGTCCTGTTGCGTGCCGATGCCGGCCGCGCGGTCGTCGAAGCGCGCGTTCACGCGATCTTCGCGGCCGCCGAGCGTCAGCGTCCAGCGGTTCCAGCGGATCTGGTCCTGCGCATACGCGCCGAGCGAATTCATCGCCGTGTACTGATCGACGTGCCCGAGCGACGTGCGGCCGGAAAAGATCGCGGCCGTCACCGGACGATAGACGGGGTGGTACAGGTCGAGCGACGGCGCGAGCGCGAGCCATACGCTGTTGGTCGTCGTCTGCCGGTCGAACTGCAGGCCGAGCAGCAGCGTGTGCTCGAGCGGGCCGGTGGCGAAGCGCGCCTGCGCGCGGTTGTCGATGTCGAGCCGGCTGTAGTTCAACTGGAACAGGCCCGCGAACCGCATCATGTTCGTCGTGCTGCCGGGCAGGAAGCCGTTGCCGAACACCGTCGCGTCGTCGAGCGACAGGCGCGACCAGCGCACGTCCTGTTGCAGCGTCCAGATCGGGTTCACGCGATGCTCGAGCGCATAGCCGAGCGACCATTGTTTCTTCCGGTAGTCGTTGAACGTCGGGTCGCCCATGTAGATGTCCTGCGACAGGCGCCCGTTACGATTCGGCAAGACCGTGCCCGACGCCGGGAGGAAGTTCGACGAAATGTCGCCGTGATCCTGCAGGAACGAAGCGGACACCGTCAGCGACGTGTCGGCCGTCGGCCGCCAGCGGAACGACGGCGCCACGGCTACGCGCCGGTCGGCCTTCGGGCCGGTCTCCGCATTGCCGTCGCGCGCGACGCCGACGAAGCGGTACGCATATCGGCCGTCCGGATCCAGTTTGTCGCCGATGTCGAGCATGGTCTGCTTGCGCGCATCGTTGCCGATCTGCACGCCGGCTTCGCGCACGCGCTCGCCGTCGGCGAGCTTCGTATGTGCATCGACGATCGCGCCCGGCTCGCCCGCGCCGTACAGTACCGACGTCGGCCCGCGCAGCACGGCGATCGAGTCGATCGTGTAAGGATCGACGCGCCAGTTCGCGATGACCGCCGTGTTCGGCGCCGCGACGCCGTCGACATACAGCGTCGGCGTGAAGCCGCGCAGCGCCGCATACCAGTCGGTCCGCGTATCGGACCCGAACGTCGCGAAGCCCGGCACGTAGCGTAGCGCCTGGTTCAGGTCGGTCGCGCCGGTCATCTCGATCTGCTGTGCGGTCACGACGTTGGTCGTCTGCGAGATCTCGGCGACCGGCGTGTCGGTCCTCGTCGCGGTGGCGGTACGCAACCCGACGAGCCCGAGCGATGCGCGGCCGGCCTCGCCCATCACGTCGATCTTCGGCAGCATCGCCGCCGCATCGGCCGGCGGCGTTACCGCCGCGTTCGATGCCTGCGCGTGCGCGCCGCCCGCGGCCGCCGCGCACAACGTTCCCCCGGCCGCGATCGCGATTGCGCGTCGCACCGAACCTGTTGCCGTTCCCATCGTTTAGCTAGCGTCTCCGTCTTGTTGCCCGGGTGCCGCGCGCCCGGTCGTGCTTCGTTGCGGGCCGGCCGGCGGTGCGGGCCTGTCGCGCACGAGTCGGTGCGCGTCGCCGATTGCGTCGTTTTCGAGCGCCTGAATGATATCGGCGCGACGTTGCGCGGTCTTTAGAAAAAATGCCTACGCGCGCGAGATCGTTCACCGCATGCCCGCATTGCCGTCACACCCGCGCAAGCCAGCGTCGAGCGCGACACGAACCACGCCGCGTGTGGCGCAGACGGTTCGTTCAAACCTGGGACGCTGCTCGTCATCGTGTCGATCTCCGATTCTTGTCGTTCGTGGTTTCTTGGGCTTGCGTGCGGACCGCCAGTGCAATACGAAACCCGCGCCACATCATCCGTCGTATGACGACCGTATGAAATAGTGGGAATCTATCGGTCTGCACACCTGAAAAGTCTGCCGCCCGCATGCCGGCGACGATCATATCTCGCAAACGTATCAATCGCCATTTTTTTCCGCTTTCTTAGCATGTTAATCAACCGGCGCGCGACAATCTGCTATCTGAAAATTTGGCACGTCGCCGCAAATTCGTGGTCCTCAGCGCCCTCCGTTCCGTTACAATCCGCGTCGTCATGCGATAACTGATTTCGCCGCGCGACATCGCCTGCCTCCTGTGAGACTCGTCAAGGAACCCACGCGACATGCACGACACCCCTCTCCTGCTTGAATCGAACGCGCGCGTTTCCCGGCGCACCTTCCTTTACAGCGTCGGTGCGCTCGCGCTGTCGGCATGCAACGGCTCCGGCGCAAGCGAGAACGTCCGCGGCGTCACGACCGCGGCAGCGGCGGCCGGCAACCGTGCGCTCGCGCGCGTGGAGACGGGCACGGCCGCCGTCACGACCCGCACGACGTTCGTCCATCCAGGACTGCTGCACACGCAAGCCGATTTCGACCGGATCGCGCAGAAGGTCGCGACCGCCGCGTCGCCGTGGCGCGAAGGCTGGAACACGCTGATCGCGAACAGCCATGCGCAGCTGACGTGGTCGCCGCGCCCGCAGGCCGTCGTCACACGCGGCGGCACCGGCGCGCAAAACTATCCGGTGCTGTATAGGGACATCGCGGCCGCCTATGCGTGCGCGCTGCGCTGGAAGGTGTCGGGCGACAAAGCGTATGCGGACAAGGCCGTGCAGATCATGAACGAATGGTCGTCGACGCTGCAGAACCTCACGGGCGATTCGAACGTCGACCTGGCCGCCGGCCTCTACGGGTACGAATTCGCGAACGCCGGCGAAATCATGCGCACGTATACCGGCTGGGCCGCGGCCGACTTCGCCGCGTTCCGCGCGATGATGGCCGACAAGTTCTACCCGATCAACGCCGACTTCCTGAACCGCCACAACAACACCGACATCACGCACTACTGGGCGAACTGGGATCTGTGCAACATCGCGTCGATCATGGCGATCGGCGTGCTGTGCGACGACCCCGCGAAGTTCGACGAAGCCGTCAACTATTTCATCGACGGCGCGGGCAACGGCGCGATCGCGCAGGCCGTCTATTACCTGCATCCCGGCCATCTGGGCCAATGGCAGGAATCGGGCCGCGACCAGGGGCACAACACGCTCGGCATCGCGCTCGCCGGCGCGATCTGCGAAATGGCGTGGAACCAGGGCATCGACCTGTACGGCCACGACAACAACCGCTTCCTCGCGGGCGCCGAATACGTTGCGAAAGCGAATCTCGTGCAGCCGGACGGCACGTTTCCGACGGTGCCGTACGCGCGCTACGCCAACGTCGACGTCACACAAGCGCAATTCTCGACCGGCAGCCGGGGCGTGATTCGTCCGTGCTGGGCGCTCGTCTACAACCATTACGTTAACCGCAGGGGGCTCGCCGCACCGTGGTCCGAGAAGTTCGCGCGTGCGATCCAGCCCGAAGGCGGCGGCGGCAACTACGGCGAAACGAGCGGCGGCTACGACCAGCTCGGCTACGGCACGCTGACCTGCACGCGCGATCCCGTTGCGCCCGCAACCGCACCGAGCGGGCTGACCGCGTGGCCGGCCGCCGGGAAGGTCCTGCTGTCGTGGTGGGGCATCGCGAACGCGGCCAGCTACGACGTGAAGCGTGCCGCCACCGCAGGCGGTCCGTATACGACCATCGCGACCGGCATCGTCGATCCGTTGACGTATACCGACCGCCCGGCCGCGGGCACCTGGTACTACACGATCAGCGCGCGCACTGCATCGGGCGAATCCGCGAATTCGGCGGAAGTCGCCGCATCGACGGCCCTGCAACTGCATACGCTGCTGACGTTCGACGAGACGGGTGGCACGAGTTCGGCGGACGCGAGCGGCAACGGTCATGCGGGCACGCTCGTCGGCGGCGCATCGCGCGGGCCCAGCAAAACCGGCAATGCGGTGTCGCTCGACGGCTCGACTGGCTATGTCGCGTTGCCGAACGACATCGTCGCGGACGTGTCGGATTTCACGATCGCGGCGTGGGTCAACTGGCGCGGCGGCCAGACGTGGGCGCGCCTCTTCGATTTCGGTTCGGGCACCGGCCGCTATCTGTTCGTCACGCCGAAGAGCCATGGCGGCACGATGCGCTTCGCGATCACGACCAATGGCGGGCATGGCGAGTGCACGATCGACGGCAACGCGGCACTGCCGGCAGGGCAATGGGCACACGTCGCCGTCACGCTGGCGGCCGATACCGCGACGCTCTATCTGAACGGCAATGCGATCGGCTCGGCGAACGACGTGATCTTCGCCCCCTGGCGCATCGGGAAAACCGCGCAGAACTGGATCGGACGTTCGCAGTATCCGGGCGATCCGTTCTTCAACGGGTTGATCGACGAATTCCGCATTTATCGCGGTGCGATGACGGCCGAACAGGTGAAGGCGCTCGCGCAGGGAGCGTGATGCTTGCCGCCGCCGGCCGCGCGGCCGGCGCCTACAACATCGCCTGACTGATCAAGCCGTACTGCACATAGACCGGATCGGACGCGTCGCGGTGCGCGTCGGCCGGCGCGTTGCGAACCATCTTCGAGCAGGTGTCGACGCGTTTCAATCCCTGCGCGTCGAGCCAGTCGGGCAAGCTCGTTCCCGACGGAACGTCGATGCGAACGAATTCGTTCTCCCGCGCGCTTAGCCAGTGACTGATCAGCGCCTTCGCGTGCGCGTCGTCGCTCGAACGCGGTGCGACGACCGGGCCGACCACATAACCGCGACCGAAGCGGCGCAGCACTGAGAATCCGGCGATCTCGCCATCCTGCTCGAGCACGACGCTTTCGCCTCGCTTCATCAAAGCCGACATCAGCGCGTCGCGCTCGAGGCCGGAAGCACGCGCGTCAAGCTCGACGAAGCGGCTCAGGTCCGCAGATGTGCCAGCCCGCAGTCGAGCGCCGTCAGGCAGCGCCACCGCTGCGGGCTGACTC
Organism: Burkholderia sp. 567; assembly: GCF_040545115.1. Classification (NCBI taxonomy): domain Bacteria; kingdom Pseudomonadati; phylum Pseudomonadota; class Betaproteobacteria; order Burkholderiales; family Burkholderiaceae; genus Burkholderia; species Burkholderia sp. 567. The sequence goes on from NZ_JBEPLG010000003.1 coordinate 220,516, forward strand.
ACGTTCCCTTGAAATTGATCCAGCGATCCGCACACGTTGAAACCGAGCTTTTCGTAGAGCGGCTGGCCGGCTGGCGTCGCATGCAGGAATACGATGCGCGATCCGAGTTCGTCGAGGAGGATCTCCATCAGCGCGCGGCCGATCCCTCGGCCCTGATGCTCGGACGACACGATCACGTGTCCGATCGCGGCACGGTCCGCACCGTACTTCCAGCACATCGCCGTACCGATGACCACCCCGTTTTCCTCGGCCGCGAACGCGATCGAGGTGTCCGCGGAAAACTGCCAGTCCTCCGCCCTGAACGGCCAGCGAAGCGCCATGGAGAGTGCGTGGGCCGCGGGGACGTCGGCCGCGGTAAATCGTCGATAGTGCAGCGCCGTCGCGGCGCCGGAAGCGTTCATCACGTGTTCGTCGTTCATCAAAGTCATCCTTCGAAATGGCGCAGTTTCACAACCCGACTATAGGAAGGAATGATTTTCCTGTGCCTAATGATCTATAAATACGCCATTAATTAAAACTTAATGCCAAGTACGCGCGTGACCATTCGATGCGCGGCTCGACTGCCGACCGGTTCGGCCTCGCACACAGCGTCACGGCAATCGCGCGAAATACTGCCGTGCCAAGGCGACCCAGTACCGGACGCCAGCCGGAATGATGTCGTCGTTGAAATCGTATTTCGGGTGATGCAACGCCGGCGACGTCGATCCGACCGGCGCATTGCCGATGAGCACGTACGCGCCCGGGCGCTCCTCCAGCATGAAGCCGAAGTCTTCGGACGTCATGTTCGGCGGCACGTCGGGATACAGGCGTTCGTCGCCGAACGTGTCGCGAATCACCGCTTCGCACAGCGCCGTCTCGGTCGGCGTGTTGACCGTTGCTGGGTAGTACTGAAAGAATTCGACGTCGACCTGCGCGCCATAAGCCGCCGCCAGCCCTTCACACATGAGCCGGACATCGCGCTGCAACTGCTGCTGCAACGCGGACGACAGCGTGCGGATCGTGCCGCGCAGCTCGGCCGTGTCCGGAATGACGTTGTCCGTCGTGCCCGCATGGAACATGCAGACGGAAATCACCGCCGGGTCGACGGGATCCTTGTGCCGCGCGGCGATCGTCTGACACTGCAGCACCATCGAGCACGCGAGCGGAACGGGATCGATGCCCAGGTGCGGCTGCGCCGCATGCGCGCCCTTGCCGGTGATCGTGATCCTGAACCGCGAGCCCGCGGCCATGATCGGGCCGGTGCGCAAGCCGAAATGCCCGGCCGGCAAACCGGGCCAGTTGTGCATGCCGAATACCGCCTCTGTCGGGCATTGCTCGAACAGCCCGTCGTCGATCATCTTGCGCGCGCCCGCGCCGCCTTCTTCGCCCGGCTGAAACACGAAATGGACGGTGCCCGGCAGCTGCGGCAACGCTTTCAGCACGCGCGCGGCGCCGAGCAACATCACGGTATGGCCGTCATGGCCGCACGCGTGCATGATCCCGTGCGTGCACGACGCATGCGCGAAGTCGTTGGCTTCGTGGATCGGCAACGCATCCAGATCGGCGCGCAGCACGATGCCGCGGCCCGGATCCACGCCGGGCAGGCTCGCCACGACGCCCGTGCCGCCGAGCCCGCGCGACACCGCATAGCCGAGCGCTTCGAGCTCGCGGGCGACGACGTCGGCCGTCCGGTGTTCTTCGAATCGCAGCTCGGGATGCGCATGCAGGTCGCGGCGCAGCTTCGCCCAGTGCGCGTGATGCGCTTGCAGCGACGTGTCGGGAATCACAGGGTTTTCCAATTTCGGCACCTTCGAAAAGTAGACGGCTGCGTCAGTCGTAATAGCCGACGACGGACTTGATCTCCATATACTCCTCCATCCCTTCGATCCCGTATTCGCGACCATTGCCCGACTGCTTGTAGCCGCCGAACGGCGCCTGCGGATCCCATGCCGGGTAGTTCAGATGCACCTGCCCCGACCGGATGCGCGCGGCCACTGCACGTGCGCGTTCCTTGTCGGCGCCCTGCACATGCGCGCCGAGCCCATAGACGGTGTCGTTCGCGATCGCGACGGCTTCGTCGACCGTATCGTAAGGAAGGATCGCGAGGACCGGCCCGAAGATCTCCTGCTGCGCGATCGCCATGTCGGTGCGCACATCGGAAAAGATCGTCGGCCGCGCATAGAAGCCGCGGTCGAATCCCGCGGGCCGTCCGGGGCCGCCGGCGATCAGCTTCGCCCGTTCGTCGATGCCCACGTCGATCATCTGCGCGACGCGACCGAACTGCGCGCGATTGGCGAGCGGGCCGTGCGTCGTCGCGTCGTCGAACGGATCGCCGACCATCAGCCGCTGCGCTGCCGCGACAGCCAGCGCCTCGACCGCGCCGAGCGCATCGCGCGGCACGATCATGCGCGTCGGCGCGCTGCACGATTGCCCCATGTTGCGGAACGCGGCGGCCACGCCCGGCGCGATGGCCTGCTGCAGGTCCGCGTCCGGCAACACGATGTTCGGCGATTTGCCGCCCAGCTCCTGCGCGACGCGCTTGACGGTCGGGGCCGCCGCCTGCGCGACGAGCACGCCCGCGCGCGTCGACCCGGTAATCGACACCATGTCGACCTCGGGGTGCGACGACAGCGCGGCGCCCACCGCCTCGCCGCTGCCGCTCACCAGGTTGAACACGCCCGCGGGCACGCCTGCATCGGCGATCACTTCCGCGAACAGCAGCGCGCTGAGCGGAGACAGCTCGCTGGGTTTCAGTACTACCGTGCAGCCTGCCGCGAGCGCGGGGCCGACTTTCGCGGTGATCTGATAGATCGGCCAGTTCCACGGCGTGATCAGCGCGCATACGCCGATCGGCTCGCGTACGACCGCGGTCGTCCCGCGCCGCGAGACGAACGGGTAGTGGGCCAGATTGTCGCGCGCGACCCGGATATGTTCGGCCGCGAGCGGCACATGGGCGCCGCGTGCATAAGCGATCGGCGCGCCCATTTCAAGCGCGAGCGCCGTGGCGAACCATTCCGCGCGCTCCAGCATCAACGCATGCACGCGGTCGAGCAACGCGGCGCGTTGTTGCGGCGAGGTCGCGGCCCAGCGCTCGAATGCGTTGCGTGCGGCCTGCACGGCGCGGTCGGCGTCGCGCGCGCTGCCGAGCGGGATGTCGCACAGCGTGTCTTCGGTGGACGGGCAGACGACCGCGAACCGGTCGCCGCCGTCGGGTAGCACCCAGTCGCCGTCGATGAAGAAGCGATCCAGCCTGCCGGCTTCCTTCAGGTGACGAACCGGTGAATTGACGAGTGAATTCATTGAAAGGTGTCCTTGAGTCGATACCATGCGCCGACGAAGGGCAGAAACCACGGTTTGCCGAAATGCCCGGGAATCGCGGGCCAGTCGAAGCTTTGCCACGGGTTGAGGTCGGCGCGTCCGTCCATGATCTCCGCCATCAGCGTGCCCATCAGCGTCGCCATGTGCGTGCCGTGGCCGCTATAACCCATCGAGTAGTAAACGCCGTCGCGCTCGCCGGCGCGCGGCAGGCGGTTGGCCGTCATGTCGACCATCCCGCCCCAGCAATAGTCGATGCGTACGTCGGCCAGCTCGGGAAACACGGCGGCCATCTGCTGCCGCAGGATCGCCCCGCTCTTTTCGTCGGAGCGCGGATTCGACGCGGCAAAACGCGCGCGCCCGCCGAACAGCATCCGGTTGTCGGGCGTGACGCGAAAGAAATTCACGAAGTTCTTCGTGTCGGTGACCATCCGGCGCGTCGGCAGCAAGCGGTCGAGCAGGTCGTTCGGCAACAGCTCGGTGACGATGATGAACGCGCCGACCGGCACGATCCTGCGGCGAACCCAGCCGAACGGCCCGACCTGCGAAATGCCGCTCGCGAGCAGCACCTGGCGCGCGCGGATCTCGCCGAGCGGTGTTTGCACCGCGTACGCGCCACCCGCTTGCCGCTGCAGGCCGAGCACCGGCGCATGCTCGAGAATATGCGCGCCGCGGGCTTGCGCGGCGCGCGCGAGGCCGCGCACATAACGGCCAACATGCATCCCGGCGCTCTTGCCGAACAGCAGCCCGCCGTGATATCGGTTCGAGCCGATCTCGTCGCGCAGCTCCGCCTTCGTGACCAGGCGCGTGTCGGGGTCGACGCTGGCGGCGAGCAGCGCCTGGCTTCGCACGAGCTTGTCGTAGTGCTCGGGCTTCGCCGCGAGCTTCAGCTTGCCGCGCCGCGCGAAATCGCAATCGATCGACTCCTCCCGGACCAGCCGCTCGACCGTATCGACACCCGCATCGAACGCGAGATACAACCGGTTCGCCAGCTCCGTGCCGATGCGCTGCGACAGCGACGCGTAATCCTGCGCGAAGCCGTTGTTGCACATGCCGCCGTTGCGTCCCGATGCCGCCTGCCCGACGGTGCCCGCCTCGCAGACGATCACGCGCGCGCCTTTCTTGGCCAGCGCCAGTGCGGCGGCCGAACCGGTGATGCCGCCGCCCACCACCACCACGTCGCAACTTCCGTCATGCAACTCCGGCGAGCTGCTCGCGAATGGCTCCGACGTATCGAGCCAGTAGGAACTGAAACGCATCAGGCACTCCATTGTCGGCAGCACCGGGCTGCACAGCGCGGCGAGCATTCACTACACCGATCCGGCCGCTCGCGCGCCGTCCGGATCGAAACGCATCATCCCGAGGCCGCCACCATCGTTCCCGTGACGACCGCGGACTAGAAATCCGCGACCTTGCCCCATGCGGACTCGCTGAACCGGCCGGGCCGGTACGGCGCCGGGTCCACGAAAGGTTGCGCACCAGACGCGAGATCGGCGATCAGGTGCCCGGCGCCCGGGCCAATCCCGAAACCGTGACCCGAAAACCCTGCCGCGAGGATTAGCCCCGGCACCCCCGGCACTTCGCCGATGCCCGGCACGCCGTCTGGCGTGCTGTCGACGAACCCGGCCCACGCGTGCGTGATTTTCGCTTCGCGCAGTTCGGGCAACAGTTCGGCCGCGCGGCGGTACGTTTCGGCGACCGTCGGCATGTCGGGCTTCGGATCGAGAATGCGCACGGCTTCCATCGGCGTCGGCGCGTCGAGGCGCCAGCGCTTCAACGTTTCGTGGCCGCCGCGCACGCCTTCGAGGCCGCCCGGCAGCAGATTGCGCCAGCGTTTCGCGAACATCGGCACGAATTGCGGCGCGAAGCGCAGGAACTGCGGCGTCAGGTCCACGCGCGCGCGGCCGCTGATCGCCAATGCGTAGCGTCCGTCGCTGCGGCGCGTGATGGACACGCCGGACGTGTACATCGCATCCGGCAACGGCGTTTCGACCGGCGACACGCTCAGGATCGACTGACGGATCGACGCTTGCGGAAACCGGATGCCGAGCTGGCGGCAGAACGACGACGCCCATGCACCGCCGGCCATCACGACCGTTCGGGTCTTGATGACGCCCGCCTCGGTGACGACGCCCGCGACCCGGCCGCCTTCGAGTTCGATGCCGCGCGCCGCGCAGTGCTGGTGGACACTGCCGCCCAGCTTGATCAGCGCGGCGGCCACGGCCGGCGCGGCCTTGCCGGGGTCGGCCGTGCCGTCGGTCGGCGAGAACACGCCGCCCTTCCACTGCCGCCCCGTTGCCCGTCCGCGCTCGGCGGCCTGCTTGCTGTCGAGCATGTACGTGGTCACGCCCGCGGTCTTCGCGAATTCGCCCCAGCTGGCCCAGCGTGACAGCTCTTCGTCGTCGTTGCTCAGATACAGCAGCCCGCAGCGATGAAAGCCCGTGTCTTCGCCGGATTCGGCGGCGAATCGTTCCCACAGGTCGATGCTCTTGCTCGCCATCGGCAACTCGCGCGCGTCGCGGTTCTGCTGCCGGCACCAGCCCCAGTTGCGGCTCGACTGCTCGGCGCCGATGCGGCCCTTCTCGACCAGCGCGACCGACACCCCGCGCCGGGCGAGGTAGTAGGCGGTGAAGACGCCGATGATGCCGCCGCCGATCACGACGACGTCGGCCGAAGCCGGTGGCGTGGGCGAAGTTTCAATATGGCGCAGCGGAGGGGACATGTTCAGTCTCGGTCGGTTGATGCTTGGACGTTTTGCACAACGTAGAACTTCGCCACGCGTTCGCTGCTTTCCCAGCCGATCGGCGCGCCGCGCGGCACGAACAGCGCGTCGCCTGCGCCGAGCGACAGGACGCTGCCGTCGGGCGCGGCGAACCGCACGCCGCCGTCCAGCAGGAGCATGAATTCGTTCACGCGATGCGGGCGAATGATCCGGTGATAGGGCGTCGAATCCCACGTGCCCGCGCAGTACTCGGCGCTGTCGTCGAGAAACACGTTGTCGCTGCGGCATTGCGGCGCGGGCCCGAGCAGCACTTCCGCGGGCAGCGTCGACGACGGCTTGAAGTCGGCGTCGGCACGCAGCGCGAAGAGGCCGCGCTTCGTCGGGTTCGTGCACGCGGCCGCGCAGAACGTCAACAGCACGGGCGTTTGCGCGGAGATGCGCAGCGCGGTGCCACCGCCGATCACCACGCCCTCGCGCGGGCCGAGCACCAGCGGCGCGGCGCCGGCCGCTTCGAGTGTCAGCTCGCCTGCGACGACCACGAGGGTTTCGATGTGCGGAAAGCTCGCGATGTCGAGTTCGCCGACGAAGCCGATCCGTCCCGCAGCCATCGCGTCGGGCCCTTCCCACGCAATCTCGCGATCTCGCGCGAAAGGATCGTTCTCGCCGAACGCCTGCTTGCGAAACGCGGTTGAAGAAAGTGTGCCGTCGGCACGGTGCAACACGAAAGCTGCGGTCATTCCTGCTCCTGTGCAGTGCGCGGCGGCCGGTCGAAAGCCGTCGCGCGATATCGGAAATCGTCGTTCGCCGGCTACGAGCCGGAAATCTGCGGGCGCGCGGCATGCGGCCCGCGCCTGGCGCCTACGCGACGTGACACGACGCGTCGCTGCGTTCGGCGCGTGTGCGCGTCGGCGAAGTTCGCGCGGGCGGCCTACCCGGCCGCGCCACCACGTAATCACCCGGCGTGATCCCGAGCACCCGCCGGAAATGCCGGCACAGATGGCTCTGATCGAAGAAGCCGACGTCGGTCGCGACGACCGACGGCGCGAGACCGGCGCGCAGCAAGTCCTGCGCACGCCGCACTCGCACGAGGCACAGATATCGGTGCGGCGACAGCCCGGTTTCGCTGCGAAAACGCGCGGTGAAACGCGACACGCTCAATCCGGCCACGGCCGCGAGCGTGTCGAGGTTCAGCGGCTGCGCGAACGACGCGTCGATCGTGCGCAGCACGTCGCCGATCGCAGGCGACACGGGCCGCGCGACACGCACCGGGCGGGGCGTCGCATCCTCAACCGGATCGTGGAACGGACCAGTCATGCTCGCCGCCCTCATGCCGCCGCCTGCACGACGGAGAATGGGTAAACGAAACGCACTTTCATGTCGAATCTCCTGGGCGCTCGCTTCAGTGCAGGAAATCCTGCATCCGGTAATACGCGCCGACGATCGGCAGGAACCACGCGTGCCCGAAATGGCCGGGCATCGCCGGCCAGTCGAGCTCGCGCCACGGGTTCGACGCGGCCGCGCCGTACAGCACGTCGGCCATCACGCGGCCCATGTGCACCGCCATCTGCACGCCGTGGCCGCTGTAGCCCATCGAGTAATAGAGCCCGTCGTGCTGGCCCGCGCGCGGCAGCCGGTCGGCGGTGATGTCGACCAGCCCGCCCCAGCAGTAATCGAGGCGGACGTGAGCCAGCTCGGGGAAATAGCCGGCCATGCCGGCGCGCAGGATGTCGCCGCTTTTCGCGTCCGAGCGAGGGCTCGACATCGCGAAGCGCGCGCGGCCGCCGAACAACAATCGGTTATCGGGCGTCACGCGGAAGTAGTTGCCGATCTGGCGCGACGTCACATACGCACGACGATGCGGGAACAGCCGGTTCAACTGCGCGTCGGCCAACGGCTCGGTGACGACGATGAAGCTGCCGACCGGCGCGATGCGCCGCCGGAACCATGCGAACGGCCCGAGCTGCGATGCGCCGGTCGCGACCAGCACGCGGTCGGCGACGATCGTGCCGCGCGTGCTGGTGATCGTGTGGCGCTCGCCGTCGAGCCGCTCGAGTTGCGTGACGGCCGCATGCTCGTAGATGCGCGCGCCGGCCCGCACGGCTGCGTGCGCGAGCCCGACGCCGAACTTGCCCATGTGCATCTGCGCACCGTTGCGCTGCAACAGCCCGCCGTAAAAACCGTCGGAGCCGACTTCATCGCGGATCCGCGTCGGCTCGATCAATTCGATGTCCGGATCGACGTCGTGCCGCAACGCGTCGAACGTTCTGGCGAGCCCCGCGAAATGCTGCGGCTTCGCGGCGAGCTTCAGCTTGCCCGCGCGCCGGAAGTCGCAGTCGATCGCCTGTTCGGTCACGATCGTCTCGACGCTCTTCACCGCGCTTTCGTACGCGCGATAGAACTGCTTCGCCTGCGCGACACCGATGCGCGCGGCGAGCGACGCATAGTCCTGCGCGACGCCGGTATTGCACTGGCCGCCGTTGCGGCCCGACGCTTCGCCCGCGACCTGCGCGGCTTCGAGCACGACCACCGAGACGCCGCGCTGCGCGAGCGCGAGCGCTGCCGACAAGCCGGTGAAACCGCCGCCGATCACGACCACGTCCGCGCGTCCGTCGACGGGCCCTTCGCTGCCGGCGCGAAACGCGGGGCGGGTATCCAGCCAGTACGATTCCAGTTTCATCGGATCCTTCTTTGCATGCCGGCAATGACGATCGGCGACCGTTCAATGAGAATCATTTAATCACCGTCAAAAACCGCAGTTGCCGCGTATTCGCGCGCGGCACGCGTACAAATTGCCGTTTTGCGCGACCGCCGCAGCAGACTATGCGGAGCACCGGCTGCCACGGCACGCGCGACGAACACGTAACGTCCGGCGCGCTACAGACGCACCGGCTGCACCGGCGCGCCGTCGGCCTCCACCGGCTCCGCCTGGAAGCGCGTGAGGTCTTCCTCGCTGCGATGACACAACACCTTCGCGCCGTTCCCGAGCGTGCGCAGCGTGGGCGCCGTCTGGTTGCACACGCCGTCCACCCGCATCGAGCAGCGCGACAGGAACGGGCACAGCTCGGCCTCGTTCTCGCGCTCGCCGATCGGCACCAGCGGCCGATGGCAACGCTCGGCCGCATCGTCGAGCCAGCCCGCGCGCAGCTCCGGCGCCGACGACACGAGCAGGTGCGAATACGGGTGATAAGGCGGCGCGCACAGCGCATCGCGACTGCCGGTTTCGACGCGGCGGCCCGCATACAGCACGACGATGTCGTCGCTGATCGCGCGCACCTTCGCGATGTCGTGCGTGATGAACACGTACGACACGCCGAGCTTCGCCTGCAGGTCGCGCAGCAAGTCCATGATCGCGGCGCCGACCACGGTGTCGAGCGCCGACGTCACTTCGTCGCACAGGATCAGGTCGGGCTCGGCCGCGAGTGCGCGCGCGAGGTTCACGCGCTGCTTCTGCCCGCCCGACAGCTCGCCTGTGCGTCGCGCGGCCACCGCCTGCGGCAGCCGCACGAGGTCGAGCAGTTCCGCGACGCGCTGCCGCGCCCGCGCGCCCTTGATCCCGTGATAGAACGCGAGCGGCCGCGCCAGCGTGCGCTCGACGGTATGCACCGGGTTGAGCGCGGTATCGGCGTTCTGGAACACGATCTGCACGCGGCGGTGCTGCTCCTTGGAGCGCTTGCCGATGTCGAGCGCGAGCGGCTCGCCGTCGAGCAGGATCTGCCCGGCCGTCGCCGGCACGAGGCCCGCGATCACCTTCGCGAGCGTCGTCTTGCCGGAGCCCGATTCGCCGATCACGCCGACCGTCTGCCCGCGCCCGATGCGCAGGTCCACCTCGTGCAGGATCACCTTCGCGGGCCAGCCTTTCGCGGTCCGGCCGCCGTAGCCGGCGACCGCGCCGCGCACGTCGAGCAGCGGCGCGGGCGCGGCCTGCGCGAATTTCGCGTCGCGTTCGATCGCGCCTGGCATGACCGCCGCGATCAGGCTTTGCGTGTACGGGTGCGCCGGCGCATGCAGGATCTGTTCGGTCTCGCCCGCTTCGCGGATCTGGCCGTCGCTCAACACGACGATCCGGTCGGCCATCTGCGCAACCACCGCCAGGTCGTGCGACACGTACACCGCACTCATCCCGTAGCGCCGGATCACGTTCTTGAACGCCTGCAGCACGTCGATCTGCGTGGTTACGTCGAGCGCGGTGGTCGGCTCGTCGAGGATCACCAGCTCCGGATCGGTGATCAACGCCATAGCGGCCATCAGCCGCTGAAGTTGACCGCCCGACACCTGGTGCGGATAGCGCTTGCCGATCGTCTCCGGCTCCGGCAGCGCGAGCGCGCGAAACAGCTCGACCGCCTTCGCCTGCGCATCGCGCTTCGTCATCGTCTTGTGGATCAGCGCGCTCTCGATCACCTGGTCGAGAATCGTGCGCGACGGGTTGAACGCGGCGGCGGCGCTCTGCGCGATATACGCGACCTTGCGGCCGCGCAATGCGGTCAGCGCCTGCGCGGACAGCGTGCATACGTCCGTGCCGCCGAGCTTCACCGAGCCGCCGGCGATCCGGCAGCCGGCGCGTGCATGGCCCATCAGCGACAGCGCGATCGTCGTCTTGCCGGAGCCCGATTCGCCGATCAGCGCGAGCACCTCGCCACGCGCGACGTCGAAGTCGACGTCGTGGACGATCGTCGTTTCCACGCCGCCCGGACGGCCGCCGACCACGCGCAGCCCGCGCACTTGCACGAGCGGAGTCGATTCATCTCGCATCAGCGTTCTCCCGCGGCGCCGGCCGCGCCCTTGCGGCGGCCGCGATGCGGCAGGCCGTCGATCAACAGGTTGACGCCCACCGTCAGGATCGCGATCGCGACCGCGGGCATGATCGCGACGGCCGAGCCGTCGCCGAGGCTCGCGATGTTCTCGCGCACGAGCGAGCCGAGGTCCGCATACGGCGGCTGCACGCCGAGCCCGAGAAAGCTCAGGCCGCTCAGCAGCAGCACGACGAACGTGAAGCGCAGCCCGGTGTCCGCCAGCATCGGGTGGATCATGTTCGGCAGCATCTCGACGCACGCGATGTACAGCGCGCTTTCGCCGCGCGCCTTGGCCACCTGCACGAATTCGAGCGTGCTGATGTTGACGGCCAGTGCGCGCGCGATCCGGTACGAGCCGGGCATGTAGCTGATCGCGGCGGTGAGGACCAGCAGCGGCAGCGACGAGCCGAATGCGGCGACGAACATCAGCGCGAACATCTTCGACGGAATCGACGTGAGCGCGTCGAGCAGCCGGCTCATCGTCTCGTCGACCGCGCGGCCCGACACGGTCGCGAGCAGTCCGAGCGTCGTGCCGGTCACCGCGGCGAGCAGCACCGCGGCGAGCGCGAGCAGCACGGTCAGCCGCGTGCCGTACAGGATCCGGCTCAGCATGTCGCGGCCGAGGAAGTCGGAGCCGAACGGCAGCTTCGCACTGAACGACGCGAACACGTCCGGCGTGACGATCGCGCCGACGTCATGCGGCGCGATCAGCGGCCCGAACACCGCGACGAACAGCATCAGGCCGACCATCGACAGGCCGACGCGGCCGCCGGCGGTCAAGGCGATGCGCGCGGCGCGGCGCTTGCGCGGCCGGTCGGGGGCGGGCGCGGCAGGCGGCATGCTGCCCCGCCCGAGGGGCGGGTCGCCGGATGGCGGCAGCGCGCTGCTGCGTTGTACGGGTTCGATCGGTTGCATGGGCGGCATCTCGGAAGGAAAACGAAACACTCAGGTGCGCAGTCGCGGGTTCGACACGATCGAGCACAGGTCGGCGAACAGCACCAGCGTCAGGTAAGCGACGCAGAAGATCAGCGTGCAGGCCTGAACCAACGGGAAATCGCGGTTGCTGACGGCGTCGACCATCAGGCTCGCGAGGCCCGGATAGTTGAAGATCGTCTCGACGACGATCACGCCGCCGAGCAGATACGACAGGCTCAACGCGATCGCATTGGCGATCGGGCCGATCGCGTTCGGCAACGCATGGCGCAGCACGACGCGCGCGGGGCTCGCGCCCTTCAACACGGCCATCTCGACATACGACGCGCTCAGTTGCTCGATCACCGCGGCGCGCGTCATCCGCGCCATCTGCGCGATCACGACCGCGCACAGCGTCAGCACCGGCATCGCATACGCACGCAGGAAATCGTGCAGGCTTTCGATCGGGCCGCTGTACGACAGCGCGGACAGCCAGTGCAGCTTCACCGCGAACACGAGCACGGCGACCGTCGCGATCAGGAATTCCGGCGTCGCGACGAGCGACAGCGTGCCGAGGCTGATCACGCGGTCGATCGCCGACTCGCGCTTGACCGCCGCGAGGATCCCGAGCAGCAGCGCGATCGGCACCGACACGGCGGTGGTGATCGCCGCCAGCGTGAGCGACTTCGGCAGGCGCCCGCCGATCAGCTCCGACACCGGCATGTCGCCGGAAAACGACCGGCCGAAGTCGCCGTGCAGCAGCCCGCCGAGCCAGTGCAGGTAACGCACGTGCGCCGGCATGTCGAGACCGAACTGCTGGCGCAGCGCGGCGACCGTCTCCGGCGTCGCCGACTGGCCGAGCGCGGCCTGGGCGGCGTCGCCCGGCAGCAGGTTCGTGATCGTGAAGATGATCGCGGATACGATCAGCAGCGTCAGCGCGGTGACCGCGATGCGCCGGCCGATCAGCCCGATGAGAATTCGGTTCATGGAGTCGCACTCCCGGAAAAGCCGCGTGCGGCCGGCGCGATGATTCGCACCGGCCGCGCGACGGCGGCCAGCCACAACGTCATGCGTTCCACCACACGTTCTCGGCGAACGTGAAGCCCATCATCGGCCCGGTCGGGATCGAGCCGAGGCCCGCGAGCCGCTTGTCGTAGCCGTCGAGGAAGCTGATGAACGCCGGAATGCCGACCCGGCCCTGCTGCGCCACGATCACCTGCATGTCGCCGTACATCTGCTTGCGCTTCGCGTCGTCGGTTTCCGAACGCGCGGCGAGCAGCAACTGGTCGAACTTCGCGTTCTTCCAGCCCGACTCGTTCCACGGCGCATCCGACTTGAAGAACTGCGTGAACAGCACGTCGGCGCTCGAGCGCGGGTTGATGTTGCCGAAGGTGAGCGGGTGCTTCATCCAGTGGTTCGACCAATAGCCGTCGGGCGACGCGCGGTTGACCTGCAGGTTCAGCCCGATCTTCTGGCCGGCCTGCTGCAGCAGCACGGCCATTTCGATCGACCCGTTCGCGTCGGACGTCGCATAGACCGGCGGCAACGTGGCGCCGAGCGCGCCCGCCTTCTTGAACAGGAACTTCGCCTTGTCCGGATCGTGCGCCCGCTGCGGCAGCGACGCGTTGAAGTAGCGGTGCCCCGGCGGAATCGGCTGGTCGTTGCCGATCACCGAGTAGCCGCGAAACACCGCCGTGCGGAGCTGCTCGCGATCGAACAGGTACTTCATCCCTTCGACGAAATCGGGACTCGAGACGATCGGGTTGTCGCTGCGCATGATCAGGTCGGTATAGAGGCCCGACTTGGTTTCCTTCAGCGCGTAGCCCGGCGTCGACGAGACCCGCTGCGTCGAGCGCGGATCGATCGCGTTGATCAGGTGCACGTCGCCCGACAGCAGCGCGTTCAGGCGCGCGGCGCTGTCGCTGATGCCGATCAGCTCGATCTCGTCGAGATACGGCCTGCCCGGCTTGAAGTAGCTGTCGTTGCGCACGCCGACGGTCGACACGCCCGGCTTGAACGACTTCAGCTTGTACGGGCCGCAGCCGATGCCGGTCGAGAAGTCGGTCGTGCCGTCCTTGACGATCACCAATTGCGGCGTCGCGAGGATCACCGGCAGGTCCGCGTTCGCGCTGGCGAGCGTGAGCGTGACTTCGTCCGGGCCGCTCGCCTTCGCGTCCGCGAACTGTTCGGCAAGCGTCTTGACCTTCGACGCGGTGGCCGCGTTCTTGTGGCGCATCAGCGAAAACACCACGTCGGCCGGGCCGACCGGCTTGCCGTCGTGGAACGTGACGCCCTTGCGCAGCTTGATGATCCACGTCTTCGCATCGGTCGTCTGCAGCGACTCGGCGAGGTTCATCTGCGGCGTCAGGCTCGCATCGAGCTGCGTGAGGCCGCTGTAGAACATGAAGAAGCGCGTGTAGTCCGCGCCCGTCGAGCCCTTGGCCGGGTCGAGCGTATCGGACGTCGAGCCGGCTTCGTTCGCGACCCGGATCTTGCCGCCGCGCTTCGGCGCGGGCGCGGCGAATGCAGAGCCGGGGGTCATCAGCAGTCCGCCGGCGCCGGCGGCCATCATGCCGCTCGCCGCCATGACCTTCATCATGTCGCGGCGCGTGAAGCCGCCCTTGCCGCCGTTGTCGATATCGTCGCTCATCCGAACTGCTCCTGACTGTGGAAAGTGGGGTCCTGGGTCCAGCGTGGTTCTCGAATCCCGCCGCGCCCGCTTGCTGGTGGCGGGCGCAACGTCGTACACATGCAATTCATTTAAGCATCGCCAAAATGCGGTTTGTCGCGATTCGGGCGGCCCGCACGATACGAATCGACCGTTTTGAGCGGCCCGCGCAGCATGAATTGCTGCGTGCACGCACGTGTCGCCGTTGGCCCGGCGGCGTGTCGCGGTAGTTGCCGAACCCGTGTCGATGCAGGAAATCGTAAGGCCGCGGCCGCCGCAGATTGCGCCGACAAAATTGCCCGTTCGGCATCCGGCGCGCGTTTGGCTCACGCAAACCGCACGTTTGTGTCGAATGCGTGCGCGCCTGCCCACGACGGCCGACACGAGCGGCACGTTGCGGCAGATCGCCGCATGCACGGGCGTCGACGGTGGGGATCGCGACGGGACGTCGCGCAGGAAAGTTCAGAAGAATGCCGCTCGATCGGAACGGCTTGGCGGGAAGCCGGGAAGCAGGCGGGACTGCCCGGAAACCGGGCGCATGCAGCCGTCAGGCGCCGCGCCCGCGTGCGGCGACGCGTGCGTCACCGGCATGTCGCCGCGCACGCCGGGCGGGCGCCGGCGCGACGCCCAGAGGCAGGGTGATACGCCGGCCGCGAGCGGACGGCGCGAAGCCGTCACGCAGCGAGCCGGAATACCGATACGGCGGCCCGCAGGCGCGCCGCCTGCTCGTCCAGCGACGAAGCGGCGGCAGCCGCCTGCTCGACGAGCGCGGCGTTCTGCTGGGTGACTTCGTCCATTTGCGCGACCGCCAGCCCGATCTGTTCGATGCCGGTGCTTTGCTCGGCCGATGCCGCGGAAATCTCGCCCATGATGTCGGCCACCCGGTCGATCGACCGGACGATCTCCGTCATGCGCTCGCCGGCCGTCTCGACGAGCCGGCTGCCGCTGCCGGCCCGCTCGACCGACGCGTCGATCAATCCCTTGATGTCCTTCGCGGCCGCGGCGCTGCGTTGCGCGAGCGAGCGGACTTCCGACGCGACGACGGCGAACCCGCGCCCCTCCTCGCCGGCCCGCGCGGCTTCCACCGCGGCGTTGAGCGCGAGAATGTTGGTCTGGAAGGCGATGCTTTCGATGACGACGGTAATGTCGGCGATCCGCACCGATCCATCCGAAATCTGCCGCATCGTTTCGACGACCGCCTGCACGGCGGCGCCGCCGAGTTCGGTCGCATCCTTCGCCTGGGCCACGAGCGCATTCGCCTGCCGCGCGTTGTCGGCGTTCTGTTTGACCGTGGACGTGATCTGCTCCATGCTCGCCGCCGTTTCCTGCAGCGATGCGGCCTGCTGCTCCGTGCGCTGCGACAGATCCAGGTTGCCTTGCGCGATCTCGCCGGTGCCGGTGGCGATCGAGTGGGTCGTGGTCTGGATCTCGGCGATGGTGTCGGTCAGCCGCGCCTTCATGTCGCCCAGCGCGACGAGCAGGCTGCCGGGCGCGGCGTGCGCCGTATCGAACGGCACGTCCAGTTCGCCGGCGGCGATGCGGGCGGCGATCTGCGTCGCATGCGCGGGCTCGCCGCCCAGCGTGCGCCTGACGCTGCGCAGCACGCCCCATGCGATGGCCGCGAGCGCCGCGGCGATGACGAGCGCGACGGCGCCCAGCACCATCGCGAGCCGGGCAAACGCCGCGTTGATGTCGTCGTAGAAAAATCCGGTGCCGATCCACCAGTTCCAGTCCGGAATCGCGACCACGCCCTGCAGCTTCGGCTCCAGGTCCGCGTCAGGGCTGCGCTTGATCAGCACGTCGACGAGCGCGAAATGCGCCTGCGCCATCCCCGCGCGGTACGCGTCGCTGTCGGTCAGGCCGCTGGTCGTGCGGTTGCCTTTCGCGCGCGTGCCGATGAACTTCGCGTTCGGGTGCACGAGGTTGACGCCGTCGGACGTCGTGACCCAGAAGTAACTCTTCGAATTCGCGTTGAGCGCCGCCAGCGCGGCCTTGGCCTGCTGCTGCGCCTGCTCCTGCGTGAGCGTGCCGCTCGTCTGCATCGCGCGATACGAATCGACCAGGTGCTCGGCCTTGGTCAGCAGAATGACGATCTCTTCGCGGCGGCTGTCGATCAGCGCGTCGCGCAGCGTGTGCAGCGACAACGCGGCGAGCAGGACGACGCCGAGCAGCGCCGCGGCGACGAGCATCAGCAGTTTGGTGGACAACTTCATGCGGGGGCCTCGAAATATTAACCGTTCGGTACATATATCGGCCCGGGCGGCCCCGGCTTGAACGACTCGATATCGGTAATTACCCTCATTTCGTGCGCTGACCGAACGCGCCGGGACGCGACGGCATCACGGCCGCGTCCCGGCGCTCGATGAATCGGCCGGCGCAGCCGGCTTACAGCCCGAGCTGCGTCGCGAGCTGGCCGATGTCCGACACCTCGTAGTAGTTGTAGAACGGCGTGCCCGGCTCGTGACCGCGGTTCACGAACGCCTTGTGCTTGATGCCGAGATCCTCGGCCGTCATCAGGTCGTAGCGCAGGCTCGACGACACGTGCAGCACGTCCTCCGGCTTGCAGCCGAGCTTGTCGAACATGTATTCGAAGCCTTGCATGCGCGGCTTGTACGACTGCGCCTGCTGCGCGGTAAACACCGCATGGAACGGTGCGCCGAGCTTGTCGACGTTGCTCATGATCTGGTCATCCATCGCGTTCGACAGAATCACGAGCTTGTACTTGCTGGCGAGCCGCGACAGGCCGGCCGGCACGTCCGGATGCGGGCCCCACGTCGGCACAGCCAGATAGAAGCGTTCGGCCTCGGCCTCGTCGAACTTCACGCCGATCCGCGCGCACGTGCGGCGGACCGCATTGACGACGACGTCGCGGTACGGCTTCCATGCGCCGAGCACCTCGTCGAGCCGATACGCGGCGAACGCGCGCACGAAGGCCTCCATCGTGGCCGGCGACAACCGATCCGCATAGATTTCGCGCGCCGTCTCGGCCATCCGGAAATGGGTCAGCGTGCCGTAGCAGTCGAAGGTGATGTACTTCGGTTCAAACTGGATCATGGTGACGTCCTGTCGGTGTGAAGCCCCGGCAGGGCCGGGGACGGGCTGGGTTGTATGAAATTGAATCAGGGCAAAAAGTCCGTCGCACGTCGTTCGATGCCGCCCGAAACGCACGATCGCCGCGTGTTGCGCGCCCTGCACGGCACGATCTGCGGTGCGCGCCCGGGCGATGCGCGCCGGCCGACCGACGTGCCTCGCGACACCGCCACGCGCATGCGCGGCACGGCCGCCACGCGGTGCGGCGCGGCAACCGCCGCCGCGCCATCCTGCTCCCATCGTACCGGCGTTCATCCAGCACAAGCTGTCGGAATGACGGGCCCGGCCGGCACGACGCGCGCGTTCGTCCGCGCCGATCGAGCCGGCTTGCATCGATCTCGCGCGGCCGCCCGTCGACGCCGGAAAACAGGCGAATCGTCCTATCCGCGCCGGTGGGTCGCTGGCAGAGTCGATAGGTCATTTCTACCCATCCGGAGTCCGGCGTGGCCGACCTCAATCCTTCCCGCACGCTTACCTATCGCCCGTTCGTCGACACCGACCTGCCCGCCGCGCACCGCCTGTCGGAAGCGGTCAAGTGGCCGCACCGCCTCGACGACTGGCGCTTCGCGCTCCAGCTCGGCGGCGGCTTCGTCGCCGAGGACGCATCCGGCGTCGTCGGCACCGCGCTCGGCTGGCGCTTCGACGATTCACACGCGTCGCTCGGCATGGTGATCGTGTCGCCCGAACATCAGGGTCGCGGCATCGGCCGCGAACTGCTCACGCGCGTCGTCGACAGTCTCGGCGCGCGCACGATATTCCTGCATGCGACGCCGTCCGGCGAACCGCTCTATGTGAAGTTCGGCTTCGAAGCGATCGCCACGATCGACCAGCACCAGGGCGCTGCGTTCCAGCCGCCGCTGATCTCGCTGCCGCCGGGCGAGCGCCTGCGCCCGCTCGGCACGAACGACGGGCCGCGCCTCGCGGCGCTCGCGTCGCGCGCGGCGGGCTACGAGCGCGGCGCGGTGACCGATGCGCTGCTCGACATCGCGAACGGGATCGCGCTCGATCGCGACGGCGAACTGCTCGGCTTCGCGCTGTTCCGCCGCTTCGGCCGCGGCCATGTGATCGGCCCGGTGATCGCGCCGGACGCGCTGCGCGCGCAGGCGCTCATCAGCCACTGGCTCGCGCTGCACGAAGGCATGTTCGTGCGCCTCGACGTGCCGGGCGACAGCGGGCTGTCCGACTGGCTGCAGGGGCTCGGCCTGCCGCATGTCGATACCGTCGTCGCGATGGCGCGCGGCGCGGCGCCCGCGCGCGATCCGGCGCTGCGCGCGTTCGCGATCGTCAACCAGGCACTCGGCTGAGCGGCACGCACGATGAGCTTCCTGTACAAGGCCGACCCGGTGCGCGGCGCGCAATGGGCACAACGCTTCGCGCAACGCGCGCCCGACCTCCCATTCCGGATCTGGCCGGATCTCGGCGATCCGCACGACGTGCGCTACCTCGCCGCGTGGCAACCGCCGGACGACCCGGTCGTGCTGCTGCCCAACCTCGAGGTCGTGTTCTCGGTCGGCGCCGGCATCGATCAGTTCGACCTGTCACGCGTGCCGGCACACATTCCGGTCGTGCGGATGATCGAGCCGGGCATCGTCGAAGGGATGGTCGAATACGTGACGCAGGCGGTGCTGACGATCCACCGCGACCTGTTCGACTATGCGGCGCAACAGCGCGTCCAGG
The DNA here is from genome assembly GCF_040545115.1 of Burkholderia sp. 567. Classification (NCBI taxonomy): domain Bacteria; kingdom Pseudomonadati; phylum Pseudomonadota; class Betaproteobacteria; order Burkholderiales; family Burkholderiaceae; genus Burkholderia; species Burkholderia sp. 567. Next base: position 239,669 of record NZ_JBEPLG010000003.1, read on the forward strand.
CATGGTGCGAGAAGCCGGTGCGCGCGGCCGCGTCGCGGCGCGTGGGCGTGCTCGGGCTCGGCACGCTCGGCCAGGCCGTGCTCGACACGCTGCGGCGCTTCGGTTTCCCGTGCGCCGGCTGGAGCCGCACGCCGCGCACGCTCGACGGCATCGACTGCTACGCGGGCGACGCGGCGCTCGACGCGTTCCTGGCCCGCACCGACATCCTGATCTGCCTGCTGCCGCTCACCGACAGCACGCGCGGCCTGCTCGGCGCACGCGTGTTCGATGCACTGCCGGCCGGCGCGTCGCTCGTGCAGGTCGGGCGCGGCCCGCAGCTCGATGCGGCCGCGCTGCTCGCCGCGCTCGACAGCGGCCGGCTCGACAGCGCGATCCTCGACGTGACGGAGCCCGAACCGTTGCCGGCCGGCCACCCGTTCTGGACGCATCCGCGCATTCGCATCACGCCGCACATCGCGAGCGCGACGCGGCCCGACACCGCGGTCGACGCGGTGCTCGAGAACCTCGCGCGCCATCGCGCGGGCCAGCCGATGATCGGCATCGTCGATCGCGCGCGCGGCTACTGACGCGTTCGCCCGGCCCGGCGGGGCGCGCAGCAGAAAATGCCGCAGCGCCCCGTGCAAACGCCGCGACCATACGTTTCCGGCGACAAATTGAAGACGCGTGCGGAATTCTCGCCCGGTAGCATGGACTCACCGCTGACACCCGACGAGAGTCCCGCCCTGCCATGAACCAAGCCGCGCTGATCGAAGCCGATCGTCAACACCTGATCCACCCCGTCGTCAACTATCGCGCGCACGAGGCGCGCGGCGTCACCGTCCTCGAATCCGCGGACGGCGTGTTCCTGCGCGACGGCGACGGCCATACGCTGCTCGATGCGTTCTCGGGCCTGTGGTGCGTGAACGTCGGCTACGGCCGCGACAGCATCGTGAAGGCCGCCGCCGAGCAGATGAAGAAGCTGCCTTACGCGACCGGCTATTTCCATTTCGGCTCGCAGCCCGCGATCGAGCTCGCCGAACGGCTCGCGGCGCTCGCGCCGCCGTCGCTGAACCGCGTGTACTTCACGCTCGGCGGCTCGGATGCGGTCGATTCCGCGGTGCGCTTCATCACGCACTATTTCAACGCGACCGGCCGCCCGTCGAAGAAGCAGATGATCGCGCTCGAGCGCGGCTATCACGGTTCGTCGTCGATCGGCGCGGGGCTCACCGCGCTGCCCGCGTTCCACCGCCATTTCGACCTGCCGCGCGCGGACCAGCACCATATTCCGTCGCCCTACCCGTATCGCCACCCGCTGGGCGACGATCCGCAAGCGCTGATCGCCGCGTCGGTCGCCGCGCTCGAAGCGAAGGTCGCGGAGCTCGGCGCGGACAACGTCGCCGCGTTCTTCTGCGAACCCGTGCAAGGCTCCGGCGGCGTGATCGTGCCGCCGCCCGGCTGGCTGAAGGCGATGCGCGATGCATGCCGGCGCCTCGGCATCCTGTTCGTCGCCGACGAGGTGATCACCGGCTTCGGCCGCACGGGCCCGCTGTTCGCGTGCGAGGCCGAGCAGGTCGATCCGGACCTGATGACCGTCGCGAAGGGCTTGACCGCCGGCTATGCGCCGATGGGCGCGGTGCTGATGTCCGACGAAATCTACGAAGGCCTCGCGGGCAGCCGCGCGGAGTCGGCCGTGGTCGGTCACGGGCATACGTATTCCGCGCACCCGGTGAGCGCGGCGATCGGCCTCGAGGTGCTGAAGCTCTATCACGAAGGCGGGCTGCTCGCGAACGGCCAGGCGATGGCGCCGCGCTTCGCGGCGGGGCTCGATGCGCTGCGCGCGCATCCGCTCGTCGGCGATGCGCGCTCGGTCGGCCTGCTCGGCGCGCTCGAACTGGTGTCCGACAAGGCGCGCAAGACGCGCTTCGACGCGGCGCTGAACGTGCCCGACCGGATCGCGGCGGCCGCGTACGCGAACGGCGTGGTGTTTCGCGCATTCGGCGACGGCGTGCTCGGTTTCGCGCCGGCGCTGAGCTTCACGGCGGGCGAGTTCGACCTGCTGTTCGAACGCGTGCGCAAGACGCTCGACGACGTGCTGGCCGACGCGGGCGTGCAGCGCGCGCTGGACGCCGCGCACGCGCAGCCGGCCTGAGCCGGCCGAGGGAAAGCCGGGCTTGTGGCGGCCATCGTTCGACTCTAAAGTAACCGGACATTCCATTTTTCCGCTCTCACGTGAACATGACGGACAGCAAGCTGGATCGCATCGACCTGCGCATCCTCTCCCAGTTGCAGAAGCGCGGCCGCATGACCAACGTCGAACTGGCCGATGCGGTCGGGCTGTCGCCCAGTCCGTGCCTGATCCGCGTGAAGCGGCTCGAGAAGGCCGGCTACATCGGCGGCTACGGCGCGCACATCCAGCTCGAGAAGCTCGGCGACGTGCAGGTCGTGTTTACCGAGGTCACGCTGGCCGACCACCGCCGCGAGGACTTCGACCGCTTCGTCGCGGCGATCCGCAACGTCGACGAGATCGTCGAATGCCATCTCGCGAGCGGCGGCTACGACTATCTGTTGAAGTTCATCACGCGCAGCGTGAGCCATTACCAGACGATCGTCGAAGGGCTGCTCGAGCAGAACATCGGCATCGAGAAGTATTTCAGCTACGTGATCATCAAGTCGCCGTTCGTCAAACGGCACTACCCGCTCGAATCGCTGTTCGGCGAACGTCACTGACTACCGCGGCGTGCGGCACCCATGAGCGCGGCAGTTCGCTGTCCGCGCGGGGTAGTCACGCGCCCGCGCCGCCGCTGTCGTCACCGAATCGCTTCACACAAGGACCTGTCATGCCGCTTACGCTCTCCCGACCCGAACTCGTTCGCACCGCCAACCTGATCGACGGCGCGTGGTGCGACGCGCGCGACGGCCGTCACTTCGACGTCACCGATCCGGCCACGCTCGACACCGTGGCCCACGCCCCCGACAGCGACGCCGCCGACGCGCGCGCCGCGACCGACGCGGCAGCCCGCGCGCTGCCCGCGTGGCGCGCGACGCCCGCTCGCGACCGCGCCGCGATCCTGCGCGCATGGCACGCGGCGATCGTCGCGCATACCGACGATCTCGCGAAGCTGATGTCGCGCGAACAGGGCAAGCCGCTCGCCGAAGCGCGCGGCGAAGTCGCGTACGGCGCGTCGTACGTGCAGTGGTTCGCCGAGGAAGCGACGCGCACCTACGGCGACCTGATTCCGCAGCAGCAGCGCGGCAAGCGGCTGAGTGCGGTCAAGGAGCCGATCGGCATCGTCGCCGCGATCACGCCGTGGAATTTCCCGCTCGCGATGATCGCGCGCAAGATCGCGCCCGCGCTCGCGGCCGGCTGCACGGTCGTCGCGAAGCCGGCGGAAGACACGCCGCTCACCGCGCTCGCGCTCGCCTTCCTCGCGCAGGAAGCCGGCGTGCCGCCCGGCGTGCTGAACATGATCGCCGCGTCGCGTGAACGCGGCATCGACGCAGTGGCCGACTGGCTCGCCGACGGCCGCGTGCGCAAGATCACGTTCACCGGATCGACGCCGGTCGGCAAGCTGCTCGCACGCGAATCGGCGGCGACGCTGAAGAAGCTGTCGCTGGAACTCGGCGGCAACGCGCCGTTCATCGTGTTCGACGATGCCGAACTCGACGCGGCAGTCGACGGGCTGATGGCCGCCAAGTTCCGCAACGGCGGCCAGACCTGCGTGTCGCCGAACCGCGTGTACGTGCAGGCCGGCGTCTACGATGCGTTCGCCGCCAAACTCACCGCCCGTGTCGCCGCGCTGAAGGTCGCGCCCGCAACCGACCCGGCCGCGCAAATCGGCCCGATGATCAACGCACGCGCGGTCGACAAGATCGCGCGCCACGTCGGCGACGCGATCGAGCGCGGCGCACGCGTGCTCACGGGCGGCAAGCGCCTGGCCGAACTCGGGCCGAACTACTACGCGCCGACGGTGCTCGGCGACGCCACCGCCGACATGCAGCTGACCTGCGAGGAAACCTTCGGGCCGATCGCCGCGCTGTTCAAGTTCGACACGGAAGACGAAGCCGTCGACGCCGCGAACGACACGCCGTTCGGGCTCGCCGCGTATTTCTATACGCAGGACCTGCGCCGCATCGCGCGCGTGTCGGCACGGCTCGAAACGGGCCTCGTCGGCATCAACGAAGGCGCGCTCGCGAGCGAGGCCGCGCCGTTCGGCGGCGTGAAGGAATCGGGCTACGGCCGCGAAGGCTCGCGCTACGGCCTCGACGATTACCTGTCGATCAAGTACCTGTGCCAGGGCGGGCTCGAGTGAGGCCGCGCCGCCGCGCTTATTCGCGGCGGTTACGCAATCGTCACGCAGTCGTTGCACGGCGCCCACTGCCGGCGCGCCCCGCTCGCACACGTTTGCGGTGCCTGTGCGCAGTCATCGCCCCGCATGCCGGCCTCGATTTCCGGGCACACCTGCCGTTAACCCGGATTTGACCAGCGCCGCTGCCGTCGCAGCCCGCTTCCCGTACGAGCGCGAGCCATGCCTGCATCCCCTTCGATCGAGAAAATTGCCGACTGGGCCGGTCGCCACCACCTGATCGTCGGTGTGCTGGGCACGCTGATGTCGGTCGCGGCGCTCGGCATCAGCGCGGTGACGCTGTGGGCCGCGCGCAGCGAAGTCGTCGAACATGCGCACGAGACGTCGCGCAATGTCGCGGCCGTCCTCGTCAGCGAGATCGCGCGCACCGTCGAAACGTCCAACAACGCGCTCGTGTCGCTCGCCGCCGATCTCGGCAATCCCGCGATCGTGCGCCTGAAGGCCGGCTTGCGTCACGACGTGCTGTTCGAGCGCACGGCCGCGCAATACGTGACCGGCATGGGCGTGACGGACCGCGACGGGCGGCTGATCGACGGTTGTTGCGGCCCGACCCACAACTGGGACTTCAGCGATCGCGACTACTTCAAGGTCCATCGCGATTCGGACAACGTCGGCCTCTACGTGTCCGAGGCGTACCGCGCGCGTTCGCGCGGCGGCACCGAATCGATCGCGCTGTCGCGCCGCATCGAACGGCCGGATCATGCGTTCAACGGAATCGCGGTGGTCGCCGTCGATCTCGCCTACTTCGATCAGCTGCTATCGCGGTTGAACGTCGGCCCGCACGGCGTCAGCGCGATCCTGCGCGCGGACGGCACGATCCTCGCGCGCAATCCGCCGTTGACCGATCACCAGATGGTGCGGCTGCGCCGGTCGAAGTCGTTCGAGCGGATGGTGAGCCGCGAAGCGGGCTTCTATGCCGCGCGCTCGAGCATCGACGGGACCTTGCGGCTCTACACGTACCAGCGGGTACCCGGCACGCCGCTGATCGCCGTGGTCGCGCCGGCCGAGCGCGACGTGCTGGCCGGCATCACGCGTCTGACGTGGACGGCAGGCGTGTCGGCGTCCGTCATCGGCGCGCTGTTCTGCGCGGTGGTGTGGCTGCTCGCGTTCGCGCTGCGCGACAACCTGCGCAAGCAGACGCTGCTCACGGACCTCACGCGCACCGATCCGCTGACGGGCCTGCACAACCGTCGCGCGCTCGATGCCGCGCTCGCCGACGAATGGGAACGGCTGCAGCGCGGCAGCGACGGCAGCCTGTCGGTGCTGTTCATCGACGCCGATCACTTCAAGCAGTACAACGACCGCTACGGCCATGCGCAAGGCGACACTGCGCTGCGCTTTCTCGCCGAATGCATCCGCGCGCATACGCGACGGCGCGGCGATCTCGCCGCACGTTACGGCGGCGAGGAATTCGTCGCGGTGTTGCCCGACACGGACGAGCGCGGTGCGCAGCAGGTCGCCGAGGCGATTCGCGGCGCCGTGGAGCGCAACCGGCTCGACGGGTTCGACGCGACGATGCCGGCCTTCACGGTCAGCATCGGCTGCGCGACCGGCCATCGCGCGCGGCCGCCGTCAATGCATGCGCTGACGCATCAGGCCGACCTCGCCCTCTATGCGGCCAAGCGCCAGGGCAGAAACCGCGTGTGCGTCGCCGACGTGGAATCGCTCGCCCAACCGGCGTGAGTGCCGTGGTTCCGGTCTCCTGATTCGACCGTGCATGCATGCGCGGCTTGCGCGTCGCGGTCCACTATCGACCGTCGCCGACGACCGGATCGCTCCGTCCGGCATGTTCAGCATCACGAATTCACCAAATAGTGAGAATTCGTGCGCGTCGACCGCGCGCCGCAACAAATCCTTAACCGCCACGTCACGATCGCCCCCGACAATCCGCCATCTTCGACCCTCAGGATAGAGTCTTGCATGTTGGTATCACGGAGCCGTTTCCCGCTGCACGTCGCAGCGCTGTCGAGTGCGTTCGTCCTGGTCGCCTGCGGCGGCGGTGACGACGTCGCGTCGACGAACCCGACCATCGCGGCCGTTCCCGCGCCGCCGGCGGACCCCGGCTTCGTCGACAGCGCCCCCGTGCCGAGCGTGCCGGCCTTCGTCGACAACATCGCGACCAACCAGCGCGGCGACGCACGCTATGCGACGCTGTCGACCAACGCGGCCGTGCGCGTGGTGAGCCGCTTCCTCGACCTGTGGCAGCCGTCGACGATGCTGGTCGATGCGGGCGTGAGCGCGCCGGCCAACGGCGCGTTTCCGGCGATCTCTGCGTCGACCTGCTCGGGCCTGCCCGGCAGCGGCACGCCGTGCGGCACGATTCTCAACGACACGGTGCTGGCGGCGAATGTGCAGTACGTGATCAACGCAACGACCGCGCGCACGCAGCAGCAGGCCGACGCCGCCTACTTCGACGACCGGCGCGGCAAGGGCTATAGCGTGACCGACGGCATGGGCCCGCTCACCAGCGCATGGCGCACGGCCGCGCAGCAGACCACCAGCATCACCAGCGTGCCCGCCGACGCGACGACGGTGCTCTACAACGACGCCGGCAACAACGTCGGTGTCGGCAGCAGCACGAACGCGAGCTTCGGCAAGGTCGTCGATCTGCTCAACGAAATGGGCAACAACGCGTCGACCGAACCGTCGAAGCGCTTCTACAAGTATGCGCGGCCGTATCGCTGGAGTTCCAGCGTCATCGTCGCGCCGACGCTCGTCCCGGCCGAAAGCACGACGCCCGCGACCGACGGCGGTTTCATCAGCGGCCACCAGGCCGAAGCGATGCGCGACGCGATGACGATGGCGTGGCTCGTGCCGGAGCGATTCCAGGAGATGGTCAGCCGCGGCCTCGAACTGGGCGAGAACCGGATCCTCGCCGGCATGCACTCGCCGCTCGACGTGATCGGCGGTCGCATGCTCGCGCTGGCGGTCAGCGCGGCGAACCTGAGCGCGTACGCGAGCGATGCGCAGGCCGCGTACAACCAGGCCCACCAGGCGCTGCAGCAGCTCACGGGGACGACCGGCACGACGTTCGCCGCGTTCGCGCACTCGGGCACGCCGGCCAACGACCGGTTCGCCGATTACACGGCGAACAAGGCGGCCTTCGCGCGCCGCCTGACGTACGGCTTCGGCGCGATCGAGTCGACCGACGCACCGCCCGTCGTGCCGAAGGGCGCGGAGATCCTGCTGCAGACGCGCTTCCCGTACCTGAGCGCCGACCAGCGACGCGTCGTGCTGAAGACGACCGAGCTGCAGTCCGGCTACCCGGTGATGGACGATGCGGAAGGGTGGGGCCGCCTGAACCTGTTCGCCGCGGCCGACGGCTATGGCGCGTTCAACGGCAACGTGATCGTGTCGATGGACGCGTCGCAGGGCGGACTCAACGCGGCCGACCAGTGGCGCAACGACATCGCCGGCGCCGGCAAGCTGACGCTGCAAGGCACCGGCACGCTGACGCTGGCGGGCAACAACCGCTATGCGGGCGGGACGCAGGTCAGTGGCGGCACGCTCGCCGCGGCCTCCGCGTCGGCGTTCGGCAATGGCGACGTGTACGTCGGCGCCGGTGGCAGCGTCCGGATCGCGGCGAGCGCACCCGTCACGATCGCGACGCGCTATACCCAGCTCGACAACGCGACGCTCGAGCTCGACATCGACGGCAACGGCGGCGGTCGGCTGCGCGTGGGCGGGCAATTGACCGTCGCGGGCGGCACGCTGCACGTGAAGTTCGTGAACGGCTATGCGCCGAAGGCCGGCGATACGATCGCGCTGATCGACGGCGCAGCGGGCGCGGCGAAGTTCTCGACGGTGACGGTCGACGGCTTCAAGGCGACGCCGGTTTATACGGCGACGGGCGTGTCGGTGAGGTTGTCCGCGTCGTGATCGTTGCGCGGCGTGTGTGACGTCGCTTTCATCGCTTTGATCGCGTTGATCGCGACCTCGCGGCGCACCGCGCAGGCATTCGCGTCAACGTGGATCGAGGCCGCTGCGTTGCAGGATCGCGGCGGCCGGCGCGGTCTTCAGAAAGGCCACGAACGCGCGTGACGCGTCGGCGGCCCGTGCATCCACGGCGATGGCGGATGCAATTACGCTCGTCTTCTGCACGTCGGCCGGCAGCGGGCCGGCGAAGTCGATGCCGGGCGTCACCTTCAATTCGCTGATCTGCTGCAGGCCGAGTTCCGCGTCGCCGCGCGCCAGCGCGGTGCCGACCAGCTCCTTGCCGCGAACGAGCACGCTCTTCGATTTCATCTGCTCGGCGACGCCGAGTTTCTCGAACAGCACGCCGACGATATAGGTCCCGCTCGCACCTTCGGAGAACGCGACCGAACGCGCGTCCAACAGCGCGCGGCGCAACGCGTCGACCGTGCCGACCTCGGGCACGGCCACGCCGTGGCGCACCGCGACGCCGATGCCGGTCGCCGCGATGTCTTCGAGCGTCGTCCGGTCGAACCTGCCGGCGTCGACTTCCCGCTCCAGCGCGGGCTTGATCATGAAGCAGACGTCGACGGGTTCGCCATTGCGCACGCGCATCGGCAAGGCCTCCGGCGACGTGCCGTACGACGGCCCCCATTCAATCTTCAGATGGTGGCCGGACGATTGCTCGAACGCGGGCGCCAGCCGTTCGAACGCGCCGTGCAACGCGCCCGTCGCCAGCACGTGTATGTCGTCCGCGTGCGCGGCCGCAGGCGCTGCGCCGAATGCGATCCCCGCGGCGACGGCGAGCGCTGCCCGCCAGCTTATCCGTTTCTTCATGCGTGCTCCTTGTGATTGACTTGAAAGCGGCGTTTGCCGCGCGGCGTGGCAAGCGCCGGAGCGCCGGCACGGTGCCTCACGCGTGCTTTGACAAAGCCCTGATGAACCTGTATTTCTATGCCGCATGCGTGACTCCCACCCTTCCCGTTCGCCCGCCACGGCCACGCGCGCTCCGTCGTCGACGGTGTCCAACCGCTCGCTGGAACGCGGGCTCGACGTGCTGCGCGCGTTCGGTTCCGGCGCGACCCTGCTCGGCAACGGCGATCTCGTCGAACTCACCGGTCTGCCGAAAGCCACGGTCACGCGGCTCGCGCGCACGCTCGTCGAAGCCGGTTATCTCGAACACGATCCCGTGCATCGCGGCTACCGGCTCGGACTGCCGGTGCTCGGCCTCGCGCATGCGCTCAGGAGCGGCTCGACGGTGCTGCAGGCCGCCGCCCCGCGCTTGCGCGAGACGGCCCAGTCGCTGCACATCAACGTCGGCATCGCAGGCCCTGACCGCGACGACATGGTCTACCTGGAATCGATCCGCTACAGCCCGCGCGCGTCGCTTCGCACCGTCGTCAGCGGCCAGCGCGTGCCGATGGCGCTGACCTCGCTCGGCCGCGCGTTTCTTGCGTCGCTGCCGGACGCCGACCAGGCGCGTCAACTCGCCGAGCTCAAACGGCATCGCACTTCATGGCCGCGCATCCGTGCCGAAATCGACGAGGCCGTTGCATCGGTGCGCGCGCAAGGGTTCTGCGTCGCCAGTTGGCAGCCGGAAGTCGTCGCGCTCGCGACCCCGCTCGACATCGCGGGCCACCGCACGCTCGCACTCAATTTCAGCGTGCGCACGCTCGATGCGCCGTCGGCCGTCGCCGCGCGCCTGTCGGCGGCGCTGCTGGCCTTGCGCGACGACATCGTGGCCGCGACGCTGCGCCTCGACAGCTGACGCGACGACGAATCGCTTCCGCAGGCGTCAGCGTTCGCGAATCGCGCGGGCCGGAATGCCGAGCACGACCGCGAGCCCGCCGAGCACCGACACGATCGCGACCGTGTAGAGGCCGATCGCGCTGCTGCCGAAGTGCGTCGACGTGTAGCCGATCACCGACGGCGCCGCCATGCCGCCGAACTGGCCGAGACTGCTGATCAGGCCGATCCCGCTCGCGGCCACGGTGCTCGACAGATACGCGGGCGGAATCGTCCAGAACAGCGACAGCATCCCGAGATAGCCGGCCGTCGCGATGCAGAGGAGTACGATGAGTGCCGTCGGCTGCGACGAGGCGGCCGGCAGCAGCGCGACGCCGAGCGCGGCCATCACGGCGCTGCCCATGAAATGCCAGCGCCGTTCGAGCTTGCGATCGGAGTGCCGGCCGAGCAGATACATCGCGACCGCGCCGAACACGTACGGGATCGCCGACAGCAGCCCGATGGTCCAGAAGTTCGTGATGCCGCTCTTGCGGATCACGCTCGGCGCCCACACGTGCACGACGATGCTCGCCCACGGCACGCTGAAATACGCGAACGTCAGGAAATAGAACTTCGGCTCCTTCAGTGCATCCCAGATCGAGCCGTGCGCATGCGATGCCTTCAGCGCCGCATCGTGTTCGAGTTCGCGCAGCAGCAGCGCCTTCTCGTCGTCGCTCAGCCACGTCGCCTGCTCCGGACGATCGGTCAGATACAGGTAGGCGAACAAGCCGGCCACGACCGACGGCAACCCTTCGATCACGAAGAGCCACTGCCAGCCCTTCAGGTCCAGCGCGCCCGACAGGTTGTTCAGGATCAAACCGGACACTGGGCCGCTGACGATGCCCGACACGCAGATCGCCGTCATGAACAGCGCGGTGACGCGCGCGCGGCGCGCCGACGGGAACCAGTACGTGAAATACAGGATGATGCCGGGAAAGAAACCGGCCTCCGCGACGCCGAGCAGCACGCGTGCGATGTAGAACTGCATCGGCGTCTGCACGAACGCGGTACCCGCCGATACGAGCCCCCACAACGCCATGATCCGCATCAGCGTCTTGCGCACGCCGACCCGCGCGAGCCACAGGTTGCTCGGCACCTCGAACAGCATGTAACCGGCGTAGAACAGGCCGACGCCAAAACCGAACGCCGCTTCGCTCAGCCCGATGTCCCGCGAGAACTGCAGATGGGCGAAGCCGATGTTGGCGCGATCGATATACGCGAACACGTAGCAGACGAACAGGAACGGCAATAGCCGCCGCGTGACCTTCGCATATACCGCGTCGAGTGCCGGCCGATCGGCGCCGCTTCGCTCGAGCGGTTCCGTTGCAATGGCGTGTTGCATCTTGTCTCCAGTCTTGTTGATTGCGCCGCGACGCCGAATCGGTGTGTTGTTTTCACCTGTCGCGGTGAAATCGATTATCGGCGGCTGGCGGCAAGCCGCAACCGCGCTGTTTCACTAGATGAAACAACGACCGGCCACCTGACAGTTTCATTCAGTGAAACCGTGCCGATGGCAGCCGCGTGGGGCCGCGCTACGCTTGCAGCAACCGGATCGGCCCCGCGCTAAGCATCGCCGATTCATCGCACCGCTTCGTTTTCCACGCAGGAAGAGATCATGCAAACCATCGACGTCACGATCCAATCGAACATCGCGACCCTGGCCCTGAACCGCCCCGACAAGCGCAACGCCGTCAGCGACGCGATGCGCGGGGAGCTCATCGAAGCGCTCGATTCGCTCGCCCGCGCACCGGAAGTGCGCGCCGTCATCGTCACCGGCAGCGGCAAGGGGTTCTGCGCAGGCGGCGACATCGCCGGGATGGCGCAGCGCATGGATGCGCCGGCCGACGAGGTCGCGTTCAACGGCTGGTCGCGCCAGCAGCGCGTCCATCATGCCGTTTCGCTGCTGCACACGATGCCGAAGCCGACGATCGCGGCCGTGAATGGCGCCGCGGCCGGGCTCGGCGCCGACATGGCGCTGTCGTGCGATTTCGTGATCGCGTCGGAAGCGGCGACGTTCGTGTGGAGCTACATCAAGCGCGGATTGATTCCCGACGGCGGCGGCCTGTATTTCCTGCCGCGGCGCGTCGGGCTCGCGGCCGCCAAGGACCTGATCTTCAGCGGCCGCAAGGTCGACGCGCGCGAGGCGCGCGAACTGGGCATCGCCGACCGGATCAGCCCGCCCGACACGCTGCTCGCCGACGCCACCGCGTGGGCGAGCGAACTGATCCAGGGTTCGCCCACCGCGCTCGCGCTCGGCAAGGCGATCCTGAACCAGAGCTACGAGCTGTCGGCACCGCAAGTGCTGTCGCAAGGCAGCCAGGCGCAGGCGATCTGCTACACGAGCCGCGAGCACCGCGATGCCGTGCGCGCCTTCCTCGACAACGCGCGCTGAGCGCCGCCAGGAACTTCCGATGAACGCCATTGAAAAATTGATGCGGCCGGCCCGCGTCGCCGTCATCGGCGCGTCCGCCGATCCCGCGAAGACCGCCGGCCGGCCCGTCGCCTACTTGCAGAAACACGGCTTCGGCGGAGACATCTATCCGGTCAATCCGCGCTATCCGTCGATTGCCGGCCTGCGCTGCTACGAGGACGTCGAATCGCTGCCGCACGCACCCGATGTCGGCATCGTGCTGCTCGGCGCCGAGCGCGCGCACGTCGCGGTCGCGGCGCTCGCGAAACGCGGGACCGCCGCCGCGATCGTGCTCGCGAGCGGCTATGCCGAAACCGGCGAGGCCGGCGCACGCCGCCAGGCGCAACTGAAGGAGGCGGCCGGCTCGATGCGGGTGCTCGGGCCGAACACGATCGGCGTCGTCAACCTCACCGATCGCGTCACGTTGTCCGCGAGCGGCGCGCTGGACACCGACGGCTTCGCCGTCGGCGGCGTGAGCGTCGTGTCGCAGAGCGGCGGCATTCTCGGCGCGCTGCTGTCGCGCGCGGCCGATCGCGGGATCGGCCTGTCGAAGCTCGTATCGACCAGCAACGAAGTCGACCTCGACGTGAGTGACTTCATCGATTACTTCATCGACGACGACGCGACGTCCGTGATCGCGCTGTACCTCGAAGGGCTGCGCGATCCCGCGCGGTTTCGCGCGGCCGCGCGCCACGCGGCGCATGCGGGCAAGCCGATCGTCGCGTACAAGATCGGGCGATCGGCGTCCGGCGCGCGCTCGGCCGTCTCGCACACCGGTGCGCTCGCCGGCGAGGACCGGATGTACGACGCGCTGTTCCGCGACGCCGGCGTGATTCGCGCGCAGACGTTCGGCGATCTGCTCGACCTGCCGAACGCCTTCGCGGCCGGGCGCACGCTGCGCGGCTCGCGCGTCGCGATTCTCACGTCGACCGGCGGCGCGGGCACGCTCGTCGCGGACAACTTGGGGCTGGCCGGCTTCGACACGCCCGAGCCCGATGCGGACACGGCCGCCGCGCTGCGCGCGCTGCAGACCGGCGATCACGCGGTGCTCGATCGCAATCCGATCGACGTGACGCTCGCGGGCCTGCAACCCGACCTGCTGCGCCGCGCGATCCGCACGCTCGCCGACAGCCCGTCGTACGACGCTGTCGCCGTGATCGCCGGCTCGTCGAGCATCGGCATGCCGGAGCTGATGGCCGGCGCCGTGCGCGATGCATTGCCGGGCACCGACAAGCCGGTGGTCGCGTTCGTGAGCCCGCATGCGCCGGCCGTCACGCACGCGTTGAACCGGCTCGGCGTGCCGGCGTTCGTGTCGCCGGAGAGCGTCGCGAGCGCGCTGGCCGCGATGCGGGACGCCGGCCGCTGGCGCGCGCGGGCGGCGGCTGCGATCGCCGATGCCGATACCGCGGCAACCGGCGTCGACGTGCGGGACCTGCCGTGCGGGCCGCTCGACGAAGCGCAGGCAAAGGCGCTGTTCGCGCGCTTCGGCGTGACGCCGGTGCGCGAGCGCGTCGTGCGCGATGCGGCGGACGCCGAGCAGGCGGCACGGCACTTCGGCGATCGCGTGGTGCTGAAACTGCTGTCGAACCGCGTCACGCACAAGAGCGACATCGGCGGCGTCGCGGTCGGGGTGGACGCCGATGCGATCGGTGCACGGCTCGAACGCATGCGCGACGACGTCGAGACCGGCGCCGGGTTTGCGCCGGATGCGTTCCTGGTGCAGGAAATGGTCTCAGGCGGCGTTGAAATGATCGTCGGCCTGCACCGCGACCCGCTCGGCACCGCGATCCTGCTCGGGATGGGCGGCGTGACCGCGGAGATTTTCAACGACACGGTGTTGCGGATGCTGCCGGAAGATGCGCCGCTGTCGCGCGACGATGCATTCGACATGATCCGCGCGCTTCGCACGTGGCCGCTGCTCGACGGCTATCGCGGCCGCCCGAAAGCGGACGTCGACGCGCTCGCCGACGCGCTCGTCGCGTTTGCACGGATGGCGCGCCAGCTCGGTCCGCGGCTCGTCGAAGCGGAAATCAATCCGCTGTTCGTGCTCGAGGCCGGCCGCGGCGTGCGTGCCGCGGACGGTGTCGCGGTGCTGTGCTGACGTCGAACGTCCGCCTGTGACCCAGGCCGGCCCGCTACCGGCGCTGCGGCGAGCCGGCCGTCGGCAGACGGTCGGGGGCCGCTACGCCGCGCGCCGACGTGCACGGCCCGCCGAGTGCCCACGGCAACGCGCATGCCGCACGCCGTGGCACGCGCGTTGCTACTTGCCACGGATATCCACGGACTTCCGGGCATCGACGTGAAAGGCACAACCGGCGAGATACACATCGGCATCTCAGGCTGGCGCTACGACGGCTGGCGCGGCACCTTCTATCCGAAAGGGCTGAAGCAGGCCGCCGAGCTGCAATACGCGTCCGGCCGGATGCAGACGATCGAGATCAACGGCACGCACTACAGCCTGCAATCGCTCTCCAGTTGGCGGCGCTGGTACGACGAAACGCCGCCGGGTTTTACGTTCAGCGTGAAAGGCTCGCGCTATCTGACCCACATGCTGCGCTTTCGCGACGAAACGGCGACGACGGCATGTGCGAACTTCTTCGCGCAGGGGCTCCTTGCGCTGAATGACAAGCTCGGGCCGATCCTATGGCAATTTCCGCCATCGCTGCGTTTCGACCCCGAGCACATGGAACATTTCCTGAGGCTGCTGCCGCCCGACACGGAAGCCGCGCTCGCCCTCGCGCAACAGCACGACCGCAGGGTCAAGACGCCGTATTTGCACATCGACCGCAAGCGCAAATTGCGTCACGCTGTCGAAGTGCGTCACGCGAGCTTCGTGGATCCCGCGTTCGTGAAGCTGCTGCGCCGCCACAAGGCCGCGCTCGTCGTGTCGGACTCCACCGAGGCGTGGCCGCAGTTCGAGGATCTGACCGCGCGCTTCGTCTACATGCGGCTGCACGGCACGGAAACGAAGTACTCCGGCGAGTATTCCGATGCGTCGCTCGATCGGTGGGCGCGCAGGATCACGTCGTGGTGCGGCGGCGCGCAGCCCGCCGATGCGCGCCTTGCGGCGCCGGATCTGGCGCCGCCGCGCGCGCAGCGGCGCGACGTGTACTGCTATTTCGACAACGACGTGAAAACGAAAGCACCGTTCGACGCTGGGCGCCTGATGGAACGCCTCGGCCTGCATCCGCACGAACCGCTGCCGGAGAAAGCGGCGGCCGCGCGACGGCAATCCGAGCGAGAACCCGAACCGCAAGGAGAAAAATGATGACTCTGCTTATCTACCTGGTCGGATGGATCATTTTCATCGGCGGCGTGGCATGGGGATTGATGACGCTGCACGTGTCGCAGCACATCATCGAGATCGTCGCCGTCATCCTGTTCGGCATCGCGGTGATCACGGGCGCGGTACGCGCACGCACCCGCGACCGGACGTAACGCACGCGCGCCGCCGCGGTATCGCGAACCCCGCCCCGCGCGCGGCGCGGTTTCACTGCTGCCCGTCGATATAGGCGGCCAGTTCTTGCGGGGTGCCCGACGGAAACGTGCTCTTGAGGTGATCGAGAAACGCGGACACGCGCGCGCTCAACAATCGCCTGGAAGGATAAAGCGCCCACAGGGCGATGTCGGGCCCCGGCACGTCGCCCCAACTGACGAGCGTGCCGGCGGCGAGATCGCCGCTCACGAGCGACACCGGCAAGCAAGCGGCGCCCCGCCCGAGCCGGACCGTATCGCGCACCATGATCAGCGACGACAGCCGGGCCACCGGCTCGATCGCGATACGTGACGTCGCGGCCGGGCCCGTGACGTCCCATGCGGCGCGCCTGTCGTCGCTGCCGCGAACGACGGCCGGTGCGGCCGCGTCGCCGCTCGGCCGTGCCAGCGCCGGCGTGGCCACGACGACCAGCCGGTCACGCAGGAACACGCGCCCGATCAGGCTTTCGTCCGGGTCGGGGTTCACGCGAATCACGAGGTCGTAGCCTTCGTCGATCATGTCGACGGGGCGGTCTTCCGTCGTGACTTCCACCCGCACGTCCGGATATTTCAACGCAAACGTCGCCACCAGCTTGCCCATCGCGAAATGCGAAAAGAGCATCGGCGCGCTGATGCGCAGCCGGCCGTGCGGCCGCTCGCCGCGCGATGCGATCGCCGATGCGCTGTCGGCCAGCTCGGCGAGCAGCGCACCCGTGCGCTCGTAAAGTGCGCGCCCTTCCTGCGTGAGCGTCACGCCGCGCGAGCCGCGCTCGAACAGGCGCAGCGCGAGACTGTTCTCCAGTTCCGCGACGCGGCGCGACAGCGTCGCCTTCGGGCGCCCGGCCGCGCGTGCGGCTTCCCCGAAGCTACCATGACGGGCGACGAGATTGAAATCGGCGAGAGCGAGCAGGTCCATGTGTTCCACCTGTGAGACACCGGGTCTATTTAACACATCTTCCGGATCATGTGTGGATCACCTAACTTACGTGGGCAGTCAACCCAACCGTACTCTCAGGAGCGAACATCATGACCATTCTCGTTACCGGCGCCACCGGCCGTGTCGGCCGCCAGGTCGTCCATCAACTCGTCGACCGCGGCGCCAACGTGCGCGTGCTGGTGCGTGATCCGTCCAAAGCCGATTTTCCGGCGGCGGTGAATGTCGTTCAGGGCGACATGCTCGACATCGACTCGCTGCGCACGGCCTTCTCCGGCGTGCGCACGCTGTTCCTGCTCAACGGCGTGGCGGGCGACGAATTCACGCAGGCGCTGATCGCGCTGAATCTTGCACGCGAGGCGGGTATCGAGCGCGTCGTCTATCTGTCGGTCTTCGATGCCGACCGCTTCGTCAACGTGCCGCACTTCGCGGTGAAATCCGGCGCCGAGCGGATGATCGAGCAGATGGGATTCAGCGCGACGATCCTGCGCCCCGCGTATTTCATGGACAACGAATTGATTATCAAGGACACGATCGTCGATCACGGTGTCTACCCGATTCCGATCGGCAGCAAGGGCGTCGCGATGGTCGACGTGCGCGACATCGCGGAAGTCGCGGCGATCGAGCTGATCCGCCGCAACGACGCGCCCGGCAAGCTGCCGGTCGAGACCGTCAACCTAGTCGGGCCCGACACACTGACGGGCACGGAACTGGCGTCGATCTGGTCGGAGCTGCTTGGTCGTCCGGTGGCCTACGGCGGCGACGATCCCACGGCGTTCGAAAGCAATTTCGCGACTTTCATGCCGAAATGGATGGCCTACGAGATGCGCCTGATGGCCGAACGCTACGTCAGCGACGGGATGGTGCCTCAAGCCGGCGATGTCGAGCGCTTGACCGCGATCCTCGGCCGCCCGCTGCACGCGTACCGCGACTTTGCGGCAGCGCTGGTCCGCTGAGCGCGGCGCGACGCCGCCGTGCGCCGTAACGCCGGCATCAATATAATCGGCCTGACCCCCACATATCGATGAATCGGCAACGTGCCGGTTTCGATCCCGCATGCCACAACTGGATCTGGAGACGAGATGACCCTTCCCGCCGCTGCGTTCGCCGAATCGTTCGACCTCGAGGCTGCCTTCGCCGATGTATCCGAATACTGGTCGCCCAAGGTCGTCGCGCAGGTCAACGATCAGTACGTGAAAGTCGCGAAGGTTCGCGGTCAGCTCGTGTGGCACGACCATGCGCATGAAGACGAGCTGTTCTTCGTCGTGCGCGGGCGCCTGAAGATCGAGTATGAAGGCGGCCGCGTCGTCGACTTGCCCGCCGGCTCGATGCACGTGGTGCCGCGCGGCACGCAGCATAACCCCGTCGCCGACGACGAATGCTGGATCGTGCTGATCGAGCCCGTGCAGACGAAGCACACCGGCGATGTCGAGTCACCGTTGACGCGCACGATCGACGAGCAACTGGGTCAGGCTCGCTGAATTCGGCGGCCGGCGCGGACGCAGCGACCGGATGACGCGATGTCCGACACCAGCGCCCCTGCCCACGTCAACCGCCAGCAGCCCCGACCCCGTCGAGTTCGCGCACCGCGTCGTCCGGCAACACCAGCGCGCCGGCAGCGAGATTCTCGCGCAGATGCGCGACCGACGACGTTCCCGGAATCAGCAGGATGTTCGGCGCGCGGCGCAGCAGCCACGCGAGCGCTGTCTGCATCCGCGTCGCGCCGAGCCGCGCGGCGACCGCATCGAGCGTCGACGACTGCAACGGATTGAAGCCGCCGAGCGGAAAGTACGGCACGTATGCGATGCCGTCGCGGCCGAGCGCATCGATCAGCGCATCGTCGTCGCGATGCGCGAGGTTGTAATGATTCTGCACGCACGCGATGTCGCAGATCCGCCGGCCTTCGGCGATCTGCGCGGCCGTGACGTTGCTCAGCCCGATGTGTCGCACGAGGCCCTGCCGCTGTAGTTCGGCCAGCGCGGACAGCGGCGCCTCGATCGAGCCCTCGGCCGGGCCGTGCACGTCGAACATGATCCGCAGATTGACGACGTCGAGCACGTCGAGACCCAGGTTGCGCAGGTTGTCGTGCACGGCGGCCGCCAACGCGTCGGCGGAGAACGCCGGCAGCCATGAACCGTCGTCGCCGCGCGTCGCGCCGATCTTGGTCACGATCAGCAGATCGTCGCGATACGGATGCAACGCCTCGCGAATCAGCTGGTTGGTCACATGCGGACCGTAGAAGTCGCTGGTGTCGATGTGATCGACGCCTGCTTCGACCGCTTCGCGCAGCACGGCGAGCGCCGCGTCGCGATCCTTCGGCGGCCCGAACACGCCCGGCCCGGCCAGTTGCATCGCGCCGTAGCCGAGGCGATGAACGCGGCGGCCCGCCAAGGAAAACGTACCGGATTGAACGACGGGGGACATGATCGTGCTCCTGTGTGAACGAGTGAATCGCAGGTTACGCCGCGCGGCGCTGCACGATAAGCGGTCATAATGCGCACAACCTGTACGAAAAGGCGAACAATGCAAGTCGATCTCGGCGATCTGAACGCGTTCGTGGCGGTGGCGCGCGCGAAGGGCTTCCGCGAGGCCGCGCGCGTGGCCAACGCCAGTGCATCGGGGCTCAGCGAAGCGGTGCGCAGGCTGGAGGCGCAACTGGGCGTCCGGCTACTGCACCGCACGACGCGCAGCGTGTCGCCGACCGAAGCCGGCGCGCGTCTGCTCGCACGGCTCACGCCGGCGCTGAGCGAGGTGGAGGCGGCGCTCGACGTGGTGAACACGTTCCGCGAGAAGCCGGTCGGCACGCTGAAGCTCAACGTTCCGATGAGCGCGGCGCGGCTCGTGCTGCCGTCGATCGTCCCGCGCTTTCTCGACGCGTATCCGGAGATACGGCTCGACGTCGTGGCCGACGAAAGCTTCGTCGATATCCTCGCGGCCGGCTGCGACGCCGGCATTCGCTACGACGAGCGCCTCGAACAGGACATGATCGCCGTGCCGATCGGCCCACGTTCGCAACGCCTCGCGACCGCCGCGGCGCCCGCCTATCTCGACCGGCGCGGCCGCCCCGCCCATCCGCGCGACCTGCTCGATCACGCATGCCTGCGCGGCCGCTTCGCGAGCGGCGCGATGCCGGCGTGGGAATACGAGCGCGACGGCGAAGTGGTGCGCGTGGAGCCCTCGGGCCCGCTCGTCGTGCAGATCGGCGGCGCCGTCGATCTCATCGTCGACGCGGCCTGTGCGGGGCTCGGCATCGTGCATCTGTAC
Source organism: Burkholderia sp. 567 (assembly GCF_040545115.1). Lineage (NCBI taxonomy): Bacteria > Pseudomonadati > Pseudomonadota > Betaproteobacteria > Burkholderiales > Burkholderiaceae > Burkholderia > Burkholderia sp. 567. Next base: position 259,791 of record NZ_JBEPLG010000003.1, read on the forward strand.
GAAGACTGGCTGCGTCCGTACTTTGCGAGCGGCGCGCTCGAGCCCGTGCTCGACGGCTGGTGGCGGCCGTTCTCCGGCCCGTATCTGTACTACCCGGGGCGGCGTTTCGTACCGGCTCCGCTGCGCGCCTTCGTCGACTTCATCAAGGCCGATGCGGAATAGAAGGGATAGAACGCCCCCTCACCGCCGGTTCGACCGCGACACCACGTCGATCCACACCGCCAGCACCAGCACCGCGCCCTTGACGATCATCTGCCAGTACGCGTCGACGTCGAGCATCGACATCCCGTTGTCGAGGCTCGCCATCACGAGCGCACCGATCAGCGCGCCATAGACGGTGCCCGAGCCGCCGCGCATCGACGTGCCGCCGATGAAGCACGCGGCGATCGCGTCGAGTTCGCCCATCGTGCCGGCCGACGGCGAGCCGGCCGCGAGCCGCGCGGTATTGACGATCCCCGCGAACGCGCACATCAGCCCCATCAGCGCGAAGATCGCCAGCTTCACGCGATCCGTATCGACGCCCGACAGCCGCGTCGCCTCCAGGTTCGAACCCACCGCATAGATGCGTCGGCCGAACACGGTCTGCGTCGCGATCCACGAGAACGCGCCGAGCAGCGCGAGCAGCAGCAGTACGGGCACGGGGATGCCGCCGTAGCGGTCGAGCATCGCGACGAACGCGAACAGCACGGCCCCGGCGCCGACGATCTTCGCGACGTCCTGCCACAGCGGCGCGACCGCGAGCCGGTAACGGCGCCGCGTGCCGCGCTGCCGGACGACCAGCAGCGCGACGAGCGCGAACAGCAGCAGCGCGAGGCCGTCGCCCGCCACGCGCGGCAGGTAGCCCTGGCCGATGAACACGAAGCCGTCGGACACCGGCGCGATCGTCGAGCCGCCCGTCACGCCGAGCAGGATGCCGCGAAACGCGAGCATTCCGCCCAGCCCGACGATGAACGACGGCACGCGACGGTAGGTCGACCACCAGCCGTTGAACAACCCGACCAGCACGCCGAGCGCGAGCACCGCCGGCACCGTCGCGGCGACGGGCCAGTGACGATTGACGTCGAGGATCGCGGCGACGCCGCCGAGCAGCCCGAGCAGCGAACCGACCGACAGGTCGATCTCGCCCGCGATGATCACGAACACCATCCCGCACGCAAGCATCCCGGTGATCGACATCTGCCGCAGCAGGTTCGACACGTTGCGCGGCGTGACGAACGCACCGTCGGTCAGCACCGAAAAGAACACCCAGATCGCCGCGACCGCGAACAGCAGCGCGAGCACCTTGTAGCGCACGAAGACCTGGCGCAACGGATGGCCGTGCGCGCGGCGCACGTCGGCGTCCGGCGGCACGGCGGAAGAGGAAGACAGTTCGGTATTCATGGAGCACTCGCTGCAATGGGTTCGGCCGGACGCCGCGCGGGCGTCAGCGCGGCGCCGAGGATCTGTTCCTGCGTGAGGCCGTCGTTCACGAAATCGCCGCGCAGCTCGCCCTCGCCGATCACGAGCACGCGATCGGCCAGCCCGAGCACTTCCGGCAACTCCGACGACACGACGATCAGCGCGACGCCGCGTTTCGCGAGCGCAAAGATCAGCCGGTAGATCTCCGCCTTCGCGCCGACGTCGACGCCGCGGGTCGGCTCGTCGAGGATCAGCACCTGCGGGTCGGCCAGCAGCATCCTGGCGAGCACCGCCTTCTGCTGGTTGCCGCCGGACAGGCTCGCGATCGGCAGGAACGGATGCGCGGCGCGCACCGACAGCCGCTGCATCTCGGTGCGGATCGCATCGAGCTCGGCGGCGGCGTCGATCCGTCCGCGCGTCGCGAAACGGCGCAGCACCGACAGCGTGATGTTGTGGCCCACGCCGAGCTGCGGCACGATCCCGTGACGCTTGCGGTCCTCCGGCACCATCGCGATGCCCGCGCGGATCGCGTCGGCCGGCGCGCGGATCGCGAGCGGCCGGCCGTTCATCCGCACGCTCGCGGTGCTCGCGCCCGGATACGCGCCGAAGATCGCCTGCATCAGCTCGGTGCGCCCCGCGCCGACGAGCCCGGCGACGCCGAGGATCTCGCCACGCCGCACGCTGAACGATACGTCGTCGACGCGCTTGCGGCGCGGGTTGGCCACGTCGTGACAGGTCACGTTGCGTGCCTCCAGCACGACGTCGCCGATCTCGTGCGGCTCGCGCGGATACAGGTTGCGGATCTCGCGGCCGACCATCATCGCGATGATCCGATCGGTGGTCAGCGTGCTCATCGGCTCGGTCGCGACATGGCGGCCGTCGCGAATCACGGTCACGGTGTCGCATACCGCGTCGACTTCGTCGAGCTTGTGCGAGATATACACGCACGCGACACCGCGACGCTTCAGGTCGCGCACGATGTCGAGCAGGATGCGCGTCTCGGCGGCGCTCAGCGACGACGACGGCTCGTCGAGGATCAGCAGCTTCGCGCGCTTGTTCAGCGCCTTCGCGATTTCGATCAGCTGCTGGTGGCCGCCGCCGTAGTTCATCACCGGCTGCGCGACGTTGATCGCGTCGATCCGCAGCTCGCGCAGCAGCGCTTCCGAACGCCGCACCATCTCCGCGTAGTGCATGCGCCCGCCGGGCAGCGTGATTTCGTTGCCGAGAAAGATGTTCTCGGCAACCGACAGCTCGGGCACGAGCATCAGCTCCTGGTGAATGATCACGATGCCCGCGCGCTCTGTGTCGCGCACGCCGGACGCGACGAGCGGCGCGCCTTCCCAGCGGATCTCGCCGTCCCACGTGCCGTGCGGGTAGACGCCCGACAGCACCTTCATCAGCGTCGACTTGCCGGCGCCGTTCTCGCCGCACAGGCCGACGCACTCGCCCGGCCGCACGGTCAGGTCGATTCCGTCGAGCGCCTTCACGCCGTCGAATGCCTTGACGATGCCGCGCATCGTCAGCAAGGGTTCGGTCATACGTTCATCGCCTCGCAGTGCGCACGCGGCCGCCTGCCTGGCCGGCCGCGTGCATCGCCTCCGTCGTGCCGTTACTGGCTCGCCAGCTGGGCCTGGGTGTAGAAGCCGTCCTTCACGACGACGTCGACGTTGCGCTTCGTCAGCAGCGTCGGCTGCAGCAGCACCGTGTCGACCTTCTTCTTGCCGTTGTCGTATTGCGCGTTGAACGCGGGCTTCGCGCCCTTCGCGAGATCGACGGCGAGCTTCGCGGCTTCGCTCGCGATCAGCTTCAGCGGCTTGTAGACCGTCATCGTCTGCGTGCCGGCGATCACGCGCTTGACCGCCGCGAGGTCCGCATCCTGCCCGGACACCGGCACCTTGCCGGCCAGATGCTGCGCGGCGAGCGCCTGGATCGCGCCGCCCGCGGTGCCGTCGTTCGACGCGACGATCGCGTCGATCTTGTTGTTGTTCGCGGTCAGCGCATCCTCGACGATCCGCAGCGCGGTCGATGCGCTCCACTCGGGCACCCATTGCTGGCCGACGAGCTTGATGTCGCCGCGGTCGATCGCCGGCTTCAGCACCTTCAACTGGCCCGCGCGCAGCATCTTCGCGTTGTTGTCGGTCGGCGCGCCGCCGAGCAGGAAGTAGTTGCCCTTCGGCTTCGCGTCGAACACGCCCTGCGCCTGCAGTTCGCCGACCTTCTCGTTGTCGAACGAGATGTACGCGTCGACATCCGCGTCGAGGATCAGGCGGTCGTACGACACGACCTTGATGCCGGCCTTCCGCGCTTCGGCGACGACGTTGCCGAGCGTCTTCGAATTGAACGGCACGATCACGATCACGTCGACGCCGCGCGAGATCAGGTTCTCGATCTGGGAAATCTGCCGCGCCTCGCTGGCATCGGCCGACTGCACCGACACCTTCGCGCCGAGCTTTGTCGCGGCCGCGACGAAGTAATCGCGATCGCGCGACCAGCGCTCGACGCGCAGGTCGTCGATGCAGAAGCCGATCTCCGGCTTGTCCTTGCTCGCATGCGCGAGCGGTGCGCCCAGCGCGAGGATTGCCAGCGCAGCGGCGCCGGCAAGCGAGCTCAATACGGTACGACGCGTCACGGATTTCATGTCTCCACTCCTTGTTATTGGACAACCTCACGAACGCCGGGCGGCCGCCGGAATGCGCCGCCCGCATCGAGTCACTGCAACGCACAGGCCATCAGCCCGTCATGCGCCCGTTGCAAACACCGGTTCGAGCGCGCGGTAAAGCGCGCGAAACGTCGGACGCCGCTCGTCGCGATACCACGCATGCCGCGCGAGGTCGGGCTCGCGCACCGCGACGATCGGCGGCTGCGGGCACACGTCGTCGAGCGGCGCATCCGGTTCGAGCGCGAGACGCGCAAGGCGCGCGGCGCCCAGCGCCGGCCCCACTTCGCCGCCCGCGCGCAGCGTCAGCGCGCGGCCGCTCAGGTCGGCGAGCATCTGCGTCCAGTACGCGCTGCGCGAGCCGCCGCCGATCACCGTGATGCTGTCGGGCGCGAGCCCGGCCGCATGTAGCGCGTCGATGCCGTCGAGCAGCGCGAATCCGACACCTTCAAGCGTCGCGTTCGCGAGATCCGCACGCTGCGTGTCGGGCGTGAGCCCGTAGAACACGCCCTTCGCATTCACGTCGTTGTGCGGCGTGCGCTCGCCGCTCAGGTACGGCAGGAACCACGGGCGGCTCGTGCGCGCGTTCGTCTCGGCATCGTCGAGCAGCGCCGCGACGCCGCCGTAACCGGCCAGCTGCGCGCTGAAGTCGAGGCAGCCGGCCGCGTTCAGCATCACCGACATCAGGTGCCACGTATCGGGCAGCGCGTGACAGAAGCTGTGCACCGCCGATTCCGGATTCGCGCGAAACCCGTCCGACACCGCGAAATAAACGCCCGACGTGCCGAGCGACAGCAGCGCGTCGCCGGGCCGCACGATGCCGACGCCCACCGCGCCGGCCGCGTTGTCGCCGCCGCCGGCCACCACCGGGATCTCGCGCAGCCCGAGCGAGCGAGCGACGGCCGGCAGCAGCGTGCCGGTCACACTGTTGCCCTCGACCACGGCCGGCATCTGCGCGCGCGACAGTCCGCACGCGGCCAGCAGCGCGTCGTCGTAGTCGCGCTTCGCGACGTCGAGCCACAGCGTGCCGGCGGCATCCGACGGATCGGTTGCGAACGCACCGGTCAGGCGGTAGCGCAGATAGTCCTTCGGCAGCAGCACGTGCGCGATCCGCGCGAACACGTCGGGCTCGTGACGGCGCACCCACAGCAGCTTCGGCGCGGTAAAGCCGGGCATCGCGATGTTGCCGGCCACCGTGCGCAGCGCGGGCGCGAGCCGCTCGAGTTCCGCGCACTCCGCATCCGCACGACCGTCGTTCCAGAGAATCGCTGGGCGCAGCACATCGCCCTGCGCGTCGAGCAGCGTCGCGCCATGCATCTGCCCGGTCAGCCCCAGCGCGGCGATGTCATGCGGGTTGATGCCGGCCGCGCGTGCTTCATCGACGAGCGCGGCGAGCGCGCCGCATGCCGCGTCCCACCAGTCGCGCGGCGCCTGTTCGGACCAGCGCGGCCGCGGCCGGCTCACCGTCAGCGGGCGGCTCGCGCTCGCGCGCACCGCGCCGTCGCGGTCGAGCAGAACGGCCTTCACACCCGACGTGCCGAGATCGAGTCCGATATACATGGCGTCAGCGCAGCCCGTAGATCGCCTGGTTCACGATGTTCTCGAGCCGCTCCTGCGCGCCGCTCGCATGCCGCGGATCCACGCCGCGCGCGAGCGCGTCGTCGGCGAGCGACTGCAGCGTATAGCCGCCCGACAGGATCTTCTGTCCGAACGCATCGTCCCACTGCGCGTAGCGCTGCCGGCGCAGCGCGTCGAGCCGGTCGTTCTCGACCAGCACCGCCGCACGTTCCAGCGCGAGCGCGAGCACGTCGATTGCGCCGACGTGGCCGTAGAACAGGTCTTCCGGATCGACGCTCTGGCGGCGCACCTTCGCGTCGAAATTCATCCCGCCGGTGGTAAAGCCGCCGTGGCGCAGGATCTCGTAGAACGAGAGCGTCAGTTCCTCGACGCTGTTCGGAAACTGGTCGGTGTCCCAGCCGTTCTGCGGATCGCCGCGGTTCGCGTCGACGCTGCCGAACACGCCGAGCGCGAACGCATTCGCGATCTCGTGATGGAACGAATGACCGGCGAGCGTCGCGTGGTTCGCCTCGATGTTCACGCGGATCTCGTTCTGCAATCCGTACTGCACGAGGAAGCCGTGCACGGTCGCGACGTCATAGTCGTACTGGTGCTTGGTCGGCTCCTGCGGCTTCGGCTCGATCAGCAGCGCGCCCTTGAAGCCGATCCGGTGCTTGTGCTCGACGACCATCGACAGGAAGCGCGCGAACTGGTCGCGCTCGCGCTTCAGGTCGGTATTGAGCAGCGTCTCATACCCTTCGCGGCCGCCCCACAGCACGTAGTTCTCGCCGCCGAGCCGGTGCGTCGCGTCGAGCGCGTGGCACACCTGGGTCGCGGCCCACGCGAATACGTCGGGGTTCGGGTTCGTCGCCGCGCCCGCCGCGAAGCGTGGGTGCGAGAACAGGTTCGCGGTGCCCCACAGCAGCCGCACGCCGCTCGCCTGCTGGCGCTCGCCGAGATAGTCGACCATCCGCGCGAAATTGGCCGCGTACTCGCGCAGGCTGTCGCCCTCCGGCGCGACGTCCGTGTCATGGAACGTATAGAACGGCGTACCGAGTTTCGTGAAGAATTCGAATGCCGCATCGGCCTTCAGCCGCGCCCGCTCGAGTGCGTCGCCGGGCTGCTGCCAGGGCCGCTGGAACGCGCCCTGCCCGAAGATGTCGTGCCCCGGCCATACGAACGTGTGCCAGTAGCACACGGCAATCCGCAGATGCTCGGCCATCGTCTTGCCGAGCACACGCTTCTCGGCGTCGTAATGGTGGTAGGCCAGCGGGTTGTCCGACTGCGGACCTTCGTAACGAATCGCGGGAATGTGTTCGAAATACGACATGGTGTCTCCGTGCAGGCTCTTGTTGCAGCGCAACGCGCGTCGCGGCGACGCACGCGGCCGAATTCGGTTGACTGGATCGTGCCCGTGCGCCTGCCGGCCGGCAATTGCGAAATTGCGCAGCATGCTTAACGTTTCTTGCCAGTTGCTGCGCGCGGCACGCGTTCCGTCCTACAATCGCCGGACACCAGAACACCGCGCGCCGCCGCCCCGGGCGCGCCCCCGGAGACAACGGCACGACGCGCCCGGCGCGCGTGCCCCGACACCAGATGAACCGCGCCCCTTCCGCCCAGACACCGCACCGCATCGCGCTGCTGTTCAACGCGAACAAGGTCTACGACCGCGAGATCATCAGCGGCATCGGCCAATATCTGCACACGACGCGCGTCGTGTGGGACCTGTTCCTCGAAGACGACTTCCGCTGCCGGCTCGCCGGCATCGAGCGCTTCGACGGCGACGGCATCATCGCGGACTTCGACGATCCGGCCGTCGCCGACGCGCTCGCCGGCTCGCCGCTGCCGATCGTGGCGGTCGGCTCGTCATACGAGGATTCGGCGCAGTATCCGGACGGCGTCCCATATATTGCGACCGACAACCCCAAGCTCGTGTCGCTCGCCTATACGCACCTGATCGGCGCGGGGCTCGCGCATTTCGCGATGTACAGCCTGCCGGCCGCGCAGGAGAATCGCTGGGCGCAGCAGCGCGAGCTCGCGTTCGACCGGCTCGCGCGCGCGGACGGGCTCGACGCGCCGATCTACCGTGGCGTGTCGACGAGCGCGTCGGGCTGGGATCACGCGATCGAGCAGCTGATCGGCTGGCTGCATGCGCTGCCGAAACCCGTCGGCGTGATCGCCGTCACCGATGCGCGTGCGCGGCACCTGCTGCAGGCGTGCCTGATCGCCGGCATCGCGGTGCCGGAACAGGTCGCGATCATTGGCATCGACAACGATCCGCTCACTCGCACGCTGACGCGCATTCCGTTGTCGTCGGTGATCCAGGGCACCGAGGAAATGGGCCGCACCGCCGCGCACCTGCTGCACCGGATGCTGCGCGGCGCGCGTTTTCCGGGGCAGCGCATCCTCGTGCCGCCGGTCGGCATCAACGTGCTCGAATCGACGCGCCATCAGCCGCTCGCGAGCCCGCACGTGATGCGAGCACGGCATTTCATCCGCCAGTACGCGTGCCAGGGGATCAAGACCGAACAGGTCGCCGACTACGTCGGGGTGTCGCGCTCGCTGCTCGAAGAACACTTCCGGCGCGAACTGCAGCGCACCGTGCACCAGGAAATCCTGCGTCACAAGCTCGAGGCCGCCCAGGCGCTGCTCGCGGCCCGCAATGCGTCGAGCGCGGAAGTCGCGATCCGCTGCGGCTTCACGTCGCTGCAATACATGTATGCGGTGTTCCGCCGCGAACTCGGCTGCACGCCGCGCGAATACCAGGAACGCACCGCGCCTGCCCACTGAATTCACCGCCCAAAAGCGAACCCACTCATGCCTATCGATATCGACACTTCCCGCCCGGCAGCTGACGTCGGCCGCATTCCGTCCGAGCCGTGGGGCACGCCGCCCGGCGGCGATCCGGTGCGGCGCTATACGCTGCGCAACGCGCACGGGATGCGCGTCGTCATCAGCGATCTCGGCGCGACCGTCGTGTCGTGGCTCGCCCCCGACCGCACCGGGCGCTTCGCCGATATCGTGCTGGCCCACGACACGCCGGCCGATTACATCGACTCGGGCGCATACCTCGGCGCGACCGTCGGCCGCTGGGCGAACCGGATCGCGGCGGCGCGCTTCACGCTCGACGGCGTCGACTACACGCTCGACCGCAACGAGAACGGCAACCTGCTGCACGGTGGCGCGAGCGGCTTTCATCGCGCGCGCTGGGACGTGATCGACGACCACGGCGGGTTGACGCTGCGGCTCGATTCGCCGGAAGGGGATGCCGGGTTCCCCGGCAACGTGCGCGTGCAGGTGCGCTATACGCTCGACGACGACGGCACGCTGACGATCGACTATACGGGCGTAACCGATGCGCCCACGCCGTTGAACCTGACGAATCACAGCTACTTCAACCTGAGCGGACGCGCGGGCAGCGACGTGCGCGGGCATCTGCTGCAGATCGACGCCGATGCGTTCGTCGAAGTGGACGACGCGCTGATCCCGACCGGCACGGCCGACGTGACGGGCAGCGCGTTCGATTTCCGGCAGAGCGCGCCGATCGGCGCGCGCCTCGACTGGCCGCATGCGCAGCTCGCACGCGGGCGCGGCTTCGACCACTGCTACGTGCTGCGCGACCCCGGGCGCGGCGTGCGGCCCGTCGCGGCGATCTACGATCCGGAAAGCGGCCGGGAGCTCGCCGTGTCGACGGATCAGCGCGGGCTGCAGCTCTATACGGGCAACTATCTGGACGGCGTGCGCGCAAGCGGCGGCGTGGCGTGCGTGCAGCATGCGGCGCTGTGCGTCGAAGCCGGGTTCTTTCCGAACCAGGTCAACATGAACGCGCTGCGTGACGAAACCATCCTTCAGCCGGGCGACACCTATCGCCAGACGACGCGGTATCGGGTCGGCGTGCGGGGGTAGCGCCAGATAGTAGGCAACGCACGCGTTCTTTGCATCGGCATCGGCGGCTGCGCTACGCTCGTTCCGGCCTCGTGTCGTCTCGTATCGAGGCTGAAATTTAAGCGCTTAAACTGCAGAAGCCCGCGATTAGGCAATCGAAGGACCGGGCCCAACACTTGGAGGATGACAATGAACAGACGATCGATGTTGCGCTGGAGTGTCTCGACCGCGGCGCTCGCCTGCGTCGACCTGGCCGGCGCGTTGCCGGCCGTCGCGCAAGGCGTTGCGCGCGGCGCGGGCGGCGTCCCGTTCGCGATGGGCGCGGACGTGTCGACGCTGCCGGAGCTCGAAGCGCACGGCGCGCAATACTTCGACCGCGGGCACCCGCGCGACTGCCTGAAGATCCTGCACGCGCATGGCGTGGATTCGATCCGCATCAAGGTCTGGAACGATCCCGGCAACCCGGACTTCTTCCCCGCGAACCAGAGCGATGCGGCCGGCTACAACAATGCCGCACACGTCGTGGCGCTCGCGAAGCGTGCGGCCGCGCTCGGGATGCGGATCCTGATCGACTTCCACTACAGCGACTGGTGGGCCGACCCCGGCAAGCAATACCCGCCGCATGCGTGGGCCGGCAAGAATCTCGCCGATACGTGCGCGCTGCTGTCGGCCTATACGACCGACGTGCTGCGCCAGCTGCAGCGCGCCGGCGTGCGGCCCGAGTGGGTGCAGATCGGCAATGAGATCACCGGCGGCATGCTGTGGCCGCTCGGCCGCTACGACCAGTGGGACAACCTCGCGCAGCTGCTGAAGACGGGCCGCGATGCGGTGAAGGCCGTCGATCCGCGCATCAAGGTGATGCTGCACATCGACAGCGGCGGCGACAACGCGAAAAGCCGCTGGTGGTTCGACAGCGCGACGCAGCGCGGCGTGACGTTCGACGTGATCGGCCTGTCGTACTACCCGCAGTGGCAAGGCTCTCTCGACGACCTGCGCAACAACGCGAACGACCTCGCGGTGCGCTACGACAAGGAGCTGATCGTCGTGGAAACCGCGTATCCGTGGACCACCAGCGACGGCGACTCGGAACCGAACGCGATGACGAACACGGGCTCGACCGCGTTCCCGCCGTCACCGGCCGGCCAGGCGCAATTCCTCGCGGCGGTCGTCGATATCGTGAAGGGCGTGCCGGGCAATCGCGGCAAGGGCGTGTTCTGGTGGGAGCCGGAATGGATCCCGACGCCGGCCGTGGGCTGGAAGGTCGGCGCGGGCGATCAATGGGACAACAACACGTGGTTCGACTTCCACGGCAACGCGCTGTCGTCGCTCGACGCGTTCCGCCGGCGCTGATCCATTCTGTCTCACGACATCACGTCATCACCGCACCGGCGCCTTGCGCGTCAGTGCGGTGCATCGAAGCGGCGCCTCGAAGGCGCCGCCTTGCCGCTTGCATCACGCGCACCGCCCCGCTCGCCGCGCGCATCCCGCGCATCCCGGGCGAGCAGCGCGAATGCGACGAGCGCGAGCCCGCAGCATCCCGCGAACGTCGCGCGATAGCCGAACAGGTCGACACACGCGCCCGACAGCACGCCCGACGCAATCGAGCCGACCCGCGCGGTGCTGAAGAACATCGCGGTCGCGGTGCCGGGGCGCGTGGGCATCAGATCGCACACGCGCGTCATCCCGAGGCAGGACGTGATCGCGACCACGCACGCGCTCAGCAGTTGCAGCGGCAGGATCATGTCGACCCGCGTCACGACCGCGAGCCCGATGAAATACGCGGCGTGCACGGCCGCGCATGCGGTCAGCCAGCGTGCCTTGTCGAGCCGCGTCGACCGGACGCCAAGCCACAGCATCATCGGGATCTCGAGCAATGCGGCGAGACCCAGCGCGGCCGACACGTTCGCGGGCGTGCCGCCGAGCCCGCGCACGATGTACAGCGGCAACACGATCATCGTCGCGTTCGCCGCGAGCCCGATCAGCGTGAGCGCGACGAGGGTTCGCCGCACGCTCGCGCGCGGCGCGACGACGATCGCCGTCGTATCGACGGGTGTCGTTGCGTCGTCGCCGACCGCTTGCACATGAACGGCTGCCGGCCGCCGCGCGGGCTCCGGAATCCTCGCAACGATCGCCGCGCACGCGACGAAACCCGCGGCAGCCGCGAGAAAGAGCCCGGTAAAGCCTGTCTGCGCGAGGATCAGCGCGCCGAGCGCGGGACCGAACACCCACGCGACCGACAGCATCGTGCGCAGCGCGGCCGACGCGAGCTCGCGCTGCGCATCGTCGTCGACCGGCAGCACCGCGCGCGCGAACGAAAAGATCTGCGACAGCGACACGGCGCCCGCGCCGAGCAGGATCGTGCCGGCCGCGATCACCGGCCCGTGCGCGCGCAGCACGCACAGCAGCGCGAAACCGAGCGCGGCCGCAGCGAGCGACACGACGAGCAGCGGCCGGTGGCGGTCGCGACGATCCGACCAACGCCCGGCCCACGTGCTCGCGACCACCCCGCTCGCCGCGATCAGCGTCATGAAGACGCCCGCGAGCAACGGCGACATCCCGGCCGCCTCCACGCCGAACAGCGACAGGTACGGCGCGGTAAACGACATCGCGACGCCGAGCATCAGCGCCGCCGCGGACAGCGGCACGAAATGCGCGACTCGCGCGAGGCGCGCGACATGCAATCGCGGCGATTGCAACGACTGCATCGCGTCAGTCCGGCCCGACCCATGCGGCGACGTCGACCGCGCCGAGTTCGGGGCCGCCGAGCACGAAGCGCGCACCGTCCGGCGCGGGCAGCGTGCACGCGGTATCGCTGTAGTTGAACGCGAACACGACGCGCCCGCGCCGACACAAGCGCACGCCGTCAGGCAGTTCGCGCACCGGCAGTCCGGCGTCGCGCGCGCAGCGGGCGACGATCGCGCGCAACAGCGCGGGATCGAAGCACGCAGTCGCCATCGTCACCTGGCCGTGCCGCACGAGCGCGGGCACGCCGTCGTCGCAGGCAGCGAGCACGTCGATGGTGCTGCTCGCGTCGAGGTCAATGTGATCGCGCCATTTCAGCGCATGGCCGTCGACACCGTCGAACGCGACGCGCGGCGCGAGCGACGGCCGCAGCGACTCGACCTGCGCGATCCGCACCGGCAGCACGTCGCGCAGCTTGCCCGGCGCGAGGCCCGGCACGATCGCGAACTCGGCGGTGCGCGACCCGGTGCGCGGCCCGAACAGCCAGTGCGCGTTCCCGCGCGCGGCCTGCTCGACGACGCGATCCGGCACGACCGGCAGTGTCGGCGCGACGACGAGCGCATAGCGCGACACGTCGGCATCGGCCGCGACGATATCGACGTCGAGCCCCAGTTCGCGCAGCGCGCGATACCAGTCGAACGTGTGCTGCTGATAGTCGAAACCGGCGCCGTGCGGCTGGATCCGGATCATCCAGTCGGCCGTGTAATCGAACAGCAGCGCGACGCGGGCCGGCTCGCGCGCGCCGGCGACGAGCGCGGGATCCCGCGCGGCCAGCTCGCGTGCGACACGCGCCACTTCACGGCCGCCCGGCGACAACTGGTCGTCCGGTGCGTTGAGCCCCGAGTGCAGCTGCTCCTGCGCATGCGGATACTGCCGCCAGCGGAAATACGACACGAGCTCCGCGCCGTGCGCGAACGCTTCCCATGTCCACAGCCGCACCGCGCCGGCGTGCGGCACCGGGTTGTACGGCCCCCAGTTGACGGGCCCCGCCTGTTGCTCCATCACCCACATTCGGCCGTTGCCGACACCGCGATACAGGTCGTGCGAGAACGCCGACACGTCGGGATGGCCGGTGCGCGCCCAACGCCGCTTGTCGGCTTCGTCGAGCGGCAGCACTTCGGTGCGCGGCACCGGGTAGCTGTCCCACGCGGCGACATCGAGGCCGCCGCGGGCGAACGCGTAGTGATCGAACTCGGTGAAAAATCCCATGAAGTTGTGCAGCACGTCGCGGCCCGGCGCGTGCGGACGGATCGCATCGACTTGCGCCGCATGGAATCGCGCGACTTCGTCCGACTGATAGCGCCGGAAGTCGAGCAGGTGCGCGGGGTTCGCGTCGGTCGGCGTATGGCGTGGCAGCTCGATCTCGTCGAAGCCGCGATATTCCATGCTCCAGAACACGTTGCCCCACGCGCGGTTCAGCGCGCCGATGTCGCCGTAGCGCACGGCGAGCCACGCGCGAAAGCCTTCGAGCGCCGCACGCGTATAGCTCGGCAGCGTGTTGTGACAGCCGAGCTCGTTGTCGGTCTGCCACGCGATCACGGCCGGATGCGCGCCGTAGCGCCGCGCCATCGCGTCCGCGATGCGCACACAGTGCTCGCGATACACGGGGCTCGCGATGTCGTAATGGCGACGCGAACCGAATTGCCACACCGCGCCGTCCGCGCCGACCGGCAGAATCTCCGGATGGCGATCGACGAGCCATTTCGGCGGCGACGCGGTCGGCGTGCCGAGTATGACCTTCAACTGGCGGCTCGCGAGCGTGTCGATCGCTTCGTCGAGCCATGCCCAGTCGTAGCGGCCGGGCTCCGGCTCCATCCGGCTCCACGCGAATTCGGCGATCCGCACGCGGGTCAGGCCCAGTTCGGCCATCCGCCGCGCATCACGCGCCCATTGTTCGCGCGGCCAGTGTTCGGGGTAGTAGCAAACGCCGAGGTGCATCGTGGATTCCTTGCTGGAGAGTGGAAGGTGGGAGGCCATCAGCCTTTCGTCGCGCCGAACGTGAGCCCCGCGACGAAGTGCTTCTGCATCGCGAAGAACATCAGCACCGACGGCAGCGCGGCCAGCACCGAGCCGGCCGACACGATGTTCCAGGCGGTCGTCCACTGCCCCTTGAGCGCGGCGACGCCGACGGTGATCGGCGCCGCGTCGTCGCCTTGCGTGAGGCACAGCGCCCAGAAGTAGTCGTTCCACACGAACGTGAACACGAGGATCGCGAGCGCCGCGAGCGCCGGCCGCACGAGCGGCAGCACGACGCGCCAGTAGATCGCCCACTCCGACGCGCCTTCGACGCGCGCGGCCTCGATCAGCTCGAACGGCAGCTCGCGGATGAAGTTGCGCAGGAACAGCGTGCAGAAGCCGGTCTGGAACGCGGTATGGAACAGCACCAGCGCCCATACGGTGTTGTACAGGCCGACGCCGAGCATGATCTGCCGCACCGGGATCATCAGGATCTGGATCGGCACGAAGTTGCCCGCGACGAACAGCCCGAGCAGCACGATATTGCCGCGGAACCGGTAGTTCGCGAGCGCGTGCCCGGCGAGCGACGCGAGCAGGATCGACGCGGCGACCGACGGCACCGTGATCAGGATGCTGTTCGCGAAGTAATGCAGCATCGGCGTCTGCGTGAGCGCGCTGCCGTAGTTCTCGACCAGCGCGAACTGCTTCGGCCAGTCCCAGTAATGACCGGCCATGATCTCGTCGGTCGAGCGGATCGACGTGACGAGCACCGCGAGCAGCGGCACGAGCCACAGCGCGAGCGCGCACGGCAGCGACAGCCGGTACAGCAAGCGGGCGGGACGTCCCCAGCGGGACATGGGCATCGGATACATTTTGGTTATCCTTATGATTCGACGCGCACCAGCTTGCGCAGCTGCCACACGATATAGACGAGCATGATCGCGAACAGCACGACCGCGATCGCGGCCGAATAGCCTTCGCGGTAATACTTGATCGCCTGGTCGACCATGAAGTACGCGAGCACGGTCGAGCTGTCGAACGGGCCGCCGCCCGTCATCACCGAGATCAGATCGAAGCTGCGCAGCGCGCCGATCACCGTCAGCACCACCGCCATGAAGGTCGCGGGCCGCAACTGCGGCAGGATCACGTGCCACAGCAGCGTGAAGCCGCGCGCGCCTTCCATCCGCGCCGCCTCCACGATCTCGCCGTTGATGCCCGTGAGCCCGGTCAGGTACAGGATCATGCAGAACGGAATCTGCGGCCACAGCGCGGCGACGATCACGCCGTAGGTCGCATAGCGCGGATCGCCGAGCACCGGGATTCCGTGCCCGACGATCAGCTTCAGCAGCCCGAACGTCGGGTCGTAGAACCACGAGAACACCAGGCCGACGACGACGCCCGGCAACACGAACGGCGCGAAGAACAGCGACTTCACGAGCCGGATTCCGTAGACGTTCTGGTTCAGGTACAGCGCGAGCGCGAGGCCGAGCGGCGGCGCGGCGAGAAACAGCACGAGCCACAGCACGTTGTTCTTCAGCGCGACATAGAACGTGTCGGACTGCAGCAGCTCGCGATAATTGTCGAGCCCCGCGTACGTCATCGGCGTCATCCCGTCCCAGTGATGGAAGCTCAGCCAGATGCTGCTGACGATCGGATACAAGACGAACACGGTGAACAGCGCGAACCCCGGCAGCACGAACAGCAGCGCCGCGCGGTTGCGCCGGCGCGCGAGCGACGCGCGCGCATGCCGCTCGTGGCCGGCTTCGCGGCGCGCGGCGCTTTCGGACAGGCTGGTTGACATTGTTGTGACCTTCGACGAAACGAACGAAACGAGACGAACCGGGCGTGACGGTGACGACGCGACGCCGAACCAGCATGGCCGGCTCGGCCGCGTGCCTCGTTACTTCCGGTAGATGCGCTTGCGGGTCTGCTCGAGGCGCTGCAGGATCGCATCGAGCTGCGTCGGATCGGACAGGAACTGCTGCATCGCCTTCATCCCCTCGTCGGCCATTTCCTTCGTCATGTCGCGGTCGTAGAACTGCGCGATGCCGCCGGGCGTCGTCGCGAGCGTGCGGAAGCCGATCTTCGAGATCGGGTCCTGCGGCTCGGGCGCCTTGTTGTTCGACGGCAGCTGGCCCATCCCCTTCGCGAACTCGCCGCTGACCGCCGGTTGCCCCATGAACGCGAGCAGGCGACGCGCGTCCGTCTTGTTGTGCGCCTTCGCCGGCACGATCAGCACGTTGACCGGACCGTCCTCCGCGAGCGGCACCGACGCGTCGATCACCGGGAAGCGGAAGAAGCTGATCGGGTTGCGCGTCGCGCTCAGCAGGCCCGCCGAATACCAGGTGCCCATCAGCGTCATCGCGGCCTGGCCGTTGACGATCAGCGGGCTCAGCGAATCGACGTCGTAGGACAGCGCGTTGTCGATGAAATACTTGTCGTCGATCAGCTTCTTCCAGGCCGCGTACACGGCACGCACGCGCGGGTCGGTATAGGCGACGTCGCCGGCCATCAGCTTCTGGTGGAATGCATAGCCGTTGATCCGAAGGTCGAGGTAGTCGAACCACGCGGCGAGCGTCCACGCGTCGCGCGCGGCCACCGCGATCGGCGCGATGCCGGCCGCCTTCAGCTTGCGGCACGCATCGAGAAACTGCGTCCAGTCCGCCGGCTCGCCGTGAATGCCCGCCTTCTCGAACAGGTCCTTGCGGTAGAAGAGCCCATACGCGTCATAGCCGAGCGGCAAACTGTAGAGCTTGCCGCCGTAGGTCGACGACTGCTTCACGGCCGCATACGTGTCGTTCCAGCCGTTCTTCTGCCAGTCCGCGCTCAGGTCCTCGATCAGCCCGCGCTTCGCGAAATACGCGAGCCGCTCGCCGTTGTTCCAGCTCAGCACGTCGGGCGGATCGGTCGCGAGCCAGCCGGACATCTGCACCTTGTATGCCTCCTCGCCGACGTAGCTGACCTTCAGGTCGATGTCCGGATTCGCCTTGTGGAACTGGTCGAACACCGCTTGCCACGTCGCGCGCTGGTTGCCGCGCGCGGCGACGTTCACCTTCAGCGTGCCCGCGTCGGCCGTCCCCGCGGCGAACGCCGCGGCAGTCGTCAGGGCAAGCAGCAGTCGGCTCGCACGAAGTCTCATCGTTGTCTCCTGGTATTGGTGTGATGGGTGCCGCGCCGCGCGCGGCGGATCGGCGCCGCGCCGCTATGCGAATGCCGCTTCGGCGTGGATGGCCGGCAATGCGATGCCGGCTTCGTCGAACAGGTGGCAGCACGACGGCGGCACGCTGAACGCATGACGCTCGCCGCGCCGCAGCGCAGCCTGGCCCGGCAGTTTCGCGAGCAGCGGCACGCCGCCGGGCTGATCGAGATGCACGTACGCGGCTTCGCCCAGTTGCTCGACGAGCGCGACGTCGCGCACGATCGCCGGCAGGCCGGCCTCGCCGGACCCCGCGACCGTCAGATGTTCGGGACGAATCCCGAGCGTCACGCGCGCGCCGCTACCGACGTGGCGCGGCAACGGACGATCGCGCAGCGTCAGCGTTTCGCCGGTGCCGTCCAGGCGCAGCCGGCAGCCGTGCGCATCGCCCGCCTCGACCACCGCCGGCAGGAAGTTCATCCGCGGCGAGCCGATGAAGCCCGCGACGAAGCGGTTGGCCGGCCGGTGATACAACTCGAGCGGCGCGCCGGCCTGCGCGATGCTGCCGAAGCGCGCGACGTCGTCGCCCGCGTGCAGCAGCACGATCCGGTCGGCCAGCGTCATCGCCTCGATCTGGTCGTGCGTCACGTAGACGGAGCTCGATTGCGTGAAGCGCGCGTGCAGGCGGGCGATCTCGACGCGCGTCTGGCCGCGCAGCGTCGCATCGAGATTCGACAGCGGCTCGTCGAACAGGAACGCGCGCGGCTCGCGCACGATCGCACGGCCGATCGCGACGCGCTGCCGCTGCCCGCCCGACAGCGCCTTCGGCTTGCGATCGAGCAGTGCGTCGAGCTGCAGCACGCGCGCGGCCTCGGTCACGCGTCGGCGGATCTCGTCCTTCGGTGTGCCGGCGATGCGCAGCCCGAAACCGATGTTCTCGAACACCGTCATGTGCGGAAACAGCGCATAGCTCTGGAACACCATCGCGACGCCGCGCTCGGCAGGCGGCGTGTCGTTCATGCGCGCGCCGCCGATCCGCAGCTCGCCTTCGGTCACGTCCTCGAGCCCGGCGATCATCCGCAACAACGTGGATTTGCCGCAGCCCGACGGACCGAGAAACACGCAGAACTCGTGCGAGGCAATCTCGAGGTTCACGTCGCGCAGCACCGGCGCATGGTCGCCGTAGCGCTTCGAGACATCCTTCAATGAAATGGCGGTCATCGCGATCTCCTCTCCTCGGTCAGGCGCTTCGGAGCGAAAAATTTAACCGCTTAAATTTCGGTGGCGCAGTTCGCGCGGTTCGCCGTACCATGTCGTCTCCTTCATCTGTTGTGTCGAGAAATTAGCGTATCGCCTGTCCCTGTGCAACTTGTGGGACGCACTCCCAGAATATGAGCAGACACTCCCCCGCTTCACTTCCATCGCGTAGCGCTGCCCGACCGGCCGCAGGTCGCGCATGGTGACGCTCGCGCAAGTCGCGCGGCGCGCGAACGTCACCGCCGCAACCGTCTCCAACGTGTTGCGCAATCCGCAGAAGGTGAAGCCGGCAACCGTCGAACGCGTTATGGCGGCGATCCGTGAACTCGGCTATCGGCCGAATCTCACCGCGCGGGCGCTTGCCGAAGGCCGCACGTCGACGCTCGCGCTGATGCTGTCGAACATCACGAACCCGTTCTATCCGGAGTTCGTGCTGGCTGCCGAGCGGGAGGCGCGCAAGCGCGGCCATTACCTGCTCGTGTCCAATACCGACGACGATCCTGCGATCACGCGCAACTACCTCGAGCGGATCGCGGGGACGCTCGCGGCCGGCGCGATCGTGATGAACACCGATCTCGCCGAAGCCGAACTCGCCGATATCGCGCGTCACGGCGCATCGATCGTGCTGTGCATGTGGGAGCACGTGCATGCATCGCGCACGCTGCCGTGCGTGACCGTCGATTTCGCGGCGGCGGGCGCGCTGGCAGCCGCGCATCTTTCCGGGTTGCGGCATCGCGCGTTCGGCGCGCTCGTCGGCAAGGGCTCGGGCGGCCCGCAGTCGGTGCGGCTGCGCGGCTTCGCCGACGAACTCGCGGCACGCGGCCATCCGGCGGATGCGCTGATGACCGTGTCGGCGCACGATTCGATCGAAGGCGGCTACGAAGCGGCCGCCGCGCTGCTGCGCGAGAAGCCCGGCCTCACCGCGCTGTTCGCGACCAACGACCTGATGGCGATCGGCGCGATGCAGGCGGCCGCCGATCTCGGCCTGCGGGTGCCGGCCGATCTGTCGGTGGTCGGCATGACCGATATCCAGCTCGCCCACCAGTTCCGCCCCGCGCTGACGACGGTGCGGTTCCCGACGTCGCAGATCGCCGCGCGGGCGATCGCGCTGACGCTCGACATGATCGACGGGATCGAACCGGCCGCGGCCGTGCATACGATCGGTGCGCCGGAGCTTGTGGTGCGGGAGTCGACGGGGGTGGTGAGGGGGTGACGCAGCCGGCCCGCCGGGACGTGCCATTGCGTATTGCCATCCGGAACTCGGCGTCGGGCGACGCAGTCCAGCCGGCATGAACACGGGGCGGCGGCAACGCGCCGCCGCCCCGCTTCCCGCCCAATCCGCTCAGAACTTGTGACGGATCCCCGCATGCACCATCACTTGCTTGGACGTCGACGACAGATCGGCCGCGCCGGGGATAACCGCCTGATCGAGCGACGAGCCGGTCGCGTCGCCGGCAACCCGCTGGTACGCACCCATCAGGTACACGTCGGTGCGCTTCGACAGGTTGTAGTCGGCCATCAGCCCGATCGAATGGATCTTCGGTTTCGCGCTGCCCGTGGTCGCGTCGTAGCGCACGGTCGTATACACATACTGCGCGCCCACGAAGAACGCCGGCGTGAACTGATACTTGCCGTTCACTTCGAAGTTCTGGTACTTGATCGCCGTGACCGTGCCGCCCGCGAGCGGCCCCGCGACGGGTTCGATCGTCTCGTCGCCGAACAGGTAGCCGACGTTCGCGGTCGGCCGCGTGACGTTGCTGTTCGTGTACGCGAAGCCGAGCGTCGCAGGCCCGGCCGTGTAGTTGATACCGGCCCCGAAGATCCGCAGCCGCGCGGACGCGAAGTTCGCATCCGCCCCGACCGACCCCGAACCCGCGATCGCACCGCCGGCCGTCGCGCCCGGATTGTCGGCATTCAGGAATGCCGCGCCGACCAGCAGGCCGCCCTGCTCGTACTGCGCGCCGACGCTCCACTGCCGGTTGTTCGCGAACCCGGTGTCGTTGCTGAAGCTGTACGTGCCGCCAAACGAGAAACCGGCAAAATCCGGGCTCGCATACTTGACCGTGTTGTTCACGCGGAACGTGTTGCCGGTGTTGTCGTTGTCGAGCGGATGCGAGAACGGATAGACGCCCCAGCTGCCGTTCGCGGTCGTCGGCGCGAGATAGTCGACGACCGAGTCATATTGGCGGCCCAGCGTCAGCGTGCCGAAGCGCGTGTTGCCGAGCCCGACGTAAGCCTGCCGCCCGAACATGCGGCCGCCCTGCGCGAGCGTGCCGCTGTTCACGTTGAAGCCGTTCTCGATCTGGAACAGCGCGCTGTAGCCGCCGCCGAGATCCTCGGTGCCCTTCAGCCCCCAGCGGCTGCCTTGCGCGAAGCCGCTCGCCATCTGCCACGCACTGTGGCCGCCTACATTGTTCGTATAGTCGATGCCGGCATCGACCAGCCCGTACAGTGTGACGCTGCCTTGTGCAAAGGCCGGCGCCGCACAGAGCGCCGGCATCGCGACGAAAATCAATCTCCAGTTCATTCGTTTTCCTTATTGATATGTTGATTCCAAGCCGCACGTCGAGGTGCGGCCAGGCTTACTTCGTGCCGTAGATGTCGAAGTCGAAATACTTCTTGTTGATCTTCTGATACGTACCGTTCGCGAGGATCGTCGCGAGTGCGCGGTTGAACGCGTCGCGCAGGTCGGTGTCCTGCTTGCGCAGGCCGAGGCCGTCGCCCTGCCCGAAGTACTTCGCGTCGTCGATCGCCGCACCGACGAACATGAAGTCCTTGCCCTGCGGCTTCTTCAGGAAGCCGTCGCTGGCCGCGATCGACGCCTGGAACGCCGCGTCGAGCCGGCCCGTCACGAGATCGGCGTACACCTGGTCCTGGTTCTGGTACGACTCGATCTGCACGCCGGCCGGCTGCCAGTTCGCGATCGCATAGTCGGCCTGCGCGGAGCCCTGCTCGACGCCGACCCGCTTGCCCTTCAGCGACGCGGCCGTCGGCAGCAGCGGCGAGCCTTTGCGCGCGATCAGCCGCGCCGGCGCGTTCGAGATCCGGTTCGTGAACGCGATCTGCTGCATCCGTTTCGGCGTGATCGTCATCGACGACGCGATCACGTCGAATTTGCGCGCGAGCAGCCCCGGAATCATCCCGTCGAAACTCGACTCGACCCACACGCAGCGCGCACGCAGCTCCGCGCACAACGCGTTCGTGATGTCGATCCCGAACCCAGTCAGCGTGCCGTCGGGCAGCTTGTATTCGAGCGGCGGGTAGGTCGGATCGACCGCGAGGCGGATCTCCTTGCCGGTCCAGTCGCCCGCCTGCGCGGCCCCTGCCATCGTCGTCGCCGTCAGCGCCACCGCGAGCGCCGCCATCCACTGTTTCATTGCCCGTCTCCTTGCTTCCGTTGTTGAAGGTGAATCGAATCCGTGTGTTCGCGTCACGCGAGATAGCGCTCGGCGAGCGCGATCCAGTAGCTCGCGCCGGTCGCGAGGCACGCGTCGTTGAAGTCGTAGCCCGGATTGTGCAGCCCGCAGCCGGCCGCGCCGTCGCCGTTGCCGATCGACAGGTAGCTGCCCGGGCACGCGTCGAGCATGAACGCGAAATCCTCGCTCGCCGCGATCGGCCGCAGATGCGGAATCAGCGCGTCGTCGCCACCCCATTCGCGCGCCACGTCACGGGCGAACGCCGTTTCCGCCGCGTGATTGACGAGCACCGGATAGCCGTGGCGATAGTCGATCTCGGCCGTCGCGCCATAGCTGTCGGCCTGACCTTGCACGATCGCGCGAATGCGCCGCTCCAGCAGCGCGCGCACGTCCGGTGACAGCGCACGTACGCTCAGTTCGAGATCCGCATGCGGCGGAATCACGTTCGATGCGGTGCCCGCGTGGATCGAGCCCGTCGAGACGATCGCCAGCTCCTGCGGATTCACGTTGCGCGACACGACCGTCTGCAGCGCCATCACGATCGATGCGCACACGACCACCGGATCGATCGTCGTGTGCGGCGCTGCGCCATGGCCGCCGCGCCCGATCACCCGCACGCGCACTTCGTCGGCCGACGCCATCGCCGGGCCGTCGCAGAAGCCGAGCACGCCGGCCGGCAGCCCCGGCACGTTGTGCATCGCGAATACGGCATCGCACGGGAACTGCGTGAACAGTCCGTCGTCGAGCATCCGCTTCGCACCGCCGAGCCCTTCCTCCGCCGGCTGGAAAATCAGGTTCAGCGTGCCGCTGAAGCGCCCGCGCTCGGCCAGACACCGGGCCGCCGCGAGCAGCATCGCCGTGTGGCCGTCGTGGCCGCACGCGTGCATCACACCGTCGCGGCGGCTCGCATGCGGAAGCCCGGTCGTCTCGCGGATCGGCAACGCGTCCATGTCCGCGCGCAGCCCTAGCCGCTTGCCGGCGCCGCGCGTGAGCGTGCCGACCACGCCGGTGCCGCCCAGGCCGCGCGTGACCCGATAACCCCATGTTGTCAGGCAGTCGGCGACGAGCGCGCTCGTCGCCTCTTCTTCGAAACCGAGCTCAGGATGCGCGTGCAGCCGGTGGCGCAGCGCGATCATCTCGGTCTCGATGGCCGCCATTTCAGGCGGAATGCGTGCTCGATCCAAACCCTGATACTCCTCGATGCGTGCCGGTTGCCGATCGCCGGAATGGCAGATCGTGGCGAAATCGTAGGCAGCGAAAAAACCGGCGAACAGCCGCAGTTTCGTTATGATGACAACCTTTCGTTGTCGGGTATCGCGCCCTCAGCTCCATCAAAACCATGAGCACGATCAAGCTGCATCAGTTGCAGGCGCTCGTCGCGAGCGCGGAGGCCGGCAGCATCCGCGGCGCGGCGCGCACGCTCGGGCTGTCGCAGGCGGCCGTCACGCGCGCGCTGCGCGAGCTGGAGGCCAGCGAGCGCCTGCCGTTGCTGGTGCGCGCGCCGGAAGGCATCGGCTTCACCGAGTACGGGAAGACCCTGCTCACGCACGCGAAGCTCGTGCTCAAGCAACTGGAGCACGCGCAGAGCGATCTCGAGCGGATGCGCGGGCGCGTCGAGGGGCGGCTGAGCGTCGGCGTGACGCCGTGGCTGACGATGACGTTCCTCGCGGAAACCGTGCTGCGGTTTCGCGAACGTATGCCCGACGTGCGCCTCGAGCTGTATGAAGCGCTGATGGCCGTCGCGCAACCGCTGCTGCGCGACGGCAGCATGGATTTCGCGCTCGGCCACGTGCAGCCCGGCAGCGGCGCGCAGGAATTCGCATTCGAGCCGCTGCTGCGCTACGACACGTCGGTGATGGTGCGCGCCGGCCATCCGCGCGAGCGCGCGAAGTCGGTGCACGACCTGCTCGATTGTGACTGGGTGCTGAATTCGTCGCCCGACGGTCAGGCCGCGCTCGTCGACTATCTGTTCACGCGGCACGGTGCGCAGATCGACGAACGGCGCATCGTGCGCGCGCAGTCGGTCGCGATGCTGCAGACGATGCTCGAACAGGCCGGCATGTGCACGTGGTGCCCGACCATCCTCGCGGCCGTGCCGCCGTTCGGCGAGCGGATGCGCGTGCTGTCGCTGAAGGAAACCTTCGAGCCGAGCGAACTCGGCATCGTCACGCGTCGCAGCAGCACGCTGAGCGACGCCGCGCGCTGCTTCATCGACTGCCTGCTGCAGACGATCCGGCGGCATGCGCGCTCGGCGCGGAAGGAGGATCTCGCGCTGTTCCGCACGCTGACGCTGTTGATCTGACGGTGTACGGTGAGCCATGCGCGCAGGAAATGCACCGATCCGGCAGGCGCCGCACGCGGACCACATTGAAACCGGCCCGCAGTCTTCACCGAAACTTCGAGCGTCAGACGCCGACGTCCTTGTATAGCGCCGTGCTCGCCGTGTTTTCGGACGTCACGGGAAAGTTGAATCCGCATTGCCCGCACGGCTGTCCAAGCACTTCCTGCTCCCGCTCGAGCGGATACGGGCTGTCATCGGCGGTCCCGCAGCACGGGCAGACGCGGATGAGGCGCGTGTTCTTCAGCTCGAAATTGGTGATGATGTCTTCCATGATCGCGCCGGTGCGGACCGCCCATTCCTTCGCATGCTTGTGATACACGTTCGCATGCCAGTCGCGCAGCGCATCGAAGCTGGTCCAGAAGCTGACTTCGTTGAACCAGGCGGGATCGTCCGCATGCACCCACCACGTCAGGTGCATGAATCCGGGGACTTCCTTCAGGTGGTTGCGCACGTCCGCGAACACCATCTTGAACTTCTCGTAACCATCGGGGCTCGAGAAACGCACTCGCTGCATGCTCAGATAGACAGACATATTACGGGCTCCTGGTGATTGGATTGAAGGGCAGTCGCTCGTCGCTCGAACCGGCGTGTGCGGTTTGCGAGTGACGGACGGCCCAATATAGGCAGGCAAAAAAGCCCGCTGACGGTCCAAAGGCGGTGAATTCGAAGGAGCCAAGTCGAATGCCGGCCGGTGCCGCGGACGAAACCGGGCCGGCCCGCCGATCAGCCGCGCACCACGCGCGCCAGACGTTCGATGCCTTCGCGGATGAGCGCCTCTTCCATCGACGCATAGCCGAGCAGTAGTCCGGCCTTTCGGGGCGCGTGGAGGAAATACGGCGTCACCGGATAGATGCCGACGCCGGCCTGCGCGGCCGCGTCGATCAGCTTCGGAACGTCGCAGGACGTGCGCTTGTTGAGCCAGACCAGCGCATGGATGCCGGCGCTGATGCCCTGCACCGTGACGTGCTCGCCCAGGCATTCGTCCACCGCGCGCATGAACGCGGCACGCTTGCGGCCGCAGAGGCGCTTCTGCTCGACCAGGTAGCGGTCGAAATGGCCTTGCGAGATGAAGTCGCTCAGCGACGACTGCAACAGCAGCGGCGTCTGCCGGTCACAGACGTGTTTCGCGGCCAGCAGACTGGGCAGCAGGTGCCTCGGACTGACGATGTAGCCGATCCGAAGCGACGGGAAAAGCACCTTCGACATCGTCCCCACGTAGATGACACGGTCGCCGCTGTCCACGGCCTTGATCGACGCTTGCGGCCGCACGTCGTAGCGTAGCTCCGCGTCGTAGTCGTCCTCGACGACGAACGCATTGTGTTCGCCGGCCCAGTCGAGCAGTTCGCGGCGCCGCGTCGCGGAAAGGATCGCGCCGGTCGGAAACTGATGCGACGGCGTCACATAGACGGCCCGGCAGTGCGCGGAAGCGCCCGGTAACTTCGCGGTCTGCAGGCCGTCCTTGTCGACGGGCACCGCGATGATCCGTGCGCCGGCCGCGGCGAATGCTTCCCGCGCGCCTTCGAAATGCGGCTCCTCGATGACCACGCCGTCCTCCGGATCGATCAGCAGCCGCGCGATCAGGTCGAGCGCCTGCTGTGAACCGTTCGTGATGACGATATCGTCCGGCCGGCACTGGATTCCGCGGGCCCGCGCCAGATACTCGGCGATCTCGGTGCGCAGCGCCGGATAGCCGCCCGGATGGCCATAGCCGATATTGGATGTGGCGCTGACGGTCGCGCGCCGCGCGACGATCCGCGACCACTTCGAAAACGGAAAGTCGTCCGTCACCGGCAGGCCGTACCTGAAGTCGTATTTCAGCTCCGGCCGCTCGAGGATCGGCGACGGTTCGAGACTCCGCAGGCGTCTCGCGAAATGGGACAGCACCGGAGCGGGCGTCGCTGCATGCGTCGTGGGAGCTGCCGCTGCCGGCTTGCCGGCGAGGCGCTCCGCAACGACCGATCCAGCGCCGAAGCGGCTAACGATGCACCCTTCGTTCACAAGCTCGCTGTAAGCCGTCGTGACGGTGTTTCGGGAGACGCCGAGTTCTTTCGCCAGATCGCGCGTCGGCGGCAGTCGCGTGCCAGGTTGTGCCTTCGCGATCTCGATGCGCAACGCTCTAACCAGCTGGTCGACCAGCACCCCTTTGCCGTCCAGCGTGAACAGGACGCTCAAACTTTTTCTGCTTCGGCTTGATGGCTTCTCCACCGCTAGGGATCCTCTCGAACGCAAAGAAAGCGGCCGCGCTCGTCACGCCCGTCGTGTACCACGCGCTGCCGCCCGCCCGATCTTACTGCGCCGCAAACACTCGCCAAACACTCGGTTGCCCCTATGTCGCCGCGGCTCGCGATCGCGATTGTCGCGGCCCCGGCATCCCCCCGACTTGGCACCTTCGATCCACGCCGGCTTGGTCCCACAACGCCCGCTTTTGCCTGCTTATAGTGGTCTCGGACCGACGAAGCGGCCGGCGCACGCCTGCTCGATCGCCGGTGCCGACACATCGCCTGCCGGCGATCACTCACGTCACGACGACCCGATCGTCATCGCGTTCGAGCGGAGAAGCCATGTGGCTGGATAAAACAATCGACCGTCTTGCTGCAAGCGTCAAGGCCGTTTTCGTCGTTTACGGCGCGGCGCTCGTATGGCCCGCGCCGTACGAAACGCGGCCGGCGCGGCATCGACGATGAACCGACGGACGGCCGTGACGTGGTGATCCCGGGAGGCCGGCGGACGGCCTCGCGGTTCGCCCTGGCTATTCAATCTGACGACAGGACACCCCCATGATTTCCCTGGAAGAGTATGCACGGTATGACGGCCTGGGCCTGGCCGGGCTCGTCGCCAAAAAGGACGTCGCGCCGCAAGAGCTGCTGGACACCGCGTTCGCCGCCATCGACAAGGTCAACCCGGCCATCAACGCCGTGCTGCAGGTCCTGCGCGAGCAGGCAACCGGCACCGTGTCGGCCGGGATTCCCGCGGGCCCGTTCTCGGGCGTGCCGTTCCTGATCAAGGAAGCGGTGCTGCAGGCGAAGGACGTGAAGTGCGAGATGGGCTCCGGTCTCGCGAGAGGGCTCGTTGCACCGGCCGACTCCGAACTGATGACGCGATTCCGGCAATGCGGCCTCGTGCTGGCGGGCACGACGCAGACGTCGGAGTTCGCGTACAGCCCGTCGACAGAACCACGGCTGCACGGCGCGGTGCGCAACCCGTGGGATCTCACGCGTAGCGCCGGCGGCTCGAGCGGCGGTGCGGGCGCTGCCGTCGCCGCGGGCATCGTACCCGTCGCGCACGGCAACGACGGCGGCGGCTCGATCCGGATTCCGGCGTCGTGCAACGGGCTGGTCGGCCTCAAGCCGAGCCGCTTCCGGACGCCGTGGGGGCCGAACCACGGTGCGGAACTCGTATTCGGCGCAATCTCGGAGTTTGCGCTGACCCGCACGGTACGCGACGCGGCCGCCCTGCTCGATGCGGTGTCGGGCGCCGACGTCGGTGCGCCCGGACATCCGCTGCCGCAACTGGAGCCGTACGCCACCGCCATGACAAAACCGCCGCGGCCGCTGCGCATCGCGTGGTCGACGAAGACGGGATCCGGCGAGCTTCCCGACGCCGACTGCATGCAGGCCGTGCATCGGACCGTCCGCCTGCTCGAGGAACTCGGTCACATCGTGGTCGAGGATGCGCCCGTCTACGATTGGGAGCAGTTCCTCGATGCGACGCACGTCGTGTGGATGAGCTTCATCGCGGCCAGCGCGCAGCAGCTCGCGCTGGCGACCGGTCGCACGCCCGGCCCGCACAATCTCGAGGCCGCGACGCTCGCGTCGTACGAAGAAGGGAAAAACTTCAAGGCCACCGACCTGATCGGTGCGCTGGGCCAGCACAACGCGGTCTGCCGGCAGGTCGGCGCGTTCTTCGAAACCGTCGATGTCTTCCTGACGCCCACCCTGGCCAGGCTGCCCCGGCCGCTGGGCGAGCTGAACCAGGATCGCGCGGGCATCGCCGCGTTCGAATGGACGAAGCAGGTGTTCTCCTATATTCCGTTCACGCCGGTCTTCAACATCACGGGGCAACCGGCCATGTCGCTGCCGCTGCACGTGACGGAAAGCGGGCTGCCGGTCGGGGTGCACTTCGCCGGTCGCTACGGGCAGGAAGCCACGCTGCTGCAACTGGCCGCCCAGCTCGAACAGGCGCGTCCGTGGGCGACCCGGCGGCCGCCGGTGCATGTGGCGCGTTAGCGTTCGTGCAAAGCGCGATCGTGTCGATCGTGTAATGACAGCCGACGACAGGCGTCGTCGGCTTCGTTGTTTCCCCGGACCGATCGGTCATCCCGCTGGCCCGGCAACTCTCCTGATATCACCGGAAAGTAGTGGATCGAACCGGCATTTCCATCCAGATGCCGTTCTCCGAGGGTTTCCGCTGCGGTTCGAACGAACCGCGACACGTCAGAAGACTGTCCGAATACCGACGCGGCCAAGCACCTGCGAGCGGGTCGACGAGATACCCGCCGACCCGGTGATGTACGCGTTGCCGAAGACGGTGCCCGCCGCATCGCCGCCCACATGCTGATAGACCGCCTGCGTATACAGGAACGTCCGCTTGGATAGCAGGTAGTCGAGCATCAGGCCGGCCTGATGCCAGCGCGGCGTTGCCTCGCCCGACGCCCCGTCGAACCGGCCGAGCGTATACGCATACATCGCGGCGAATACCACGGTCGGCGTGACCTGATACCTGACGTTTGCCTCGACGTTGTCGAACCGGAGCAAGGTTGCGCCGGCCGGCAGCGTGCCGAAATAGGTGGAAGAAACCGGATCGTTCAACACCGTGTGCGTATAGGTCAGGCCGAGCGTCGCTGGCCCCCAGTCATAATTTGCGCCGGCGCCCCACACGCGCTGGCGCCGCGCGACGAAATTGGCATCGGTCGACGATACGGCGCCGGCGCCCGTCGTGCCCGGCGAGTCGGCCTGCAGATACGCAGCCGCGAGCGACAGCGATGATAGTTTGTACGCTATACCGAGGCTGAAACTGCGATTGTTCGCGAAGCTCGCCGTATTGCCGAACGCGTACACGCCGCCGAACTGCAGCCCACCATAGTTCGCGCTACTGAATTTCACGGCGTTGCTCAAGCGGAACGTCGCGACCGCATTGTCGTTGTCGTACGGATGCGCGAACGGCCATCCGCCATCGCGGCCATTGGCAGTCAGTGGCGCAAGGTAATCCTGAATCGAGTCGTATTGCCGGCCGAACGTCACGCTGCCCCATTGCGTGTTCTGCAAGCCGACGAACGCCTGGCGCCCGAACAGCATACCCGACGGCAGGTCCCGGCCCGAATCGAGCACAAATCCGTTCTCCAGCGTAAAGATGGCCGCGTTTCCTGCACCGAGCGATTCGACGCCCTTGAGCCCCCAACGGTCACCCGCGGTCCAGCCGCTCTGCGTCTGCCACGCCTGCTTGCCGGCGGCGTTGTTCGTGAAGCCAATGCCCTGGTCGATCAGGCCGTACAGGGTCACGCTGTCCTGCGCGGACGCGTTTGTTACCGCACAGAACAACGTGCACAGCATTGCCGTTTTATGCTTCATGGATTCTCCAAACGATCGGGTAATTTTTGTCTGTCGGTCATCGAGGCGCGGATCATCGCGCCGGGACGGCCTTCGTCGTGCGTCGATTGACGCGTACGAGTGCCAGGCAACCGAGCCACGCCAGCAAGCACATCAATGCGGAAACGAGCAGCATCGCCGTATAGCCCTCGCTGATCGAGATGATCCAGCCGGCAATCGCGGGGCCGACCATCAGGCCGACGCCGATGCCCGAACTGGAGAACGCGAGCAAGCGGCTGCTGTCGTCCGCCTGCGCAATGGCTTCCAGCATCGGCGGAAGCGCGAAAGTCCACGCGAACTTGAACAGGATCGCGGACAGCGTGAACAGCGCGAGCGAGCGCACGTCGACCAGTCCGAAACACGACAGGAGCATCGCGCCCATGCCAGCCGAGATCAGGAGCGCCGCTTGCGCACGGCCGCTGAGCACGCCGACGACGACCGAGCCAATCATCCCGGCCACGGTGGAAATCGCCAGCGCGGTGCCGATGCTCGCGTCCGTCAGATGGATGCTGGTGCCGATTTGCCCGACGAACGTCCAGACGCTGGCCAGCCCGAAGTAGAACGCCGTCACGGTGCCGAGCCCGAGCAGCAGCAAGTGGAACGGCACCTTTGCCTGCACCGTCTTCCCCGCGCTCGCGGACGGCGGCGTGGCCGGGAGCCACTTGATGAACGGCAGCATCGACAACGCCAGCAGGACTTCGGCGACGAAGAATGCTTTCAGGCCATAGGCCTGGAACAGCATCGGCAGGACCAGGAGGCCGACGGTGCCCGACGCCAGCTGGCCGAGGATGAACATCGCATATCCGCGGGCCGGCCTCGACACCCGCCCCGAGAACGACAAGCCGAGCAGGCTGATCGAACAGCCGCCGAAGATCGTCGTGACGCCCTGCACGGCCATGAGCCCCTTGACATCGGGCAGGACGAAAATCGACGCGAGATAGCCGGCGACGAAGACGAACAGCGCGAAGTTGAAGAGCTTCACCCAGTTCACCCTCGGCATCACGTAGGTGCCGAGGATGCCGGCGACCGCGAACCCGCAAAACTCCAGTGAAAAGAAATTTCCCAGCTGTTCGGGGGTGAACGCAAACTCGTTGACGAGCTGGTTGCCGAGTGCGGGCGCGCACAGCAATACGCCGTTCGGAAAGATTCCGACCATGAACAGGGCGATCAACGGCAACCAATCCGTCGTGTCGCCCTGCATCACGCTTTCAGTATTCTGCATCTGCATATCGTCTCCTTGAATTAAACCATTTCGATAGGATTTCTAACTTCATGTCACGGACCCGTGAATCGATATCGGCGTGTGGACGGCGTTACTTCCCCCCCGCTTGTCCCAGGGCCCATTCCAAAGCGCGGGTGCCGGGCCGGATCCAACGTGAACGCAGCATATCGACGTCAAAAATTCATCGTTGGTCCAAACCGGCCACGGACCAGAGAGCCAAGCATGGCGGTGCAGCCTTCCGCCGCACCCTGCCCACGCCCCATCCGAAGCCGGTCGGGCCGTGGCGGTCAATGATTCCGTATACCTCCGCGCGGCAATGTTCTATACTGCCCCCCAGTATCCGGAAACCACGATCCCATGCCGCATTCCCCCGAAGAAAAGAAACGC
Source organism: Burkholderia sp. 567 (assembly GCF_040545115.1). Lineage (NCBI taxonomy): Bacteria > Pseudomonadati > Pseudomonadota > Betaproteobacteria > Burkholderiales > Burkholderiaceae > Burkholderia > Burkholderia sp. 567. Next base: position 291,329 of record NZ_JBEPLG010000003.1, read on the forward strand.
GTGCTGACCCGCGTGCGCCGTGTGCGCGGGCAACTGAACGCGCTCGAGCAGGCGCTCGAGGAGGGAGCGGACTGTGGTCCGATACTCCAGCAACTGGCTGCCATCCGCGGCGCGATCAACGGCGTGATGGCCGGCGTGCTCGAAAGCCATTTGCGCGAGGAATTCACCCAGCTCGCGGACGCCCCGCGGCCCTCGTCAGGATCGATCGACGATATCGTGACCCTCGTTCGGTCCTATCTGCGCTGACCGACAGGGGAGCGTCGACGTCCGAGCCATTCGATGATTTTTTTAACAGGATTGCCATGAAATCACGTGCCGCTGTTGCGTTTGAGGCGGGTAAGCCGCTGCAGATCGTCGAAATCGACGTCGAGCCGCCCCGCAAGGGCGAAGTGCTCGTCAAGATCACCCACACGGGCGTCTGTCACACCGACGCCTTCACGCTGTCGGGCGACGATCCGGAAGGCCTCTTTCCCGCCGTGCTGGGCCACGAAGGCGCCGGCATCGTGGTGGAAGTCGGTGAAGGCGTGACGAGCGTCAAGCCCGGCGACCACGTGATTCCGCTCTACACCGCCGAATGCGGCGAGTGCCTGTTCTGCAAGAGCGGCAAGACCAATCTGTGCGTGTCGGTGCGCGCCACGCAGGGCAAGGGCGTGATGCCCGACGGCACCACGCGTTTCAGCTACAACGGCCAGCCGATCTATCACTACATGGGCTGCTCGACGTTCAGCGAATACACCGTCGTCGCCGAAGTCTCGCTCGCGAAGATCAACCCGCAGGCGAACCCCGAGCAGGTCTGCCTGCTGGGCTGCGGCGTCACGACCGGCCTCGGCGCGGTGAAGAACACCGCGAAAGTGCAGCCGGGCGATACGGTGGCCGTGTTCGGCCTCGGCGGCATCGGTCTCGCGGTGATCCAGGGGGCCAAGCTCGCGAAGGCCGGCCGCATCATCGCGATCGACACCAACCCGGGCAAGTTCGACCTCGCCCGCGTGTTCGGCGCCACCGACTGCGTGAACCCGAAGGACTACCAGGAGCCGATCCAGCAGGTGATCGTCGGGATGACCGGCTGGGGCGTCGACCACAGCTTCGAGTGCATCGGCAACGTCAACGTGATGCGCGCGGCGCTCGAATGCGCGCACCGCGGCTGGGGCCAGTCGGTCGTCATCGGCGTCGCGGGCGCCGGCCAGGAAATCTCGACGCGCCCGTTCCAGCTCGTCACCGGTCGCCGCTGGCTGGGCACGGCATTCGGCGGCGTGAAGGGTCGCTCCGAACTGCCGGGCATGGTCGAGGAAGCGATGGCCGGCACGATCCAGCTCGCGCCGTTCGTCACGCACACGAAGCCGCTCACCGGCATCAACGAAGCGTTCGACCTGATGCACGAAGGCAAGTCCATCCGGACCGTCGTGCATTTCTGAACCACGCGCGAGGAGGCCCGCTGCAGCAAGCGGGCTCCTCGCGCGATGCCGCCGGCAAGCCGCGAGGCTTGCCGGCGCGACACATTCTCCGCACCCTCCGCTGTCAGACCGGCAACGATCGCCAGCCGGTCACACACCTACTCCCACGGGCCCGCGACGAGCATGCGCCCCGTATGGCCGAACGCGATGTTCCCGCCGCCGCTGCGACCGTCAGCCGCGCACGCGCCGCATCCGGAGCGTTGCCGACGGCGATTCCCCGAACGCACGCTTGTAGTCGATCGCGAATCGCCCGAGATGCGCGAAGCCCCATTTCAGCGCGACGTCCGTCACCGAAGCGAGCCCCGGTGTCGCATCGTCGAGCAGTTCGTCGCGCACATGTTGCAGCCGCAACTGACGCACGAATGCCATCGGCGTAATGCCGTGGCGATTGCGGAATCCCGCGAACAGCGTGCTCGGGCTCACGCCCGCGAGTTCGGCGAGCCGTTCGATCGTCAGCGGCTCGTCGACATGCGTGCGGATGTATTCCTCGACGCGCCTCACATAGAACGGCGCGAGCGGCGCCGGCGCGACGCGCGCGCCATTGCGTGCGCTGTTCGGCTGGCCATACAGCAGCAGGTTGAGCAGCGTCGATTCGAGTTGCTCGAACGCGAGCGGATGGCGCAGCGGATGCCCGTCGGTCGCGATCGCATCGGCGAGCATCGGCAGCATCTGCGCGAGGCACGCGCCCTGCGGCGACGACAGCGTGAATTCCGGTTCGAACTCCACCGGCACGCGCCGGTCGTCGCCGAAATGCCGCCGCGCATGCCGCTCCATCACCTCGCGCTCGATGCGCAGGATCACTTGCGGGCACGCGTCGCCCCACCGCATCCTGAGCGGCAGCGTCGGCGACAGCAGTGACGCGGTGTCGGGCGACGACACGAAACGCGTCGTGCCGCATTCGATCTCGGCGTCACCGCGCAGCGGAATCTGCAACAGATAGAAGTGCTCGAGCGGCCCGGGTTCGATCGACACCTCGCCACCGTAATCGAGCAGATTCAGCGACAGGTTGCCCCAGCGCGCATGGTGCATGCAGCTGTGCAGCGCGCGCGAGTCGCCCGTCAACGTGAGCCGATGCGGCTTGAACACGTCCGCCACGCGCGCACGCACCTCGTCGAGATCGTTCGACTGCAGCAGCAGCGTGTCGTGATTGAAACAGGCGGCGTCGCCCAGCCAGCCCGTTCCGGCAGATTGCCCCATCGAAGTTCTCCCGTCGTGCCCGATCGCACTTGCGCTGTGCATGCAATCCCGATTTCGGGGAATCGCGCTGCACGAGCCGGATAGCGTCGGCGTATCCGGACAGTCCGCGTCGTTACACTACGCAAGCGCTGCGCCCATGACGCAAGAAGCGGGCCGTTCGCGCATCGTAGAAAACTGTGCGGGACTTCCGCATCCGCACATACCCGCAGTGCCTCGCGTGCCGGCCCGGCGCGGCAGGCCGATCCACAGGTTTCCGGAATTCGCGGATACCGGCCGAAGAAAGCGGATAGAAGCGCGCGTTTCGTCCGCCAATACTGGGTCCATGAAAATCACGAACGAATTGGAGGGACACATGAAAGGACGACACATCGAGATCCCGTCGCCGGACGGCGGGGCGTTTCGCGCGTACCTGAGCACGCCGGCCGGCGGCACGGGGCCGGGCATCGTGCTGTGTCACGAGATCTTCGGCGCGAACGCGACCATGCGCGACGTGGCCGATTATTACGCCGAGGAAGGCTACACGGTGCTCGTGCCCGACCTGTTCTGGCGCCAGGCGCCCGGCATCGAGTTCGGTTACACCGCGGCCGACGCCGAGCGCGCAATGGCGCTGTACCGCGAGTACGACGAAAACAAGGGCGTCGAGGACGTCGCCGCCGCGCTGGCCGTGCTGACGCAACGGCCGGAATGCACGGGGCGGGCCGGCGTGCTCGGCTACTGCCTGGGCGGCAAGCTCGCGTATCTCGCCGCGTGCCGGCTGCCGGACGTCGCGGCCGCCGTCTGCTATTACGGCGTGGGGATCGAGCACGCGCTCGACGAAGCCGCTCACCTGCGCGGCCGGCTCGTGCTGCAGATCCCCGCGCAGGACCGCTTCTGCCCGCCCGACGCGCAGCAACGCATCGCCGCCGCGCTGGCGGGGCGCGATGGCGTTGAAGTATACGTATACCCGGGCGTCGATCATGCGTTCGCGCGCGTCGGCGGCGATCATTTCGACAAGGCGGCCGCGATCATGGCGCACCAGCGCGCGATCGCCGCGTTCCGCGCGGCGCTCGGCCCGCACTACGACCTGTCCACGCTGTGGGAAGAACATCTGCGGCACGAGTTCGACACGCGCAACGTCGACGCGACGATGGCAACGATGGTCGCGCAGCCTTACGTGAACCATATCCCGACGCTGACGGGCGGTGTCGGCCACGACGAGCTCAAGCGCTTCTACACGCATCACTTCGTGCATGCGAACCCGCCGGACACGACGATCACGCCGATCTCACGCACGATCGGCGCGAGCCAGATCGTCGACGAGCTGCTGTTCTGCTTCACGCACACGACCGAGATCGACTGGATGCTGCCCGGCGTCGCGCCGACCGGCAAGCGCGTCGAGATTCCGCTCGTCGCGATCGTCAAGTTCCGCGGCGACAAGCTGTATCACGAACACATCTATTGGGACCAGGCGAGCGTGCTCGTGCAGATCGGGCTGCTCGACGCGGCCGCGCTGCCCGTCGCGGGTGTCGAAACGGCGCGCAAGCTGCTCGACGAAACCGTGCCGTCGAACGGACTGATGCGGCGCTGGCACGACAGCGCGTGAACGCCGGCGAATAGGCAAGAGGCGCAGGCGGCGCGCCGAACGCGTACCGCCTTGATTCAATCATTCCAGGAGACACCCCATGACTGCCCTTGCTGGCAAAGTCGCGCTCGTCACCGGCGGCGCCACGCTGATCGGTGCCGCCGTCGCGCAGGACCTGAGCCGCGCCGGCGCATGCGTCGCGATCCTCGATCTCGATGCGGAAAACGGCGCGCGCGTGGCCGATACGCTCGGCGAACGCGGGATGTTCATCGCGACCGACATCACCGACGACCGCGCGATCGAACACGCGGTGTCGGCCGTCGCCGAACGCTTCGGCGCGATCGATTTGCTGATCAACCTCGCGTGCAGCTACGTCGACAACGGCATCCAGGCGTCGCGCCGCGACTGGCTCGCGGCGATGGACGTCAACGTCGTGTCGGCCGCGATGCTGGTCAAGGCCGTTCATCCGCATCTGGTGCGGCGCGGCGGCGGCGCGATCGTGAACTTCAGTTCGATCTCCGCGCAATGCGCGCAGACCGGCCGCTGGCTCTACCCGACCTCGAAGGCCGCGATCCGCCAGCTCACGCGCAGCATGGCGATGGATCTCGCCGCCGACCGGATTCGCGTCAACTCGGTGTCGCCTGGCTGGACCTGGTCGCGCGTGATGGACGAGCTGACGCACGGCGACCGTGCGAAGACCGATCGCGTGGCCGCGCCGTTTCATCTGCTCGGCCGTGTCGGCGATCCGGCGGAAGTCGCGCAGGTCGTCACGTTCCTGTGCAGCGACGCCGCGAGCTTCGTGACGGGCGCCGACTACGCGGTGGACGGCGGCTATTCCGCGATGGGCCCCGAGCAGGCGGTGCCGGCGATTCCGCGCCTCGCGGAGTAACCGCGAGCGCTTCCACCGCCCGCATTCCGACTCAAGTCATTCGTTCTACAAAGGATTTCGTCATGAAACGCATCGCTATCGTCGGCGCCGGCCAGTCCGGCCTGCAACTCGCCTTCACGCTGCTCGACCAGGGCTATCACGTCACGCTCGCGACCAACCGCGACGCGCAACAGATCCGCTCCGGCAAGGTCATGTCGAGCCAGTGCATGTTCCATACCGCGCTGCAGATCGAGCGCGATCTCGGCCTGAACACCTGGGAAGAAGCGTGCCCGTCCGTCGACGGCATCGGCATCGCGGTGCCGCATCCGGACGGCAACGGCCGCAAGGCGATCGACTGGTCGTCGCGGCTGACCCGCTACGCGCAATCGGTCGACCAGCGCGTGAAGATGGCCGACTGGCTCGACGCGATCGCGCGCCGCGGCGCGGACGTGCGCATCTGCGACGTCGGCGTGCCGGAACTCGAGGATCTCGCGCGCAGCCACGATCTCGTGCTGCTCGCGGCCGGCAAGGGTGAAATCGTCAACCTGCTGGGCCGTGACGACGCGCGCAGCGCGTTCGAGCGCCCGCAACGCGCGCTGGCCCTCACCTACGTGAAGGGGATGACGCCGAGCCAGCCGTATTCGCGGGTGCGCTTCAACCTGCTGCCGGGCATCGGCGAATACTTCGTGTTTCCGGCGCTGACCACGACGGGCCCGTGCGAAATCATGGTGTTCGAAGGCATCCCCGGCGGCCCGCTCGACTGCTGGGCCGACGTGAAGACACCCGAGCAGCATCTCGACCGCAGCCTGTCGTTCCTGCAGCAGTACGTGCCGTGGGAATTCGAACGCTGCCGCGACGTCGAGCTCACCGACGCGAACGGCACGCTGTCGGGGCGCTTCACGCCGACCGTGCGCAAGCCGTTCTTCCGCCTGCCGTCGGGCCGCACCGTGTTCGGCATGGCCGACGCGGTGGTCGTCAACGATCCGATCACCGGCCAGGGCTCGAACAATGCGGCGAAATGCGCGAAGGTGTACGGCGACGCGATCCTCGCGCGTGAAGCCGCGCCGTTCGACGAAGGCTGGATGCACGAAACGTTCGAACGCTACTGGGCATATGCGCAGCACGTCGTGCGCTGGACCAACTCGCTGCTCACCCCGCCGCCGCCGCACATTCTCGAACTGCTCGGTGCGGCCGGACAGTTGCCGACGCTGGCTGCGACGATCGTCAACGGCTTCGACGATCCGCGCCAGTTCGCGCCGTGGTGGTTCGAGCCGTCGGCCTGCGCGGCGCTGATCCGCGAACACGCCGAGCGTTCGGAGTAAGCGACATGGACACCACCACTTCCGGCAACCCGGCCCTCGACCCGCTGCAACTGCGCGCCGCTTTCGGACAGTTTCCAACCGGCGTCACCGTGATCACCACGCGCGCGCCGGACGGGCGCAAGGTCGGCCTCACCGCGAATTCATTCTCGTCGCTGTCGCTCGACCCGCCGCTCGTGCTGTGGAGCCTGCGCAAGGTGGCGCCGAGCCGCCCCGATTTCGTCGCGGCCACGCACTTCGCGATCAACATCCTCGCGCATGACCAGATCGAACTGTCGCGCCGTTTCGCGACGCCGAGCGCCGACAAGTTCGACGGCGTGCCGCACGTGGACGCCGACGCGGGCGGCGTGCCCTGCCTCGACGGCACGAGCGCGCGTTTCGTGTGCCGCAACGTCGGCCATTACGAAGGCGGCGACCACCTGCTGTTCATCGGCCAGATCGAGGCATTCGATACGAACGGCCATGCGCCGCTCGTGTTCCATGCGGGCCAGTATCGCGCGATCTCGGCGCATCCCGATTTTTCTCGCGCCGCTTGATCAGTAATACAAACAAATATCCAGGAGATGGTGATGATGAAATGCGGCTCTCGCCTGCTTGCGATCGCAGGCTTTGTGTTCGCCGGCCTGAGCGGACCCGCGCCGGCCCATGCGACCGACCTGCCGGCGGTCAACCTCGGGATGACCAGCTTTCTCGACGGGATGCCACCGGCCGGCTCCGGCTGGTACGGCACGCAGTATCTCGAGTACTACACGGCCGGCCGCATCAACGACAATGCCGGCAACAAGGTCGGGCTGCCGAAGCAGGACATCGATCTGTTCGCGGGATTGAGCCAGCTCGTCTACCAGTCGCCGCTGACGTTCGGCGGCATGCATCCGGGGCTCGACGTGATCCTGCCGTGGGTGGCGTCCGTGCATACCAACGACGGGATCGGCAACGTCGCGCTGAATTCCCGTGCCGGGTTCGGCGACCTGCTGGTCGGCCCGTTCATCCAGTTCGACCCTGTGATGGGCGCGCACGGCCCGCGCTTCGCGCAGCGCGTGGAATTCCAGTTCATCGCGCCGACCGGTGCCTACGATCCGGCGCGGGCGATCAATCCGGGCAGCCATTTCTGGTCGTTCGATCCGTACTGGGCCGCGACGTTCTGGGTCACGCCGAAGTGGACCGTGTCATGGCGGCTGCACTATTTGTGGAATGCGACCAATCACGAGCCGGCCGCCGCGCTCGGGCCTGACGTCACGTCGACGCAGGCCGGTCAGGCCGTGCATGCGAACTTCGCGACGGAGTACGAAGTGCGGCCCGGGCTGCGGCTGGGGCTCAACGGCTACTGGCTGCGCCAGACCACCGACATGAAGGCGAACGGCCAGGATGTTGCCGGCACGCGGGAAGCCGTGCTGGCGATCGGGCCGGGCGCGATGGTCAGCTTCTCGCCGCAGGATCACCTCATGTTCAACGCGTATTTCGAGGTCTATGCGCGCAACCGGCCGCAGGGCACGCGGATGGTGTTGCGGTATGTGCATCACTTTCAGTAGCGCGCAGCCCTGGCCGCCAGCGTCGGCCGGGGTCGGTATCGTATGACGAACAACATGCACCGTCGGCCCGTGAATGCGTGTCCTATAGTTCTGGGGATGGCAAGGAGACACCAAGACATCACGAACAGGAAGGGAACACGCGATGGCGACTTCTGCTCCTCCCCGGCTTTTCCCGCGCGCCGCCAAGCGGCTGATGTGTCGCGTGGCGGCGATTGCACCGGCGCTGGCCGTCGGCATCGCGGTTTCCTCCTGCGGCGGCGACAGCTCGGTGAGCTCGGGCGAACCCGCCTTCGCGACCGAGGCGCGTCCGCAGATCGACGCATTGCTCGCGGATACGATGACGCCCGGCGCCGTCGTCTATGTGCAATCGCCACACGGCAACTGGCTCGCGTCGTTCGGCACGGCCGTGCGCGGCACGAACACGCCGATCCCGACCAACGCGCACTTCCGCGTCGGCAGCGTGACGAAGACGTGGACGGGCACGGTGATCCTGCAACTCGTGCAGGAAGGCAGGCTGCACCTGACCGATCACGTCAGCCAGTACGTCGCCAACGTGCCGAACGGCGACTCGATCACGATCGAGCAGTTGCTGACCATGCGCAGCGGCCTCTACAACTACTCGACGAATCTCGCGTTCAACCAGACGCTGGATGCGCAGCCTGACAAGGTGTGGACCACCGATGAGCTGTTGGGCATCGCGGAGAGCCAGCCCGTCTATTTCGCGCCGGGCGCGGATTTCCGCTACTCGAACACGAATACCGTGCTGCTCGGCCTGATCATCCAGCAGCTCACCGGCATGAGCGCCGCCGATGCGATCCGGACGCGGCTCTTCGCGCCGCTCGGCCTGACCGAAACCGCCCTGCCGCCGCAGGACAACACGGCGCTGCGGGCGCCGTCGCCGCAGGGCTATCAATGGGGCACCAATACCGAGACGATCGACAGCGACGCGCTGTCCCCGGCACGCCAGGCGGCCGCGAAAAACGGCACACTGCAGCCCGCCAACGTGACGACCGTCAATACGTCATGGGCATGGACGGCCGGCTCCGGCATCTCGACCGCGACCGAACTCGGTGCGTACGTGCAGCGCATGGTCGGCGGCGGCTACCTGAACGCCGACCTGCAGGCGCAACGGCTCGCGAGCTGCATGCCGATCGATCCGTCGAATCCCGCATCGGCCAGTTACTGCATGGGGCTCGCGAAGTTCGGTACGTTCTACGGACACACCGGTGAAATACCGGGCTTCAATACATTCGCCGGCTACGACCCGGAGACGAAGACGACGATCGTCACGTGGGCGAACACGGGGGCCGGCCCCGACGGACGCGCACCGGCCAACGAGATCGCGCGAATCATCATGGCCGAGCTCAGCAAGGCGTCGGACGTGCCGAGCGAGGGGCGGCCGTGACACACCGGCGCCGGCAATCGCAGGCCCCCTATTTCACCGCCTGCGCCGCCTGCGCCGCCGGCGTGAAGCTGCACTTCGGATCGTTCTTGCCCCGCGCCGAACAGCATTCGAGCAGGTCGCTCACCGACTTCGCGTTCGCCGCATTCCATTCGTAGAGGCTCTTGTTGTTGTCGATCGGCATCCAGTGCGTGAGCGGATACCGGCTCGCGCGCGCGTTGCTGCCCTTCGGCGGCGGCAGCATTCCGGCCGCGAGCGGCACGTAGATCTTGCAGCTGTTCTGGTCGCCGATCCGATGACAGCCGATGCAGGTGTTGCCGGGCGTGCTGATCGCATGCGAAGTCCACGACGCGAAGTCGGCGCCGAGATTTACATACTTGCCCCACGGATCGGTCGGCACCTTGTTCCATACCTGCCCGATCCACGGGCTGTACATGACCGGGCTCGCGTCGTGACACGACACGCAACGCTTCGATGCGGTCGCGGACGGCTTCCACCAGAACTCGGCCGCGGACGGATGGCCGGGCGGCGGTGTCGTCTCGTTCGGCGGCGGCACGCGCGCCGCGTTCATGCCGGCCGTGCCGCCCTTCTCCGCATGAAACCAGCAGGTCTTGCCGTTGCCCGCATGGTGCAGCACGATGTCGACTTCGTCGTAATACGGGCTGCGGTTCGCGCGGATCTGCTTGCGACGGCAAAACGCCGAGATCTGCGTGTCGCCGTGGGACAGGTCGAGGATCTTCGAGTAAGGCGTGCACTGCCCGGACGTCGGCGCGTCATACGGCAGCAGCGCCGGGCGATCGCACGTCATGTGCGCCGCATAGCGCGCGGGCACGCGGCCGTTGACGGTGATCGGCACATCGGTGCCGGCGTTGCAGTCGAACGCGGGAATCTCGCCGATTTCGTCGGTGCACTGCTGCGCATACGCATGCAGCGACGCATCGGCGTTTTCCGCCGCGAGCGCGCCCGATACGCCGGGTGCCGCCTGCACGGCCAGCAGCATCGCCAGCGCGGCGACGCGGGTTCTCGTCGTCATGCCGCCCCCTTCGTGTAGCGCAGCGCCACCTTGCGAATGGCCTCGATGTACTTGACGTAGCCGGTGCAACGGCAGATGTTGCCGCCGACCCAGGTTTCGATCATCGCGTCCAGATCGCGCTCGTGCACCGGCTGCGCGCGCAGATGGTCGAGCATCGCGGTCGCGGCCATCAGGAAGCCCGACGCGCAGTAGCCGCACTGGAACGCGAACGACTCGAGAAAGCTCTGCTGCAGCGGCGACAGCGCGCCGCCCTGCGCGAGCCCTTCGATCGTGTACACGTGCATGTCGGCCATCGCGCTGACCGGCGTCGAGCACGACAGCGTCTTTTCCATCGGCGCATCGGGCGTGTTGCGCACGCCGACCGTGCACGCGCGGCACACGCCGATGCCGCAGCACAGCTTCGTGCCCGTCAGATCCCGCCGCTCGTGCAGGAAGTCGATGAGGTTCATGTCGCCGTCGGCGGCATCTGCTTCGACGGGCTTGCCGTTGATGGTCATCCGGACCGGATTGCTCATTGCAGCGCCTCCCGAATCTTCTCCGGCGTCACGGGCGTCACCCGGAACCGCCGCCCCGTCGCCATCGCGAGCGCGTTGAGCAGCGCCGGTGCGATCGGACACATCACCGCTTCCGCGATGCCCCGCGCATTGGCCGGATCGCCGGCCGGCGGCGGCAATGCGATCAGCTCCTGCACGGGGATGTCCGGCAGCCGCGTGACCTCGTAGCGATCGAGATTCCATCTGCCGCCGCCCGGCCCGTCCGGCCCCAGCGGGCAAGTCTCGGTCAGCACGTTGCCGATTCCCATCGCGACCGCGCCCTGCGACTGCCCTTCGACGAGTTCCGGCGACAACTGCCGGCCGACGCTCACGGCCGTCACCACGTGTTCGACCTTCACGCGCCCGGTCGCCGGATCGACCGCCACCGCCACGAGCGTCGCCGACGGCGCATAGGTCGTGCGCCCGTAGAGTGACGTGTTGACCGGCGGCGGCTGCAGCACGCGCTGCAGCGGCGCGAGGCGATACGGGTCGAGGCCGACCGCCACGTAGTCGTAGTCGATCTGCGCACTGCCGGACGCGAACGGATAGGTACCCTTCCAGAAGTAGCCGGCATAGCTCGCATGCACGGCCGCCACGGTCTGCAGGCCCAGCTTCCCGATCGTGCCCAGCAGCACCGGCCACGGAATCGGCGCGAGGCCGTTCGCGACGAGCGTGCGATCGACCCAGCGCACGTCCGCGGCCTGCACGTTCACGCCCCACCGTGCGCGCGCGGCCGGCAGCACGCTTTGCAGAAACAGCGCCTGCGCGGCCCCCTTCACCGCGTGGTATTGATGGAACGCGCCGAGGCACGCGCTCGACGAACCGTAGTAGTAGCGCACCCAATTCGGGGCGCTCGACGGGCCTTTAGGAGTGAGCCCGAGCGCGTTGAACGGCGCGATCTCGCTCATCGCAATCGTTTGCGCGTTCTGCCCGAGAAATTCAGCCGGGGCGAGACCCAGCGTCGTGGCCGCGCCGTTGCCCATGTCGGTGTACGGCGTGATCACGCGCAGGTTGCCGTCGGGCAGGATCTGCACCATCCCGAACATCCCGTCGCCGGACGTGCCGTACGCCTCGTTCGCCATCGCGAGACCCACGCCATACCGGAGGTTGCGCGCGTTGCGCTCGGCACGTGTCTGCTCACGCTCGAGCCATAGCGGATGACGCTCGAGCCGGTCGAGCAGCGCGTCGAGCTGCAGGTCGAACAGGATCGGCGCACCCGTGATCGCGCGGCCCTTGCCGGGACCGGGCGCCTTGCCGAGCAGATTGGCGCGTCGGATCTCGAACGGCGACAGCCCGAGCCGGCGCGCGGCCTCGTCCATCAGCGTCTCGATCGCCATGAACGCCTGCGGGCCGCCGAAGCCGCGCTGCGACCCGCCGAACACTTCCCGCGTATAGGTGGACGCGGCCTGCGCGCGTGCGCGCGGGATCTCGTAGCAACTCATCGCGCTCAACGCGGCAAGCTGCGCGACGTACGGCGACAGGTTCTTCTTGCCGCCGCCGTTCAACAGGAAATCGCAAGTGATCGCTTGGAGCTTGCCGCGACGGTCGAACCACAGCGATTCGGAAAACTGCGTCTCGCAGCGTTTCAGGCCGACCTGGAATTGTTCGTAGCGCGACTGCTGCCAGCGCAGCGCGCCCTTCGCGAACGGCGCCGCCAGCGCCAGATACAGCGGGAAATACGACTTGTCGCGTCCGCCGAAGCCGCCGCCCGGGTAGCACGCGATCACATGCGCCTCCTTGACCGCGATGTCGCTGCCGTCGAACAGCGCGCACGCGCCGGTCGCATCGTCGTTCGCCGACTGCGTGCCGAGCACGAGGCTCATTTTCGCGGCGGACGTGTCGTACCAGGCGAGTCCCGACTCGGGCTCCATGAACATCGGGTCGATCGCCGGCGTCTGGAAGCCGTTGTCGCCGGTCGCGCGAACGCCGATCCACGCGCCGGCAGCCGCCTGCCGGGCAATCGTCGCGTCGATGTTGGCGACTGCCGCCTCGCGTTCCTCCAGGTACTTCGCGCTCGGCTTGCCGTTGCTGTCGGTCTGGTAGTTGTCGACGTAGTTGAACCGCCGTTCGTCGTCGCGCACGTAGACGGTCACCGGCAGATACGGCACGACCGGTGCGGCCGGGCGCGTGCCGGTCGATGCGCCGTAGCGGATCACGCTGCGATTGAAGTCGAGCAGCTTCTTCGCGCGGCGATAGACGTCGAAGTTCTCGAAGATCAGCAGCGCGGCCGGTTGCCCGTAGCAGTCCGCCGGATGACCGGGCCGCGCGAGCCAGTAGATGTCCTGGTTCGCGATCGGATCGGGTTCGGGCGCAAGCGGAATCCGGCGCGCGCTCAGCAACGCGCTGTCGACGATCGCGATCGGTCGCAGCTCGGGCGGCAGCACGCTGAGATCGTAGCCCTGGTACACGGCGTCGACCCGGTCGCAGCGCAACGCATAGAGCCAGTTTTCCCGCTGCGGCCAGCCGACGAAGTCGCGAGCCTTGAAGTCGCGCGCGTAGATCTTCTGGCCCGTGACCTTCGGCATGCCGTCGATGCGCCAGCGCGCCTTGCCGGGCACCGGCGCCCAGTTCGGGCCGTTCGCGTCGGCCTGCGCTGCGTCGCCCGCGGCGAGCACGACGGCCGGCAAATGGGTGACCGACACGGCGACGACGGCGCCGCTACCGGCGAGCTTCAGAAACGTCCGGCGTGTCACAGGCACATGGATGGCCATGCTGCGTCCCTCGTTCGAATTGTTATGTCGGCCCGTCGACTGCGCGACGCGCGTCGCCACGCCGGCCGCGTGGGCGCCGATGCGCAGGTGTCGATGAGAAGATGGTGTACCGGGCGCGGTTGCGGGCGCCGGTGCTCAGGAGTCAGGAGGCAGAGAATGCGCGACGATGCCCGGCGGGTTCGCGGGTTCGCGCCACGCGGAGGGGCGCCTGTTCGATGAAGCGTCGGACCGCGTGCGTCGCGCTGTGTGTTCGTTCATGGTTCCCCCGGCCTTGATCGTGGACGACTGGCCTGTTTTCCGTATCGTCGGGCAGACGCTCGATTTTCAGTTGTCGTGTTCGATATATCGGGCACGCAGGTCAATCGCCCGTGCGCACCGTCGTTCGAGCCTGATTTTGAATAATCGTAGGAATTCGAAACGGGAATTTCAAGGGGATTTTCGAGCGGCACGCGCGGTGCGCATCGGTCTTTCCGGGCCGACTTCCCGTCCGGCCGGCGCGCTGCCGCGGCTGCGTTCGCGACTAGCCGCAGGGGGCCACCCGCACGGGCAGTGGACTACGGCTGTGTCCACGGTCGACCATGGGTCCGGGTTGCGTTGACGCCGCTTTGATCGACCTGCCTCGCGGCGCCGCCCGGGGGAGGAGGAGCCTCCCATGAAGACCTTATCGTACCGGCCGACCCGTGCTGCCGGGCCGGCACGCCCGTCCGTTTCGCGCGGCCACTCGCGCCGCTACTCAGTGTCCGATGCTGGCGAAGGACGGCAGCAGCACGCGATACACGTGAATCATCGCCGGCCCGAGCAACACGCACATGAGTGCCGGGAAGATGTTGAAGATCAGCGGGAACAGCAGCTTCAGCGCGATCTTCGCGGCCCGTTCCTCGGCGCGCATCCGCCGCCGCGTGCGCAGCATGTCGGACAGCACGCGCAGCGATTCGGCGATGCTCGTGCCGAAGCGGTCGGCCTGGATCAGCATCGCGCAGAACGATTCGATATCCTCCACGCCGGTGCGCAGCGCGAAATTGCGCAGCGCGGTTTCCTTCGTGAACCCGGAACGCATCTCGAGCAGCAGCAAGTCGAGCTCGCCCGCGACCACTTCGCTGCGAAAGCGCAGTTCCTCGCTCACCCGCATCAGCGCCGCATCGAGCCCGAGCCCGGCTTCGACGCAGACGGTCAGCAAGTCGAGCGCATCCGGGAAATCCTCGAAGATCACCCGCTGACGCGTCGCGATCCGCCGCGAGAGGATCACGTTCGGCACGTAGTAGCCGATCCCGGCGAGCGTGACGAGAATGAACGACAGCAACATGCGCTGCTCCGCGAGCCGCGTCGTGGCGAGCGCCAGCAGCGCCGCGCCCGGCAGCACCAGCGCGAGCACCGTCTTCGCCGCGAAGTAAAGCGCGCCCGCGTTCGGATTGCGCCAGCCGGCATTCATCAGCCGGATCCGCAGCGGAGAATTCTCCCAGCCTTCCTGCGGCACCGACAGCCGGGAAATCGGCTGCGACAGCTCGACGAGCTTCGCGATCCAGCGCGACGTTTGCCCGTCGCCGTCCGCACCGCCGCCGATGCCCACACTTGCTCCGCTCGCCTGCTGAATCCGGCGCTCGATGTTGCGCGGCGCAAACAGCAGCATCGCGACCAGCACGCCGCCGGCGACGAAGATGAACAAGCCGGCCAGCATCACGGTATGTATTACGCTCAGGGTTTGCATGACAGCCTCGAATCGGTTCGTGAAGCCTGAGACACGCGTCAGACGCGAATGCGAATGATGCGGCGAATCCACAGCAGGCCGAATGCCATCGACCCCAGCATCACGCCGACCATCTTGATGCCTGCCGGATCCTGCCAAAGCACCGACAGAAACTCCCGGTTCATCATTGCCATCATGGCCGCGGTGCCGAACGGCAACAGCCCGAGGATCCAGGCCGACAGCCGCCCTTCCGCCGACAGCACGCGGACCTTGTCGAACAGCTTGAAGCGCTCGCGCACGAGCGACGCGATGCTGTCGAGCAGCTCGGCCAGGTTGCCGCCGGTCTCGCGCTGGATCAGCACCGCGATCACGAAGTAGCGCAGGTCGTGGGCCGGCACGCGCGTCGCGAGGTTCACCAGCGCATCGTGCAGCGACACGCCGTAGTTGATCTCGTCGAACGTGATCCGGAATTCACCGCCCATCGGATCCGGAAACTCCTCGCCGACCATCCCGAGCGCGCTCGAGAACGAATGGCCGGAGCGCAACGCGCGCGCGATCATGTCGCAGATATCCGGCAGCTGGCGCTCGAGCTTCAGCATCCGCCGGTTGCGATGCCGCATCACGTACATGGCCGGCAGGCATGCGGTCAGCAGCGCAATCGGCAGCACGACGATCAGCGGCAACGGGCTGACGGCCAAGGCGAGCGCCGCCGTGACCGGCAATACGGCGCTGATCGTGACCAGCTTTGCGACCGTCCAGTCGAGCCCCGACTGCTGCAGCACCAGGTCCAGCGCCTGAATACGTGGCACCCGCATCAGCAGCCGGTCGAACGGCTTCGACTCGTCGAGCATGCGCTTCTTGAGAATCGACAGTCGCTCCTGCTGCACGCTGCCGCCGGCCGACATCGCGCGCAGGCGCGACTCGAGCCGGCGTGCCGCGGCACCATGACGCGCGTTCCACCATTGATAGACGCCCTCGATCGCGAGCACGACCGCGACGAAGGTGAGAATCACAAAACCGTAATAGATCGAGTCCATGAGGCCTCCCCGGAATCAGACGATGGCGCGTCGTCACTTCGTCTCGTAACGCTGCGCCGGGTCGTACAGCGAATCCGGCAGGTTGATGCCGAACGCCTGGAGCCGCTCGGCGAACTTCGGCCGCACGCCGGTCGCGCAGAAGTGTCCGCGCACCGTACCGTCGCGATCCATGCCGGTGCGCTTGAACGTGAAGATCTCCTGCATGTTGATGATGTCGCCTTCCATCCCGGTCAGCTCCTGAATGCTGACGATCTTGCGCTTGCCGTCGGTGAGCCGCGTCGCCTGGACCACCACCGAGATCGCCGACGCGATCTGCTGGCGCATCGTCTTCGGCGGCAGCGTCAGGCCGCCGACGCTGATCATGTTCTCGAGCCGCGTCAGCGCATCGCGCGGCGTATTCGCGTGGATCGTCGCGAGCGAGCCTTCGTGGCCGGTGTTCATCGCATTGAGCATGTCGAGCGCTTCCGCGCCGCGCACTTCGCCGAGAATGATCCGGTCCGGCCGCATCCGCAGCGCGTTGCGCACGAGCGTGCGTTGCGTGATCTCGCCCTTGCCCTCGATGTTCGGCGGCCGCGTTTCGAGCCGCAGCACGTGCGGTTGCTGCAGCTGCAGCTCGGCCGCATCCTCGATCGTCACGATCCGCTCCGAGCGCGGAATGAAGCCCGACAGGATGTTAAGCAGCGTCGTCTTGCCGCTGCCGGTGCCGCCCGATACGAGCACGTTCACTTTCGCGTGGGCCAGCGCGTCGAGCAGTTCCGCCATCGGCGGCGTGAGGCTCTGGTAGCTCACGAGGTCGTCCATCTTGAGCGGGTTGACCGCGAAGCGCCGGATCGACATCAGCGGCCCGTCGATCGCCGACGGCGGAATGATCGCGTTCACGCGCGAACCGTCCGGCAGACGCGCATCGACCATCGGGGTCGATTCGTCGATGCGCCGCCCGACCCGCGACACGATCTTCTCGATCACCTTCATCAGGTGCGCGTCGTCGTAGAACGTCACGTCGGTCAGCTCGAGCTGGCCACTGCGTTCGACGTAGACTTGCCGGTACGTGTTCACGAGGATGTCGGAGATGCCGGGGTCGCGCAGCAGCGACTCGAGCGGGCCGAAACCGAACATTTCGTCATACACATCGATCGCGAGCTGGCGCCGCTCGATGTCGTTCGCGAGCAGCCGCTCCTCGTCGAGAATGCGCGAGATCAGCGACGAGATTTCCTGCCGGACCTGTTCCTGCGGCAGGCGTGACAGGCGCTCGAGCTCGACGCGATCGAGCACCGTCAGGTGAATTTCACGGCGCAGCTTCTGGTACGCATCGCGTACCGACGAATGCGCCGCACCTGCCGGTTCGGTGCCCGCCGCCTGCGGCTGCGTCCGGTACAAGGACATCTGTTCGCGCAATGACATGATGGTTTCCCCGAAAGAGTCACATGGATTTGAGCTTCGGCGTGGCCTTGCGGCCGAACAGCCGGGACATCAACGGTTCGCTGCTGGACGTGCCGTGCCGCGTGCGCACGTCCCCTTCGACGATCTGCTTCGCGCAGGCCTGCAATGCCCGCGTAACGGCAGCGCTACGTGCGACGCGCGAGGCCGGATGCCCGAGGTCGAGCGCTTCGCGCACCGTGTCGACGTCGTCGGGTATCGTGCAGCTCGCATGCAGGCCGAGCACTTCCTCGAGCGCGGCGCGGGACCGGTCGCCCGCGCGCGTCATCCGGTTCACCACCAGCCGCAACTGGTCGACCGGGTAGCCGAGCGACACGAGAATCTCCAGCAGCCGGCGGCCCGCGCGCACGTGCGGCATCGCGGGCTGCAGCACGAGCTGAATCTGGTCGCTGCGGTCCAGCGCGATCATCGACAGCGGGTTGATGCTCACGCCGATGTCGAAGATCACGAAGTCGTAGCGCGGCGCCGCGACGCCGAGGATCCATTCGAGCGCATCCTCGCGCATCTCGGCGGCCTTGACCGGATCGCCCGCGCCCGCCAGCACGTGGAAGGTCGGCGTCACGTGCGCGACGCTCGCGTCGAGAAACGCGCCGTCGAGCCGCTCGATCTGCGCGCAGAGCTGCGGCAGCGTCGACGGCGGCGTTTCGTCGCTGACGAGGAACGCGGCATCCGCGAACTGCTGGTTCAGATCGACCAGCAGCACGCGGCGCTTGTGGGCTTCGGCGATCTCGTACGCGACGTTGCTCGCCGCGAAGCTCGTGCCCGCGCCGCCCTTGCACGACATGAACGATACGAAGCGCGTGTCGTCGCCGTCGCGCCGCGTGCTTTGCGCGGCGGCGCGTTCGAGCGCGCGGGTGAGCGCGGCCGGATCGATCGGCCACTGCAGCACGTCGCGCGCGCCGGCGCGCATTGCGTCCAGCAGCACATGGGGCGCTGCATCCGCGGTCACCAGGATGCCGATCAGGCACGGGTGCAGCCGGCAGATCCGCTCGATCGCCGACAGCTCGGCCGCATCGGTCAATGCGCCGTCGATCAGCAGGATATCGAATGAATCGAGTCCATCGGTGCGATGCTCGATCTGGGACGGCCGACCGTGCGCGCGTGTCACGCGATAGTGTCCGCTGTCCGTGACCAGACGCGCGATCTGCATGAGCCGGGCGGTATCGTCGGCGGCTACGAGGATATTGATCATGACTGTGCCTCGTCGGTTCGTTATTGACAGGCGCTGCCGCCCGTCGAGGAGTTCAGGCTTTCCCGCGACAGCGTCGTGGTGAACGACGGCATCGTGATCGCAACGTTCGCGATCGGGATCATCGTGTTGACAGTGACATTGCTGATGCTGACGGTCACGAACGAGCAGGAGCTCACGTCGCAGCCTGACGGCGAGTAGCTCACCGACACGTTCGAGTCGGCCAGGATCGGCATGAGCGACCGCACGCGCTTCACGACGCCAGCGGCGTTCACGTCGCAGACGATCGCCGTGCGGGCGCCGAGCCGGATGGCCTCGCTCGCCGTGTTCCAGTAAAACAGCACGCGCCCGAATTCGAAGATGCCGATCAGCAGCATGATCAGGATCGACGCGATCAGCGCGAATTCGACGATCGTGGAGCCGCGTTGGGCGCGACGGCGCGACGGCGGAGAGGGACGCGGGTTCATGACACTTGCCTCATCACGGTGACGATGTTGCCGAAGGTGATCGACGACAGCCCCGGGTAGGCCGGAATCGGCTGGTACTGATAGCCCTTCACCTTCACTTCGACGAGGTTGATGCTGCCGGTCGCCGTGCCGCTTGGCGCGTTGTTGGTCGAGTCGTAGGTCGGCAGGTTCGCGAACTGCGACGGGTCGGACGCGTCGCCGCAATCGGTCGAATGCGTGGCGTCGCACACGATCACCATCGACGTCGTGAGCCCCGGCACCAGCTCGGTACCGGCGGAGCCGCACGTGGTGCTGCCGTACACGACGAGGCACTGCGCCGCCGCGAGCGGATACGCGCTGTCGTTCGGCAAAAACACCGACAGGTAGCGCGCCGCGTTGCGCGTCGCCTTCGTGAGCGTCTCGTACTGGTAGATCGCGCGTCCGAACTCGGCCACGCCGGTCGCGAGCACGATCATCGGCATCAGCACGAGCGCGAATTCGACCGCGGCGACACCGCGCATGCGTGACCGGCGAATCGGGAGCCTCTTCATGATCGTGTCTCCTCTATTGAACGAGCATCGGTACCTTGATACCGACCGAGCTGCCACTGCCCGGCAGGCCGTGCGTCGCGCACGGCGTGGTGCCGGAGGCCGTGGAGCCGAGGTATTCGAGGTGCGCCACGACCCCGCCGGCTCCCGGGCTGAACGGCAGCGGATCGAGCATCAGCACGCAGTCCCACTGCGTGACGTGCACCTTGCCGCTGCTGCCCGACAGCGTCGAGCAATCGCCCTCGGGGGCCAGCGCGACCCGGCGGTCGCCGCCATACGTCTGGTAGTTGCTGGCCGAGACGGTCCCGTTGGTCGAGATGCCGCTGCCGGTGGGCGGCGTGCCGTCGCCCTGGTAGGCCTTGAAGCTCGCGCGATCGAGCACGAACTGCGTGTACGCGTCGCCGACGATGCCCGGGGTTCCCGGCGGTCCGTAGTTCGGGCCGACATACGCATAGCCGGTGAAGTCAGGCTGGCCGCTCGAGCCGTTGGCGCCGTTCGTATAGATGCCGAAGCGGGTGTTCCAGGCGCGCAGCGATGCGGCCTTCAGGCCCGTCGAACCGAGGTCCGGCGGCGACGTGATGTTGCAGGTGTTGCCGGACAGTTCGCTGGCGATGGTCGGCTCGTTCGTCGAGCCGTCGAGCGCCGCCCAGCCGAAGTTGCCGGGCCCGTACGTCGTCGACGAGCCGGACGGCGACGAGATCCAGTCGCCGACCTTGTACGGCGCGGAGGACGCCGGCTTGCACACGAACACCGGAATCGCACAGGTGGTCTGCCCGGCCCCGACCGTCGCGATCGCGCTGGCCGCGACCTGCGACGCGTTCGCGACCTGCACGCCCGGAATCGTGTTGAGCACCTCGATGAACCAGTGCGCGATGTTGCTCAACTGCGCGGTGCACTTCACGTACTTGACGTTCGCCGGCGTGGCGACCGCCGTCTTGGTCAGGAACGGATTGGTCAGCGAATCGCTGAACGTGACATTCGAATCCGTCTGCATCTGTACCGCGTTCTGCTGAAAGAACGCGAAATTCGCGTGGCCGGCGGCGATGCCGTCGGCTTCCGCGACCTGCAGGCTGATGGCCGACGTCAGGTCGCGCGCAGCGGACAGCGCGCATGAATCGGCGCTGTTCTGCAGTTCGCTGCGCGTGACGTACAGCTTGCCGAGGTCCAGCGCGAGACCGACGAACCCGATCATCATCGCCAGTGCGAGACCGACGATGATTGCGACGGCGCCTTGCTGACGATGCAGACTGTGACGCGTGAGCTTCGGATGACGAGCTGCGCTGGACATGGCGTTCTCCCTGAGCGTGCCTGTTTTATTGCGCCGACTTGCCGATGCCGATCACGAATGCATTGGCTTTCGGCTCGGGTTGCTTGAACGACTTGTCGTAGTTGTCGAGCGCGGACGCGGCGGCCCGGCCATCGACCCCGGCGTGCGTTGCCGCGTGTTCCCCGGCATGCGGATCGATGATCTGGGCCTGCGTGACGGCGCGGACCGAGTCGCCGAAGCGGCTGTCCCACACCGGGCTCGACGACATGCAGCCGGCAAGCGCGAACGCGAGCGGGACGGCAAGCGCCGCGCGGCGCACGAATACGAGGTAGGCGGATTTCATGAGCTTCCCCTTGGATAGCTTCAACGATCGGTGGACTGGGGTGCCGCGCTCGCCCGCGCGATCTGCGCATGGGCGGCCGGCACGTTGGGCGTCGGACGCGGCGCAGGTTTCGCCGGCGTGGCGGAGCCGGCCGCCGCGAGGCGCGCGGCGGTGGCTTCGATCCGCGCGATGCGTGCCGCGCCGGCCGCATCGGCCTGCGGTTGCGCGGGCGCTTGCGGCTGCGGCCGCGCGGCAGGCGCCGGCTCGGCGTTCACCGCCCCCGCGGCCTCGGCCGTTGCAGCGCCGGCCTTCTCCGGCTGGGCCGGCACCGGCGCCGGGGCCTGGGCGGGCTGCGGCGCACGCGGCGCGGGCAGTGCGGCGGCAGGTGCGACCGGCGCGGCCGATTGCGGCGCGGGGGCCGGTGCCGAAGCCGGCGTCTGCGGTGCCGCGCCGCTCGACGGTTGCATGGTCGCCTTGCGGACACCCTTGCGGCCTTCCATGTTGCCGGTCGCGTACACGTCGATTTCGCTCGGCTTCGAGAAGCTGTCGGTCGGCAACGGCACGTCGGCGGTCTGCAGCGGCCTCACCAGGTGCGGCGTGATCAGGAAGATCAGCTCGGTGCGGTCCTGCTGGAACGACGTGCTGCGGAACAGCGCGCCGAGCACGGGCACCTCGCCGACGCCCGGGATCGCCTTGAGCGAGCCGCTCGCGTTGTCCTTGATCAGCCCGCCGATCGCGAACGATTCGCCGTCGCTCATCTGGACCGTCGTCGACGCACGCCGGGTCGTGATCAGCGGCAGGATCGACGTGCCGCCGATGTTCGTCGCGCTCAGCGTGACGCCCGTCTGCGACAGCTCCGACACCTCCGGCGCGACCTTCAGGCTGATCCGGCCGTTCGCGAGCACCGTCGGCGTGAACTTCAGCGCGACGCCGAACTCCTCTTCCTGCAGCGTGATCGACGACGTGCCCGTGCCGCTGCTCTGCGGGACCGGGATGAAGATCTTGCCGCCGGCAAGGAACGTCGCCTCCTGGCCGCTGATCGTCACGAGGTTGGGCTCCGCGAGGATCTTGACGAGGTTGTCGGTGTTCTGCGCGTCGGCCGCGACGCTGAACGGCTTGTTGTTCGCCTTGTTGAAGATCCCGGCGCTGGCAACGCCCGCGAGCAGGTTGCTGACCAACGCACCGCTCCACGAACCGAAGCCGCCCTGGATGTTGAATGCGGTGCCCATCTGGTTGATCAGCGTCTTCGACACTTCGGCGACCTTCACCTCGAGCATCACCTGCTGCGGCGACGTGACGGCCAGCATGTTCAGTACGCCGGCGCCCTTGCCGGCCCCGCCGCCGCCCTCACCGGCGCTGTCGCTGTACGCATGGGCGATCTGCACGGCCTGCTGCGCGGCCTGCGAGTTCGACACGGTGCCGGCCAGCACGATCGTGCCGGCGGCGGTCGACACGTGAATGTCGCGCTCGCCCGGCATCAGCTGCTGCAGCGACGACTGCAGGCCGCCTGCGTCCGCGCCGACCGCCACGTCGATCACGCGGCATGCGCCGCTCCTGCCCTGCACGATCATGTTGGTCGTGCCGACCGACAGCCCGAGGATGTACAGCGTCTGCGGCGACACCATCGTCGCCTGCGCGACGGCCGGATTGCCGATGGTGCGGTTGCGCACCGGCTCCGGCATCGGCACGAGCAGCGACTTGCCGAGCGGCACGGTGACGCTGGTCGCATCACGCACCGCGCCCACGCAGTTCGGTCCGCGCATCGGCGCCGCCGATGCGGCGGCCGCGGTGGCCGGCGCCGGCGCCATGCTGATCGTCATCTGCATCGGCCCCTTCGCGACGGCGGCCGGCGCGCTGGCACCGCCCTTCATCAGCGCGGCCGATTCGGCGCCTTCCTGGGCCAGTGCGCTGTACACGGTCAGCGTTCCTGCACAGAGGATCGCGGCCATCATCGCGCCCCGGGCGATGCGCGTGCGCACCGGGCGGGTACCTGAATATTGCGGATTGATCTTCATTTCGTCTGATCCCCCGAGTGACCGGCGAGTCGCCGGTTTTTGCCTTGCAAGGCCGCCGTGCCTTGACGGCGGCCGATCTGGTTAATCTGGTTATCTGGATGTGTGCTGCATTTTCAGAAGCATTCGACGCTGCCGTGCACACCGGTCAGTACACCGACGCAATCGCGGCGCGCTTCCGGTGCGGCGTGCGACGCGACATGCACGCGCACGGTCCGTACGTGCGCGGGTGCCGGTGCGGGCGTCGCATCGGGTACCGGGGCCTTGCCGAGCAACGTCAGCTTGGTTGCGCCGTCGGTGGTCAGCGTCTTCTGGTCGACCTGGTTGCGCAGCACGAGCGACAGCGTGCCGACGCTGCGCGCGAGGTCGAGACGTTCGGCCTGATCGGGCGTGACTTCGAGCGTCACCGCGTTGACGACCTTCGGTGCGGTGTCGTCGCGGCTGACCTGCTGCGCGACGGCGAGCACGAGGATGTGCTCGAGCACGATCTTCGAGATGCTCTGCCCGTCGGTCTTGCCCTGCTGTTCCTGCGTGTTGACGATCACGTCGACGTAGTTGCCCGGCAGCGCGAAGCCCGCGACGCCGACCACGTCGTTCACCCGCACTGTGATCGCGCGGCTGCCGTCGGCGATCACCGCTGACAACCCGCCCTTCGTGCCCACCGGCGCGAGCTTCGACTCGATCACCGGCTCGCCGCGGGCGAGGCTCGTGCGCACGACGCGCCCTTCGAGCTCCTTCGTGTCGGCGAACGCGCCGGTCGGCACGCTGCCCGACGGCCAGCTCACCATGTGGATCTGGTTCGGCCCGAGCGGCTCGCCCAGGTTCAGGTCGGTGGTCGCGACCGCGACCGACGTGACCGAGCTGCTGGATGTATGCATCAACCAGCGGGATGCGAACACGACCGCGGCTAGCCCCGCGACCATCGCGATGATCAGCATCATGACCGCTCGACTGTTTTTCATGGCAATGCTCCTCAACGAATCGTGAAAGAAACGGCTCAACCGGTTATGTACGTGCGCCCGCCGTGATCGACAGGCGGCGGATGCCCGCCGTCGCGCGCCGGCGCCGAGCCAAAATAGCTGGCCCATGCGTCGTACAGCGCGTCGTGCGTCACTTCGGGCGGATCGCCGCGATACCGCGCGCCGGCGGCGACGAGGCGCAGCAGATCCATCGGGAAGCATGCGAGATAGGCCTTGCCGCTCGGCAGGTGCAGCCGGTGCAGCAGATAGTCGAATGCGTCCTGTGCCGGCACCAGCCCGAGCGACACGCATGCGGCATCGAACACCGCGCGGTAGTGGTCGATCGACATCGCGCCGACGTGAAGCTTGGAGCCGAGCCGGCGCAGGAACGCATCGTCGGCGAACTGCTCCGGTGCCAGGTTGCTCGAGAACACCGGCCAGACGTCGAACGGCAGCACGAGACGATTGCCGGACTCGAGTGTCAGGAAATCGACGCCGCGGTCGAGCGGGCGCAGCCAGCGGTTGAGCAGGTCGCGCGGCTCGACGCGCTGGCGGCCGAGATCGTCGACGACGTACATGCCCATGTTCGCCTTCATGTGCGGCGGCGCCTGATAGAAACCCGCCCCTTCGTCGCGGCGCAGGTCGAGCTCCGCGAGCGTCAGCTCGCCGCCCGACATCACGACCGGCCGCTCGCACAGGCGCCAGCGGCGATCGACCGATTGGCCGTCGGCTTGCGACGGCGCGTCGACATGCACGATCGGGTCGTAGATCTGGATCACTTCGCCGGCGGCGTAAATGGCGTGCGGCACCGGCACGTGCCCGCCCATCAGCGCGCCAAGGCGCTCCGCGAGGAAAGTCTTGCCGCTGCCGGCGGGGCCGTGGATCAGCAGCGGACGGCCGGCGTTGAGCGCGGCGGCCGCCGAATCGAGGACCGCCGTGTCCATGACGACGCCTTCGAATACGGCCCACACGTCGTTCTGGGACACGCGCAGCTTGCGCACCGAATGGTCGGACACGCAATCGAGATACGCGTCGAGCGTCACCGGCGCGGGGCCGCTGTAGCTGCTGCGCGCACGCTCTTCGAGCGCGAGCACGCGGCCCGCGTCGGTCAGGCGGAACGTCACGTCGAGGTCGGTCTTGCCGCGATGGGTCAGTTCGACCAGATGCTCGCGCACCAGGAACGCGAAGACATCATCGAGCACCGCGAGCGGCAGGCAGTGGCGCTCGATCAGGACACCGTACGACGGGCGACCGAGCACCAGCGTCGACTTCAGCACGAGCCCTGCGACGAACGCCTGGGTCAAGCCGGTTTCCTCGAGCGAGCGCGGCGCCGGCGGCAGCAGCGCGCCCGGTTTCGCATGCACCTCCCGCGACGGCGGCGGATACGGCAGGTGTGCAACCTGCGCGTCGCGTTTCGGTTCGGTGGGGATCGTGTTCATGTGCGTTTCATCCTCGTTGCGGGTTCGTCACGCTATACAGACGAAACGAACAGCATGCCCAGCGTGCCGGCGGCAATTGCTACGCCATACGGCAACGCGCCAACCGACGCGAATTCCACGGGGCCGTCGGTTGCCCCTGCATACGCGCCGGTCGAGCGGTGCGCGATCAGCGCCCACACGTTCGCGCACATCTGGCGCATGCGTCCGCGCAGCAGTGCGAAGCCGATCGCGCCGATCCCGCCGACCAGAAAGGTGGCCAGCACGATGTAGAACGTCATCTGCGCGCCGACCCATGCGCCGATCGCGAGCATCAGCTTCACGTCGCCTGCAGCCATTCCGCGCAGCAGATAGAACGGCAGCAGCAGCCCGAAGCCGGTCGCCGCGCCCGCCAGCCACGCAAGCGCACCTGCCTGGATCCCGTGCAGCGCGCACTGTGCGATCAGCGCGCCGACCAGACCGAGCGCGACGAGCCGGTTCGGAATGCGTCGGCTCGTGATGTCGGTGCTGGCCGCGACGATCGCGAGCAGCGTCACGCACAACGGAACCGGGTAAGGCAGCGCGGCAGGCAGCAACATGGCGGACCTCGATTGAACGTAATGTCAGGGATCACTGACCCAGTGCGGTATTGACTGCATCGGTCACGACCGACGCGATCATGTCGTACATATCCTGAAGCGAGCCTTTCAGCGTGACGACGCTTCCCAGCACGACGGTGGCGAACATCGCCGCAAGCAGCGCATATTCGATCGACGTCACCCCCTGCTCGTCGTCGATCCATCGCGATATCGCACCTGCCTGTACCCTGACCCGCATGGCGTCCTCCGACTCGGTTTGATCAAAAGAGCGGAGGCGGCTCGAGCACTGCACCGGCCGAGCCATCCGCCGTTCGTTGCATCCGACATCTGTTGGTGTTGCGTCCGGCCCTGCACGCGTGACGGGATGGCGACGAACGGGCCGGACCCACCGTTCGCCGCCCCGCCATTCAGATGGCCGAGTTGAGATCGTCTGCAATCGTGTTGAACACGGTCTTGAGATCCGTTCCGACCGCCGTCAGCGCTGCAACGAGTCCGACTGCGATCAGTGCGGCAATCAGGCCGTATTCGATGGCCGTCACGCCTTTCTCGTCTTGGACGAAACCGCGGACCTTCTGGATGAACTTGGACATGGCTCTTCTCCTTTCGCACTACTATGAAAATCCCGTTGTCGGGGATCGACGCGGGGAGCGGGGTACTACCGGCACAACAAAAGAATGCGGATGTAGCGCTCAGCGACGCACACGGCAAGGTACGAGCCTGGCCTGGCGAACGATCGTCGGTGAGCTGATGCGTGCGATATGCATGCATGCTGCGATCGGGCGGAACGCGCGATCGAGCAGAACGGCGAGACCGTTCCGGGCATGAATACGGATTGAGCGGATGACGCCAACGCGTCGATGCTGCTGCAGATCTTCTGCGCGGCGTGCAAGCCGCGGCGTGCTCCGGTCTTTCATTTTTATTCCCCAAATGCTGTCATGTGATTCTTGTTGCGCGGACGATGCCGTCGCGTATCGCTCGGTCGACGATTCCGGCGGTTTTCAAGGCCTGGGCGGCGTATTCCCCGATGCGCCCTCGATCCGTTGCTTTCCGCAGGTGATTCAGTCCGGTTCGGTGAGTCCGTTGCTTGAACCGGTCATTCGTCACATCGTCGACTGTCGTGCGGACCTTGACGCAAAGAGCAGGCCAGCCGCAAAGAAAGCCAGGCGCAGCAAGGGTTCGGGCGATTCGCCCACCAGTGGGGCTTCGGCCCGATGCGCGAAATGTTTCAGATTTGATATACGCGTGCCGGTCGCCGTGACGTGCCGGCGTGAGCGCCGCCGCGCTGTGCAAGGCATCAAAAAATTTTCTCGGGACTTTCCCGAATCCGCGAGGCCGCTCCTCCGACGCCGGTTCCACGACGTGCCGGACCGGCCAAAAACCCGGAATGTTTCAAGCGAGAAACATCATTTGCGCCGGCGCGGTTGTTTCTGACGTCAAAACCCGGTTTTCGGCCCTGTCGCCGCCAAATCGATATTTCACGATTCAGCCGGCGGTTTGCGTCACGCGTTTTTTTCTCCAACAATGCATTCACCGGACAGCGCCATCGAATGCGATTCGCTCCGGATACACGACAACACAAAAAGGCTGCGGCACACCATGCGGCCTTCACTGCAGACGGGGCATCATGTACACAGCCAATCGTGGAGTGGACTATCGCGCCAAACGCTGTGCTCAATGGCTGACAGCGGACCGGATCATTCCGTACAGCTGCATCATGCTGATGCTCTGCGTTGGATTCCTGATCACCTGGGGCGCCGTCACGAATACCTTCACGTCGCAAACCACCGCCCGGCCGGGCGTCGACTTCTCCGTCTTCTGGACCGCATCGCAACTCGTGCTGCAAGGCCATGCCGCGGCGATCTACGATCCGGTCTTCTTCTCCCATGCCGAGGTAGCGCAGTTCGGTGGCTATTTGGGTCGCCAATCGCTGCCTTGGCTCTATCCGCCGACGATGCTGCTGTTCGTCGCGCCGATTGCCCTCGTGCCTTTCCTGCCCGCGTATTTCCTCTTTTTTGCGGGCAGTCTTTTATGCTATGCGTACGCCGTGCTGCGACTGTCGGGCCTGCGTGCGCACCTGCCCGTTCCGCGCGCCGCCGCGCTCGTCGTGCTCGCCTATTCAGGTGTGTTCGCGTCCGTCCTGTACGGGCAGAACAGCATCCTGACCGCCGGCATCGCTGCGCTCGCGCTGCATTTCCTTGGCCCGCGCCCGATCATCGCCGGCGTGCTGATCGGGTTGCTCGCCATCAAGCCGCAGATGGCGATGGTGTTTCCGTTCGTGCTGATCGCGGCGCGTGCATGGCGCACCTTCGCGGCGGCGGCGCTCACGACCACGCTGTTCGTGGTGGCCGGCATCGCGCTGACCGGCACCAGCTCGCTGACCGGCCTGGCCCACGCGATGTCGATCGTGCGCGGCATGCATTTCACCCTGCCTGCCTACTGGTTCGTTTCACCGACGACGTTCGCGGCGCTGCGGCTCGCGGGTGCATCGATTCCGATCGCGCTCGCCGCGCAAGCCGCCGTCGGACTGCTCGCCATCGCAGCCGCCGTCCATGTCTGGCGCCGCACGGCCGACATGCGGCTGTGCGGCGCTGCGTTGGTGGTCGCCACGCTGTTGACGACACCCTATCTGTGGAGTTACGAGCTGGCATGGCTCGGCATCGCGGTCTTCTGCGTGATCGCTCACGGCCTCGAAGACGGCTGGCTGCCGGGAGATCAGATCGTGATCGTGCTCGCGTGGCTGCTGCCGATATTCGAGGTGTTCAACCGGATAATGAAGCTGCCGCAGATCGGCCCGATCGTGCTGCTCGCCCTCCTGTTCGTCGTCGTGCGTCGCGCAAGCCTTGCGCCGCGGAGCGCGCAATGAAATCGCCGCTCTCCCTCCTGCACGTCGGTTCGGCGGTCGACGCCCATCCCGAGCTGCCAATCGCAGGGCCCCGCCGTTTCCCACATTGGCTCAATCGTGATCGGGTGCGCCTCTATGCGGCAGCGGTACTGCTCACCGAGTTACTGTTCATCTGCCTCTACGTCGCCCGCGTGCATGGGTCGCATACGTCCGTGCCCGAACCGCTCGCGCAGGATCTCGCGCCGATCTGGAGCGCCGCACGGCTCGCCACACTCGGGCACGCGATCGACGCATGGCATTTCCCGTCGCTCTTCGCGATCGAGAAACTCGCGATCCCGACGATCAGCGCGGCGAACGGCTCGCTGCCATGGCTCTATCCGCCGACCATGCTGCTGCTGGTGCTGCCGCTCGGCTGGATGCCGTACCTGCTCGCGCTGGTGTTGTGGCTCGGCGTGACGTGCGTGCTGTTCGCGGTGACGATCCGCGCGACCGTGCAGCGCGATGCCGCGCTGCTCTGCGCGCTCGCGTTCCCCGCCGCATTCCTTACGGTGATCGTCGGTCAGACGAGCCTCTTCACCGCGACGCTTGCGGGCGTCGGGCTGCTCACGCTGAACCGCCGCCCCGTCATCGCCGGCATCTGCTTCGGCTTGCTGACGATGAAGCCGCAGATGGCGATCCTGTTCCCGCTCGCGCTGCTGTGCGCCGGCCAATGGCGCGCATTGGCCGCGTGGGCCGCGACGATCGCGGGTGGCGTCGCATTGTCGACGCTCGCGTTCGGGATCGGTTCGTGGGTCGCGTTCGCGCACGGCATCAACGATGCATACCAGATCGTCGGCGCCGGCCACGCCAGGCTCGCACGCATGCCGACCGTGTTCGCGCTCGCGACGATGGCCGGCTGGCCCGCCGCCGTCGCGCGCGTGCTGCAGCTGCTGTCGGCCGCGACCGCCGCGATCGCCGTCGTGTACGCGTGGCGCGGCGCGTGTTCGTACGCGCTGCGCGCGGCGACCCTCGCGTGCGCGTGCCTGATCGTCAGCCCTTATCTGTACGACTACGACCTGACCTGGTACGGCCTCGTGATCGCCTGGTACGCACGCTATGCGTGGACGCACGGCTGGCGGCGCTTCGATCGCGAATGGCTGCTGGTGCTGTGGGTGATGCCGCTCGCCGGCCTCGTGCTGGTCCCGCACCTGTCGTTCCAGTTCATGCCGCTCGTCACGCTCGCGTCGCTGGCGCTGCTCGTCAGCCGGATCGCACGGGAAAGGCACGACGTGCCGTCGATGCCCGACGCACGCGACGACACGACCGAAACCGGCTTCACGCATCCGTTGCGCTCACATCACCGCCCGGCGCACGGACTGCGCCGCACCGGCCGCCCGAGCTTCGGCATCGGCCGCTGATACGCGATCACAGGGGAACCATCATGCGCGAATCACTCTACACGCCACTCGTCTCGCTGGTCGTGCCGTTCTACAACGAAGGCGAAGCCGTCGAACGCTTCTTCGACGTCGTGATTCCGTTGATGGCCGGCCTCGACGCGATCCGTTTCGAAATCGTCTGCGTCAACGACGGCAGCCGCGACGACACGCTCGAACGCCTGATCCGGATCAGCATGAGCGACCGCCGCGTGCGCGTCATCGATCTCACGCGCAACTTCGGCAAGGAAGCGGCGCTGACGGCCGGCCTCGACGAAGCCGCCGGCGACGCCGTGATCCCGCTCGACGCCGACCTGCAGGATCCGCCGAGCCTGATTCCGGTGATGCTCGAGCACTGGCGCGACGGGGTGGAAGTCGTCGCCGCGAAGCGCAGCAACCGCGCATGCGATTCGTTCGCGAAGCGCACCGCCGCCTCGATCTACTACCGCGTCCACAACCTGCTGTCGGACGTGAAGCTGCCGGAGAACGTCGGCGACTTCCGGCTGATGGATCGCAAGGTCGTGAACGCGCTGCGCAGCCTGCCGGAGCGGCATCGTTTCATGAAAGGGCTGTTCGCATGGGTCGGCTACCGGACCGTGATCATCGAGTACCAGCGCGAAGCGCGCAGCGCCGGGCACTCGAAGTTCTCCGGATGGAAGCTGTGGAACTTCGCGCTCGAGGGGATCACGAGCTTCAGCACCGTGCCGCTGCGCAGCTGGACCTATATCGGCCTGGGCATCGCCGCGCTCTCCTTCCTGTACGGCGCGTTCATCGTGGGCCGTACGCTGCTGTTCGGCAACCCGGTGCTCGGCTATGCGTCGCTGCTGTCGGTCACGCTGTTCATCGGCGGGATCGAGCTCATCGGCATCGGCGTGGTCGGCGAGTACATCGGGCGCATCTACGACGAGTCGAAGCAACGCCCCGTCTATCTGATTCGCCGCCGCTACGAGGCGCACGCCAAGGTGATCGAGCTGCCGGTCGCGCGCGATGCGCGGCGCACGGCCGCACGCCGGCGCGTCCAGCCGGCCCGCGTGCGGGTCGGCTCGCGCTGACCGGCGGAGATCGCAATGTTCGAACTGCTCTGCGCGGAGCGCGTGCGGCTCGCGCGCTTCGGTCTGTCCGGACTGTGCTCGACCGCGCTGCACGTGCTGGTCGCATCCGCGATGTATGCGCTGTTCGATGCGACGCAGGTGCTCGCGAACGCCGTCGCGTTCGTGTGCGCGACAGCGTTCTCGTATCTCGCGAATACGCTGTGGAGCTTCTCGTCGACGGTGCAGTCGCGCAACCTGGTGCGCTATCTGACGGTCGCGCTGGCCGGCTTCGCCGAAACGATGCTGCTCGCGCGCGCCGCCGAACTGCTCGACGTGCCGCGCGGCTGGGCCATCGTCGCGATCGCGCTGCTGATCCCGCCGACGATGTTCGTGATACATCGGGTGTGGACGTATCGGTAAAGCTTTACGGTGGCGAGCGCGCCGCCACCCGCACAACGGCCCGTCAACGGTTCAGCTCCTCGAGGCGCAGGCCGTTGGTCTTCGGCCCGAAGAACCCGATCGATACCGCGACCGCCAGCATGCACGCCGTGATGCCGGCGAATACGCCGGGCAACCCGAAATCGCGCAGCAGGAACGCGATCGCAAAACCCGACATCATCGCGCCGACCCGGCTGGCCGAGTACACGATCCCATTGGCGCGGCACCGCACGGCCGTCGGGAACAACTCGGCCTGGTAAGCGTGGTAGCACACCGAGATGATCTGGCCGGCGAAGCTGATCAACACGCCGAGCAAGATGAGCGGCACCACGGCCCTGACCTGCGCGAACGCCGTCCCGCAGACGATCACGACCAGCGCGCCGCCGACGATCAGGTATTTGCGCTGGATCCGGTCGGCGACGGCCATCGCCAGCAGCGGCCCGACCGGCAACGCGAACGCGATGATGAACGAATAGAGCAGGCTTTTCGTGACCGTGATGCCCTGGCTGATCAACAGCGTCGGCACCCAGTTCGCGAAACCGTAATAGCCGATCGCCTGGCAAAAGTTGAAGACGATCAGCATCACGAGGCGCGAACGATACGGCGGCTGCCACAATTCCGCGAGCGATGCGCGTCGATGCCGCGGCTGTTCGACGATCGGCGACGGCGCCGGCAGCGGCCGCCCCGACTGACGTTCGAGGATCGCCTCGATGTGCCGCACGATCGCGTCGCTCCTGTCGACCTGTCCGTGCATCGCGAGCCACCGCGGACTCTCCGGCACGCCGCGCCGGATGAACCACACCAGCAACGCGCCGAGCGCGCCCGCGAGCACCACGACGCGCCATCCGTCGATACCGAACACCGTGGTCGGCACCAGCCAGTACGACAGGATCGCGGCGACCGGCGCCGCCGCGAACATCACGCTCTGGTTGAACGCCATCGCGCGGCCACGCATCTGCTGCGGGACGAGTTCCGTCACGTAGCTGTCGATCGTGATGATCTCGACCCCGACACCGATCCCGGTGATGAAGCGCCAGAGGATCATGCCTTCGGCGGTCGTCTGAAACGCCATGATCACCGAGCCGATCGAATACCAGAGCAGCGACACCGTGAACACCGCGCGCCGGCCGTAGCGATCGGGCATCCAGCCCAGCCCGAACGTACCAACGAATAAGCCGGCGAACGTCGCGGCGATGAAGCCGGCGATTCCGGTGAAGCCGAAAAATGCGTGCGTGGTGGTTTGCAGCACGCCGCTCTTCGCCATGCCCGGCGCGATATAGCCGGTGAAGATCAGGTCGTAGACTTCGAAAAAGCCGCCCAGTGAAATCAGCAGCACCAGCATCCACAGATGGCGGGTGATCGGGAGCCGATCCATGCGCGCGGCGATCGCTGCACCCGGCATGGCGTCGACATCGATGAAGGGCGAATCATGCGGACGCGAATCCGCGGTGACGGTAGGCTGCATGTCTGTCTCCTGATACGGCGAATGTCGACGGCCTTGTTGTTCGATCGCGGTCCGTCTGCCGGTGTTGCGCGCCGCGCACGTCATGCGCGGCGCATGGTTCTCATCGGTTTCGTGCTGCGACACCTCGACCGATCGGATCGCTGCCGAGGCGGTAGCGGGTCATGCGGCCGCGCGTCCGGTCAGCCGCGAAAGAATCTCGTGCGTGTGTTCGCCGACCCGGGCCAGCGCCTGCCGGACGCCCGGCCGCCGGCCGCCCATCGTCAGCGGCAGCAGCACGACATCGGTCGTCGTGCCGTCGTCGGCCTCCATCGGCACGAGGCCGCCGCTCGCCTTCAGATGCGGATCGTCGAGCAATTGCTCCGGTCGCACGATCGGTGCATACGGAATGCCCGCGGCTTCGAGCTTCGGCGTCAGTTCGTCGATTCGGTGCCCCTTCAGGATGTCGCCAAGCACGTCTAGCAACGCCGGCCGGACCGCCACCCGCAACGCGTTGCTGGCAAAGCGCGGCTCGGCGGGCAGATCCGGCCGGCCGAGCACGTCGCACAGCGTGACGAACTGCTTGTCGCTGACGGCGCCGATGAATAGCTGCTCGTCGTCGGCAAGCGTGAACACGTCGTACACGCTCCAGGCGGACACGCGCGCGGGCATCGGCGGCGGCGCTTCGTGCGTCATCGCATACTGCTGCATGTGCTGCGCGCAGAGGAACACGCAGTTCTCGAAGAGCGCGCTTTGCACTTCCTGGCCGCGTCCGGTGACGTCCCGTTCGCGCAGCGCGGCGAGCACGCCGATCGCCCCGAACATGCCGCCCATGATGTCGTTGACCGACGTTCCCGCGCGCAACGGCCGGCCCACCGGCCCCGTCATGTATGACAGCCCGCCCATCATCTGCACGACTTCGTCGAGCGCGAGCCTCTTCTCGTACGGCCCGGGCAGGAAGCCCTTGTGCGACACATAGACGAGCCGTGGGAATGCCTTCGACAACGTATCGTAGTCCAGACCAAGTTTCGTCATCAGGCCCGGACGAAAATTCTCGAGCATCACGTCGCAGGTGCCGATCAGTTCGACCGCGGCGTCCTTGCCTTCCGGCGTGTTGATGTCGAGGACGACGCTCTTCTTGTTGCGGTTGAAGGTGCGGAAGAAGCCGATGCCGAGGCCCGGCAGCTTGCGGGTCTTGTCGCCGCCGGGCGGCTCGATCTTGATGACCTCCGCGCCGAGATCCGCGAGGATCATCCCGCACGTCGGCCCCATGACCATGTGCGTGAATTCGATCACGCGCACGCCGTCGAGCGGCAGTCTTGCGTTGGTTTCCATGAAATCCTCAGGCATTGAGCGCGATCGACGCGCGATGGGTTTTCGGCAGGCCGGCCCGCCACAGCGCGCCGTGCAGCGATTCGCCGTCGAGCCAGCGCGCGACCTTGGCGCGCAGCGCCAGCAGCGCCGGCAGGTCGATGCCGGTATCGATGCCCATGTCGGCGAGCATGAACGCCAGGTCTTCGCTCGCCGCATTGCCGCTTGCGCCCGGCGCGTGCGGGCAGCCGCCGATGCCGGCGAGCGTCGCGTCGAAACGCGCGACGCCGGTTTCGAGCGCGGCATAGACGTTGGCGAGCGCGAGGCCGCGCGTATCGTGAAAGTGCCCGCAAAAGAAGCGATCGCCGGCGACGCGACGCGCCCGCTCGAACAGCGCCCGCACGGCACCCGGCCCCGCGTAGCCGACCGTATCGGCGATGCTGACGCGATCCGCGCCCGCATCGAGCAACGCCTGCATGCAGCGCAGGACCTCGTCCGGTTCGACGCGCCCCTGGATCGTGCAGCCGAATGCCGTGCCGATGCCGCCTTCGATCAGCGTCGTCGATCCGGCGGCATCGCGTTCCGCGCGGATGCGTGCGACCTCGGCGACGACTTCATCGGGCGTCTTGCGCAGGTTCGCGAGGCTGTGTTCGCGGCTCGCGGACAACGGCACCAGCAGCAGGTCGGCGCCGGTTTCGAGTGCGCGCTGCGCGCCTTTCAGGTTCGGCACCAGCACCGACACGGCGAGGCCCGGCAGCGTTTTCGCGTATGCGACGAGTTCGGCGGTATCGGCCAGTTGCGGCAGTAGCCGCGCCGGCACGAACGAGCCGACTTCGATCTCGCGCTGGCCGGCCGCATAGGCGCCGGCGATCCATTCGAGCTTGCGCGCGGTCGGGAGAACGGCCTGGATGCTTTGCAGGCCGTCGCGCAATCCGACCTCGCGAATCACGACGTGGGTGGGGAAAGAACGCATGGGGTGGCTGTCTCCGCAATCGGTGGCCGGTCGTCACACGCCGGCGATAGCCCCACTTTAGAGATTCCCGAAAAAACGTAAAGCATCGGTTTGGAACCGACATCGTTCCGAAATGGAATCCCTTCACGGCACGCGGTGAAGGCATTTCGAAAGCAACACGGGCGGAGCGACGCGTGGCGGCCATCGTGGTAATTTCTGGCATTCCCGGAGAACCCGGAAGCCGGCGGAATCGAACTGCAAAATTCCGGCCCGGAATGTTCCGACACGCGGAGACTGCACCGATGCGCGACATCGACCTCAAGACCCTGCGGCTATTCGTGGCGGTGTGCGATCACGGCAATATCGCGCGTGCCGCGCAAGAAGCGCACATCGAGCCTTCGGCGATCAGCAAGCGCATCGCGCAGCTCGAAAGCGATCTCGGCGTGCCGGCGCTCACGCGGTCACGACGCGGCGTCGCGCCCACGCCGGCCGGCATCGCGCTGCTCGAGCATGCGCGCAGCATGCTGTTCACGATGGAGCGGATCGCAGCCGACGTCACCGCGATCGGCGACGGGCTGCAGGGGCGCGTGAGCATCTGCGCGTCGGCATCGGCGATCGCGGAAGCCTTGCTGGACGACATCGCGTCGTTCATGCGCGATCCGGCCAATCGGAACATCAAGGTCGACGTGGAAGAGCGGCTGTCGCGCGATCTTGTCCGGCAGGTGCGCGAAGGGGCTGCCGCGCTCGGCGTGTGCTGGGACAACGTCGACCTGCAAGGGCTGCAGGAGCGGTCCTATCGCCACGACCAGCTGGCGCTTGCCGTGCATCCCGAGCATCCGCTCGCCGGCCGTCGGTCGATCGGCTTCGACGACACGCTCGAATTCGAGCATGTCGGCCTGCCGCCGGCCACCGCCGTTCACACGATGCTCAAGCGGGCCGCCGCGGACCGCGGCCGGACCGTGTCGTATCGCGTGATCGTGTCGAGTTTCGACGCGGCGTTTCGCGTCGTGGCCGCGGGCCTCGGCATCAGCGTCATTCCGGTCGAAGTGGCGGCGGCTTACCGGCAGTCGCTCGGCGTGCACATGATCCCGCTCACCGACTCATGGGCGAAGCGCCGCTTCATCGTGTGTTTCCAGCGCTTCGATACGCTGCAACCCGCCGCCCAGCGGATGGTCGACCATCTCGCGAACCGCGCCGTCGGCGGCCGGTAACGTATCGCGCCGCGTCGGCAATCGGCTCGCGCAGCACGGCGGCACCGACGCCCGGCCCCACGACGGGGTCGAAGCATTCACCGATCCGTCACGAAACCATCGCACCCGATACGAGCGACCCTGCTAGCATGCCGGGTGGCCCGTGCGAATCGCGACCCGGCTGTAAAGATGTCGCGTGGCGTGGCATTTACTTCGCCATCCGCCTTCGTGTTCGGCCCTGCGAGGCCGCTGCGACGCGGCCGCTTCCCGCAAGCACGAATCGTGCTCTGCCCGCATTCGACTTCCATCCGACGGCCGGCCGCGCCGCAAGCTGTGGCGCGCGCCGCCGGCACGAGATTCGTCCATGCCCAGGAAAAAAACCAGCCTCTGGCTACGGCCTTTCGACCTGTTTTCCGCCGCGACGAGCACGCGACCGAAACGCAAGACAGCCAAACCGGCGGCGGCGGTCAAGCGCCCCGCCACGGTACGGACGCCGCGTCGCACCCGCACGCCGGCGCCGGCCGCCCATCCGTCGCCGCGCCACGCACCGGGCACCTGGCTGCGTTCGTTTCATTCCGCGCGCCCGACCGCCGGCCGCCTCGTCAACCATCTCGCGTACGCGCTGTACCTGCCCGCCGCACCGGTGACGACCGCCGGCATGCCGGTCGTCGTCATGCTGCACGGCTGCAAGCAGACCGCCGAGTCGTTCGCCGCCGGCACGCGCATATGCCGCGTCGCGGAGCGTGCCGGGTTTGCCGTGCTGTTCCCCGAACAGGCGAAGACCGCCCACGCGCATCGCTGCTGGAACTGGCATGGCGATGCGACGCAGTCGGAGCTTCCGGCGGTCGCGTCGCTGATCGACGCGATCGTGCAGGAGCGCGGGTTCGACCGCGACCGCATTTATCTGGCCGGCATGTCGGCCGGCGCGGGGCTCGCCGCGCAGCTGGCGCTCGCGTATCCCGAGTTGTTCGCGGCCGTCGGCCTGCATTCCGGCCCGGCCATCGCGCCGCCGTTGTCGACGATGGCCGCGATGAGCCTGATGCGCCGCGGGCTGCGCGACGACCCGATACACGTGGTCGACGCATGCGTCGACGTGCGAGCTTATCCGGGCATGCCCGCGCTCGTCATGCATGGCGGGCTCGACACGGTCGTCGCCGAGCAAAACGCGCTGCAGCTCGGCGTCGCGTTCGCGCGGATCAATCGGCTCGTCGACGAACACGGTGAGCTGCGCGTCGGCGAGCGGCACACCTACGTGCATGACGACACGGATTACACGGACTATCTGCGCGGCGGCCGGGTGATCGTCCGCGTCTGCATCGTTCGCCGCCTCGCGCACGCGTGGAGCGGCGGCGATCCGCGCGAAGCGTTCCACTCAGCGACGGGGCCGGACGCCACCGCGATGTTCTGGAATTTCTTCCGAAGGCGGCGGCGCAAGCGGTAGCGGCGACGCTGCGCCGCCTCGCGCTCACGCGCGCTGCTCGACGGCCGCCGTCTCGTTCATGCTCAAGCTCTCGCTCTCGCTCGCCTCTGCGCGCCGGATCGGCAGCCGAATGCGGAAGGTCGTGCCGCGCCCCGGCACGCTCGTCACGTCGATTGTGCCGCGGTGGCGCTCGACGATGCCGTGCGACACCGACAAGCCGAGCCCCGTGCCCTGCCCGACCGGCTTCGTCGTGAAGAACGGATCGAAGATCCGCCGCACGATGTCGGGCGTCATGCCGGTGCCGGTGTCGCTGATCGCGATCGACACCTGTTCGTCATCGCTCGACGTACGGATCGTGATCACGCCGCGCTCGGGAATCGCATGCGCCGCGTTGACGAGCAGGTTCATGAAGACCTGGTTCAATTGCGACGGCAGGCATTCGACGGGCGGCACGTCGCCGTACTCGCGCACGATGTCGGCCTTGTACTTGAGTTCGTTGTGGACGACGTTGAGCGTGCTCTCGAGGCCCGCGTGAATGTCCGCCACGCACCATTCGCCGCTGCCCGGCCGCGAGAAATCGCGCAGGTCCTGCACGATCCGCCGCACCCGCAGCGCGCCGTCGATCGACTCGTCGATCAGCGTCGCGATCTCATCGCGCACGTAGTCCAGATCGGCGGCGCGCCCCATCGCGACAAGCGCGTCCCGTTGGGCGGGTTCCAGCTGCGGCAGCGCGGCCTCGTGCGCGGCGATCACGTCGAGCAGGCCGCGCACCCACGTCTTCAGCGTGTTGAGGTTCGCGCTGATGAAGCCGACCGGATTGTTGATCTCGTGCGCGACGCCGGCCGCGAGCTGGCCGATCGATGCGAGTTTTTCCGATTGCAGCAGCTGCACGTGCGTTTCCTCGAGTGCCCGCAGCAGGCGCCGCTGTTCGTCCTTCTCCTGCTCGAGCCGGATCTGCGCCGCCTTGCGCTCGTCGATCTCGGTCGCCATGTTTTCGCGGGTGCGCTGCAGCATCGCGGTCGTCTGCTCGTACCGTCGCAACGC
Organism: Burkholderia sp. 567; assembly: GCF_040545115.1. NCBI lineage: Bacteria > Pseudomonadati > Pseudomonadota > Betaproteobacteria > Burkholderiales > Burkholderiaceae > Burkholderia > Burkholderia sp. 567. The sequence goes on from NZ_JBEPLG010000003.1 coordinate 330,929, forward strand.
CGTTTCGAGTTCCGCGGTCCGCACGCGCACCAGCCGCTCGAGCGTATCCGTCATCCCGCGCAGAAAGGTTGTCCGCGCATCGAAACGGGACACCAGCAGCGTGACGATCAGCGTCGCCATCGTGAACAGTGCGATCGTCGTCGCAAGCCACGGCCCATCGATCCCGTTCGCCGCGCCGCATCGCGCATCCGGCGCGAAATGCGCGGCCGCCATCGCCGTGTAGTGCATGCCCGTGATGGCGACGCCCATGATCAGCGCCGCCCCGATGCGCAGCGCGGTCGCATGGCGCGCCTGTTGCACGCGCAGCGCCTGCGCCATCCAGAGCGCGGCGGTCGACGCGATCACCGCGATGCCGATCGACGCCGCGAACAGCACGGGATCGTAGCGAATGCCGGGCGCCATGCGCATCGCGGCCATCCCCGTGTAATGCATCCCGACGATCCCCGCGCCCATCAGCGCGCCGCCCGCGAGCAGGCGCCGGCGGCTCAACCGTGCACGCGTGACGATGTTCAGCGCGAAATACGACACGAGCACCGCGATGACGAGCGACGCGACGGTATCCGGCAGCGCATAGCCGAGCGGAATCGGCAACGATAGCGCCAGCATGCCGACGAAATGCATCGACCAGATGCCGGTGCCCATCGCGGCCGCGCCGCCGCCCAGCCATGCGCGCTTGAGCTTCGGGTTGTCGAGCAGCGAAATGAATGCGGCCAGGTCGAGCGCCGTATAGGAGGCCAACGTCGCGATGACGAGCGACAGCAGGACAAGCAGCGGATCGTAGGTGCCATGCATGATCGAACCCTCGGTCGAGAGGAACGCGTTGCCGCGGCGCACGGACGATCGCGCGCCGCGGGCGTGCAGTATGCGACGTCAGGCCGGCGGCGCGGCGTCGGCCGGCGCCTGCTTCGACGCGGCGGCACCGGTCAGCACCAGAATGTCGAACGATGTTCCTTCGCGCGCCTCGAAGCGACGCACGAGCTCGATCTGGTGCGCCGACATCACGCTGCCCTTCGTCATCAGCAGCACGCCGCGATGCGTGCGCAGATCGTCGGCGAGTTGCATCCCTTCGCGCAGCTGCGCGGACTGAACCTCCGCGACGGACGTCGCGATGCCGAGGCTCGCCGGATGCCGCATCAGTTCGATGAAGCGCGCGACGAGCAGAGGGTCGTAACGCACGCCGGCCTGCGAGTGCAGCACGTCGATCGCCTGCTCGACCGAATGCGGCGCACCGATCTCGCCGTTGCGCAGCCCTTCGAAGTCGCGCGCGATCGCGACGATCCGCGAACCGAGCGGGATCGCGTCGCCCGTCAGGCCGTCCGGTGTGCCGCGCCCGTTGTATCGCTCGTACTGGTGCAGCACGATCGACGCGACCTTGTGCAATTGCGCGACCGGCGTGAGCACCATCTGCGCGCGCAGCGGATGCTGCTGGAACAGGCTGTGCTCGTCCGTCGTCATCTTCACGAGCGGCTTGTGCAGCAGCTCGTCGGGCAGCGACAGCTTGCCGATGCCGTGCAGCAGCCCCGCGAAATAGACGTCCTGCGCGTGCAGGTTGCTCATTCCGGCCGATAGCGCGAGATGCCGCGCGATTTCGCCGACGCGCATCGCATGGCCGCCGGCGGTCCCGCAGCGCAGCTCGATCATGCTCGCGCACACCTGGACCATCGCGGTGAAACTGCTTTTCAGGTCGGCCTGCGCCGCTTCGAGGAACAGCACGGTTTGCGCAAGTTCCTCGGTGCGCGCGCGCACCTGTGTTTCGAGATCCGTATTGAAGCGGCGCAGCGTTTCGTTCTGCGCTTCGGTCAATGCGGCGAGCCGCGCGGCTTCGGCGCGCAAGCGCCGCTGCTCGAGCGCCTGCTCGATCGTCATCAGCAGATCGTGGTCGTCCCACGGCTTGTTCAAGTAGCGGTACACGCCGCCTTCGTTGACGGCCTCCACGATCGACGCGATGTCGGAATAGCCGGTCAGCAGGATGCGCATCGTGTCCGGGTACAGCGAGCGGGCGCGCGACAGAAACGCCGCGCCGCTCATGTTCGGCATCCGCATGTCGGACACGATCAGGTCGACTTCGGTCGACGCCAGGATCTCGAGCGCCGCTTCGCCGCTGTCGGCGGTCAGGACGCCGTAGCGCGCGGGCCGCAACACGCGCTTGAGCGCGGACAGCACGCTCGGTTCATCGTCGACCAGCAGGATCGACGCAGCAGCAGCGGTGTCGCCGGATGCGGCTTCGGCGATCGTTTCGGGTAGTGCATCGTTCGCTCCGTTCATCGCGGATGTCGTCATAATTGGCCTCGGATCAATTGTCTTCACTACCTCTGTGACATCGGCCTGGGCGGCCGCTTCCACATCGGGGAAAACGCTGATCCGCGCGCGGAGCGAACGTTCGTATCAGGGCGCCTTGATCCCTTCCGCCCGCGTGGCCAGGAACCGCAGGTATTTGTCGTCCTCGTCCTCGAACAGCTCCGGGCCGCCACCCATGTAGGCGCGCATCAACTCGTCCGCGGCACGGTCGAGATTACCGAGCTCGAACTGGCACTGGCCGAGCCTCAGGTGCAGAAACGGGTTGCCGATCGCGTCGGGGAAATGCATCGCATGGCCGAGGTTGTCGCGTCCGGCCTCGTAGTCGGCTTGATGGAAATTCGTGTCGCCGATGGCTGCCATCAACCAGGTTCCGGCCTCCCAGTTGGTCCTGGGTTCGGGAAGCAGGTCGAACGCTTGCCAGTATTTTTCCAGCGCGCCTGCGTAGTCGCCGTCTTCGACCAACGCATCACCCGCCTCGCTCAGCGCGCCGATCCGCTCGTAAAGCACGTCGTCCAGTTCTGCCATGTCGAGCTCCTCTCTCCGGAATTGAATGCAGCGTGGCAAGCGGGCGGTCGCGATGCCGGACCGCGCACGGCAATCGCCCATCTTCTCCCGCACCGAATTGTGCACGTGAAGCGTCATGAAGTCAGCCGGCGGCTCATGCGGATCGGCAAGCAGCAGGTCGATCGGCGTCACGTGCTCGCCGCAACGCCTGGTCGCGATCGATGGCGTTGCGGTACGCCATCAGGCGGCTCGGCCGAGCGGGATGCCGAATTACGGTATCGTTGCCGGATGCGCGGTGCGCGGCGCGCGGCGCGTCACTATCCGTTCGCATCTTTCAACCTGTATGGAGCATTCATGATTCTGGAAATGGCATCGCTCGAAATCGACCCGTCGCAGGCCGAGCCGTTCGAGGCGGCGGTTCGCCAGGCACTCCCGCTGTTCGCGCGGGCGCGCGGCTGCGGCGGCGCCGAGCTGCACCGCGTGATCGAGCGCAGCGGCGGTTACCTGCTCGTCGTCAAGTGGGACACCGTGGACGATCACATGGTGCATTTCCGGCAATCTGACGACTTCCAGGCGTGGCGCCAATTGGCCGGGCCGTTCTTCAAGAGCCCGCCGCAAGTCGTGCATACGGAAGTGGCGGTCAAGTAAGCGCACATCTGCCGCATACGCTCGATGCGCTGTCCCGCATCGGTGCCATTCTGAAACCCCCGAGCGCCAGTGCGACCGGCGCACCGATTTCCCGCGAGGCTTTCATGACCATCGACCCTTCCGTCCTTTCCGCGTTCGCGCCGACCGGCAAGCTGCGCGCGTCGATCAATCTCGGCAATCCGATCCTCGCGAACCGCGACGCGTCCACCGGCGAGCCGTTTGGCGTGTCGATCGACCTCGCGCGCGCGTTCGCCGAGCGGCTGTCGGCCGAGCTCGAACTCGTGGTGTTCGACACCGCCGGCAAGTCGGTGCAGGCGCTGACCGAAGAACGCGCCGATTTCGGCTTCTTCGCGGTCGATCCGCTGCGCGGCGAAACGGTCGCGTTCACCGCGCCCTACGTGCTGATCGAAGGCTTCTATCTCGTGCGCGATGATTCGCCGATCTGCGGCAATGCGGACGTCGACCAGCCGCACAACCGCGTGACGGTCGGCAAGGGCAGCGCGTACGACCTGTTCCTCACGCGCGAGCTGAAAGCCGCGCAGATCGTGCGCGCGCCGACGTCGCAGGCCGTCGTGCAGACGTTCGTCGAACAGCAGCTCGAAGTGGCGGCGGGCGTGAAGCAGCAACTCGAAGCCGATGCCGCGAAGACGCCGGGCCTGCGCCTGCTCGACGAGCGCTTCATGGTGATCCGCCAGGCGATGGGGGTACCGAAGAGCCGCGGCGAAGCGGCCGCCGCGTTGCTCTGCGAGTTCGTCGAGGAGATGAAGGCGTCGGGCTTCGTCGCGGATGCGTTGAAGCGCCATGGGATCACGGGCGCGTCGGTCGCGCCGCTGGCTTAATCGGGATCGGCCTTTGGCTGACGCAACCACAGTGCCAGTCAGGTTGCGCATAGGCTCGCGAACCCAGCCCGCGCACCCCACCCGTCACGCCGGCGTGGCATCACCTGCGCGCAGCGTGATGCCCGTCCACGCGCCGCTCGCGGCCAGTTCGCCGATCAGTTCGACGATCGTTTGTCGCACGGCGAGCGCGGCGGAATTGACGGGGGACGTGTTCGACCAGCACAGGCTCGCGGGCCGGCGAATCTCCGGCTCGACGATCCGGCGCATCTTCGGCCGGCTCGACGGCTCGCGCGACGCCAGCGCGGAAGCAGGCAGGATCGTGCACGCGAGGCCCGCCTGCGCGAGCGATATCATCGTCGGCAGCGAATCGATATCCGCAACGATATTCAGCGGCACTTCTTCACGCGCGAACGTGCGCTCGAGCAACAGGCGCAGCCCGTTCTGCACGCCCGGTGCGACGAGCGGCACGCCGGCGAGCGACGCGAGGGAACAGGTTCGCGCGCGCGACGGCACCGCGCCGCCCGGCTCGCCGAGCAGATACAGCACCTCGTCGAACAACGGCATCGCGGTAATGCCGGTGGTGTTCGATTCGCGGAACAGGATCGCGAGGTCGAGCCGCCCGTTCGCCAGCAGCTCGTTGATGAAGCCGCTCATGGTCTCGATGTACTGCAGCCGGATGCCCGGATAACGCGCCCGGATTCGTTCGAACAGCGGCACCGCGAGGATCGACGTCATCGTGGTAGGAAACCCCACCGCGACCGTGCCCGACTCGCTGCCCGCGCCTTCCCGCACTTCCTGACGCAGTTGCTCCATCTGCCGCAGCACGAGCCGCGCATGGCGGTACAGCGCCTGCCCGGCCGCCGTCGGCTTTACGCCCTGCGGGCTGCGCACCAGCAGCGCGACGCCGAGGTCGCCTTCGAGCTTCGCGATCTGCTGGCTCAGCGACGGCTGCGCGACGAAGAGTTTTTCGGCCGCTTTCCCGAGGCTCCCGTATTCCACGATGCTGACGAAGTAGCGGAGCTGACGGATGTCCATGGCGGTTCGATCGAAGCGAAAGCCATAGGGTACCCCTATGACGGGTACATTCAAACGGTATTTCCGCCGCGCCCGCGCTTCACCTACAGTCACTTCATGCCCAGTCAGAAGCGCCGGCCGCCCGGCGATGGAGGTGACAGTGAATGCTCCCCGGTCGAATGCCAGTGACGATGTGCAGCAGGTCGCGACCGACCTAATCAGCGCCGAACGGGCGGCCGCACTCGCGGCCACGCTCGATCACCCGAGCGTTCCCGCCGCCGGCGATGCGTTGCCGCCCGCGTGGCACTGGCTATATTTCTGGTCGATCGCGCCGCAGGCCGAACTCGGCCCCGACGGCCATCCGCGCAAGGGCGGCTTCCTGCCGGACCTCGGGCTGCCGCGCCGCATGTGGGCCGGTGGCCGGCTGACGTTCGAACGCCCGCTGCCGATCGGCGCGATCGCGACGCGCACGTCGCGCGTGCTGTCGGTCGAGCGCAAGGAAGGCCGCAGCGGCACGCTCGGCTTCGTGACCGTCGAGCACGTGATCGAAGCCGCGGGCGAAGTCGCGATCCGCGAGGAACACGACATCGTCTATCGCGGCGCGGCGGCGCCCGGCACCGTCGCGCCCCCGCCGAAGGCCGCGCCCGAGCATGCGCAATGGCGGCGCGACATCACGCCGGACGAAGTGATGCTGTTCCGCTATTCCGCGCTGACCTTCAACGGCCATCGGATTCATTACGACCGCAGCTACGTGCGCGACGTCGAAGGTTATCCGGATCTCGTCGTGCACGGCCCGCTGATCTCGACGCTGCTGCTCGACCTCGTCACGCGCTCGCTGCCCGGCGCGACGATCAGCGAATACGCGTATCGCGCGGTGCGGCCGACCTTTCTCGGCCACCCCTTCAGCGTGTGCGGCCGCCTCGCCGACGACGGCAAGACCGTCGAGCTCTGGGCGAACGACCACGACGGCTGGCTGACCATGTCCGCGAGCGCGACCCTCGCCTGACCCATTCCGACGCTTTCCCCGATACGACGCATGAACCCTACCGACGCGTACCAAGACATTCGCGAAGCCGTTCGCGACCTGTGCGGCGAGTTTCCCGCCGACTATTTCCGCGGGATCGACGAAGCGCGCGGCTATCCCGAAGCGTTCGTCGACGCGCTGACGAAAGCCGGCTGGCTCGCCGCGCTGATTCCGCAGGAATACGGCGGCTCCGGCCTCGGGCTGACCGAAGCGTCGGTGATCATGGAGGAAATCAACCGCGCGGGCGGCAACTCCGGCGCGTGCCACGGCCAGATGTACAACATGGGCACGCTGCTGCGCCACGGCTCTGCCGAACAGAAGCAGCGCTATCTGCCGAAGATCGCGAGCGGCGAGCTGCGCCTGCAGTCGATGGGCGTGACCGAACCGACCACCGGCACCGACACGACGAAGATCAAGACGACCGCCGTGCGCAAGGGCGACCGCTACGTGATCAACGGCCAGAAGGTGTGGATCTCGCGCGTGCAGCACTCCGATCTGATGATCCTGCTCGCGCGCACGACGCCGCTGTCGGACGTGCAGAAGAAGTCGGAGGGGATGTCGGTCTTCATCGTCGATCTGCATCACGCGATCGGCAACGGGATGACCGTGCGCCCCATTCCGAACATGGTCAACCACGAGACGAACGAGCTGTTCTTCGACAACCTTGAAATCCCCGCCGAGAACCTGATCGGCGACGAAGGCCAGGGCTTCCGGTACATCCTCGACGGACTCAACGCCGAACGCACGCTGATCGCCGCCGAATGCATCGGCGACGGCTACTGGTTCGTCGACAAGGTGTCGCAGTACGTGAAGGATCGCGTCGTGTTCGGCCGCCCGATCGGCCAGAACCAGGGCGTGCAGTTTCCGATCGCCCGCTCGTTCATCAACGTCGAGGCCGCGAGCCTGATGCGCTTCGACGCCGCGCGCCGGTTCGACGCGCACGAACCGTGCGGCGCGCAGGCGAACATGGCGAAGCTGCTCGCGGCCGACGCGTCGTGGGAAGCCGCGAACGCGTGCCTGCAGTTCCATGGCGGCTTCGGCTTCGCGTGCGAATACGACGTCGAGCGCAAGTTCCGCGAGACGCGCCTGTACCAGGTCGCGCCGATCTCGACGAACCTGATCCTGTCGTATGTCGCGGAGCACATCCTCGGCCTGCCGCGGTCGTTCTGACGGGAGCGACGAGCATGCGTCCACTGGAAGGCATCAAGGTCGTCACGTTCGAGCATGCGATCGCCGCGCCGTTCTGCACGCGTCAACTCGCCGATCTCGGCGCGCGCGTGATCAAGATCGAACGGCCGGGCGTCGGCGATTTCGCGCGAGGCTACGACGAACGCGTGTCGGGACTCGCGTCGCACTTCGTGTGGACCAACCGCTCGAAGGAAAGCATCACGCTCGACGTCAAGCAGCCCGCGGCGCTCGACGTCGTGCACAAGCTGCTCGCGGATGCCGACGTGTTCGTGCAGAACCTCGCACCCGGCGCGACGCAGCGCCTGGGGCTCGACTACGACACGCTGCGCGCGCGCTATCCGCGGTTGATCGTCTGCGACATCTCCGGCTACGGGCTCGACGGGCCGTTCCGCGACAAGAAGGCATACGACCTGCTGATCCAGAGTGAATCCGGATTCCTGAGCATTACCGGCGCCGACGGCGAGCCGGCCAAGGCCGGCTGCTCGATCGCCGATATCGCGGCGGGCATGTATGCGTATTCGAATATCCTCGCCGCGCTGATCGCGCGCGGACGCACCGGATGCGGCCGGCACATCGACGTGTCGATGCTCGAAAGCATGGTCGAGTGGATGAGCTATCCGCTCTACTACGCGATCGACGGCCAGCCGCCGCCGCGGCAAGCCGGCGCGTCGCACGCGACGATCTTTCCGTACGGTCCGTTCAAGGCCGGTGACGGCCACACCGTGATGCTGGGCCTGCAGAACGAGCGCGAATGGAAAAGCTTCTGCGAGACCGTGCTCCGCATGCCCGAGCTCGCGGCCGACGCGCGCTTCGGATCGAACAGCCGCCGCGTCGCGAATCGCGACGAGCTGGCATCAGTCATCGTCCGCGCGTTCTCGACGCTCACGGCCGCCGACGTGATCGACCGGCTCGAGCAGGCCGGCATCGCGAACGCGCGGATGAACGACATGCACGGCGTGTGGACGCATGAACAGCTCGCCGCCCGGCAGCGCTGGACGCGGGTCGATACGCCCGCCGGCGAGATCCCCGCGCTGCTGCCGCCCGGCATCGCGCCGAGCGACGAGCCGCGCATGGATCCCGTGCCGGCGCTCGGGCAGCATACCGACGCCGTGCTGCGCGAGCTTGGCTATGCCGATGAACAGATTCACGCGTTGCATGCGTCCGGCGCGGTCTGACCGGGCCTTTCCGCGCTGAGCGAAGCGCGCCCCTCATCACACTATCGAAGCGTCTCCGCGTCTGGTCAGCAGACGCGAGAGCGCCACACCTCCGGAGACATCATGGCGAACACCGTCAATGCCGCCGGCCGGCTCGACCGGCTGCCCGTTTCAAGGTTCCACTGGAAGATACTTGGATTGATTGCCGGCGGCGCGTTCCTCGACGCATTCGACATCTATCTCGCCAACGGCTCGGTCGCGTCGATGGTCAAGGACGGCTTCACCGATCTGCGGCATGGCGCGATGTTCGTGTCGTCGACGTTCGTCGGGATGATGATCGGCGCGTTCGTCGCGGGGTATGTCGGTGATAGGCTCGGGCGGCGGTATTCGTATCAGCTCAATCTCGCGGTGTTCGGGCTCGCGTCGATCGCCGCGTGTTTTGCGCCCGACATCGAATGGTTGATCGTGCTGCGGTTCATCATGGGGATCGGGCTCGGCGCGGAACTGGTCGTTGCAGCCGGGACGCTCGCCGAGTTCGTGCCGCCCGACACGCGCGGGAAGTGGGTGTCGCTGCTTGCGATCATTACCAACAGCGGCCTCTTTGCCGCGCTGGCCGCGGGGTACTGGATCATTCCGCATCTCGGCTGGCGCTATATGTTCGCGCTGGCCGGTATCGGTGCGCTGGTCGTGTGGTTCATGCGTAAGCGGATGCCGGAATCGCCGCGCTGGCTCGAATCCGTCGGGCGGCTCGACGAGGCGGAGGCGACGCTGGCTGCGATCGAGCAGGAGGTGAGCCAGCAGGTCGGCGCGCTGCCGCCGGTGCGGCGCACCATTGATCTGCATGTCGGGAAGGTGCCGCTCGGCGTGCTGTTTTCGAAGGGGATGCGTGGGCGCATGGCGGTCGCCGCGTTGACCGCGATCGGGGTAAACGTCGGGCTCTATGGCTTCATTGCATGGCTGCCGACGTTTTTCGTCACGCAGGGGTTGTCGGTCGTCAAGTCGCTCGGCTTCGTGTTCCTGATGTCGATCGGATCGCCGGTCGGCGGGTTGATCGGGTATCTGATCGCGGACCGGATCGGCCGTGCGCGGGGGATCGTGATTGCGTCGCTGCTCAGCATCGCGTTGGGCTGGTTGTATGTGTCGCTGCGCGATACCACGGCGATCATTCTGGTTGGGTTCTGTCTCGTCAGTGCGATCTATACGATCACGACGCTCGGGTTGTTTGGGTATATTCCCGAGCTGTTTCCGACCGAGGTGCGGCTGCGTGGCACGGGTGTCGCGGGGATGTGCGGGCGGATGTCGTCGATCGGGACGCCCGCGCTGGCACTCGCGCTTTATCAGGCGTTCGGCGTGTCAGGCGTGATCGCGATGGTCAGCGCGACACTCGGCGTGCTGTGCGTCGCGATCGGGCTGCTGCGGGTCGAAACGGGACGGCAGGCGCTGGAGGAAGTCGCACCGGGGACGAGCGACGCGGATGGCGCGGCGGTCGCGCCGCGGGTGACCCAAGTTTGATCGGCGAAGATGTATCGGCGTACCGGCCGACGCGCGTCACCCGACTACCCACGCGTGACCGGCCGCTGAATGATCGGCTGAAATCCTAATGTCATCTCCGCGACGCGCGCCATAGTATTAGCAGGAATCGATCGGCGTCGGGATAGCCGCATGCGCGCCGCGCGCGCAAGCCGCGACCGCGATCGAGGTGTACAGGTGCGATGGGCCCCGCCCATCGGAGTAGTCAGCCGGAGCACGTTGATGAGCAAGCGTGACCGAAACCCAGCGAGCGCCGCGCTACGCAGGAAGGCGTGGATGTTGATCGTTCTGGCGGCCTGTTGGCTGCCGTGCGTGGGGTTGTGGGCTGGAACCTCCGACGACGCCACCCGTTTGCGCGCGCTATACCAGAATCTGAAGCCGCAGCTCGATAACAACGCGTTTCATCGGCGGCTGTATCTGGATTCGCAGGAGTCGTTCTCCACGGTCACGGGTGAAGTCTACGCAGAAGTGGACTACCCGTTCGCGACCGTCAGCAACGTCCTGGATTACCAGTCGCAGGGTCTCGCGAACTGGTGCGAGCTGTTGATCCTGCATCCGAACATCAAGTACTGCCGTGCGCCCGGCACGAATAGCGACAACATGCTGGCCCTGAATATCAGCAAACGGGAAGCCGCCGCGGAGCTCCCGGCCACCTACCGCCTGTATTTCCGTTACGACGCGGCGGCCCGGGCCCCGGGATACTTCAAGGTCAAACTCCACGCCGACAGCGGACCGTTGAACACCCGGGATTATCAGATTGTCCTGGAAGCGGTGCAGCTCGCTAGCAACCGCACGTTCCTGCATCTGACCTATGCATTCAGCTATGGCCTGGTCGGGCGCCTTGCGATGAAAAGCTTTCTGGCAACGTTTGACCGCGGCAAGATCGGCTTCACAAACGTCGCCAGTCCGTCCGCGGCACAAGCGGAATACGTCGATGGCATACGAGGCCTCGTGGAGCGCAACACCATGCGCTACTACCTGGCCATCGATGCCTATCTTGCCGCGCTATCGAGCCCGCCCGACAAGCAGCTCGAGCAACGCCTGAGCACGTGGTTCAATTCCAGCGAGCAATATGCGCGGCAGCTGCACGAAATCGACCGGCAGCAGTACTTGCGAATGAAACAGGACGAATACCGGCGCCAGCAGACGGAGTAGCGGGCGGCGAAGCGCCCGCGGACAGGACTGGAATGTTCGCGCCGAGCCGCTGTGAAAAGCGGACACATCGCCGTGACGCCCGCGATCCGGCGCTCGCACGCATGGTTTAAATGTATAAGGCTGGACTAGACCGAACAGGCAGCGTCAGTTCGTCTGACTCGGTTCGGCCAGGAAGAGACACTCGGTCTGACGCGAGAATCGTCAACAATCGCTTGGAAAACCAAAGGCGCTCAAAGCGACTGCGGTAAAACAAAGGATAGGTTGATTATTCGAATCAAGATTGACATTTCATTCGTTGATTTACAGAATTCTCTTCGGCCCTTTTGACGGAACGAGGATTGCGAATGGATCAGCCCAAAGCTTACATGGTGGCCGCCGATGCCGCACCGCGCACAAAGCCCTCAAACTACCCAGAACCGTTTGCGTCTCGCATGACGGGACGGGAAAAAAAACCTCTTGGCGATCCGTTCGGTTTGAGTCAGTTTGGTGTGAACTTGACGACGCTGAGCCCCGGCGCGGTGTCTGCTCTACACCATCAGCACTCGAAACAGGACGAGTGGGTGTATGTCCTTAGTGGTGAGGTCACCCTCTACGTCGGTGAGCAAAACTATCTAATGCGGGCTGGAATGTGCGCGGGCTTTCGCGCGAACGGCGCGCCGCATCATCTACAAAACAACTCGACAGGCGATGCCACGATCATCGAGGTCGGCAGCCGAGTATCAGGCGACGCAGTGGGCTATGCAACGGACGACCTCGTCGCTGTTATGGGTTCAAACGGGCAATGGGTTTTCGAGCACAAGAACGGCGAACCCTATTGATCTCAATGTCTGCTTTAGCGAGAGTTGAACGTCCCTGATGGGTCGGCTTCCGCCGGATGCAGTCCGTTCGACGCCGGCATCCGACAACGGCTCGCCGTCGGGCTGTAGTCGGCCACGAATGGTCACTGGCACTCGATACCGGAATCGTCGACAATCCAACGAGGCAGCGCTAATAGAAGTTCCTTCGACGCGCGGGGGAAAGTCAATGGAAGATGGGTTGAGCGCAATCGACGTCATGTGGAAGCACGATTCTGACACGGAGCCTATCCGTCTCGTGTCCGTCCTCAACCGGAATCGTTATGAGATTTGTAAACTTGAATTCTTTCGCGACGGGCGAGTTGGATTTTCAGACGAAAAGAGATCGGCATTGGGGACGCAACTCGGATTGCTGCCGGTGCCCGCATTGTCCGAGATAAACGCCGACCCGCAGTTCGTAGCACGGGAAACAACGATGGAGGCATTCGAAACGTTGTGGTCTCGCCATGTGACGTGACTGATGACCCCGGCCGAGTTCGGCCACAATCGGTCATTCGACACTTGAGCTCAAATTGCCGACAATTGGGGACGTTCGATCTATAGAGAACTCATATGCCTGCTGATCGCGATTTCCACTCGACCTCGAGCAAGACCTCGGAGTATCTTCGCGAGGCGCGAGCTCACCTCTCCGAAACTGCCGAGGGAGTGTGCGCGGATGAGATCGCCGAATTTGAGGAATTCTTGAATCACAACGAGTTCGAACTGGCGCTGGACGCCATCGAAGTCTCTTTCAGGAAGGGAGACGATGCGAACTGGCGCGTGCTGGAGTACATGGCCATGGCAGCGCTGAGCATGGAGCTGGTAGATCGCCAAAGGACGTACGATCAATGGCTAACACAAGCGCGAGGCTGGAATTACCGGACGGTTCCACGATAGGTTGCAAGACGAATGGCCGGTTTGCGTCGAATTGATGGACCGCTTCGGGTTGCGGATTCAACCCGTCGATGCAACACACTTGAGGCTGCATAGCAGCACGGAGTGTTTCATCGACGCGGGTTGAATCCGCATTCGATAACGGCCCCCGGCAGAGGTCGATCGACTTGTGACATAGGATTGCCCGCGATCGCGCTACTCTATACGCAAGCTGCGGCGGGGAGTCATCATGATCGAATTGCTTGAGCCCTTCTCTCGCCAAATGGCGGAAGACCTTCTCTCAGTCTTCCCGAACTGGAGGAGCCATCTATCTATTGTCGCCGACGCTGGTGAGAACTACTTCAATGTTCGGGTGCCGGCGCTCGCAGCATCGAAAGGTGGCCCCTTAGAGGTTTCGTCCTTATACAACGGCGAGGTGACGGTTTTCTACGCAACAACCCATCGGCATTTTTTCTCCGTTCTAGGTAATGCTGACGAGGCTGCTGGTGCAGTTGAGTTCATCCGGAAGATGCTCGACGAACAACTTGCCGTGGTCTCATACCTTTGCACGGGGGACCAAACCATACGAGATGGGGTTTTTTCGAGCGTCGCAGTTCCGACGGACAAGATCCCACGCGCAAACTATGAGTATTACTACACCACCTCGATGCGTGTGCGGTCGTGGAGGGGCACTTTCGATGCTGACTTCGCCGCCCCGTACGTCAGAGACAAGCCGTCGGGCAATGATGAGCGAGCGTAGGTTGAGCGGGTAGCTTGCCGTTAGCGGCCTTGTCAGATAAGGCGGCTTCGTCAATCGCATCAGTCGGCTAACCGCTGCGCATAGCGGTCAATGGCGTCATCGGCAATCGAGAAGAACGATCCGAAATGGATTCCTGACAGCTGGATTAAATTGGAGTGAGCCCAATGAACATCGATCGTTCTCGCGTCTACGATTCGGCGGACGATTTTTTCTCCCTCGATGGAAGCATTGTGATGAAGCTTTCTACCGACGCGGCAGTTGCAGTTTGTGAGCGGGCGGCCCAACACGGCTTGGTTGTCGCTCGAATCGAAGGTGGCATATGGCATTTTCCCGGATTCGAAGCGAGGTTGGACTGCATTTGGGATGGTGCTGAGCCGCCCATTGACCTTGATGGTGCGGAACGAAACAATCAAAGGGCAGCCGAGTTCATTCGATCGGAGAGCCCTCCACATGACGTTTTCCTGGTGACGTCGCCACCGATGACGGGCTGGAAACCCAGACAGCCACGAGGCTTTTGACGCCCCCATGATGTATCTCGCCCACGCAGATTTACACCCAAGTGACGATCCCGCTAATTCAACGGTTCAATCCGCTTTGCCAAGACGTCAAGGTCCGCCCCGGGTCGATGACGGCCCTTGATGAAGTGACGGCCGAGCAATCTCAGACCCGATCTGACGCTGACTGAGAAATTAGGTCTTGACTTGCACGGTTTAAACGTCCGTTCGGCCGCCAAGTTGTAAGCGATGCCGGATTCAGTGCGCCCTTGCCTGCCGACCCGATGTGCGGCAAAGCCGCGCCACCCGCCCGCGGACCTCAAATCGCCCGTCCTTTCTATGGCCGGCGTCAGCCACCCAACGAATCAGCGTTAGTGTTTACCGCGACCTCCCGCAGGCTTCCCAGCCGGCTTGCGCGCGCCCACACCCGCCTTGCCAGCGGGTTTGCCTTTGCCGCGCGGTTTCTGCACGCTGAACGGGCTACCGTTCAACACGCTTGCGCCCTTGCCCGCGGCTCCGCCACCCTTGCGCTTGCCCTCACCGCCTTGCGGCCGCGGCTTTTTCCCGGCCACCGGCATGGCCGCCGCCCCACCTTGCGGCACTTTGGGCTTCTTCGGCTTTTTTGGCTTCTTGATGATCTGCCCGGTCGAGCTGGTTTCCGGCACGCGATGTTCCGCTTCAAACCCCGGCTCTTCTTCGCGGCGCAGCGTCTGCCCGATCAGCGCCTCGATCGCGGCCAGTTGCGGGGCTTCATCCGCACACACGAGAGACACCGCCACGCCGCTCGCGCCCGCGCGCCCGGTACGCCCGATCCGGTGCACATAATCCTGCGCGACGATCGGCAGATCGACGTTGATCACGAGCGGCAAGTCATCGATATCCAGCCCGCGCGCCGCCACATCGGTGGCGACCAGCATCTGCACTTCGCCCGTCTTGAAGCGCTCGAGCGCACGCAGCCGCGCCGGTTGCGGTTTGTCGCCGTGGATCGTGTCGACCGCGTAGCCGGCCTCGTCCAGCATGGCCGCCAGATACTCCACGCCATTGCGCGTCTTGACGAACACCAGCGCGTGATCCCAGTTGTTCTCGGCCACCAGGTGCATGAAGAGGTCCGGCTTGTTGCGCTTGTCGACCGTCACCACCCACTGCTTGATCTTGCTCGCCGTGACATTCGGCGGGCTGACGCTGATATTGACCGGGCTGCGCAGAATGCTCGCCGCCATCGCGCGGATATCGTCGGTAAACGTCGCGGAGAACAGCAGGGTCTGGCGCTGAACGGGCAGCGCGGCAAAGACGGCATTGAGCTCGCGCGCGAAGCCCAGATCGAGCATGCGGTCGGCCTCGTCCAGCACCAGCGTTTCGACCTGATCGAACTGCACCGCATTCTGGCGGTTGAGATCCAGCAGACGGCCCGGCGTCGCAACGAGCACGTCGACGCCTTTGCGCAACTTCATCATCTGCGGGTTGATGCTCACGCCGCCGTAGGCGGCCAGAAATCGCAAGTCGAGGCCCTTGCCGTAAGCGACGAAGCTTTGCAGCACCTGCTCGGCCAGCTCACGCGTCGGCACCAGCACCAGAACCCGCGCGCGGTTGCTGGACACCGCCGGGCCCTGCTGCACGAGCCGCTGCAACAGCGGCAGCGCGAAACCCGCGGTCTTGCCCGTGCCGGTCTGCGCGCCGGCCATCACGTCCTTGCCGCCGAGCACCGCGGGAATCGCCTTGACCTGCACCGGCGTAGGTGTCTGGTAATTGAGGTCCTGCAGATTACGCAGCAAGGGATCGATCAGGCCGAGCGAGGCAAAAGACATGGACGTGTTCCGGGCTAAAACCGCAATTCTAGCGGTTGGCGCGCTGACCGGCTTCCTGTTGAGCACGGATGCGAGCGCGATCACGGGACAGCAGATCGTCATGTGTGGTGGCGCGTCGCTTTAACGCGAACGGATGGACCGGGGCGTCGCCGATCCTAGTTCGACACGACGCGCGAGAACGGCTTCGGCCGCCTGCCCGACTCCTGACGATCGATCATCCAGCCCGGGTAACACGGAGGCAAAGCACTCACGGCGTCGAGACGCGCCAGCTCGTCGTCGGTCAGGACGACATCGACCGCGCCGAGATTGTCTTCGAGCTGTTCGACCCGCTTGGCACCGATGATGACGCTCGTGACATGCGGCTTGGCGAGTAACCATGCGAGCGCGATCCGAGCGACCGACACATCTCGCGCGTCGGCGATAGAGCGCATCGCTGCGACGCACGACCACGCCCGGTCAAGATCGACCGGCGGGAAATCGAAATGGCTGCGCCGCGCACCTTCTTCTGTTGGCGCCCCCGGACCAAACTTCCCCGACAGCAAACCGCCGGCGAGCGGCGACCAGACGAGCAGCCCCATCCGCTCCTCGATCGCGAGCGGCACGAGTTCGCGCTCGACGTCACGCCCGGCGATCGAATAGTAGGCCTGGAGCGTCTCGAAGCGCGTCGCGCGGAGCGCTTCGCTGAGTCCGAGCGCCTTGCCGATCTTGCCTGCGCGCCAGTTCGAGACACCGACATAGCGCACCAGCCCCTGGCGCGTCAGATCGTCGAGCGCCCGCAGCGTCTCTTCGATCGGCGTGACGGAATCGTTCGCGTGGATCTGGTAAAGGTCGATATGGTCGACCTGCAGCCGTTCCAGGCTTCGCTGCACCGAATCCATGATGTGGCCGCGCGACGCGCCCTGATCGTTGGGCTTCGGGCCCATCACGCCGGCCGTCTTGGTCGCTAGCACGATCTCGCCGCGCGGGACGCCGAGGTCCCGGAGCGCTTGTCCGACGAGGCGTTCGGCGTGGCCAAAGGAGTAAATATCGGCGGTATCGATGAAGTTGATTCCGGCGGCCAGCGCGCGGGCGATCAATCGGGTCGCGTCGTCCTGGCCCACTGCGCCGATCGCCGCCCACATGCCGGCATCGGCATTGCCGCCCAGCGTCATCGTGCCGAGACACAGCTCGGAGACATACAGGCCCGTGCGGCCCAGTTGCTTGTATTGCATGAGCGTTTCCTTGTGGATCGGCTGGAAAGAATGCGGCGGTGTCCGGTCCGGCACGCACCGCACACCTGGATTTCAGCGGATTCGAGCGCGCCCGGCGCCGAACCGTGCGGCCATCGTTGCGACGCCTGCGCCATAACGGCGTGCCGTTTGTGGAGCCCCGGGCGACAAAGTGTGTTGCGTCATGCCTGGCTTCCTTTCATTCGGGTTGTCGCCGGCCGACGACATGGGAAAGCACTCTACTGAGTCGCAACCGGGTGATAAATGACGGACGATTGAACGTTCTGTTACTTCCAGAGTGAACAATGCAAAACCGCAACGTGCGCTTGATCTTTGCCAAGCGTCGATCCCACGACATATCGACGGCGGCGACCCAAGCCATTGCGGCCCCGGCAGAAATCAAGCATGAAAAAACCCGCCGAAGCGGGTTTTCACACTGCGTGCCAGTGTTCTTATGGGTTTTGCTTCGTACTGCTTCACACGGGCGTTTTACCGACCTTGGGGTTGACCTGTGGCAGCGGGGGGAGATCAATGTCGCTGCGGGCCATACCCAGGCAGGCAATGTATCCGTCGATATGCTGAAAGCCAACCTGCGCCTGAAAATCCAGAATGGCTTTATTGACGTCCGCCTTCAGCGGGTACTCCATCGCCGTCGCCACGGGCCCTGATGGTTCAGACGTTCCCCATTGGGTGTACTTCAGCGAATTTGTCGCAATGCTGACCATATCGACAGCAATTTGCACGTTGTCAGGGGTGTCATGAGGGGGAACGTCGCTGTAGACGTGTTTCACCTTCTGGAGGCTGTCCGCATTCCATGCCATTGGCACGATATCCCGCGTCGTGAATATGCGTACCGCATTGCCTCGCATCTGCTCGTCGAAATAGTCGGCGAACACCTTGTTGCCTGCTGTCGGCGCGGCAAACGTCTGGCAGTGGTACGTCAGAGACTGCAAGCCAGTCTGATTCTTCAGGTACAACACGATCGCGGACGCCAACGCGCCTCCGAGGCTGTGCCCGACAACGTTGACTATCGATGACGGTGGCACGGTGCTCAGGAATTGGACGAGCGTCTGATGACTTTCATCGGGCGTCTTCAGTACGTGGTACAGCGCTCCGTTCGTGCCCGCCGATATGCGTGCGTCCGACGGACAGTTCGGCACATACGCGCTGAATGGCTCGAGGGTGTCATAGGAAAAATCGCTCAGAACATCAAGCGGGGACGTGAAATTGGTGCCGCTCGTCACCACTGTATATTCGCCGCTACCGGCCAATTGCAAGACGACGGTCACATTGGCAGCTTCGCCATTCGGATCCAATACGATCGCCGGCCCCCACGCAATTTCGAACCGATCGTTCCGCGTCATCTTGGATCGGTTCAGGCGATCCACGATGATCTTTTTGACCTGCGACGCAGTCGGATGCTTGAGTTCCCTCCCGACTCCGTCGACTGCTGCGTTGTTCAGAACATAGGCCAACGTGAGATTGGCCTGCATTTGCTCGAGTCTGCTGGATGTCATGGTTCGCCTCGTCGTCGCGCTGCGGAAGGTCGTCATTGCGAACCAGCCGATCACCCCTGTTGCGCCGCAGCGGATCGGAATGGGGCTTGATTGCACGGAACGCAAGCGGGGCAGGCTCGCAATGAGCACGCAAATCATCGCGCGCGCGGTACGGCGGAACAACCTGTCGAGATTGGCAGGTACCGTCGGCCTGTCACGGCCGCGCGGGGCGACTCGTGCTTCCGGCCGACGTGCGGCTTTGCATGGCGCTTTTTGAGGGTTATACGACCTTTGCGCCATTCGCCTCACATTCCATACTTCACATCGAAAGATCACGCCGGGAAAGGCACGAACGCGATTGCGTTTCGAGCGTTCGCCCGGATCAATCACGACATGGAAAGGAATGGAAGATGAGGCTCAAGAACAAGTCCGCGTTGATCACGGGCGGAACCAGCGGCATCGGTCTTGCGACCGCGAAGCTGTTCATTGCGGAAGGCGCGCGAGTAGCGGTTACCGGCCGCGACGATTCCGTATTCGAGCGCGTGAAGGCCGAGCTTGGCGAGCATGCGCTGGTCCTGAAGGGCGACGTGCGTTCGATCCAGGACATGCGCGCGATTGCAGCCGACGTAAACGCGCAATTCGGCGGGCTGGATGTCGTGTTCGCCAACGCCGGCTGGGCTTTCCCGTCCGCGGTCGACGACATCGACGACAAACTCTATGACGAGATCATGGACGTCAACGTCAAGGGTGTGGTGTTCACGCTTCAAGCGGCGCTTCCGTACTTGCGTGAAGGTTCATCAGTGATCCTCAACACATCATTCGTTGCGCAGACCGGCAAGCACGGCATCTCGTTGACCGCCGCTGCGAAGGCCGCCGTGCGATCGCTCGCCCGCAGCTGGTCCTACGAGTTTCTCGACCGGAAAATCCGCTTCAACGCGATCGCGCCCGGCGTGATGAACACGCCCCTGATCACCAAGTGGGGCATGTCCGACGAATGGGTTCGCGACCGTCGGGCCGAGTTCGCCGCGGCTATTCCACTGGGCCACATGGGCAAGGCCGAGGACATTGCCTACGCGGCGCTCTATCTTGCCAGCGACGAATCCGCCTACGTCGTCGGCACCGAACTGGTCGTCGATGGCGGTGCGTCGCAGCTCTGAGCCTGCGGTTCATGTCCGCCACGCGGTTCGTCGTGGCGTTGATTCAATCCGGCCCAGCCCGGTGGCACGCGCCGAGCGGCCGAAGTGCAAGGAGAACTCATCTTGACCGACAGTAGCGATAACAATGCTTTCGTAAAGCCACTCACCCGAGCAGGTCGCTCGCGCCGCGATGTGCTCAAGCTTGGAAGCGCCGCCACGCTCGGCGCCGTCCTGGGCGGCGGCGCGTTGCTCGCGCATGCCACACCGGTTGGCGCACAGACACGCAGCGAGGGGTTACTTCCCCCGAATGCCCCGCTCAACATTCTGATCGTCAATTACGACGGCGGTACGCTGCTCGACTTCGCCGGCCCCAGCGAGATTTTCCACCGGCTACCCAATACGAACGTTCGCTACGCAAGCCTCGACGGCGGCAACGTAACGCTCGAATTTGGCGTCGTGTATGGCAACACCGAACGACTGGCCGATATCGAGCAGACCGACGTGATCCTCGTCCCCGGCGGGTCCGATCTGACGGCGCCGATGCGACCGGCGTATCAGGCGCAGATCCGGCGTCTGGCGGAGAGCGCCAAGCACGTTACGTCGGTATGCAACGGATCGCTCGTGCTCGCGGCAACCGGCGTGCTCAACGGCAAGCGAAGCGCGTGCCATTGGGCCTTCGTGAACAAGCTGTCCGAATATGGCGCGATTCCCGTTCCCGAGCGCTTCGTCGAAGACGACAACGGCCGGTTCATGAGCGGCGGCGGCGTGACGGCGGGCATCGACTTCGCCCTTCGCGTGGCGGCGAAGCTGCGCGGTCGACAGGCCGCCGAATTCACGCAGCTCGCGATCGAATACGACCCCGCGCCGCCGTTCCACTCCGGTCATCCTCGGGACGCGCGGCCGGAAGTCATCGCGATGGTCGACAAGAAGCTGCCCGGCGCATCGAGGGGGCTCGCACGCATCCCCGGCGTTC
Source organism: Burkholderia sp. 567 (assembly GCF_040545115.1). Lineage (NCBI taxonomy): Bacteria > Pseudomonadati > Pseudomonadota > Betaproteobacteria > Burkholderiales > Burkholderiaceae > Burkholderia > Burkholderia sp. 567. Next base: position 351,861 of record NZ_JBEPLG010000003.1, read on the forward strand.
GCTGAAACGCTTGTCTGCAACAGGTGCAGCCCGCGGCCGGCCTCGATGAAGGCCGCGGCCACCTGCCCGCTCCACCGGCCCATTTGGCGCCGCCTTTTCAATTCAAGCCCGTTCGGGAATCACACGATGCAACAGATCCGTCTTTGTACCGCTGCTCTTGCAGCCTGCGTCTCCTTTTTCGCATTCACGGCGCCGGCCACAGCCGGTGGCACGCAACGTCCGCCCGAAGCGGCCATCAAGGCCGAAAACGCCCGATGGGCGAATGCTTTTGCGCGCGGAGACTACGAGGCGATAGGCCGCCTCTACACCGACGACGGCACACTCTTGCCGCCCGGTGGCGACAAAGTCACCGGGGGCCGCGCGATCGCCGAGTACTTGACCAAGGGCTATGCCGGAACGAAACCGGGCACCGTATCGTTCAGCCATTACGAGTTCTACGGTGACGACTGGATGGTGACGGAGGTGTCGGATGCGGACGTGCGCGACCACGATGGAAAGCTCAAGATCCGCGGCAAGCAGATCCTCGTGTTTGTGAAGCAGGCCGGCGAGTGGAAGCTGCATCGCGACATGTGGAACGACTACCCTCCGGTCAAAACCGCCGACCATTGAGCGGCCGGCGAAATCGCCCGTTCGACGGGCGTTGACCACGCAGCGCGCCGATCCGCCGTCGGTCGATCAGCGCGCGCCGTTCGATCTGCTCTCGCGTCGAATCGCTTGCGGCGGATGCCCGTGCAGTTTGATGAAGGCCCGTCGCATCCGCTCCGGATCGGTGAACCCGACCGCCAACGCGATCTGTTCGATCGGTTCGCTGCCGCTCTGCAGGCGCAGCCTCGCGGCTTCGACGCGCAAACGCTCGACTGCCTTGGCCGGTGTTTCTCCGGTTTCCCGGCGAAAGGCGCGGCCGAACTGTCGCACACTCAATCTCGCGGCATCGGCAAGCCGTTCGACGGGCAACGCTTCAGCCAGATGCTCCCTGGCAAAATTCAGCGCGATGCGGATGCGATCCGATTCCGGCTCCATCTGCGACATGGCCGAGAATTGTGACTGCCCTCCCGGTCGACGATACGGAACGACCAACAGCCTCGAGACAGCGCGCGCCGTCTCCGCGCTCATGTCTCTTTCAATCATGCCGAGCGCCAGGTCTATGCCGGAAGCGATGCCCGCCGACGTCCACACGTGCCCGTCCACCACGTAGATGCTGTCGCCGTCGACCCGGGTGCGCGGAAAGCGCGCCTGCAATAGCGCGGCGTATCGCCAGTGCGTCGCGGCTCTCAAGCCATCCAGCAAGCCCGTTTCCGCGAGCAGAAATGCGCCCGTACAGACACTCGCGACCCGCGATGCCCTGGCCGCCAATTTTCTGGCGGCGGCGATATTCTCCGATGTCTGCATCGGATCGATATCGCCGCCCACGAACACGACGGTGTCGAACGTGCGCCTTGCGGCGGGCTTCGTGTCGATCGACAGGCCCGTATTGCCGTGCACCGGGCCGCCGGCTTGCGAGATGACATGAAGATCGTACGGCGTATGGCCCGCGGCCGTGGCCACCTGATTGAAGGCCGCCAGTGGCCCGCCAAGATCAAGCGCATCGTAGCCACGGCAAACGAAGAATCCGATTCGATGCATGACGAGCGGTTACCGAAAACGCAGAAGAGGCCAATTTTACAGGGAACCCTCGAATCGCGTCATTCGGCGACCGGAAGCTTCGCCACCACCTTGATCTCGAAGTCGAAGCCGTAAAGCCAGGTCACGCCGACCGCGGTGAGCGCCGGATGCGGCGCGTCGCCCCAGAACTCCGGCACGACCTGCCAGACGCGCTCGAACGTCGATTGCGGATCGACCATGAACACGGTGACGTCGACCACATCGTCGAACGTGCAGCCGGCCGCGTGCAGGATCGCATTCAGGTTTCGAAAAGCGAGCCGCACCTGTTCCTGCAAGTCCGGCTCGGGCGTGCCGTCCTCGCGACTGCCGACCTGACCGGAGACGAACAGCAACCCGCCAGCCCGTACGGCCGGCGAGTATCGGTTGCGCTCGTACAGCGCCCGACGTCCCGGCGCAAACACCACATCGCGGTTACCCACCTTCACCTCCATGGATCACTGGTTTCGATCGGCACACTGTACCGACCGACACCCACGCGATAAACGACCATCCCTGTCCATGACCGTTTGTAAAATGCAAACAATTCAAATGCGAGGCACACACTCATGGATCGCTTCGATGCGATGCGCGCTTTCGTCCGGGTCGTCGAGGCGGGCAGCTTCACGAAGGCCGCCGAGACGCTGCATATGAGCAAGACCACGGTCACGCAGCTGGTCCAGCAGCTCGAGGCGCGCTTGCGGGTCCGGCTGCTGAACCGGACGACGCGCAAGATCAACGTCACGCCGGACGGCATCGCGTACTACGAGCGCGCGACCCGGCTGCTTGCCGACATGGACGACGCCGAAACGAGCCTGTCGAGCGCATCGGCGGTGCCACGAGGCCGGCTGCGCGTGGACGTGCCGAGTCCGTTCGCGCGGCTGATCCTGATCCCCGCGCTGCCGGCCTTCCTCGCCCGCTATCCGGACATTCAGCTCGACATGGGCGTGAGCGACCGCACCGTCGACATCATCGGCGAGAACGTGGATTGCGTCGTGCGCGGCGGCGAGCCGAACGATCAGTCGATGGTCGCCCGGCGCGTGGCGGACCTGTCGCTCGGCATCGTTGCGTCGCCCGGCTATCTCGCGCTCGCAGGCACGCCTTCGCATCCCGCTGAACTCGAAAACTCGCATCACCGGATCGTGGGGTTCTCGTGGGGACGCGCAGGCAAACTCTATCCGCTCGTCATGCATCGCCACGGCGAGACCATCGCGGTGCAAGGCCGTTACGCGCTCGCCGTGGATGACGGCAATGCCTATCTCGCGGCCGGCGTGGCCGGCCTCGGCATCATGTGGCTGCCGCACTATATGGCGAAAGCGCATCTGGAACGCGGCGAACTCGTCACGCTGTTCGACGACTGGCAACTCGATCCGATGCCGCTATACATCGCGTATCCGCCGAACCGCCACGTCAGCGCCAAGCTGCGTGCGTTCATCGACTGGGTCGTCGAGCTGATGAACGCCCCTGCTCCCGTGGAGCCGCAATGAGCACGTTACGTGCGTCATGCGCGACCGCGCCCTTCGTCCGGGTGGCGTCGGCCTCCGCGTCGGATCATGCGCGGGCCGCCCCCTCCGCTGCCGCGCTGGCGGATGACGCCAGCTCGTCGATCCGCATCGCACGCAGCAACACGGGCCGATCGACCATCTTCCCGTCGATCGTCACCACGCCGCCATTCGACTCGCGCATCGCATCGAGCACCTGCCGCGCCCAGCGCACCTCGTCCTCGCTCGGCCGATAGCACTGGTGCACGAATGCGATCTGTTTCGGATGAATGCACAGCTTCGCGCCGAATCCCAGTTGCTTCCCGTTGAGCGCGTCACGCGTGATCCGCTCCCCATCGTGAATGTCCGGCGTCACGCCGTCGACCGGCGACTCGATACCGGCCACCCGCGAGATCAATGTCAGTTGCGACCGAAAGTGATTGAGCGAAACGCCATCGTCCAACATGCCCATGTCCGCGATGAAATCGAGTGTGCCGAACATCAGCCGCTCGACGTACGGCGCTTTCGCGACGTCGAGCGCGTTCCACATGCCGTGCGCGCTTTCGATCAACGGATAGATGGGCACACGCCGGCGCGCAAGCGCGACGGCCGCGCACACATCGTCCGCACGCGCGGCCTTCGGCAGCACGATACCCGCCACGCCCTTCAACGCGCCAAGCGCGGCGTCGGCCTCGAACCACGGCGTGTGACGCGCATTGATCCGCACGAGCACCGGATGCTCGGGCGAAAGCCACTGCGCGATCGCGTCGCGCGCCGCCACCTTCGCGTCCGGTTCGACAGCATCTTCGAGATCGATGACGACCGCGTCGGCGCCGCTTGCGAGCGCCTTGTCGAACCGCTCGGGCTTGTTGCCCGGCACGAACAGGTATGACTGGGCAGGCGCCGAGCGTCCAATGCTCGCGCGCATCGCGGCATTAGGCGGCATCGATCGCCTCCGGCACCCGCTCGAACGGATCGCCGACCAAGCCGTCGTCGGCCACGCTGAAGATCGGTGCTTCGGAATCCTTGTTGATCGCGACGATGACCTTCGAATCCTTCATGCCGGCCAGATGCTGGATCGCATCCGAGATGCCGACCGCGATTTCGTCGGACGGGTTCACCAACATCTTCACGTTCGCGATGTCGACGGCTGTGTTGTCCGACTTCACGCGGACCTTCACGTTGCAATCGGCTACCCGTTTCCTCGCTACTATGATCTTCACGCGCTGCTCCTCCATCGGGTCACTAGCGTCATCCGGTACCGCGAGCCATTACACGCGCAATCTCGGACGGCCACAACTATCGATTCGCTCTGCCGGTCATAGCCCGAACCTATTGCACGGCCGTTTTCCGGCGCCGGATGCGACACGGCCCGGAAGCGCCGGGCCGTTCGCCGCCAGCGTCACTGTAATCGCCTGGAATCGCTGGATATCGTCCAGCGCATGACGCATGAGAACAGAGCGGCGAGATCCGCACCGCACCGCGCCGCCGAGCGGAAACGATTTCAACATCCGGCCCGAATACAGGCTCGACGCGATGCGTTCATGCCCGAGCGCATCGCCGACGATGAACATGCGGGGCTTCACGCGACGCATGCCCGCCTGACCTGCGACTTCATAGGAAGGCTCCGGCAAGCGCCAACGGAGACTGTCGCGCGGTCGAACAGGCGCAGTGCTGCGTCGCACAAATAGAGCCCCGGTTGCGCCGCCGCCGAGCATCGAGGCGCTACCGACGCAATCCCCGCCGGGCAATCCGTCGCGACCCGGCGCTAGCGCAAACCCCGACCCCGGTTGCACTGTTCATCGCCTTTTGTGTCCTGTATTGTCCTTCCATCCCCGGTTGCCGAACCGGTGCATGGGAGGCTCACGATGCAGAAAAAGAATGCTGCAGCCGTCTGGATCCTGGTCGCGATGGTGGCGGGCATCGTGATCGGCTACATGATCTACACGAGCTTTCCCGACAAGAAAGCCACCACCGAAATCGCCGGTTACATCTCGCTCGTGTCCGACGTGTTCCTGCGCCTGATCAAGATGGTGATCGGGCCGCTCGTATTCTCCACACTGGTCGTCGGCATCGCGCACATGGGCGACGCGGCATCGGTCGGGCGCGTGTTCGTGAAGGCGTTCGGCTGGTTCGTCACCGCGTCGCTGATTTCGCTGCTGCTCGGCCTGTTCATGGCGAACCTGCTGCGCCCCGGCGACAACCTCGGCCTGCCGCTGCCGGACATCGGCGCCTCGGCGAACCTCGCGACCTCCAAGTTCACGCTGAAGGATTTCGTCGGCCACATGGTGCCGAAGTCGTTCGCCGAGGCGATGAGCAACAACGAGATCCTGCAGATCGTCGTGTTCTCGATGTTCTTCGGCGTGGCGCTCGCCGCGCTCGGCGAGCGCGGCAAGATCCTCGTCGCCGCGATCGACCAGCTGTCGCACGTGATGCTCAAGATTACCGGCTACGTGATGAAGCTCGCGCCGCTCGCGGTGCTGGCCGCGATGGCCGCGACCGTCGCGGTCAACGGGCTGTCGGTGTTGCTGAAGTTCGCGGTCTTCATGGGCGACTTCTACCTCAGCCTGTTCCTGCTGTGGGCGCTGCTCGTCTGTGCGGGGATGGCGTTCCTCGGGCGACGCGTGTTCAAGCTGCTGGCGCTGATCAAGGAAGCGTTCATGCTGTCGTTCGCGACCGCCAGCTCCGAAGCCGCGTACCCGAAGATCCTCGATGCGCTCGACCGGTTCGGCGTGCGACGCAAGATCTCGAGCTTCGTGATGCCGATGGGCTATTCGTTCAACCTCGACGGCTCAATGATGTACTGCACGTTCGCGTCGCTGTTCATCGCGCAGGCGTACAACGTGCACCTGTCGCTCGGCACGCAGATCACGATGCTGCTGGTGCTGATGCTCACGTCGAAGGGGATGGCCGGCGTGCCGCGCGCATCGCTCGTCGTGATCGCGGCCACGCTGCACCAGTTCGGGCTGCCGGAGGCCGGGCTGCTGCTGATCCTCGGCGTCGACACGTTCCTCGACATGGGCCGCTCGGCCACCAACGCGGTGGGCAACTCGATCGCGAGCGCCGTGGTCGCGAAGTGGGAAGGCCAGCTCATGTCGGAAGCGGAAGCCGAGGCCAACCTGGCGCGCATCGAGGCGGAGCAGGAAGGCACGATCGCGCATCCGGCGGATGTCTGACGGAGGCCCGGCGATGAAGATGCAGCGATTCTGGCGCGCGCTCGCGCTCGCAAGCCTGCTTGCCGCGGGCGCAACCGCGCGCGCGGACGATGCGCCCGCACCGCCGCCGCGCGTCGAGCCGCTCGCGCCCGCCCAACTGACTGGCACGCTCGCGAAGGTGCGCAGCAGCGGCACGATCGCGCTCGGCTATCGCGACGCGTCGATACCGTTCTCGTACCTGAATGCGCGCAACCAGCCGATCGGCTATTCGATCGAGCTCTGCAAGGCGCTCGTGTCGTCGATCGAGGATGCGGTCAACAAGAGCCTGACGATCCGCTGGGTGCCGGTCACGTCCGACAACCGCATCGACGCGGTGGTCAGCGGCAACGTCGATCTGGAGTGCGGCTCGACGACGAGCAACCTGGAGCGCCAGCAGCGTGTGGCGTTCTCGCCGATCATCTTCGTGGCCGGCACGAAGGTGATGGTGAAGCGAGGCTCGCCGATCCGCTCGTTCCGCGATCTCGCGGGCAAGAAGGTCGCGGTGACGGCCGGCACGACCAACGAGAAGGCGCTGCGCGACCTGGACGGGCGGTTCAAGCTCGGGATCCAGTTGCAGGTGGTGCCGGATCATGCGCAGGGCTTCGCGCTCGTCGCGAACGGCCGCGCCGATGCGTTCGCCACGGACGACGTGCTGCTGTACGGCCTGATCGCCGAGAATGCGGGCAAGGGCGGCCAGTACGACGTGGTGGGCGATTACCTGTCATACGACCCGTACGGCATCATGTTCCGCAAGGACGATCCGCAGCTCGCGCAGGTCGTGAAGAGCACGTTCGAGGAGCTGGCCGTCGACGGCGAGATCACGCGTCAGTACAAGCGCTGGTTCCTGCGCCCGCTTCCGTCGGGCGTGAGTCTGAACCTGCCGATGAGCCAGCAACTGCAGACCATCATCGACGCGATCGGCGTCAAGAGTGATTGAGCGCGGCGGCTCGCATGACAAAATGACAACGGCCCCGGTGTCTTTCCAGACACCGGGGCCGCTCACCGCAAACACCGCGTTCAACCGACCCGCGCTTCGTCCTGCCGCTCCGCTTCACCGCCATCCGCTGCCGTTCGCGCCAGCACCGGCTTCAACGCCTGCCCCGTGTGGCTCGCGCTCACCTGCACGAGCCCTTCCGGCGGCGCCGCCGCGACGATCGTGCCGCCGCCCACGCCGCCTTCCGGACCGAGATCGATGATCCAGTCGGCTTCCGCGATCACGTCGAGATCGTGCTCGATCACGACGACGCTATGCCCGCCGTCGACCAGCCGGTGCAGGACGCGGATCAGCTTCGCGACGTCGGCCATGTGCAGGCCGACCGTCGGCTCGTCGAGCACGTACAGCGTGTGCGGCGCCTTCTGGCCGCGTCGCGTGATGTCGTCGCGCACCTTCGTGAGCTCGGTGACGAGCTTGATGCGCTGCGCCTCGCCGCCGGACAAGGTTGGCGACGGCTGGCCGAGCGTCAGGTAGCCAAGGCCGACGTCCTTCATCAGCTGCAGCGGATGCGCGATGTTTGAAATCGGTGCGAAGAACTCCACTGCTTCGTCGATCTCCATCGTCAGCACGTCGCCGATGTTCCGGCCGCGCCACGTAACCGCGAGCGTCTCCGGATTGAAGCGCTGCCCGTGGCACACGTCGCACGGCACCTTCACGTCGGGCAGGAAGCTCATCCCGATCGTGCGCACGCCCTGCCCTTCGCAGGCCGGGCAGCGCCCGTCGCCGGTGTTGAACGAGAAACGCGACGCCGTATAGCCGCGCGCACGCGCTTCCAGCGTATCGGCAAACAGCTTGCGGATCGTGTCCCACACGCCGATATAGGTGGCCGGACACGAGCGCGGCGTCTTGCCGATCGGCGTCTGGTCGACCTCGAGCACGCGGTCGATCCGCTCCCAGCCGCTCAGCGACGCGCAACCCTGCCACGCATGCGTGACGTTCAGCGACGGCCGCGGTGCGCTGCGCGCGAGCACGCTCGAGCGGCGGTTGGCGGCCGGCGCGTCCTGCTGCGCGGCCTTGCGCGCGCGCCGCGTGGCCGGCGACGACAGCACCGAGCGGCCGACCGCGTCGAGCAGGTTCGTCATCAGCACGTCGCGCGCGAGCGTCGACTTGCCCGAGCCGCTCACGCCCGTCACCGCGACGAGCCGCGCGAGCGGAATGCCGACGGTGACGTCGCGCAGGTTGTGCAGCGTCGCGCCGTGCACGGTCAGCCAGGCCTCCGGCACCGCCGGTGCGCCCTTCTTGCCCGCCAGGCTCACCGCGCGACGCGGTTGCAGGGGGTGCGTCATCGGCTGCGCGAGCAGGCGCCCCGTCACCGAATCCGGCTGTGCGGCCAGATCGGCCACCGCGCCCTCGGCGACCAGCGTGCCGCCGCGCTTGCCGGCGCCCGGGCCGACGTCGATGATGTGATCGGCGCGGCGAATCGTGTCCTCGTCATGCTCGACGACGACGAGCGTGTTGCCCTTGTCGCCGAGCTTGCGCAGCGCGTCCAGCAGGATCCGGTTGTCGCGCGGATGCAGGCCGATCGTCGGCTCGTCGAGCACGTAGCACACGCCCTGCAGGTTGCTGCCGAGCTGCGCGGCGAGCCGGATGCGCTGGGCTTCGCCGCCCGACAGGCTCGGCGCCGCGCGATCGAGGCTCAGGTAGCCGAGCCCGACCTCCTCGAGAAACGCGAGGCGGCTGCCGATCTCGCTGACGATGTCGCGCGCGATCTGCGCGTCGCGGCCGGTCAGTTCCAGCGCGTCGATCCAGCGGCGCGTATCGGACACCGTCCACTGCGCGACCTCGACGATCGGATGCGCGTCGAACGTGACCGCGCGCGCGGACGGGTTCAGGCGCGTGCCGCTGCAATCCGGGCACGGCTCGTTGCCGACGCCTTCCGGTTCCTGCTCGTCCGACGGCAGCGTCTGCTCGCGGCCGCGATCGTCCCCGGCGCGCACGGTGTCGTCGTACGCCGCGCGCTGTTCGCGCGTGAGTGTGACGCCCGTGCCGACGCAGGTCGTGCACCACCCATGCTTGCTGTTGTACGAGAACATCCGCGGATCGAGTTCCGGATAGCTGGTGCCGCACACCGGGCACGCGCGCTTGACCGACAGCACCTTGACCTCGCCGACGCGCGCGGTCGAATGATCGTTCTGCATCGCGTGGTGCAGCCCGTCGAGCGGCGCGAGCAGGTGCATCACGCCCTTGCCGAGTTCGAGCGTCTCGTCGAGCACCCGCCGCAATCCGGCTTCGTCGTCCGGCGACACGACGATGTCGGCCACCGGCAGCTCGATCGTGTGCTCGCGGAAGCGGTCGAGCTTCGGCCACGGATCGACCGGCACGAACTCGCCGTCCACGCGCAGATGCGTGCTGCCGCGCGCCTTCGCCCACTTCGCGAGATCGGTATACACGCCCTTGCGGTTGACGACGAGCGGCGCGAGCAGCCCGACGTGCTCGCCGCGATGGTCGCGCAGCAGCTGCGCGGCGATCGACTCGACCGTTTGCGACGTGACCGGCGTGCCGTCGTGGATGCAATGCTGGAGGCCGAGCTTCACATACAGCAGCCGCAGGAAGTGCCAGACTTCGGACGTGGTCGCGACCGTGCTCTTGCGCCCGCCGCGCGACAGGCGCTGCTCGATCGCGACCGTCGGCGGAATGCCGTACACCGCGTCGACTTCCGGCCGCCCCGCCGGCTGCACGATCGAGCGCGCATACGCGTTCAGCGATTCGAGGTAGCGGCGCTGGCCTTCGTGGAACAGGATGTCGAACGCGAGCGTCGACTTGCCGGAACCCGACACGCCGGTGATCACGTTGAACTTGCCGTGCGGGATATCGACGTCGAGCGCCTTCAGGTTGTGCTCGCGCGCATTGACGATCCGCACGACGTCCTCGCCCTCGATCGCGCGCCGCTCGCGTGCGGCGTTCAGCACGGCCTGCAGCGGCACGCCTTCGTCGGCCAGCGCCGTTTCGCCGTCCATCGCGCGGTCGTACTGCAGCAGCGCGACGCCGGTATGCGATTCCGCGCAGGCCTTCACGTCGTCGGGCGTACCCGCGCACAGCACGCGGCCGCCGCCGTCGCCGCCTTCCGGGCCGAGATCGATCAGCCAGTCGGCCGCGCGGATCACGTCGAGATTGTGCTCGATCACGATCAGCGAATGGCCGGCCGCGAGCAGCTTGCCGAACGCCTGCATCAGCTTCGCGATGTCGTCGAAGTGCAGCCCGGTGGTCGGCTCGTCGAACATGAACAGCTTCGCCCGCGCGACGCGCGCCTCCTCGCTGGCGACGCGGCGCCCGCCGGCCGCCGCCGCCGATTCGGCGAGGAAGCCGGCCAGCTTCAGCCGCTGCGCCTCGCCGCCGGACAACGTCGGCACCGGCTGGCCGAGTTTCACGTATTCGAGACCGACGTCGACGATCGGCTGCAGCACGCGCAGCACCTCGGCGTCGGTCGCGAAGAACGCGGTTGCCTCGCTGACGGTCAGGTCGAGCACGTCGGCGATGTTCAGCGCACGGCCGTCGCGCTCGATGCGCACTTCGAGAATCTCGGCGCGGTAGCGGCTGCCGTCACAGTCCGGACAACGCAGGTAGACGTCGCTCAGGAACTGCATCTCGATGTGCTCGAAGCCCGAGCCGCCGCACGTCGGGCAACGGCCGTCGCCCGAGTTGAAGCTGAACGTGCCGGCGCCGTAGCCGCGTTGCAGCGCGAGCGGCGCCTTCGCGAACAGCTTGCGGATCTCGTCGAACGCGCCGACATAGCTGGCCGGGTTCGACCGCGTGGTCTTGCCGATCGGCGACTGATCGACGAACACGACGTCGCCGACCTGGTCGGCGCCCGTCAACTCGCGGAACGCGCCCGGCGACTCGGTCGCCTTGCCGTGGTGGCGCGCCATCGCCGGATAGAGCACGTCCTGCAGCAGCGTCGACTTGCCGGAACCCGATACGCCCGTCACGCACACGAGCCGCTGCAGCGGAATCTCGACCGTCACGTCGCGCAGGTTGTGCTCGGTCGCGCCTGCGAGCACGATGCGCGGCGTGTTCGCGTCCACCGGACGGCGCGCCCAGTTCGACGCGTGCGCGACGTGCTTGCGGCCGCCGAGATACTCTCCCGTCAGCGTGTGCGCGGAACGGATGTCGCCCGGCGTGCCGTCGTAGACGATCGTGCCGCCGCGCTCGCCGGGCCCCGGGCCCATGTCGATCAGCCGGTCGGCAGCGAGCATCACCGACGGATCGTGCTCGACGACGACCAGCGTATTGCCCGCGTCGCGCAGCCGCTGCATCGCCTCGACGATGCGCGTGAGGTCGCGCGGATGCAGGCCGATGCTCGGTTCGTCGAGCACGAACAGCGTTTTCGTGAGCGACGTGCCGAGCGCCGTGGTCAGGTTGATCCGCTGGACCTCGCCGCCGGACAGCGTGCGGCTCTGCCGGTCGAGCGTCAGGTAGCCGAGGCCCACGTCGCACAGGTATTTCAGGCGCGTGCGCACTTCGGCGAGCAGCAGCTTCAGCGCGTCGTCGAGCAGCGCGCTCGGCAGGCTCACGTCGTCGAAGAAGCGGCGGATGCGCTCGATCGGCAGCAGCATCAGGTCGTGCACCGTCAGGCCCGGCAGCGCCTCGAGCTGCGCGCGCGTCCAGTCGACGCCGCGCGGCAGGAACCGATTGGCGGGCGCGAGCACCGCGTCGGCGTTCGCCTTCGAGCCGAGCCGCCATTGCAGCGACTCAGTTTTCAGGCGCGCGCCGCCGCACACGTCGCACGGCGTGTAGCTGCGGTACTTCGACAGCAGCACGCGGATATGCATCTTGTACGCCTTCGACTCGAGATAGCCGAAGAAGCGTTTGACGCCGTACCACTGGCTCTGCCACTTGCCGTTCCAGTCCGGCGAGCCGTCGATCACCCATGCGCGCTGGGCGTCCGTCAGGTCGGACCACGGCGTGTCGCGCGGGATGCCGGCTTTCGCCGCGTAGCGCATCAGGTCGTCCTGGCATTCCTTCCACGCGGGCGTCTGCATCGGCTTGATCGCGCCACCGCGCAGCGTCTTGCGCGCGTCGGGGATCACGAGGCCGAGATCGACGCCGATCACGCGGCCGAAGCCGCGGCAGGTTTCGCATGCGCCGTAGGCCGAGTTGAACGAGAACAGCGCGGCTTGCGGCTCCGCGTAGCGCAGGTCGCTGTCGGGATCGTGCAGCCCGGTGGAGAAACGCCATACCTGCGGCTCGGCGGTTGCGGCAAGCGCGGTGTCGGATTCCGGCGCCAGCACGTAGACGTTCACGCGGCCGCCGCCGCGCTTCAGCGATGCCTCGATTGCCTCGACTACGCGCACCTTGTCGGCCTGCTGCACGCGGAAGCGGTCGGCCACCACGTCGAGCAGCTTGCGCGGGCCAGTGGGCGACGCGACTTCGCGCTGCGCCTGCACGCGCGTGTAGCCGCTCGCGGACAGCCACTGCGCGACTTCGTCCTCGGACGCGCTTTCCGGCAGCTCGACCGGGAACGTGACGACGACGCGCGGATCGTCGGCGCGCGTGCGCTCGACGAGTTCCGCGTAGATCGTCTCGGGCGTGTCATGCCGCACCTGCCGCGCGGTCTGGCGGTCGAACAGCTCGGCCGCGCGCGCGTACAGCAGCTTCAGGTGATCGTTGAGCTCGGTCATCGTGCCGACCGTCGAGCGCGAGCTGCGGACCGGGTTGGTCTGATCGATCGCGATCGCGGGCGGCACGCCATCGACGCGCTCGACCTGCGGGCGGTCCATCCGGTCGAGGAACTGCCGCGCATACGCGCTGAAGGTCTCGACGTAGCGCCGCTGGCCTTCCGCGTACAGCGTGTCGAATACGAGGCTCGACTTGCCGGAGCCCGACGGCCCGGTGACGACCGTCATTTCGCCGGTGCGCAGATCGAGATCGAGGTTCTTGAGATTGTGCTGACGTGCTCCGCGAATGCGGATCAGATTGCTGGATGACAATTTGCCTGCCCGTCTGAATGAGTTAGCCGGAATCATGGTGCCGGAACGCTGCGGCGGATGCCCGCAGACGCGGCGCACGTGCCGCACGGGTCATGCCCGCGCCGCTCGAGTTCGACGGATACTATACTGTATATTCATACAGTTTTCCACGAGCGGCGCGAAGGGGCGAAAACGGGCCGGATCACTCCGCTCATCGACGCCAGCCTGGATCAGGGGCCGACTCAGCCGCCGCCCGCCATCGCATACGCAATGCACGTGCGCGCAAGCACGTCGGTCGGATCGACGAGCGTCGCGCGGCGCCCGTTGCGCGCGACATATTCGTCGCCCGGCAGCAGGATCGGCAGTTCGGTGCAGCCGAGCACGATCACGCTCACGCCTTCGTCCATCAACGCGTCGATCGCCGCGCCGATATCCTCTTCGCACCGTCCGGTCGTGAAGCCGGCCTTGACACCCTGCGCGCCGTAGATCGCTTCCATCACGCGCGCCTGCAACGCCGGCGCCGGCGCCACTTGCCGCAGCCCCTGCGATTCCAGCGCCTTCCGGTAGACCCCGCTGTCGATCGTGCCGGACGTGGCCAGCACACCGACCTCCCGCAGCGCCGGATAGGTGTCGCGCAGGTGGGCGACCGTGACGCTCAGCATGTTGACGATCGGAATGCCGAGCCAGGGCTGAATCCGCTCGACGAACGCATGCGCGGTGTTGCACGGAATCGCGATGACGTCGGCATCGCCGTCCTCGAGTTTCTTGCAGGTCGCGTACAGGGAAATCGTCGGATCCGCGCCGGCGCCCACCAGGTTCTCGGTTCGATCGGGAATCTGCGGATTCTGTTCGACCAGCAGCTTGACATGGTCCTGATCGCGCGACGCCGGCGTGTTGCGCACGATCTTGTCCAGGAAATCGACGGTCGCCGCCGGACCGACGCCGCCGACCACGCCGATCTTGAACGTCGCCGTGCGTGAATCCGGTTGCCCGGCCACCGCGTACTGCGCATACGCGAGGTTCGAATCCACGAGCGGCACGCGCTGCGGGCCGATTTCATCGGCGACCAGCGCGATCTCCGTCAGCCCCGGGACGATTACCTGTGCGCCCTGATCGACAAGGTCGTCGCACGCACGGCGCAACAGCTCGACCGGACGGCCACGAAGATTGCCGCGCTTGATGCCGTCGCGGCCGTAGATCGCTTCGGTCACGAGGTCGATCCCGTGGTGCGATCGCGGATGGACGATGTCGAACTGCGGCGCCGGGAAATACGCTTCGAAAAGTCGCTTGTCCCGCACGTAATCGGACGCCAGCACGCCGATGCGCGTCGCGTCGGGAAACTTGCGCCGTACATGGCTGCGCACCGCTTCGACGATATCCACGATCGGCAGGCGCGTATTCGCCTTCAGCTCGTCGATGAACGTGTGGCTCAGGAAGCACGGCAGCACGACCGTCGTCACGCCACGCTTCTCGAACGCGCGGATCATGTCGAACACATACAGCTTGCGTTCGATGGTCGCAGCACTGCCCGACCCCGCGCCCTTGAACGGGTATTGCTCGAAAATCATGTCGACGTGCTCGTCGTCGGACGACGCAGGCGTCGCCTTCACCATCTTGAAGAACACGTCGGCACTGCCCAGCGGCCCGAGGCCGCCGACCACGCCGAACTTGCGCCGCGCATTCACGCGATCCGTTTGCATCACGCGCTCTCCGGCTGATCGAATACGGCGGCGGCTTGCGACTTCGCCGTGCGCCGGCTCTCCCACTTCGCGATCACCGCCGTCGCCACGCTGTTGCCGATCACGTTCGTCATCGTGCGGCCCATGTCGAGAATCTGGTCGATCGCCAGAATCATCGCAACGCCGGCCACCGGCAGATGGAACATCGGCGCGACCGCCGCGACCACGACCACCGAGCCGCGCGGCACGCTCGCCATCCCCTTGCTGCTCAACATCAGCACCAGCAACATGAACACCTGCTCCGACACCGGCATGTGCACGCCGAACGCCTGCGCGATGAAGATCGCGGCAAACGCCTGATACATCATCGAGCCGTCCAGGTTGAACGCGTAACCGAGCGGCAGCGTGAAGCCCACCACCTTCTTGTCCACGCCGAACTGCTCGAGCTGCTCGGTCAGGCGCGGATAGGCGGCCTCGCTGCTCGCGGTCGAGAAGGCGATCAGCGCGGGTTCGCGCACGGCCTTCAGCAGGCTGCCGACGCGCCGCCCGAGAAACACGTAGCCGACGCCGATCAGCAGCGTCCAGAGGACGAGCAAGCCGAGGTAGAACGCGCCGATCAGCTTGCCGTACGTATAGATCACGTCGAGCCCGCGCAGCGTGACCGACGCGGCGATCGCACCGAATACGCCGAGCGGCGCCGCGCGCATCACGTAGTTCGTCAGGCGCAGCATCACCGGCACCATGCCGTCGATCGACTGGATCACGACGCCAACCCGCTTGTCGTGCTTCAGCGCGCTCAGCCCGATGCCGAGAAAGACCGAGAACACCAGGATCTGCAGGATGTCGTTGCGCGCCATCGCGTCGAGCAGGCTGGTCGGGAACGCATGCGTGATCACGTCCCGCGCGTTCAGCGCGGCGGTATTCAGCCCGGTGCCGACCTCGCCGCCGGATGCCACGAGGTTCAGGCCGGCGCCCGGCTGCAGCGCATTGGCCATGACGAGGCCGAGGCTCAACGAAATCAGCGACGCGCAGACGAACCATCCGATCGAGCGCAGGCCGATGCGGCCGACGTCCTCGCCGCTGTCCATGCCGGCCAGGCCGGACACGAGCGTGACGAATACCAGCGGCGCGATGATCATCTTGATCAGGCGCAGGAAGATGTCGGTGACGATCGAGAAATAGCCGGCGACGGTTTTGAGCGTGGCCGGATCCGCGATGTGCGTGTGGCACGCATAGCCGGCGACGACACCGAGGATCATGCCGACTGCAATGCTGAAGGTAAGGCGATTTTTCATGTCCATCCGTCCTTGGGTGGCGCCCTGCCGCCGGCGGCGGACAGGCGCTGCGAAGAAGGCCGCGCGACGCCGGTCACGCGTCACGATTGCCGTTGGAACGAATGGTAGGGATGGTCGATAAAACGGTGATGCCGGTGCAACATGGCGGTATGCGAGCGCCGCATAAGGCGGGAAAAACCCGACTCAGCCGAGCCGGGAAGGCGCCTCGCGCAGGTGCTGCCACAGCGTGTCGAGGAATTCACTGCGGTTGGACACGTCGCGATACACGCGCAGCTCGACGTCCAGATTCCACGTCGCGGGCCCCGCCGGGACGAGTTCGCCGGCCGCCAGTTCGGCGGCGATGGCGCTGCGCGGCAGCCACGCGATGCCCTCACCTTCCATCACGAGTTTCTTCAGCACCTCGGCCATGTCCGACTCGTAGTGCAGCTGCAGCGCGGGCGTATGGGGGGCACGGGCGAGCAGCAGCGCGAGACAGCGGCCGAAGTAGCTGGTTTCCGTATAGGAGATCAGCGGCAGCGGGCTCTGCTTCGTTCCGGGCAGGCGAAACGCGGGGGCCGAGTGCCGGTTCGGCCGGCATGCCGGCATCAACGTGTCGAGGCCGACCGTCAGGTGCGCGTACTTCGCCGGGTCGAGATGGAGCGGCAGCTCGGGATGGTGATAGGCAAACATCAGCTCGCAGTTGCCGTTGACGAGCATCAGGATCGAGTCATGGACGTTGGTCGGAATCACGCGCGCCCGCACTTCGCCGAAATGCGGCGCGAGCGCCTTGAGCCAGCCCGGCAGGAAACTCAGCGCGATCGTGTGGCCCGCGGCGATTTGCAGGCTCTTGCCGGCGATCCGCTGCTCGGTGCGGATGATGGCCCGCGTGTCGAACAGGCGGCTCAGCACGTCTTCGGCCGTCTCGCGAAACAGCCGGCCCGCCGGCGTCAGCACGGGCGGAAAGCTGCTGCGGTCGATCAGTTCCGCGCCGATCCACTGCTCGAGCGACTGGATGCGACGGCTGAAGCCCGACTGCGTGACGTTGCGAAATTCAGCCGCACGGGAAAAGCTTTGATATTGAGCGAGCGCGAGGAAGTCCTCGATCCATTTGATTTCCATGATGGCCTTGGCGGGTCGCGGGCGGAGCGGCCCGCGCGTCACCCAGGTCATGGCGAAGCGCAGGCCGACAAACGCTCACATTGTATGTGCTCGCCCCGTTGCGCCGCGCGGGCCGCGCTGCTCGCTACGCTTTTTTCGCATAGGCGCTGCACCAGCCTTTCGCGTTGACCTGCTTGCCGCCGAAAATGGCGCACGGCGCCATCGCGGCATCGGCCTTGCCCTGGTAGAACTGGCAATTCGCACAGGCCTCGCCCGGCTGAAATTTCGGGAACTTCTTACGGTCGACCCGGCTCGCGTCGGTCTTGTAGCCGAGCGCCTGCGCGTTTGCATCGGATTCCTGCACGACAACGGCATCCGCCGCCGCCGCGCGACGGCCGACGGCCAGCGCGGAAGCCAGCACGGTGGTCGCCGTAATGAAACGTCGACGTGAAAATTTCATGAGAGTCTCCCTCGAACGGATGCGCGCGGATCAGTGAAAGAAGAGTGCCCGCATGCCGAACGTGTGATGCGCTTCGGCGGCCATCAGCACCATCAGCACCAGCAGGCACAGCGGCGGCACCAGGATCGCGTACACCAGCGCCAGCCGCTCCCACATCATGTGCATGAAGATCGACACGATCAGCCCGGCCTTGGCGATCATCAGCACGACGATCAGCACCCAGCGCAGCACGCCCTGCACGTGGAAGTAGTCGACCAGATACGACAACGTGCTCAGAACGAACAGCAGGCCCCAGATCTTCAGGTAGACGCCGATCGGATGCTGCTGGCCGTGCGCGGCGTCGGGTCGATCGGCGGAATCGGTGTGGTCCATGGCCTGCCTCACCACAAGTAGAACAACGCGAAGATGAACACCCACACCAGGTCGACGAAGTGCCAGTACAGGCCGGCAATCTCGACGATCTGGAAGTTGCCGTGCTCGGTGAACCCCGGCTGCAGCACCTTGCGTGCGATCAGCAGCAGGTAGATCACGCCGCAGGTCACGTGAAAGCCGTGGAACCCTGTGATCGTGAAGAAGCACGCGCCGAACTGCGCCGCGCCCAGCGGGTTGCCCCATGGCCGGATACCTTCATGGACGATCAGCTTGGTCCATTCGAGCGCCTGCATCGACACGAAGGCCGCGCCCAGCAGCGCGGTCGCCAGCAACAGCACGGCGGCGCGTTTGGCGTTGCGCCGGTAGCCGAAGTTGACGGCCATCGCCATCGTGCCGCTGCTGCTGATCAGGATGAACGTCATGATCGCGATCAGCAGCAGCGGCACATCCACGCCGCCCACCGTGAGCCCGAATACCTTGGACGTATCGGGCCACGGCGCCGTGGTCGAGATGCGCACCGACATGTAGCCGATCAGGAAGCTACTGAAGACGAAGGTGTCCGACAGCAGGAAGATCCACATCATCGCCTTGCCCCACGGCACCTTGAAGGCTTCGCGGTCGCCCGCCCAGTCGGTGACGATGCCGCGCCAGCCGTCGGGCCCGGCGTCGGCGGGGGCGATGTCGGCCGATTCGCCGACAGACGATTCGGTGGGGAGCGTGGGCACGGTCATGGCGCGGCTCCATACAGCGGCCCGCAGATGGCGGCGACGATCGCCGGGGTCATCCACCACATCGCCGCCAGCAGCACGAGCCAGACAGCCAGCAGGAAATGCCAGTAGGTCGCGCACAGCGCAATGGCGCGCTGGGCCCGGAACGGGTCCGCGCGCCGCACAAGCGCGATCGTGACGACCCAGGCGACCAGCCCGCCCAGCACATGCAACCCATGAAGGCCGGTGAGCAGGTACAGGAAGCTGTTGGAAGGATTGACGTTGACGGTCTGCCCGGCGGCGGACAGCATGCGCCACGCGGTCAGTTGCCCGATCACGAACAGCGCCGCCAGCACGCCGCCCGATACCAGCCACACCGCGCGGTGCAAGGTCATCCGCCGGGCGCGCTGCATCGCGATGCTGGCCAGCACCAGCGCACCGGTGTTCCACCACAGCAGCACCGGATGCGGAATCGGTTGCCAGTCGGGCTCGCGCATGCGCATCCCGTAAGCGAGCAGCAGCAGCGAAAACAACGTCGTGGCCACCGCCATGAAGACGATCAGGCCCGTGCGGCCCGCATTCGGCAAGACCGGTTGCGCGTCGGGACCGAAGGGGCGCGGCAGCGTGGTCATTCGTGTGCCTCGTCGGAGTGAAGCGTCGGCCGGGCCGGCGTGGGCTCGGGCGCCGTCGCGGGCGGCCGGTTTTGCGGGACGAAATCTTCCGCCTCCCCTGCGGGACTGTATTCGTATGCCCAGCGATAGACGATCGGCAGCGCCGCGCCCCAATTGCCGTGCGCCGGTGGCGATTGCGGCGTCTGCCATTCGAGCGTGGTGGCCCGCCACGGGTTGCCGTCGGCACGCTTGCCGTGCTTGAGGCTCCACGCGAGGTTGAACAGGAACAGCAGCTGCGCCACGCCGACGATCAGTGCCACGACGGTGATGAACGCGTTGAGCGTCTGCGCCGAATGCGGAATGAAGCTGTAGCCTTCATACGCGTAATAGCGTCGTGGCATGCCGAGCACGCCGAGATAGTGCATCGGGAAGTAGATCGCATAGGTGCCGACGAACGTGAACCAGAAGTGCAGGCGCCCGAGCGTGTCGTTCAGCATGCGGCCCGTCACCAGCGGATACCAGTGGTAGAGGCCGCCGAACACCACCAGGATCGGCGACACGGCCATCACCATATGGAAGTGCGCGACCACGAAGTACGTGTTCGACAGCGGAATGTCCACGCTCACGTTGCCGAGGAAGAGCCCCGTCAACCCGCCGAGCACGAAGGTGCTGATGAAGCCGATCGCGAACAGCATCGGCACGGTCAGGTGGATATCGCCGCGCCATAGCGTCAGCACCCAGTTGTAGACCTTCAGCGCGGTCGGCACGGCGATGATCAGCGTGGTGGTGGCGAAGAAGAAGCCGAAATACGGATTCATGCCGGCGATGAACATGTGGTGGGCCCAGACCACGAAGCTCAGCGCGCCGATCATGACGATCGCCCACACCATCATCCGGTAGCCGAAGATGCTCTTGCGCGCGTGCGTGCTAATGAGGTCCGATGCGATGCCGAACGCCGGCAGCGCGACGATGTAGACCTCCGGGTGCCCGAAGAACCAGAACAGGTGCTGGAACAGCAGCGGGCTGCCGCCGGCATGGTTGAGCGTCTGCCCCATCGACACCACGGCGGGCACGAAGAAACTGGTGCCGAGCGTCTTGTCGAACAGCATCATCACCGCCGACACGAACAGCGCCGGAAACGCCAGCAGCGCCATGATGGTCGCGGTGAAAATGCCCCACACCGTGAGCGGCATGCGCATCAGCGTCATGCCGCGCGTGCGCGCCTGCAGCGTGGTGGTCACGTAGTTCAGGCCGCCCATCGTCGCCGCGACGATGAAGATCGCGAGCGACACCAGCATCAGCACGATGCCCCATTCCACGCCCGGCGTGCCCGGCAGGATGGCCTGCGGCGGATACAGCGTCCAGCCAGCGCCGGTCGGCCCGCCCGGCACGAAGAAGCTCGCGGTCAGCACCAGCACGGCCAGCAGGTAGACCCAGTAGCTCAGCATGTTGAGGAACGGGAACACCATGTCGCGCGCGCCCAGCATCAGCGGGATCAGGTAATTGCCGAAGCCGCCGAGGAACACCGCCGTCAGCAGGTAGATCACCATGATCATCCCGTGCATCGTGACGAACTGGTAGTAGTGGTTCGCGTCGATGAACGCGAACTTGCCCGGGAAGCCGAGCTGCAGCCGCATCAGGTTCGACAGCACCAGGCCGACGAGGCCGATGGCGATGGCCGTCAGTGCGTACTGCACGGCGATGACCTTGTGGTCCTGGCTCCACACGTAGCGGGTCCAGAAGCTCTGCGGGGCGTGATCGGAATGCGCGTAAGTCATGGGGTGTGCTCCGCTAGCGCTGCGCCGCGCTGCTGGCGTCCGGCCCGCCTTGCGCCTTGATATAGGCCACCAGTGCGGCCAGTTCCTGATCGCTCAGGTCGAAGTGCGGCATGATCGGCGAGAAGCCCTTCACGACGCGGGCCGTCGGGTTGGTGATGAACGCGCGCAGATACGCGTCGTCCACCTTCGCGGTGCTGCCATCGGCCATCGTTTCGGTCTTGCCGTACAGGCCCTTCCACGTGGGGCCCACGCGCGGCGTGCCGTCCACGGTATGGCAGGCGATGCAGCCCTTGGCGGCCGCGAGCGCCTTGCCCTGGTCGGCCAGCGCCTGGGCGCTGCCGCCCGCGGCGGCCGGCGCGGCCTGCACGTTCGCCTGCTGCCGCTGCGCGAACGTCGGCTGGCGCGCGAGCCAGCGCGAGAACGACGCTTCGTCTTCCACCACCACCACGCCGCGCATGTTCGAATGCCCGATGCCGCAGAGCTGCGCGCACAGGATGTCGTAACGCCCGGCCTTGGTCGGCGTGAACCAGAAGGTGGTCACCATGCCCGGCACCATGTTCATCCGCGCGCGGAACGGCGGCACGTAGAAGTCGTGCAGCACGTCGCGCGACCGTGCCAGCACCTGCACCGGCCGGTTGAGCGGCAAGTGCACTTCGGATGAATCGATCAGGTAGTTGTCGCGGCCGTTGGGGTCGCCGGGGTTCAGGCCGAACGGGTTGGCGTCGCTGATGTAGCGCACGTCCGTCGTGCCGAGCTTGCCGGCGGGGCCGGCGAAGCGGAAGCGCCATTGCCATTGCTGGCCGAGCACTTCCATCTGCAGCACCCTGGACGGCGGTCGTACGTAGTCCGCATAAACGAAGAGCCCCGGCGCCAGCAGTGCAGCCACGCCGACCGAGGTCAGGCCGATCAGCCACCATTCGAGCCGCCTGTTGTGCGGCTCGTAGGCCGCGCGACGGCCGCTGCGATGCCGGTAGCGCAGCAGCGCGAGCACGATGAACAGGTTGATCGCGATGAAAAATGCGCCGGTGATGACGAGCGTGATCGTCAGCATGTCGTCCATGCGCACCCAGTTCGACGCG
The DNA here is from genome assembly GCF_040545115.1 of Burkholderia sp. 567. Taxonomy (NCBI): domain Bacteria; kingdom Pseudomonadati; phylum Pseudomonadota; class Betaproteobacteria; order Burkholderiales; family Burkholderiaceae; genus Burkholderia; species Burkholderia sp. 567. The sequence goes on from NZ_JBEPLG010000003.1 coordinate 374,132, forward strand.
ATCGGCGTGATCCACCACGGGCTGGCAAAGTGAAACCCCACCGCCACTGCGATGATCAGGACCAGAGCAATCGCAAGGGCCATAGGCCGCCTCGCTGCGTGTCACGCACCCGAGCCGTCGACACGACGCTGCTGGCGTCGCCGCGCCGCGTCGGCGCATTTCGCATTCGTCGTATCGTCCGCGCCGGCACCTGTGCCGGCGCCGCTTCGCGACGCGCTGCCCACGACGGCTCTTAAGAAAAGGTAGTCCTCTGCCCTGCATCGTGCAAGGCGGCGAAACGCGCAGACGCACGCCGCGGATGTCGCGCATGTCGCGCACGAAACGCGCGAACCGCGGCGTCGCATGCGGCGATGCGATGCAAAAACGGCCGCCTCCGGCAAGGATTGCCGGCGCGGCCGTCTAGCGGAGCCGACGGAGGTTCAGCGCCGGCGCGTCACTCCATCCTGCTCGGCCTGCGCCATCGCTCCAGCTGGCCATAGGCGACGGCCGCCACCACGCCGAACAGCAGGTTCGCCAGCAAGGGGCCGGAACCGCGCTCCGAGATGAACCACGGGAACACGGCCGTCATCACATAAAAATTCCACAGGTACGCGACGAGCCCGAACGCCAGCCCGATCACCGCCTCCATGCCCACGCTCGAATCGAACCGGAAAGGCGCCATGATCGCGGCAAGCATCATCCCCATCAGCGCGCCGAGCACGTAGTGCAGCAGCAGCGCCATCGCGACGATTTCGAGGTTGAATTGCGACAACTGGCTGAGCGCACCGCGGCCCATCACCATCGCGGCGATCTTGTGGGTCGGTCGCCACGGGCTTTCATGGAGCACCAGCGTCGACCAGAAGAATTCCAGCGCGATCACCAGTGCACCGCCCGCCAGGCCGGCCACGGCGGCGGAGACCCAGTCCGGCGTGCGCCGTTCCCAATGGTGCGATTGCATGTGCAGTTCCATATGACCTCCTTGCTGATGGTTCAGCTTCAGCACTCAGGTTCAGAACGCGCCCTTCGCGTCAAAAAGTATGTGCCGTGTGCGATTCGAAATCGCCGGGCGCGAGCCGGCGCAGCGCATCGCAACACGTTCGCCCCGCGATTCGGCAACGCCACGGGCAGCCGCGTCGAAACGCAACGCAATGCCGCCCACGGTCGCGGCAACGCGAACATGCGTCCGACGAATCGCGTCGATGAGCGCGGGTGTTCGCGTGTGCCGGTTTTGGCGTGTCAGGGGAAGATCGGCGTCGTGGGCTCGCCGCCTTCCATGTCCGCCTGGGGAAAATGCTGCGCGACCATCTGCGAGATTTCCTCCTCTCGCAGCGGCGGCACGTCGGCCATGATCAGGATCTGGCCTTCGCGGATGGCCTCGCGAAAGCGCGCGAGCCGCCCATTCGGTTCAGCAATGCCGATCATCGCGGCCGTCCACGCGCCGAAGCCCGCGCCCGCCACCGTCAATCCGACGACAGCGCCGCCCGCGATCACGAGCTGCGCGGGAGGGAATACCAGCGCGACGAGACCGATGAGCGCGCCTGTCGCGCCGCCGAGTGCGACGCCCCGCTCGAGCGCGTGCACGACATCGCTGCTTTGCAGCAGAGATGCTTCGGGCAACTCATCAAGCGTGACGCTGTGATCGGCGAGAACATGGATATGGCGCCAGATGATGCGGGCGCGCAGCAAGTCATCGACGATCGCCTTCGCCATCTGCGTATCGGGTACGAGAAAATAAAGGCGTCTCATGTTGGCACCCCTCTTTTGCCAGCGGTTTATCCGCGACAGAGCCTTTTGTTATTTTATGTCAGCATCGGCGGGTGGATAGCCGGGTTTGCGCAGGGGCGCCAGGAGTTCCCTCAGACCGTTATGGTCGATCTCGTGCACCAGCGCGAGCTGTCGGCCGAGTTCGCCGCGCGGGAATCCTTCGCGCGCCAGCCAGTTGAGGTAAGGCCCGGGCAGGTCGGCCAGGAGTCGGCCCTTGTATTTTCCGAAGGGCATGGTAACGGTGACAAGACATTCAAGGTCGGGGGTTCGCATGCCGGTATTGTGCACGTCCGGCTGCTAGACTGGTATTTCCCCCTGCAAACCCTGGAGGGAATCATGATGTCCGTGTACGTCGTGAAGACCGGCGAGCAATTCCTCTGTACTGCCGAGGACGGCGATATCGGCATGGCACCGTCGATTGAAGATGCGGCGTCGTTCGGTTCGTATGAGGAAGCCGAAAAGGCGGCAAATACGCATGCCGACCCCGGATATGAAATCGTGGCCGTTTGCGTGATCCGGCACTGATGGGCTGCTCTGCGCGGACGAATGACTTGCGTGCCGGACGCGCAAGTAAGTCGCCGTGCGGCAGCGTCGTCCCCTGCGACAACGATGACTCCGCGCACGCACCGCTGAGGCGTTGCCTTCGTCGACGTCGCGCATCCGGCGGCACGGCGCACGGCATCGCCGCCGCGCGCGAACCGTCCGCCTACGACGGCCACGCGTGCGGCGACCCGGTCGCCACGTCTTACTTCTGCAGCGAGATTTCCACCCGGCGATTGCGCGCGCGCCCTTCGGCGGTATCGTTCGATGCCGCCGGATTGGCTTCTCCATGCCCCGTCGCGGCAAACGCATCGGCCTTCAGCCCGTGTTCACGCAAATACGCCGCGACCGCATCGGCCCGACGCTTCGACAGCGCCTGATTGTGCGCATCCGAGCCGGTCGCGTCGGTATAGCCGTCCACGTCCACGCGCGCGAAATGCCGGTCGCCTTGCTGGTTCAGCAGCTTGTCGAGCGCGGCGGTGGCCGCCGACGTCAGCACGGCCGAGTCGGTCGCGAAATACGCATCGCCGGTGAGGCTAACCTTCTCGACCGCAGCGGGCGCGGGCGCTGCGGCCGCGGCGACCGGCGCGGGTGCCGCGCCGCACTGGAACACCATCGAGTGCGGATCGGCGCCGTCGCGATACGGCGTCGTGGCATCGACCACGCGCACGGCGTCGTTGCCGCACATGCGCGTCGCGACCTTCATGCAGGTCTTCGCGCTCGACAGGATGCCGTGACAGTCGACGCGGAAGGTGCGGATGCCGTCACGGGACTGCAATTCGTATGCGTTGTAAGTCGGCCCCGACGCGCTCGAACAGGCAGCGAGGGAAACGACGGACGCCAGCAGGGCAAGTTGGATGTTTTTCACTTGGTTACTCCGAAAATGCGATGGGCGCAACGCGTGCGGCGCGATGGCGCGGCCGCATCCGCGTGCGGTTGCGTTCGACGCGGTCCGCTCCGGCAGCGCATGCCGGAACGGACCGCCGCGCGCGATTACTTCCACTGATACAGCACGCCCGCGCCGACGACGCGCTGGCTGCCGGCGAAGCCGCCGTTCAGCGTCGCCTTCAGGTTCTCCGTGAGTCGCGCCTGCACGCCGACGGCCATGGCCTTCTGACCCTGGAACGTCGCCGTACCGACGCCCATCGCGAAGTTCGAGTCGCGGTCCATGTGCGGAATCGACGCCAACGCGGCCGTCGCGGCAATCCCCTCACGCGCCATCGAATCGGTCTGCTGGATCTGCTGCTGCATCTGCGAGATCTGGTTGTTGACCGTGTTCAGCGACTGCGTGAACTGGTTCGACACCGCATTCAGCTGGTTCACGTTCACCGCATCGGTGCCCTGCGTGCCCGCCGCGACGTTGACGACCTGGCGCGGCGAATCCGCGGAGCCGACCGCGACGACGTTCGACCGGCCGCCGTCGTTGCTGCCCGCGCCGATCGCCGTCGAGTTGTTGCCCGATGCGATCGAGCCGACCCCGATCGCCGTCGAGCCGTTGCCGGACGCCGTCGCACTGTTGCCGACCGCCGTGCTGTTCGAGCCCGATGCGACCGCGCCCGAACCGCCTGCCGACGAATTCGAACCGCTCGCCCCCGGCGGCACGTTGCCGCCGGGCGGGTTCGTCGTGTACTGCCCGCCGAGATTGGTCGTGCGTTGATCGATCAGCGTCGTCAACTGGTTCGCGACCGAGTCGAGCTGCGATACGTTCACCGCGTCCGTGCCGTTCTTGCCCGCGGCGAGGCCCGTGATCTGCCGGTTGCCGATATTGATTTCACCGGCCGACGACTGCGGGCTGCTCAGGCCGTACGCGACGTAGTTCGTCAGCGCGCCGACCGTGGTCAGCGAACCGGCGCCCAGCGCAACGCTGTTCGCGAGCGTCGCCGACGCGCCGGCGCCGAGCGCGAGCGCATCGGTGGCGGTGCTGTGCGCACCCGAGCCGAGCGCGACGCTGCCCACGCTGACCGCCGACGCATTGGCACCCTGCGCGACCGACTGCGCGCCGAGGGCCGACGCGCCGCTGCCGAGCGCGATCGCATCGGCCTGCGCAGAACTCGCGGCCTGCCCGATCGCGACGCCGCCGGGCGCGGTCTGGTCGACGATCGCGCCGTTGCCGATGCCCACGCCGTTGTCGCCGTTCACGACCGTCGTCGGCCCGACCGCGACCGATTCCGCGCCGACCGCGAGCGAGTCGCCGGCCGTCGAATTCGCGTGGAAGTACTTCTGGCCCGTGACCGCGAACGACTGCAACGCGCCGGTCAGCTGCCGTACCGTCACCGCGTCCTGCTGCCCGGTGCCGTCCGCGACGTTGGTGATCTGGCGATACGTGCGGTTCGTCGTGTCGCCCACCGACACCGCGCCGAGCAGCGTCTGGTCCGTCGTGTTGAACGGGATCGCCGCGGTGCCGTTGCGGATGATGCCCGACGACGGCGTCGTCGCGCGATCGGCCACCGAGCCCGAGCCAAGCGCGATGCTGCCGTCCACGCGCGAGATCGCGTTCGGCCCGATCGCCACGCTGTCCACGCCCAGCGCCTGGCTGTCCGGCGCGGTCGAGTTCGCATGGAAATACTTGATGCCGTGCGCGTTGATGTTGTCGACCACGGAGCCGACGTTGTTGTTGATCGTGGTCGAGCCGTCGCTGTTGTACGTCACGTACGACGGCGCCGAAATCGTGCCGGTCGTCGGGTCGTAGGTCGAGCCGCCGCCGATCGCGCCGGCCGTGCTGTTGCCGAGATTGGTGTTGTTGTTCACGATCGAGCTGAGGCTCGTCGACAGCGAACCGATGCCCGTCGACGTGGCGGTCGACAGCGAGGTGAGGTTGCTGTTCGTCGCGCTCAGGCCGGTGGACAGCGAGCCGATGCCCGTTGAGGTCGACGTGGACAGCGACGTGACCGTGCTGTTGGTCGAACTCAGGCCGGTGGACAACGAGCTGAGGCCCGTCGAGGTCGACGTCGACAACGACGTGATCGCGCTGTTGGTCGAGCTCAAGCCGGTGGACAACGAACCGATGCCGGTCGACGTCGACGTGGACAGCGACGTGATCGCGCTATTGGCCGACGACAGCCCCGTCGACGTGGACGTCGACAGCGACGCCACCGAACTGTTGGTCGAGCTCAGGCCCGTGGACAACGAACCGATCCCGGTCGACGTCGAAGTCGACAACGACGTGATGCTCGACAACGTCGACGTCGACAGCGAAGTCACCGCCTGATTCGTCGCATCGAGCTGCGAGCCGTTGATCGCATCCGTACTCGTCGGGCTGATGCGCCCTGCCGCGACGTTGGTGATCTGCCGCTCGCTTCCATCAGCGCCGACGCTGACGACGCTCACCGGATTGACGCCGTTGAACGTATACGTGACGCCGCCGATGGTGCCCGTGGCGGTCGGATGCGGCGCGGCGGTCACCGAACCGGAGCCGAGCGCGACGTCGTTTGCATTGTTCGCGACGGCCGACGCGCCGAACGCCACCGCGCCCGCCGCGGCCGCCGTCGACGTATTGCCGAGCGCGACGGAGCCGATGCCTTGCGCAATGTTCGAGTTGCCGATCGCCACCGCGCCGTCGCCGTTCGCGGTGTTGTTCGAACCGGCCGTGACCGCGCCGGTGCCGATCGCGGTGCTCGGGTCGCCGATCGCGACCGCGCCGTTGCCGCTGACGGTCTGGCCAAAGCCGAGCGCGACGGCGCCGGTGCCGCCCAGGACCTTCGACAAATTGCCGCCGGCGATCGAGCCGGCACCTGTGCCCGCGGCGACCGAGTTGCTGTCGCCGATCGCGACGGTCGATGTCGCCGCCGCCACGCTGTTGATGCCGACCGCCGTCGAATTCAATGCCGACGCCGTCGCGCCCGGCCCCAGCGCACTTGCCGAGATACCGGTCGCGAGCGCGAGGTTGCCGAGCGCAACGCCATACTGCTGCGTCGCGGTCGACTGCACACCCATCGCGATCGAGCTGAGGCCCGATGCATTGGCGTTCAGGCCGAATGCGGCCGCGTTGTTGGCGCCGGCCGTCGTATTCGATCCCAGCGCGATCGAACTGGTGCCGAGCGACTGCGTGCCCGAGCCGGGTACGCCTGCGGTGCCGCCCCAGCCGATGGCGATCGACGACGTGCCCTTCGCGCCACTGTTCACCCCCATTGCCACGCCCGAATTGCCGGAAGCCAGCGCGCCGCTGCCCACGGCAACGGCGGCCGCCCCCGAACCCGTCGACTGGTTGCCGAGGGCGACCGAGCCCGTCAGGTCGGCATGCGACGCATAGCCGAGCGCAATGCTTTGCGCCCCTGCCGCGCTCGCCCCGAGCCCGAGTGCCGCCGCATACTGACCCGACGCGAACGCATTGTTGCCGAGCCCGATCGCGGATACGCCGGTCGCCGCCGCACCGCTACCGAGCGCCACCGAGCCGCTTTGCGTCGCGCTCGACAGGTTGCCGACCGCGACCGCGAAAGCGCCTGAACCGATCGCCTGCACGCCCAGCGCCACGCTGTTGACGCCGGTCGCCTGCGAGTTGATGCCGATGGACGTCCCGCCATCCGCCATCGCGTGCGCACCCGGGCCGATCGCCGTGGACGACACGCCCGCCGCCGTCGCCAGATTACCGAACGCGGTCGCATTCGTCTGCGAGGCAAGCGCGCCGTTGCCGACCGCGGTCGAACTGGCGCCGCCCGTCGCGGAGCCGCCACCGGCCGAATACTGCGCGTGGGCGCCCATCTGAAACAGTCCGAGGTACGCGGCGGCCATCATCATGACCAGTCGCCGGGGCGACAGCCCAGGCGGCGTTGCCATGCTCGCGGCGGCGCCTTCGTGGGCAGCGTGCTCGCCCGCGCTCCTCGACGACGCCACGCGCTTGCCGCGCGCGCGATCGAGCTCGGACGCCGCAACCCACGCCCCCAGTGCTTCGTTCCAGATCGACTTGAACGACTTGTTCATCTTGTTTTCCCTCGGTTCACATGTGCTGGATGACGCAACAGCGAACGCGGCCGGGAGCAGACCGTCTCCACCTTCTTTGTCTCCCGTCTCGCGACGCCACGCTACTTGATTCGCATATCTAACTGAACTGCTGAACGGCTCTGCACGACACGCGCGACACACGTCGCGATCACACGACCGCACGCCGTCCGTGTCGGACGACACGATGCACGGCGACGATCGCGGGTTATCGAATCATGGAAGTCGAGCTCGCCGATCAGGCGGCGGCATGCCGGGCGGCACAACGCGGAAAAACGCGTGCGCACGCCGTCGCGCCGGCCCATGGGCGGCGAACTCGAATTTCATGAGGAAGCGTCGGTGAACGAAAGCCGCGCCGAATGCGCCGGGCGGCCCGTCCTGGGTCATTCAGGGGGAGGATGACGTCGTGCGGCCCCGGGGAATGAAGCATGCGCCGCCGGACCGCGGACGCTGACAGCCGCCGCCGGTTCGGGCGAACCGGTGCTGTGATCTGCCGTGCCTTTCATATTCATGTTTTTCGTGCCGCCTGATTCGAGAGCGCGCCCGCGCGACCGCCGCCTGAAGGACCGAACTGCCCGGCGGCCGACGCGAACCCACCCACCCCTTTTCCGTCCAGGCGCGCGCCGGAGATTCCGGATTTCCGGAAAAACCAACGATAGGCCGGACGACCCCTGCATCGAATTAATCGACTGACTTTCTTTGACTATTTCTTGTTGCCTTGTATGTCACACTCTCTCAGCTTCTACGCCATTCCCTTCATCTCTTATATCAAGCCAATTCGAAGGGTGGGAAGCTTGCATTGCCCTCGTGCCGACTCTCGTCGCAGCACCGGAATCCCGGAATTTGAGATTGTCAGCACTCAATGTCACATTGAATATTGCGCACTCAAACATGCCGCCGCGACAAATGAAATTCGTGTGGAACGCCGTTCTGCCGAACAACCGCTCCAGTCACATCGGGCCTAGTGTGCCGGGACTCCGGCGCGCGAACCTTTTCCCGAGCGGACAAACTGTTTTCCCGGCCGGACGATATTTACATTCATACATTCCGGCATCCCGATCGACTTAAACGCGAAAGCATTTTTAACCAGCGATCCATAAAAACTTAATCACGGGGACACGAAATTGATGACCGCGATCCGCGTCGAAACAGGCTGCCTGCACGACACATTTCAACTCGATTCATCATTCGGGCCAATTCCATTTACGCCGATTCATATCGGCAATAACGACCGGAATTTAATAGCCGGCCCGGCACTTTTTCCCAGCCCGTTTTCGCGGTGCGGGCGCACCGCCAGGAAGGTTGCGCGCACTGTCAAACATGCCCACACGCGGCGCACGGAAACCCCACCGCGGGCGCTATTGTCGTCATATAATTTTTTGCAACAATCGTGCGCATAGATGCATCGAGTCCGACCCCGGCCTACCTCCCCAACGCGTTCGCAACCATGTCATCCCGCTCGTCCAGTCCGGCGTCGCTGCGCGCCACGCCGGATCTCGTTGGCGCACACATTCTCGTTGTAGACGACCGGCCGAACGACCTGCGGCTCCTGACGGAGATCCTGCGTTCGGCGCGATGCCGGATCAGTGTCGCGTTCGACGGGCTGCAGGCCTATCACCGCGCGCAGGCCGTCGCGCCCGACCTGATCCTGATGGATGTCCGGATGCCGCGCATGGACGGCTTCGCCGCGTGCCGCCTGCTGGCATCGACGCCGTCGACGCAGAACATACCCATCATCATCCTGACCGCCGCCGCCGATCTCGACGATCGCATCGCGGGGCTCGAAACCGGTGCGCTCGACTACATCGTGAAGCCGTTCGAGCCGGTCGAGGTCATTGCGCGGATCCGCAATCATCTGAAGCGCGCGCGGCGCAGCCAGCCGTTCGCGCACCTGCCCGAGCTGCCCGATCATCCGGACGCCGCGCTGGTGCGTGCGGCGAGCGACGTGCTGCTGCGCGAATTGCGCAATCCGCCGACGCTCGAGGAACTCGCGCGGCAGGTCGGCACGCACGAAAAGCGGCTGTCGCGCGTGTTCCGCGATCATCTCGGCCAGACCGTGTTCGAATACCTGCGCGACACACGGCTGCGCGCCGCGAAGCACTTTCTCGCGGAGACGTCGATGGGGATCGGCGACATCGCCGAGGAAATCGGCTTCTCGACGCCGGGCAATTTCGCGACGGCGTTTCGCGAACGGTTCGGCATCACGCCGTCCGACTGGCGGCGCCAGCGTCCGGCGGTCGACGCACTGCCCGCGACGCATGATCACCCGCGCGATGCCTAGGCGCCGCGCGTCGGGCTGGTACACCTTCCTGCTGCTCGCGGTGGCGCTGATCGCGTGCGCGACGCACCGCGCCGAAGCGACGGAAAACGCTGCACAACTGGACGCGGTGTCGATCGTCGAGGATCGGGGCGCGACGATGTCCGTCGATCAGGCCGCCGCGCGACTCGCGGCTGCGCCAACCGGCACGTCCGCGTCCGCAGCGCGTCCGTCGTTCAACATCGAATTTTCCCGCTCGGCATGGTGGGTCGCCGCGACGCTGGTCAATCACGACAGCGTCGAGCGCCCGCTGGTGCTGGCGATTTGCGACGCACGTCTCGACCATGCAGACTTTTATGTCGAGCGCGGCGGCGCGTGGACGCTCGCCGCACGCTTTCCGGCCGACCGCGGCGACGCGGAGCATCCCGCTTCCCGATATCCGACGCTCGACACGACGCTGCGGCCAGGCGAACGGATGCCCGTGCTGATCCGCATCACGTCGCGCAAGGAAATGCGGCTCGCGCCGTCCGTGTTCACGCCCACCGCATGGCACGCGTACGAACTGCGCGCCGCGATGTGGAACTTCGGTTTCTTCGGCGGCCTGCTCGCACTTGTCTGGTGTGCGCTGCTGATCGGATTCTTTTCGCGCAGCGGCATGTTCGTCGTGCTGGCCGTGCTGGCGCTGAGCACGACGTTGTTCGAAGCGACGTACCGCGGCTATACCGTGATGTATCTGTGGCCCGGCGCGTACGAATGGTCGGCACGCGGCGAGGTGATCTTCGTCTATCTGTCGGTCGCCTGCTTCATCGCTTTCATCCTGATGGTCGCGCACCGCGAGAAAGCCAGCATGCCGATGCGCGCCGTCTACATGGCGTTCTTCGCGCTCGAATGCATCGGCATGGCCGGCGCGGCGTACGGCGACCTGCTCACCTTCACGTGGTTCTGCCTGCGGTTGAACACCGTGATGGCGGTCGTGAACATCGGCCTCGCGCTGACCTTCGCGATCCGGCGCACGCCGAGCGCCCGCGTGATGCTGATCGCCGTCGGGTTCGCGAGCTTCAACATGCTGGTGCGCGTGCTCGACGGACGCGATGCGATACCGACGTGGCTGCTCTGGCTGAAATCCGACATCCATCCGAATCCCGTGGTCGCGATCATCGGGCTCGCCACGCACCTGCTGGTGCTGGCCGCGTGGATCCACCACGTCGGCCGTCAACGCACCGAGGCGCGCAAGCGGCTCGAGCAGTGGCAGCTCACCGAACAGGATCGCCTGCGCGATGAGGTCGCGAAACGCACGGTCGCGCTCAACGACGCGTTGCAGCAGGTAAGGACGCACATGCAGCAGAAGATCGAGACGCTCGGCTACGTGAGCCACGACCTGCGCGCGCCGCTGTCGACGATCAACGGCTACGCGAAGCTGCTGCTGCAAAGCGCGACCCGCAGCCAGGCGCGGCTGATCCGCTCGATCGACCGCAGCATCCGTTACCAGCTCACGCTGATCGACGAGTTGCTGCAATACACGAAGTCCGAGCTGCAGCCGCTCGGCATCTCGCCGGACGCGACCGACCTGCCCGGCCTGCTGACCGACATCGGCGACTATGCGCTCGCGCTGTGCCGGCAGCAGGACAACCGGTTCGACTACCGGCCGCTGACGCCGCTGCCGCGCAAGCTGTCGATCGACGGCATCCGGCTGCAGCAGGTGCTGCTCAACCTGCTGTCGAATGCGTCGAAGTTCACGCGCGACGGCACGGTCACGCTGTCGGTCGGCGCGTATCCGCAGGGGGATGCGTGGCGCATCGTGTTCGAGGTCGCCGATACCGGGATCGGGATCGACATCGGCAAGACGAGCGACATCTTCCGCGCGTACCAGCAGGTTCAGGCGGTGAATGGCGGAACCGGGCTCGGGCTGTTCATCGCGCAGCGGATCGTCGGCGCGATGAACGGCGAGCTCTCCGTGACGAGCCAGCCGGGCGTCGGCACGTCGTTCACGTTCCAGATCGTCGCACCGGCGATCGGGCATGCGCTGATCCCGGCGTCGGCGCTGATGCGGCCGGCCGAGCCCGTCGAACCCGACGAATCGCTGAGCGACGCGCATGCGATGCGCTGCCCGTCGCCGGATGCGCTCGACGAGCTGGCCGTGCTAGCCAGCGAAGGCCGCCTCACCGATATCGAGGAATGGCTCGGCCAGCATGCGCATGCGCCGCGCCATGCCGCGTTCGTGCAGGCGATGCGCGAGCGTCTCGACGCGCTCGATCTGCACGCGATCGAGCGGCTGACCGAGTCGCTGAAACGGATGGGTATCGTCGATGCATCGTTCGATGCGGAGCCGGACATGGCAAGGTCGGCGTGATCGCCGCGCCGCTCATGAAGCCAGTGACAGCGGGCCACGCACTCCCTCGCAGGTGCGTGCGGACGATCGCACCTGACGCGACAGTCGTTACAACCGCCGCATCGTCGACACCAGCGCCGCGTCGTCGCCCGCCGCCGCAGGCCTGACCCGCGCGGCGTCGCGCTTGCGGCGTTTCGGATCGAGCCCGGTGCCGCCGGTACGCCGCCGCGCCGCATGCCGCTCGATCACCCGCTGCAGCAGGCAGAACACGCACAGCAGCGCGCCGATCACGATCCGCGTCCACCACGAGCTCAGCGTGCCGTCGAACGTGATCAGCACCTGGATCGTGCCGAGGATGCCGACGCCGAACACCGACCCGATCACGTAGCCCACGCCGCCCGTGAGCAGCGTGCCGCCGATCACCGTCGCGGCGATCGCGTCGAGCTCCATCCCCTGCGCCTGCAGCCCGTAGCCGGACAGCACGTACAGCGTGAACACCACGCCGCCGAGCGCCGAACAGAAGCCGCTCAGCGCATACACGCCGACCTTCGTGCGCGCGACCGGCAGCCCCATCAACAGCGCCGAGCGCTCGTTGCCGCCGATCGCATAGACGTTGCGGCCGAAGCGCGTGAAATGCGCGACGTAGATCGCCGCAGCCAGCGTCGCGAGCGCGATCAGCGCGCCCGCGCTCAGCGTCCCGCCGCCGATCGGCACGCTGATGCCCGCGAGCGCATGGAACGTCGGTTCGTTGATCGTGATCGACTGCGTCGTGATCAGGAAGCACGCGCCGCGCGCGAGAAACATCCCGGCCAGCGTGACGATGAACGGCTGCAGCCGGAAGTAATGGATGAGCGCGCCCATCGCCGCGCCGTACAGCGCGCCGAACAGGAGCACGAGCGGCACGATCGCCCACACGGGCCAGTGCAGCCGCTCGGCACCGACCGCGCAGAAGATCGTTGTCAGCGCAACGACCGACCCGACCGACAGGTCGATGCCGCCCGACACGATCACGAACGTCATCCCGATCGCGACGATCAGCAGGAACGCGTTGTCGACGAGCAGCCCGGTCAACACCTGCATCGAGAAGAAGCCGGTGTACATCACGGATCCGAAGCCGAACAGCGCGGCGAACAGCACGATCGTCACGACGATCGGCAGCGTGCGCGGGTCGGCGAGCCGGGCGAGGAATCGGTTCATCGGGGCGTGGCTCCGGTGGTGGCGCGCGAACGCGCGGAAGGCAGCAGCCGCGACGCGTGCCGCAGCACCAGCGCGCGCGCCGCGTCCGACTGGATCAGCGTCACGACGATCACGACGATCGCCTTCACGACGAGCGTCGCCTCCGGCGGCACGCCGATCGAATAGGTCGTGTAGGTGAGCGTCTGGATGATCAGCGCGCCGAGCACCGAGCCGGCGAGGCTGAACCGGCCGCCGAGCAACGACGTGCCGCCCAGCGTCACCGCGAGGATCGCGTCGAGCTCGAGCAGCAGCCCCGCGTTGTTGCCGTCGGCGCTGCGCACGTTCGAGCTGGCGAGGATGCCCGCGAGCGCCGACATCACGCCGGAACACAGATACACGCCGAACACCACCGCGCCGGCGCGCAGCCCCACGAGCCGCGTCGCGACCGGATTCACGCCGATCGCGCGGATGAACAGGCCGAGCGCGGTGCGGTTCACCAGCAGCGCGGTCGCCGCGATCGTCGCGATCGCGATCCACACCGAGCACGGCACGGCCGCGAGATAGCCGCCGCCGATCTCCAGGTAGCCGGGCGCGCCGATCGGGATGATCTGCCCGCCGGTCAGCAACTGCGCGATGCCGCGTCCGGCGACCATCAGGATCAGCGTCGCGATGATCGGCTGCATCCCGACGAACGCGACGAGCACGCCGTTCCACGCACCGGCGAGCACGCCGACGCCGAGCGCGGCGGCCAGCGCCATACCGAGCCGCGACGGGTCGCCGTCGAGCACGATCGCCGCGGCCGCGCCGGCGATCGCGACGATCGCGCCGACCGAGATGTCGATCCCGCGCGTCGCGATCACGAGCGTCATCCCGAGCGACACGATCACCAGCGGCGCCGCGCGATTGAGAATGTCGATCGGCGCGCCGAACAGGTGGCCGTCGAGCAGCGAGATCGACAGGAAGCCCGGCCGATGCGCGACGTCGAGCGCCAGCAGCAGCGCGAGCGTCAACAGCGGCCATACGAGCGGATGGCGAAGCAATGTGCGTAGCCGCATCATGACCGGCCTCCCGCGATCAGTTGGTACACGTGTTCCTCCGACGCGTCGGCGCCGCTCAGTTCGGCGACCTTGCGCCGGTCGCGCAGCACCGCGATCCGGTGGCTCACGCGCACGACTTCGCTGATCTCCGACGAGATGAACAGGATGGCGAGCCCCTGCGCGCACAGCGCCAGCACGCGCTCCATGATGTCGAATTTCGCGGCGACGTCGATGCCGCGGGTCGGCTCGTCGAGAATCAGCAGCTTCGGTTCCGTCGCGAGCCAGCGCGCGAGCAGCACCTTCTGCTGGTTGCCGCCCGACAGCAGCCCGATCGGCTGCTCCGCGTCGCGCGCCTTGATGCCGAGCCGCGCGATGTAGGTATCGGCGAGCTCGCGCTGGCGCGCGCGGCTGATCAGCCGCCACCAGCCGCGCCGCGCCTGCAGCGCGAGCACGATGTTCTCGCGGATCGACAGCGCGGCGACGATCCCCTCCTTCTTGCGATCCTCTGGGCAATAGGCGATGCCGTGGCGCACCGCGTCGTGCGGCGACGCGAGCCGCGTGCGCGCGCCGTCGATCTCGATCGCACCGGTGTCGGTGCGCTCCGCGGCGAATGCCAACTGCGCGGTTTCCGTGCGCCCCGAGCCGAGCAGCCCGGCCAGCCCGACGATTTCGCCGGGCCGCACGTCGAGATCGAGCGGGCTCATCATTCCGCGCCGACCGACCTGCTGCATCGACAGGAACGGCGCGGCCGCGCCGGCATCGCGCTGCACGGCCGCCGCGCCCGCCTGCAGCGTGCCGGACATCGGCGCGCGGCCGGTCATCTTCGCGACCAGGCTGTCGACCGGCAGGTCGCGCGCGAGATACTCGCCTTCGCGCTCGCCGTTGCGCATCACCGTGATCCGGTCGGACACCGCATAGGTTTGTTCAAGAAAATGCGTGACGAACAGGATCGCGATGCCCGACGCCTTCAGCCGGCGCAGGACGTCGAAGAGCCGCGCGACCTCGCCGTCGTCGAGGCTCGACGTCGGCTCGTCGAGTATCAGCACGCGCGCGTCCACCGACACGGCCCGCGCGATCGCGACCATCTGCTGCACCGCGATCGGATACGCGTCGAGCGAGCGCGTGACGTCCAGCGACAGGTCGAGCTCGGCGAGCGCCGCGCGCGCACGCGCATGGATCGTCTTCCAGTCGATCGCGCCGCGCCGCATCGGCTGCCGGCCCGCGAAGATGTTCTCGGCGACCGACAGGTTCGCGCACAGGTTCACTTCCTGGTACAGCGTCTGGATCCCGGCCGCCTCGGCCTCGCGCGGCGCGGCGAAGCGCACCGGCGCGCCGCCGACATGAATCTCGCCCGCGTCGTGCGCGTGCACGCCGGTCAGCACGTTGATCAGCGTCGACTTGCCCGCGCCGTTCTGGCCCATCAGCGCATGGATCTCGCCCGGAAACAGCCGAAAGTTCACGCGCTGCAGCGCGTGGACACCTGGAAACGCCTTGTCGATGCCGATCATCTCGACCACCGGCGGATTCGTCATGGAACGCCCTCGCTTCGAAGCGGTTGCCGGACGGCGGCAGCCCGCGCCGCCGCCCGCGTCCGTCAAGAATCAGTACTTGCGGGTCGGCAGCACCTGCGCCGCGACGTTCATCGGGAACACCGTCTCGTTCGTGACGATGCGCTTCGGCAGCTGCTTGCCGGCGACCACGTCCTTCACCGCCGTCATCAGCTGCGGGCCGAGCAGCGGGCTGCATTCGACGTCGACATTGATCTTGCCGGCGACCATCGCCTGGAAGCCGCCCTTGGTCGCATCGAACGACACGACGCTCACGTCCTTGCCGGGCTTGATGCCGGCTTCTTCCATCGCCTGGATCGCGCCGAGCGCCATGTCGTCGTTGTGCGCGTAGACGACGTTGATCTGCTTGCCGTAGGTCTTCGCGAACGCTTCCATCACCTGCTTGCCGCCGGCGAGCGTGAAGTCGCCGCTCTGCGACGCGATCACCTTGAACTTCGGATTGCTCTTGATCACCTCCAGCAGGCCCGCGCGGCGATCGTTGGCCGGCGCGGAGCCGACCGTGCCCTGCAGCTCGACGATGTTGATCGGGCCCGCGTCGTTCTTGTAGCGCTCTTCCATCCAGTGGCCGGCGCGCCGCCCTTCCTCGAGGAAGTCGGAGCCGATCATCGTCACGTACAGCGAAGGATCCTTCACGTCGACGCCGCGATCGGTCAGGATCACCGGGATGTGCGCGGCCTTCGCTTCGGTCAGCACCGGCTCCCAGCCCGACTCGACGACCGGCGAGAACGCGATCACGTCGACCTTCTGCGCGATGAACGAGCGGATCGCACGGATCTGGTTCTCCTGCTTCTGCTGCGCGTCTGAGAATTTCAGGTTGATGCCGGCGTCCTTCGCCGCGCTCTTCACCGACACGGTGTTCGCCGTGCGCCATGCGCTCTCCGCGCCGACCTGCGAGAACCCGAGCGTGATCGGTTTTTGCTGCGCGTGCGCGCCGGTGGCCAGCACCGTCGCCGCGGCGACGATCGCGCCGACCGCCAGCTTCCTGATGAATGTCATGGTCCGTCTCCGATGGTGTCGTTGTATGCCGCTGCGCCGGCCTTGCGCGGTGCTGTGCTGCGCTGTTCTGATTCTGCGTGGCGCGGATGCGGTGCGGGCTCGCCCGGCCTGCGCTTGCGCGCCAACCCGGTATGCATGCCCCGGATCAGTCTAGGAACAAGTCCGATAACCTTCCAATGAAATCTTGGATTGAAGCGATATCGGTATCGGCATACGTATAAACACCTAAGGGGTGGTGGGCTGCTGGCG
Organism: Burkholderia sp. 567; assembly: GCF_040545115.1. Taxonomy (NCBI): domain Bacteria; kingdom Pseudomonadati; phylum Pseudomonadota; class Betaproteobacteria; order Burkholderiales; family Burkholderiaceae; genus Burkholderia; species Burkholderia sp. 567. The sequence continues at coordinate 390,962 of NZ_JBEPLG010000003.1, forward strand.
GGGTTGTGCGGGAATGGCGTCAGCCCGCGTGTGGGCGGTCGCGGCAGCGGCCGTCGTGCAGGCAACGCGGAACGCGCGAAGTCGGCTCGGCGGCAAATCCACAGACGGCGCACGAATCTTGCTGCGGCGCTGGCAGGACCGCTCGCGCATCGCGGCGGGCCGCCCGCAACAAGGAGAACAACAATGCCCGCCATGCATGAACGCAGCACGCTGCGCGTGGAGGCTCCGATCGATTGGCGCATCGCAGCATGAAGAAGCCCACGCCACGCGGTGCCGCCGAAGCTCTTGCAGCCGCCGTCGCGAGTTCGACCGTGCGGCTGCGCCACGTCGACGACCGCCGCCCCGGCTACACGCGCCGGCGGCTGCGCAACGGTTTCGCGTACTACACGAAGGACGGTGAACGGATCCGCGACGCCGACGAAATCGCCCGCATCAAAGCGCTCGCGATTCCGCCCGCGTACACCGACGTGTGGATCTGCACGGACCCCAACGGCCATTTGCAGGCGACCGGCCGCGATGCGCGCGGACGCAAGCAATATCGCTATCACCCGCTGTGGCGGGAGACGCGCGACGCGAACAAGTACGCGCGGATGGCGGCCTTCGCCCGTGCGCTGCCGCGCATCCGCGCGCGTGTCGACCGCGATCTCGCGCTACCCGGGATGCCGCGCGACAAGATCGTCGCGACGATCGTGCGGCTGCTCGACACGACGCTCGCGCGGATCGGCAACGCCGAATATGCGCGCGAGAACGCGTCGTACGGGCTGACGACGCTGCGCAAGCGACACGTGACGATCCGGCCAGGCCAGGTGCGCCTGCGTTTTACAGGCAAGAGCGGCATCGAGCACGACGTGACCGTTGAGGATCCGCGCATCGGCCGCATTGTGCGGCGCTGCGCGGAGCTGCCGGGGCACGAGCTGTTCCAGTATCTGGACGACGACGGTGTGCGCCATTCCGTCGGCTCGTCCGACGTGAACGACTATCTGCGCGACGCAGCGGGTGCGGAGTTCACCGCGAAGGATTACCGGACGTGGGCGGGCAGCGTGCAGGCGCTCGCGCTGTTGAGGCGCATCCCGCATCAGGGCGTCACGCATGCCCGCAAGCAGATCGTCGAGACGGTGCGGACGGTCGCCGACACATTACGCAACACGCCGGCCGTGTGCCGGCGCTGCTACATCCACCCGGTGGTGCTCGATACATTCGAGGCCGGGTTGCTCGCGACGCTGGAGGTGCGGCGCACGCCGAGGGGGCTGCGTGCGGATGAAGCGGCGTTCGCGGCGTTGCTCGAGCAGGCTGCGCGGCAATCGAGGAAACGATCGAGCAAGTGACGCGCGCCGATCGCGAATCCCGTCCCGCTCAGCGCCCGACCGAATTAGCCACACTGCGAAAGATCAGCGGACGCTCATCCTGCCGCCCCGCCCGCCGCGCGAATTGCACGGCCTGCTCGACTTGGCCGTGATGCGCAGACTTCGCGCACACCGGATCAGCCTCCGCCGGATCGCCCGCCAGCATGTACGCCTGGCACCGGCACCCGCCATGATCCGTATGGCGCTCGTCGCAGGTGCGGCACGGGTCGCGCATCCAGCCGTCGCCGCGAAACGCGTTGAACGCGTCGCTGTCGTACCAGATCTCCTTCAGCGACCGGTCGCGCACGTTCGGCAGCACGAGGCCGGGCAACCCGCGCGCGGCGTGGCACGGCAGCGCGGTGCCGTCCGGTGCGACGCCGAGGAATACCGAACCCCAGCCGTTCATGCAGGCCTTCGGCCGCTGCTCGAAGTAGTCGGGCACGACGAACAGGATCTTGCATCGTTCGCCGACGAGCTTGCGGTAGCGATTGACCGTTTCCTCGGCTTCGCGCAGCTGTTCGGCGGTCGGCATCAGCTGGTCGCGATTCAGCATCGCCCAGCCGTAGTACTGCGTATTCGCGAGCTCGAGAAAATCCGCGCCGAGGTCGAGCGCCATCTCGATGATCTGGCCGACGTGCGGCAGGTTGTACCGGTGCAGCACGCAGTTCAGCACCATCGGATAGCCGTGCGCCTTGATCAGCCGTCCGACGTCGCGCTTGAGGTCGAAGGTGCGCGTACTGGTCAGGAAATCGTTCAGCTCACGCGTCGAATCCTGCAGCGACAGCTGGATATGATCGAGCCCGGCCGCCTTGAGCCGATCGATGCGCGTGGCGTTCAGGCCGACTCCCGACGTGATCAGGTTGGTATAGAAACCGAGCGATCGCGCATGCTGGACCAGCACCTCCAGGTCGTCGCGCTGCAGCGGCTCGCCGCCGGAAAAGCCGATCTGCGCGGCGCCGAGCGCGCGCGCGTCGCTGATCACCGTGCGCCATGCGTCGGTATCGAGCTCGGCGCCGTGCGTCGCGAAATCGACCGGGTTGTAGCAGAACGCGCAGTGCAGCGGACAGCGGTACGTGAGTTCGGCGAGCAGCCACAGCGGCGTGGACGGCCGGGTCGGTGCGGGTGTCGTGTCCATGTCAGTCGAGCCAGCCGCGCAGTCGCGCATGATCGAGGAAGCGATAGACGTCCGACGCGAGGTCAGACGTGCTGAACAGCCGCTCGAGTTCGTCGATGATGTCGTCGAGCTCGCGCGTGCCGTCGCAGCGCGCGAGGATCTCGCCCGCGCTCGGATTGAGCCGGACCATGCCTTCCGGATACAGGAGCACGTACGCATCCTGGGCCGCCTCCCACTGCAGGCGGTACATGCCCCTCAGCGAGGGGCGCAGCGGCACGCCGCTGACGGCGTCGTTGGAGTTCATGCGGGGTAGGCCTTTTCAATCGCATCGAGAATCGACCACAGCACATCCAGCTTGAACGACAGGATGTCGAGCGCGCGCCGTTGCGCGTCCGGTGTCGTGAAATGGTTCAGCGTCACCGCGAGCCCGTGCTCGACGTCGCGCTGCGCGAGCGGCACGCGGCTGCGGAAATACTGCAGCCCGTCCGCCTCGATCCACGGATAGTGGGACGGCCAGCCCGCGAGCCGGTCGAGATGGATCTGCGGCGCGAACATCTCGGTCAGCGACGAGCACACGGCTTCCTGCCACGGCGCATGCCGCGCGAAATTGACGTACGCGTCGACCGCGAACCGCACGCCGGGCAGCACGTGCACGAGCGACCACAGTTCCGCGCGCTCGATGCCGACCGCTTCGCCGAGGCGCGCCCATGCCTCGATCCCGCCTTCCTGGCCGCCGTGACCATCGTGATCGAGGATCCGCTCGACCCACAGCCGGCGCGTATCGCGGTCCGGGCAATTGGACAGGATCGCCGCGTCCTTCAGCGGAATGCTGATCTGGTAGTAGAAGCGGTTCGCGACCCAGCCGCGGATCTGCTCGGGCGAGCACGCGCCGGTATTCAGCCGCCGGTTGAACGGGTGATGGATGTGGTAGCGCGATTCGAGCGCGCGCAGGCGCGCCTCGAACTCCTGCGCACTCCACGGCGTCGCGTGCAGCGCCGCGGCGGGAATCGGTGCGTTCATCGTCAGACCTCGAATTGCATGCCGTCGTGGGCGACCTCGATCCCGTGCTCACGCAACTGCGCACGCTGCGCGGAACCGGGGTCGAGAATCGGATTCGTGTTGTTGATGTGCGTGAGCACCTTGCGCGTATGCGCGGGCAACGGCCGCAACCGGTCGATCATCCCCGGCTGCGCGGCATCGCCGCACTGCGCGAGATGGCCCATCTCGGCCGCGTGCTTCGACGACAGGCCGAGGTCGATCATTTCCGTGCCGGTCCAGAACGTGCCGTCCACCAGCACGAGATCGGCGTCGCGCATCGCGGCGCGCACGTCGTCGTCGACGTCGGCGAGCCCCGGTGCGTAGAATGCCTGGCGGCCCGTGGCCGTATCTTCGATCAGGAGTGCGATGTTGTCGCCGGGAACGGCCGCCGCACGCCGCGGCGAATAAGGCGGCGGCTTGCTGTCGACGGGCACGGCGGTGAAGCGGATGCCGCCGGCGCCGGGAATCGCGAACGGTTCGCCCGGCACGATCGGGTGTACGTCGACGCCGCAGTAGTGGCCGAGCAGCGGCACGAGCGGCAGCCCCGTCGACAAATCGTCGAGCACGGGGGCGCTCGCGTACAGCGGCAACGGCGACGTGCGCTCGCGCAGCATCAGCAAGCCCGTCACGTGATCGATCTGTGCGTCGCACAGCACGACGGCAACGATCGCGCTGTCGCGGATCGCGCGGGCCGGCTGCAGGTCGGGATCGGCGCGCAGCTGCGCGAGGATGTCCGGCGACGCGTTCACCAGCACCCAGTCGACGCCGTCGCCGCTGACCGCGATCGACGATTGGGTGCGCGGCACGATGCCGTCGGTGCCGGCCCGCGCGCGACGGCAGTTGCCGCAATTGCAGTTCCATTGCGGCAATCCGCCGCCGGCGCCCGAGCCGAGTATCTTGATCTTCATCTGCGTATGCTCCCGGTGCCGCCCGCATCGTGTCCGTCGATGCGGGCGGCACTGCGCGCGTCGATCAGCGGTTGGCGATGTACATCGTGATTTCGAAGCCGAAACGCAGGTCGGTATAAGCCGGCGTGGTCCACTGCATGATGTGTCTCCTGGTTGAGTTGGTGAGTCGATAACAACCGCATCGATCGAGCGGCCGATACCTATTCAGCAAGGAGCATGCCGGGGCGCGATTTGCGTCGCGCGGCGGCGCGCGAGGACATGCGGCAGCCGCCGGGTGGTCACGCCACCGACATTCTTTCTATTTCCATACAACGTAATTTCATCAACCTTGCTCGGACGGTGTGCTGCATGTGTGTCCGGTTGAGCAGGTGTTGAATCCTTGAACACCGGGTGTTGCAACCTGACACACCCCTGTGACACTCGCGCCGCCGTCAGCGCTCGTCGGATTCCAGCGCATCGGGGCCGGCGGCCGGCATCTTGCGGTAGATCGTGTTGCGCGACACGCCGAGCGCGCGCGCGGCGGCCGACACGTTGCCGCCATGGCGCGCGAGCGCGGCCGCGATCGCGGACGCGGCCACGTCCTGCAACCGCGCATCGCAGGCCGCGAACGCGGGCGCTGACGCTGGCGCGGCGAGCGGCGGCGGCGCGCAGGCGCCTTGTTCCGCCGGCCCGTCGTCGCGCCGCACGTCGTCGAAGAAATCGTCCGGCAAATGCTCGCAGCGGATCTCGCAGTCGTCGTCGACCATCGCGGCCGCCGTACGCAGCAGGTTCGCGAGCTGCCGGAAATTGCCCGGCCACGCGCAGCGCTCGAACAGCGCCATCACGTCGGGCGCGACGCTCAACGGCCGGCGCCCGGGCCCCGACAGCGTTTCCCGTTGCAGCATCTTCTGGACGACCACCGCGAGATCCGTGCGGTCGCGCAGCGGCGGCAGGCGCACGACGAGGCCGTTGAGCCGGTAATACAGGTCCTCGCGAAAACGGTTCTGCGCGATCATGTCGCGCAGGTCGCGGTGCGTCGCGCAGATGATCGCGATGTCGACGCCGATCGCCTTCGTCGAGCCGAGCGGGTTGACGATGCGCTCCTGCAGCACGCGCAGCAGCCGCACCTGCAGCGGGTACGGCATGTCGCCGATTTCGTCGAGAAACAGCGTGCCGCCGTTCGCCTGCAGCAGCTTGCCGGTCGCGCCCTTGCGGCGTGCGCCGGTGAACGCCCCTTCCTCGTAGCCGAACAGCTCGGATTCGATCAGCGTCTCCGGAATCGATGCGCAGTTGACGGCGACGAACGGCCCATCGCGGCGCGGCGAGTCGTTGTGGATCGCCTGTGCGAGCAGCTCCTTGCCGGTGCCGGTCTCGCCGGTGATCAGCACGGGAATGTCCTTGCCGATCACCTTGCGGACCTTCGCGATCACCGCCGCCACCTGCGGATCGCCGGTGTCGAGATAGCTGAGCCGCGACAGGTTCACCGCGCCTTGCGCAGCCGGCGGCCGCGCGGCCGGCGCGGCGCCATCGTGCACTTCGGCGGGCCGGCTGCCCTCGGCCCGCATCGCGCGGCGGAACTGCACGCGCGCGCAGACCACCGCGCCGTTGCCGAGGTTCAGCGACACGTGCGGCTCGGTGCTTGCGCGCATCCGGTCGATCAGCTGCGCGCTCGTCACGTCGAACAGCGACGCGAGCGTATGCGCGCGCAGCGCGGCGAGCGGCATCCCGAGCTGGAACTGCGCGCTGCGGTTGGCCGACAGGAAGCGGCCGTCCGCGGTGAACGCGACGATCCCTTCCATCAAGGTGCCGAGGAATTCGGGGCGGCCGTGGAACGACACCTGCAGCGTCTCCTGGAAGGTCGTCGTGAACAGGTGGTTCTCGATCATCTGCACCGACATCTTCGCGAGCGCCATCGTGTGCTGGTGATAGCTGCGGTGGTCGCCCGTCACGTCGAGCACGCCGATCGCGTCGCCGTACGGATCGAGGATCGGCACGCTCGAGCAGGTCAGGAAATGGTTCGCCGCAAGGAAGTGCTGGTCGCCGTGCACGACCATCGGGCACAGCTCCGCGAGCGCGGTGCCGATCGCGTTGGTGCCCTGCCGGTTCTCCGCCCAGTTCGCGCCCGGACGGAGCGCGACGCGTTCCGCGCGCCGCAGGAAATCGTCGTCGCCGATCGAATGCAGGATCAATCCTTCCGCATCGGTCAGCACGATCATGCTTTGGGTATTGACGATCTGCTCGTGCAGCGTCTCCATCACCGGCATCGCATGCACGCACAGCACGCGGTTCTGCTCGCGCTTGAGCGACAGCGCGGCGCCGGACAGCAGGTCGTAGTCGGGACGTGCCGTCGCCTGCAGGCCGAACGTCTCGGACCGCTCATGGGACTTCTGGATCGTCGGCGTCGGCCAGCCGGGCGCATGCGTGGCCCGTGCGTTGGCCGTCGGATGAACGTCATCGCGCATTGTCTCCTCCGGGGATCCTTCCGGTCGCTGCCGGACTGTTTGTCCTGAATCAAGCAAACTTCGGGCCACGGTGGCTAGGCTGCTTCAACCGCGCGTCGTGGATCGCTGCGTCGATGCCCAATGAAAGCAAGATGCAAGCAAGCGCCGGACGCTCGCGACGACTGCCGACGTGAGAGGCATTGCGAATGCGGATGCACCCGTCGCCGTTACCGGATGATTCCGATCGTCGTCGCTGGCGTGATTCTAGCTTTGATGTCGGTCAAGGCGCGGCCCGTTTGTGGTCCCTGCCGCCTCGGTCATTACCCTGATTCCGACAACCCCGACGCCTCGACGACATAACGCACCGACGCTCTGACGCTCTGATGACATGACGCGCCGACGCCCCGACGCCCCGACGCAATGACGACATGACGCACCGACGCCCCGACGCCCCGACGCTCTGACGACATGACGCACCGATCACACCGACCGCGCCGCGCTACTTCCGCCTCCCCGCCCGCGCTGTCTCGCGACGCATGCCGGATCGCGTGGACCGAAGCCGGCAATCCGCTCGGCCAGCCCGTCGTCGTGCTGCACGGCGGCCCCGGCAGCGGCAGCCGACCGGCAGCGGTGCTGCATTTGTTCGATCTGACGCGGACGCGCGTCGTGCTGGTCGACCAGCGGGGCGCGGGCGCGTCGACGCCGCGCGGCGGCCTGCGTCATAACAACACGATGCGGCTGATCGGCGACCTCGACGCGCTGCGGGTGCAGCTCGGCATCGCGCGCTGGGGTGTCGTCGGCGGATCGTGGGGCGCGGCGCTCGCGCTCGCGTACGCGGGACAGCATCCGTCGCGCGTGACCGGCGTCGTGCTGCGCGGGCTGTTCCTCACGTCGTCGCGCGAAGTGCGCGGCCTGTTCATCGGCGCACGCGTGCGGGCACCTCGGGAATGGCAGCGCCTGACCGCTGCCGCCGGCACGACGCGCGCCGATCGCCTGATCGGCTGCTGCGCGCGGCGTCTGCAGCCGGGCGCCGGTGCGGCGCGGCAACGCGCGCTCGCGCTCGCGTGGAGCGCGTATGAAGACGCGATCCTGACCGGGCGGCCTGCACGCGGGGCGCGCCCGACCCAACGCACCGTCGACCGGCTGATCGACAAATACCGGATCCAGGCGCATTACCTGCAACGTGCATGCTGGCTCGGCGAGCGCCGGCTGCTCGCGCTGGCGCGAGCAGCCGCACAGGCCGGCGTGCCGTTGCATGCCGTGCACGGCACGCGCGACCGCGTGTGCCCGGTCGACAACGTCGACCGTCTCGCACGCGCGGTGCCGGCCGCCATCGTCGAACGCGTGCAGGCCGGGCATCTTGCGAGCGACGACGCGCTCGCGCATGGCGTCGCGCGTGCGGTGCGTGAGATGCTGACCGCCGTCGCGGACCCACCCTCGCCGGCCGAATCGCCCGCTCAGTCCCACGCATAGCGCGCGCCCGGCGACGAAGCGGCGCTTCGACGCTTCGGCTTCCTTTATCTCCATGTCTCCTTCCGCCATTTATTTATGTCGTTATCCGTAACGATGCGTGGACGGCAATCGACGCTCCTTTGATCGGCCGGAGCTGCGGGCAGCATCGGAACGGTCAATGCACTGTGTCATCGCACGCGATCGTTTGAGGTCGACAGCGGCAAGAAGCAGACCGACACATGCACCGGCTAGCCGGCGGCATGCAGCCGCTGCCACGCAACGGCGCGCGGCGCGTCCCTATGCAGTCCGTGTCACCGCAGTCGCACCTGTGTCGATCTGGATCAGGGACGCGGCAACCCGGTCGCCACGCACGCCTCGCGTGCACGGCCCAGAGCTGCCGGTAGCGTGCGCATCGTCGCCGGCACAACACCATACGCGAACCCTGCGCTCCGTCCATGGCGATCGCGAGCTTTGCGCCGCGCATTCACGCCTCCAAAGACCTCACCAAACGAACACGCTCCACCGCACGCGATGCACCCGCACCCCCATCAACCCACTGTCATGTTTCGCAACACTCCGCCCGCGACTGTCCCCGAACGCAACACCCGCGGATCGCCCGCGCTGCGCCGCATGCGTCGCGACCACGCGCCCAATCGCCCGCTACGCCTTGCGTGGCAATGCTTCCGCCGCAATGGCATGCGATTTGCGTGACTGGCTGCGCACTGGACCCGGATCCCCACCCTTGCCGGCCCGGCCATGAGTTGGCCGCGGTGCGACCACAATGACTCAGGAGACAACCATGAAAAAACTCTCGGCTTCGACGCGCCGACTGGCAACGATCGGCATCGCGGCAGCCGTCGCCATCGCCTTGAATCCCGGCCTCGTGGACGCCGCCGCCGATTATCCGGCCGTCACGTACCAGCGCCTCACGGACGCGCAACGCGATCCCGGCTGGCTCACCTACTACCGCACGTACAACGGCCAGTCGCATTCGCCGCTCAAGCAGATCGATCCGTCGAACGTGAAGCAGCTCACGCAGGCGTGGAGCTACAAGTTTCCGGCCCAGTTGAAGCAGGGTTTCGAAGCCACGCCGATCGTCAACGGGCGCTACCTGTTCGTGACCACGCCGAAGGACAACGTGTACGCGTTCGACGCGGCCACCGGCGCGCAGCTGTGGAAATACGAACCGAAGCTCGGCGCGGAGTCGTTCAAGACGGCCTGCTGCGACGTCGTGAACCGCGGCGTCGCGCTGTACGGCAAGAACGTCTACGTCGCGATGCTGAGCGGCGAAGTGGCCGCGCTCGATGCGCAGACCGGCGCGCTCGTGTGGAAGAAGCAGATGTTCGAGCCAGGCCTCGGCTACTCGTTCTCGCTCGCGCCGCTCGCGATCGACGGTGCAATCGTGGTCGGCAGCTCGGGCGGCGAGTACGGCGCGCGCGGCTTCATCGCCGCGTTGAGCCCGACCGACGGCGCGCTGCTGTGGAAGCGCTACACGATCCCCGGCCAGGGCGAGAAGCACGCCGATACCTGGCCCGACGGCATGCAGGCGCACGGCGGCGCACCGGCCTGGCTGACCGGCACCTACGACGCGGCGACGCGCACGCTGTACTGGGGCGTCGGCAACCCGGGGCCGTGGCTCGCGGACCTGCGCCCGGGCGACAACCTGTACTCCGATTCGCTGCTCGCGCTGGACCCGAAGAACGGCGACCTCAAGTGGCACTACCAGTACACGAAGCACGACACCTGGGACTACGACGGCGTCAACACGCCGGTGCTCGCGACGATCAAGTACAAGGGCAAGGAACACGACGCGATCATCCACGCGGACCGCAACGGCTACTTCCACGCGATCGATCGCGACACCGGCAAGCTGATCTATGCGGAACCGTTTGTGAAGGCGACCTCGGTCACCGGCTACACGGAAGACGGCGCGCCGATCCAGGATCCCGCGAAGTATCCGAAGGTCGGCACGACGATCGACACGTGCCCGAGCTTCCTCGGCGGCAAGAACTGGTGGTCGGTGTCGTACGACCCGCAACGCCATCTCGCGATCGTGCCGTCACTGCATGCGTGCATGAGCCTGTCGGGCAAGTCGGTCAACTACATGGAAGGGCTGCCGTATCTCGGCGAAGGCTTCGAGATCAAGCCGGAGCCGGGCAGCGAAGGCTACGGCGAACTCCAGGCGATCGACGTGAACACCGGCAAGAAGGTATGGAGCCACTGGAGCAAGCTGCCGTGGAACGGCGGCGTCGCGACGACCGCAAGCGGCCTCGCGTTCAGCGGCTCGCTCGACGGCCACCTGTACGCGTTCGACGTGTCGACCGGCAAGGTGCTGTGGGAAAGCCCGAAGCTGGCGAGCGGGATCATCGCGCAGCCGTCGGTGTTTGAAGTCGATGGCAAGGAGTACGTAGCGGTACTGGCCGGCTACGGCGGCGCGAACCCGATCTGGGGCGGCCCGATGGCCAAGGCGGCGGACGACGTGCCGCGCGGCGGCACGCTGTACGTGTTCGCCCTCGACCGCGGCTGATCTCCACCCGGCCAACCGTATTGCGCCCGCGCCGACGGCGCGGGTGCCTCCCCCGTTTCCAACCGAGCGACGATCATGAACCTTCCACTTTCCCGTCTCGCCGTGGCCTGTGCGCTCGCGGCAGGCACGGCGCTGCTCCCGGTGCCGTCCACGGCCGCGACGCCGGTGCGCGTCTGCTCGCTGCCCGGCACGCCGACGGCCGCGCTCGACAAGGCCATCGCCCGTGACGTGTTCCGCGCGGCCGGCATCGCCGCCACCTTCTCCGCGCACGACGCGGGCGGCAGCGACGACGACGGCGTGTCCGCGCACGAGCTCGCCCGCATCCTCGAACGCGATTGCGACGTGCTCGCCGGCTTCCCGCGCTCGGCGATCGCCGATGCATCCGATACGAAGCTGCTCTTCTCGCAGGGCTACCTGCGATCGGGCTACGTGAGCGTCACGCGCCGCGACGCCGGCACGCCGACGGCCGGCCGCGAAATCGTCGCGGCCACCTACGCGAGCCCCGCGCAGCTGATCGCGGTCCAGCAGAAGGACGCGCGCTTCGATCTCGAGAACACGTCCGAGCAAACCGTCGACGCGGTCGCCCGCGGCCGCGCGCATCGCGCGATCGTCTGGTATCCGGCGGTCGTCGCGTATCAGGCCGCGCATCCGAAGCAGGCGTTCCGCATCGGTGCGACGTCGTCGCCGTATGCCGAGTGGCAGCTCACGTTCGCGTTCGCACCGCGCTCGGCCGCGCTGCAGCAGCGCATCGACGCGGCCCTCACGCAGATGAAGAACAACGGCCGGCTCGCCGCGCTGACCCGCAAGTGGGCACTGCCCGGCAGCGCCCTCGAAGCGCACGAGTCGCATGAATCGCGCACGCCGGCGCGCTTCCTCGACGGCGCGACGGCCGCCGGCGGCCGTCAATCGGGCGGCCTCCTGCGCGCGCGCAACGCAACTGCCGGCGGGGGCTTCATCCGCGTCGCGGCGGGCGCCGGCGACCCCGCACCCGCGTTCGACGCCGCACAGGCCGCGCACGGCAAGGAACTCTACGGCAATGCATGTGCGAAGTGCCACGGCGCCGACCTCGAAGGCAACACCGCGCCCGCGTTGAGCGGCACGTCGTTCGCGCCGCTGTCGCATTCGCACCTGACGATCGGCGGCGTGTTCGGCTACATGGCGACCAACATGCCGGCCGACCAGCCCGGCAAGCTCAAGGACGAGGACTACGCGGACCTGATGGCCTTCCTGCTCGCATCGAACGGCTATATCGCCAGCAAGAACAAGCTGACGGCCGATGCCGCACGCGCGTCGACGGCGCCGCTCATCGCCGGCCCCGCCGCCCACAAGGACGCGAACGCGAGCCAGTAACACCGGGCAAGCGGCTCCGCCACGCAATGCGGGCCGCGCCCTTCCCCACGATTTCATCTTGACCAGGACACGACCGTGACGCACTCCACCTCCCGCAGAACCTTCATCGTCAACACCATCGGCCTGTGCGCCGCGCTCGCCGCGGGCCGCACCGCCTATGCGGCGCCGCCGCTCGTCGACGAGAACGACGCCGCCGCGAAGACGCTCGGCTATCGCGCGCATGCGTCCAGCGTCGACCCCGCGCAGTTCCCGAAATACCAGGCCGGACAGCGCTGCTCGAACTGCCGCTTCTACAAGGGCGAAGCGGCCGATGCGAGCGGCACGTGCCCGATGTTCGGCGGCAAGTCGGTCGCGGCGGACGGCTGGTGCAACGTGTATGCGAAGCGCGCGTGACGCGTCGCGCGACGGGATGCCGGCGCGGCACGCGGTGGTGCCCACGGCCGGCCGCGACGACGGCGCAGCGCCGCACGCCGTCGCGCACCTCCACGCACTGATCGCGACCGGCCTGTCGCGCGGCTTCGTCACGCGCGGCGACATCATCGACGGGCTACCCGACGATGATGCGAATGACAGCGGCGTCGATGCGGTGGCGGCGGTGCTCGGCGAACTCGGGATCGCGGTGTGCGACAGCGCCGATACTGCAAGCGGCTGGACGCTCGAGCGCTACTTCCGGCCCGCACCGCCCGCGCGCGTATGGACCGACGGCGCCGGCACGCTCGTCGCGGCCGACCTGCTCGCGCCGCGCACGACCGATCCCGTCCGGTTGTATCTGCGCGAGATGGGCACGACGCCGCTCCTCACGCGCGACGAGGAGTTCGCGTATGCGCGACGGATCGAGCGTGGCCGCGCCGCGTCGGCCGCGGCGCTGTGCGGCGACCCCGATGCGCTCGACGCGCTCGTGTCGATTCGCGTCGAGATCGCGCAATGCCGGACCGCCGCGTCGACCTATGTGATCTTTCTCGACGATGGCCCGCACGACGACACGGCGGCCGATCACGCCGAGGCGGGCACGTCGGCCACCGCCGCCGGCGAACCCGCGCGCGACGACGATACGGAGGCCGATACGCAGACCGAGGATTCGAGCTGGCGCGACGCGGTGGCGGCGCAGCTCGCACGCATCGATGCACTTGCGCACGGCATGCGCGCGGCACTGGCGTCCGGCGGCAGCGCTTGCGCCGCGTATCGCTCGCACGTACGCGACGCCGCGGCACTGCTCCGCACATTGGGCTTGTCCGCCCGCGCGCTCGAACGGATGAGCGAGCCGCTGCGCGGCCGCGCACGCCGGCACCGCGCGTTGCGCGGCCGACTGGAGCGGATGCTGGCCGACGTGGGTGTCCCGCCGTCGTTGGCGCACGCGGCCGACGACGATCACGCCGGCTGGCTCGCGTCATGCATCGCCGCACACCCGGCCTGCGCGCCGACGCTGACGAGACGCGCGGCCGAGTTCGTCGATGCACGCGACGCGATCCTGCGCGCGGCGCCCGCATCGGAACTGCCGCCCGGCGCAACCGCGTCGCTCGATGCACGACTCGGCGCGATCGAACGCGCGATGCAGCCGGCGAAGGCGGGATTGTTCGATGCGAACCTGCGGCTCGTCGTGTCGATCGCGAAGCGCTATCCGGATCGCGGCCTGCCGTTCGCGGACCTGATCCAGGAAGGCAACATCGGACTGTTGAAGGCGATCGAGCGCTACGACTACCGGCGCGGTTTCCGGTTCTCGACTTACGCGACCTGGTGGATCCGGCAGGCGATCACGCATGCGCTCGCCGATCTCGGCCGCACGATCCGCGTGCCGACGCATACGGTCGACGCGCTGAACAAGCTGTCGCGGCTCGCGCGCGAGCATCGCCAGCGCGCGGGCACGGCGGCGACGCCGGCCGAACTGGCCGTCCACATGGGCGAGCCGGTCGACAAGGTGCGCGACCTGATGGCCATCGTGAAGGAACCGGTGTCGGCCGACGTGCCGGTCTCGCCGGAAGGCGACATGACGTTCGCCGACGTCGCGCCGGACACGTCGACGCCTTCTCCCGAAGACGCGGCCGGCGCCACCCAGTTGCGCAGCACGATCGCCGCGGTGATCGACCGGCTGCCGCCGCGCGAGGCGATGGTCCTCAAGCTGCGCTATGGGCTGCACACGGACGAAGGCTGCTCGCTGCGCGACATCGGCCGCCAGCTGAACCTGTCCGCGGAACGCGTGCGGCAGATCGAGGCGTCGGCGCTCGCCCGCCTTCGAGCGTCCGACACGCTCGGCCTGCTCCGGTCGTTCATCGCGTAGTACTCGGCGGCATCGCGGGCAGCGCTCGTCACTAATCGCACGCCGTGTTGAAGCCTGCAACACGTCTGCTGCATTTCGACGCAAGCGGAAAGCCGGCAGGTACACGGGCCGCTCCCTTCATCATTGATTTGCAGTGCAGATCGAAAGGCAGCAACAGCATCGCACCGCGCACACACGCCGTTCCGGCCGAATATCCGAGCGATTGGCATGCAAGTTGCATTTCAACCGTCAAGCCACACACTACGATTTCCATGGAGAACACCTTGACCGCCATCGTATCGATCCTTCAGGAACGCCGGATCTTCGAACCGACGGCCGACACGCGCGAGCGCGCGACCATTTCCGGCATGCCGGCCTACCAGGCGCTGGCTGCCGAAGCCGAGCGCGATTACGAAGGCTTCTGGGCGCGTCTCGCCCGCGAAGGCCTTTCGTGGCACAAGCCGTTCACGAAGGTGCTCGACGAGAGCGACGCGCCGTTCTACAAGTGGTTCGACGACGGCGAACTCAACGCGTCGTACAACTGCCTCGACCGTCACGTCGAAGCCGGCAACGGCGAGCGCGTCGCGGTGATCTTCGAGGCCGACGACGGCACCGTCACGCGCGTCACCTACGCCGATCTCCTCGCACGCGTGTCGCGCTTCGCGAATGCGCTGAAGAAACGCGGAATAGCGAAGGGCGACCGCGTCGTCATCTACATGCCGATGTCGATCGAAGGCATCGTCGCGATGCAGGCCTGCGCACGCATCGGCGCGACGCACTCGGTCGTGTTCGGCGGCTTCTCCGCGAAATCGCTGAACGAGCGGCTCGTCGACGTCGGCGCGGTCGCGCTGATCACCGCCGACGAGCAGGCGCGCGGCGGCAAGACGCTGCCGCTCAAGAGCATCGCCGACGAAGCGATCGCGATGGGCGGCTGCGACGCGGTGAAGAGCGTGATCGTCTATCGCCGCACCGGCGGCAAGGTCGACTGGCACGCCGGGCGCGACCTGTGGATGCACGAACTCGCCGACGCCGAGTCCGACACATGTGCGCCGGAATGGGTCGGCGCCGAGCATCCGCTGTTCATCCTGTATACGTCGGGCTCGACCGGCAAGCCGAAGGGCGTGCAGCACAGCACCGGCGGCTACCTGCTGTGGGCCGCGCAGACGATGAAGTGGACCTTCGACTGGAAGCCCACCGACGTGTTCTGGTGCACGGCCGACATCGGCTGGGTCACGGGCCATACGTACATCACGTACGGGCCGCTTGCGTGCGGCGGCACGCAGGTCGTGTTCGAGGGCGTGCCGACCTATCCGGACGCCGGGCGCTTCTGGAAGATGATCGGCGATCACAAGGTCAGCGTGTTCTACACCGCGCCGACCGCGATCCGTTCGCTGATCAAGGCCGCCGAAGCCGACGACAAGGTGCACCCGAAGAGCTATGACCTGTCGAGCCTGCGCATCATCGGCACGGTCGGCGAGCCGATCAATCCGGAAGCGTGGATGTGGTACCACAAGCACGTCGGCCAGGAGCGCTGCCCGATCGTCGACACGTGGTGGCAAACCGAAACCGGCGGCCACATGATCACGCCGCTGCCGGGCGCGACGCCGACGGTGCCGGGTTCGTGCACGCTGCCGCTGCCGGGCATCATGGCCGCGGTGGTCGACGAGACCGGCCAGGACGTACCGAACGGGCAAGGCGGGATCCTCGTCGTCAAGCGGCCGTGGCCGGCAATGATCCGCACGATCTGGGGCGATCCGGAGCGGTTCAAGAAGAGCTACTACCCGGAGGAACTCGGCGGTCGGTTGTATCTGGCCGGCGACGGCACGGTGCGCGACAAGGACACCGGCTACTTCACGATCATGGGCCGCATCGACGACGTGCTGAACGTGTCGGGCCACCGGCTCGGCACGATGGAGATCGAGTCGGCGCTGGTCTCGCATGAGCTGGTGGCGGAAGCGGCGGTGGTCGGCCGTCCGGACGACACGACGGGCGAGGCGGTGGTCGCGTTCGTGGTGCTGAAGCGTTCGCGTCCGGAAGGTGAGGAAGCGGCGGCGCTCGCGAAGACGCTGCGCGACTGGGTCGGTAAGCAGATCGGGCCGATCGCGAAGCCGAAGGACATCCGCTTCGGCGACAACCTGCCGAAGACGCGCTCGGGCAAGATCATGCGGCGCCTGCTGCGCTCGCTCGCGAAGGGCGAGGCGATCACGCAGGACACGTCCACGCTCGAGAACCCGGCGATCCTCGATCAGCTCGGCCAGTCGCTCTGAATCACGAGGCCGGCACCGGCCGGCCTCCCCTACATCCTCGACGCACGCGCGTTCCGGCGCCCATCCGGGCCATGAACGCGTCGCGCGCGGCCGACACCCGGCCGCGCACGTGCGTCCCGCCGCGCCCCACCCTGCGTGCGCGGCCTGCACGACGGACCCGCCATGCGCGGCGTGCGTCACATCCCTGTTCGATGCATGGACGTACAACAACACTGGAGACATCCCAATGAAAAACAGAATCGTGATCGGTTGCGCCGCGCTGGCGGGCGCGATGGCCAGCACCGGCGCCTTCGCGCAAAGCGCCGTGACGCTGTACGGCAACCTCGACGCCGCATTGCTGTACACGAGCAAGACGCTCGACGCCGCCACCGGCGCGAACGCCGGCCATCAGTTCGCGATGACCGATACCGGCATGACGCCGACGACCTTCGGGATGACCGGCACCGAAGATCTCGGCGGCGGCCTCAAGGCGAAATTCCAGCTCGAAAGCGGCTTTGCCGTCACCAACGGCGCGTTCGCCCATTCGAACGGCAACTTCTTCGGTCGCCAGGCGTGGGTCGGGCTCGACGGCGGCTTCGGCACGATCAAGGCTGGCGTGCAGTACTCGCCGTTCCTGCTCGCGATCTTCGATTCGGATCCGCGCAACTTCTCGCACTTCGGCAGCGGGCTGATCAACTACGTCGACAACGTGCTCGTGACGGGCCTGTTCAATCCGAACGCCGTGTCGTATACGAGCCCGACGATCGCCGGCCTCGCCGGCAGCGCGATGTTCGCGTTCGGCGGCAAGGCCGGCGACTTCCAGGCCGGGCGCCAGTATTCGGCGAGCGTCAAATACGAGCATGACGGCTTCATGATCAACGCCGCGTTCTACGACGGCAACGACGGCACCAACCCGACGCCGACGCCGAGCACCGTCGCGTTCGTAGGCCGCACGATCGGCGCCGCGTACCGGTTCGGCCCGGTCACCGCGAAGGCGTCGTTCGCGAGCTACAAGGTCGGCGGATCGTTCAGCAACAACGTGTACGGCGGCGGCCTCGACTACCAGGCGACGCCGGCCGTCGACCTGAACGGTGGCGTGTGGTTCACCAGCGACCGCAACGACACGGCCAATCACTCGCTGCTCGCGGCTGTCGGCACGACCTACAGCCTGTCGAAGGCCACTGCGCTGTACGCGCAGGTCGCGATGGTCAACAACCACGGCGCGATGAACACCGGGCTCGGGATCAACAACGCGCTTTACGCGGTCACCGGGACGACCGTCGGCGCGAACCTCGGGATTCGTCACGTGTTCTGATGTGCGCGGGCGGCGGTTGCCTTCGCCGAACTGCCGCCCTTCTGCATTCGTAGTCCGAATCATATTGCGTCGCGTTCGTCGCGTTCGTCGCGTTCGTCGCGTTCGTCGCGTTCGTCGCGTTCGCCGCGTTCGCCGCGCGATGGCGCAACCGCACATCGGATTCGACGCGGCTTTCATTGCGCGTGCGAATCCGTGCGCGATGTATCGGTCGGGGTGCTCAGCCGCATCATGCCTGCACGATCGCGCGACGTACCGCCGCCCCCGCGCCTCGCCTCCGGTATAGACCACCGTCGACGCTGCCCGGACCGCCGCCCCCCTTGCAGGCGCCGCCCAACGAGTTGCCCGCCTGCGCCATCCGTGTCGTTTACGACCGGTTTCCGGGCGCATGACCGATAGTCCGCTTTCCCCGTTTCTCTACACTGCTTTACACCAACACACCCTTGCCGGGTGTCGCGTGGCGCGCGCCGCGCGCTCGACATCACGGCGATCCAGAGACAACCGCCTTCGTCCCCGACGGTTCCGCGCCCGCCCCCCGTGCGCCCGCTCGGCCGGCCGCGAAGGCTCCTTCCAGGAGCGTTCCTTGAGTTCATCGCAAGCGCACCCCGCGAAAGCCCGGTCTTCGCGCAAGGCCCTGAAGCTGGACGACATCACGATCGTCGACCCGGCCGTCCTGAAACGCGCGGTCGGGGCCATGGCGTTCGGCAACGCGATGGAATGGTTCGACTTCGGCGTCTACAGCTATATCGCCGTCACGCTCGGCAAGGTGTTCTTCCCGTCGAGCAGCCCGTCCGCGCAGCTGCTCGCGACCTTCGGCACGTTCGCGGCCGCGTTCCTCGTGCGCCCGCTCGGCGGCATGGTGTTCGGCCCGCTCGGCGATCGCATCGGCCGCCAGCGCGTGCTCGCCGCCACGATGATCATGATGGCCGTCGGCACCTTCGCGATCGGCCTGATTCCCAGCTACGCATCGATCGGCATCATGGCGCCCGTGCTGCTGCTCGTCGCCCGCCTCGTGCAGGGCTTCTCGACCGGCGGCGAATACGGCGGCGCCGCCACCTTCATCGCGGAGTTCGCGACCGACAGGCGACGCGGCTTCATGGGCAGCTTCCTCGAGTTCGGCACGCTGATCGGCTACACGCTCGGCGCGGCCACCGTCGCGGTGCTGACGGCCACGCTGTCGCAGGAAGCACTGTTGTCGTGGGGCTGGCGCGTGCCGTTCTTCATCGCCGGGCCGCTCGGCCTCGTCGGCCTGTACGTGCGGCTCAGGCTCGAGGAAACGCCCGCGTTCAAGAAGGAAGCCGAATCGCGCGAAGCGGACGAACGAGCGCGCCCGAAGCAGTCGTTCGGCACGCTGCTCGTCGAACAGTGGAGGCCGCTGCTGCAGTGCGTCGGCCTCGTGCTGATCTTCAACGTGACCGACTACATGGCGCTGTCGTATCTGCCGAACTACCTGTCGGCGACGCTGCACTTCAACGAGACGCACGGCCTCTTCATGGTGCTGATCGTGATGTTGCTGATGATGCCGATGACGCTCTACGCGGGCCATCTGTCCGACCGCGTCGGCCGCAAGCCGGTGATGATGGCCGGCTGCGTGGGTCTGCTCGTGCTGTCGGTGCCGGCGCTGCTGCTGATCCGTACGGGCGGAATGCTGCCCGTGTTCGGCGGGATGCTGATCTACGGCACGCTGCTGTCGACCTTCACCGGCGTGATGCCGTCCGCGCTGCCCGCGCTGTTCCCGACGCGCATCCGCTACGGCGCGCTCGCGATCGGCTTCAATGTGTCGGTGTCGCTGTTCGGCGGCACGACGCCGCTCGTCACCGCATGGCTCGTCGATCGCACCGGCGACCTGATGATGCCGGCCTACTACCTGATGGGTGCGTCGTTCATCGGCATCGTGTCGGTGCTCGCGCTGCGCGAAACCGCGCGGCGGCCGCTGCCCGGCTCCGCGCCGTGCGTCGCGAGCCGCGCGGAAGCGCAGGACCTGATTCGCCGCGGCGCCGACGAAGGGCGCGTGCGCGACCGCAAGTTCACGCCGATCGGCGAACGCGCGTAACACGCGTTACGCGCATCACGCCGGGCCGCATCACGCAGGCCCGCATCACACGACGCCGCGCGGCATCCGCCGCCGGCGTCGCGCGCATGAAGGTCAGCCCGCCGCGAGCTTCTGTTCGTCGAACCAGTCGAGCAGCATCCGCGTGACGAACGCGGGATTCTCCAGGTTCGAGATATGGCCGGCGTCCGGCACCAGCGCGTGGCGGCAGCCGATCACGCTCGCCATCTTCACCGTCTCGGACGGCGGGCGCGCCATGTCGCCCGCGCCGCACATCAGCAGCGTGCGTTCGCCGTCCAGGTCGGCGAGCGCGGCCAGCGTATCGGGTCGCCCGAAGATCAGCCGGCCGAGCGGGGCGATCGATTCCCGCAGCCGGTCGGCCGGCAGCTTCGCGAGCGCCGCGCGAAACGCGCTCGGCACCGGGTCGGCCAAGTTCACGTCCGGCCGGAAGAACAGCGGCACGATCGCATCGAGCAGCGGCGGCACGACGCTGCCGGCGGCCTCGATCGCATCGAGCATCGCGAAGTAGCGCAGGCGCGTCGCGTCGGGCTCGGCTTCCAGCGACGCATCCATCAGCACGAGCGAGCGCACGCGCCGCGGTTCGCGCAACGCGAGCCGCGCGCCCCACATCCCGCCGACGCTGAGGCCGACGACCGCGCATTGCTCGATCTCCAGCGCATCAAGCAACGCGCTCGCGTGTGCGGCGAGATCGTCGAGCGTCTGCGTTCCATCGGGCAGCGGGCCCGACGCGCCATGCCCCCACAGGTCCGGCACGATCACGCGATAGCGGCTGGACAACGCGTCGATCTGCGGCGCCCACATCGCCGCGTCCCACAGATAGCTGTGCCCGAGCAGCACCGGAAAGCCGGTGCCGTGATCCTGGTAATGCAGTGTGCTGTGCTGGATGGTCAGTGTGGGCATCGCGCCTCCGGGTTCATGTACGTATGGACGATCGACGGCGGCCCGCAACCGGGCGCCTGGGTCAGCGGCGTATTGCGACGCACGCGAAGCCGCGAATCATCGCACAGGTAGCGGCGTTTGCGGATGACGCGTGACGCGTGCGGCGGCAACGACGCGCCGCGCGACGCGAGCGCGGAGCGGCCATCCACGCGGCGCGCGGGCGCTAGCCGACGCGATACAGCGGCAGCACGTTGCTGCCCGCGTTGTCCGGGGGCGCCTGGGGCGGAACGCTGGCTTCGTCGAGCAGCCAGTTGGTGAGCACCGCGATGTCGAATTCGTTGCACGCGTCGGGGTTCTGCACGACCGCATAGCTGCCCGATGGAACGGTGCAGTGGGGAAACAGCTCGACGAGCCGGCCCTGCTTCAGCAGACCGTCGATCAGCGGGCGCCTGCCGATCGCGATGCCGTGCCCGTCGACGGCGGCCTGCACGAGTTGGTCATACTGGCTGAAGTGCAGCGCACCGACCGGCCGCAGCCGCGGCACGCCGAGCGCCTTCAGCAGATTGCTCCACGCATACCACGGCCATTCGCCGCGCGGATCGTCGAGATGCAGCAGCACGTGCTTGTCGAGATCGTCCGGCGTCATCGACGGACGGCCGCCGACGGCCGTCGCGAGTGATGGGCTGCACACCGCGACGACGCGTTCGCGAAACAGCACCTGCGTGTCGTCGAGCGGCGTGCACGGGCCCGCATAGCGCACCGCCAGGTGCAAACGTTTGCGTTTGAGATCCTCGATTTCGCTCGTCGCGGACACGCGCACATCGATGTCCGGATAGCTTGCGCGGAACGAACCGAGACGCGGAATCAGCCAGAGCGCCGCGAACGACACGGTGGTCGACAGCGAGATCGAGCGCTGGCCGACACTCGACGACAGCTTGCCCACGACCGATTCCAGATCGGACAACGCAATCGAGATCGCGTCGTACAGCTCGCGCCCCTTGTCGGTCAATGTCAGCGAACGGATGTGCCGGTGAAACAGCTCGATCCGCAGCTGCTCCTCGAGCGCCTTGACCTGGCGACTCACGGCGGATTGCGTGACGTTCAACTCCTGCCCTGCCCGCGTGAAGCTCAAATGCCGCGCCGCGCATTCGAAGCCCCTCAGGAAATCAAGCGAAGGCATCCCTCGCAACCGTTTTGCCAATCTCACATTCGCCATACCGCCGCCTCAAAATGACATTACCAACAGACAAGTCGCCTTCCGTCTCCCTGAGATCGTTTTATTTCCATTTGAAACCGGAAACGATTTTATAGCGAAGCATAGACGATTATCATTCTTGCTTTCAACCGTGACACTCATATTTATATATCAACGTCGATTCAACATCTTATTCTTACATTAGCATTATGAAATATTAATTCTGTAAATCGAACCATCAATTGATCGACCCGGGAAATTACGCCATAAACGCCCTCCACATAAGGGTTCCAGTATGAAATTCGGTGTTCATTCGTCTGTTCCGAGGCTTCGGCGGACAGAAAAATATGCGCCTACAATACAATTTCAATTACCTGTCTTTATAATCAATTTCCCGGATTATGGGAATTTCATAAACACTGGATCCGGTTCCACCCCATCCGAAAATCGGCATTCGAGTGTTTATTTGAACCGGCTAAACACGAAAATATGCGGCGGTTTGTCACACCGTTTTTAAAAAATGATCTGGTCGATTACGCGCGCCAATGGCCGAGCTCGCCGGACAGCGTCGCCGCCCGGCGCTTCATGGCCCCGTTCCGCCCACCGCGCGGCAGCCCGCGCGACCGGCTACACGCTGTCTGCCGTGTCGTGCACGCGCGCCGTGACCTCGCGACGATAGCGATTCAACTCCTGCGCGGTCGCGAACGTGCGCTCGAACAGGATCGACAGGTTGTGCAGGATCCGGTCGACGACCTTCTTTTCCCACTCGCCGTCGAAGCGGATCTGCTCGTCGAGCCAGCGCTCGAGCCATTCCGGATCGGGCAGGCGCGACTGCACGGTGTCGCGCGGGAACAGCGCCTGATTCACGTGCAGGTTGGTCGGGTGCAGCGGCTTCTCGGTGCGGCGCGCCGACGCCATCAGCACGCCGATCTTCGCGAACGCCGCGCGCGCGACGTCGCCGCAGTTGTTCAGCGCCTTCTTCATGTAGCGCAGGTAAGCGCCGCCATGGCGCGCTTCATCGCGCGAGATCGTTTCGTAGATGTGCTTGATGACCGGCTCGGTGTGCCAGTCGGCCGCGCAGCGATACCAGTGGTTCAGGCGGATCTCGCCGCAGAAGTGCAGCATCAGCGTCTCGAGCGGCGGCGCCGGATCGAACGGGAAGCGCACCGCGTGCAGCTCTTCCTCGGTCGGCACCATTTCCGGCCGGAACCGGCGCAGGTATTCCATCAGCACGAGCGAATGCTTCTGCTCCTCGAAGAACCACACGCTCATGAACGCGGAAAAGTCGCTGTCGTGCTGGTTGTCGCGCAGGAACATTTCCGTTGCGGGCAGCGCCGACCATTCGGTGATCGCGTTCATCCTGATCGTCTTCGCGTGCTCGTCGGTGAGTAGCGACGCGTCGAAGCTGTCCCACGGAATGTCCTTCTCCATGTCCCAGCGCACGGCCTCGAGCGATCTGAAAAGTTCCGGATAGAGCATCGTCGTCACCGTCATCGGGAAGCGTTCGGGTTCGTGACCGGCCGCGGCGCTCATGCGCTCATGCCGACTGCGTGGATGCCGGCGCGGCCGCGTCGGCATCGGCTTCGCGCTCGTCCGCGTCGTCGTCCACCGTGCGCGGCGCCAGCCGGCCGCGCAGCAACGCGTAGTAGAACTGGCGATAGGTGCGGTGGTAATGGCGGATGCGTGGCGCGATCACGCCGTGCAGATCGTGCAGCCGCTCGATCGGCAGGTTCGGCATCATGTGATGCTCGACGTGATAGTTGTTGCCGTTCGTGAACCACGTCATGAATGCATTGCTTTCGATCGTGCGCGTGTTGCGAAACGGATCGGTGCTCGTCAGCTCACAGCGGTAATGCTCGGGCATCTCGATCAGCGCATGCACGGGCGTCGCGACGAGCACGAGCGGCACGACCCACACCCACACGACGAACCACGTATGCAGCGCGACCGACACGCCGGCCAGCAGCGCGATCGCCGCGACCATCAGCAGATGATCGCGGCGAATCGCCCGCGACACGAGCGGGTTGTCGCCGAAGCGCGCGCCCGGCACGACGAGCTTCGCGACGTTCTTCGCGAACTGCAGATAGTGCGCGGCCATCGACAGCCGCCACGCCCACAGCCCGACGCTCACGACCGGGCTGGCGCCGTACTGGTCGCCATAGTCGAAGAACTCCTTGTTCTCGGGCGTGCCGAGCAACCGGTGATGACGCAGGTGGCTGTCCTGGTACGCATGGAACGACACGAGCATCGGCATGCCGACCAGCACGCCGAACACCGTATTGAGCCGCTTGCTGCGGAACCCCTGGTAATGCAGCGCTTGGTGCTGCAGCTCGACGCCGTGCGCATAGGTCGCACCGATCAGCAGCACGCCGACGATCTTCAGGACGACGAACGCAGACAGCGCGAACAGCATGCCGTGCGCGAGAAGCGCGACGTAGACCGCCAGCTTCAGCGAGAAAACCACGTTGCTCGGGCGGCTCTTCATGTCTGTAGCCGATTTCTGGCGGGCGACAAGCGATGAGGTGACGGACAAAGCGCTCTCCTTGGCCGGACCCTGCCCGGCACCATGACACGGCAACGCTGGCGCGCGCCGGGATGCAATTCTTCTGTGAGTCGATGCCGCGGACAAACGAATTTTCCGAACGCATTGCATGACGCCCGCGCATGAGCGCACCACATCGTGAATTAGACGACCGGTCGAATGCGTACCGACCGTTCACCTCGTGGATGCGTGCCGCGCATGCATTGCCTGCATAGATTCCGTTTGTCGGCTCGCGTCGATGCGGCAAGAATCCTCCTCACTCGACGAACGGCGCCGCCGGCACCGTGGCGCGAGCGGCCGTGTTCCGCAACGGGAGAATCCTCGTGACGAAGTGCGCATCCACCATTCATCGCCTGATCGAGTCGCTCGAGAACGTCGACGGTGCGACGCATCGCATGACGTTCGTCGACGATGCAGGCAACGAAGCCGGCATCACGTACCGGCGTTTCGCGGAAGCGGTGTTCCGCGAGGCCGGCGCGCTGCGCGAACTCGGCGTGCACGAGAACGACATGGTGATGCTCGCACTGCCGGCGTCCGTCGAGCATGCGGTCGCGATGATGGCCTGCGTGATGATCGGCGCGTTGCCGTGCACCGTGCCGGTTCCCGCACGACGCGCCGCGGCCGGGCGTCAGGTGGTCGACGTCGCGTGCGAGCGGTATCGTCCGCGCGTCGTCGTCGCCGCGGACGCACAGGCCGCCGCGTGGCACGACGCTGCATTTCCGGCCGCGTCGACGCGCGTGGTCGATCTCGCGACGCTGTCGATGGCCGCGGACAGCGGCGCGCGCGCGCTGATCAGCGCGAAGCATGGCCGCGATCCGCATCATGTCCAGTTGACGTCCGGCTCGACGTCGCATCCGAAAGCGGCCGTGCTCAGCCACGAGAACGTGATCGCGAACGTGCTCGGCATCGGCGGATCGGTGCGCTTCGACATCGCGGCCGGCGACGGCACCGCGTCGTGGCTGCCGCTCTATCACGACATGGGGCTGCTGACGCTGCTGTCGAACCTGCACTACCGCGCGCCGCTCTTGATGATGCAGCCGAACAGCTTCATCCGTAACCCGCTCGGCTGGCTCAAGCGCATCGCGTCGACGCGCGCGACGACGACGTCGGTGCCGACCTTCGCGCTGCGCTACTGCGTGCGCCGCTTCAATGCAGCCGCGATGGACGGCGTCGACCTGTCCGCGTGCCGCAACATCTTCATCGGCGGCGAACGCGTGGACGAAGCCACGCTGCGCGATTTCGCCGCGACGTTCGCGCCTTATGGCCTCGCCGCATCGGCGCTGCAGCCGTGCTACGGGATGGCCGAATCGACGCTCGCGGTATCGATGCACCGCGCGTGGCATGAAGGCACGATCGACGGTGCGCCGTACGTGATCGCCGACACGATCGGCCGGCGCACGCTGATCGAGCAACGCGCGGCTCAACCAGTCACGCAAGACGACAACCGCGACCCGCACGCGGAAACTGAAACCGTGCTCGCGATGGGCACGCCGATCGAAGGCATGGCGTTCTGCATCCTCGACGACGGCGACCATCCGCTCGCGGCCCGCACGGTCGGCGAAGTCGCGATTCGCGGCACGTCATTGATGCTCGGCTACCTGAACCCGGACGACGGC
The DNA here is from genome assembly GCF_040545115.1 of Burkholderia sp. 567. Lineage (NCBI taxonomy): Bacteria > Pseudomonadati > Pseudomonadota > Betaproteobacteria > Burkholderiales > Burkholderiaceae > Burkholderia > Burkholderia sp. 567. Next base: position 417,229 of record NZ_JBEPLG010000003.1, read on the forward strand.
GCGATCGCCGCGCCGCTGACCGCCGACGGCTGGTTCCGCACCGGCGACATCGGCTACGTCGCCGACGGTCAGCTGCATATCCTCGGGCGCAAGAAGGAAGTCATCATCATTCGTGGCAGCAACTACTTCCCGCACGAGATCGAGGAAGCGCTGGCCGCGCATCAGGCGCTGCGCAAGAGCACCTGCATCGCCTTCGGGCTGCCCGATCCGCAGACGGGCACCGAACGCCTGGTCGTCGCGATCGAGGCACGGCCGGCAGACGCCACGCCGCAGACGCGCACCGAATGCCAGCAGCTGCTCGCATCGCGGATCGGCTTCGCCGCACAGGATCTGTGTTTCGTCGAACCCGGCTCGTTGCCGCGCACGACGAGCGGCAAGCTGCAGCGGCTGAAGTGTCGCGATCTGTATGCGACCGGCGCGCTGGCCGTGATCGCCGCGCCGGGCGAGACGGCGGCCGGCGTCGGAGCCGAAGCTCAGCAAGGAGCGTACGCATGACGGCCGCTCAGACCGCCGCGCCGCCGCCGGTGCTCGAGCTGCGCGACGTCACGCGCGTGTACGAAGGCGCCGGGCACGTCGTCGCGGTGCGCGGCGCGACGCTGTCGATCGGCCCGCGCGACGTCGTCGCGCTGGTCGGCCCGTCGGGCAGCGGCAAGAGCACGCTGCTCAACCTCGCCGGCTTCCTCGATGTGCCGACGAGCGGCGAACGCTGGATCGAAGGCCGCCGCATCGACAATGCGCCCGACACGCTCGAAAGGATTCGCCGCGAGCGCATCGGCTTCGTGTTCCAGCAGTTCAACCTGATTCCGGTGATGTCGGCGCTCGAAAACGTCGAGCTCGGCTGCTTCGCATGGGGCACGCCGCGCACGCGCCGCGAGCGCGCCCGCGCGATGCTCGACGCGGTCGGCCTGGCCGCGCGCGAACGTCATCGCCCCGGCGAACTGTCCGGCGGCGAGCAGCAGCGCGTCGCGCTGGCCCGCGCGCTGGCGAAGGAGCCCGCGATCGTGATCGCGGACGAGCCGACCGCGAGCCTCGACAGCACCAACGCGCGGGCCGTCGCGGAGCTGATCCTCGACACCAACCGCACGCTGGGCACCGCCTTTCTGATTGCGTCGCACGACGATCGTCTGTGCGCGCGCCTGCCTCGCCGCATCGAGATGCGCGACGGCGTACCGGGAGTGAACCGTGAACTGGTCGACGTTTGCGTGGCGTAACCTCTGGCGCAACCGGCGCCGGACCCTGCTCACGATGGCGATGATCGGCGTCGCCGCGTTCGCGTCGAGCGTCGCGCTCGGCTACGTGATCGCGACCTTCGACGCGGTGCGCGAAGGGTCGATCGACAGCGGCGTCGGTCACGTGCAGCTGCTGCACCACGGCTATCTCGACCTGATCGGCGAGCGCCCGCTGCAGTACGGGCTCACCGCCGACGAACAGGCCGCCGCCGCGCAGGCCGTCGCGAAACTGCCGGGCGTGGCGACCACCGCGCGCGGGATCGACTTCGACGGGCTCGTGTCGAATGGCGACCTGAGCTACGGCTTCGTCGGCGAAGGCGTCGAGCCGAACCGCGAGCCGCCCGGCTTCTTCGACTATCACACGGTGCTGTCGGGCCGCTATTTGTCCGCAACGAATGCCGGCACCGAAGTGGTCGTCGGCGCGGAGCTCGCGCGCAAGCTCGGCGTGCATGTCGGCTCGGTCGTGCAGCTGATGGCGTCGACCGCGCACGGCGGGATCAACGCGACCGACGCGCAGATCGTCGGCGTGATGAGCACCGGCAACAAGGATGTCGACGAGCGGATCGTCGACGTCACGTTCGGCGCGGCGCAGGCGCTGCTGCGCACCGACCGTGCGTCGCGCATCGCGGTGTTCCTGTCTGACACCGCGAACACACCGGCCGCCGCCGCGACACTGCGCGCCGCGCTGCCGCAACTCGACGTGCGGACCTGGGACCAGCTCGTGTCGCTCTATCACCAGGTCGTCGCGCTGTACAGGAACCAGTTCTCGGTGTTCGGCGCGATTCTGTGCGTGACGATTTTGCTGTCGATGAGCAACTGGATCCTGATGAGCATCGTCGAGCGTCGCCGCGAAATCTCCACGCTGCGCGCGCTCGGCGTGCCGGCGTCGACGGTGCGCGGCGTGCTGATCCGCGAAACCGCGCTGCTCGGCCTGCTCGGCGCCGCCGCCGGCATCGCCGTCGCGCTGCTCGCGATGGTCGCGCTCAACCACGCGCAGATCCACCTGCCCGCGCCGCCGGGCCGCGTGAAGCCGATCCTGCTCGAATTCGCGGTATCGCCGGCCGCCATCGCCGCCGTCGAATGCGCGTTCGTCGTGCTCGGCGTCGCTGCCGCGGTACTCGCGACGCTCGGGCTCGCCAAACGCAACATCCTCGAAGGACTCGCCCCATGACCCGCATTCGCCTCATTCGCGCGACGCTCGCCGCGCTCGCCACGATGGTTGCGTGCGCACCGGCCGCCCGCGCGTCGGACGCGCCGGGCGCCGCGCAGACCATGCTCGCGCGCGCCGATGCGTATCGCAGCACGGCCGCCGACACGCAGACCAACATCGAGATCACGAACGTGGTCGGCGGCCAGTCGGGCGACGCGACGCGCTACCTCGTCTACACGCGCGGCAACGGCGACACGCTCGCGCTGACCCGCAGCGGCGAGAACGACGGCCAGAAGTATCTGGCGACGACGCGCGGCCACTGGTTCTACGTGCCGAACACGCGCAGCGCCGTGCGCATCAACGGGATGCAGCGGCTGCAGGGCGAAGTCGTGATCAGCGACATCACGCGCACGCACTGGGCCGACAGCTATCGCGCGAGCACCGCGCCCGGCAAGACGACGATCGCCGGCAAGCCGGCCACCGAGCTCGACCTCACCGCGACCGACCCGGACAACGTCTATCCGACCATCAAGCTGTGGGTCGTGCCGGACACCGACGTGCCGGTGCGCGCGCAGTTCTTCCTCGCGAGCGGCCTGCTGTTTCGCAGCGCCGATTTCTCGGCGCCGGTCGATGCGAACGGCCGCAAGGTGATCCGCAAGATCACGTATCGCAACGAGATCGAGAAGCAGCGCGCGAGCGTCGTCGACATTCTCGACGGCGGGCCGCACCGCATTCCGTCGGGCTGGTTCAATCCCGACACGCTCGCCGATGGTCAGTGAGTACGACGCCGATGCCGACGCTCATCGTGACCGCCCTCGCCGATCGCGCCATCGCGCCGGCCGCACCCGCCGCAACTGGCACGGTGCCGCGCTTGCCGTGCCGCTCGCGCTCGGCTGCCCGTTCGCGCACGGAGCATCGCTGATGGAACAGCTCAGCACCCTGAACGGCATCGCGTACGCGCGCTCGGTCGACAGCATGGACGGCCACGCGCTGCTCGGCAGCCTGATCGGCGACGAGCCGCGCAACCAGCAGCAGGCAGGCGTGCTCGCGCGCATCGACGGCGAGAACCTGTTCATGAATGCGCGCGTCGTCGCGAGCAATCACTCGCTCGGCGCACAGGCCACCCGCTTCAACGAGGTCGGCGTGCGCTACGCGTTCGACAACGGGATCACGCTGACGGCCGGCAAGCGGATCGACACGCTCGATACGTCGCAGGCGTTCTTCCCGCTCGGCTTTTTCCAGAAGCGCGCGGCGACGGCCGACATCTACGACCGCTACGGCGACGTCGAAGGCACGCCGCTCGTCGAGGCGAAATGGGCCGGCGAGCAGACCACGCTGCAGTTCATCGCCGGCCAGAACCGCACGCTGCGCAACGATGTCGACAACCGCGACGTCGAGGGCGCGACGCAGCTCGTGCGCGGCGCATACAACGGGTCGGGCGGCTCCGCCGCGTTGCTCGTCGGCCGCCATGCGGGCCGCGGCGGCGCCGGCGCGACGCTGTCGTTCGACGTCGCGAGGTCGAACACCGTCTATGCGAGCGCGTGGGTCGAGCGCGGCACGACGCGGCCACTGCCCGCGTTCATCGCGAACGGCACGCCGCTCGATGTGCCGGCCGCGTACGACGCCATCGATCGCCGCAACGACCGCCAGTACATGTGGCGCAGCGCGCTCGGGATGCAGAGCGCGCTGCCCGGCAACCTGTCGCTGATCGTCGAGTGGTCGCACGACGAAGCGCGCTTCGATGCGAGCCAATGGCGCCGGATGGTCGGCGCGGTGCGCGCGAACAACGCGCTGCTGCCCGCGGCGCCCGGCGCGGCCCTGGCCGGCCTCGGCGGCACCGCGAACTTCGTCAGCGTCGACGGCAACCTGCGCGACTACCTGTTCGCGCGACTCGGCAAGAAGATCGGCCGCGTCGAGTATTCGCTGCGCGGCGTCTATTCGCCGCAAGACAAAGGCCTGCTCGCGATCGCGCAGGTCGTCGCCGACGTGAACAAGCGCGTGAGCGTCGACGTCGCCGTGTCGCACGCGTTCTCCGACAGCCACTCCGAGTACCGGATGGTCGGTCTCGCCACCCGAATCGACGCCGCCGTGCGCGTGCGCTTCTGACAGGAACTCCGCCATGTCCACGCTTTCCGTTCCCGCCTCGTCCGCTTCGTCCGCCGCGCTGCTGTCGCCGCGCGTGCCGCGCGTGGCCGAGCAGGCCGCGTATCCGGTGCTGCGCCACCTCGACCTGATCGCGACGCCGCCGCGCGCGGCCGCCCGGCTCGTCGAAGCCGCCGCCGTGCGGCTGCTCGACAGCGAGATGGTGATCGCGCTGCGGGCCGCGACGCCGGACGTGCTGCCCGACTCGTCGGCCGCGACGCCGCTGCGCCACGACGAAGCGCCGCTCACCGAGGCGCTGCTCGCGCAGATCGGCCGCGAAGGTTTCCACCATCTGTTCAAGCCGTTCATGCGCGCGTTCATCCGCATCATGTTCGGGCTGTTCTTCTCCGACGACCAGAACCGCCGCGCGTGCGACTGCATCGATGCCGGCCACAACTTCGCGTTCCTGATGAGCGACGGCGGCGGCCCGACCCTCGCCGCGTGGCGCACCGCGGTGCGCAGCGACGACCAGGGCCTCGCGCTCGCGGTCGACAAGGTGTGGGGCATCGAGGCGCACCGCGACTGCATGGCCGTCGTCGCCGCCCGCCTGCCGGGCGTGATGTTCCCGGCCGCGTATCTCGTGTGGCCCGACGAATACCGCAAGCTCGCGCGCGTGACGTGCGGCGCGCCGTTCCTCGCCGGCAACCTGCAGCTCGCGAACGTCGCCGGCCAGGTGCGCGTGCACGCCGAGGACCGCCTGCGGATCGGCGGCCCGACCGTATTCAACAAGTACCTGACCGTCGTGCGGCCGTATTTCGTGCGCGCGCTGATGGCGCACATCGGCTGGCTGGAGGCGACCGGCCGCGTCGAGCTGGACGCGGACGCGCGCGCCGTGCACAGCTTCATCGCCGCGGCCGCGCACGCGCAGACCGACTACGCGAACTACAGCTTCGGCAAGGTGCAGCGCGTGCTCGCGATCAAGCTGCTATCGAACGAGTTCCTGACGGCGCTCGTGCGCGACGGCAAGGTCGCGACGTTCGACGACCAGCGCGACCTGCTCGCGTTTTCGAAAATGGAAGGCAGTTCGTACCGTTGTTATCACGAGCTTCGCAAGAGCCTGCGCTGCGAAGCCGGCAGTTGACCCCGCGACAGGCCGATCGATCCCGATCAACCCAACTCAAGACCCAAGGAGCTCCTCTCATGACGACCCAGAACGTTCCGGCCGACGCACTCGACATCCTGTCCCGCGAAGTCGCGAAGATCCTCAACGTCGAAACCGTCGATACGGACGCCGGCATCGGCGAGCTCGGCATCGATTCGCTGAACATCGTCGAGTTGATCGTGTTCTGCGAACAGCTGTACGGTTCGATCGATCCGGAAGCGCTGAACATCACGCAGTACACGACGCTGCAGCAGCTCGACGCGCAACTGCGTCGCCAGCAGCACGCGGCCTGACCCGGCGATGCTCGCGCCCCTTGCCACCGCGGCGGCGCAAGACGCCGCGCTGCCGGCCCCGGCCACCGCGTTGACGGTGCAGGCGCTCGCGTACCGGCGCGTCGCGCCGTCGCGCGACGGCCACGCCGTGCCGCTCGACGACACGGCGCGGGTGATCGGCGCACTCGCCTGCGCGGAGCGCGAACGCGTGTGCGGCGCGATCGGCGCGGACGACTACGTGCTCAGTTCGACGATCCTGTCGATGCTGCTGATGAACGACTCGCCGCAGCATCGCGTGTTCGCGCGTGCGCTGGCCGGCGCGAACGACTACGGGCCCGACTGGATGACGTGCTCGTACGAGTGCGCGGGCTGGGGCTACGTGCTGCGCCGCACGCTCGCGACGGCCGCCGAGACGGGGCCGCGCACGCTGCTGCTGCAGATCGTCGATATCGACGTGCACGGCTATACGTACTGGCACGGCAACCCCGCGTGGGGCCGCTCGGGTTTCGGCGTGTGCACGCTGCTCGTCGACGTCGGCCGCGAGGCGACGCCGTCGGTGCTCGCGGATGCCGCGCCGCCCGCGAGCGCGGTCGTGCGGCTCGGCCGCGACATCCGCGGATTCTGCGCGGCGCGGCCCGGCGTGCGCGCGGCGCTGCCGTTCTTTCCGGCCACGTCGCGCCGCGCGCTGCTCGCGTCGGTCGGCACGACCCCGTTGCTGCCCGACGGCCACGGGCTGTTCGGTCATGCGTTCGGCAGCGATCCGTGGCTGTCGGTGCTGCTCGCGCATCGCGACGGCGACACGCCGCGCCGCGCGGCCGTCTGCTCGCTCGCGCTGAACGGCTATTACGCGATCGCCGACGTCGCGTTCGCGCCGGACGCCCTGCTCTCTCTCGACGGCGAGGCCTGACATGGTGCGCCCCGTTCACTTCACCTACCGGATCGAGCGCGATGCGCGGCAGCCGGTCACTGTGGCCGCGAGCGCGTACCGGATGCCGCTCGACACGCCGGCCGACTATGCGCGCGCGGCCCTCGCGGAAGCCGCGGGCGACGCCCATGATGCGCACCGCATGCCCAACGGCGAGCGCCGCGTGCTGCTCGACCATGTCCAGTATTTCGCGTTCCTCGCGGACCTCGCACGGCGCGTGCGCGCCGCCGTGCATGCCGATGCGCGCCTGTTCATCGAAGTCTGCGCGCCGTACTTCGGCGCGCTGCCGGCCGAGCTGCTCGCGCCGCACGTGTTGCTCGGCGTGAACCTGTACGGCGAGGCGCTGCGCGATGCGACGCGCGGCACGCCGGTCGTGTGGATCGGCGACCGCATCCTGCGCGACGCGGAGTTCGCCGGCGACAACCGCGTGCATTGCGCGATCTGGCCCGCGCGGCTCGCCGATGCGTTCGACGCGCAGCTGCGCGGCCCGTGGCCCGCGTATGCGATCCGTGTCGAGCCGCACGCCGTCCCGCTTTCCGCGCAACCCGCGTTTTCCGCGTTATCCGATTCCGCCCATCATTCCGGCGCCGCCGCGCTGCCGGGGAGACCATGACATGACTGACACGCTCACCGTTATGCAGGACACGGCCGACATTCGCTGGTCGATGCCCGTCGACGCGCTGATGTCGAACGACTACGCGCTGCGCGAAGAGGCGCTGAACCGGCTGTACGAGAAGGCGAAGGCCGCGCAGTGGGACGTCGCGACCGACGTCGACTGGAGCCACGAACTCGATCCGGCCAACCCGCTCGGGATGCCCGACCCGACGCTGCTGATCTACGGCACCGAGCTGTGGGGCAAGCTGTCCGACGCGGACAAACGCGAGGTGCGCCACCACGCGCAGGGCTGGCTGCTGTCGCAGATCCTGCACGGCGAGCAGGCGGCGCTGATCTGCGCGTCGAAGCTCGCGTCGGCCGAAGACGGTTTGAGCGCGCGGCTGTGCGCGGCCGCGCAGATGATGGACGAAGCGCGCCACGTCGAGGCGTACGCGAAGCTCGTCAACGAGAAGCTCGACGTCAGCTACCCGATGAGCCGTTCGCTGAAGGGGCTGCTGCACGACACGATCACGAGCAGCGCGCTCGACATGACGAACCTCGGGATGCAGGTGCTCGTCGAGGGCATCGCGCTGTCGATCTTCCAGAGCGTCGTCGCGTACAGCACGGACCCGTTCATCAAGGACCTGTTCATGCGGATCCAGCGCGACGAGTCGCGCCACTTCGCGGTCGGCCGGATCACGCTGTGCCGCGTGTATGCGGAGATGAGCGCGCACGAGCTGCGCGAGCGCGAGCAATTCGTGTGCGAAGGCGCGGCCGTGCTGTACGAGCACCTGTGCGCGGACGACATCTGGGAACCGATGGGGCTGTCGAAGCGCGAATGCAGCGCGATGGTCCGCGAATCGCCGGTGTCGAGCTCGATCCGCCGCTCGATCTTCCGGCGGCTCGTGCCGACGATCCGCGAGATGGGCCTGCTCACGCCGACCGTGCAGGCGACCTTCGAAAAACTCGACGTCCTCGACTACGCGGCGATGCCGCTCAACTGACATGACGATGGCCTCTTCCCAAGCATCCCGCGACCCCGGCTTCTGGATCGGCATCGACGCGGTGGCCTACGAGCTGCCGGGCCCGCCCGTCGACATCGAGGCCTGGGCCGCCGAACGCGACTATCCGGCCCAGCGCGCGGCCGCGATCGCGCAGTCGGGCAGCCGCTATTTCCACATGGCGCTCGACACGAGCGAAACCGACCTCGCGATCGCGGCGGCCGGCCGCCTGCTCGACTCGGCCCGCGTTCAGCCGTCCGACATCGGCGCGATCGTGCACGTGCACACGCAGCAGTTCAGCGTGCCGCCGGCGCCGCGCAGCCTGCCGCACGAACTCGCCGCGCGGTTCGGGATCGAGCCGCTGTGGCTCGGCTCCGTCGCACAGTTGAACTGCGTGTCGGTCGCGGCCGGCATCGAGACGATCCGCGCGTTGATGCGCCGTCATCCACAGCTCGACGCGGCGCTGCTCGTGTCGTCCGACCGCGTGTACGGCGAGGATTTCCGGATGCGACAGATGACGGGCGTGCAATGCGACGGCGCGGCCGCGATGCTGATCGCGCGCAACAGCACGAAGAACCGGCTCGGCGGGATCGCGATCGAGACGCATGCGAAATGGCATCGCGGCTCGGACACCGTCGCCGCGAATGAGGCCGACCTGATCATGATGGAGTGGCCATACACGCGCAAGGCGATCGACGCCGCGGTCGCGCTGGAGCCGCACGCGCTCGACGCGTACGAGCTCGTGCTGCCGCACAACGCGGATCTGCCCGGCTGGAACGCGCTGTGCCGCGCGATGCGCGTGCCGGCGGAGCGGCTGTATGCGCACAACATCCATGCGCGCGGCCACGCGTGCTGTTCGGATTTCCCGATCAACGTCGCGGACGTCGGGCTCGACGCGGTCGCGCACGGCAAGCGCGTGCTCGGCGTGATGCAGTCGAACTGCGGCGCCTATGCGGCCGCCACGCTTCATCCGGTGGGCCGCCATGACGCCTGAGCGCCCGCTTCCGACCGCGCCCGACTACGGCTGGCTCGCCGACCTGCGCACGCCCTGCTACGTGTACGAGCCGGAAGTCGCGATCGCGCGCTACCGGTCGCTGAAGGCGCGGCTCGGCACGAAGCTGATCGTGTCGCTGAAGGCGAACCCGAACCAGGACATGCTCGCGCGCTGCGCGCATGCGTACGAGGACGGTGTCGAGCTCGCGAGCCGCGGCGAACTCGACGCGATGATCGGCCGGATCCGCACGCCGCGCTACCTGAACAACCCGTCGATGGACGAGATGTTCATGCGCGCGGGGCTCGCATCGCGCTGTCATTTCGTGCTCGACAACCCGGACGCGGTCGCGCGCTTCGTGCCGCTGGCGCGCGAAGCGGCGGCCGGCGGCGCCACGCCGGGCGCCGTGCTGCTGCGCATGAATGCGGGCGCGCTCGCCGGCGAACACGCGCGTGCGTTGTGGCACGACCACTTCGGGATGACGCCGAACGAAGCGCACGACGCGGTGCGCACGCTCGCGGCCGCCGGCTTGCCCGCGGCCGGGCTGCACGTGTTCTCCGGCCCGCACTCGTTCATCCGCCAGGACGCGACGCAGCCCGATACGCTCGTGCTGCCCGAGCGGCTCGCCGCGCTCGCCCGCGATCTCGCGCCCGCCAACGGCGCGCCGCTCAGTGCGCTCAGCCTCGGCGGCGGCTTTGCCGACGATCATCCGGGCGACGCCGCACTCGAACGCTATGCGGCCGCGCTCGCGCCGCTGGCCGGCGACTACACGCTCGCGCACGAAGCCGGCCGCGCGATCTTCGCGGACGCCGGTGTGTTCGCGACGCGGGTCGTCGCGGTCAAGCCGTGGCAGGACCGCACGATCGCGGTGTGCGACGGCGGCCTGTCGCATGCGTTCCTGCTCGCGCAGACCGAATCGGTGATGCGCCGGCTCGCCGCGCCGTCGCTCGTGCGCCGCGGCGCCGCACCACCGTCGCGCGGCGTGCCGACCCTCTACGTCGGCAGCACCTGCAGCCGCGCGGACGTGATCGGCCGCGACGACACGGGCGCACCGCCGCAGGTCGGCGACATCGCCGTGTTCGCCCGGTGCGGCGCGTATCACCGCACGTACGCGATGGCGCATTTCCTGTCCCACGAAGCCGCGCACGTTTACGTGCGGCCCGCCTAGACCTCCCAAGGAGCCGATCATGAACGCACTGATCAGCATCGCCGACCTGCTCGAGCGCGGCGCGCAGCACTGGCCGCACCATGTCGCATATGCCGACGGCGGCGGCCGGATGACGTACGAACAGCTCGCGCACGCGGTGCGGCGCGCCGCCACCGTGCTCGCCGCACGCGGCGTCCGGCCCGGCGAGCGCGTCGCGATCTACGCGCCCAAGCGCATCGAAACCGTGGTCGCGATGCTCGCGGCCAACGCGCTCGGCGCGATCTTCGTGCCGGTCAATCCGCAATTGAAGGAAGCGCAGATCGAACACATCGTCACCGACAGCGGCGCGGCGCTGTTCGTCACCGGTGCGCAACGCCTCAAGCGGCTGCCAACGCTCGCGACGCTCGTCGCTGCGCGTGCGCTCCTGATCGAGGAACTGACCGCCGCGATCTTCGCGTCGGGCGCCGACGACGCATCGCATGCGGCCGGCCGGCCCGTCGACGACGATCCGGCCGCGCTGCTCTATACGTCCGGCTCGACCGGCAAGCCGAAGGGCGTGGTCGTGTCGCACCGCAATCTCGTGTCGGGCGCGTTCAGCGTCGCCGCGTACCAGCAACTGGCCGACGACGACGTCGTGCTCGGCGTGCTGCCGCTCAGCTTCGACGCGGGCCTGAGCCAGCTCACGACCGCGCTGGCGTCCGGCGCCTGCTATGCGCCGCTCGACTTCCTGCAGCCGGCCGAGGTGCCGCGCCACTGCGACGCGTTCGGCGTCACGTCGATCACCGGCGTGCCGCCGCTGTGGATGCAGCTCGCGTCCGCCGGCTGGAGCGACACCGCACGCGCGCGGATCCGCCGCTTCGCGAACACCGGCGGCCACCTCGCGACGCCGCTGCTGCAGCGCCTGCAGGCGCTGTTCACGCACGCCGACCCGTACCTGATGTACGGACTGACCGAAGCGTTCCGCTCGACCTACCTGCCGCCCGCGGATGCGGCGCTGCGGCCGACGTCGATCGGCAAGGCCGTGCCGAACGCGGAGATTCTCGTGCTGCGCGCCGACGGCAGCGAATGCGCGGCCGACGAGCCCGGCGAACTCGTGCATCGCGGCGCGTTCGTCACGCTCGGCTACTGGAACCGGCCCGAGCTGACCGCGCAGCGCTTTCGCGCGCTGCCGCGCCGGCATGGCGAGATTCCGCGTCACGACGTCGCCGTGTGGTCCGGCGACATCGTGCGGCGCGACGCGGACGGCTACCTGTACTTCGTCGCGCGCGGCGACGACATGATCAAGACGTCCGGCTATCGCGTGAGCCCGACCGAAGTCGAGGACGTGCTGTTCGCGCTGCCGCACATCGCCGAAGCGGCGGTATTCGGCGTGCCGCACCCGGCGCTCGGCGAGGCGATCGCCGCCTGCGTCGTGTCGACGCTCGACGCGGATGCATGCCGCGCCGACATCGCACGCGCGTGCCGCGAAGCGCTGCCGACCTACATGAGCCCGCTCGTCGTCGAGCCGCTGCCCGCGCTGCCGCGCAATCCGAACGGCAAGATCGATCGCCCGGCGCTCAAAGCGCGCTATCGCGACACGTTCGCGAGCCCCAACCTCGAGGAGACCGCCGCATGACCCCGTCGACGCTCGACGAAACCCGCGTGGGCGCGCGCCGTATCGCCGCGCCCGGCACGCTCGCGCTGTCCGGCGGCGTCGTGGTGCTGCCGCCCGCCGTCGTATTCAGCGCGATCCAGGCGCAGGAGCGCCATCCCGGCTACCGTCACCTGCTGCTGCCGCAGGCGCGCTTCGCGCGGCCGCGCGGGCTCGGTGCGCTGACGCCCGAGGAAGGCGTGCGCCTCGCACCCGGCGGCCGCCCGGTGCTGCGCGTCGCGCCACCCGGGCGCAGCCTCGCCGATCTCGCCGCCGACGCGGCGCTCGACCTGCGCGACCAGCTCGGCTCCGCGCAGCTCGCGCGCACCACGCACGTGATCGTCGCGAGCTGCGCGCTCAACGAAGGCATCGGCGATTCGGTCGTCGGCCGCATGCAGTACGAGCTCGGGCTGCAGCGCGTGACGCCGTTCGCGCTCGGCCAGAACGGCACGCTCGGCTGGTACTCGGCGCTGACGCTGCTCGAAGGACTGCTGAACGAAGGCGACCAGGCGCTCGTGATCCTCAGCGACAAGTGGCTGTATCCATTCTTCCGCCAGTTCGGCGATCTGGTCGGCTACGGCGACGCGGCCGCCGCGCTGCTCGTGTCGTGCGCGGGCCCGGCGCCCGAGCCGGCGGCATGGGGCGGCGTGCGCGCGGTCGCGGTCGAGTTCGGGCCGTCGATCGCCGATCCGTGGGCCGATGCGCCGGCCGCACTGCGCGACACGCTCGCACCGGTCGCCGCCCGCGCGATTCGCCGCGCGCTCGACATGGCCGGCCTGCGCACCACGGACATCGACTGGTGCGTGCCGCCCGGTTTCGATCCGGGCTTCGCGGCGCGCGTGGCCGACGCCGCATCGATCCCGCTCGCCGCACGAGTCCAGCACGAGGCATCGGGCCACCTGTCGTCGGCCGAATCGGCGGCGGCGCTGATCCGGCTCGCCGGCGCGCTCGACGAAGGCGAGCGCCGCACGGTGCTCGTGTGGGACGCGGCGCTGCATGGCGCGGCGGGCGCAGCCGTGGTCGACCTGACCGGCGGCTTCGACGCCGCGCTCGATATCGAGGGAGAAGCGTGATGAGCGCATACAAGGTGAGCCTGCGCGAACTGCGCTTCTTTCTGTGGGAACTGTTCGAGGCCGACCGGCACTTTCTCGAACGCGGGCCCTACAGCACGCACGATCGCGCGTCGATCGACGCCCTGCTCGAACGCGCGCGCGACTTCGCGCTCGACCTCGGGCGCAGCTACCAGCAGGCCGACGTCGAAGGCTGCACGCTCCTCGACGACGGCCAGGTGCGCATCCCGTCGCATTTCCACGCGCTGTGGGCGCGCTTTCGCGACGAATGGTCGAACACGCTGTTCGGCACCGCGCACGGGCTGCCGCCGATCGTCACGCAGATGATCTACGAGATGTTCATGGGCGCCAATCCGTCGTTCATGACGTATGGCGGCTTCACGCGTCCCGCGGTCAAGCTGCTGCAGATGCACGGCACGCCGCACCAGAAAACGCTGATCGCGCCGCTCGAGGCGTACCGCTGGGACGCGTGCTTCTGCGCGACCGAACCGCAGGCCGGCACCGATCTCACCGCGGTCGCGCTGCGCGCGACACCGCTCGAACGCGACATCTACGCGGTCGACGGCGAGAAGGTCTACATCTCGGCCGGCATGCACGAGCTGACGGAAAACACGCTGTACTTCGTGCTGGGCCGTATCGACAGCGCGTCGCCCGACTCGTTCTCGCTGTCGTGCCTCGTCGTGCCACGCTTCTGGCCGGACGAGGAAACCGGCGAACTGCAGCCGAACCACGTCGACTGCATCGGCCTGCCGCGCAAGATGGGGCTCAAGGGCTGCGCGAACACGCACCTCGTGTTCGGCGCGAACGGCACGACCCGCGGCTGGCTGCTCGGCGGCCGCCGCAACGTCGGCTTGCTGCAACTGATGCCGCTGATGAACCAGGCGCGGATGAGCACCGGGATGTTCGGCGTCGGCGTTGCGTCGAGCGCGTACCTGCATGCGGTCGAATACGCGGGCCGCCGGCTGCAGGGCCGGCCGATCGAGCGTGCGTCGAACACGAATGCGGCGCGCGTCGCGATCGTCGAGCATGCGGACGTGCAGCGGATGCTGGTCGACATGAAGAGCCGCGTCGACGGCTGCCGCGGCCTGCTCGGCAAGCTCGCCGCGACCGCGACGCGCGCGGCGATGCTCGAGGCGACACCCGACGCCGATCCGGCCGAAATCGAGCGCCATCGCAAGCTGCAACTGCTGCTGACGCCGATCTGCAAGGCGTTCATCTCCGACCAGGCATGGCGGATCTGCGAAACCGCGATCCAGGTGCACGGCGGGCTCGGCTACACCGATGCGAGCCCCGTCGAGCAGAATGCGCGCGACGTGAAGATCCTGTCGATCTGGGAAGGCACCAACTACATCCAGGCGCAGGACCTCGTGCGCGACAAGCTCGGCTTCGGCCGCCATTCGCGGCTGATCCAGTACTACCGCGACGAGCTCGACGCGTTTCTCGCGCACCAGCATCACGGCAGCACCCACGCGGAACTGCGCCCGCTGTTCGACGCGCTGCGCGCGGGCGCCGACCGGATCGCCGCCGCGCTCGACGACATCGCGCGCGATGTCCAGGACGGTCATACGCACCGCAGCAGCCAGTTCTACACGCGCTTTCTGGAGATGTTCGGCGTCGTCACGTCCGCCTGGGTGCTGCTCGAATCGGCCACGATCGCCGCGCGCCGCCTCGATGCACCCGACACGGCCGACGCGCCGGCCGAACTCGCGTTCTATCGCGGCAAGCTGAAAAGCGCGCGCTACTACTTCGCGAACGTGCTGCCGGTGGTCGATCAGCATGCGGCGGTGCTGGCCGCGATGGCGCATGCGGCGATCAGCGTGAGCAGCGACGAACTCGTCCAGGCGGAATGACATGGATACGACGCTCGCTTCCACTGCAAACACGATCGCAACCGCCGCAACCGGCGATGCGCCGCGCAACCTGCTCGGCCGCCCGGCCAGCCGCCATCGCGGCACCGACATCGATGGCGCGACGCTGGAGCCCGAAGCGCTGCGCGTGCGCGATCTCGACCTGAACACGCTGATCGGCGCGACGACGTTCGAAGGCGCGCTCGCGCATCTGTGGTTCGACGTCGCGCCGGGCAGCGACGCGCATCGCACGCATCAGGCGGCGCTCGGCGCGCGGCTGGCCGCGTTCGCCGCCGCGCTCGCGCCCGGCTCGACCGCGCAGTGCGTCGCCGCGAATCTCGGCGCGGCCGGCGTCGCGCCGGTGTTCGCGGCCGCGTCCGGCCTGCTGCGCGGCTTCGATGACGTGCTCGCACGTGTGGACGACAACGCCCCGGACAATGCCGACCTCGATGCGATGCTGCTGTGCGTGGCCGCCGCGCCGTTCCTGTTGCATGCCGCGATCGAAGGCCGCCCGTTCGCCGCCCGCGACGACGCCGCGGCCGCGTCGCTCGAGCACGCATCGACCCACGCGCAGCGGATGCTCGCGCTGACCGGCGCGACCCGCGACGACGCGCCGGCGCAAGCCGCGATGGACATGCTGCTGGTCGCGTGGCACGCCGGTTTCGGCTACATCACGCCGACCGTCCTCGCGCCGCGCGTCGCGATCGGCACCGGCGTCACGCTGACGCAGGCGATCGCGGCCGGCTTCCTCGCGAGCGGCCCGTCGCACGTCGGCGCCGCGCTCGAGGCGATGCACTGGCTCGGCGCGCTCGCGCGCTCGGTGCCGGACGGCACCGCCGCGCCGCACGCGGCGCTCGACGCCGCCGGCCGCACGGCGATCGATGCGGCGCTCGACGCGAAACGCACGCTGTACGGCTTCGGCCATCCGCTGTTCGTCGCCGATCCGCGTCCGCCGCACATGCGCCGGCAGTTCGCCGAACGCGGTTTCGACGGCGCGTACCTGACGCTGTTCGACGCGTGCTGCGCGCAGGCCGATGCGCGCCGCGCCCTGCGACCGAACATCGATTTCCTGACGGCGGCCACGCTGCTCGACCTCGGCGTTACGGCGCCGTCGTGGGGCGTCGGCGTCGGGCTCGGCGCGCGCATCGCGGCGATGGCCGCGCATGCGGTCGAGCGCCGGCGCCGTCCCGCGTTCGGCGTCAACAGCGCGACCGCTCGACGGCTGCTGGCCGCCGTGCCGGTCGGCTGGCTGTGATCCTCCACCCTTCAGCCCCCTTCAGCCAAAGGAACGTCATGCTGCTCAAGAACCTGCGCCCGGCGAACGACTACGATCGCTTCGCCACCGAAACGCTCGAACCGTGGGACCTGCTGTTCATCAGCCGCATCCGCCAGCTCGCGCGCGCGATGACGCCCGGCGTGATCGCCGACATCGGCACGGCCACCGGCGTCGTGCCGGTGCGCCTCGCGACCGATCCGGCGATGCGCGGCTGGCGCTACGTCGGCATCGACCTCGACCCGGCGATGCTCGACGAAGGCCGCCCGCGCATCCACGAACTCGGCCTCGACGACACGATCGAGATGCGCGTGGGCGACGCGCTCGCGCTGCCGTTCGACGACGGCACGCTGACGATGGCGGTCGGCCGCGCGACGCTGCACCACCTGCCGGACAAGGCGCTGAGCCTGACCGAGATGTATCGCGTGCTGGCGCCGGGCGGCATCGCGCTCGTGCACGACATGCGTCGCGACGCGCCGCAGCACCTGCTCGATCGCTTCACCGAGATGCGCGCGGCGGCCGACTATCCGCCGACGCACGTCGAGGAAAAGATCACGCTCGACGAAGCGCATGCGCTCGTCGCCGCGGCCGGTCTCGCGGACGTCGCGTCGATCTATAGCCCGAGCGCGGGGCTCGGCGCGCTCGGCTTCGAAATCCTGCTGAAGAAACCGGCGCTGGCCTGAGCGATGACCGATCTCGCCTTCCTCGCCGCGCACGCCGCGATGCGGCTCGGCGCCGACGACGTCCACTGCGCGCCGGTCGCGCCCGGCGCGACGCTGCCGCTGTGCGTGACGCCGCGCAGCGCGGAACTCGCGACCTCGCCGGAGATGTTCGTCGCGTGGTACCGCTCGCGGCTCGATACGATCGACACACTGCTCGACGCGTGCGGCGCACTGTTGTGGCGCGGCTTCGCGGTGCCCGACACCGCCGCGTTCGGCCGCCTCGGCGCGCTGTATCCGACACACGCGAACGGCTATACGGCGGGCGCCGCGCCGCGCAGGCAACTCGACGGCCAGGTGTACGAGTCGACCCGCATGCCGCCGCCGTTCAAGATCGGGCTGCATCAGGAAATGGCCTATATGCCCGCGTTCCCGCGCCTCGTCGCGTTCTATTGCCGGCAACCGGCCGACGCGGGCGGCGAAACGCCGATCTGCGACATGCGGCGCGTGACGGCGCGTGTGCCGGCCGCGCTGCGCGATCGGTTCGCCGCGCGCGGCGTGATGTATTTGCGCAATTTCGCGGCGCCCGGCGATCGCGCGCACGGGCTCGCCGCCAATCCGAACCTGCCGTTCGCCGAATACCACCGGCCGTGGGACGACGCGTTCGGCACGACCGAGCGCGACGAGGTCGAGCGGCTGTGCGCGGCGCGCGGCGTCGGCTGCCGCTGGCTCGACGACGGCAGCGTGACTGTCTCGCACGTCGGCAGCGCGCTGCGCGCGCATCCGCGCACCGGCGAAACGGTGTGGTTCAACCAGGCGAGCGCCCAACACCCGAACCCGCGCTCGATGGGCGAACTCAGCTATCGCTACCTGCAGCGCGTGTACGGCGCGCGCGCGGCGTTCCCGTATGAGATCCGCTATGGCGACGGCTCGCCGATGCCGTTCGACGATCTGGTGGCCGTCTACGATGCGTTCGACGACGAGGAACTGTCGTTCCCGTGGCAGTCCGGCGACGTGCTCGTCGTCGACAACATGCTGGTCGCGCATGGCCGCAACCCGTACCGGGGCGCGCGCGACACGCAGGTCATGCTGTTCGACTGACAGGATGCCGACGATGAGCGACTCGCTACTCGCCTCCGTGCGCGCGCTGTTCGGCCCGCCGCCCGCGTTCGACCGGCCGCAGCGTTCGGGCGCGCAGCCGCTGCCCGACGCGCAGGTGCCCGCCGCGGCGCTCGGCGCGCGTGCGCTCGACGTCACGGCCGGCGATTTCCGCTTCCGCGCGCAGCACGTGCGGTTCCGGCTCGGCGCGATCACCGCGATCGTCGGGCCGAACGGGTCCGGCAAGACCACGCTGCTCGAAGCACTGCTCGGCTTCCGGCGCGGCGCGGCCGACGTGCGCGTGCTGGACGAGCCGGCCACGCGCTTCATGCGCGACACGCGTTCGCTGCGACGGCTCGGCGCGCAATTGCAGAAGGTCGAGTATCCGGACCATCTGCGCGTGTCCGAGATCGTCGCGCTGCATCGCGCGATGTACGTACAGGCGGACCCTGCGATCACCACCGCGCTCGGCATCGCCGAGCTGCTCGACAAGCCGTGCCGCGCGCTGTCGAAGGGCCAGCGCCAACGCGTGGACCTGTACGTCGCGCTCGCGCACCGGCCCGAGCTGGCCGTGCTCGACGAACCATTCACCGGGCTCGACCGCCGCTATGCGGGCGTCGTGATCGACCTGCTCGGCGACCGCACGCGCGGCACGAGCGTCGCGATGATCTGCCATTCCGAAGAAGAGCTGGCCGCCGCCGACGATCTCGTGTGGGTGCGCGACGGCGGCATACGCTACCAGGGGGACAAGGACACGCTGCGCGCCGAGCTTGTCGGCGACGCGCGCGCGGAGCTGCATTGCCGCGACGAAGCCGATGCGCGCGCCTTGCGCAAGCGGCTTGCCGCGCTGCCCGGCGTGACCGGCGTGCGCGTATCGCCTTCGCATGTCGTCGAAGTGTTCGGCGACGCGACGCTGCATCCGAACGTGCACCGGATCGTCGGCGAACGGGGCATCCAGCATCTCGCGCTCGCGCCCAGCACGCCGGGCGACCTGCTGCGTCTGTGCACCGAGGGCCCGGCCCGTGACTAAGGTATTTCTGATCCTCGTGCGCAACGAGCTGCTCGGCTATCTGCGCAGCCGCTCGTCGCTGTTCTGGACGCTGGTGTTCCCGGTGTTCCTGCTGAGCGTGATGCTGTTCGCGTTCGGCGGCTCGGGCTCGCTCGGCACGGCCGAC
The DNA here is from genome assembly GCF_040545115.1 of Burkholderia sp. 567. Classification (NCBI taxonomy): domain Bacteria; kingdom Pseudomonadati; phylum Pseudomonadota; class Betaproteobacteria; order Burkholderiales; family Burkholderiaceae; genus Burkholderia; species Burkholderia sp. 567. The sequence goes on from NZ_JBEPLG010000003.1 coordinate 436,534, forward strand.
ATCGCGTTCGACGTGCCGGGCGGCCCGAGCGCCTACAGCCGCGCATGCGAAGCGCAGATCGTCGACAGCCTGTCGCACAGCGACACGGTGAAAGCGACGTTCGGCCGCGGCACCGCTGCCGATCGCGTGACCGTCGTGCTGGGTGCCGACGAACACACGCCGGCGACGATCCGCTACGACTTCAACGGCTCGCTCGCGGTGAAGGCCGCGTCGCGGGTCGTCGAGATCGCGCTCGCGCGCTGCGCCGCGCAGCGGCTCGGCGTGCCGGCCGCGCAGGCGCGCTTCGAGAACAGCGCGCCCGCGCGCCGGCCGTTCGACTACGGCGCGTTCTTCGCGACCGGCCTGCTGGTGATGGCGTTCATGGCGATCGGGCTGAACTCGACGACGACCGCGATCGCCGCGCTGCGCGAACGCAATACGTTCAAGCTCTACGTGTGCTTCCCCGTGTCGCGCGGCGTGTTTCTGGCCGCGCTGATCGTCGCGCGGATGGTGATGATGGCGCTGTCCGCGCTCGTGCTGCTGACGGTCGCGCGCGTCGCATTCGGCATCGCGCTGCCGATCGCGGGCCCGGACGGGCTGCGCGCGTTGCCGATCGTGCTGCTCGGCGCGGCGATGCTGCTCAGTATCGGCGTGCTGCTCGCGAGCCGCACGCGCTCGCTCGCGGCCGCCGAACTCGCGTGCAACGTCACCTACTACCCGCTGCTGTTCTTCAGCGACCTGACGATTCCGATGCACGACGCACCGGCCTGGCTGAAAACCGCGCTCGCGTTCCTGCCGACCAACCAGTTCGCCGTCGCGCTGCGCGGCACGCTGCTCGACGGCGCATCGTACGTGCAACTCGCGCCGCAACTGCTCGGGATGGCCGCGAGCACGGCGCTGTTCCTGTTTGCCGCCGCGCGGCTGTTCCGCTGGCATGACGCATGACGCGTCGGCCGCTGTTTCGACGATGGAGAAAACCGGATGAAAGCGAACAATCCCATAACCGACTACCTGCTGCATGCGAGCAACTTCCTGCCGGCGATCGTGTTCCTGTTCTACGGCCGGCTCGGCCCCGGCCAGCCGGGTGAGCGCTGGACGCATGCGTTCCTGATCGGCGGCGTACTCGCGCTCGTGCATGGCGCATGGCTGATGCGGCGCGCGCAACGCAACAGCATCGCGCTCGGCGTCGACCTGTTCCTCGTGATCGGCGCGGTGCTCGCGATCGTGTCGCCGGCAGGTAGCCGGTTGTGGGGCGAGGAACTCGGGCCGGCCGCGATGCTCGTCTGCGTGCTGGTGGTCGGGATCGTGCACACCGCGTGGTCGGCGGGCGGTTTCGTCGACGGCACGGCCGCCGATCAGGCGCGCGTCCGCTCGCTGTCGTTCGTGATGCTCGCGGTCACGGCGGTCGCGCTCGCGGTGTCGATCACGATGCGACATAGCCCGTTGTGGGGCGGCGTCGTGCCGCTGCTCGCGCTCGTTATCGTGCGCGGCCGCCTGCGCCGGCAACTCGCGCACGCGCACTGATGATGAGCGCACTGCCCGAACGCGGCGCGCAACGGCACGCGCTCGCCGCGGCGCTCGGCGACGGCTGGCTCGACAGCGACGCGTGCGAGCCGTATGCGACCGATGCCGCGCGGTACGGCGGCACCGCGCTCGGCGTCGCGCGCCCGGCGTCGACCGCCGAAACGAGCACGCTTGCGCAGGTCGCGGCCGCACACCGGATCGCGCTGGTCGCGCAGGGTGCGCGCAGCGGGCTCGTCGGCGCCGCGATACCCGATCGCAGCGGCACGCAATGCGTGGTGTCGTTCGATCGGATGCGCGCGATCCGCGCGTTCGACGCGGCGAACCGCAGCATCACGGTCGACGCCGGCGTGCGCCTGTCCGAAATCAACCGCGCGGCGGCCGAAGCCGGCCTCTGCCTGCCGATCGATCTCGGCAGCGATCCGGCGGCCGGCGGCCTCGTCGGCGCGAACGCGGGCGGCAGCCGCCTGATCAAGTACGGCGACGTGCGCCGCAACCTGCTCGGCGTCGAGGTCGTGCTCGCCGATGCGGCCGGCACCGTGATCGACGCGCTCGCGCCGCTGCGCAAGCGCAACGCCGGCTTCGACGTCGCGCACTGCTTCATCGGCGCGAACGGTGCGAACGGGCTCGTGACGGCCGTGTCGTTCGCGCTCGCCGCGATCGAGCGCTCGTCGTGCGCAGTGTTCGTCGCATTCGCGTCGTACGACGCGGCGCTCGCCGGCTTGCTCGCGTTCGAACGCGCGTTCGGCGAGCTGCTGTCGGCGTTCGAATTCATGTCGGCCACGGCCGTGCGATGCGTCGCGGCTGCGTGTCCAGACCTGCGCATTCCGTGCGCGACGGACGCCGCCGCGTGCCATGCGCTCGTCGAGATCGCGACCGGCATGCCGGGGCTCGACGCACTGCTCGAAGCGCGCGCGCTGGAAACGCTCGAAGCGCTGGCCGGTGAGCGTGTGGTGCTCGATGCGGCCTGCGGGGCGGCCGAACGCTTCTGGCGGATTCGCGACGCGCTACCGGTCGCGGTCGCGCAGGAAGGGATCCCGCTGTCGTTCGACGTATCGTTTCCGCGCGGCGCGCTGGCGGCGTTCGTCACCGGCGCCGAGCAGTGGCTCGCCGACGCGCATCCGTCGCTGCGCTGCCACGCGTTCGGCCATTTCGGTGACGGCGGCTGTCACCTCGTCGTGTCGATTCCGCATGACGACGCGCAGCGCTACGGGCCGTTGCAGCAGGTCGCGCTGCGCGGCGCGCTGTACGAGCGCGTCGTGCGCGCCGGCGGCTGCTTCAGCGCGGAACACGGAATTGGCCCGGTCAACGTCGCGTACTACCGCAAGCACGTGCCGGCCGCGCAACGGCAACTCGCCGGCGCCGTCCAGCACGCGATCGACCCGCTCGGCCTGATCGGGCGAGTCCGTTACTGATGCGCCGATTCGATGCGCCACGGAGAACTCGCATGAAATCGCCCCACCCGCCCTGCCCGGGCCTCGCCGCAGAACCGGACGACGATCCGTCATTTCCCGGTATGCCGGCCGCACTGCCCGACTCCGGCGCGGTGGTCAACGTGCGCGGCGTCGCGTACGTGATCGAGCTGCCGCCGCGCGACCATGCGCGCGCGGCGCTGTGGCGCGAGCTTGCGCATTGGCGCGACGATCGGCCGGCCGATGACAGGTCGGACGGCGACGCCGCGGTGGATGCTCGTCAGGATTGAGCGTTCATGCCCGGGGGCACGTGCGGGCGGTGTTCGGTGTTCGGTGTTCGGTGTTCGGTGTTCGGTGTTCGGTGTTCGGTGTTCGGTGTTCGGTGTTCGGTGTTCGGTGGGCGGTGGGCGGTGGGCGGTGGGCGGTGGGCGGTGGGCGGTGGGCGGTGGGCGGTGGGCGGTGGGCGGTGGGCGGCAGTGCCGTTTCACACGCCAATCCGCACACGGCCGCTCCGGCCAGCCATTCACCGCGCCCGCGCAACCCGGAACACCGACATCGCGGCCTGCATCGAACCGGCCTGCTGCTCGAGCGCGCTCGCCGCGGCACTGGCCTGTTCGACGAGCGCCGCGTTCTGCTGCGTCATCTGGTCCATCTGCGTGACCGCCTGGCCGACCTGGTCAATCCCCGCGCTCTGCTCGACGGTGGCCGTCGTGATCTCGGTCATGATCGTCGCCACGCGCCGCACCGACGACACGATCTCGTCCATCGCGCGCCCCGCCTGCGACACGAGCGCATTGCCGTCGCGCACGTCGTCGATCGACGCACCGATCAACTGCCGGATCTCGCGCGCGGCGCCCGCGCTGCGCTGGGCCAGCGTGCGCACCTCGCCCGCGACGACCGCGAAGCCGCGCCCGTGCTCGCCCGCGCGCGCCGATTCGACCGCCGCGTTGAGCGCGAGGATGTTGGTCTGGAACGCGATGCCGTCGATCATCGCGGTGATCTCCGCGATCTTCTGCGAGCTCGTGTTGATCACGCCCATCATGTCGACCGCGCGGCCGACCAGTTCGCCGCCTTGCTGGGCAAGATCCGCCGCGCTCGCGGCGAGCGTGCTCGCCTGCTGCGCGTTGTCCGCGTTCTGGCGTACCGTCGACGTCAGCTGCTCCATGCTCGCGGCCGTTTCCTCGAGCGACGCGGATTGCTGTTCGGTGCGGCTCGACAGGTCGAGGTTGCCCGCGGCGATCTCGCGCGCGGCGGTATGGATCGCGTCGCTGCTGTCGCGCATGCCGGTGACGGTCGTCGCGAGGCCTGCCTGCATCCGCTTCATCGCCGCGAACAACTGGCCGATCTCATTGCGGCCGGCATCGGGCACGTTCACGGTCAGGTCGTTCGATGCGATCCGGTCGAGCAGCGCGGCCGCGTTCGCGAGTGGTCGCGACACGATCGCGCGCAACGCGAAGTGCGTCGCGGCGATCAGCGCGAGCGCCAGCGCGACACCGATTCCGACCATCGCGACGATGCGCGTGTACGCGGCGTTGTCGTCGTCGATCGTGTCTTCCGCCAGCTTATTGGCCGTGCGCTGGAATTTCTCGACGTTCGCCGAATACACCTGGCCGGCGAGCGTGATTTCCTTGTCGTTGATCTCGGCATACGCGGCGGTATCGCCATTGCGCAGCGCGTCGCTCGCGCGGGCGAGGACGCCCGCGAGATGCGTCGACGATTCGACCAGTGCCTGCTTCAGGTCGGCGCCGAGGCTGCCGATCGGCGCGGTGTCCTTGAACGCCTGCGTTTCCTTCGCCGACAGATCGAACGTGCGCTGCGCGCTTTGCAAGGCCGAGTCGCGCTGCGCCGGGTCGTTGTGTTCCTTCAGTGCCGAATACGCGCGCACGAGCGCCGAGCGGGTACGCGTGCTGTCCTTGTACGCGTCGTTGACGAGCGACGTCTGCGTTGCGATCGCGTGCAGGCGCTTCGCGTTCGTGTTCGCGCTGCCGAGCGCAACGACCCCGACGATGCCGCCGACGATGATCATCGCTGCAAACGTGGCCAGCACGGCGAGCAAACTGTTTTTTACCTTCAGATCGCGCATGGTGAATCGACTCTCGAAGTTATCCCTAGTCGGTTAACGACAGCGGCTGGTTCAACTTGAGTCGATTGCGCTTCGTCGCGCGGATCAGTTCGTCCCGTCGTACGTGACGATCTCGACCCAGTTCGCGCCCTTGCCGACCGGATACTTGCCGATCGCGTCGAGGTGGCCGGTGTGCCGGTCGATGCGATACACCGCGAGCGTCGGCGACAGTTGCCCGGCCGCGAGCAGATACGTGCCCGACGGATCGATCGCGAAGCCGCGCGGCTGCCGCTCGGTCGCGAACGTACCGACTCGCGCGAGCTTGCCTGATGCCGCATCGACACGGTACGCCGCGAGCGTGCTCGACGTGCGCTCCGACGCGTAGAGGAATGTGCCGTCCGGCGTCAGGTGCAGGTCCGCGCCCCACGGCTTGTCGCCATGAAAATCCGGCGGCAGGATCGACACCGTCTGAATCGGCCGCGCATCGGCGCCGCCATGCGACAGCGCAAGCACGTGCAGCTTGCCGTCGAGCTCATCGATCAGGTATGCGAACCGCCCGTTCGACGAAAACACGAAATGGCGCGGGCCCGACTTCTCCGGCAGCCGGTACGCGGGCTCGGCCGTGTCGGTCAGCTTGCCGGTCGACGCATCGAACGGCAGGCGCAGCCATGCGTCGGCGCCGAGCACCGACGCGAATGCGTAGCGGCCATCCGGCGACTGGCGGATCGCATGCGCCATCGGGCCGGTCTTAATCGTCTGCTGCACGTCGCCGGCCACGCCGTTCTCGGCGATCCGGTTGACCGCGAGCAGGTTGCCGCCGTACGACGCGGAGAACAGGTATCGGCCCGACGCATCGGTCGACACATACGCCATGCTGTCCGCGAGCGGCGCGCGGCCCAGCTCGATCAACCGCCCGTCGAGCGGATTGATCGCGAAGCTGACGACGCGATACGGCGTCGAGCGCAGCGCCGCGTACAGCCGGTGATGATCGGGCGACAACGCCATCGGCATCACGGTGCCGTCGACCGGCACGGTTTCGATCGCGCGCAGCGCACCGCTCGACGTGTCGACGCCGAACACCGAGATGTCGCGGCTGTCGCCGTTCGATACGTACGCATACGTCGCGGCATGCGCGAGCGTTGCGGCCAGCGCGAATGCGGCGGCCGCGACGGCGCGCCATGCTGTGTTGTGGTTCATGGGGATGGATACGCTATCCGTGATACGCGATACGTGAAAAAACCGTTGACGTGATGACGGCGCCGGAGGTCGCCCGGCGCCGCGATATGCAAGGCAGGCGGTCAGAACACCGCGTGGCCGCTGATCAGGCTCGGCAGCCAGGTCGAGAAGAACGGCATGTACGTGACGATGTTGATCGCACTGAAGATCGCGAGGTAGTACGGCCACGCCATCTTCGTCGTCTCACCGATCGACACGTTGCCGATCGCGCAGCCGACGAACTGCACCGAGCCGATCGGCGGGTGCACGAGGCCGAGCGAGCAGTTCAGCAGCAGCATGATCCCGAACTGCACCGGTCCGACGCCGCACGCCATCGCGATCGGCAGGAACAGCGGCGTCGTGATCAGGATGTGCGCGGCCATGTCGACGAACGTGCCGAGGAACACCTGGATGATGTTGATGTACAGCAGCATCAGCCACGGCGCGGCGGTCGACTGCTTCAGCAGCCCTTCGATCGCATCCGGAATCTCCAGGTACGACATCTGGAAGCGCAGCATGTTCGACACGGCGATCAGCAGCAGCACGACGCCCGTCGTGCGCGCCGCATGCGACAGCGCACGGCGCAGCTTCGCGACGGTCAGCGTGCGGTACACGATCGCGGTCAGCACGAGCGAATACACGACGGCGATCGCGGCCGCTTCGGTCGCGGTGGCGATCCCCTTCGCGACACACACGAGGATGATCGCGATCACCATCAGGCCCGGCACCGCGCCGACGAAGCTGCGCAGCACCGCATACCAGCCCGGGAACGACGGCAGCGCGGACGAACCGTCTTCACGGCGCGGATAGCCGTGACGCACCGCTTGCCAGTACGCGGCGACGAGCACGAAGCCCATCACCCACAACACCGGCAGCAGCCCGGAGAACAACAGGTCGCCGATCGACACGCCGCTTACCTGCTGGCCGTGCAGCATCCCCGTGATCCCCTGCGCGGCGAACGCGTAGATGATCATGTTGGTCGAGGTCGGCATCAGCGCGCCGGCGAGCGACGCGTGCGTCGTCACGTTGACCGCGTAAGCCGCGCTGTAGCCTTCGCGCTTCATCAGCGGAATCACCACGCCGCCCATCGCCGACGTATCGGCGGTCGGCGAGCCCGACACGCCGCCGAACAGCGTGCAGGCGACCACGTTGGCCATCCCGAGGCCGCCGCGGAAATGGCCGACGGTCGCCTGCGCGAAGCGCAGGATCCGGTCCGCGATGCCGCCATGCAGCATCAGCTCGCCGGAGAAGATGAAGAACGGCACCGCGAGAAACGAGAACGCGTTCATCCCCGAGATCATCGACTGCATCGCGGTCGCGATCGGCAGCCCTTCGACCAGGTAGGTCAGCACGCAGGAAATGCCGAGCGCGAACGAGACGGGCACGCCAAGCACGAGGAAAATCAGAAAACTGACGGACAGGATCGCGAGTTCCATGGCGTTATTGTCCCGACGAAGAACGACGAAGCGCGAGCAGGTGCTCGAGCGAGAAGAGGACGATCGCGATCGCCGCGGGAATCGTGATTAGGTAGCGCACGCCTTCGGGCAGCCCGATGATCGGGATGCGGTCGGCCATCGTCTCGGCGGCCATGCTGCCGCAGCCGACCATGATCGCGATCGCGAATGCGATCAGGCTCAGATGCTGGATCGCGATCACCACGGTGCGCGGGCCCGGCGACAGGCGTCGCACGAACGAGTCGAGGCCGATATGGCCGCCGTCGCGCACCTTCATCGCCGCGCCGAACATCGCGATCACGATCACCAGCAGCAGCGCGATCGGCTCGACGAAATCGGGCGCGTTCTCGAACACGTAGCGCATCACCACCGCGTAGAACACCAGCAGCGTGAGCGCCGCGAGACACAGCGACGCGATCACCGCCAGCGCGCGGAACAGCAGGTCGTTCGCGCAGCGCAACAGCGGCGCGGCCACGCGCGGCCGGCCCGGCGCCGCACCGTCCGCGGCGGCCGCGTCCGGCGAGCCCACGGCCGCCGCGCCGTTCAGGGAAGTGCGACGGGTCACTTGGTTGCCTCGATCTCGTCGACGATCTGCTTCATCTGCGGCGTCTTCTCGTACTTCGCCCACAGCGGCTGCATCGCCTTCACGAAGGCCGCGCGGTCGACCTGCGCGGCCGGCAGGATCTTCGCGCCGCCCTTCGTCACCGCCTGCTGCGCCGATGCCTCACGCGCGGTCCACAGCTTCTGGTAGTACGGCACCGAATCGGCCGCGGCCTTCCGGATCGCGGCCTGCTCCTGCGGCGACAGCGTGTCCCAGATCTTCTTCGAGAACACCAGCACTTCCGGCGTCATCGCGTGCTGCGTCTCCGAGTAGTCGGGCGCCACCTCGAAGTGCTTGGTTTCCTCGTACGACGGCAGGTTGTTTTCCGCCGCGTCGACGAGGCCCGTCTTCAGGCCCGTGTACACCTCGGCGAACGGCATCGGCGTCGGCGTGCCGCCCATCGCGCGGATCTCGTCGACCATCAGGTCCGATGGTTGCACGCGCACCTTCAGCCCCTTCATGTCCGCCGGCGTGCGCACCGGACGCTTCGCGTAGATCGAGCGCGCGCCGCTCTCGTAGAACGTCAGCGCGATCATCCCCTTCGCCGCGAATGCGTCGAGGATCTTCTGGCCGGCCGGGCCGTACATCGCCTTGCGGAAATGGTCGACGTCGCGGAACAGGAACGGAAACGACGGGATCAGCGACTCCGGCACGATCTCGTTGAACGACGCGCCGTTCACGCGCGCCATGTCGATCGCGCCGATGCGGACCTGGTCGACCGTGTCCTTCTCCGAGCCGAGCGCGCTGTTGCCGAACACCTTGATCGAGTCCTTGCCGCCCGTGAGCTTCGACAGCTCGTCGCCCATGTACTTGACCGCCATGTTGGTCGGGAAGCTGTCGCCGTGCACGTCCGCCGAGCGGAATACGCGGGCCTGCGCGGACATCGCGAAGCCGGCCATCAGCGCGACGGCCAGTGCGGTACGGGAGCGGGGGAATCGGTGCGTCATCGTCAGTCTCCTTGTCGGTTGTAGCTCGCTATTTGGCGGCGATCCGGGTGGCTTTCGCAGGGGTCTGGCTTAGGCCTTCGAGGAATCGCAGTCATACGTTGTATGACGTGTGGGAGCGAATGTACGTCGGTTAATCGTTTAACTCACTTGGTGCATACCCCTATAAGCGCCTCTGTAGCGGGTTCACGGAGGGATAGGGGGAAAAGCGTTCTCTGTTTAGGCGGATGCTCGCGAAACGTTTTCCGGAAATGGGTCTGTATTTGAATCGGAGATAGGTTGCGTCGTTTTCCTGATGCCGAATGCCGTCTTTCGTTTCCCTGCCTCACATCATAGGATGACTGTTCACAAGGGCGGCTACGGCCCACGCCGCCGCCCCGCCTCGACCGACCCGATACCAACCCGGCAGCGTCCGCGGACACTGCCTCACCAGGAGACATCCGTCATGGCATCCCGACTTTCCGGGTCGAGCGCCCGCCCGCGCGTGCTCGCCCTATTCGCGGCGCTCGTCGCGACCGCCGACACTCCCGACGGGATCTCGACAATCGCACCCGACGCGAACCTCACGCTGCACAACGTGAATTTGCCCGTGTTCGCGTCGAGCGCGAACCGCATCGTCGCGAACGGCGAGGCCACCCGCAACGCGCGCCCCGGCAACGTGCTCGACTGCAGCAAGGCGTTCGTCGACTTCCCCGGCATCGACCAGTCGAACCCGTTCGGCTCGACATGGGCGCCGTCGTTGTAATGACGATGCGATGACGTCGATTCTCCGGTAATCACGCGGAGCGTCGCGTCATCGGGCGGTGCGCCTGTCATGCGCTTTGGGCACGTGGGCCGGAGATGGCGCGCGTGTCGTCGCAGCGGGCACGGGTGATGCGTGTTCGCAGCGACGTCGGAAACGCGAAAGGAGGTGTGCTATGCAGACGACCAGAACGCCGACGGGCCAGAATCAAGACCCGCCGTTGAATCCGGGCGACGAAGGGCCGCCCGATGCGCCGGGCGTCGGCGAGGATCTGTGTGGAGTATGCCGCGGCACCGGCATGGTCGAAGGGCAGAAATGCGCGGTATGCGGCGGAACCGGCAAGGTGTTGCAGGGAATCGGCGGCGGCTAATCGGAATTCGGCGATGCCCGGATGGCCGCGCATCGCATGCGACCCTGCTTCAGCGTCGGTCGTCAGTGCGGGATGTCGGCTATCGCGCCCCTCACGACTTTAACGACCCAGCCGCCGGTCACGCAGGAACGCATTCAACTCACCGCCCGCATGCTCGATGTGCCGCTTGAGCAGCGACGCCGCCGCGCGCGCATCGCCCTTGCGGCACAACGAGACGAGTTCGGCGTGTTCCGATTCGGCCACGTCGCGCGCGGCCTCGGATAGAGACAGTTGCACGCGCGTGTAACGGTCGGTCTGTTGCAGCAGCGACGCGACGATCGCCGTGGTCTTCGGCTGGTCGGCACGCGACAGCAGTAGTTGATGCAGTTCGGTGTTCAGTTCGCCCCAGCGTCCGGACTGGCTCGCATGCAGCACTTCGCTGTACTCCGCGAGAATCGCATCGAGCCGCGCGAAATCGTCGGCGGTGAGCTTCGGAATCGATTTTTTCAGCAGCACGGGTTCCAGCAGCGCGCGCAATTCGAAGAGTTCGGTGATGTCATCCGGGGACAGCTCCGACACAATCGCGCCCTTGTGGGGCAGGATCTTCACGAGCCCTTCGCTCTCGAGCTGCACGAGCGCTTCGCGCAGGGGGATGCGGCTGATGCCGAGTTCGGTCGCGAGCGCATCCTGGCGAAGCTGGTAACCGTCGACATACTCCCCTGTCAGGATACGGCGGCGCAATTCGTTCGCTGCGGCTTCGGCGCGCGTGGCGTAGACAAGAGCAGGGCGTTTCTCGTTCATGTTGCGATTCGGACTGGGGGAAGGCGGACAGGCAAGCGCCGGTGCGGCGGCGGATATTGCATATTTTCTACAATATTAGCAGAGGGGTCTTGGGGGGCGGCGGATGCCTATGGTCACGCCGCCGTGCCGCTCGCTCAGACAACAGAAGGGTTCTGCGCGGATGTCGCTTGCCGATCCGGAGCGGACGCTCGCCTGAAACCGAAGCGGCCATTGACACTCTTGCTTGAGTCGGTTTGTCGCTTTCACCAACAGCGCCTCACCACGCGATGTGTCCTTCGACACAATCGCTGCCAACTTTGGCCAGCGCATTCACCAGCCCTGCGCGCAGCAGGGTCAGCGCGCGGCTCTTTTCGTCGATTTCTGTGAGCTTTGCTTGCAGGCAAGCGACCTTTTTCGCAACACCGAATGTCGGACTGTCCCATACATGAATGACGTCGCCAATTTCCGTGAGCGTGAAGCCCAATGCCTTCGCATGGATAATCAGCTGTATCCGCTGTAACGAGCGTTCGGAGTAGTGCTTGTACGTATTTGTCGCGTGAGGTTGTGTTGCTTTGTCCAGCAGCCCCATTCGCTCGTAGTAGCGCACGGTATCGTGCGAAACGCCCGCCCGCTTGCATAGTTCGCCGATGCGCATGCTGCCTCCATTCAATGTTGTGGACCGTCATTAAGGCTTGACCGTTGCCTGTAGTCAACGGTTTACAGTCCAAGTCACCTTCCACTCCATCCGCGGGCTATGAGAGATCGTTTCGATTTTCACGGAAAAACAGCACTTGTCACGGGTGCATCGTCGGGTATCGGGCGCGCGTTTGCCTATGCATTGGCCAAACGTGGTGCGAGACTTCTGCTGGTCGCACGTTCTCGCGACAAGCTGCGCGATCTGGCCGCGGAACTGCGACGCGACTATGCGTGCGACGCCGATTTCCTGACGGCCGACCTGAGCACAACTGATGCCGTACACACGATCGATTGCCACCTGAAGGTGACCGGCAAAGTCATCGATGTACTCGTCAATAATGCGGGCTTTGCGGCTTACGGGCGCTTCGAAACGATTCCGTGGACGCGCCAACGCGACGAAGTGCTGGTGAACTGCATGGCCGCAATCGAGCTGACTCATCTTCTGCTGCCGGGGATGCAGGCGCGTTCCGCTGGCGTGGTCATCAACGTCGCGTCGACAGCCGCATTCCAGCCCGATCCTTATATGGCCGTCTACGGCGCAACCAAGGCCTTTCTGTTGTCATTTTCAGAAGCCGTTTGGGCTGAGAACCGGCATCGCGGCATCCGGGTCGTCGCCTTATGTCCCGGGGCGACGCAAACCGCCTTTTTCGATGTCGTTGGCGCGCAGGAGGCGGCCGTCGGCACGCCGATGCCTGTCGCGAGTGTGGTGCAGGATGCCTTGTGGGCGCTGGATCGCAATCGGAGCCATCGGATTGTTGGAACCCGGAACCGGCTGCTTGCCAATTTGCAGAGACTGTTGAGCCGCGAGATGTCGGCACGCCTGGTTGAGAAAATCCTTCGGCCGAGAGACGTTCAGGACCTGGTGACGGGAGAGACCAACGCGTAGGGTGCGGTCACTGTCCGCCCCACGTTGCGCTCCAGCCGTTCCGGTTTGAACGTGAGCGGCTTCCGGCGGCCGTATTGGGCGGCGGAGCGTGATGTCAGAGAACGAAATGGCCCGACGCGGATGGTCGCCACGTGCGGTTGGTAGGCCTGCCGGCGGGGTTGGCCATCGATTGTCAACGATCCGAGCGTCCGTGTCGAACGGCTGAAATTGGCCGGTTTCTGTCTTTTATCGATCGCTTACCGATGGGACGACGAGTCCGGCATCCAAGGCCATGCGTATTCGGGGTAAGGAGCCTTTGCAGCTCCTTGCAGCTCACAGGGCGCGAGCGCACAGGAGATATTGCCTCGAGCAATCAGCCTGCGCCGGCGGCGGTGCACGGAGTATCCGTCGATGTCGCATCTTGGCGGCCTGCCCGGATTACTACTCCCTGCGGGAGTGGCCTACACTAGAACTTACACGTTCCGCGGGCTCGGTTGCAGTTGCAGCTTCGATGCAATGCAGTGTTGCCGCCGGCCGATCGAAGCGAGCGACTGGCGATACCACGGGCGACGCCGGAGTTATCTGCTGCCTGAGCTCATCTGGAACCGACGTTCAAGGAGGAGTTCATCATGTTGCAAACCAGTGAAATCCAAAAGCGCTTTACCCATCTGCAGCAAACCGTGAGCGAGGCATCACGTACCTGTCACGCCGACAGGACGATTCCAAAGGACCTGATCAACTGGGTGGATGAGTTGGACAAGGAATGCAAATCGGCGAAGAAGCTCATGGCGTCCAACGATGAAGATCGTATTCGGCAATGCGTCGACGATCTCGAACGAATCGGTGATCGTGCAGAGCGTGCTTGCCAACAGGCCGGCAGTCTTGATGCCAAGATCATGAATGCAGTCAGTACGATGCATTCGGAACTTTCCGATCTAAAGCGACAACTGCATTGACGTACCCGACAGCCCCGGTTTCATGTGTGTTTCACGCCGGGGCTGTTTGCCCTTCGGCCCGCACTTTGACACGCCGATAGGCAATATCAACAACTGGACCTTACCGGCACCCGCTGTTTGTGAACACGCGGCGCAACAGTTCGAGTTTGAAGACGGTCTGATCGTAACGTGCCCGGCGTTGGAAAATGACCGCCGGATTGATCATGCAGGAATGCTCGTATTGCAGATGGCCGGCACACCCGGACTTTTCGCGCGATGCGCACCGGCATTTGCAGTCGCAAAGCAAGTAAGGTGCGGCCTCGTGGCCGCACCCGGATCGAGACGGGTAGCATACGGGTATGCCGCTCTCCGCGAAACTTACCCTGTAACAATCAGGCGCAGCTTACGGCGCGTTGCCGCCTCCCTTTCCATTGTTCGCACCGCCCCGGCCGAGAGCCGGCTGGTTGGCAGAGATATCACCGTAGCCGCCCAGACCGCCAGTGCCATAGGTCAGATCAACCGCCGACGTCGTGAGGCCAATGTTGATCTTCACGGTCGGCGCGAGCGACCCACCGCGCCGCGGACCGATTGCGTCGATAAAGGATTCGACCAGGCCGCCCGGCATCACATAGTGCGAATACGATTGGAATGTACGTGGATTCTGGTTTGGATCCAGCGCAAACGGAAAGCCGATAGGTTGAGTGAGGTCGGTCGGGTTGCCGAGCACCAGGCCGCTGCCCTTGTTCATCGGCAGGAAATCGCTGCGGATCCCGTTGCCGACGAAACCCATCACGCCATCCGGCCCGTCGACGCCAGTCGCATAGGTCGAGCGGTGGGTGATCGTGAACAGATAGTATTTGCCGTTGCTCAGATAGATCTGCGGCCGCTCGGTCTGGTCGTCCACGCAGTTCGCGGAAAGAATCGGTGGAAGAAACTTCCATGCAGTGAGCTGAGGATTCGTCGCGATCGCGAGGCCAACGTTCGCTTTCTGCAGTACCGCACTGGAAGCATTCACAGCTGCGACAGTCTCGGCGAACGGGTCGCCGGATACATAGCCAAGGTCGTCGGCAGTGCACGTGGGCGCCCCACGCGGGCCGGCGGTGTTGCCCTCGAACACCATGTACGTGTCGCCCGGATGAGCCGGATCGAGGAACACGTACGGGTCACGGAAGTTGTAGAAATTATTTTGCGCACCATTCTGATACAGGACACCGTCGGGTTGCAGCAGCGCCTGGTGATCATTGAAACCGTCGAACCACACATGCGTGGCGTCCGCGTGGATATGGCCGTCCGCGCGCGCAATGATCGCGACCGGCGGGGTGATGTCCGGGCCGTTCGGGGACGTTTTGTTGAACGCCAGCGCCGTGTAGTAGAGACTCACGTTGGCGCCGCTGGTGAGCCTGGCAGAGCCGGACCATTCAGCGTTTTGCGTGATCGGCACGGTGGGGCTGAAAACCCTGATGCTCGAGCCATCCGGGAACAGATGGCCGCCGAAGATCCATCCGCCGTTCGCGGGCCGCTGTGACGCGGGAATGCCCGTCTTGCGATAAAAGAATCCAATGCGCGCATGCACGTGCCGGTCATCGAACGAATAGCCGCCGTGGCGATCGGCGGTCAGCGAGAAAATCACGTCCCAGCCCTTGTAGCTGAGTTGCACTGCGTGCAGGTCCGCGAGCGGCCAGGTGTCCCATACCCAGAAGTCGGCATTGGTGTCAGGGAAGTCCGCGCGGATGTTCGGCATGGTGAGGGCCGGGGGCAGCGAGTTCCCGCCGACTGTAGTGGGAAGGGACATGGCCTTGATCTGCCGGGCATCCGCCCTTGTCCATCGGGAGGTAAAGCTGGCAGCCGGATCGAATGCCTGTTGGGAGTGAGGTGTCGGGGCTGGGAATTGCGCCTGAGCTGGTGTCGTGGCGATCATCATCACGACGGCAGAAACTGCGCTCGCGAGCAGGTGGGGGCGGAGCAGCCGGCTCTGCGGAAAACAGCTACTCATCATCATTTCTCTCCTGAGTAATAGCTGGTAGCACACCGTAATTTTTACGAAATGCGAGTCTAGTCAAGAGCACGCAATTGAAGGTGTCAACCGCTTGATTGTGTCAGGCCGATGCCCGATGGGATTGGCCCTACAGCCGGCATCCGTGGAACTACATACATAGTTCAAAGTCGCGCGCCGTTCGGCGTGACGGACCATCCTGCATGCCTTGACGGCAGCGATACACTTGGCGTTCTCAACGCGGCACGTCCGGGAGAACCAGGCAAGTCCTTGCTGTAGATGCGATGCGTTCTGGCGGGCCCAGCTTTCGATCCAACGCATGGCACTATTGCTTTGCACCGCGTGGATCAGCGAGACGGGTAATCGTCATATCGCTGAACGTCGCCTCGCCGTTGTCGGCGAAGACCGAAACGCGATTGTCGTCGGGTGCCGGAAAGATGAGGTCGGTGATGACGGTACGGCCGTCGCCCGTAAACACTTCCACTGAATTCCGGTCGACCAGTAAGGCGCAACTTCCCGTTCTCCAACGGCATATAGACAATGTGCTGCTTGCTGAACGCGTTCGAGAATCGGATGTTGCCGGACCTAGAGCGGTCGAGCGTGAGGGTCTGGCTAGCGGTGTCGTAGAAGATCCAGGTGCCGACATCACCATTCGCCGAGCCTCGCACAATAAGGCCGGCCCGCTGGGCCGAATCGTAGATGGATTTATCAGATGTGTAGTGGTCGAATGAATTCGGACACTGATTTTGGCGAGAATGGTCGCCATGAAGCGGTGTCTGACGAACAAGCACGGACGTCCGTTTTCCCCCGGAGTTCAAACAGCAAGCAGCCAGTCTGGTGCTCGACCATGGCTATAGCCATATGGAGGTAAGCCGCTCGTACGAGACAATCAAATCCTCGGATAACGGACGCGCCGATTCCATTTGCTTTCGATCAGGTGCTCGCGTCTTGTTCCCGTTGTGACTCTGAACTGACGCGTCAATCGATGGAAGTCGCTTTCTCATTTCAAGAAAAAGTAAACAGTTTTTGAATGAACTGACAGCGAAGTCCCCCATCGATTCATGGCATTGACGTTCGCTTAAGCAGAATGGCTTGATCCGACTCGACCAACGTTGCGAAACATCTGAGAGGCACCGAAATCAGATGCCTTGGGACAACAATCCGCTCGCATGTCCAATCCTCTGCAAGGACCTTTGGTAGTCCATCGTCGACCTTTCTGTCGATATCGCTTTCAAGCTCCCGTTCTGCCGCGACAACAAAGGTGTTCGAGATGCGTCTGGCGACGTTTGCCGTCTCCATAAGAAACTGCCGCAACTCGTCGAGATCAAAATTGCGCGGCAAAGGAAGGGAGACGACGAACTGTGCCCTCACACCATTTTCTTCAATACCGATGCTGCTTCGAGCGCCGCCGGCTCCGATAGATTGATCACCGTATACATCACTCAGGGCTTCCCTTCCCCTTCCCCGGCCCCTCTAGCCGCAGCCATGCGACTTTGCACAGCAACGAGTTGATCATCCGTAGTCGCCACCAGCCACAGACGCGCCTGCTCCTTGATCCGGCGGTTGTGGTCTTTCAACGGGCCCATCGTGGCAGCGGCCTTCCAGACCACCGGGCCGATGCGGCTTTTCCTGCCCGATGGCGCGCCGACCAGCAGGCAGTAAGGTCCCAGCGGAAGCGACACGAACGGAAGTGCCGGACTCGCGGATACGCGCCAGTCAATAAAGGGCGCGTCGCCGATAAGCAGTGGCTGGGGCAAGCCGTATAGCACACTAAAATCGTACAGCCCAAGTTGCTCGCGCATGCCGACATAAACACGCCGGATGTCGTCGACAACCGCCGCGCGGATTTCGTCGTCGAACATGGGTTCCTGCGCGTATCGGGCAAATGCGTCGCGAGCCTCCCCTTGGTACGCACTGAACAGGCCAATCTCGACGCAGTCCTGCACTGCGCGCTGCACCTCCGCTACAGAACCGGCTTCTTCCGGCTTACCCAACTGCGCAGCCCGCAAAAACCGGGCAAGGCCGGCCTCCTGAATTGCGGGCCCCTCCACAGACGCATCGTCGTCAGCGCCATTGCCAAGGGGCACGTAGATATATTTTTCCGCTGCGAAATGCGACTTCTTGCCTTCATCAAACTTGATTTCGCAGTCGACGCAGTCCAGATAGCGAGTCCCGATTCGGCCATGCTCCCAAACCCAATTTTTCAGGAACGGACGTAGCGGATGCAGTCTGTCGTGATCAGTCATGGAACCCTCCAGGTTGCCCCAGTATAGTTCCAAGTTGCCGATCGCTCCGTACAAGACATGGCGATCGGCCAATCCGACGGATCGAGGCTCCGGTCACATCGCACGCGACACTAGCTCTCGTAGAACCGTCTCCAGTTCGACGCGACCACGCACGATTCCATCAGGATTACTTTCGAAATCGATCCAGCCTTCGTTGAAGCCGTCCAGCATGCGCATCCGGGGCATAGGATGCTTCATGCCCTGCCCGTGGAACAGCGCGTCCCACGTCTGTCTCTCGACAACTTCCGCGCGTACCTGCGCACCCAGCACGCGCGCGAAGGCCAGTGCGAGATCATTGGGGCTCACCCGGCGCGGGCCCTCGAGCTCGATCACACGCACACCGCGCCACGTCTGCTGGAGCAGTTCGGCCGCAACGCGGCCTACGTCCGCGGTAGCGACCATCGGCACGGGCTTGTCGAGCGGCTGCAGGTAACTGGCAATGACGCCATCGTCGCGCGCGGACGCGACATCCCATGCGGCGTTTTCCATGAACCAGCCAGGCCGCAGGAACGTCACCGGCATCGGCATCTCGCGCAGTGCCTGCTCCATCAGCGTGCGTTGCGTGAGCAGATTGACCTCGTCGGCCTGTGCGCCGATCGTCGACAGGCAAACGACTTTTTCGGGCCGCGCCTTCAGGAGCGCTGCGGATACAGCCTCGATCACCTTCCGCGCTTCGGGAAACCCGGGCGCCGGATCGAACTCCGATGGCGGCAGGATGAAAACGCCGGTGGCGCCCTCGAACGCGGCGGCGAGCGACGAAGCGTCTTCCATGAACGCCGTCGTGATCTCGCAACCTCGCTCTGCCCATGATCCTGCCCGCGTCGCATCGCGCACGACCGCGCGCACCGGCTGCCCCGTGGCCAACAGCTCGCGGGCCAGTACGCCGCCGACCTGGCCGGTGATTCCTGTTATTGCATACATTGCTCGTTCTCCATGTGTGGATACATCGGGTGTCTCGGTGACACGCATTCTGGACAAACGCAGACCGAAACAAAATGACATGGATGGCATCAGATAAGTGACAACGAGTCATCAATGCGGCATGATCAACGGCGTTATCCTGCGTTGCTGCACGGTGCAGCTTTGGCGCGTGGGCCTGCAAGTTGGTCGGTCGTGATCCACCGCCCGTATTCACTCGAGCAATCATGAGATCCAGTAACGAGAAGCTGTCCGGCAGCATCAGCGTGTTCGCCGCCGTGGTGGACATGGGGACGTTCGCGGCCGCATCGGAAGTCATCGGAATGACGCCGCCGGGCGTCAGTCGCGCGATTGCGCGGCTGGAAAAAAAGCTGAACATCCGGCTCTTCAACCGAACGACACGCTCCGTCTCGCTCACTGAAGAGGGCCGCCGCTTTTACGAGCAGGTCATGCCCCATCTCGCCGGGCTGGAGGAAGCAGCCGCGGCCGCGGCAGGTAGCGCCTCCGCTGTGCGTGGAAAGCTGAGAGTCAATCTGGATCCTGTCGTCTACCGGACCATTCTTGGGCCGCAACTCGATGCGTTCATGGACGCGCACCCGGAACTCGAAATCGAGCTCATCGCGCGAGACAGTCTTGGCGACCTCGTCATGGATGGCTTCGACATCGCCGTGCGATTCGGCGAGCCCCGAGCCTCTACGCTGATCGCAAGAAAGTTGCTCGATACCGGCATTGTTACGGTCGCGTCGCCCGCGTATATCGCTCGCTGGGGACGACCGACAAAACCCGAGGACCTGGAAAGCCGAAGCCACCGATGCATTGAATTTCGCAACCCGGAGACAGGCAAGCCGTTCGCGTGGGAATTCCATCGCCGGCGAAAACGCATTGTGGTGGACACGCGGGGACGCCTCACGGTCAACGATCCGGGCGCCCTGCTCAACGCATGCCTCGCCGGTTCCGGAATTGCGCAGATGTTGCTGCTCGGTGCCGAGCCCCTGATCGCGAGCGGCCAATTGATCAATCTGTTTCCCGAATGGGCAGACGAGCGATTTCCGCTATACGCGTACTACCCGTCCCGGCATCACCTGCCGGCAAAGACGCGGGCTTTTCTTGACTTCGTTGTTGAGCTGATGGGCAAGAACGAGCGCGTCGGCGCGCGCTAAGCACACGCGACCTCGTCGTCAGTCGCATCTCAAAGCACCAGCGACACGCATAGCGCCACACCGGTCAGGTCGCAGGCATCAACGAACGCCGGTTTGGTGGTGTAAAGCTGCACCGATCTTTCCTTCGGGGCCGACGCGAAGTAGGTGTCCGGCGTAGGGACGTCTTTCAGTCGTTAAGTGCATCCAGCACCGAGACGTCGTTCAACGTCGAGGAGCAAGCGTTACTCCCCGATCGAGGGCGGAGGAGCCAGAGGCTAATGATAGAGCTGGAACCATCCAACCCGAGACGCTTCACTAAAGCGTGACGGACGGGACGGTGGTCTGGAAGCCGGGCGATATTTGCACGAGCAACGATAGCCATTCCTCAACTTAACTGCGCGTGTGATCCGCCCCACCCACCTCCTTGGCGAAGGCGAGCAGGCGTTCGCCGAGCCGACCCGGCTGCTCCTGTTGGATCCAGTGACCAGCGCCGTCGATCAGCTCGATTCCCGCCATTCTCGTCGTCGCCTTCGTCCTCATCAGGTCGAGCGCGCCCGGCGCCGAATACGTGCCCCAATCGCTCTTGCCGCCAATGAAGAGCGACGGGACATCGATCGTCTTGCCCGAAAACAGGCGCAACTCGGCGTTCAGGCCAGGATCGGAAAGGACACGATAAGCCTGCAGGGCGCCTTGAAACCCCGTGCGGCCGTACTCTTCCGTGTACACCCCAAGTTCCGGCTCGGTGAGCCATTTGCCGGCCAGGACCTCGGCGGAGGAAGGTTGGAATGGAGCGACGGTCTCGGGCATCGTCTTGCCGAGTTCCATGACGTAATAGGTGGGCATTTGCGCAAGTTCGGCGGCGGTTGGCGCCTTCAACGGATGCGGCTTGTTGCCCGGCCAGTCGGCGCTCTTGACGTAGAAAAATGCACGAAGAAACGCGTGTAAGCCTTGTGGGGGTTGCCACATGTCATGATTCGCCTCACGTGTGCTCAGGTATTGCTGGTAATACTTTCTCGGCGGGTCGAGCGCCGCCAGCGCGGCCGCCAACTTTTGATTGCCAGTGTTCGGTTGAACCGACGATATCTCGCTTTCCGCAATGTTGAACGGAAGCGTCGGCGGACCGGGGAACGGTGCGCTCATCAGCACCACCGAGGGAAAGACGTCAGGTCGGGCTAGCGCACAATAGGCCGCGACGGGCGAGCCGAGGTCGTGCCCGACGAGCATTGCCGTACGCCGATACCCCAACGCCAAAACCAATCCGAGAGCGTCACGCGTCATATTCAAAAGGCTGAAGGGTGCCAGCGGTGCGTCATAGTCGTTCAGCCAACCGGTGGTGCGGCCAAAACCCCGCTGGTCGGGCGCCACGACGTGGTAGCCGGCGTCGGCGAGAATCGGGATCAGGTGTCGCCATCCGTAAGCCAAGTCGGGAAAACCGTGCAGAAGCAGTGCGAGCGGCCGGCCGGGGTTTTCGTAACCGGCCTCGAGAATATGGACATCGAGGCCGTTGACCCCGTGGATCATGCGCGAGCGGACCCTCTTCGGAAGCGTTCCATTGCCATATGTTGATGTGGACAAGTCAACTCCTCCTATCGGGGTTGCGTGGACAGGTCGAATCAAGGGGACAAACAGGCTGACCGCGCCCATCGCCAGGAAGGCTCGTCTGGACGCCGACGGCCGGAAGCGAAGTGGACGGCTCATGATGGAACGCCCCGTCCCCGTGCGAGCGCTGCCTCCAGCGTCAGCGAAGACGCACGCGACGAACGATTCGGCCGGCGGGTTTCGGTTATTCGTGCCGCGATCTCGGCAGGCTGCGCACAACTGAGCGAACCTTCTTGACTTGCGATTGGGTCGGGAGGCATCACCGGGGCTCCGTATATGGTGATCACCATAGTATGCCAATCGCCATAGAACCATCAAGTGAAACGTGCTATGTTCTCGGCATGCCACGTAAGACTGACGCCCGCGCTCGCGCGATTGCCACGGCCCAACGACTGTTTCGCATCCAGGGCTACACTGCGACGGGATTGACCCAGATCCTTGAAGAAAGCGGTGCGCCTAAAGGATCGTTCTACTTCCACTTTCCGCGCGGCAAGGCGCAACTCGCAGAAGAAGCAATCGATAGTTACATTGCGGATCGAATCGCTGTATTGCGAGACATCTCGGCGAGTACGACGGGTGACGCCCTGAATTTTGTTCATCAGATTTTCAGGACATTCGCGGCTGAAATGGTCGCTTCTGATTTCCAGTATGGATGTCTGATGCAGAATCTGGCGAATGAGCTGCCCGCGCTCGACGCCGAGCTCACCCAACGGGTAGCGCGCGGATTTGTTGAGTCGACCGAAATTATTGCGGAGCACTTTAGAGCGTGCGGTTTCGCTCCCCCGCGCGCTTCCTCCACCGCCGCTGCATTGGTAGCCGCGCTCGAAGGCGCGCGGACGATTGCCCGCCTGGAACGCACGCCCGCTATATTCGAGGCGCTGGCGCTGGTGAGTGTCCAAAGGTGCGCTGATCCCGAAAGGTAATCCGGTCCAGTGTTCTCGGTTCGACGAAATGAGCGCCGAGCATCCTATGAAGAGCGTCGGTCTTTCGCGAATTTCCGTTCGCAGACGCGCAGCCGCCGGATCAATGTCCCGATGAAGTACACCCTCGCCCTGCATTGTTGCCGCAACTGGTGAGGTTCTTGCGTGAGGGCAACCCGTACATCGCGAACCGGTTCGGTCGGCCGAACCAGCGGAGGGTGACGGTGAATGGATGAATGACGAACGCCGCCATTCCTCCCCGCGCCCCAACCGGCGATACCCCACAAAAAAGCCACCCTCCCGGGTGGCTTCCCATCAGCGATCACGCCCGCGTCACCCCCGCGTCACACATGCGTGCGCCGGCTCGCCTCCGCATCCACATCGCGCAGCGACTTGCCGCGCGTTTCCTTCGCGACACCCACGCACACGATCGAAATCACGGCCGCGGCGACCAGGTACAGCGCGATCGGCGTCGACGAGTGATAGCGTTCGAGCAGCGACAGCCCGATCAGCGGTGCGAGCGAGCCGGCCATCAGCGGCGCGACCTGGTAGCACAGCGACAGCGCGGTATAGCGCACGTTGGTCGGGAACATCTCGGTCATCAGCGCCGAATACGGCGAGTACGTCATCGATTCGATGAACAGACCGAGCACGATCGCGGCCATGATGATCCAGTCGTTGCCGGTATCCATCATCGGAAACGCGACGAAGCCCCAGCCGGCGGTCAGCACCGCGCCCGTCAGGTACACGGGCTTGCGGCCGACGAAGTCCGATAGCAGCCCCATCAGCGGAATGAAGAAGAAGTGGATCGCGTTGGCCGCGAACATCAGCTTCAGGATCCGCGTGGTGTCGGCCCCGACCACCAGCTTCAGGTAGGTCAGCGAAAACGTGACGACCATGTAGTACAGGATGTTCTCGGCGAACCGCGCGCCGATACCGATCAGCACCTGCCGCCAGTGATACTTCAGCACGTGGACCACGCCAAGCTGCTTTTCCTGCTTCTGCGCGCGGCGCGCCTGCGCTTCCTTGAAGATCGGCGCATCGTCGACCTTGCGGCGAATCCAGAAGCCGATCAGCACGACCACCGCCGAGAACCAGAACGCCGCGCGCCAGCCCCACGACAGAAAGTCGGCCTCGGACAGCGAACTCGACAGCACCAGCAGGATGATGGTCGCGACGAGATTGCCGGCCGGCACGCCGGCTTGCGGCCGGCTGGCCCAGTAGCCGCGGCGGTTGTCGGGACTGTGTTCGCTGACCAGCAGGATCGCGCCGCCCCACTCGCCGCCGAACGCGAAGCCCTGGATCAGCCGCAGCGACACCAGCAGCACCGGCGCCCAATAGCCGATCGCATCGAAGGTCGGCAGGCAGCCCATCAGGAAGGTCGTGATGCCGACCACGATCAGGCTGACCTGCAGCAGGTACTTGCGGCCGAACTTGTCGCCGTAGTAACCGAACACCAGCCCGCCGATCGGCCGCGCGGCGAACCCCACCGCATACAGCGCGAACGCGGCGAGCAGGCCGTCGATCGGGTTGCCCGTCTTCTTGAAGAAGTGCGTGCCGAACACCAGCGCCGACGCCGTTCCATACAGGAAGAACTCGTACCACTCCGCCACCGACCCAACCATCGACGCCGCGACGACCCGCTTCAATTCCCGTTTCGACGCCGTGTCCTGCACGGCTGCCGCACTACCGGGCGAGACTGCCTCGCCAACCTGACTTGTCATCTCCGTATCTCCTCTCGTTGTCTTCCATTTCCCTTGACGGGGCGGTTCGCGAGTAAGCGCGCCGAAAGATTTTATACAATATCCAATACCCAATCCATGCAATCTCAAAAATGCTTTCGGCAGAAATGCGACACGGCGGGCGGGGGGTACGCCGACCGGGATGGAAGCCTGCGAGACGGATGTTTTTGGTCGAAGGAAAGTGCGGCGGGGATAAGCTTGCGGAGCCTCAGTCGGGCTGCCAAGGCCATCAGGCGAGCCGGAACGCGGCGTCGACTAGCTTTGTCGAGTGCACCCGCCGTCCCCGCCGAAGGCCGCCAGAACGCGGTTCTCCACCCTTCCCACTCCTCGAAACAACGCTCCGCGTCACGCCCTTTTTATTTTATATTGTATAAAATATCCGGACTGACTAGAATGGCACTCGTCGATGGCTGACTCTCGGTCGAAACCGGAGGCAACGTTTCGGCACCGAGGCAAACAAGAGGCGGCCAGCCGCCGTCCGGGTGACGTGAAGCACCGACGAGACGGCGAGCGCGCGTACGGCCCAGGTTGCCAGCACTGGCAATTGACCCTATCTGAATGTGAGGAAACGAGATGAGCGACAACATTTTTACCGGCACCATTCCGGCCCTGATGACTCCGTGCACCGCTGATCGTCAGCCGGATTTCGACGCGCTGGTAAAGAAGGGCAAGGAGCTGGTGGCACTCGGCATGCGCGCGGTGGTGTACTGCGGCTCGATGGGCGACTGGCCGCTGCTGACCGAAGCGCAGCGCCAGGAAGGCGTCGCGCGCCTGGTCGAAGCCGGCGTGCCGACGATCGTCGGCACCGGCGCGGTGAACTCGAAGGAAGCCGTGTCGCACGCCGCGCATGCCGCGAAGGTCGGCGCGCACGGCCTGATGGTGATCCCGCGCGTGCTGTCGCGCGGCGCATCGCCGGCCGCACAGAAGGCCCACTTCGCCGCGATCCTGAACGCAGCGCCGAACCTGCCGGCCGTGATCTACAACAGCCCGTACTACGGCTTCGCGACCCGCGCCGACCTGTTCTTCGAACTGCGTCGCCAGCACCCGAACCTGATCGGCTTCAAGGAATTCGGCGGCGCCGCCGACATGCGCTATGCAGCCGAAAACATCACGTCGCAGGACGACAGCGTGACGCTGATGGCCGGCGTCGACACGCAGGTGTTCCACGGCTTCGTGAATTGCGGCGCGGCGGGCGCGATCACCGGCATCGGCAACGCGCTGCCGCGCGAAGTGCTGCAACTGGTCGACCTGTGCAAGAAGGCCGCGCAAGGCGATGCCGTGGCGCGCGTGCGTGCGAAGGAACTGGAAGCGGCGCTGGCCGTGCTGTCGTCGTTCGACGAAGGGTGCGACCTCGTGCTGTTCTACAAGCATCTGATGGTGCTGAACGGCGACAAGGAATACACGCTGCACTTCAACGAAACCGATGCACTGAGCGACGCGCAACGCAACTACGCGGAAGCGCAGTACACGCTGTTCCGCAACTGGTACGCAAACTGGTCGAAGACCATCGCGTAAGCCGTGCGATACGCGGCCGTGACACGGCCGCCTGCATGTGAAAGGAAAAAGCCACGGAGCGATCCGTGGCTTTTCCTTTATCCGCGCACACTCGACAGGCGCCTGCCGAATCAGTGTCGCTGCACGGCCGCTCCGCTCGCGCGCTGGTGTTCCGTAAGTAATCTTCGTGCGGCCATGGCAGATCGCATACAACGCACCGGCCGCGGCGAGCGCCGGCACCGCGAGCAGGCTGAACACATCGCCGAAGCGCCAGCCGGGCCCCAACACGACATGCGCTGCGCGCGCCCGCACAGTCAGGGATTCACCGTCCCCCGCCGCGACTCGATCGCGTCGATCTTCGCGAGCAACACATTGCCGAGTTTCATCACGTGGCGCGGCATGCCGGGAATCGCGAGCAGCACCTCGATCCGTGCGCGCCAGTAACCTGGACGACTCACGCGCATCGCGTACGGCATCGCCGCAGCGCCGGTATCCGCATCGCTTTCGAGCAGCGCGACCATTCTCTCGATATGAGACAGCTCGCGCTCCACGTAGTCTCTTGTCAGCATGTGATTGACACTCCCCCGCAACACCGCAGCCGGCCTGGCGTCGTCGGCGTGTCGCCGCTTGGGCTTTTCGCTCGACACGTCGTCGTTTCCCGTCACGGTACGCGCGTCGTGTGTCAGGAAATCGCCGGCACGCGCGAGGGTTCTCTTCAAATCGTCGGATCTATGTCGCGCTGCGCAGCCCGTGCCGCGTCCATGGCGACGACGAGCGTCAGATGGAATCGCCAAGCTCGTCGTGAAGTTCAGCGGCTGAACGCGCTCAGCCGCGTCGGCCGCGCGCGCTCGTACGCTTGCCCGTGCCCGCCGGCGGCTCGCCCGCGCTCATGCGGTCCAGCTGCCGGACGATCTCCGCGCGCAACTCGGCCGAAATCTCCACGCTGTCGAGCAGTTCCGAGATCCACAGCCCGTCGGCAGCCAGCCGGCAGATCATCAGCGTCGCCGCCCGCTCGAGCGGCACCGGGTCCGGCCGCGTCCACTCGCGCATCGGCACCGACCAGCGCGCGCGCGTCTCCTGCTCGGTGATCATCGATGCGACCAGCACGCGCAGAACCTCGGTGCTCGCGGCCGGCTGTGCGGTGTCGAGCACAGCATGCAGATACGCACGCGCCGCCGCGCCGTCGCCGTGCGAATCGGCCGCCCGGCGTGCGGCCATCTGCGTCGCGAAGCGTTCGGTCGCCTGCCCGAACAGCGCATCGAGCAGGCCCTGCTTGTTCGCGAAGTGATACTGCAGCGCGCCTTTGGTCACGCCCGCGCGCTCGGCGACCGCGTCGAGCGTCAGCGCGGCCACGCCCTGACCGGTCGCGATGTCCGACGCGGCTTCCAGCAGTTGCGCGCGCACCTGCTCCGGCGCCTTTTTCCGCCGCACGCCTGCAGCGGGCGTGGGCGCGGGCGCGCTCCGGGCGTCGGCCGGTCCGGCCGTGTCGACAGGCGCGGCGGTAGCGCGCGAAGCGGGTTCGAGGCGTTTTTTCATGGGGGCGATGTTAGCACCCGCGGTCTCGATATAAACATTCCGGCTGGATGGTATGATCCGCCGCATGAACAAACCCGCCCCCTCCCCCTGGTCCGCGCTCGACGCCGCGATCGCCCGTGGACGCGACGCGCTGATGCGCCTTCAGCAGCCCGACGGCAGCTGGTGTTTCGAACTCGAATCCGACGCGACGATCACCGCGGAATACATCCTGATGATGCATTTCATGGACAAGATCGGCGACGCGCGCCAGGAGAAGATGGCGCGCTACCTGCGCGCGATCCAGCGGCTCGACACGCACGGCGGGTGGGACCTGTACGTCGACGGCGATCCCGACGTGTCGTGCAGCGTGAAGGCGTACTTCGCGCTGAAGGCCGCCGGCGACAGCGAGCATGCGCCGCACATGGTCCGCGCGCGCGACGCGATCCTCAAGCTCGGCGGCGCGGCACGCTCGAACGTGTTCACGCGCATCCTGCTCGCGACGTTCGGCCAGGTGCCGTGGCGCGCGACGCCGTTCATGCCGATCGAATTCGTGCTGTTCCCGAAGTGGGTGCCGATCTCGATGTACAAGGTCGCGTACTGGGCCCGCACGACGATGGTGCCGCTGCTCGTGCTGTGCTCGCTGAAAGCGCGTGCGCGCAATCCGCGCAACATCGCTATCCCCGAGCTGTTCGTCACGCCGCCCGACCAGGAACGCCACTACTTCCCGCCCGCGCGCGGGATGCGCCGCGCGTTCCTCGCGCTCGACCGCGTGGTGCGCCATGTCGAGCCGCTGCTGCCGAAACGCCTGCGGCAGCGCGCGATCCGGCATGCGCAAGCATGGTGTGCGGAGCGCATGAACGGTGAAGACGGCCTCGGCGGGATCTTTCCGCCGATCGTGTACAGCTATCAGATGATGGACGTGCTCGGCTACCCGGACGATCATCCGCTGCGCCGCGACTGCGAGAACGCGCTGGAGAAGCTGCTGGTCACGCGGCCCGACGGCAGCATGTACTGCCAGCCGTGCCTGTCGCCGGTATGGGACACCGCGTGGAGCACGATGGCGCTCGAGCAGGCGCGCGGCGTGGCGTTGCCGGAAGCCGGCGCGCCCGCGAGCGCCCTGGACGAACTCGACGCACGCATCGCGCGCGCGTACGACTGGCTGGCCGAGCGCCAGGTGAACGATCTGCGCGGCGACTGGATCGAGAACGCACCCACCGACACGCAACCGGGCGGCTGGGCGTTCCAGTACGCGAACCCGTACTACCCCGACATCGACGACAGCGCGGTCGTCACCGCGATGCTCGACCGCCGCGGCCGCACGCATCGCAACGCGGACGGCTCGCATCCGTATGCGGCGCGCGTCGCGCGCGCGCTCGACTGGATGCGCGGTCTGCAATCGCGCAACGGCGGGTTCGCGGCCTTCGACGCCGACTGCGACCGCATGTACCTGAACGCGATCCCGTTCGCCGATCACGGCGCGCTGCTCGATCCGCCGACCGAGGACGTGTCGGGCCGCGTGCTGCTGTGCTTCGGCGTCACGAAGCGCGCGGCCGACCGCGCGTCGCTCGCGCGCGCGATCGACTACGTGAAGCGCACGCAGCAGCCCGACGGCAGTTGGTGGGGCCGCTGGGGCACGAACTACCTGTACGGCACGTGGAGCGTGCTGGCCGGGCTCGCGCTTGCGGGCGAGGACCCGTCGCAGCCGTACATCGCCCGCGCGCTGGCGTGGCTGCGCGCACGTCAGCACGCGGACGGCGGCTGGGGCGAGACGAACGACAGCTACATCGATCCGGCGCTCGCCGGCACCAATGCCGGTGAAAGCACGTCGAACTGCACCGCATGGGCGCTGCTCGCGCAGATGGCGTTCGGCGACGGCGAATCGGAATCGGTCAGGCGCGGCATCGCGTATCTACAATCCGTGCAGCAGGACGACGGCTTCTGGTGGCACCGCTCGCACAACGCGCCGGGCTTTCCGCGCATCTTCTACCTGAAGTATCACGGCTATACCGCGTACTTCCCGCTGTGGGCGCTTGCGCGTTATCGGCGCCTCGCCGGCGGCGCGTCGGCAGCGGGCGCGCACGCGGTGCCCGCGTCCACGGGCGTGGACGCCGCGCTCGCCTGAGCGCGGGCACGGGCACGGGCACGGGCACGCGCACGACGCACGTTACGGCTTGCTGTTCAGCGACTCGACGATCCGGTACGCGGCTTTCACGCGATCCTCGATCGGAAAGCTGCGGTTCGCAAGCATCACGATCGCCATCCGCTTCGCGGGGACGAACGCGACATAGGTGCTGAAGCCGTTGGTCGAGCCGGTCTTGTTGATCCACGTGTCCGGGCGCGGCGCGAGCGGCGGCTTGAGTTCGGTCGCGGGCGTCGCGTCGTGGAGCATCGACGGCCCGTTGCCTTCGAGCAGCGTCGGCAGCGCGACCGGATACGGATACTGTTCCCAGATCAGGTCCTGCGTGAACGGCCCCGCACGGAAATAGCCGGTGTGCGTGCGCTCGAGCGCGCGCTGCATCCGCGGCGCCGTGTCGACGAGCCCCATGTTCGCCTGCACGAAGCGCAACAGATCGGCCGCCGTCGTCTTCACGCCGTACGCCGGCTGCCACAGCATGCCGCCCGTCATCCGGATCGGCTTGCCGTCCTGCGTATAGCCCTGCGCATAGTCGCCCCGGCGCGCGGCGGGCACGTTGATGTAGGTCTGCGTCATCCCGAGCGCGGGGAACAACCGCTGTTCCATCAACGCCGCGAAGTCGCGGTTCATCGCCTTCGCGGTGAGTTGCCCAAGCATCCCGATCGCGACGTTCGAGTACGTGCGGCGCGTGCCCGGCGCGTACGCAGGCTGCCACGCATCGAGATAGCGCATCAGGCCCGCTTCGTCGCGGATGCTGTCGGGCACCTGCAGCGGCATCCCGCCCGGCGTGTGCGTGCCGAGTTCGAGCAGCGTCACGCCACCGAACGGCTTGCCCTGCAGCGCGGGCAGGTACTTGGCCGCCGGATCCGACAGCGACAGCTCGCCGCCCTCCTGCGCGTCGGACGCGAGCGTCGCGGTCAACGTCTTGCTGACTGAGCCGATCTCGAACAACGTGTCGCCGGTCACCGGCTTGCCGGTTTGCGTCGACATCACGCCATAGTCGAACACGTAGGGCTTGCCGTCGGCGACGATGCCGATCGCCATGCCGGGAATGGCGAACTGCTTCATCAGCGGCGCGACGTTGCGGGTCACGGTGTCGTGGATCTCGTCGGGCGTGGCGGCGGCCGCGCGGCCGGCCGTGACGGCGGCGCACGCGGCGACGAACAGGGTCGCGGCGACGCGTATCGCGTTGAATCGCATGGTTGCGGTTCCTTCGATTTTCTGATGGTTGTGTGAACAACGGGTCCGGCCGCGCCGCGCGGAAACTGTTGCAGCCGGCCGGTCGAAGCAGGACTATCCGCTGCCGGCCGCCGTTCAACAATCGACGATATTTTGCGCGAGCCTAAAGAAAATCTTATGCAACGCATGCACCGGCCATGCCGATGTCAGTCGGGCAACCGGTCGAGAAAGGCCAGCATCGCGGCATTGAAGCGCGCCGGCCGCTGCAGCGGCGCGAAGTGGCTCACGCCGGGCAGGATCGTCAGCGTCGCGCCCGGAATCGTGCGCGTGAGATAGGCCGCATGCTCGGGGCGGATGAACTCGTCGTGCTCGCCCTGCACGATCGCGACCGGCACCGCGATCGCCGCGAGGTCGGCCTCGCTGTAATCCGGTTGCGTGCGCATCATTTCGCTGACGGCGGCGACGAACGCGTCGAACTGGCCGGGCGTCGCGGACAGTCGCGCGTAGTCCTTGCGGTGCCGCGCGAAGCAGCGGTCGATCAGCGGGCTCGGCACCATCTCCTTCGTGCCGCCGGGATCCATGTTGCACGCGAAGAAGAACACGCCCGCCGCGCGCTGCGGCGCGCGGGCGGCCAGCACGAGCGACACGCACGCGCCGTCGCTCCAGCCGACGAAGCGCGCGCGCCCGATGTGCAGCGCATCGAGTACCGCGAGCACGTCCGAGGCCATGCGTTCGTACGAATAGGGGCGATCGTCGCGCGTGCTGCGGCCGTGGCCGCGGCTGTCGATCACGATCGCGCGGTAGCCGGCCGCGAGCAGCGCCGGCACCTGGTTGCCCCAGTTGCCGCCGTGGCCGAGGCCGCCGTGCAGCAGCACGACCGGCGGGCCGTGGCCGAACGACGCGTGCCAGATGCGCGCGCCGTCGTGGTCAAGCCATCCTTCGGCATCGGCCGCGGGCAGCGGCGTGCCGCCTTGCGCGTCGAAGCGGACGAGGTCGTCGTCGGCGAATTCCGCAGTCATCGTTCTGCCGTCCTTTCGAGGGAGACGAGCTTGCGATTGTAATGCGCGGAGTGGCGTGCCGCGATGCGTCGGCGTGCTGTGCTGTGCTGGGCTGTGCGGCGCCGTGCCGTCAGGCCTGCGTCGATACGAGCCCGCCGGACGTCGAACCGCCCGACTTCTCGAGGGCCTGCGCGAGCTGCGCGATCGCCGTCGACAGCGCACCCGAGATCGTGCTCGCTTCCGCGCTCAGCGTCTGCTGCTCGACCGCGGCGGCCGGGTCATCCTTCGCGCGCTGTGCCACGGCCGCCATTTGCTGCTGCAGTTGCGCGAGTTGTTTCTGCAGGCGCTCGATGAGCTGTTTCAGTTGCGCGACCGCGGGATCATCGGCCGACGATCCCGACGCGCCCAGCGTCTCGCCCGTGTCGCCTGACGGCGCGGCGCCGCTTGCCGACGTCTTCGTTGCGCTGCCTGTAGGCGACGACGCAGCCGCGGTGGCCGTCGCCGCGGCGCCCGTGCCAGACGGGTTGGCGGCCGCGGTGCTGGTGGTGAGCGGGGTCTGCGTGGCGGAAGAGAGGTCGATCTGCATCGTGTCGGTCCGTAATGAGTGTGTGCGACTCGGTCGGTTGAACAGGGAAATCCTTGCAACCGGTTTACGGTATTCGTCGGACAAAACTTTAGTCTCGCCTTCTGCGGCGCGCCGGCGCGGCCGCGCAGCCGGCACCGCGCGCCATTGTCATGCGCAGGCTGCGGATTGCTGCGAAGGGGCCAGAATGACCGGCCATCCGCGCTGGTAAAATCGCCGGCTGGCCTGCCGCTGCAGCACACCGGCTGCTTTCGACAAGCCTTGCGGGCTACCCCCGCACCGGCGCCCGCCCGATCGGGCGCGACACGCGACGCCGTCCGGCGCCGTCGCCGCGCGAGCCCCGCGCCCGCAGCGACACGACGACGCGACGGCTTCGGCGCGCATCCCCTTCATCACGCACTTTGAGGAATTCACGATGGCCCGCATCGGCGCCTTCTGCCTGACCACGTGGCTCGCGGCCGCGATTCTCTATTTCGGCCAGCATTCGGTCGCGATGATTGCGCTCAGCGGCGTGGTGTTCGGCGGGTTCGATCTGCTGCGTCCGTAACGGAGCGCCGGTTCATCGCAGGCGCGGCGGGCCCGTCACGAGCACAGGCGCCGCCGCCCCGCACACCCTCATCGCAAGCCAGCCTGCCCCATCCGCATCGTCGACGGCGAACCGCGGCCGGCTCACCCGCGCCACACATCAACGCGGCAACGTCCGCAACGACGACGGCCCGCCCGACAGCGCGATCCGCTTGCCCGTATCGCGCAACTGACCGCCTTCGACCGCATACAGCGCGAGCTGCCGCTCGACATTGAACTGCACGATCACGTGCCGGCTGTCGGCAGTGAATACGATGCCCTGCGCGGCTTCGCCGCCCGGCACTTCACTCGTCTGCACCGCGCGGCCGTTGCGGATCTCGAACAGCACGACCTTGCCGAGCTTGTGGCGGCCCGGGTTGTCGGGCGTGAGGTTCGAGCCGTCCATCGCCTGCACGGCGATCCACTTGCCGTTCGGCGAGATCGCGACGCCTTCCGGCAGCGACGGCACGTTCAGGTATTGGACCGTGCGGAACGGCGTGCGCGACACGTCGATCAGCGCGACCGTATCGGCATCGCCCGCGAGCGTGCCCGTATAGCCCGGCAGCCCCGCGAGCCCGACGTTACTGACGACAGCCCAGCGGTTGTCGCTCGACACGTCGATCGTGTAAGGCGCGACGCCCGTGCTCAGCCGCGCGCCGCTGTCGGTCACCTTGCCGTCGTCGACGTTCAGCACCGCGACGCCCTGCTCGTCGCGCAGCGACACGAGCGCATGCTTGCCGTCGTGCGTGAAGCTGATCCCGGCGAGCCGCTTCTTGCCGATCTTCAGGTTGCCGTCGAGCGTCACCTGCGTGCCGTCGATCCGCAGGATCGACACGCTGCCGTCGACGTTCGCCACCAGCGCGACGCGACCCGACCGGTCGATCGCGATCCCCTGCGGGTGCGTGCCGAGTTCGATGCGCGTGATCGCCGCCGGCGACGCATCGAGATTCACGACCTGCAGGAACGTGTCGTACATGAGTTGCTTCGCGCTCGTGTCGTAACGCGTCGGCGCGCCGACCAGCGCGAGTTTCGCGTCGGGCGTGATCGCGACGGCCTGCGGCGGCCCCTGGATGCCGTTCTCGACGTCGACCTGCAGCGCGACCTTCGGCGGGAACACGCTCGCATCGAGCAGCGTCAGCGTGTCGGCGGGCGGCGATGCGAGAAAGGTGTCGCGGCCTTCGACGCGCTGATACTTGCCGTCGTTGCCGGACACGATCCAGTCGGCCGCGTGCGCGGCGACGGCGGTGGTGGCAAGCGTCAGCGCGGCGAGCAGACGGGCGCGACGAAGGCGAAAAGGATTCGAATGCATGACGGACGGTTCTCCGGATCGGTTGCGGACGCAAGGAATCGCACGACCCTGCTGCTCGACGGGTCGATGCCATCGCATCATGCACTAAAGCGCGCGAAACCGGTGTCGCGAGGCCGCCGCTCAGCGAGTGCGCGGCCCCGCGCCTTCCCACTGACGGACGTCGTCCAGCGGATACACGGGCCGCGCGAGCCGCTCGTAGCGGAACAGTCCGAAGTCCGACCCGGTCACACCGCGGCTGTCGCACTCGACGAGTGCGGCCGCGATCGGCACGAACACCGGCCGGCAATACATGCGCGACTTCAGCAGCAGGAATCGTGCGCGGCGTGGATCGATGCCGACACTCTCGAACACGCCGAGATCCCACGGTTCCTGCGTGCGCTCGGTGACGACCAGCGTCGCCACGCCGATATCGAGCACCGCCGCGCGGCCCATGTATGCGCGCTGGCCCGTATAGGTCGGCCCCGTAATCACGTATTCGCCGTCGGTGATGGCGCGCACGATGCCCGTCGCGCGAAACGGTGCGCGCCGCGCGCCGCCATGCGACGGCATCCGGTTGCCGACCGGCACCGTGACGGTCGCGCCCACGCCCGCGTCGATCAGCGCGGCGACGGCTTCGGGGTCGCACAGCGGCCCGCTGACGATCCCGTCGAGCCCCTGCGCGAGCGCGGCCTCGAGCAGGTCCATCGTGTCGCACGGGCCGCCCGACATGCAGTTGTCGCCGTGATCGAGCATCAGCACCGGACGGTCCGCGCCGCGCGCCAGCACCTCGGCCTGCGCGACCGATTCGGCGAGCGGCGCGCTGCGGTACACGAACGCGTCGCGCGCGTCCCAGATCTGCCGGGCGATGCGTTCGGCCACCGCGTCGGCTGCCGCGCGGTCGCCGTCGGCGACCACCACGACGCTGATACATGGCGCGGGAATATCCGCGAGCGAGAAGCCGGGCAGCACCGATACCGCGAGCATTCCGTCGGCCTCGGCCGCGCGCGCGGCCTCCACCGCGAGCCGCATCGCGCCTTCGGCGCTCGCGCTGCGCAGCGTCGACGTCATCAGCGGCGGCTGGCGCCATGCGAGCACGGGCCGCGCGCGGCCGTGCAGCCGGTCGAGCAGCACGCGTGCCGCATGCTCGCCCGTCTCGTACATGTCGACGTGCGGATAGGTCTTGAAACTGACGATCACGTCCGCGTGGTCGATCATCTTCTGCGTGACGTTCGCATGCAGGTCGAGCGCCACCGCGATCGGCGCATCGGGCAGCGCGGCGCGCACGCGCGCGAGCAGGTCGCCCTCGCCGTCCGCGGATTGCTCGGCGACCATCGCGCCGTGCAGGTCGAGCATCACCGCGTCGCAGCCGGGCGCGGCCGCGACGATCGCGTCGCAGATCGCCGCATAGGCATCGGCCGCGACAGGCCCGCTCGGGTTGGCGGCCGCCGATACGGGCGTCACGATCTCGGCGCCCTCGCGCACGGCCGCATCGATGAACGCGGCCATCGCGGTGCGCATCCCGTGATTCGCGCGATACGCGTCGTCGCCCCAGTCGGGACCGTTGCGACCGAACGCGGCGAGCGGCGTCGGTACCGGCGAGAACGTGTTCGTCTCATGATTCATCCGGGCGATCAGGATTTTCATCGTGCGCGGCCCTCCGCGACCCCAGCGGCGCCCAGCATCGCGTGCAGCAACACGTTGCAACCTGCCTCCAGATGCGCGGGATCGGCCTCCTCGATCTCGTTGTGACTGATCCCGTCCTTGCACGGCACGAAGATCATCGCGGTCGGTGCGACGCGCGCGAGATACACGGCGTCGTGGCCCGCCCCGCTGATCACGTTCATCGACGACAGCCCGAGCGTGCTCGCGCCCGCGCGAACCTGCTCGACGAGTGCCGTATCGAACGGCTGCGGCGGGAAGTACACGACCTGCTCGACGTCGATCGGCATGCCGGCCGATGCGCCCAGCTCGGTGCACGCCGCGCGCAGTTCGGCATCCATCGCCGCAAGCGTCGCATCGTCGGCCGCGCGCAGGTCGACGGTCAGCGTCACGCGGCCCGGAATCACGTTGCGCGAATTCGGGTGCACGTCGACCCAGCCGACCGTGCCGCGTCCATGCGGCGGATGCGCGCACGCGATGGCGTTCACCTTGCGCACGAGATCGGACGCGACGAGCAGCGCGTCGCGCCGCAGCGCCATCGGCGTCGGGCCGGCGTGCGCCTCCATGCCGTGCACGGTCACGTCATACCAGCGCTGCCCGAGCGCGCCCTCGACCACGCCGATCGTCGTGTCGTGCGCCTCCAGTACCGGGCCCTGCTCGATATGAGCTTCGAAATACGCGCCGACCGGATGAGCGCCCCGCCCGTCGCCCGCATCGCCCGCATAGCCGATCGCGGCCAGCGCGTCGCGCACCGACACGCCGTCGCGGTCGCACTGTGCGAGCGCATGGTCGAGCGTGAACGCACCCGCGAACACGCCGGAGCCCATCATCACGGGCACGAAGCGCGAGCCTTCCTCGTTGGTCCAGACCGCGACCTCGAGCGGCGCCCGCGTGCGCACGCCCGCGTCGTCGAGCGTGCGCAGCACTTCGAGGCCCGCGAGCACGCCGTAGTTGCCGTCGAACTTGCCGCCGGTCGGCTGCGTGTCGATATGGCTGCCCGTCGTCACGGGCGGCAGGTCGTCGCGTTCGCCCGCGCGCCGCGCGAAGATGTTGCCGATCGCGTCGACCCGTACCGTGCAGCCGGTTTCTTTCGCCCATGCGGTGAACAGGTCGCGTGCTTCGCGATCGAGCTCGGTGAGCGCGAGGCGGCACACGCCTCCTTTGTCGGTCGCGCCGATCCGCGCGAGACGCATCAGGCTGTCCCACAGCCGCGCGCCGTCGACGCGCAAGCCGGACGCCGCGACGCCCGGTGTCGAATCCTGAACTTGCATCAATGGAATTCCTCGCAATGAAAGGGCGCGGCGCTTATGCGACGCCGACACCCAGGTAACGGTCCTTCACCTCGTGATCGGCTGCGAACGCCGCGTTGCTGCCTTCGTAGACGATCACGCCCTGTTCGATCACGAAGTGGCGATCCGCGAGCTGCGTGCACACTTCGAGGTTCTGTTCGACGAGCAGGATCGCGACGCCGGCTGCCTTGATCTGCTTCAACTGCGCGACGATCTCCTCGACGATCACCGGCGCGAGCCCCTCCACCGGCTCGTCGAGCATCAGCAGCCGCGGGTGGTTCATCAGCGCGCGGCCGATCGCGAGCATCTGCTGCTCGCCGCCCGACAACTGCGCACCGCCGTTGCGGCGGCGCTCCTTCAGGCGCGGGAAGATCCGGTAGATGTCGTCGAGCTGCCACGGCGAATCGCGGCGCGCGCCGAGCCGCAGGTTCTCCTCGACCGACAGCAGGCGGAAAATCCCGCGATGCTCGGGCACGAAGCACAGGCCGCGCGCGGCGATCCGGTGCGCGGGCTGCCCGGACACCGGCCGGCCCGCGAACGTCACCGTGCCGCCGGTCGGTGCGACAACGCCTGCGATCGTCTTGAGCGTCGTCGACTTGCCCGCGCCGTTGCGGCCGAGCAGCGTCACCGTCTCGCCTTCGTTCACGTTCAGCGAAAGGCCCTGCAGGATGTGGCTCTTGCCGTAGCAGGCATGGACTTCCTTCACGTCGAGCATCATGCGCGGCCTCCCGTGATCATGTTGCCGAGATACGCGCTGCGCACGCGCTCGTCGCCGCGAATCGCATCCGGCTTGCCTTCGACCAGCACGCGGCCCTGCTGCATCACCGTAATCGTGTCCGAGATGTCCATCACGATGCCCATGTTGTGTTCGATCAGCACGACCGTGTAGTCGTCGCGCAGGCCACGGATCAGCGCCTTCATGTCGTCGAGATCGTCGATCCCCATGCCCGACGTCGGCTCGTCGAGAAAGATCGCGCGCGGCCGCGCCGCCAGCGCCATCCCGACCTCGAGCCGGCGCTGCTGGCCGTGCGACAGCACGCCGGCCGCCGTATCGGCGAAGCGCTGCAGGCCGAGCCGCTCGAGCACGTCGTCGACGATGCCGTCGTGCGCGAGCGCACCGCGCGGCGGCGCCCACGGATTCAGCGCACGCCGCGATTCGACGCCCTGCGCGGCGACGCGCAGGTTCTCGCGCACGCTCAGGTTCGGAAACAGGCTCGTCACCTGGAACGAGCGCGCGATACCGCGCCGCACGCGCTTGTGGTCGGGTTCGCGCGACACGTCGTGACCGTCGAACAGGATCGAGCCCGCCGTGATCGGCAACGTGCCCGTCAGCGTATGGAACAGCGTCGTCTTGCCCGCACCGTTCGGCCCGATCACCGAATGCACGGTGCGCGGCATGATCCGCAGATCGACACCGCCCAGCGCCGTGAACTTGCCGTAGCGCTTGACGATGCCGCGCGCCTCGAGAATCGCCTCGCTCATTGCCGCTCCCCGGTCGTCGCTGCCGTGCGTCCGCCGCGCCGCAGCGACGCCGCGACACGTTCACCCAATCCCCACAACCCGCGCTGCATGAACAGGCTGACCGCGATCAGCACGAGGCCGAGCAGCAGCAGCCAGCGCGGCCACAGCGTCGACAGCCAGTCCGCGAACAGCACGTAGAACGCCGCGCCGAGCACCGACGCGAACAGGTTGCCCGTGCCGCCGATCACCGTCATCACGAGGATCATCTCGCTCGTGTGGTAGTCGATGTTGGACAACGGCGCGATGCCCGTCATCAACGCGTGCAGCGCACCGGCGAGGCCCGTGACGGCCCCCGAGATCACGAACGCCGCGAGCTTGAAGCGCTTCACGTCGTAGCCGGCCGCGGCCGCGCGCGCCTCGTTGTCGCGGATCGCGAGCAGCGTGCGGCCGAACACCGAGCGCGACACGCGCAACAGCAGCCAGAACACCACGACGAACAGCACCGCGACGAAGCCGTAGTAGCGCCACGGCGAATCGAGCGGAACGAGCGGATGCCCGAATGCGGACAGCACGGGGCGCGGGATGTCGAGCAGCCCGTTGTCGCCGCCCGTGAGATCCGGCGTCGTGTAGGCGAGAAAGTAGAACAGCTGTCCGAACGCGAGCGTCAGCATCACGAAGTAAGTGCCGCGCTGCCGGATCGAGAACCAGCCGACGAGCGCGGCCGCGACGGCACCGAGCACGGTGGCGGCGACCAGCGCGGCGGTCACCGACGCGACGCCGTGCGTCAGCACCAGCCCCGCCGCGTAGCTGCCGAGCCCGAAGAAGATGCCCTGCCCGAACGACAGCAGCCCCGTGTAGCCGAGCAGCAGGTTGCAGCCGAGCGCGGCGAGCGCGAACACCAGCACTTCGGTCGCGAGCGAGCCCGAGGTCAGTGCGACCGGCAGCACGCACACGACGGCCACCGCGAGCCAGCCTTCCGGCCGCTGCAGCGCGCCGCGCCACGGCTGCGGGCGTGACGTGGCCGCCGTCCCGGGCGGCAGCGGTTTCGACGATTCGATCATGCGGCCCTCCCCAGCAACCCGTTCGGACGCAGCAGCAGCACGGCCGCCATTGCGACATAGATCATCAGCCGCGCACCTTCCGGCCACAGCGTGCTCATCAGGCTCTGCACGATGCCGACCAGCAGCCCGCCGACGAGCGCCCCGAGAAAATTCCCCATCCCGCCGACGACGACCACGACGAACGCGATGCCGAGCGCCTCGATGCCCATGAACGGGTCGACGCCGCGGATCGGCGCGGCGAGCACGCCCGCGAGTGCCGCCGTCGCCGCGCCGAGCGCGAACACGAGGCTGAACACGCGCGTCACGTTGATGCCGAGCAGCGACACCATCTCCGAAGATTCGCTGCCCGCGCGCACCGTGCTGCCGAGCCGCGTGCCTTCGAGCACCCACCACAGCAACGCGGCGAGCACGGCCGTGAACGCGATCACGAACAGCCGGTATTTCGGGTAGACGAAGCCGCCCCAGATCACGACGCCGTTCAGCGCGTCGGGCGGCGGCACGTTGTCGCCGAGCGGGCCCCAGGCGAGGATCGCGCATTCCTGCAGCACGAGCGCGAGCCCGACCGTCGCCAGGATGTGGAATTCGTGCTGCTGCGCGTACACGTGACGCAGCACGAGCTTTTCGACGCCCCACGCGAACGCGCCGACGACGAGCGGCACGACCGCGAGCGCGACCCAGAAATTCGCCGACCATTGCAGCGCCTGGTAGCAGAGATAGGCGCCGAGCAGGTAGAACGCGCCGTGAGCGAAATTCACGAAGCGCAGCAGGCCGAACACGATCGACAGGCCGACGGCGAGCAGGAAATACAGCATGCCCACGCCGATGCCGTTGACGATCTGCAGCAGATAGACGTTCATGGCTTCCGTGTCAGAAAGGAAGGTAACGGACGCCCGCGGCGCACGACGGCCGCGGGCGCATGCACTGCGTCACGCGAGCTTGCAGTTCGTCTTCTCGACCGGCAGGAACGACTGGCCCGAGCTGACGATGTCGGCGTAGTCGTCCGCGTTCTTCATCCGGCTCTTCGGCTTGCCCTTCAGCAGGTAGTAGTTCTTCAGCACCTGGTGGTCGCCCTTGCGGATTTCCTCCGGGCCCGTGAGGCCGTCGTACTTCATGCCCTCCATCGCCGCGACGACCTTCTTCGGATCGGCGCTGCCGGCCTTCACCATCGCGTCGACCAGGATCTTCGAGCAGATGTACGAACCCGCGAGGCTGTAGTTCGGGTTCGCCTTGAACGTGGCGTTCGCGCGCTTCACGAGGTCGCGGTTCAGCGGCGAATCGATGTCGTGCCAGTACTGCGCGCCGAAATACACGCCGTCGCAGATGTCGGGCCCGAGCGCCTCGAACTGCTCGAGGCCGGACGCCCACGCGAGCAGGATCGTGCAGTTGCGCTTCATCCCGAAGCTGACGGCCTGGCGCAGCGTGTCCGACGATTGCGAGCCGAAATTCAGGATCAGGAGCACGTCCGGCTGCGCGGCCGCCGCGTTCGTCAGGTAGCCGCTGAACTCCTTCTCGGCGAGCGAGTGGTAGCTGTTGCCGACATGCT
Source organism: Burkholderia sp. 567 (assembly GCF_040545115.1). Classification (NCBI taxonomy): domain Bacteria; kingdom Pseudomonadati; phylum Pseudomonadota; class Betaproteobacteria; order Burkholderiales; family Burkholderiaceae; genus Burkholderia; species Burkholderia sp. 567. Next base: position 477,453 of record NZ_JBEPLG010000003.1, read on the forward strand.
CGATGCCCTTCTCCTTGAAGATCGCCTTCGCGGCCGACAGCAGGCCGTCGCCGAACACGTACTGCGGCGTGATCGTGTACCAGCGCTTCGCCTTCGGCAGCATCTGGGTCAACGGGCGCACCGTCTGCTCGATCGCGCCGAAGGTCGGCACCGACCAGCGGAACGTCGCGGCATTGCAATCCTTGCCGGTGATCTCGTCCGCGCCGGCCGTCGTGATGAACACGCCGCCCGCCTTCTGGACTTCCTTGCCCATCGCCAGCGATTCGGACGACAGGATGCCGCCCGCGAAGAAACGCACGCCCTTCTGCTGCGCGATCTCCTGCACGCGCCGCACGGCGGTCGCGGGCTTGCCCTCGGTGTCGAGCGCCGTGTAGGCGAGCGGCGCGCCGAGCACCTTGCCGTACTGCTGGACGACGAGCTTCATGCCGAGATCGGCGTACTTGCCGTTGGCGGCGAACGGCCCCGACATCGGCACCGGGCACGCCAGCTGGATGGATGAACCCTGCGCGAACGCGGCACGGGACGACATGCTGCCGAGCGCACCCGGCACGGCCGACAGCGCGGCCAGTTTCAACAGTTCTCGGCGATTCAAGTTGACGCTCCTGATAAAGGGGGACACACGCGATGCGACCGACTGCCAAACCGTGCCCACGCCCTGCAGGATGCGCGCCGCCGGTTGATCCTATTTATCATGATAAATAGAATGAACCTGATGCTAAAGTTGATCAAAATTGGTGTCAATCAGGCAAAATTCCGTACCCGCGCCGGAACGGATCGTCGACGATGACGCGGCGCGCAGTCAGACAAAGGAGTCGTGAAGATGGTCATGGACCGAGCCAGGGCGGGCCTCGCGGTCGAAATCAAGCAGCCGAAGCGGGCCGACCTCGTCGCCGAGGAGATCAAGCGGCTGATCACCGAGAAGGACCTGAAGCCGGGCGACCGCCTGCCGCGCGAAGCCGAGCTGCAGCAGCTCTACGCCGTGAGCAAGAGCACGATCCGCGAGGCGTTGAAGTCGCTCGAGGTGCAGGGGCTCATCAAGGTCACGACCGGGCCGTCGGGCGGCGGGATGGTCGTCGAGGTGCCGCTCGACCGCACGCTGCAGCTCCTGCAGAACTACCTGTTCTTCAAGGACGTGACGATCGACGACATCTACACCGTGCGCAAGCTGCTCGAACCCGAGCTGGCGGCCGGTGCCGTGCCGCACCTGACCGAGCGCGACTTCGCGGCGCTGGAGGCGAACATCGCGTGCTGCGACGGCGCGTCGGGCGTGCACGACCGTGGCCACATGCTGCGCCAGCGGCAGGAGGACACGACGTTCCACGACATCCTCGCGGCCGCGAACCCGAACCCATTCCTGCGCTTCAGCTGCGAGCTGATCAACGAGATGATCCGGCAGCTGATCGAGTTCCGGAACGATACGCCGCTCGTGGAGCACAAGCGCTTCGGCGAAGCGAACGTGTCGATCCACAAGGCGATCCTGCAGGCCGCGCGCGAGCGGGATGCCGAACGCGTCCGGGCGCTGATGGTCGAGCACATGACCGAGGCACCCAAGCATGTGAAGCGGATGAAGGGCAAGCTGCGCGGGCGGTTGATCCTCGATTCCGAGATCCGCAGGCGGGCCGCCGCGGCCGTTGCGGGACCCGATGCGGGCGCACAGGATCCCGACGACGACTGATTGCCCGCGGGCGCGGCGTCGGCTCGACGCCGCGTGCTTCGCCGCGCACGGGATCGTCAGCCGCGTCGCGGATGCCGAGGCGGCTCCGGGTCGTTACGGTTGTCATGGCCGTGACGGCCGGACGCCGCGAGCGGCGTCGACACCGGTGAGTACGCATCCGTGCCTCGCTTTCCCCGGGCGGCCGGGATCGTCATCTCCCGCACGCTCACGCGTACCCCGTCGTCCCCTTCGTCTCCAGGTATTCGACGAGGCCGAACTCCGCGTACTCGCGCCCGTTGCCCGAGCGCTTGTAGCCGCCGAACGGCGCGGCCGGGTTCCACGGCGGGTAGTTGATGTGGACATTGCCGACCCGCAGCCGCGCCGCCACCCTGCGTGCGCGATCGAGATCCTTCGACTGCACATAGGCCGCGAGCCCGTAGACCGAGTCGTTCGCGAGCGCGATCGCCTCGTCCTCGGTGTGGTAGGTCATGATCGCGAGCACCGGCCCGAAGATCTCCTCGCGCGCGATCGTCATGTCCGGCGTGACGTTCGAGAACACCGTCGGCCGCACGTAGAAGCCGTCAGCGAGCCCCTCTGGCCGCCCGGGGCCGCCGGCGACGAGCGTCGCGCCTTCTTCGATCCCGAGCCGGATGAAGTGCTGGATGCGGTCGAACTGCGTGCGGCTGACCACCGGCCCGATGTCCGTTTCCGGCGAACGCGGATCGCCGACGACCGTGCGCGCCGCCTCGGCACGCGCCGCTGCCTCGGCCGCGGCCAGCTGGTCGACATGCACGAACATCCGCGTCGGCGCGTTGCACGACTGCCCGCTATTGCTGAAGCAGCTGCGCACGCCGCGCGCGACCGCATCGTCGATGTCGGCATCCGGCAGGATCAGGTTCGGGCTCTTGCTGCCGAGCTCCTGGTGCACGCGCTTCACCGTGTCGGCGGCCGCCTTCGCGACCTCGACGCCCGCACGCGTCGACCCAGTGAACGACACCATGTCGACGTCCGGATGCCGCGACAGCGCGTCGCCCACTTCATGCCCGTAGCCGTGCACGAGGTTAAACACGCCGGGCGGTACGCCGGCTTCGTGCAGGATCTCGGCAAACAGGACCGCGCTGAACGGCGCGATCTCGCTCGGCTTGAGCACCATCGTGCAGCCGGCCGCGAGCGCCGGCGCGACCTTGCACACGATCTGGTTGATCGGCCAGTTCCACGGCGTGATCAGCGCGCACACGCCGATCGGCTCGTGCGACACGAGCAGCGAATCGGTCTGCGTACTGAACCGGAACGCCTGCAGCGCACGGATCGTCTGTTCGAGGTGCGCGGTGCCGACCGCGGCCTGCATCGCGCGTGCGAACGCGATCGGCGCACCCATCTCCTGGCTGATCGCGTGCGCGACTTCGTCGTAACGGCGCTGGTAGATCTCGAGCACGCGCCGCAGCAGCGCGACACGCTCGTCGACCGTCCAGCGCGAGTACGTATCGAAGGCGTGCTTCGCCGCGCTGACCGCCCGGTCGACGTCGGCCGGCCCGCCGATCGCGAGACGCGCATATGGCCTGGCGGTCGCCGGATCGATCACGTCGATCGCGCGCGCGTCGACCGGGTCGACCCACTGCCCGGCGATATAGCTCTGTTGCGAGGTTCGCATCGAATGCTCCTGGGATAACGAATGCCCGTGCCGTGCTCAGCGCGTCGCACGTGCGTAGGTATCGACGAGGATGTCGCGGATCTGCGCGACGAACCACACGATCTCGTCGCGCGACATCACGAGCGGCGGCGAGAACTGCACGATCGGCGTGCCTTCGTGATCGACGCCCGCGCGGCACAGCAGCCCCGCTTCGAAGATCGCGGGCGCGAGCAGCGTCGACACGAATGTCTGTGCGCCGATGCCGGCCGCCCAGCGGCGCGCGGCCTTGTCGGTCACGAGTTCGAGCGAGTAGTGGTAGCCGTCGCCGCGCACGTCGCCAACGCACGGCAGCTCGAGCAGGCCGTCGAGCGTCTGGCGGAACACCGCTTCGTTGCTGCGCACGTTCTCGAGCACGCCTTCGCGCTCCATGATCGCGAGGTTCGCGAGCGCGGCCGTGCATGCGACCGGGTGGCCGCCGTACGTCGCACCGTGCAGGAACATCTGCTGCGGGCCCGCGAGCACTGTGTCGACCACCGTGTCGCTCGCGATCACGCCGCCGAGCGGCACGTAGCCCGACGCGATCCCCTTCGCGAACGTGATGAGGTCCGGCTTCAGCCCGTAACGCGTCGACCCGAACCATTCGCCCAGACGCCCGAACCCGCAGATCACCTCGTCCGCGACGAGCAGCACGCCGTGCCGGTCGCACAGCGCGCGCAACCCTTGCGCATAACCGGCCGGCGGCGTCAGGCTGCCGCCCGCGTTCTGCAGCGGCTCGACGACGACCGCGGCGACGGTGTCCGGCCCTTCCTGGACGATCAGCGACTCGATCTCGTCGAGTAGATGGCGCGTGAACTGCGCTTCCGTCTCGCCTTCCGGTCGCCCGTAGCGCTTCGTGTTGCTCACGTGCCGCACGCCCGCCATCAGCGGCTCGAAATGCTTGCGGAAGTTGGTCATTCCGTTCAGCGCGAGTGCGCCGAACGACGTGCCGTGATATGCGACGCGCCGCGCGATGAACTTGCGCCGCTGCGGCTCGCCGCGCGCCTGGTGGTACTGGCGCACCAGTTTGATCGCCGACTCGTTCGACTCCGAGCCGCTCGACGTGAAGAACACGCGGTTTAGGCCGTCCGGCGCGAGCGCCGCCAGCTTGTGCGCGAGACGGATCGCCGGTTCGTGGCCGTAGCCCCAGTTGGTCGCGAACGGCAGCCGCACCATCTGCTCGCGGATCGCGTCGCCGATCTCCGCGCCGTGGCTGTAGCCGACCTGCACGCAGTACAGCCCGGCCAGCGCGTCGAAGTAACGCTTGCCGCTGCGATCGACGAGCCAGCAGCCTTCGCCGCGGTCGAACACCGTCAGCGCCTGCTCGCGATAGGCATCGGCGTGCGTGAAGTGCATCAGCAGGTGGCGCTTGCCGAGCGCCTGCAGGTCCGCATCGAGATTGACGTCAACACCGTTCATGGGTCACTCCTCCTTTTTGCGTTGCGACACCGGCGACTGGACGCCGCCGGCCGGTCATTCAGTTCATCGACAGCGTCGGCGCCGGCCGCGTGAAACCGCGCGTGAGCCACAGCAGTTGGCAAAGCCCGAGCGCGAGCCAGCCGATGCCGACGTAGAAGGTCTGGCGCGACAGGCCCGACCACAGCCATACGTTCATCGCGAAGCCGAGCGCGGGCACCACGCCGAACTTGATCCAGCACGCGAAGCGGCGGTGTTCCGGGCGGCCGAGGTAGCTGCGCATCACGCACAGGTTCACGACCGCGAACGCGACGAGCGCGCCGAAGCTGATCATCGTCGACGCGAGATCGAGCGTGATGAACAGCGCAGACAACGACACGGCGCCGACCGCGAGCGTCGCGCGCACCGGCGTGCGCAGTCGCGCATGCAGGTGGCCGAACACACGCTCGGGCAGCACCTGGTCGCGGCCCATCGCGAACAGCACGCGCGTCACGCTCGCCTGCCCGGCCATCGCGCTCGCGAAGCAGCCGGCCACGTACACCGCGACGAAGAACGCCGACAGCGTGCCGCCGCCGATGCGCCGCATCAGTTCGAGGCTCGCCGAATCGAGATCCTTGAATGCGTGCCAGTCCGGAAACACCACCTGCCCCGCATACGCGATCAGCATGAACAGCAGGCCGCTCGCGAGCGTGCAGAGCAGGATCGCGCGCGGCACCGTACGGCGCGGCTCGTGCGTTTCCTCCGACAGCGTCGACACCGCGTCGAAGCCGAGGAACGACAGGCACAGGATCGCGGACCCGGCGAGGATCGCGCGCGCGTCGCCCGACGACGGCAGCGCGAGCGCCGTCGTCAGCCCTTCGCCGGCCGCGACGTGCGCGGCCGCCGCGACGAATACCGCGATGAACACGAGCTGGCTCGCGATCAGGATCAGGTTCACGCGATTGACGAGCCGGATGCCGACGATGTTCAGTCCCGTGATCAGCGCGATGCTCGCGACGATCCACACGCTCGCCGGCACCGCCGGGTACAGCTGCTTCATGTAGATTCCGATCGCGAGGTAGCTGATCATCGGGATGAACAGGTAGTCCATCAGCAGCGCCCAGCCGACCATGAAACCGGCCGACGTGCCGAAGTTACGGCTCGCGAACGTATAAGCGGAACCGGCGCTCGGCATCAGCCGCGCCATGTGGCCGTAGCTGTGCGCGGTCAGCAGCATCGCGACCAGCGTGACCGCATACGCGATCGTCAGATGGCCGTTGGTCTCGCGCGTGACGATCCCGTAAGTCGTGAACACCGTCATCGGCAGCATGTACGCGAGGCCGAAGATCACCAGCGTGAACAGCCCGAGCGAATGCGCACTGCCTGGTCCTGGCTCGGCGTGCCCGTTCGCATGCGTTTGCACATCGTCTGTCGCGGCGCTGGGCGCGCGTTGCTCCGGCCTCGTGTCTTTCATGCTGTCCTCGCGTGGATGTCGTCCATGACGTCAACACTCGTGTCGTCGGCAATGCGGGCATCGCAGGCATTGCGCGATTCGGAAACGAGTGTGGTGCGCCAAAAAATCGACGACGAATGAGAAAAGCGGACGTAATCAGGGGATATTTGCGGACGGGCGACCGGCGCCGTGTCGCTAGCGGGGAAGGCCCGCTGGCGTTTCGCGGGCATTCCCGCTATGTTCTATGCGAACCCGTCGTCGCCCTCGCACCATGGACAGCAAGTCCCATCGACCTCAAAGCCGCGCCGAACGCAGCCTGCGTTCGGCGCTCGGCCTCGCGCGTCCCGCCGGACGCCAGGAGGACATTCCCGCCACCGTGCACGCGATCGCGGCCGCGCTCGACGAGTGCCGCGTCCGACATATCGATGGCGCGGTGCTGCTCGAAGGCACGGGCCTCGGCGCGGCGGAAGTCGCGTCGCCGAGCCTGCACGTGAATCGCGACCAGGAGCAGCGCTGCTTCCGCAATCTGCTGCGCTGCACCGGCTTGCCGTCGATCGGCCTGTCGATCGGCGCGCGGCTCCATGTGTCGACGCTCGGCCTCGCCGGCTACGCGATGCTGATCAGCGGCTCCGTGATGCAGGCGTTCCGGTGCATGAGCCAGTTTCCGTTGTTCATGGGCTTGTATTTCGACGTGCGGGTGCATGCGCATGCGCAAGGCATGAGCGTGACGATCGACCGGTACAACGGCGAACCCGACATCGAGGTGTTCCAGACCGACATGTGCCTGTCGAGCCTGCGGCTGATCGTGTCCGATCTGGTCGGCAAGCCGGTGTGGCCCGCCCGGTTGCATCTCGCGCGCCGCGCGCCGCGCAACGGCGCGGACTACGCACATCACTTCGGCTGCCCGGTCGCGTTCAATGCCGGCGAGAACCGGCTCGTGTTTACGAGCGTGAACGGCACCGAGGTCCCGCGGCTCGCGAACGAAGTCAGCTTCAATGCGCTGCACGGTCAGTGCGAAGCGCTCGAACGACAGTGGGCGGCGTCGATCGGCACGCGCTTCGCCGACCGCGCGAAGGAATTGATGGCGCGCGACCTCGTGCGCTTCAAGTCGATGACGTCGCTCGCGAATGCGCTGCATCTGACCGAGCGCACGTTGCGCCGCCGGCTCGAGAAGGACGGCATCACGTTTCAGTCGCTACTGGACGACGTGCGCCGTCAGGAGGCGGTGCGGCTGCTCGACGAGCCGACGCTGAGCGTGGCCGCGATCGCGGAGCGGCTCGGCTACAGCGAACCGCGCAGCTTCCGCCATGCGTATCGACGCTGGACCGGCAAGACGCCGCGCGCGGGGGCGGGTTCGGACGGCGACGCGTGCAGCGGCGTGGCCGTGCACACACCCGATTCCAGCGGCCGTAGATGCCGCACGGGGTGAAGATCGCCGCGCGGCGTGTCGAACCGGTCGTCCGGCATCATCATGTCGTGCTGCGGGTAGTCGTCACGGCTCACGCGTTCGAAATGCGCGGCTGATCCATCCGGATGCCGATGCATTCTGCACGGCGCGCGCGAACGATCGCACTGCACACGCCGCGCGCTCGGCTCACGCATCCGCCAGCACTTCGAAACGCAACCCAGCATGCCGCTCGAGGCGTTCAATGAAGCGCGCGTCGAACATCGTCGCGGGCGTCCAGAACCCGCCACCGCGCCCGGTCTTCACGCCGTCGCGTGTGCAATCCAGTGCGAGGCTGAGCGCGGCCTGCCCGAGCATCTTGCCCGTCGAGCCGTATCCGGGATCACGATCGCCGGTGACTTTCACGCGCAGCGTCCGCCCGTCTTCGGCGCGCCCGAAAAAGCGCAGATCGTAGCGGCCGGCCAGCTGCGCGGCGGCGCTCGGCCCCTCGCCGGGCTTCGGCAGCAGGAAGCGCTCCATCAGGCCGCGCACCGGCGGGATGAGCACGCCCGCCATGAACGCGCCGAGTCCGGCCACCATCGTCAGCGCGGCGAGACGGCCCTTCAGGCCCGTGCCCGTGATGACCGCCTCGTCATAGGCGAAACGGGTTCCGTATGCGTCGCCGGCGAGCGCGTTCGAGCGATGCACGACGCGCTCGTTGATGGCCGCCATCACGAACGGCGCGATCCACGTGCCGCCGTCGCGATCGAATTCCGCCGAGCGGACCGCGTGCTGCCGCACCGTGAAGCGATGATCCGCCGGACACAGCGCATACGGATCGAGCAGTTCGCGGCGCAACGCGGGATCGGCCGCGGCTTCGCGCACGACGTTGATCACGCTCGCGACTGTTCCGCCCGACGCCCCGCCCTTCAGCGTCTTCACGCGCATCTTCACCTGCGTGGCCGGCACGCCCCACTGCCGCCGTGCGTGCTGCTGCAGGAACAGCACGCCGATATCCGACGGCACCGAATCGAAACCGCAGCAATGCACGATGCGCGCGCCCGATTGCCGGGCTGTCGGCTCGTACCGTTCGATCATTCGCTTGATCCACTGCGTCTCGCCGGTGAGATCGCAGTAGTCCGTACCGGTTTGCGCGCAGATCCGGACCAGCGGTTCGCCATACAGCGCGTACGGCCCGACGGTCGACACGACGACGCGCGTGCGTGCGCACAACGCCTGCAATTGCGTGTCGTCGGCCGCATCGGCGACGATGATCGGCAGCGTCTGCCATGCGGCGCCGAGTGCCTCCCTGACGTGCCGGAGCTTCGCGTCGGAGCGGCCGGCAATCGCCCAGCGCAGCGTTTCGCCGCTGCCCGACAGGTATTCTGACAGGTAGCGCGTCAGGATCTGCCCGACGAAGCTGGTGGCGCCGAATACGACGAGATCGAGATCATGGGTCGGCTGGGTCATCGACGCTTCCTCTGAAAGGGGTTGGCTAACGGCAGCCGCGCTCATCGAACGCCTTCAATGGCGTCGGCAGGTTCAGCGTGAGCTGCGCATCCTTGACCACGTCGAACCGCGCGACGGTGGACACGCCCAGCCCGTCGAGCAGCGGGCTCAGCGGGCCGCCATGCCGCACCAGCTCGACGCCGCACGGCAACACGCACTGCGCGAACGATAGCGTATTGGTCTGCACCCAACTCTGGTGCCATACGCCGTCGACGAGATGGATCATGATATTCGTGCCCATGCGCGACTGGGAAGGCACGTCGGTCAGCGCGGGCGTCGGTACGTTCAGCGTCAGGTCGGGCCGACCGTCCGCTCGAGCCGATGCACATGCCTCTATCCGCTGCGTATGACCCGGCCGCGCGAATGATCGGGAATCCCAAGAGCCGGAGCGCGTAACGATGCCCGCGCGCCCCGCATCGTCATTCGAGTTCGACGCCCTTGAGCTCCGGGATCAGGACCAGCGTCGCGACCATGTCGAGCACGTAGAGGCCGGCGAGCAGCGCGATCGCCGTCTGGAACGAGTAGCGCGCGGCCAGCGCGCCGACCGCCACCGGCCCGAATCCGCCGACCGCGCGTCCGATATTCCCCAGCACGTTCTGCGCGGTCGCCCGCGCGGCGGTCGGATAGCCGTCGGACATCAGCGCCCCGTGGCCGCCGACCATCCCGTTGACGAACATTGCGCACGCAGAAAGCGCCGCGCGCGCCCGCTTCCGGCATCGGAAACGGGCAGCGGCGGTAATGAATTTGAAAGGTATCGGAGCCGGCGATCCCGCCATCAGGCGGGACACCGAAGAACGGGATGAAGCGGGTGTGGCGCGGCCGGCGTCGCCGCCGGCGCGGGTCGAACGGCACCTCGGCGGTGCCGCTGCGGCATCAGCCCTGGTCGTCCCCGGGCCACCAGGTTCGGGCTTCGCGGTCGACGAGCAGCGTGTCGAGATCCTTGCCTTCGAGCCATTTGGGTCGCGGGCCGCGGCCGGACCATGAGCGGCCGGTCGTCGGATCGTAATACTTGGCAGGCGCCTTGCGTTTTCGCTGGACGATGTAGCCGAGGGCGCTCAGCACTTCCTGCTGCGTGATGCCCAACAACTCGACCTGCTCCTTGAATGCCGCGAGTGCGGCTTGCTTCTCCTTCTGCTTGGCATCCGACAACTTGATGTTCAGGTCCCGAAGTTGTGCTTCGAGTTCCTGCAGGGCCTGGGTCATGTATTCATCCTCTTTGGGTATGTTTTTATTCAAAAAACCTCCGATGGCCGAACCTATCACGAAGTTCCGCCAATCTGTGTTGCGATGTGTGAATTCGCCCGGACCTGCAAGGCTTTCGCAGTATGCCGCAGGCAACGCCATCGTCGAAAGCCGCATGGCATCGGCACGCAACACGGGGCGCGTCGCGCTCGAACGCGCGGCGCGCCGCCTGGGTGGCGACCTCCTCGCCACCGGGCGCCGCCGCCTTGTGCGGGCGCGGCATGGCGCGAATGATAGCAGTGCCGATCCCTCGTGTTTGAGGACTTTTGCGGCGCGGCGCACTCCTGGGCTTCGCCGGACCGCGCGCGTCGACGCCTGCGCGGCGATTTACGCGCCGAAGCCGCACCCGTCCCATGCGATCCGGGCGAACAGCGCATGCAGCTTCGCGCCGCGCGCGGCGTTCAGCGCGCGTGCATGGGCGACGCGTCCGGCCAGGTATGCGCGGAAATCCGGGTGCGCGGCACGATTCTGCGACGCCGGTCCGTGCCGGATGCAGTTGGTCAGGATGGCCTTCAGGACATCGAACTCGTCGCGCGCCAGATTCGGATGGCGATTGACGACCACGCCGGCCAGTTGCTGCCGCACGCCCCGCGGCATCACGCGCGTCTTGCGCAGCTGCAGCGCGAAGCCTTCCTCGAGCGCGATCGCGGCGACCCGCACCTGCAGCCGCCCGGCCTCGCGGGCAAGGGCGCCGCCGCCCGAGAACGCGAGATCGTCCGCGTAGCGCGTGTAGGTCGCGTCGAGCGAACGCGCGAGCGCGGCGAGCCGCATGTCGAGGCGGAACGCGCACAGGTTGGCCAGCGCCGGCGAGGTCGGCGCGCCCTGCGGCAGATGACGGTTGCGGTAGCGCTGGCGGCCGGTCCAGTCGAACCGGTCGCGCAGGTCGGCCTCGAGCAGCCGCGCCGACGGCACGCGGTTGGTGCACAGCGCGGTCAGCGTGCGCGCGACTTCCGCCGGATAGCCGAGCGTCACGAACAACGCATGCACCCGCGCCGCGCGCACCGACACGAAGAAATCCGCGAGATCGAAGCGCACGACGACGTCGCGATCCGCATGCGGGGCCGCGAACGACACGATCCCGCGCCCCTTGCGAAAGCCGTGCGCCGCGTCGTGCGGCGGGATGCGATCGAGCAGACCGTGCAGGATGCGGCGCTGCGCTTCGCGCAGCCGGCCCTTCGGGATCTCGATCAGGCGGCAGCCGCCGCGACGCTTGTCGTAGCCGGTGTACGTGTAGTGATGCAGCGGCGAGTCACTGCCGCGCGCGTCGACGCGCCAGCGCTCGGACAGCCAGTCGAGCTCGGAAGCACTGACGCCGAGCCAGCGTGCCAGGTCGCCGCACGTCGGCCATTGCGGCACGTCGGCGCCGGCGAGCCGCGCCGGCAATGGCCGCTGCACCGGCGGCCGGCGCACGATGCGCATCACGACCGGCCGATCACGGCCGTACCACGCGATCATGAACGCCGACGTATCGGCCAGCGCGCTGGCGAGCAGGTCGGTATCGACGTCGGCCCAGTGCGTGCCGAAGTGCGCGATCACGTGCTCCACGAGCTCATGCGACCACGACGGTGCGGCGCCGAGCACGGTCGCGATGCGCTCGAGCATGCCGCCACGTTCGGGCGGGCCGGCCAGCATCGCTTCGGCAATCGTGCGGGCTGTATCGAACCGGGATGCGTGCATGGCAAGGAATGGGCGGGACGATGAGTCAACGTGACAGGTGCTGCGAGAGCAGTCGTTGCGCAACGCGCAACCTGCGCTCTTGCGACGCATCGGAGTGTCGGTCTCATCCACGGGGTAGCCCCGTGGTCCTGGAACATCGGCTGCCTGTTCCGGGGGTGTGCTTGACCCACCGCCCCGCGACGCGACTTTAATGGCCGCGCGCGCGGAGTGTCAAATGGCGGGTCGCGCGTTGCTCGTGCCCGTCGCGCGAAAAATTCGCCGAACGGTGTCGGCGACACGCGGACGCCCGGCCATGCCGCTCAGCATCGTCGCGCGGGTCGCGTGCGCGATCGAGTCCGATACGTCGGTACGAAGACGTGTCGGCATGGGCCCACTCTTGCTCTCTTGCTCTCGTGCGTTGTTCGAATGCGTCAGCGCATCGGCGAACCGGGCGTTTCGGACTTACGGGAGCGGCGGCGCGTCCCGCAACACGGCTTGCAGCCCGGTCGCGAACGGCGTCGCATGCTCGATCCCGAGTGCACGCACGCGCGCCGCATCCAAATGGCAATCGTACGGACGCGGCGTCGCATCGGCCGGCGTGTCGATCCGCGCGAGCGCCGCGTCGATGCCGAGCACGGCCGCGATCCGCTGCGCGATGTCGTACTTCGTCATCGGTTCCTCGGCCGACCAATGCCGGATGCCGGTGACGGTCGAACCCGCGAGATGGCGCAGCGTCAGGTCGCGGATGACCTCGGCGACGTCGGGCGTGTAGGTCGGATAGCGAATCGCCCACGCGTCCATGCCGACCGCGTCCGCGCCCGGTCGTGCGGACGCGACGATCGCCGGCACGAGGCTCGTGACGGCCGACTCGCGCCAGTCGACGATCGGGCCGTAGAGCAACGGCAGGCGCAGCACGCAGGCAAGCGGCGACGCGGCGAGCAACGCGGCCTCGCCTTCCAGCTTGGTGCGGCCGTAGATGTTCAGCGGGTTTGGCGCGGCGTCTTCGCGGTACGGCGCGTCCTTGCCGTCGAATACGTAATCGGTGGAAATGCCGAGCGTCCACGCGCCGTAGCGCGCGGCGAGCGCGCCGATGCGGGCCGGCGCGTCGACGTTGATTGCGCGTGCGGCCGCGGGGTCGCGTTCGCAGACGTCCGGGCGCCGCTCGGCGGCGCAGATGATCACGGCGGCCGGTCGCCGGGTGTCGAAGAGATGTTCGAGCGCCGGCTGATCGAGAACGTCGAGCCGCGCGACGTTGTCCGGCGGCAACGCGAGGCGGCGTGCGCCCGCGGTGTCCGGGTTCCGGATGGTTGCGACCTGCGTCAGCGACGATTCGCGGGACAGCGAAGCGGCAACCGCACGGCCGAGCAGGCCGGACGCGCCGATGAGAAGGATGGTCGGGTGCGACACGGTAGTAGCCAACGACGAAAGGGGTGAGGGGACCCAATCTATACGAGAACCGGCACCGATGTCGATTTCGGTCGCACGTCGACGACGTGCGCATGATGAAACAAGGCCCGGTGCGCGATTGCGCGCACCGGGCCTGTCGTGCGGCACGAAGTTTCGCGCTCGCTTACTTCCGGTCGAACGAATACCGCCCCGGCCCGGTGACCGCGAGCAACAGCAGGCCGCCGATGATGCTGATGTTCTTGTAGAAGTTGATCATCGCGAGGTACTGGTCCATGCCCTGCAGTGCCCAGTAGCGATGCCCGATCAACGCGGTTGCGAGCGTATAGACCGCGAACACCAGCGCGAGCGGACGCGTGTAGAAGCCGACCGCGATCAGCGCGCCGCCGACCAGCTCGACCGCCACCGCGATCACCGCCGACAGCTCGGGCGACGGCGCCCCCGTCGACGCCATGTACGCGACCGTGCCCGAGAAGCCGTTCAGCTTCTGCCAGCCGAACAGCACGAACAGGATCATCATCAGCACGCGGCCCGCCAACAGCAGCTCGTCCTTCTTCGAATCCAGCGAAACGTAACGCATAGCAATCACCTTGAATGGATGGTTTGACGCATTCGGTGCCGACGTCCGCCGCAACGGCGAACCCAAAGATCGACATCGAACCCGCCTCGCACGATCGAACCGCGGGCCGGTCGGGCCGCTGCCGAAGAACCCGTCCGGTCGCGCCGGCTTGGCGCGGTGCGGATCGGTTCTGGCGAAGCACGGGTGCAGTCTACTGTCTCACCGAAAATCATCAATCCGTCGAAACAAGATTCGTTGTCTCGTTTTAGTGGACAATTGTCACGTAACAAATGCGTCGTATGCGGCCGCTGGTTCATCGCAAATAAAATCTGATCTGAAGCAAATAAATCTGAGCTTGCATTTTAAGACAATGAATATTGGTCCGAACACTAGTCGCGGACCCGCACAATGAGAAATAAATCTGTTTTCATACGACTAAATCATTGTAATTATTAGATATTTTTTGACAGCAAACCACCTCCCATTGACTGACTCAACCTGCTGAAGAGGTGCTTCGCCTTCATGTTTGACGCTCGGCTCACCTGCAGCCAAGAGAAGATGGTTCTGGGACCTCCAGTAAAATCAACGGCTTCCGTTGTTTTTCGCAATAAAACATCGACTACACGTTCGCGTTTGCAAACAAAAGTTGTCCCGTGACAACCTCGTGCGCTGCCTGCATCCATATTTTTCACCCACTTGAACAAAGCCTTTCGGGCCGCGTAAGCTGTCCTCGCGAACCGCTGCTAGGTTCACCCGTAGGATCTCGTCGTCGCCAAACTCGGCTCCCAAGGATAGACCCCTGAATGACGATGCAGCTCGACAGAGCTTGGCGCAAGTGTTCGTATTGAGGTCCACCAGCGTATTTTAATTTGCTCTACGTTTTCCTTCTCCGCCGACTCAGCCGCTCAGCAGATTCCAGACGAATGTCCTCTAGGGTCTGCCCGTCCAGTTTTGGCAACCTCGGCATCCATCGGCGCCAACCTGATCCTTTGTCATCGACGAGCACCAACTGCGATCCAACCGCCTCACGCACCGCTAGGTCGACGATTGAGAACGCTCGCGTGAGCCATGGTCGGAACTTGGACTTGAGGATCAAAGCGCCATTGCCCCATATTGAATCTGTTGCAATGGCATGACACATGCGCCGCACGTCATCTGGCACTGAAATATCGTCGTCAGAAAAATAAAGTCTTCCTTTCTGAATCTCAAAATGAGAAACAATATCTGGAAGTCTCAACCTTCTCCCAGTCTTGCCAATCCCCGACTCGATTAATCCAAGTTTATCAAAGAAGGAACAAATATTATGCCAATCACGCTCACCTATCGCATGATATCTCCGCACTTCACTACGCTCAAGCATTCTACTTGCATATATTATCGTTGCAAACATATCGCGAAACCACCTCTGCACCGCCGTCCGAATCGGAAACACCAAGCCACCACGCCCTATCAATTCAACCGGATCCAAGTACACCCCGTCGACCAAACCCGCAGCACGAATCCTCTCCGAGATATCTCCAACTTTACCTTCTAGACGTAGACTCATCATCGCTTCGGTCAACCAAGGCAAGCTGCCATCAGAATGAAATGAATAGCCACTAGAAGCCTTTATTTCCATACGGTTGCGAAGACATACAATACCATCTTCCACGGCGTGGTAAGCATCCGCGCTATTACCATCGTTCCCGAGTGTATTCTTTACCGCCTCTGCGGCACGCGCCTCCAGTGCAGCCCGCGAAACAATCCACGCGCCACGCCAACCCACTGCCAACGCGAGAATTTCATCGACCTCAATGTGCAGCAGATCAGTGCATATTCGCGGGTCCGAATTGATCATCTCAATTCTATTCCTCACCGCATTCAACTTGACAAGCACAGCATCAAGTCGAGACGAAATGATCCTAGCAGAAAAATTGAAAACTCCCTGCATCATGATCGAATTTATAACGAAATTACTTTCTTTTATATTACATCGCGGGCAAGATAATTTCAGATTTATAAGATTATCAACATCCAAATCAGAAAAATACTCACCCATCAACTTCGGGTGAGTTCGTGAAATTATATGTGCAACGTGAAAATTATCACCTTCAATCCGACAACGGCAAGTTGCACACTCCCCCTCATACAGATGAAACACAACCGATCGACAAATGGGTTTTCCGTAAAATCCATTGTACTGAACAAAATCTTCTTCGCGAAAAACACGACTCATTCAATCCTCCGAACACCATATGCATGGACGAGCATATCTGCTCCGCGACGGACGAGTAACCGTTGAGTCAAACGATCGACTGACTCACCCAGGCATGTCCACGAAAAAGAACCGTGCGAGTAGTTAAGTCATGCAAACATTGGTAGCCCGCTCTTCGTCAAACCAGCTATCATAGGCTTAGTACAACCAAAGGAGGACGCATGGCCAGCTACAAGGACTTGAAAGCTCAAATGGACGCGCTTGCTGAGCAGGCGGAAGTGGCTCGTCTAGCCGAATTCCAAGCTATCGTCGACGACATCCGTACCAAGGTCGCCGAGTACGGGATTACCGAGAAAGATATATTTGGGGTACGCCGAGGCCGAGTGGCAAAGAAACCAGCGGCGCCGGTCGAGGCGAAATATCGTGATCCGAAAACCGGAGCGACTTGGTCAGGGCGCGGCCGAGCACCGGCGTGGATCAAAGAAGCCAAGAACCGTAATCGATTTCTTATCCAAGAGTAAGGTTTCGACCTTTGGCTGACCACCTGTGGAGCCTTGACGGTTTCATCAGTGAAGACTCAAGGTTTAGCGGCGCGGCGAAGAAAGCTGTCTATTTCCAACCAACGGACTGGGAACGATGCTTGGTAAGAATTTGCTTCGCCTGGTGAAACAGCCTCGTCGGTTACGTTCAGCTAGCCACTCGCAGTTCCGGTTCTGCCACGCGGCAATTGTCGCGACTGCTTCAGCTGGTGTTATCGACGAAATTGTGCCCCACTCGTATGCCGCCCGCCGCTGACGACACACTGGCCGATCAATCGCTCCACTCATACCTCGATGACCAGTCAGACCGAATGGAGTTTATCGTCTCCTCAACAGATTTTCGGTAGTCCTTAGGCAGGTGCGCAAGGTCACTGGCAATGCGGCCGAGATATCTGTACGCCAGCAACACTGAGATGCAGCGGCGCGAGCGAATAGCTGTGAAACTACGGGTTACGCGTTGCGTAACGCCTGTGCGACTCGTTCGCTTGCGGGATCGTAAAGAGGCGCTCGATCGTCTCGTCCAAACCAGCGAGTCTCTCGAAAGAGCCTTTCGGAAGGATGCGTTGATTCGCTCTTTCCGCCTTGACGCCTTGTGCGTTCGCACGCGCATGACGTGCGGTAGCGTGACCGGAGAGATCCGGTAGAGATCGCCCTGGTGCCGCGCCAAACCAACGGTACTCCGTGATTTCGAGGTCCTCCGTGACGCCAAGCCAAACCATGCACCCGCTCGGCGCACGCGCCAACTGTTGGTTGATGGCAACCTGCGCACGGGCGCCATCGACCAGTGACACCTTGAGCTGGACGTGTCGCATCACGTTGCCGCAGCACATCACAAGGTCATATCCGCTCGCGTCGAATTCCGCACGCAGGATCTCGACGTTCAGGATGCCGAGTTGCCACAGGCGGCGCATTACGTCGCCCACAAAGACGTGTTCGACAATCCGCTCGCGTAGCACCGAATTTGTGGCGTGCCTCGTCCTGGCGTCGACAATTCTGGTCTCTTCAGTCTGCACACTTGACCTTGTTCGGTTATGGGCTGTTCGGTCGGCGGTGCTGCATGGCGTTCGATCAGCGTCTTACGATACCCTGCACATATGGCGGCTGACCGAGGGGCCTCCAGTTCCAGACGGTGAGCATTCTCGCAAGCCCGTTCCAGCAACCACCGAGCCACCTCTTCGGGGGCGGCGGTGATATCGGATTGCTGGTGATCCCCGAAGTGCTTGAGCGCGTTACGGACGCGATTCGCTTCGGCGATCGCGTCTTTCCGCCCCCATGCCGCACACCGAATGACTCGTCGGTCGAAGGCAACCAGTCGGCCGCGCCGGTTCACCTCTTTGGCTAAAACTTCTTCGGCCGCGCCGGCGAGGGTGATCACTGCAGCAAATTCTCGTATTCAAGAAATAGCGTAAGCACCCCATCAAGTTGTGCTAACGCGAGCTCAATCCGTCGGTACGTTTGGGCAGACACGAATCACACTCGGTTTTGATCATGGCATTTCCGGCAGACGCGCATGACGAGTGACGTCGCGCGCGTCCGCCGCGGAAACCCCTGTTGAGTCGGCTCGCTGCCGGCCTACCCTCCTAGCACCGTGTTCGTGCTTTGGCCATCAACGCCCGGATGCGCAGGCAGACTTTTAGGGATTCACCTGCCACAGGCCTCGGGCCATCATGTCATTCACCTGGGATTCCAGCTGCCCTGTAGGGGCATACGTGCGTGCAACCGCACCGTCGTGCTCACCACAAGGCAGTTCCCAGCCTACCTCAATGAGTCGCAAACCCGCCGACCATGTAGACGGACATAACACATTAGTATCAATTTGTTGCGTGAATTTATTACATTGTGAAATACGAGGTGCGTCCATTTTTGCACATTTTCGCCCCTTCTCCCAAACGCGATCTTTTTATATGTCGACACTAGGTGAAGCACCCCATGGATTGGCTCATTAATCGGGAAATTAGACATTCGGGAGTTCGGACACTACTCTCCGCTGTCCCACCCAGCCGAGAAAATCTTCGATGTTATCGGTGCGGCCTGGTGAAGCACAGTATGCCTCAAGGTCAATCACGGCAGTCCGGAGAACCGTGGCGACAAAGCCCTCCATCCCTTCTCGATCGATGCCGTGAACGTTAAGTGTCGACCACGTGCCATGCAGGATACGCGAGCGATCGCGAACGACATTGCGCGCAAATTGCCGTGTCGTGAGCAAAGATCCGGGCGCAATTTGGTCGTCTGGTCCTAAGCCAAAGAACGCATTCAAAATCTCGAACATGCGACGCTCGCTGCCCTTGCTGCTCTCGGCACAGACCAAAACTTCTAACACCGTTTCGAGTTTTGCAATTGCAATCGTATCGATCGACTCGGCCAGAGCCTGATTAAACCAATAGGCCGCGTCGCACCAAGCTCGTTCAAGCGTCGGTAGACGAAACGACCCGGCGGCAAACGAGCGCACCACATTCCCGACGGCAACAAAGATTGGTGCCGCCCTCTCCAAAATATCGGGCAGCGTGCCGCGACCGATTGCTAACCCCGGCTCTCTACGTGTCCATCCTGTGCAATAGAAACCACCGGCTTCTGACAGTGTTCGTTTTTGCGATGTTCCCCGCCGTGCGTCGAGCCGCGACATAGTCCGCGTGTCGAGATAGGGAGCCGCAAGCTGCAGCCCTACGATTACGAGATCCACCGAGAGCTCAGCTATTTCTGCGGCGCGCTTTCGCTCGCAGCCTTCAACAGAAACGTGCGCTAGCCAATCGGCATTTTCTTCACGCATCCATCGTACGATGTCGTCGAATTCACGTCGATCAGCTATCGTGTCGTCAGCGCCTCGCGGATAGAAGTTGCTTGTCGTGACGTCATCGATATATTCGAACGTAACAGGTCCAATTTGGAAGCGTGGCGCAGGCGTACGACTGATAACGCAAGGTACGAAAACACGCCGCGGCAATGCACTATCGGCAAACCATTTCTCGAAGTGGGCAATGAGGGCTTGCGCATCTTGGCCACCAACGCTCGATGGTTCGCGACCGATATAATCCTCAATGCAAGCAAACAGTTCGGTCTGAACATCTGCATAGATGACGCCACGTTCCATGCGAGGAACGCGATCAAATATGCACTCGGTAAGATCCGTGAATGCATGATGCCCGGGCATGCGAATGACGATCATGCCGTCTGCATCTTCACGTACGTGTCCAAGGCCTTCCCTATTTAAGTATCCTTGCGTTAGCCCTTCGGGTGGCAGCGGTCGCCTGTCAAGGTGTGTAACGAGCGATCGCAACAGGCCCAATTCCCGAACTAGCGAATCTGACATATCCAAGTCCTCCCTATTATCTGCGGGCTATCCCGTGTACCGTCAATGCCAGATACGACCACTGATTCCAATCTGCGCTGGCTCTCTCGTCCCGACGCCCTGCTCTGCGTCGACTAATGCTCGTCTAGCGTTGCCTCATTGAAGTCAACACCGTCGTCCACCCAAATTCGCACGCCGGCTGGCACAGGTGCCGTTCCGACGATGGCAAAGACAATGCCTGACAGTTGCGGCTTTGCCGCAAGCGCATGGTTACGGGCCAATGAGCGGTCGTCTAAGGACGGAACGGGAGAAGGTTCGGGATGTGTGTGCCATATGCCCACGCAATGCAGTCCTTCTTCAAAGAGGTGCTCGCGCTCAGCTGCCGCTTGAGCCGTGTCGAACGTCACTCGAGCCCAGGATGCCCGCTTGGGGTGCAAAACTGTAGCCAGTTCGATTTGTACTGGATCGACGGTCAAATCTCTCGCGAAGAGTTGTCCGACGGATTCTTTGCTCGAACTCGATTGCTGTGTATGACTCAGCAGCACGTCCAACGCCATAGCACCAAGCTGCAGTGTCCAGGTTGCACCAGGCAATCGAAAACGCAGTCCTCTGGCCTTCATTTTCCATCCAAGACCAGACGGAGCTCTCGGGTTGTCGTTGCGCTGTCGGACCTTGAGCCTGAGACCGGTACGATCGACCGCATATTGACAGGAACAGATAATCCGTCGAAATACGCGCTCGAACGGACCCATGACCAGACTGTTGACGTCTGCTGCATGTCGTTTAGTATGCCGATCACGCGCTCGGCGGCGAAGGCCGCCACAAGTTCTATGTCCGCGGCGCCATAGGGATGAAATCCATCAGAGCAAGCTGGAAGCTTCACACGTGTGTCGCGAGCAGAAAGATCGCTTGCGTTGACCAAGGTATCGGCTGGATCTTCAGCCGGCCAAGCAACGTCGGGTTGCGTCAGCACAACATGTCCTGCGCTACACATCGGTTCGGTCCACGCATGAACGATCGGTGCCGTGCCGAACAAACTTGTGCGCATGTGGGAGATGAACGTTCGCACTGACGATTCCGCGGTGCATTCCACCACCATGTCATACATGCCGGGTTTGCAGTTCGTGGTGGCCCAGACCGAAGCGTCAGCGAGATACCCGTGAACTTTCAGACCGGGAATGTCCTGCCTCAATTGTTGGGCGACTGCGTCTGCTTTGGACCGTCCGACGTCGCGCATTCCCAGAGCGTGTCGACTCGTATTTTCGACACCCATCAACTGCGCATCAACGATATCGAGATGTCCAACGCCACTGCGCGCTAACGCTTTCGCCAGCGGGCTACCAAGCGAACCGCACCCGAGGAGCAACACGCGCTTTTCGCGCCTGGCGTGCAAGAGATTCAGGCTGTGATCGCGAGCCAATGCCCAGTCAGCGTCAACGCGCGTGATATTCACGGGCTCGATGCTCGGCGGCTGCAACAGCCACACTGCAGCGCCGAATATCTGGTAGCCAAACATCACGCTATCATGCTCGATAACGACAAGCAACGGTACCTGACCAGGAGGCAAGCGAGAATCCGGGTTGCATTTCGCGCCCTTTCCCGCCGAGGTTTTGTGAGCGCGGCTGGCGCGATTTGCCCACTTCTCTAGCGAGCACTCGTGATTCGTCGCTCGATCAACCAACGTCTTTAAGGCTTCGAATGATGTCGGCCAGGTCGACGGTGTCCATCGCTCGTTATCTGGAAGGCGAACAAACAGTGCTTCGCCACGCACGAACGTTCCATCAGCCCATCGATGGCGCGCCGCCAACTCCTGCGGATCACCAGGCGAGGCAGCTGCAACCTGAAGGCTATAGCGGCGATGTTTTGACTTCGCGGGGATATACGCAGCAATGGAACCTTCTGCCCAGAGCCCGACACAACCGATATCAACATAAGTGAGTTTCGGGACAGGACGCCGGTCGCGTGCTTTTCGACGGTTTCCACAATGGTGCGCCCAGTAGGACGCACGTTCTGAGTGGAACTGCGCTTCTATCCAGCTCGAATCGCGGGCGGGACCGAGTAACTGCGTGTTCAGTGTCGTGAGCGCGCGCGTGACCGCGCTAACCGGATCGTCGTAGTCCTCCGGGATCGACTCAATCCCAAGGCAAACGTGTCCATCAGCTTCCACGTGCGGGAGCTTCAGAAAGTAGGACTTGTCGACGTAAAGTTTGCAAGGGCTCGCCGGAAAATCCGGCGGCAAGACGATACGCACTCCCGCTACCGGGAGTGTGGCATCTTCGAATTCGACGTCCCACGCGTGACCAGCGCTCGCAGGTACGCGCGCGCGCTGGCACCACACGGCGCCTGGGCCGCTGTCGAGCCATTCCCGTACCTGCAGGGACGCCGTATCAAAGGGGCTACGCTCCACGCCGGATTCAGCCCAGGGTATTGGACGAGCCGGTTTTCACAGGCTGATCTGGGTTAGTTTTGGTAAATCCATCGGCGCTGCCGATCAGGCCGTCGAGTACGCTGATTTTCGGGCGACTGGCTTTCCAGGCCTCGACGCCGGCCGAGCCAAACACGCTCCGAATCTTGTCCTCGCTCGGAGCTCGATGGCTTTGATGAAACAGCGCATCGAGATCGCGTTCCAACTGCGCGTGCCACCGCAAAAACTCCTGAGCGCGAGCGCCACCGTCACTGTTCCACTTGTCCGCGAAATTTTCACTCTTGAGTTTCGGATTCTCGACACGCCAACCAGTATGGTCTCGTTGAATGAATTGCGGCATCGCCTCGACCAATGCCAGCACGACTTCGATTGGCGAGGAAAATGTCGTTCGGCGCTGAGCATGGAGGGCTGCATACGCCTTGGTAGCAAGCGTGACGATGATGACCGAGATGGGCATTCGCTCTTTTTTCTTTTCGTCGACACCCCAATACATCGTGTCTCGATGCAACTTCATTAACTGCACGGTACGACGAAGAATGTCATCGAGACCGACATCGCCGTCGGGCAATGGGGTCACAGTCGTGCGCGCGTCTATCGCAAACTGCCTCAAGGCAGCCTGAAACTCAAAACGTTTCGCCGCGTGCTCGCAGAACCAGTCGGCAAACTCCTCCGGGTTCGACGGTGCCCAGCGCGTATCTGGATCCCGCACCGAAAGACTCGAACCTTCACGTCCCGTCTGGTCGTGAATAGCGGGAGTGAGATCGAAGTAGTACGGTTTACCCGGATACGCCAGTCGCCAGCAGCGGCGCTTAGCCTCCGGCTGACCGGTTACCGACTCGTTGCCTTCCAGCGCTTTGCCAAACGCTTCGAACATGACTTCGGGATCGGGCCAGACATACTTCGGGCCGGACAGCTTCACCACCAGATCCAAATCGAACTTCACCGGGTACCGCTGACTGATGGTCGTCTGCGTACGCATCGACCCCTGCGGGAAAATGTGTACGTCATGCCGTAGAACATCCAGCTTCTGCGCCAAATCGTCCGCCAACTCTTCGTAGTCGATCTCCGCCTTAGCTCGATCGTTCGGATCGAGCTCCAGGCGGCGCAGCAGCTTGGCGATGAGTTGCTCCCACTGTTGCGTCTCGCGTCGAGCATTCAACGCATCGGCAACGCGCTTTGAGAGTGGCGGATTCGTCGTCATGAAGCTTTGCCCTTCAATAGATGTAGTGCGAAAGTGACGGCTTCTAGTTCTCCGCTCAAAACCGTCCGAATGCTTACGGAATGCCTGGTGGCAGCCATATCACCAACCCCATGCTGCCCTACGTGCTGCGTCCGATGCGCCATCAATGCGCGCCCTATTTTTTCTCTCGACGGACACCCTTGAACGGAGTTTTATCCGTCGTCTTGACCTCCATGAAGCGACCGGTTTCGGCGTCACGCTTGACGTAATGCCCGGACGGCGTTTGAGTCTGACTCCGATCACGAACTGCACCAATGCGATGGCCGTCACCGTAGGGTTTGTTCTTCGCCATGACTAACTCCTGCGCTATCAAGTCCACCCATCCTATATCATCATTTTGATTAGATCAAGTGATTGAATGTGTTCGTCGATCTGGGTGTTTCGTGTACTATGGAGGCATGACTCAATCTCCCGCACCCCAATATCTGACCCTTTTAGAACGCCTGCCTCAGGCTCAGCGCGAGCGTCTATCGCATATTGATTTCAAGCTTTACTTTCTCGGTGAGCTACGGCGTGCCGATGTCGTGGATCGTTTCGGGACCGGACCAGCCGCCGCTACGCGTGACATCGCCCAATACAAAGAACTCGCGCCGGGCAATATGTCACTTGATAACGCTGACAAGATCTACCGCCCTACCGAGACCTTCTCGCCTCTCTTCGAACATGCGCCGCAACGCGTCCTGACAGCGCTGTCGCGAGGCTTTGGCCAAGGAATTGGCGATGAGCTGAAGCCGATGGTGCGTTGTGAGTTTCCCATGCCATTGAGTGTGCCGAAGATGTCGGTGCTGGCCCCGGTGACACGTGCAATTCACCGTGGAAAAGTCGTGAAGATGACGTACACATCAATCGAAAGTGGTCGTACTGAGCGAGAAATTGTTCCGATCGCGCTTACGAACAACGGGGTACGTTGGCACGTTCGAGCCTTTGATCGGCGCCGCAAGGATTTCCGCGACTTTGTGTTCACGCGGATGGAGAACCCCGTTTTGCTGGAGGACAGCGAAATTGCCGCCCAGGAGCGTGGAGACCAGGATGTCCAGTGGAATCGGATTATCGAACTTGAGCTAGTCCCCCACCCATCCCATCCGCGGCCAGACGTGGTGTTGATGGACTACGACATGCCCGACGGGGTTTTGCGCGTGAAAGTTCGTGCCGCAAATGCAGGATATATGCTGCGCCGCTGGACCATCGATTGCTCTCCCGACCATAGCCTGGACGGGATTGAATATGCTTTGTGGCTAAAGGACCCGTTGGCGCTCTACGGGGCAAACAATGCTCGATTGGCTCCGGGGTACAGGGATCCTCGCGGCGATCTCGACAACGTGCCGATCAAGGCACTGTAGCGCCCAGTATCCAGAACGTCCCGAAAGGCCGGTGATGCTGGGGCCTGGAGTACGCTGATGGTGCGCGATTCCATCTCGCGGCTGCTCCAGCGTTGCCGAGCAGAGGTCGGCAAGCTCCGCTGTGATGTTGATCACGGCGAGATCGAGCGCGGTGGAGTCCGACGCAATGAAGATGGCGCCCATTCTGGTTCTCATACGATCGAGCGCTTCATCGTGAAAGACCGCTGCCCTGCCGCGCGCTGCGAACCGTCTATCGTTAACGCGAAGTGAGCTACATGCCAGAACTCCGAATCTTCTCAGATGCTGATATGGCTGACGCAATCACGTCAGAGGCCGCACAGGGGCGAGATCTACTCGTCATAGCAAACCACTACACTGCTGTCCTGGCAACGCGAGAGTCTGCCGAAAGCGCTTGGATGCCATTAGGACGTGGTGATTTTGGCTTAAAAAGTGGCGACGCTGCTGGTGGCTCGGCTGGCAGAGGACACCTGTGGTGGCATGAAGTCGTCGGATCGCCGCTGAGTTGCGATATCTTGAACGTAGCACCCAGGCCGGTCGATCAGGCCCACATCGATACCTGGTTGGAAACGGCGGAGTCTCTGACGACGGACACGGGAAGGGGCGCATCGCTGAAAGCCGCAGACGTGGATCAACTCGAGTATCTGACGGCGCGACGATGCCAATTTGCGGGATGCGGTAGGGATTTGGGTACGCATACTGCCACTGGCGTCGCCAATAGATCCAGCTACTTTGCACATATCATTGCCTCATCCCCGAACGGACCGCGAGGCGATCGGCTTCTATCGGCTGTGCGATCAGCTGACATCGAAAACTTCCTCCTCCTCTGCGACGAGTGTCATCGTCGCATTGACCGGGAGGATCCAGATCGCTTCACCGTCGCTGTATTGCAGCAGATGCGTCAACAGAGTATCGCTGAGGTTCGTAGACTGCTCTCTTCACTTCAGTATCGAGAGGCCGTGCCGATTGTGTTGATGGGAAACGTTGCGACACAGTCCCCTCATTTCATTGCACGCGAAGCCGAAGAGGCAATGTGGACGCAAAAGTTGCGAATGAAACCTGGTCATCCGCATACCTTTTTTGAACATGGATGGAGCAAGTACGACCCCCACTCCGTTGCTTTCTGGCCATCACTTTTCGAAGCCCTTGAGTCTGAACTGCCTCAGCTCCGCAAACTGCTGCGCACGGATGCTGGAAACTCGGGGAGCCCGGATCTTGCGGTCTTTCCACTACATGGCACATCTGTACTCATCCTCGCCGGCCGATTGTTTGGCGAAGCAAGCGCGGTTCGGATTTTTCAATTCCGACGTGAGCGCCCTGTTTCTGCTGAAGGCGGGCGCTGGGCGTTTGATGAAGTACTAGAGCATTCCCCTGAGAAATATCACGTTCGGGAATTGCATCCCCATACGGTGGGTGCAGAAGAGGCGTGCCTCGTCGTCTCGTTAACGTTCGACATTGATCCTGGTCGACTGCCATCAGAAATAGTGGCTGAGGACGGCACTTTCAGAATGGGCGCGCTCGAGGTCACCTCCAACGCCAAACTACATCACGACATTGTTTCAAGCGAAGAGGATCTCGACCGGATATCGCAGCAACTTGGAGAGGCTGTTCGGATACTTCAAGACGAGTGGGCGGTGAAACGTATCCATCTCTTCGTTGGAGCCCCAGCGTCAGTTTGCTTCAAAATTGGCCAGAAATTACAGGCACGGAGCCACGCGATCTACCGGTGCTACGAATCGATCCCCGGTCCGAATAGCGCGTTCCTCCCAACAATCGAAATCGACAACAGAGAAGTTCGGGCAGTTGCCGGCACTGCCTCGCTGAGGTTGGCGTAGCTCAGCGGATGATTGAGCGCGAGTGCTTGGCATGCGCGAACGGCGGTCATGCGCAGCAGTTTAATCTGTGCGCTCGAGTTCGACTTTTTACACTCGATTGGATAACTACACAAATAGCTCGCTTTGAATGACGTGCAACGACAGTGATTCCCGCGGAATCCACTGTCCCGAATCAAACTCGCGCCCGATCTCTTCACACAGATCGGGAGGCCGCCACTCTGCGGTGATTCTCGCACTGATCCGCTTGTCATCGCCGAGCGGTCTGCGTCGCCCGTTCTCTATTAGCTAGCGATAGAAGACAACCGCTGCCTGAAGCGCAGGCGAGCCTTGTTCGCGCAAACCCCGGTCCAGCACTGCAGCAATGTTCAAGCCTCTCGGGTCCAGGTCACCGAAATACTCTGCGTAGGGCGCGCCGCCGCGATCGAGCGCATCACCGATAGCACGCGCGGACTTAAGGACCGTGTTGGAGTGCTAGCTTTTCCCAAAAAAGGCGGATGTTGTAGTGTGCCTCTCTATGTGCTTTTCATGGCTTGTAGCATTCGCCGCTGTGACAGAGATTTTTCTCGCTATGCTGCCCCCCCCTACGACATGCCTCGAATGTCTCTTCGCATTACTCATCCGCGTCGGAAGTCGGGTCGCTTTCGTTGGTCTCGCCCAGTGGCGTATTTAATAGTGCCGAATTCATCTTGCGGTAGAGTGGACCAATGTCAGCTTCAACCTCTTCGTAAAACTCAGGAAGCAACATGCTGTATTTCTTATCGAAAATGATCGTCTTGTCGAGGTGCGCGTCCGAGTGCTTCGTAACACAGACTATTAGCTGCATGGGGGCTGGAAGGTTTTCGGCAATAAATCCGAGCACTACGTGCAGATTCAGATCGTCTTGGTCCTGCTGGTTCGGGGAATCGATGACCACGGGGATCGACATACCCACATGCTCATCGTGGCATACCTTCCATAGCGCGGCATAGTACGCAAGAAGTAAGCGTGGACCACCACTACCCGAACGGTTTGGTCTGCTGACAATGTTTTGATTGCCCGCCGGGTCCGGCACGTTAAGCGCCTTCCTCGCTAGCGAGTAGGCTTCCCTGAACGCCGTTACGATTCTTTTTGTGCGCTTCTTGTCGGACAAGGCGTCCAAACGTGCGTCGATTTCTGATAGTTTGGAGTTCCAGCCCGCGAGTTCGCCAGAAATTTGCGCCCTTTCCGCGTCGAACGCCCGATGGGCAGCCTGGGACCCGTGGGATTCCACGACTTCGCGGAATCGGAGCTCTCCGCGCTTACGCTCAAGGATTTCGTTGATCCTCGCGTAGTTGCCTCGCAGCAACTGGCGCTCCTTGGCCGTCGATTCCAGGTGGTGCTTCGCTTCAATAAGATCCCTTTGAAGCGTTCGCGTAAGTTCCTCCAAAATCCTCGCATCCTCGGCATAACCTAAGTAATGTAGGAACGATTGTTCGTGCTCAGCCCCGCAGGTAGGGCACACGATTTCGCGCGCGTTGGCCACGCTGGAAAGGTATTTTTGATCACCAGCGTATTCCTGTAATGAAGCAAGGGCCACTTGGATTTGATGATTAATGCTTGCGACCACTTCACTTTCGCGGACGTGCTTAGCGCGCAGAGTCTCTTGAAAATGGTTGAGTTCGTTCGCTTCTGTGGTCAAGCGTCGGATCTCCTCTTCGAAACCGTCCTCTGAGAGATTCACAGTACCGACGGGGAGTGTTTGACTAAGTCGGCTGCGAGCGCGCTCAAGAAGCTTCATCTCACTGGCCAACGCGTCAGCCTCCTTCGACACCGCGCCGTGTTCGCTCTTGAGATCGTAGTATTTGGCGGGTTTGATTCCACTGAAATACTCGAGAATGCTACGAACCGGGGCCGCATACTGCATCGTTGCCGGGAAGGTGTCCCACTTGTCCCGCCAGCTTCCGTCTTGGTCGATGTAGAAAGGAAGGAAGAAACAAGAAGGATCGGCAAGCACACCTTGGCCTGTCTTTTTCGAGGTCAGTATGAGTTTGAAGCCGACGAGCGTCGCGAACGCCTCAGCCCAGGTTGCATGTGAATCGGTTGCCTTTAGGAGCTTGCCGAACGAGTCGTAGAGCGAGCGCGAGCCGTTGTGGTGAATCGCGGTGAAAGACTCTCCGTCAACCTTGAACCTCACCGCGGAAACTGTCCGTGGATCCCACTGCTCGAGGGTACCTAGTGGCTTGGCCCCTAGCGTTATGAAGAGGTGTTTAACGAGGCTTGACTTGCCCGTGTGGTTCTCTCCTCGGATCAGGTTCCTGTGTGGGTGAAAGCTGACCTTCCTGGCCTTTTTGTCGCGGTGCGATAGCAGCGAAATGCTTTCGAATTGGAAGCTTTTCATAAGATTTTGTGGATAAAGCACGAAGGAGTTTTCTGAAGTTAGGCTGCGGCATTTTTCGTTACCTGGATTAGCAAATACGCGAAGACTTCAGTTTCCTTGAAGGCTGTATACATTGCTGCAATCCTTGCGGTCTCGGCTTCCAGCGCCGGAAACAGCGGCGCTGACCCCATGAGCGATGGCGCCGCCTTAGCACATTCGTCGATTAGAGCAAGCTCGTCGGCTCCCCAAGTCCCCGAGACGAGGGCGGAAAAGTATTTCGTTACCCCGATGTTGACCGATATGCGCTTGAGCGGCGCAAGCCCCTCTAGCGACAATCCATCAAGGACCGAATCTAGGTGCGATTTCAGGTCGGGCACGCCCTTGAGGTCGGCCAGTGCGGCGTCCAATTCCGCCATCGAATACCCTCGTTGGCGCCGAAGCTCTCCAAAGGAGGTGACCGGTTCCGTCTGCCTCCCTAGAGCGCTGAGTTGGACAAACAGGGCATCCACAAATGCCTTCGCTTGGCCGGCGCTCGTGGGTAGGTGCTTGCTGAGGTAGGCTGCGGCGGCTCCAAGCGCCAAGAGGTGTGGATTGTCCGGATGTAGAGTGGTTTTCCGTAGGACCAGCCGCTTGAGGTCCGGTACCTCACCTGGAGTCGCGTGCAGTAGAGCCAAGCCTTCGGCCAGCGAAGACGCGTGGCTCATATCCAGTTCCGACGCTAAGCATTTGAGCAGGGATGAAGCGGTCCCGCTCTTCGCTAGCGGAAGGTCGCAACCCGCGTTTGATACGAAATGCGCGTTGGCATCCAATTGCTGTATAGCCAAGCCAGCCTTGTAGAGTTTTCCAACTGGACTCTTCTCGACTTTGGACAGGGTTGGGGCCACCTTTTTTTTTCTGCCGTCCGGCTTGAGTATGCCGGTAAGGTCATTGAAAGACCACTCGCCGCCATCCTTCTTCTTGATTTGGTAGATGTCGACCCTGCTGGGAGATGTTTCGGAATCGAATTCGGCAACGTCTTGGATCGACTCAAAAAGGAGGAGGAAATCGCTCGTGCCACCCTCCTTGAGCTCAAATATCCTAAGAATCGCCCAGTAGCGCTGAAAATCCACTCCTTTTTGTCCGTGGCCACCTCCAACTTCCATGAGCGCCGGATTTTGGCTGAGCGAGAATATTTCAGTGAATTTTTCTTCTGCCGGAGCCATAGTTGGTTTAGTGGATATCGTTCGTGAAGCCGTCCGGGCGTGCGTCATTGCCCCGCGCAATTACCGCCAATTTATCTGTGAGCATCAAAATTATCAATCTTTGTTGCCTGCCGGAGTAATGTAAGCCAACCGGGAATTGCTAAATTTTAGTCGAAATTAGACACAGTGCAGCACTTCGGAGCCACTTTAGTGCGACTGCGGTCGACCGTATCGGGCAACGTTCGGCCAGCTACGGTCACCCGCCAGTTCTTCGACACAGCCATTCGAGTGTCGGCTCGGCGGCTAATAGCGGACCGTCGCTCGGTGAAATTCATAAATCGGTCAGCTGCGGGAGAGGTATCTACTGTCACACTCGCACCCTCGACTGAGAAATCCGGCTACGGTTGTCGCAGCAATCCGCTCGTGGGGGCCAGGGTGTATCTCGAACAGCAGTTTGAGAAGGCGTACTATGCCTTGCGCATAAACCAACCTGTGGACATGCCGCCACGGTCTAGATAAGTACAGTGCGGCCATTGACAGTCGCGGCCCGGTACGTAAGATTTGTCACCTCTTGAACCATGCAGCGATTCGCATATTTCAAGGGTTTCGAGGAATTGACATACTTGCATCGCCAGCGTATACGCCCCTGCGAGCACCATGTGAATTCAAAGATATCAAGACTGATTTAACGAAAAATCGGGGATATTACAATGGCTTCACTAGATTTTGATGCTGAGAAAGCAGCGTTTCGTGAGTACTATGATACAGAACGCCCTTTGCTCGAAGGCGCAATAGAGTCATTTCTTACATTAGTTCGATCCTTGCTAGCGTCCGCCAACCTCACGGTATCGAAAATTGAAGGTCGCCTCAAGAACCGAGAAGAGTGCATAAAAAAATTCAACATAAAATATCGAGGCGGTCTCGAGGCAAGCAAAACACCATACGAAATTAAAAATCATATCACCGATCTAGTAGGCTTGCGCATTGTCTGCCTGTACGAAGACGAGATTGATGCCATAAAAAACTTAATTCACCAGCACTTCAAGGTACTATCAGTTACGAACAAGATCGAGCAAATTGAAGGCACCGAAAATTCATTCGGCTACAAGGGCTTGCATCTTGATTTAAAATTAAATGACGATCGACTGAACTTCCCAGAATATGGCGTCTACGGGACAATCCCTTTTGAGCTTCAAATGCGCACTGTCGTCCAAGACTCATGGAGTATCCTGGACCACAAGATAAAATACAAAAAATCCATTCCAGGTCGCTTAAAGCGTCGAATTAACACGCTCGCTGCGCTATTCGAGCTCGCCGACAGAGAGTTTCGCGAAGTGCGCGACGCGACTCTTGCCGAGATTGAAATGGCTGAAGCCGAAGAAAGTGACGTGGATGAAGTGCCGGCACTAGACCATGTTGCCGAAAATACAGATGGTCGCGTTTCAGAGGTTGAACCAAACCAGTACGCACCTCTCAATGCATTCCGCTTTTTGAAAATTGCGAAGCACTTTTTCCCAGACTTTGATTTCGAGCCACACAAAGTGGATGGGTTCACGGACGAAATCATCAAGTGCAAGCCCGACATTAGCCGCGGGAAGTTTAATTTCTACATGAAAGAAAATATTGGCGACATCAAAAAATATCAAGCCACCTTCGAAGCTGAAAATCCGAGTGACACACTAAACACATATACACTAATTAGACACTGCCTATATGCAGGCGATCCGGTTGTATTTTCTAGCATGCTAACCAACATTTCACGAGAGTCATTTGATAAGTGGCAATCTCAGAATGCCGAAAACTAACAATCCCCTTTGAGATAGCCTCCCAAAGGGACGTAATTGGCACGTCAATGCTGCCAACAAGCTGCATGCTCGCCCCAGCAGCGAGTTCGCGCGACAGCTTCGCGCTGGTGCGGTGCGCGAGTGCTTCCGAAAAGGAGCGTCCGTCGAATTCCCACTCGAAAGCAGTTGTTCCTTTGCCCCGTTCAAGGGGCCGTTCCGGGTCAACGGTCTCTAATGGAACCGCCGCTTCGTTGTTCATGAACACCGCACCGATAGTCGCGTCGCCAATCGGGTTGCTCACGCGTACCGAAACCTACACGTACGGTAGATGCGCCCCCAGCGCACCTGCGCAGCCGCCAACTGCGCGGGTGGTTCGCCGTCGTGGCGCCGCTTCCGGCAAATTCCCTCCTTCCAGTTTTATTTAGGGTGCCCCTTCAGCCGAGACTGAGCGAAAACACCATTCCAGGACTGAACACGACTGAGCAACGCGTCCCGCGGTGGATGCGCTCCCGAAATGTTTGCGATAAATAGTCTTATCGCCAGTATTCTGCGTGCGACCTAAACTGGGTTCATGAGTACGGCCCCTGCCTCCTCCGCAGGGTCGGACGACGGAAATCTCCCAGCGACCGCCCTGCCCGATCTCGCCTCGTTGGCCGCCCTGCGCGCCTGGCACGCCGGGCTCACGGCCCGCGCGGCAGTTGAGCGCTACCTGCCGCACCGCAAGGCCGACGGCCAGTCATCGCGTGGCCTCCTGGGTCGCCTCCGCCGCCAGCTCGTCGCGTGCGCGCTCGCCCGCCAGCGCGACGACCTGGTGCCGCTCTTCACTCACCCGGCCGCGGACCGCACCCGCCACGCGGCGCAGGTGGTCGCGGCACTCGATGTGCTGCGCACCACCCCCATCCCGGCGCCACAACCAACCGACCCGGTGGCCCACTGGCTGCCGCCGTGCACCGCGCGGGCGCTGGTGGCCGCCGGCGTCGACTCATTCGCCGACCTGCTGGTCCGAATGGCCCACCGCCCCGGCTGGTGGCGGCCGATCCCGGGGCTGGGGCGCCAGGGTGCACACCGCGTCGACACCTTCCTCGGGGCGCACCCGGACCTGACCCGGCGCGCCACCGCGCTGGTTCCTTACGAGGCAGCGACCGCTCAGTTGGCCCCGCGATGGTCCCTGGATGCGCTGCCCGCCGACCTCGATGGTTCTAAGGGCCGCTTCCGGGCCCCGCCCGGCACCTGCGGCCTCGCCGCCACCAACGACTACCAGGCGATCGAGGCATGGCTGGCGCTCCACGAGGGCATCCATACGGTGCGGGCGTACCGACGCGAGGCCGAACGGCTGTTGCTGTGGGCCATTGTCGGGCGCCGTCGGCCCCTCTCGTCACTGACTACCGATGACGCGATCGCCTATCGCGCCTTCCTGCGCCATCCGGCACCCGCCGCCCGCTGGATCGGTCCACCGCGCCCGCGCACGACGCCCGCCTGGCGTCCGTTCACGGGACACCTGACGGCGCGGTCAACCGCCTATGCGCTGGCCGTCCTGCGCGCCCTCTTCGGGTGGCTCGTGGACCAGCACTACGTCGTGCTCAATCCGTTTGCAGGCGTGACCGTGCGCGGCGGCGCAGCCCGTGCGCCGTTCGATACCGGACGGGCGCTGACTGGCCGTGAGTGGAAGATCGTGCGGGCGGCAGCCGACCAGCTCGAGCGAACCGGGTGGACTGCACCGGCCGCAGAACGACTGCGTTTTGTGCTGGATTTCGGCTACGCAACCGGGCTGCGGGCGCAAGAACTGGTGGCCGCGACGCTCGGCGACATCACGGCGGACGCCTGCGGTACGTTATGGCTGCAGGTGACGGGAAAAGGGGCGAAGTCGGGGCGCGTGGCCCTGCCGCCCCTCGCGCGGGACGCGCTGCGGCACGCGCTGAAGGCGCGCGGCTTGCCGGTCAGACGCGCCCGCTGGCAGCCAGCCGCCCCGTTGGTGGCTGCCCTCACTACGGAACATCGCACGGAACGCCAGACCAGTACCGGTCTGAGCGCGGCGCGGTTGCGGCAGGTGTTAGGTGAGTTTTTTCGGGAGACGGCCGAGCGCGTAAACACCCGTCATCCGGCGCTCGCCGAGAAGCTACGGCACGCCAGCCCCCATTGGTTGCGTCATACACACGCGACCCACGCACTAGACGCCGGCGTGGAACTCGTAGTCGTACGAGACAACCTACGCCACGCCTCGGTGGCAACCACGTCGAACTATCTGCATAGCGAGGAGGCAAAGCGGGCTCGTCAAGTCAGCGCGGCCTTTCAACGTCAGCCTCGCCGCTCACATCGTCGAGGCACGGCCCGCGCAGCCCGATAATTGTGCACAATGTCCGAGATGCGCGCCTCACGATTGAATGAATTGCAGGCCAACTTGCAACGGCTCCGCCTGATTCGTTTAACCGATATAGGCGTATGCGTTTGCTCGGGCATCGTGCAGCGCGTGGTGCTCGCCGCCATGTCGTGCGAAGTATTCAGCCTGCCGCCGCGTATCGATCTGGCCGCGGATATCTTCGAGCATCCAGCCCTCTGGCAACGGGCCGTCAAACAAGAATCGCAGCAGATTCAGGTCCGTCTCGAGGTCGTAGCAGAGCACCGGCTTGGAGCCAGTCGGGATACCCGCAATCCAAGCCCGCAGCGACTGACGCAGCTGATCAAGCGGCATCGCGCGCTCCCTGAATCGGCCCAGTTGTGGGAGCACCACGGTCCGAACGAAGTCACTACAGCGTGCTGCATCATAGTCCGTACATTCGCCATAAAACTCGGATCCGTTCTCCCCAACGATGGCCAGACTAATGAGTTGAGGCGCTTCGAAGTCCGTGAACTCGGTGTCGACGAAGAAACGATTTCTCCAACTGCTACGACCGCTGTAAGGTACCAACCAGGTCGGTCCATTGTGGAAGCGGGTATCGGTCATAGTCGCTCAACCAGGGCACCTTCAGCACAGAACACCTGGAATTCCTCCCGCCTCACTACGAGAGCCAAAGCCGCACACATGGCCTGTCCATCGAAAAGCAACCCACTCTCGGTCATTGTGCGGAGTCCGAGCGCGACCGATGCGCCTGCCATACCCGCCGTCCGCGGGCGTAGCACGTCGCAAATCCGCTTGGCACGGAAAACTTTCGCCCCGTCACCGTCGTGAACTGGGTCACCGTCAGCAGTGTGCGATCGTCGTCGCTGAGTTCGGTCGCCCCAACCCGGATCTCGCTCAGTGGATCCAGATACCAGTCATCAACCTGACGCGCACGACGGGTGCTCACCACCGCCGCCCCTCGCAGCACGTTACTGCCGTCAAGAAACTGCTTCAGCGATGCCGCACCCGATGTGAGATCCGTCCAGATCACACAGGGAATCCCACGCGCTCGCTTTTCAGACACCCGTAGAACCAGTAAGTCGCCAGGCGTCCACTGTTCCATCACAGCCCATACAGCTGCACCGGCCATCGCCGACTGAAGCGGTAGCCGGTTCCCATCCTGAATCAAAAACATATGCCTTGCAGCTAGAGAAACTGGCCGCACCCGAGAAAATGGGTCGTAAATGCCGTGGCCAAACGAGCATCATACCGCGACCATCATTGAATGCAAAGGGTATCTGGCAAACGGGACGACGGAGGACATCTGGCCGCGATTGGCGCGACGGTCCGTGCTCGTCGGCTAGAGTTTGGCGTCTCGCAGGAAGCGCTTGCCCTTGTCACCGGAATTGATCGAAGTCACATGGGCCGCATCGAAAGAGGTGAGCGCAATTTGACCATCCTCAACCTCATCCGAATCGCAGACGCTCTGAATATTTCGCCGTCAAAGCTTCTGAAAATCTCTGGTCTCTAAAGTGCTGTTTGGCGCGCAAGGCTAATCTTTGTCATGCTAGTGTACAGAGTGATTGCGGACTCGTGACTCCGCCAACTCACAGACGAGGAAGGCCACGATAAGCAACTCCATCGCCGTCAGCGCGATATGACCGACTCTACTTGAATAAAGAGCTTGCTTACGCCAACGAGACGGGCGCCCACACGAGTCGCGTTCCGGGATAATCGCCACCCGAGGTCTGAGCGGCCCCACCCGTTCGAGCCGCTCGCATGCGAGTAGCTGCGTGACATAGGACCCAGGTGGGTCAGATTTACTCCGGCGATTCGCCGAAAGGCGGGGCCGAATTCAGTCGGCGTTGACATGTAGAGGATCACGTCTCAATCAATGGTCGTGATGTGAAGGCACGAAGCATCGAGAATGAAGAAAGCGAACCATTGTAATCGGCTCGATGAATAAAAAGGCTGGCCGGTAACTTGGCCAGCAAAATAGTTCTGGCAATCCGAGGTTGATGTGTGCCAGAACCATCGTCACTGAGCGGCATCCGCGTGCAGACCGCCATGTCGATCGGTCAGTAACACGCAGCGGCGGCAGGAACTGATTGGAGACCAGCCCGTGTTCGTAGTCGGACAGGTGACCGCAGTAACTATAGGGGTACTGATGGTGCTTCTTCATCGGACATGCGTGAGGCCATCGCAATGTGAAAAACGACCGGCGAACCGGTCGGCAAAATGGCTTCAGCGTGCGAGCGTGTTGTTTGTACCGAATTCCAGGCCTCGACTAAGCAGCAGGCGCAACCGTCGCGCCGGTGATTTTATGCCGTGCGAGCGCCTCGGCGACGAACCCGGATGCCTTCGCTTCCCCGACGAATGCCCGCAATGTCTCAGCGGCCGCCGCGCCGCGGCGCTTCGGCAACCCCATCGCTTGACGGATCACCATGAATCGCTCGTCGAGCAAACGCAGGCCGGGGGTTTGACGTGCGTCTGCCTCGAGCTGTTGCTTGACGCCGGCGGCGACCTCGAGGCCCTCATCGAGGAACGTTCGGACGACGGTCGGAGATGACGGTGCGCGCACGATCCGCGCATGCTTCAATTCGCGCGTCAGGAACAAATCGTAGGCGCTTCCCCCGCCCACTGCGACGCGGATCGACGGCTGATCGACATCGTCGTTGGAGCGAATCGACGATCCGTCTCGCACCAGGTAATAGCCTTCGATCAACACGTACGGATCGGTAAACACGATGGTTTCTCCTCGTCGTGGATCGATGGCGAAGAAGCCGACGTCAGCCTGCTCATCGCTGACCGCCTGAACGGACTTGCCCGCTGTATCGAACACCACCAGTTCAAGTTCTACCCCGAGCGTTGTGGCAAAGGCTCGCGCCAGGTCGACCGAAACACCGGTCGGTGCGCCCGATATGTCCCTGCCCGCGAGAATAGGATTCCCGAGATTGATCGATGCCCGCAACTTGCCGGCAGGTGTGAATGCGCGAATGACGGATGGATCGGGTTTCATGTGGATAGCGTGAAGAACGAAAAATCGTATGGGGACATGGGCCGTCAGCCGCAGACCGGCGCATCGCTCGACTTGTGTTGCGCGGGCGCTCGGGGCCTCAGCAGTATTACCACGGCCAGCACGCTGGCCAGCGCGATTCCGCCCGCGAGAAAGAACGCGCTGAGGAACGTATGGCTTTCCTGCACGAGAAAGCCGGTTGCAGCCGGGCCGACGATGCCTGCGCAGTTTGCGATCGCGTGTACGCATCCGCCGACACTGCCGAGTTTCGGGCCGGGAATCGTGTCCTGAATCAGCGCCCAATAGGCGCTGCCGCTCAGATAAAGTGCAAACACGGCAATGGCCATCAACAGCAGCGCTCCGAGCGTCGTGGTCACGGCGCCGGCCAGCGTGACACAGACGCCCGCGGTACCGAGACATGCGATCAATACCCGCTTGCGCGCAAGCAGTGCGTTGCCCGTCCGGCGAAAGATCAGATCGGACAGCACGCCGCTCAGCCCGTAGCCGA
This sequence comes from Burkholderia sp. 567, assembly GCF_040545115.1. Classification (NCBI taxonomy): domain Bacteria; kingdom Pseudomonadati; phylum Pseudomonadota; class Betaproteobacteria; order Burkholderiales; family Burkholderiaceae; genus Burkholderia; species Burkholderia sp. 567. Next base: position 515,393 of record NZ_JBEPLG010000003.1, read on the forward strand.
CGAATCCCAGCAGCCAGGGCAGCACCGTCGCGAGACTCATGCTTTTCAGGCTCAGGTGGCGGTCCATCGTCAGGAAGGTCGGGAACCAGGTGAGAAAGAAAAACAGGATGTAGCTGTAGCCGAAGTACGAAATCATCGCCGCGAGAATGGCGGGCTGCTTCAGATAGAAGCCGAGCGGCTGCAGGTCCGAAGGACTTCCAGGGACGCTTCGGTCGGATTCGATCAGCCGGCGTTCGTCATCGGATACGCGTGCATGCTGGTGCGGCTTGTCTGTCGCCATAAATTGCCAGAAGATCAGCCAGAGCAAGCCGAAACATGCGATTCCGGCGAACGCGACACGCCAGCCGTAAGCGGCTGTCAGCAGGCCGACGACCGGCCCCGCAACCGCGCCACCCAGCGGCAGACCGCAATTCGCAAAGCCGAATGCGGTCGCCGACTCCTTGTGCGGAAACCAGTTGTTCACGATCTTGTTGATCGTCGTGGCGAGTGGACCCTCGGCCATGCCGAACAAGGTGCGAACGGCCAGCAGCGATCCGAAGCCGGTGGCGAGGCCGGTCGCGCCGCATAGCAACGACCACGTCAGGACTGCCCCGGAAAAAACGCGCTTGCCGCCCCAGCGATCCGCCGCCCATCCGCCAATGAAATTGAATGCTGCGTAGCCGATGAAGAACGTCGAAAACAACAGGCCGAGACTGCTCGGCGACATATGCAGTTCCCGCATGACGGCGGGTGCGGCGACGGACAGCGCCGCGCGGTCGAGATAATTGATGAAGCCTGCGATGAACAGCAGCAGGACGATGCGCCATCGAATGTTTGTCACCTGTCGCTCCTTGGAGCTTGTTATGTGCTTGACGGCCGGGCGCTCGAATGAGCCGCCCGGTCTGTCGCTTATCTGTTCGCCGCCGCGCCGCGCGTTTGGGACGGCGCGAGCGTGGTGGGCCACGCCGACGAATAAGGCTTTCAGCGCTGCGGACGTGCGATCGCTTCCAGCATGGCTAGCTGTGCCGCGCCGATATCGATGCCTTCCGCCATCTGGCGTTCCAGGCGACCGAGTTCGATCTCGCCGGGCACGATCACGGGCGCCGCGGGATCGGCCGGTTTGGAGCCGTGCAGGATCGCCGCGTAATCGGCCATATGCGCGGCGAGCCACCCGGTGCTGCCGAGCCGGGTCGTATCGATGAGAATGAAGAAGTGGCCGAGATTCTGCGGTTGTTCAGGATCGTCCTCCCACGACTTGACGTGCGTGAGATACGCCGCTCCGGAAAGCAGTCCCGCGAACAGGTCGACCACCAGCGCGAGGCCGTAGCCCTTGTGGCCGCCGATCGGCAGCAGAAAGCCATCGAGCGCGGCTTTCGGATCGGTGGTCGGTTTGCCTTGCGCGTCGGTTGCCCAGTCGCCGGGAATCAGTTCGCCGCGCTTGAGCGCGTTGCGGATCTTCGCCCGTGCCGCGACGCTGATCGCCATGTCGAGCATGAACGGACGACCGTTCGGGTTCGGGACGCCGAAGCCGACGGGACTGTTGCCCAGGCGTGCGTCGGTTCCGCCCCACGGCGCAATCGTCGTCGTCGCGTTACTGCCGATGATGCTGGCGAACCCCTGCATCGCGGCGAGGTACGAATAGGGGGAGACGGGGCCGAAGTGATTGCTGCCGCGCACGAACACACAGGCGATGCCATGTTCGCGTGCGGCCGTCATCGCCAGATCGAGTGCGCGATGGCCGACGAGCGGGCCGATGCCGTTGTCGCCGTCGAGGCGGTGAAGCGCCGGCGCCACCTGTTCGGTGGTGATCGAAGGTGCGGGATTGATGCCGCCGATGCGCAGGCGCGAGCCGTACGATTCGATACGGCTCGTGCCGTGCGTACGCAGACCGAACAGATCGGCAAGCACGAGGATCGTGGCGGTGTCGGTCGCATCGGCGCGCGTCAGGCCGAGCGCGCAGAGTGCTTCGATGGTCAGCTCGGTCAGATGTGCCTTGCTGACGATGCCGTGGGTGGGAGTGGGCTGGGTCATGGAACGCGTTGTCTCCTTCGATTTGAAAACCGTGCGGTTCAAGCGGCTGCGCATCGCACGCTGCTTGCGTTTCGCACATGATCGTGCAGGAGCGGTTCACGCAACAAACGCATATTTTCGTTCGATTGGTGCGTCATGCGCACGAATCGAACCCAACCACCGGATGTCCGCGAAGGCTTTGCCGTGCCGCCCGAAGCCGAGGGCCCGTGCTTCGCCTAAGCGGCCGCGCTTGCGGGCGGCACACCGGGTGCACGCATCTCCGTCAACAGCTGAAGGAAGAAGCGGCCCGCGGAGGACAACCCGCGGCCACGCCGCTGGATGACACCCAGCGTTCGCCGGATCGGCGGATCGACCAGCGCGACGCTGGCAAGTGCCTTGTGCGGGCCGCGGGGCATCGCGAGCCGAGGCACGACACCGACACCCAGGCCCGCTTCGATCAGACTCACGAGAGCGGGTACGTGGCGTACCTCGCAGAACCATTTGGGCCGCTCGGCGACGCCTGCCAGCGCCTCGTCTATGACCGCGCGATTGCCGCTGCCTTGTGCGATGGCCAAATACTCGAGGCTGGCAAGCTCCGCCCACGCGACGGATTTGCGTTTGGCAAGCGGGTGACTGCGCGGGCAAGCGAGAACGAAAGGGTCATCGAGGAGCGGCGTGAATTCGATGTCCGGCTCTTGAGTGCCGACGTAAGTCAGGCCAAAATCTGCTTCTCCACGCGCGACTGCCAGAAAAACCATCGACGACGGCTCGTCAATGAGACGAAGGCGAATGCCCGGGTAACGCTGATGGTAGGCCGCGATGGTCTCCGGAAGGAAATAGCGCACCGCCGACGGCACGCACGCAACCGTAAGTTCGCCGGTCATCTTGCGTGCAAGATCATCAAACTCGAGCATCGAGTTGTCGACCTCATTGAGGATGCGGTGAGCGCGCTCGAGAAATCCGCGACCGACGATGGTCAGATCCATCTTTCGCGTCGTGCGCTCGAACAGTCTGACGCCTAACGCCTCCTCCAGTTTTTCTATTCGGCGCGATAGCGCGGACGCAGATAGGTGCAATGTGTCGGCTGCGGCGCGAAAGCTGCCCAGGTCGGCTGTTGCGACAAAGGCGCGCAAGTCGGATATCTCGAAATTCATTCTGATGGCCACTGCGGTGAATGGAGATACTGAGTTTCGACATACCGACGAATGCTGTCAATTCGTGCGTGCATCGCGCGAATTGGTTGGCGCGATCTTCCTGTGGCGGATGGTGTCAGGGCCGAGTCGATGCCGGCCGTCACGCCCGCCGAAGTCCAAACTCCGATGAAATCTCGGCCGCGTTCGCTGGCGCCTGACGGTGCTCCCGTCCGCGCCCGCGCTTCAGATGACGGTGGTCGGTTTGCTCGTCGCTAGATTGATTGCACGGAAGCGGGCACTTGCTAATTTGAAATCGGGGCAGCAACCAGACCTCGAATGGCGCGATCGGATTGGCAAGCCGCGTGATTTCTTCTGTATAGTTGGAGGATGAATCCCGACCTCATTCATGTGCGGCCCGCCATTCGGTCACGTCTCCTGCGCCTCGGGGCACACGTCGCCCAAGCTCTGGCTATCGCACGTGTGCCCGCGTCGGGTGGCGCAGACACCGCCCGGTACTTCGCGTTCTGGGAGGCACTCGGCGGCTCTTCGCCGCCGGACATCGGGCTTCGACTCGCCAAAGAGACGACAGTGCACGAGTACGACCTGTCGTTACTCGCGGCGCTGCATTCGCCCAACGTGCGAATCGCGTTCGAAAAGCTCGCGCGCTACAAGCGTCTCTGCGGACCGCAGGACTTGAACCTCGAATTTTCTCCGAAGGAAGTCGCCGTCTCGACGGTCTGGTTGAATGCTTCGACGCCGCCGCCAGCGCGCCTCGTCGATGTTATGTCCGCAACGCTACTCGTGCTGCTCCAGCGCGGCTCCGGCCAGGTGCTTGCCCCGAAGCGCGTCGAGCTTACACGCGCGCGCTCGGATGAACCCATGCTGATACAGTTCTTCGGCTGCCCGCTGAAGTTTAGCGCCCAACGTGACGCACTGGTCTTCGACGACCGTATTCTGGGAACGCCTTTCGTCACGCATAACGCCGCCTTGCTTCGCGCGTTGCTCCCGAACCTCGACGAGCAAGTCGCGAAGAAGCGTGCCAATGGATTCCTCGACGAAGTTCGCGAGGCCGTCGCTAAACGGATGACAGGCGAACGACCCAGCGCCGATAAGGTCGCTCACGAGATTGCGATCAGCGCGCGCACACTCCAGCGTCGCCTCAGGGCGCTCGGAACGAGCTACCAGCAGGTGCTCGACGAAATTCGCCATGACACGGCACGGCGCCTTCTCTGCACGACGGGCATCGAGATCGCCGAGATCGCCTTCCTGCTCGGGTTCGAGGAGCTGAACTCCTTCACGCGTGCTTTTCGGGGCTGGGAGGGCAAGACGCCGAAACAGTGGCGCGACGTTCGTGGCGCGATTGGATGAGTGATCGGCGTGATCGGATTTGGCCGCCTGCATCCTGATCGATATCTTGTCGACATAGACCCCATGGGACGGAAGCCTGGAGTGGAACCTATGACGACGAAAACTGAAGTGAAGCTTGGCGCAACCGGCCCTACCGTGTTCCCTATCGCACTGGGCTGCATGGGCATGGGCACGACCAGCTGGTACGGCAAGAGCGATGAATCCGAGAACATCGCCACGATTCACGAGGCTCTTGAGCGCGGTGTGAATGTGCTCGATACGGGCGACTTCTACGGCATGGGACGTAATGAACTCCTTATCGGCAAGGCACTGCAGGGACGACGCGACAAAGCGTTGCTCAGCGTCAAGTTCGGACTGCAGCGCGGCCCGGACGGCGCGATGCTTGGCCGCGATGCGCGTCCGCAGGCGGTGAAGAACGCGTTGGCTCACAGCCTGTCACGGTTGGGCGTCGACTACATCGACATCTACCGGACGGGACTGGACCCGAACGTACCCATCGAAGACACGATCGGGGCGATGAGCGATATGGTGAAGACGGGGTACATCCGCTACGTCGCGCTTTCAGAAGTCGGCGCCGACACGGTTCGTCGCGCTGCCAAAGTACATCCCGTTTGCGACGTGCAACTGGAGTACAGCCTCATCAGCCGAAGCATCGAATCGAAGATCGTCCCCACGCTCGGGGAGCTGGGCATCGCCGTTACGGCCTATGGCGTGCTTTCGCGCGGCCTACTGACAGGTTCCAGACCGAAGGATGACGGCGACGCCCGTGCACATCTCCCGCGCTTCGAGTTTGCGAAAGAGAACTTCCCGCTCGTTGATGCTCTCGCCTGTGTGGCAGCCGGAAAGAACGTGACGCCGGCGCAGTTGGCCATTGCCTGGGTCCGCGCCCGAAGTACGGCCCTGGGCGTGACGGTCGTCCCGACGCTGGGTACCCGCACACGCGCGCAACTCGCCGATGTGATTGCGAGCCTCGACGTATCCCTCGATGACGCCGAAGTCGCAGCGCTGGAGCAGGCCGTGCCCGCAAGTGCGGTCGTGGGCGCGCGTTATCCAGAGGCATGGTTACGCACGATCGACAGCGAGAAATAGCCGCTAGAAGGGACATGAGCTGTCGAGCGGCCCCACGTATCCGAGGACACAAGGACTCTCTTCCAACTGCCCAAGTCGGATCAGGTTCAACCGCTCCGGGAATGTAGGAGACCGCCGAGTTGGGCGCTACGCCGCACGAGCGGATAGCGCCTGATTCCGATTGTAAGCTTCCGCCGGTGACACATACCCGAGCGGGACAAGCAACCGATGGTGGTTATACCAGTGCACCCATTCGAGCGTCGCGAGTTCGATGTCCTGCAGCGTTCGCCAAGCCCGCCGATGTACGACTTCGGCTTTGTACAAGCCGTTGATCGTCTCGGCCAGCGCATTGCCGTACGAGTCGCCGACACTACCGGCCGACGATCGTACACCCACATCGACCAACCGTTCGGTGTACCGAATTCTGAGATATTGCGACCCGTGATCGGAGTGATGGATCAATCCGGGCGGCGGCTGCCCCTCGTGTAACGCCTGATTCAGCCGTCCAGCACGAAGTCGGTGCGCATCGAGGCGACGCTCGCCAGCCAACGTTGCGGCGTGCGAACACATCGGTCACGAACGCCACGTAAACGAAGCCCGACCACGTCCAGCAATAGGTGAAATCCGCCACCCACAACGCGTCCGGTCGATTGGCCGTAAACTGACGTTTGACCCAGTCCAGCTGGCACGGTACCGCATCGTCGCGCTGTGTCGTCTTGATCCGACGCCCGCGCCGTACGCCTTCAAGACTCATTGCCTTCATCAGGCGGGCAACCGTGCAGCGCGCGACCTCACGCCGTCGCACAGCAATTGGCGCCAACCTTTGCGCACACCGTACACGCCAAAGTTCTCGTCCCACACCAATCGGATGAGGGCCTTCAGTTTGGCATCGCGGCGCGCACGTGCCGACCATTGCTGTGGATCGCTGCGCCACCGGGCGTGACAGTAGTACGTCGACGGCGCGATCGGCAATAGCCGGCAGATCGGCTCGACACCGTAGACGGCGCGATGCGCGTCGATGAGCGCGGTCATGGCTTCGATCGGCGGTCGAGCTCCGCCTGGGCAAAATACGCCGACGCCTTGCGCAGAATCTCGTTGGCCGTGCGCAGCTCGCGATTCTCGCGCTCCAGTTCCTTCAGGCGTGCCAGCTCATCACTCGTTGCGCCTGGGCACTGGCCGCGGTCACGCTTGGCCTGATTGACCCACTTGCGCAGCGTCTCGCGCGACATCCCCATCTTCGCGGTGATCGAGCGGATCGCCGCTCCCTGCGTGCCGTACTCCTGCTGGTGCTCAAACACCATCCGAACCGCCCGTTCATGCACTTCATCCGAAAGCCTCGTCCCAGTAGGTGTCCTTACCTTTCTTTCGTTTTCCATACTTCAAATCTCCCGTTACAGACAAGATCCGAAGTCTCCTACATTCCCGGAGCGGTCCACTTCGCTTCAAGCTTCATTGCGCGGTTGGTCGCCGAATTCCCTTGGGGTACGTCTTCGTGTTCACGAAAGAGTGAGCCACGAGTTGCGTGAGGTCGTGCATTCCGGAATGCTCAATCTTGCCATCGTGCCGTTCGAAGGTTCGCCGCCTCAGAGTTACCTCCATACGCCACTCGTTCGCGAACCGCTCGTTCTCGCGGCAACCAAGGACGCCGGATTTCAGCACGACAGCCTGTGCCGCTATCGCGGCTCCAGGATCGCAACCTCGCACTGGCTGGCAAACAGAACGCCATCCGATCATCCATCGAGAATGCGATGGCCCGACGGCATCTCGAACTCAATTATTGTTCGAGCTAGACGCGATGCACCTTTCGATGGAACTCGCTCGACAGGGAGTCACAGACACGGTAACGCCGTGCTGCGCAGTCAGTGGCAACACGTACTGGGAAGATCTCATCTCGTGGAGCCCGATCCGCGGGGCCTATATGACGTGGGCGCTCTGTGAAAATACAGCGCGCTCGCACTCGCCGACGGTACGCGAAGGCTACAGAATCGTCCTCGAGATGGTGGACGAAATCATCCGCAGCACGATTTGGCGCGGCGCCGAGCCGTTGATTAAAAAATAACGATCTGCGATGCGTGGAGCATGACGCGTAAATTTGAAGCTTCCGGCAGGCAGATCAGCTTGCCGGCTGCACGGAGCTTCACCTACATCTCTTGTTCCCACCAGCCGCGGGTATTCACGTTAGCGGCGTCGGCGAGCGCTTCCAGCTCCGCGATTTCGTTCGTGGTGAGCGTGATGCTGCTGGCTCGGACCAGACTATCAACGTGATGGGGCTTGGTCACCCCAATGATCGGCGTCGTTCCCTTCGCGATGGCCCACGCCGTTGCGATATCTGGCGCTGCCGCTCCCAGCTTCTGACCGATCGAGGCGAGCTTGTCCGTCAGCGCCTTCAGGTGGGGCAGCAGGCCATTGTAAGTCTCTGCCCGGTTGCTACCTTCCGGCAGGGGGTTCTCCGGACTGTACTTACCGCTCAGGGCACCCTGTTCAAGCACCATATAAGCGAAGAATGAGATGCCGTGGTCGCGGCAGTAGTCCAGGATGCCAGCGTGCTCAGAGCTGCGGTGGAGGAGGCTGTAGTGGTTCTGGATGGCTTCGACCCGAAACCCGGCGTCTCCGAGGATCTGGTTGGCGAGCTCGATTTCGCCCAGGTTGTGATTCGAGACACCGACATGTTTGACCTTCCCGCTCTTCAGCAACGGGATCAGACGCGGAGTCCACCGCGCCACATCCGCTGGATTGTGAATCCAGTAGAGGTCGATGTAGTCAGTGCCGAGGCGGCCCAGGCTCTGCTCCAGCATGGCTGCCACCGGATCGTCGCCGGACCCCGCGGCCTGGGGGGTGAACTTCGTGGAGAGCTGGTAGTCGCTGCGCTCGAAGCGCTTCAGTACCTCCCCGAGTACGTTCTCCGAACGGCCCATGCCGTACACAATGGCAGTGTCCCAGAGGCTGAACCCGGCCGCATGCGCCTTGTCGGCGACCTCTTCCAGGCCGGCCTGGGTTAGCTGGCTGCCGAAATAGCCGCTGCCGGCCTCCCCAGGCCCATGTCCCCAATGCGACCGTGGGGGTCTTCAGATTGTCTGTTGTCATGTTTGCTCGCTAATTGTTTGTTCCGTGGCCGGATTTGCTGTGATCCAGGTTCGCTGACACTGTGATGCGCGGCGCCACCGAACCGTTAGCCCGATACGCCAAGATTGCTGCCCGATCCTCCAGAATCTGCGGTTCGCATTGCCGCGCTTTCGCGCTCGTGCGATAGTCCGTCCCATGGAAACACTGTCGGAAATCGCAGCGATAATTGCCCGGAACGTCTCGGAGGATGGTTTCCACCCCACCCCCATCGAGCGCGTGGTGCTTGTTCGATCATCCACAGTGACGATGCCGATGCCGAATGTTTACCGGCCGCAACTGTGCCTTGTCGCGCAGGGGCGCAAGGAGGTCACGCTGGGCGACCGTGTCTTCAGATACGCACCGGGGCGCTATGGGGTCGTCACGTACGACCTGCCGGTGATAGGCCACGTGGTCGAGGCGACGCCTGACAAACCCTATCTGTGCCTGTACCTTGATTTCGATCCGGTCATGCTGGGGGAACTAGCGTTGCGCGTGCCGCCACCGCCGGGAGCGCCGTCCCCACTTATAGGCAAGACGGTGTCCGACGCCGGCGCCGCGCTGCTCGACGCGGCACTACGCCTGCTGCGCCTGCTCGACGATCCAGCCGCGCTGCCCGTGCTCGCCCCGCTTGCGGAGCAGGAAATTCTCTATCGCCTGCTCGCCGGCCCGGATGGCGCCAGGATGCGCAACATCACCTTCAGCCAGGGTCGGGTGGCCCAAGTCGGCCGCGCCATCGCGTGGATCGGGCAGAATTTTCGGGAACGGTTCAGCATTGAGCGGCTTGCCGCGGAAGCGGGCATGAGTCCGTCGAGCCTGCACGAGCATTTTCGCGCTGTGACGGCGATGACGCCGCTGCAATTCCAGAAGCAGCTCAGGCTGCAGGACGCGCGCAGCCTGATGCTGGTCCAGGACATCGACGTCACGACCGCCGCCCTCCGCGTGGGTTACGAGAGCCCGTCGCAGTTCAGCCGCGAATATCGCCGCCACTTTGGAGAACCGCCTGCGCGCGACATAGCCCGCTTGCGCGCTTCGCCGGACTTGGCAGCCGCGGTGAACAGCTATGGATGTCAAGCGAGTTTCTGACCGCTATGCTTTGATTGATACGGTGTCGTGGAGCACCCCGCGCGCCACCGAGCATGTCGCCATGGCCATTGATATATTGGGTCAGCGAGTGAAGAACGATATCCGCACCCGGTTCCAACGGCCGCTGAGGCGCTGGTGACGCAAGCGTTGAGTCGACGGCAACGAGGATATCGTGCCGGTGCGCCAGATCCGCGATTGCCTTGATGTCGAGAATGTCGCCCGAAGGGTTGATCGGCGTTTCGAACGATGTTCTGATTGAACGACATTGGCGGGCAACGAGCAACGGGAAACGGGAAACGGGAAACAGCCCGTACCCACTCACCCGTTTTTTCTCATGCACGATTGAAACATACCACCTTGGTTTGCGGCATTGCTCGCATTGAAAAGCGCACGCCTCGGTCGCCGAGCAGCATCGACACGACGCCCCCGCGGGCGTGCCATTCGAGCACACGCCGTTCCGGAAAATTCACGTGACCTTCATTATCCGTTCGTCCGCGAACTCCGGTCGTCATGTCCATGCCACTCTCCCCCTAGCGCCTGTTCGATATCGGCAAGCAGGTCCGCCGTCTCTTCGATTCCCGAACAGATCCGCACCATGCCGAAGCTCAATCCCATCTGCGCGAGCCGTTCCTCGGAAAGCCGGTTGCCGAAGAACGACGCAGGCTGCAGGACCGTGGAGTTGACGCCGCCCAGTCCGCCTGAATGCGTCGGTATTTTCAGTCGCTCGATGAAGCGATGCGCCGCGTCATACCCGTTCCTAAGCTCGAACGTCACGACGCCGCCGAAGCCGCTCATCTGGCGTTTCGCCAGTTCGTACTGCGGATGCGACTCCAGGCCCGGATAGTGGACCGCCTTCACCGCCGGATGCCGTTCGAGGTAGGCCGCAATCGCCTGACCGTTTGCATTGTGCTGCTTCATCCGCAATCCGAGTGTGCGGATGCCGCTGCAATGGCCGTGCTATGCAGACCCGGCACGGTCGTGGTCACCGAGGCCTTCACCTACCCCGGCGCGATCACGCTCGCGCACCAGCAAGGCTACCGGTTGAACGGCCTCGCCCTCGATGACGAAGGCGCGAGCGTCGAGTCGCTCGAAGCCGGGTTGCGCAGGCTTTCGGCGTTGAATCAGCGCGCCGTCGTCTATCTGACACCCACTTTGCACAATCCGACCACGCGCACGATGTCCACCAGGCGCAGGCGCGAAATCGCGAAACTCTGTCGCAGCTACGACGCCATGATCATCGAAGACCAGACCTACGCGATGGCGCCGGCTTCCATGTTGCCGTCCATTGCGTCTTTCGCGCCGGAACGGACGTTTTACATTACCAGCCTGTCAAAGACGCTGAGTCCAGGACTCCGGATCGGCGCGTTGATCGCGCCAGACAGCCTGGTCGCCGAATCTGTGAACGCGCTGCGCGCGCTAGGCATGATGGCCGCGCCGATATCGTGCGCGATCATGGCCCAATGGCTTGCCGACGGCACCGCCGATCTCATGGCCGGTTCTATGCGCGCGGAAATTCGGCGCCGTACCGCGCTGGCGAGCACGGTCCTGGGAAAAACCACGCGCGTCGCCGATCCCGACGCGATTCATCTCTGGCTGCCGCTGACATGCAACGACGCGCAACGGGCTCACGCAATGTGTGCCGGCGCAGGCGTCACCGTCACGGCGCCATCCCACGTCACGGTCGATCCCGACGCGGCTTCGAGCGGACTACGCCTGTGCATGGGGGCGGCACTGCTGCCGGCACTCGAAGAGGCTTTGATCAAAGTGAGCAATATCCTTCAGGCCGTGCACCGTGCACCGCTTTCTCACGCTGACGTATAGCTGCTGACAGGGCCTACAGCGCGATAGCAGCGCAGGCAAGGATCACATCAACGATCCGATGACTACGTGGCGGATACCAATCTGCCCGACTTTTTGAAAGGCACGCCCCAGGGACGCGCGCCACGGATTCGAATGCGCCGAATGGTTCGCAAGGCCAAGCACCTGGTGATCGGGATAAAAAACCGACTATATACATGATGGCGTATTTTGAGGGATCTACGTCCTTTACGCCGTCTCCGACCGTCGCCATCATTAAAGCCATCCCAACGAATCGAGATTCGACAGGACGCACGATGATTACCGTAGTAATCCCGCTTTTCGAGGGCGTGACGCACCTCGATTTCACCGGCCCGCACCAGATGTTGAGCATCCTTCCGGACGCCAGCATCATTGTCGCGTCTCTCGACGGCGCGCCTGTCAAATCACACGGGCTGACATTCGGCGAACTGGCCGATCTCGAAGCAATCGAGCATTGCGACATCCTTTGTGTACCAGGCGGCGCGGGTTGCGTGCCGGCGATCGAAAATCCGCGTTTTCTGTCTGCAATCCGCCGACTTGGCGGTCGCGCGAAACATCTGTCGTCCGTCTGCACCGGATCACTCATCCTTGCGGCAGCCGGACTGCTTGCCGGACGCCGGGCAGCCTGCCACTGGGCCTGGCGCGACATGCTGACGGCGTTTGGGGCAATTCCCGACGACAGACGCGTGGTGCGCGACGGCAACGTGATCACTGGCGGCGGCGTCACGGCAGGCATCGATTTCGCGCTCACGTTGATCGCGGAGTTGCGAGGGGCGGACGCGGCACAGTCGATCCAGCTACTACTGGAGTACGCGCCTGAGCCGCCCTTCAACGCCGGCCTGCCCGAATCCGCACCACCGCGTATCCGTGAAGCGGTTCTCGCCCGCATGGCGAACACGCTCGCGGACGCGAAACAGCGGATCGGCCGCGTCGCGCAACAGCGTCTCGACTAGCTCACGATTCACAAACCATTGCGAATTCCTTCATCAATCAGGATATCGAACATTTTGGGGATGCTATGAGACTCGATGGAAAGACCGCGCTAATCACTGGGGGAACCAGCGGAATTGGCCTTGCCACTGCGCAGCTTTTCGTACATGAGGGCGCGCGCGTCGCCGTCACGGGTCGCGATACGAGCAAATTCGATGAAGTTCAAAGGATCCTCGGCAACGACGCTATCGTTCTTGCCGCCGATGCGAATTCAGTCGCAGACATGCAGGCCGCCACCCGTCGTATCGGCGACACCTTTGGAGGACTCGACATCTTTTTTGCCAATGCCGGCGTTGCCTATGGCACACCACTCGCCACGACAGATGAAGCCCGCTACGACGAGATCATGGATATCAACGTGAAGGGCGTGTTCTTCTCGATGCAGGCAGTCTCTCCGATCCTGCGCCAAGGTGCATCGGTGATCCTGGCGACTTCTTTCATCATTCACGTCGGCCGGCCCGGAATCTCGCTCCTCGCGGCATCCAAGGCAGCCGTTCGTTCGCTGGCACGCAGTTGGTCCCGTGAACTCCTTGATCGCACAATCCGCGTCAACGCGCTAAGTCCCGGCAGCATCGACACGCCGCTGATTAGCCGTCACCGCACGCCAGAACAGCTGGCGACCTTCAAGGAACAGATGGCCTCACAGGTGCCGCTTGGCCGGATGGGCGAAGCGAACGAAATCGCCGAAGCCGCACTTTTTCTGGCCAGTGATGCATCTCGATACATGCTGGGCGCCGAGCTGGTCGTCGACGGCGGCATCTCGCAAATGTGAGGGATGACTCCCTCCATGCGCAAGGTGTTTCTCCTGGCATTGGGAATGTTCGCGCTTGGTCTCGACGCCTATGTCCTGGCGGGCTTACTGCCCGAGATGGCGCTCGATTTCCATCGCTCGATCGGCGCGATGGGGCAGATCGTGACGGCTTTCACGCTGTCCTACGCGTTGCTGTCGCCGGCCCTGGCCGTCGCAACCGCGGCGCTTGACCGTCGCGTGGTTCTGGTTGCCAGCCTCTCGGTATTCGCGCTCGCGAATGTCGGAAGCATCGTGGCCCCGAATTTCTGGATGCTTATCCTCAGTCGGAGCATCGCAGGTCTGGCGGCGGGCACCTACGCGCCGACGGCCGCTGCGACCGCCTCCGGCCTCGTTCCGCTTTCCGTACGCGGACGAGCCTTGGCAATCGTGCTCGGTGGACTGACAGCCGCAACCGTGGCCGGTGTACCGTTCGGTCTGCTCATCGCCGCGCACGCCGGCTGGCGTATGGTTCTGACCGTCGTGATCGGCCTCTCGGCCATCGCGGCGGCAAGCGCGGCCTGGAGCCTGCCGAAGATTCAGGCGGCAGTGCCTGGCTTGCGCGAGCGGTTCGCCACGCTGTCGCATCGCGTGGTACTCGGTCGCATCGGCGTCATGCTCTGCGCGGCGACGGCTAGCCTCGGCCTTTATACCTATTTCGCTCCCGTATTTCTCACCGTCTCCCCGGTCTCGCCGCGCGTGTTGCCGTTCTTTTTCTTCCTTTGGGGAATCGCGGGCTTGGCTGGTAATGCAATGGCCGGGCTAATGCTCGATCGGCAGATCGACCCGAACAGAATCCTGACCGCCGCTCTTTGCGTGCTGAGCATCGCGCTCCTTCTGCTTCCGTTTGCCGCAGTTAACATCTTCGGTGCAGCAATTGTCATCATTGTGTGGGGCGTCGCGGCCTGGTCGCTGCAGGTCCCGCTTCAGCACCAGTTGGCGCAGGTTGCACCGGATCACATTTCCTCGACGATCGCGCTTCTCGCGTCAGGGGTCTATCTGGGAAGCGCAATCGGTTCGGGCGTGGGAGCCGTCGTTCTGCACGTCTCGATACGATGGGTATCGCCAGCTGCCGGAGCGACCGTGGTTGCGGCACTGCTGCTGCATCTCGTTACAAGCTCGGCCGGCAACAGGGCCGAAAGCTGAGCTGAGGGTCTCGGGCTGCCCTGCGTTCGAACTACATGACTCGGTGCTATCTCGGGCGCCGTGTGCGATGGCGATCCGATCGAATGCTCAAACCGGGATGAAAGCAGCCCCAACCTCTTGCACGGAGTTCCCATGAAATTTTCAGGTGCATCCCGAACTCCGCGCGGGAGACTAAATCCAACCGTTCTACGAAATTTTTTTCTTGCCGGCACTCCGTCGATTCTCGCCGAATATGTGCTCCGAGACTAACCGTTCAGCGATGCCGCGCACCACAGTGTCAGCGGTGCTGGCTCGAGTCTCTCCTGATTGGAAAATTCCCATGCCTCCTGTTGTTCTTGTTCCTGGATTGCTGTGTTCGGCGGAAGTCTTCGCGCCTCAGGTTGCGTCCCTGTGGCCCTACGGGCCCGTCACAGTCGCATCGACGCTGGAGGGCGACACGATCACGGCGATGGCTACCGCTATCCTTGCGAACGCGCCGCCGCGTTTCGCCCTTGCTGGTATCTCAATGGGTGGCTACATCTGCTTTGAGATTATGCGGCGGGCGCCCGAGCGCGTACTCAAGCTGGCCCTGCTCGATACTTCCGCCCGTCCGGACACACCCGATCAGGTCGCGCAGCGTCGAACTTTAGTGATGCAGGCGCGGGCCGGCGATTTCGCCGAGTTACTCTCTCAGGCGTTGAGCGCGATCCTTCACCCGACACGCCAAGGCGATTTGGCGCTACGCGAAATAAATGTACGCATGGGTCTGACGATTGGCGTTGACGGTTTCGCGCGGCAAACCGAGGCAATCATCGGGCGCATCGATTCACGTCCCGGCCTTTCAACCATATCAGTCCCGACACTCGTTCTCGTTGGGGACAACGATCCTCTGACCCCGCCGGACCGCTCCAAGGAAATCGCAGCAGCGATTCCTGGGGCGATACTCGCAGTCGTGCCGGAATGTGGCCATGCGTCCACCCTCGAACAACCTGATATCGTTAGTGCCGCCCTGATTGACTGGATCAGCAACTGACGTCTGGCGACGAGGTCGTCGCCCACACCTGCCTCGCGTCTCGGGCACGGCCAGGAGACGCTGACGCGAAGGCTTTTGCTGATTTCACCAATGCTTCTTGGCCCGGCTGTGAAATGCATGGGTCGGCCAAGGCGAAGTCTGCGGCGCAGTTTCGTCTGCTATCGCGCTAGGTCGCCGCCCGTTGCTACCAGCTGTGTAGGCGCGCTGTCTGCGGATCGCGGCAATGAACATTCGGCGTCGGCATTGTCTCCAAAGGATTGGACACATTTCACATGTTTGATCGACGTGGTGTGGAAGCCATCCATCGCACGCGCGCGGAAGCGCGGCAGTGCGAACTGCGGCCTCGGAGGATTGGGCAGTAATCCCGGCGGATCAGGCTATCCGTCGTGGTTTCACCGGACCGCCGGCCCCTAGAAATAACCACGGCGGGCTTGACGGTTCATCCATCGGCGCGCCTATCCGCTGCCTCGGCAGGATCCTGCGTCATGCTCGGAGCAACAACCAGGCTTTCGACGCATCGTGCCGTGATACATGCCGCGTTGCCAGTCCGCATCATGTTGCCACTGGCATATTCTTGCCGTGGCAGTTTCGGAGCCGACACGGATTGGCGCCAGGATATCGTGTCCATCCGTAGCGGAACGTCCAGCCATCGCAACGACGACGGTACCTCTTTGATTTTGGAGACGAACGGATGACACATCGGGACAGACGGGGTTTTCTCGCCGCGGGCGCGTTGCTGGCAGCGGGTGCCAGCATTTCCGCGATGTCGGCCGACGACAGCGGGCAGCGCGCGGCGACCGATCACCTTAGGATGATGAATACGTTGCCGCCCGATGCACCGACAGTGACGATGCTCGTCTATCCGCAAATGGTCGCGCAAGATCTGATTGGACCGCTGACGATTTTTCGCATCGCCCGCTTCAACACGCAACTCGTGTGGAAAGACCGACAGCCATTGGCTACCGACGTTGGTATCCCGTTTGCCGCCACGCAGACTTTCGCCGACAGTACGCCAAACCCGGACGTGCTGTTCGTGCCTGGCGGCATCATGGGCACTATCGCGTGCATGAGGGATCCGGACGTTCTCGCCTACCTCGCCGAGCGTGGGGCACGCGCCAAATGGGTCACGAGTGTGTGCACCGGTGGCATCGTTCTCGCCGCGGCGGGCTTGCTCCATGGCTATAACGCGACCGCGCACTGGGCGGTCGCAGACCTGCTGCCGCTAATTGGGTGCGCGTCATGTGGATCGGCGCGTCGTCACCGACCGCAACCGGATGACTGGCGGCGGCGTGACCGCCGGCGTCGATTTCGGTTTGACGCTGGTGTCCGCGATGAAGGGCGAGGAGCTTGCGAGGCGGGTTCAATTGACGATCGAATACTCGCCTCAGCCGCCATTTCGAAACGGCACGCCGACAGAAGCCGGAGCGGACCGAACAGCGGCGTTGCGCGATCTCCGTAAATGGATGGACGGCCAGGCTCGCTCGGCCGCCGAGGAGGCGGGCAAACGGCTTGGCGTGCGTGCGTAGTCGTTGGTTCGCGCAATTTTTTCCCCACCGGATTCGCTTCGTACCGAAGCGCCGAGAAAGCGCCCCGCTCCCGTCAATATCGCTCGACCGGCCGCCCATGATTCGGGTTCCGGGGTCGCGCGATGCCCCTGCCGACGAACCGTGCCGCTCAAGTCCATAGCGTTACGCGAATCCGCGTTCCCCGTCCCGGCGATGCATCCGAGATCGAGATCGTTCCGCCGTGCGCCCGGACGATCTCCCTTGCGATCGCCAGGCCGAGTCCGCTTCCCTCTTCCTCCGACAAGCGGAAAAACGGCTCGAACACACGCTCGCGCAATGCGTCCGGAATACCTGGACCTTCGTCGACGACATCGATATGAATCGCGGCATCCGCGCGATGTGTTTCGACGGTGACGCGCGTGCCATTGGGCGAATATCGAATCGCGTTGTCGACGAGATTTGATATCACGGCCGACAAGAGCGGCTCGCTGCCCGTCACGACAAGTGCATCGGCGAACGAGACGGCCAGCTCGATATCGCGCCGCCTCGCCGCGAGCGCGAGCTTTTCCACCGCCACCGTGATGACTTCCGTCAAGTCGACGGCCCCCCCTCCGAACGCGGTGTAATCGGCGGCTTCGGCCTGAGCGAGCATCAGCAACTGATTGATCAGCGCGACCATTGCGCGGTTGCTGTGATGCATCGCCGCCAGTGTCTCGCGCACCTCGTCGAGCGTTTTCTGTCGACGCGCGTATTGCAGCTGCGAACCCAGAAGCGTCAGCGGCGTGCGGATCTGGTGTGCGGCATCGGCGATGAAACGTCGCTGCGTCGCCGTCTGATGCTCGATCATTTCAAGCGATGCGTTGAAGGCCGCCACCATCGGCTGCAGTTCGGTGTGCAGATCCGTCGAATCGACGCGCGCCCGGCTTCGCAGCGGATCAGCCATCAGACCGCGGGCCAGCTTTTCGAGCGGCCGCAATTCGAACGCGAGACCCGCGCATATCAGCATCATCGCGACTGCGATGCTGCCGACGAGATACATCAACTGCGGCTTCCACAGCGAAGTGACCAACGCATCGCGTGCGATGAGCGTACGCCCCACCGACACGACTATTTCAATCGTGCGACCCTCGTCGAACATCGGGCGCGAGAGCGAGACGGCGCGGATCGGGAACGCAGCGACGCGCTCGTCATACCACTGCGGCGAACAGCTCAGATGCGTGCGCGGAAACTCGGATGTGCCCGCGATCATCGGCCCCCCCGCGATCTCCACGCGATAAAACACCTGATCGCCTTCCGGCGTGCCAACAATCTGAATCGTGCTGGGGGACACTGATACGACGGGATCATGGCCGTTCCAGCGCACGTCGCCCGCCATTACGCGTGCCGCCGCAAGCAACGCCGCATCCTGAAGCAGATCCGCCGTACGGCGCGCATTTGCATGTGTGATCCATGCGGCTAACAGGCCGAACGCGGTCATCGGCACGATGAGCCAGAGGAGCAGCCGCGCACGCAGGCTACGTCTGCTGCTCTTCATGTTCGAGCAGATAACCGAGCCCGCGCAGCGTGATGATTGCAGCCGTGCTCTTCTCGAGCTTCTTCCGGAGCCGCGAGATATAGATTTCGATTGCGTCGCCGCTAGGCGGCGCATCGCGATCGTCAACGGCTTGGGCGAGCAGCGACTTCGACACCGTGCGGCCGGTTTGCAGGATCAGTGCCTCCAGCACGGCGTGTTCGCGCGGCGTGAGCGTCACGACGACGTCGTCGACAAAGAACTGCCGCCGGTCAATGTCGTACAGCAAGGTGCCGCAGCGAATCCGGTTGGAGCGCACCGGCGCGTGGCGTCGTGCAAGCGCCTTGATGCGCGCGACCAGCTCGCGATCGTCGAACGGCTTGACGACGTAGTCGTCCGCGCCATCGCTCAGACAAATGACCTTTTCACCGATATCGCCCGTGGCGGTGAGGACCAGCACGGGCGTATCGTCGGCGTCACCGCGCATGCGTCGCAGCACGGCCTTGCCCGACATGCCGGGCAGATTGAGGTCGAGCAGCACGACGTCGTAGCGCATGCCGGACAGGGACCCCACGGCCGCTTCGCCGTCGGGCACGTGATCGACGAGGAAGCCCTCGTCGGTCAGCGTTTTCGCGAGCCAATGGGCGAGTTGGCGGTTATCTTCGATCAGCAGGAGCTTCATTGTTTCGGGACACTTTGCCACTTGTAGCCGTAGCGCGCCGCATGCGAACGGTAGAGGACCAGGGTCGCCACTGCGCCGCAAAGCGCGGCTGCGCCCATCCACGCGCCGGGTGCAGCCTTGTCGCCCGTCAGATGGATCAGCGACGTCGAGATGGCCGGGGTGAAGCCGCCCACCAGCGTTGCAAGACTATAGGCCATTGAAAACCCGGTCGTGCGCACATGCGCGGGCATCAACTCGGTCAGCGCGACGACCATCGCACCGTTGTACCACGCATAGAGCACCGAGAGCCATAGATCTACCGCCAACAGACGTTCGAACGACGGCGCGGTGACAAGCCACTGCATGGCCGGATACGACGTCAGGATCGTCAGCGCGGTGAAGAGCAGCAGAATGGGCCGACGTCCGATGCGATCCGACACGGCACCCGATATCGGCAGCCAGACCAGATTCGACACGCCTACACATACGGTGACGATGAGCGAGTCGATCGACGATAGATGCAGCACGGTTTTGCCGAAAGTGGGCGTATACGTTGTGATCAGATAGAACGATGCGGTGGTCATGACGACGAGTCCCATTCCGGCGATAATCAAGCCGGCATTCTGCACCATCGACCGCATGATCTCACCGATACCCGGATGATGCGTGCGCATCGCGAATTCATCTGTCTCGCGCAGCGTGCGGCGAATCAGGAACAGGAACGGCACGATCAGGCAGCCGATCAGGAACGGAATGCGCCATCCCCACGTGCCGACACTGGCGGGGGGCAGCGTCTGGTTGAGCAGGACGCCGAGCGAGGCGGCGAAGATCACCGCCACCTGCTGACTGCCCGACTGCCAGGCGCAGAAGAAGCCGCGCTTGCCGGGCGGTGCGATCTCAGCGAGATAGACCGACACGCCGCCCAGTTCGACACCGGCGGAAAAGCCCTGCAGCAGCCGTCCGAACAGCACGATCATCGGCGCGGCCAGTCCGATCGATGCATAGCCCGGTACGAACGCCACGCAGGCAGTGCCGACGGCCATTAGCATCAGCGACAGAATGAGCCCTTTTCGGCGCCCATGGCGATCCACGTAAGCGCCGAGCACGAGCGCCCTACCGGCCGCATCACGAAGCCCGCGCCGAATACCGACAGCGCAAGCAGCAGTGAGACGAATTCGTTCTCTGCCGGGAAAAACGTACGTGCGATGGCGCTTGCATAGTAGGCGTAGACGGTGAAGTCGTACATCTCCAGAAAATTACCGCTGACCACGCGGAATACCGCGCGAAACGGCGATTCGGAATGGCTTGAGGCATCGTGCTTCATGAGTTCCTCTCAGGCTGAGGGACGAGTCGCGCCACCGGTGACGCATGCGCATCGCCGGGCAAGAGTCTGTGTCCTGTGGATCTTGGTTGGGTACTACCTGATGTCCATCACCGCCTTGCCCGACTGGCGGCGTTCCTCGAGGGCGGCATGCGCTTCCTCGACGTTGTCCAGGGTGTAGCGTCCGTTGATTTCGACGCGTAATGCACCCTGCCCGATGGCGGCGAACACGTCGTCGGCGCGGCGCTGCACGGTGATCGCATCGGCGAGATGATCGGCAAGACGCGGGCGCGTCAGGAACAGCGAGCCGGCTTCGCCGAGTTCGTACGGATCGAGGTCGCGCATCGGGCCTGTCACCGAGCCGTAGTTGACGACCAGTCCACGCACCCTGGTCGCGCGGAAGCTATCGCGCAAAGTGGTCTTACCGACGGCATCAAACACCACGTCCACTCCCCGACCATCGGTCAGTTCGCGGATGCGATCCGCGAAGCCGCCGTTCTCGTAGAGCAGTACGTGATCCGCGCCCCGCGCGCGCGCGATCGCGGCCTTGTCCGCCGTGCTTGTCGTTGCAAACACTTCGACGCCGCGCCGCTTCGCCAATTGCACCAGCAATTGGCCGATACCGCCCGAGGCCGCATGGACGAGGCAGTTCATACCGGGTTCGAGCTTCGCGACGTCGTCGAGCAGATAATGCGCGGTGGAGCCCTGAAAGATTGCTGCTGCAGCGAGATCGTACGCAACGTCGTCCGGGATGCGTGCAAGCCGCGCGGCAGGTACGATTGCATACTCGGCGTACGCGCCCCAGGCGATGCACCACGCGACCCGATGACCCGTGCGCACGGACGCCACACCCGTGCCCACCCCCACTACCTCTCCCGCGCCCTCCATGCCGAGGGTGCACGGAAGCCGCACGGGATAGGTGCGCGAATCGCGGTACTTCCCCTGTCGCGTATGAACGTCCATGAAGTTGATGCCGGCCGCGACCACACGCACCAGTACTTCGCCCACTCCCGGCTTCGGCACGTCGATATCCACTCGACGTAGCACTTCGGGGCCGCCGTATTCATGGATCTGGATGGCTCTCATGAGCATGTCTCCTTTTTTGATGAAGTTTGAGCGCGATGCGCGCGTTATTGCGCGGCGTCGACGAAACGGTCGGTCCATGTGCGCGTCAGATCGACATGCTGCGGCGATACATCGGCATCGACGTCGGCGACGATCGCGAGCACGGTCGACGGAGCACCGGCAGGCATGTGCCCGGTGGGCGAGAAGGCGGGCTTCATGACGCCCAGCGCTTTCCGGTAAATCACGGCGTTTCCGTCCTTGAGCGATGCAGGCACGACTGCTTCGATTTCGGCAGGGTTGTGCGTTCTTATCAGGCGCAGGGCTGCCCGCAAGGCGCGCACCAGACGCGCAGTCTCGTCGGGATGGGCGTCGATCCATTCGCGGCGCATATAGACGCACGCGCCGACATAGGGGCCCCGGAGCTGCGTGCGCGTATCCGCTGTGCTGCGCAGGTCGACGAGCGGCTGCGCCGCGCCGCGAGACAACAAACGCGTCGCAGTCGGCTCCTCCGTCATGCCCGCATCGATACGGCCCGATGTGATCCCCTGCTCGAATGCAGCTTCGGTCGCGAGCGGCACCAGCGTATAAGCGTCCGGGGCGAGGCCGGCATGCTTCGCGAGATAGCGCGTCAACACATACGTCGACGAACCAAAGCCGGTCACGCCAAGCTTGCGGCCCCTCGCCCCAGCCATGGTTTGCATGTTGCTCGCTGCGCGCGCCAGTTCGACGACGCCAGCCGATTGCCCGAGCACAACCACCGACTGCACATCCATGCCGCGGCTCTGCAGCACGATGACGTGATCGTAGTAGCCGACCGCTCCTTCGATCGCGCCGGCCACAAGTTCGGTGGACACATCGATGCCCGCGGGCGACGACATCACGCGCACTTCGAGCCCTTCCCTACGGAAGTAGCCGAGCTGATCCGCAAGGATCACGGGCAGATAGATCAGCTTGGACGCGCCGCCGATCATGAGCCGGATGGGTTGCGCGTACCCGGCCGGCACTGCGCACAACGCGAGTGCACAGAACAGCGCGCGGACAGACTGTCTTGTGTCGAGTGGCATCAAAGGCTCCTGAGCATCGGGAAGCTGCCGCGGACGGCTGGCATCGGAATGTCAGGCAGTATAAAAAAATGTCCCCTTCTGAATGCTTTCCGCCGCGGGTGTGATTTCTACGTAGTTTCCCAGGCTTGAGGCTGCGGTTAGACAATTTGCCAAGGCGAATGCGACCCCGAAGAGGCATTCGATCAAGCCAATATTTCATCGCGAAAAAGCGACCGATCGCGACAAGCTCCCTTGACGCCAGGCCACGATGATCTTTATGTGGTTAGCGATTTCACCGCACTAGCAATGGCGCCGCCACATCTGCGCGAATCTCTGCCCTGCCAAGCCGGTAGGCATGCCTCGCTTCGGCGGTGTCGTCGGGCTCGTCGGGGGCAGGCACCGCATTGGGTGTCTGGGGTTTGATACCAGCCAGCGGACAGTGGATACCCCTCGCAGGTGTATTGGGTTCTGAAATTCCGGGGCGAGGTTCATGGCCAGATCCGGTTCATGTGTCACTTCTTCCTAGCATTGGCGTGGCATGCCGTAGCTTCCTGGTCACCTGTAGATGCCCCACACGCAACGTTATGTGGGCGTGCTGCGTCGGTGTTGGAAAAGCATAGAGCAGCACCAGATACCGTTGTCCTCCGCCCTTCGCCCTTCGCCTTCTGTCACCCGCGGGGGAAGCGCCAACGCCAGGTCATTCAACCTGCTCGCATTGAGTGGATTCTGTCCCAATTAGAAAGCCCTATGAAAGGGTATCGCTTTCCTTTGCCACATCGACTTAGTGCGTTCATTAACGTAGAAATCCTAATCAATTTTCTCGACAGCCAACTTTTGCACGTCCCTGTCGACTCTCAAGCCCTCCTAACGCGGCAGGACATAAAATGTATTGATATCAATCAGTTACGTCAATTTATCGCATAATGAAATGCGGGGTGTGGTCTTTTTTGCACATTTCCACTTCCTTCTTCCAAGTGCGACCTTTTTTGTGTGTCGACAGAAGGTTGCTGGTCAGGATCATCGACCCGCGCTCGTAGCGCTTGGCGACGATCTGGAAGAAGTGGCTAGCCTGATCCCCCGAGAGCGGTAGATAGCCGATCTCGTCGACGATGAGCAACCTCGGGCCGAGAATGTTGTGCCGAAGTACGGCGTCGTATCGCTCCTGTCTGCGTGCAGCCTCGAGCTGCAGCATCAGATCCGCCGCCGTGATGAACTTCGTCTTGATGCCCGCCTGTGTCGCGGCATACCCGATGGCGATCGCGAGGTGGGTCTTGCCCACGCCTGACGGACCTAGCAACACGACGTTCTCACCCCGCTCAATGAAGCGCAGGGTGGCAAGCTCGTCGATCGTCTTGCGCGGCGCCCCGACGGCGAAGCTGTAGTCGTAGTCATCGAGCGTCTGGATAGCGGGGAACCCGGCCATGCGCACCAGTGTTTGCCGCGAACGAACTTGCCTCATCTCTCGTTCGTGAGCGAGCGCGTTCTCGAGGAAGTCGAGGAAGCTCCATTGCTTGGCCGCGGCATCGCTCGCCAGAGCGACGTAGCGTTGCATGAGCCCCTCGAGCTTCAGGCTCTGACAGTGCCCGTCGATGCGTTCCTGCTGCAGGTTCATGCGCGCACCACGGTCAGCAATTGCTGGTAGACGGACAACGGGTGCCGGATCGACATTGCAGGGTCAACACGTGGCCGAGCGACGGCGCGAGCCGGCAATCGGAGCACCGCGTAGCCAGGCATATTGCGCAAGCAAGCCCGTTCTCGTTGTTCCAGGAGAATCGCGGGTGCCAGCCCTGTAACCGGATGCACCCGCTGATTGGCCACATCGCGCAGCCATTTACTGACCTCGACGTTCGCAGTCACGGCGTCGAGCATCAAGCTGGATTGCTTGAGCTGGCTCGCCAGCGGCACATAGAAATTGCCGCGCAGATAGCGGTGGAATCGCTCGACCTTGCCCTTGGTCTGCGCACGGTACAGTCGGCACAGCCTGGGCAGGAAGCCGTACCGCTTGGCCAGGTCGAGCAACCCGGCGTGCCAGCGGTGTTGACCGTCGCCATACGCATCGCGCTCGACAACGAGGGTGTCACTCGCATTTCTGGCTGAAAAACGGCAGCGTCCACTGGTGTGACTAAACGAGCACACCATCGCACCGACACGCCCCCTCCCGCGGCATCGGATCGTCCCGCCGGTCGTCCCTTCGGCAATCACTTGCGAAACTGACATCAGCGACCTCAAGACCACCACGCAGTCGGTGCGACGAATGGTGACGATTGCTGCTTTTTTAAACGCGCGAACCGCGGCAAGCCGACGCACGTTCGCATAGGTGACAGTTGCATGAGCAGACGAAATCGCCGCGTTGATTCGCCCGAGTCGCCGATGTTGGGCAGCGCGATACTAATGTCCGTGTTACCGAAATCCCCCTCATCCAACAAGGCAAATTGCTCATCGTGGCCGGGTGCTCATCCAGAGCACACGATTCAACAGTGCCATCCGGCTCTCACTCACCAGATGAGTCCACCACCTCGCCTCTAGCGCTCGCCGCATATTCAGCAAGCATAGTCTGAGGGAGCGTGTTCACATGATTTTCGTTCGCGAACACGATCCATCCTCCTCAAGTTCCGCCCTCAAAGCAACGAATTGTTAATCTCTAATTCCGTCAAAATCTAACATGTCCATGTTATTTCACATGCGCATGTTAGATCACTCCCTTTTTATTGCATCGAATCGTAATCAACTTGTCATCCCTCAAAAGAATTTGATCCCTCCAGAGAACTATTTCTTCACCACACAAACAATCAGCCACACGTGTTTACCCGAAGTAACCACGGACCCGAATACAAACTAAACTTTTTTAGTACATCATATGGTCCATCCGATCGATGTTCGGTTAACTGCATAGTGCTACACCGTACCCGTTGTGCGCTCGAGATCCTCCACCAGCCACAGTGGGCATCATCCGATCAAAAGGGGTCGCGCATGAGCCGAGGAATCAAGAAGTGGACCGATGACCTCATCGCACAACGACAACGAGCCGGTTATGGCGAGGGAACTGGAGCGGCCTACAAATCCTGGATCAAGACTGCGGACTATCCGTCACGGGGGCGCATCCGTCGCGCATATAGTCCAAAATTCGGACGCACGATTCATCTTATGTCTGACATCGAGTGGCACACATTCCTGCTTCTTGAATATTCCGAAAGCGTCGATGAGTTGTACGAGCAATTTCCAATGGAGCGTGATGTTACGCTCCAGATCGCGGCGGCACTAGGCATCACCCATCCACATTATTCCGGCACACACGTTCCCACCGTGATGACCCTCAATTTCTTAACGTTGAGCCGCCGCACGGGTATTCTGCGAGCCTTCGACGTAAATACAGTTCGGATCGCAGAGGATAGGCGTTCAATCGAGAAACTACAAATTGCTCGCGCGTACTGCACGGGGAGAAGCGTGTCACACCATCTCATCTTCGATTCGAAATTGCCAATCGCCAAGATTCGCAATATCGAATGGATTCGGAGCGGTTTTCTCATGGATGGTGAGATCGAGCCGTATCCTGAATATCTCCGTGAGAAGGCGCAGCTAATGGCTCACGAACTATCCAGTACAGCTCGGCACAACATATCACTCAGTCAATACTGCACCGGGTTCGACGTTCGCCATGGGCTCGAGTCTGGAGTTGGTTTGCGCGTAGCGAAATTATTGATCTGGGATAAGACGTTGCGCTGCGATATCAACAACCCCGACCTGCCATCTGCGCCACTGCTCAGCTTCTTGCGTCCAACACCACACGGTAAGACACGTGAGGCTGGCGCATCGTAACCATTTCTGAACGAGAACATTCATGAATACCCGCGCATCAGCCGGAATAGATGCTACCGGATCCAGTTACCACGGAGTTGCGCGATTGACGGAGTGCTCTTCATTCGAAATTTCGAGTCAACTTTCATCCGTAGAAGGAGAAAGAATTGTTACTTCCGAATGATATCTACGTCGACAAGAATGGCCGGCAGTATCGGGTGATCAGCGTAGGCTCCACCCCTGGAGAAGGTTGGGTTATCGCGCTTGATGATGACCTCGCTTGGCCAAGCTATCGGCAGTTCGGTGAAGCAACCAGCCCGGTACACAAATCAGGCAAAGCAGCGCGAACGGTCATGCAACCAGCGTTCTCGCAATACTCAGACGCGGCCAAACAGCGTGCCAAGGAATCCCTCGACGCAATCGCCCCCCTGCTTTCCAAGCCGGAAATTTTCTACCCGCAGGAACGCGGACCACTCATCGAAACCCGCGCCAAGGAACTCGGGAACTCAAAGACAACACTCTGCAAGTACTTGCGAACTTACTGGGTAGGAGGTCAAAGCATTCTCGCGCTCGTGCCTGAGTTTGGAAAAATCGGCCGAAACCAATCCGGCTGTACGTCAAAACGGGGGCGCAAACCGAAGAACAACAAGTACGTCGTGTATCAAGTTACTGCCAAAGACATCGATTATGTACGCAATGCGGTCAAGAAGCACTACTTGAAAGGGGAGGTTACGACGCTCGCGGGCGCTTATTTGAGGATGCGTCGAGACCACTACACGTTTGTCGACGGTAATGGCGACCGCTTCCTGCTTCCGGACGGCGAATGTCCATCGATTCACCAATTCCGGCGAATTGCGCACGCAATGCTTACGCAGGAAGCCATCATCAGGAAGAAGCTCGGAGACAAGGAGTATGAACGAGAGCATGGACCACTTCTCGGAACTCACCTTGAAGAATGTGTTGGTGTAGGCCACATGTACGAGATCGACGCCACGATTGCCGACGTATTTCTGGTTGCAATGAGCGATCGCAGATTCATCATTGGCAAACCCACCCTTTACCTCATCTATGATCGCAAAAGCCGGTTATGCGTTGGCTTCTACGTTGGTCTCGAAAATGCGTCGTGGCCAGGCGCAATGATGGCCATCCTGTCCATTTCAGCCGACAAGAATGCGCTCTGCACGCGATACGGTGTCCACTACGATCCTGAGGATTGGCCTGCGGACAAAGCATTTCCACAACAATTTCTGGCTGATCTTGGTGAAATGGCCTCACGCAACAGCAACCGGATATGTGACGGGATGCACGCGACCGTCGCCAACACGCAAAGTCTTCTTCCTCACCGAAAAGGCACTGTTGAATGCGGCTTCATGTTGACGCATGCCTCCATCAAGGAAAGTGTCCCTGGCTACGAGCCTCCCTTGAACGCGAAAAAACGACGGGCCAAACGATATTTTCAAGATGCTTCATTGACGCTCGATGAGTTTACATCAGCGATTATTGCAGCCATCATCAAACACAATCGATGCGTCATGAAAGGGTACAACTCAACGCCCGATATGGTCACCAGAGGCGTCCCGTCCATCCCTGTCGAAATCTGGAACGACGACGTCATCAAGCACATGGGTACATTGTCACGCTATGACTTCGATTACCTGCATCTGCAGCTGCTCCCCAGGGGCGAGGCTGTCGTTCATCAAAATGGTATCCACTTCCAAAATTGTGTCTACGTTTGCGATGAAGCAAGGCGTCTCGAATGGTTCGTCTCCACATTAAATCGCAAACGCAAGGGACCCATGCGTGTTCAGTGTTCGTTCGACCCACGCCTGATCGATCACATCATTGTGTACAACCCAAGCGACTTGCAACAGTCATTTGTCTGCCGGCTGGCCAGTGCAAGCAAGATGTTTCAAGGGTATTCATTCGACGAGGTAAAGTTCATTCTCAGCGCAAAGGATCGATTGAATTTTTCGTTTAAGTTCGCATCCGATCAAGCCGAACTTGCACTCGCTGAGCATCTAGACTCAGTCGTCAAGCCCGCCGTTGAAGCGACTCGCGCTGTATCAAATGGCATGTCTCGATCTGGGCGAAAGGCAGACGCCGCAGCGGCCAGAAATGCCGAAAAGACTTCGCGTCGGGGTACTGAGGCGTCGATGCTCCACCTTGCACCTTCGGCTGATCAGCTTCCCTCGAACGTTGTCAATATTGCAACTCGCGTGACTTCCGCAACAGAATCCTTGAAGAACGATCAACCCAGTACAACCAACGCCACCGCAACTGAGGTAGCTCCTCAGCAACATATATCACTGCGAGAAATGCTCTTGGCGCGAGCTCAGGAGAAAATCGATGGAATCCCAAAACAGTAACGCGCTCACCGTCGAAGCACGATACGTGGAACAGCATATCCCGCGATTCAAGGGCAATCCGCTAATCAGTGCTCTTTCACTTCCATGTGACGACGAAATTCTATCAGAACAACTAACTGATTTACCGGATTTCGATCCACTCCAACGTGATTGGCCAACTTACGACCGAATTTTCATGGTGGAAAGTCTCAGCGCTTTCAAGATGCCATTCGAACGCGATATCCAGACTGCACGTGCGTTTGACGCGTTGATTCGCAACGGATACGTAGGGCGAGTACCTCGATCCGTCGGTCACACGAAAGTGTTCCAGAAACTATACGAAGCTCAACAACGTGGGGAAGCGTTTACCAGGACGACGTTACTCCCCATGGAGTCCCAGTTATCGTCGGCAATTATTGGCATTTCCGGCACTGGAAAGACCACCACGATTCAGCGAATATTTTCACGATACCCAGAGTCAATTTATCACCCCGAATACAACATTACACAAATTCCTTATGTCCATATCCAAGCGCCTCATGATGGCATTTCCCCCAAAGGACTGGCAATGTCCATTCTGCGAAAAATCGACCGACTCGTACCATCCGGCCGATATTATGAAATTTATCTTCGCCGGACAAGCCAGTCCGTCGAAACCCTTCTCAATCATTGTGCACGCATTATGCACATGAATTTTGTCGGAGTTCTTGTAGTCGACGAAATTCAGAACCTTAAGAATGCAGGAACAAACCAGAACACGTTGATGTCGCTTCTCGTTTCAGCATCGAACGAGCTAGGTGTACCGATCGTTTTCGTTGGCACTAGCCAAGCCATCCAAGTTCTCGGTCTCGATTTTCGGCAGGGCCGCCGTAGCGTTGGCCACGGCTTTCCGGCGTGGGGACCACTTGTGCGCAGTGGTAGCCTCAAAGACCCTGGGGAATGGGAAATATTCGCCACTTGCCTCTGGCGGTTTCAATGGAATCGCGTCGTCGTCCCATTCAATGACCAGTGGTCGGAACTATTCTACGACTATAGTCAGGGTATCGCCGACATTGCTATCAAGCTGTTCGTGTGCGCTCAATGGCATGCCATGATCGATGGAACCGAGACATTCAGTATGCAGACATTCGCGTCGATCATGGACAGCGAACTGAATCTGATCGAACCGATGCTTGATGCAATGCGTCGAGGCGACGATCGAGCCCTTGATCAATACCACGACCTCCGCGCCCCGACTTACGAATCTCTGCGGGAAGATACGCTCAGGGCGTACGCGGGGGTCCGCCAACGTGGCGCTGAGACACGTCCTGGGGACGCCTCCTTTGTGCCCCGAATCGTCACCGTCCTGATGGAGGCGGGAATCGAGGAAAATCGAGCACTATCACTTGCCAAGGCGGTCGAACTGGAAGGAAAAGTGACCGGCGTCATCGCTGGAGTGGAGGCTGCACTCAAACTCGCACAACCAGTCAACTCCCGCCGCAGAAGCCGCACAGCCAGCACCAACGAGCAATCGAATCTTGCACCTGACGATTATCGAAACGCGCTTCAAAACGCGGCAACGCATGGTGGCACAGTATTCAGTCACCTCCAGGCTATGGGAGCCGTCTGCGAATTGGATCGGATCCTCGAACTCGACTGATGATGTACTTCCCTACCCTCTATCCCGACGAGCTGACTGGCAGTCTATTGATTAGGGCCTCGCACCATCTCGGCCTAACCCTACGCGAATTGACCTATCTGATTTTGGGCTGCCATAAAGGTGAAAGCAGGTATTCATTCCTGCTTCCGTCGATACTTACCGGCATCGCCGAGTATATTGGGGCACTGCCTTATGACTTGCTGATGAGGCACACTATCTATCCCTATGCACGCATTTCATTCGACCTTCAACAGACGGACAAATGGGAGAATCATTACAGCACGATGGCGCCCGCCAATCATATCAATCTGCTTCGGAGTCTCTACCCACCAAGTTCGAGTCTATCGCAGCTTCGACGTTACTGCGAACGCTGCAAGATCGATGAATTGCGAAGATTTGGCGAAAGCTATTGGCACGTCTCTCATGCACTCCCAGCCGTTACGATTTGCCCAATTCATCACGTAGCACTTCAAGTTTGCCCCATCCGACTCTTATCCAACACAATCGCACAGTCGAATCTCTTACCTCAAGAAATACGTGTCAGCGAAATAGCAATACTTCATGCGAGCCAGTCAATACTTTTAGAAATTTCGATACAATCCGATCGCACTCTAAAAAAGAGCTTCGACGAATGCCTTTCAGATCGCTCCAAATATTATTACACTGTCAACGCACTTGGTTACGATATTTGTCGACACATTATCGATCGACAGCGCTTTATTCGAGATATGAAATTCTTCTTCGGCAATCAGCTTCTAGATGAAATAGGCGCACCCATCAGGTGGGAAACCGACGCCGCTTGGCCACTAATATTACTTGGCGGCGACACCTCAGCACCGCAAACTCAATTAAAACACATCCTCCTACGAATATTTTTAAATAGTCGCGCCAATTAGCACTAATGCGAAATAGAACCTCAACCCGATATACGCAAATAGTAAAGAACTAATTTGCGGCGCCCCCTCAAGAGCAACACAGCATCGTCGCCTCACCTCATTGTTCTGTTCACACCACATCTCCCAAATCTCAAACCCACCTCAATTGACTTGATCGAACAGCCAACCACTTTAATATTTGAGACTGCTTCTACAATCCTACGCCCAACCAGTCTTACCTCCCACATAAGATACGATAAAAGCGATGGCCCCGTGAAAATAAGATATTGCCTTTTTTATATCTCCAACTATTGCATCGACCCACCAACATCAGTCCTTCAACGGGAGAATTAGATCAATGTGGCTCAACCAAGTTCACTGCATTAACCATCAACTTCTTGGCGAAATAATCGATGAAGCGGGCTTACGCACAAACATAGATATGACTGACTCCTGGAAACTCACCCATCCTGTCAATAAACGATGCCGCATAAATGTCAATACACATTTAAGAGAATGGAAGCGCGCCGATAGCACTCCATACCTATCAACCCTAGAAAATCCATCACATTACAATGAAAATCACCATATCTACTCTTTCGAAATCAACGGAATAACAGTAATGATTCCGGCCCTGGTTGTTATAAAAGAAATCTTTGGCCAAGCCTCGTCATCATTTAGATTCCTGTTTCGTCCGTCCGGGCTCGAAACAATTTGCGCGCCGATATTTGGCGACAATGGCGTGACCATCGAGACATTTTCGCAACCAAAATCTTTAAATCCGGCTTCAAAATTCGATTTTGAAAAGATGATTCTTCAATGGATATATTGCTTTCCGAGCGCTCGCGTAGCGTGGGATTCAGTATATACCCTTGCAACCAAAGGGTTGATCGCATTGACCCTACCGAACATTCGAGCGATAACTTACATACACGGGAATCTATATGGCTCGACATTGTTCGCGGTTAGTATCTCGCTCCATGAGATTGAAGCACTTGAGAAGCCTTTCGACTGGGCCGGACGACAGCCACTGATCTTTCAATATTCGCCGAAACTCTATGCCCCCAAATCTACAGCGCGACTCAAACGCACAAATATTCCCAAAGGTGAAATGGGTTGGGCACTCTCGGATGAAGAGTGGCGAGTCGCCGTCGAGATGTTTTGTACCAGCTCAAGCACACGTTATCGTGATCAGATATTTCGGAAATTCATAGATGCTATTCTTGAAAAGCTCGGTACTGGATGTAGCTGGGATGAAGTCGATTTCTTGTCGGGAACAATAAATGGCGCCTCAAATTTCTATTACAAGAGGAACCGAAATGGAACCTGGCAAAAATTCGAAAGTGCCCTAATCAGTATTCGCACACGCACGTCGCTTACGGACAACTTTTCCTGACAGTACATCGCTTAAGATTGTACGTCCGTACTCGCGAGACAACACGTTGATGTATACGGGGTCACTTATCGTCACCTTTTGCCCATCACTTGCTCTACATCATACATGCTAGGCCGAGATTGAATGCCGTCGCCAAGATAACCATACATGCCGCGTCTGCAACAGAGTCGCTGGTCACGTTTCGATCGCAGACGGAGCTTACGCGGCATTTCATTTGCGGCACTAGAACTCCTGACACGGTTGCCCAAGAAAAGCAAGTGCTAGTCCCTCCTACCCAACGCAGTTTGATCGATTCGTAGATAGGCCAGCGGGACAATCGACGCGATCCGCACACGACGCTTTTCGGGTGGGCGGACATCAGTGCTAACACGTCCGCAGTCACTTCCAATGGACATGCCTGAGACGGCAACAAGTGCCCCAACGTAGAGCTGCCCATCAAAAGTACCGGTCCCCAAACTTGGGCTTCCGGTTCTGAACCGATCACTTAAATCCTCGGAGTGTCTATATAGGCATCCCGTCCCACAGATTCTCGGTTCTCGCACAAGATAGCTGCGGCTTTGGCACTCCTGCAGAGATTCCGATGCTACCAACCTAACCCTCGAATCTTCAACCTGCAGAATATCCACGACCTGCCATCGATAGCGAAGAGCGTTGGTTCGAGACTAGGATCCGGCAAGGCCCCACGGCCCGTGGAACAGATTTTGTTTGCAATTTTTCGTTCAACCGAATGCTTGTCGGAACAAATTCAATTACGTCGCAAGTCGTCCAACACCCTATCCAACCCAACAAAATCAAATAGTTACGAACAAGTCAAGATCATATTTTGTTTCCAAACGCCCACCGCGGGGGCATGGCAAATCTGCTGCGCGGCACCGAGCGCGACGACGCGGTGCCGGCGCTGCCGGCAAGCATCGGAGGGCAAGGAGATTGTCACCGACTGTCGCGCGATGGGCTTTACCCTCGACCGGCATCCGCTGGCGCGCTGCGCGATCGGCTGGCTCTTGATCGCCTACAGTCGGCCGAGCAGCTGCAGCCGTTGCGGAGCGGCCAGCTCGCGCGTTTGCGGACTGGTCGCGGTATGGCAGCGGCCGGGCACGGCGAACGGCGTGCTGTTGATGACGCTCGAGGACAAGACGGGCAGGGTCAACGTGATTCTGGCCCGGTCTGCTGGAGAAGTTTCGGAAGGAAGCGCTCGGCGCTGCGCCGCTCGCCGTCTATGGCGTATGGCAGGCCGAAGGTAAAGTGCGGCATCTGATTGCTGGCAAGCTCGTCGATCGGACCGAACTCCTCGGGGCGCTGCCGACGACTGCACGGGAGTTTTGCTGAAAAGACACGGCCCGTGGCAGGTTGGCGTCCTCTACAGGTGCCGGTCCACATCCATGCGTTGATGCAATACACGAATCACGTCCAGGCTGTCGGCCGTTTCCCGATAGAACACCACGTGGGAACCGACCATGTAGCGCCAATAGCCGTTGCCCGCACGACTCGGTCGGCCTCTCCACTCGCGCCGCGCGAGACGCTCGAACGCCGAGGGCCAGCTCGCCCACATAGTGCTCAGCCTGCTCGAGCGACCAGCGTTCGAAGGTGTGGGCCCAGATGTCCTCGAGATTGGCCTCGCCAGCGGCGTCAGCCACACCAGACGCGCCTCAATCGGCATGCTTTTTCCGCATCCGCTCCAAGAACGCCTGGCTGTCAAAGGCAGTCGGCTCGCCCGAGGCCTCGCCGGCCTTCAAGGCCTCCTGGAGGGCCCGCAACTCGGTTTCCTGCGTTTCGAGCAGGCGCAGCCCCGCCCGCACCACGTCGCTGGCCGAGCCATAGCGACCGGACGCGACCTGCATGTCGACAAACTGCGTGAGGTGGTCTCCCAGCGAGATTGAAGTGTTCCGTGCCATCGTGCACCTCCTCATGGTGGCATCACCATATACCAAATTTTGGTATCGCCCACGGGTCCCACGGCATCGATGGATCTGCCAAGAGGCGTTATCACATGCAGCATTTCCGGGCCCCCTGAGTGCCAGCCGGCGTCGACCATGAAAAACCCGGCGGAAGCCGGGTTGTGAGATACGTGACCGTAGGTGGTACGGGCTATTTCGCAGCACGGCTTCGCGACGCTAGCACTACGGTGCTGGCCGCTAGCCGGCCGGCTCCGCGCGCCGCGACTGCGTCACTCCGGCAGTGTGGGCGAGCGGCAGTCTGGCGGCCCGATCGCCCTCAGGCGGGCGGCCACGGCGAAAGCACGCTGTCCCAGTACTCGAACGTCAGTTTGCCGGCGACTTCGTCACCGACGTAATCCAACGTATAAGCGGTGGCCAGGCTCAGCACGCCTTGGTCGGTGCCGTTGTCGTCGACCACCCACGTCCTGGCCTTATCCAGCGTAACAATCGATACCTGGGTGCCCTGGCCAAGCGCGGTCTTGGTAAACAAGAAGCGCGCGTGATTGAGGGTATTGTCATCCGGCGGCTCAACGGCTGAATATGGGATCAATTTCGTCGGATCGTCCGGGCTTTGCATGATCCAGTTGCCCTTCACATCGCTAAATACCCCCATCGTCGGATTCATGGTGAACATGCAGAACGCATCCGGTGTGTCCTTGCACGCCACGTAACAATCTCGACCGTAGAAGCTAGTAACCAGCGATATCCACTTTTTGTTGTACACCGACCTGAACGCA
This sequence comes from Burkholderia sp. 567, assembly GCF_040545115.1. Classification (NCBI taxonomy): domain Bacteria; kingdom Pseudomonadati; phylum Pseudomonadota; class Betaproteobacteria; order Burkholderiales; family Burkholderiaceae; genus Burkholderia; species Burkholderia sp. 567. The sequence continues at coordinate 550,736 of NZ_JBEPLG010000003.1, forward strand.
ATGCCCTGCAGAGACGATCCCATGCTTGCCACTCCTCGTAATGATCAGTGATCCGCAACACGCTCCGCCGCGGACGTGGGCTCTTTTCCAATGCGAGCGCGGAGAAGACTCGGCCCTCGATTGCCGAACGCTCAATATAGATGATTCGGCGCGAATTCATATGACGAAAACCGTGTCTTCAGCTTGCTTAGTTACGTTAATGCGCAAGGCCGTGTCCCACGTGGATCCAGGCGTCACACTGGCGAAGGTTCGGCACTCGCCTCAGCGTCGCGGAAACTACCCAATGGCGCGCACTTCCGGAATCATCGCTGCCTGACCGCAGTGATTCCCAGCGGAATCTGTGAGTTGCCACACCGTCGCATGATCGATCCAGAAGCGTGTGCCGGACTTGGTGATGCGTATCCCGCGATATCCCGACACGAAACCGTCTCGCGCGACGTGCTCGAGAAACGACTGGCGTTCACTCCGCTCCATCGGCTCCGCGGAGAACCGTGAAGGTAGTGCGGTCAGCTCCTCCCAGTCATATCCAAAAATGGCCTGCGCGCGCTTGTTGCCATAGACGAACACGGGATCTGCCGCTACATCGTGCGCGAGTATCCCGAAAGGCGCTTCCTCGTACAGCCATGTCGCGGCTTCGGACGTGCTCATCCCGGCGGGAACGAGCGACTTGTCGAGCAGTCGCTGGTAGCTGTCCGCAAGGACGCGGAAGAAGTGAACGTCGATGGGCGAGGACATTGCAGAAAGCTCCGGAGAAGGATTTCGAGCGCAATAGTATGACGATTTCGGACGCACCGTCATATTGCCGCCACCATCCGCCGCCGTCCGATCAGGATGCCTCTGCCGGTGCCGATGACATGTTTCGCGGGACAAATTCAATTGCCACTCAAAAAAACTGAACGGGCAAGAAAAGCCATAAAAAGCTCGATTTACCAACAGTCAGCCAACACGTGTATCGGGCCGCCGTCCAGCCGAATCACATCACGTCGATCGGCAGCGTCTTGTCGAGCTTGTCGTGCCACGCGCGAATGGTCTTCGGCACCGTCTTTTTCCACGCCGGCACGTTCGAGTAGTAGCGCATCCGCACCTTGTCATGCGCATCGAACACGAGCAGCCCGATCCACAGGTCGGTACCCCGTTGCATCACGATCCCGGCGTTCGTCGTCGCGATGCCACGCACCCAGTACGACGTCACGCTGGCGTTCAGGCCGTCGAGATCCTTCTCGTCCGCGCTGACGTTGATCATGTCGACGAGCGTCTGATAGTCGGCGCCGAGCAGCTTGTGCGCGACCGCGTTCTGCCGCGCGTCGGTCAGCACCTTCAGGGTCACGAGATCCGCCGGCGGACGCGCCTGCGCCTTCGATGCCGTCACGTAATCGCCCGAATACGTGACGCCCGAACCGGCGCCGCAATCGACATCGCTGCCCTGCTGTGCGACCTGCATGCGTCCACCCTTGCGGCTGAAATCGAGCCGGCATTGATCCTGGCGAAACGTGCCGCGGTCGCCGTGCAGTTCGATATCGCCGCTGAGCCCGCCGGTATTCGCACCGTTGTTGCCGCTCAGTTCGAAGTGCAGGCGCGGCGCCGTGCCGGTGAACGTCAGCACGCCGCCGAACGACGGGGTGTCGCTGTCGCGATACCACGTCTGCTGCCACCGGTCGGCTGCAAGCGGCGCACCGTTCAGGCTCGCAAGCCGCTCGCGATAGCGATCGCCGACGCACAACACGCCGGCGCCGCAGCGGTCGCGTTGCTTCAGCCATTGCAACTGCGCGGCCTTCAGCGCGGCCGTATCGCCGCCTTTCGCAAGCGCCTTCTTCCACGCCGCGGCCAGCTGGCCGTCGAGCGACGACAGCGCAGGATCCGCGCAGATCGCCTTCTCGGTCGGCGAAGCGGCTTTCGTGCAGTCGAAGCCGGCCGCGTGCGCGGCCATCGGCGGGATCGTCAGTACTGCCAATATCATCGCGGATCGCAGGTTCGCGCGCCGCGCATGCCGGCCGTGCATCACGGTTTGCCCTCGCTCGCCGGCGCGAGCATTCGATCGGTTTTTCATTGTCATTGGACTCGTCGTGGATCGCAGCGAGTAGAAGCTACGTGCTCGCTGCGATTCGAGGTAAAAACGCCCGGCCCGGCATGCCCTGCGGACCGTCGGCCCCGTCGAAGCCTAACGCGAATGCGCGCCGCCGATCAATCGCGCCCCCCGCCCTCTACCTCCGCACGCCCAGCCGCTCCGCCAGAAACCCGATGAACGTGCGCAGCGTGACGAACCCTTCCCGATGCTGCGGAAACACCGCGTTCAGCGTGATCGGCGACGGCGCGTACGCGTCGAGCACCGGCACGAGCGCGCCGCTGTCGAGCGCCGCGCCGACGATGAAATGCGGCAGCAGCGCGATGCCGAGCCCCGCGATCGCCGCGTCGCGCACGACTTCGCCGTTGTTCGCGACGAGCGGCCCCTGCACGTCGAACGTGCGCGCCGCGCCGTCGATCCGGAATTCCCAGCCGACGCGCCGCTCGCGGCCGTACAGCAGGCACGTGTGCGCGGCGAGATCGGCCGGCGTGTCGGGCGTGCCCTGCCGCTTCAGGTAAGCGGGGCTCGCGCACGCGATCATCTTCCACGCACCGAGCGGGCGGGCGATCAGCGTCGAATCCTCGAGCGCGCCGATCCGCAGCACGAGGTCGAAGCCCTCGCCGATGAGATCGACGCGCCGGTCGGTCAGGTCGAGGTTCAGCCGCACGGCCGGATGCGCGGCCAGGAATTCGGCGATCAGCGGCGACACGTGCGTGATCCCGAACGACAGCGGCGCGCTGATCTTCAACGAGCCATGCAGTTCGGTGCTGCGCACCGACATCGCCTGCTCGGCGTCGGCGACCTCGGCGAGGATCCGCTGCGCGCGCGCATAGAACTCCTGCCCCGATTCCGTGACCGCGAGATTGCGCGTATTGCGATGCAGGAGGCGCACGCCGAGCGACGCCTCCAGCGCCATCGTGCGCCGGCTCACGAATTGCTTGGACAGCATCAGTTGATCGGCCGCCGCCGTGAAGCTGCCCGCATCGACGGTCGACACGAAGATCCTGAGGTCGTTGAGTTCCATATTGTCCACCTGAAAGTGACAGTCATTATCTCTACAACCATTTATTTGTCAAATCGATTGACCTAAGATTCATCTCAACGAACGGCCGGGCCCACTTTCGAGGTCCGGCGACTTCCAGGACAAAATCATGATCGAGACTCGTGCAGCAAACCAACGTGGCCACGCCGAACATGGCTGGCTCAGCTCCCGTCACACGTTTTCGTTCGCGAACTACTACGATCCGAAGCAAGTCGGCTTCTCCGACCTGCTGGTGATCAACGACGACCGCGTCGCACCGGGCCGCGGCTTCGGCACGCACCCGCACCGCGACATGGAAATCCTGTCGTACGTGCTCGACGGTGCGCTGGAGCACAAGGATTCGATGGGCACCGGGTCGGTGATCGTGCCGGGCGACGTCCAGTTGATGAGCGCGGGTACCGGCGTGCGTCACAGCGAGTTCAACCACTCGCACGAGACGCCCGTCCACTTCCTGCAGATCTGGGTCGGACCGTCCGAGAAGGGTGCCGAGCCGCGCTATCAGCAGACGAATGTCGCGGAGGCCGACAAGCGCGGCAGGCTCACGCCGATCGTGTCGCCCGACGGTAACGGCGGTTCGCTGAAGATCCGCCAGGACACGCGGATCTACGCGGGCCTGTTCGACGGCGACGAGCGCGCCACGCTCGAACTGGCACCGGGCCGCTTCGCCTACGTGCATGTCGCACGTGGCAGCGTGACGGTCAACGGCGTGACGCTCGGCGAAGGTGACGGCGCACGTATCCGCGACGAACAGGCGCTCACGTTCGCCGACGGCAAGGATGCCGAGGTGCTGGTATTCGACCTGCGCCCGGTCGAAGTGACGGCCGAGTGGGCGTGACGCCCGTTCGGAAAACCAGGCCCCGCTGACCGCGGGGCCTTACCTTATCAATCGGAGATTCGCATCATGGCCAAGGTACTCGTTCTTTACTACTCGTCCTACGGGCACGTCGAAACGATGGCGCAGCACGTCGCGGAAGGCGCGAAATCGGTGCCCGGCGTCGAGGTCACGCTCAAGCGCGTGCCGGAAACCATCCCCGTCGACCAGGCGAAGGCCATCGGCGTGAAGGTCGACCAGGCCGCGCCCGTCGCCACCGTGGACGAGCTCCCGAACTACGACGCGATCATCTTCGGCACGCCGACCCGCTTCGGCAACATGGCCGGCCAGATGCGCACGTTCCTCGACCAGACCGGCGGCCTGTGGATGAAGGGCGCGCTCGTCGGCAAGATCGGCAGCGTGTTCGCGTCGACCGGCACGCAGCACGGCGGCCAGGAAACGACCATCACGTCGTTCCACACGACGCTGCTGCACCAGGGGATGGTGATCGTGGGCGTGCCCTACGCATGCAGCGGGCTCGTCAACATGAGCGAGATCACGGGCGGCACGCCGTACGGCGCGACCACGCTCGCGGGCGCGGACGGCAGCCGTCAGCCGAGCGCGAACGAGCTCGACATCGCGCGCTACCAGGGCAAGCACGTCGCGGAACTGGCCGTGAAGCTCGCGTCGTAACGCGGGTGCCGCCGGCCCCGGCACGCCCGGACCGCGGCGTGTGTCGCCCGCGCGGCACGCACACGAACGAACGGCGCCGCTCGAACCGGCGCCGTTCGTCATTGCGCGAACACCGGCCGCGAACGCGGGCCGTTACTGGCCCGATGCGGGCGCTGCAGGAGCCGGAGCGGGAGCCGGCGCCGCCTTCGTCGCGGGCGCCTTTTCCACCGCGTTCTGCGGGTAGTTGCTCTGGTCGTTGGTCAGCCGGTAGCCGCTGCCCGTGCCGATCGCATTCAGGTCCTTCGCATGGCGCGCGCGGGCTGCCTTGCGGGCGGCCTTCTTCTGCGCCTTGTCGAGCTGCTTCTGCGTCGGCACGGACGCCGGATCCTGCGCGTATGCCGCCGGCGCCGCGGTCAACAGCAGACCGAACGACGCCGTTACTGCCACTGCCACCGAAACCACGCGAAACTTCGTCATCGCCGGTTCTCCTTGTCGATTGTTGGATGTGGGTCGAACGCCGGCACGCACGCGACGGGTGTCGGCGTGCGACGACGGCGCCGATGCAACGTTAGCCGATCGTCGCACGAATGTCCGTGCCGGTTCCTGAATTCTCCTGATAACGGCAGCGATACGTGCGCGGCAGGGGCCCGGCCGGCCGGCGCGGCGCACGCGGCCATCAGGGAAACCGATAGTCTCGCGCGCGGCCGGCGCGCGCCACCGCTCAGATCCAGCGCGACAACACCGGCAGCAGGATCGGCACGACGAACGCGGTCAGCACGCCGTTCAGCCCCATCCCGAGCCCCGCGAACGCGCCGGCCTCCTCGCTGACCTGGAACGCGCGCGCGGTGCCGATCCCGTGCGACGCGACGCCGAGCGCGAAACCGCGCACGGCCGGCTCCTCGATACGCAGCGCGTTCAGGATCCCGCGTGCGCACACGGCGCCGAAAATCCCCGTCGAGATCACCAGCACCGCGGTCAGCGACGGAATCCCGCCGATCGCCTGAGCGACGGCCATCGCGATCGGCGTGGTCGCGGATTTCGGCGCGAGCGACGCGATCGTCTGGTGCGACGCGCCGAACAATGCGGCGATGCCGACCGCCGACACGATCGCGGTCAGCGAGCCCGCCAGCAGCCCGACGAGCAGCGGCACCGCGGCGCGCCGCAGCTTCGACCACTGGCGGTACAGCGGCAGCGCCAGCGCGACGGTCGCCGGGCCGAGCAGGAAGTGGACGAACTGCGCGCCCTCGAAATACGTCGGATACGGCGTGTGCGTGATCGTCAGCAGCACGACGATCAGCGCGACCGCGATCAGCACCGGGTTCGCGAGCGGGTTGAAGCGTGCGCGTGCATAGACGGCCTGGGCAATCAGGTAGGCGATCAGCGTGATCGTCAGGCCGAGCAGCGGGGTCGCGGCGAGGTAAACCCAGATCGCGCCGAGTTTCGGGAAGGCCGTCATGGCGTGCCCTCCGCCGCGCCGTGCCCGCGCCGCTGGCGGCGCAGCAATGCGCGCGTGACGAGCGCCGTCACGGCGATCGCGAGCGACGTGCTGACCGCCAGCGCGACGACGACCGCGAGCGCATCGCCGCGCACGCGGTCGGCCGACACCATGATGCCGACGCCGGCCGGCACGAACAGCAGCGACAGATGGCGCAGCAGTTCGAGCGCGGTCGGTTCGATCGCGTCGGCCGCCTGCGGGCGCAGCATCACGAAGCCGAACAGCAGCAGCATGCCGATCACGGGGCCCGGCACCGGCAGGCCGAACAAATAGGACACGCCTTCCCCGAGACACTGGAAGGTCAGCAAGACCGCGAACGCCTGCAGCATGAACCGCTTCTCCCGAACGTGGCCGCGCTACTGCGCTACGGTGTAGCCGCGCGGCCGATGAGCCGGCTGTGAACGACGCCGGCGTGGACGATACGCGCGATCGTAACGCGACGCCCGCATCCAACGCGCAGCCGTGACCGGCTCCGCTCAGTTGGACCCGCCATCGCGGCGCGTGATCCGAGCATGATAGTCAACGCAGATATTTCACGCCGCATCGCCGTTCACTGCGAACGCATGATGCTGGACCGCATAGGCGGCGAGCGCGGATGCACGAAGCCGCTTCTCCCCACACTCGTTGCGCACGCAACGATACCGCGATACGCCGCCCCGCCTCATAACGATCCGACAATTTATTGGTTCCCTTGACGATGCGCCGTCCGTATCGTTCACCGACTCGTCAGACCTATCGACCAACGGGGGAATCCAATCATGAAACGAATCCGGACATTCGCGCTGCTCGCCCTGCCGGCCTCGCTCCATGCCGCCGGCGCGCACGCGCAAAGCAGCGTCACGCTGTACGGCATCGCCGATGCGGGCATCGCCTACGTGCACAACGTGCGGAACGCGAACGGCAGCAATGCGTCGAACCTCGTCAGGTTCAGCAGCGGCAACCTGTCCGGCAGCCGCTGGGGGCTGCGTGGCATCGAGGATCTCGGCGGCGGGCTGTCCGCGCTGTTCCAGCTCGAGAACGGCTTCAACCTCGGCACCGGCGCGCTCGGCCAGGGCGGGCGCGAATTCGGCCGCAAGGCCGTCGTCGGCCTCGCGAGCAACACCTACGGCACCGTGACGCTCGGCCGCCAGTACGATCCGGTCGTCGATCTCGTGCAGGGCCTCACCGAGGACAACTACTTCGGCGGCGTGTTCTCGACGCCGGGCGATCTCGACAACTACGACAACAGCCTGCGCGTCAGCAACTCGGTGAAATACACGAGCCCGTTGATCTCCGGCTTCCAGTTCGCCGCGCTGTACGGCTTCGGCGGCGTCGCGGGCGCGACCGGCAGCGGCCGCACCTACAGCTTCGGCCTGAGCTATGCGAACGGCCCGCTGTCGCTCGGCGCCGGCTACTTCTTCGCGAACGGCGGCTCGACGGTCGCGAGCGGCGTGCGCACGTGGTCGAGCAGTTCGGACACGCTGTTCAACACCGTGATCAACCAGGGCTTCTCGAGCGCGAAGTCGATCCAGATCGTGCGCGTGGCCGGCCAGTACGTGGCCGGGCCGGCGACCTTCGGCCTCGCGTATTCGAACACGCAGTACGGCGCGGACACGCTGTCGGCCTTCACGCAGAACGCGAAGTTCAACAACGGCTCGGCGTTCTTCAACTGGCAGTTCTCGCCGGCGCTGCGCGCGGGTGTCGGCTACAACTACACGTCGCTGACGGGCCCGGCCTCCGCGCACTACAACCAGGTGAACCTCGGCGCGGACTACGCACTGTCGAAGCGCACCGACCTGTATGCGCTGTTCGGCTACCAGAAGGCGAGCGGCAATACGCTGAATGCGAGCGGCGCGATCGTGAAGGCCGCGGCATCGGTCGGCTCGTATGGCGTGAACTCCGGCACCGATACGCAGGAACTCGCGATCGTCGGCATCCGCCACAAGTTCTGACGGCGCACGTCGCATCATGCCGAGCGCGGCGGATGAACGTTGCGATGTGCCCCGACCATTCGACCCTTGGCGTCACGCACGGCGCCGGCTTCGTATAGAGTCACCCGACGATTGAACGACCGGGCACGGCGGATTATTCCAGGGGTCGTGATGCGAAAGCGCGACGCGGCAACCGCCGCAGATCAGGCGCGCGGCGAGCGCCGCACGATGCAGTAGACGCCCGCGGCGGTCACGCCGAAGGCAAGATGGGCGATTAGCGTGATCGCGCCGCGCACGGGAACGAACCACGGAAAGATCGCGGTGAACGCGTGCAGGTTGACGCCGTAGAGAACGAGTCCGAACACGCCGCCCGCGAGCAGCGCGGCGCCGAGCGACAGGTTGCGGACCAGCTTCGCCAGCACGGCCGCATACGCAAGCGACAGCGCGGCGTGCACCAGCGTCGCGACGCCCATGATCAGCGGATCGAACCCCGAGGACGCGCCGAGCACGGCTCGCCCCATCACGATGGCGGCCGTCAGGCGCGCATCGCGGAGCAGGTTGTGCATCGCATCCTCGCCGGCGATCGGCCAGAGCATCAGCTCGATGACGGTCGAGCCGACCGCCGCGCCGAACGCGGCCCAGAGAATCGGCACCGGACCGTTCCGCTTCAAGCGCCCTCCGCGATGGCCACCCGCCGCAAGGCAGGGCCTACAACGGACGTTCGCAGTCCGTCCAGTACGCGAACGGATCGCGATGCTTCGGATAGTGCTCGTCGAGCCATTTCAGCAACGTCGCACGCGCGTTGTCCATGTCGGCCTTCGACGACGACGTCGTCAGCTCGTGCACTTCGACGGACTTTTCCCGATCCATCACGTAGCAGTTCCAGTCCGGGCCGTCACCATCCGGATCGTCAGACGCCTTCGACGACTTGCCCCAGCCGAACCCCTTGCGCGCATCGATGTAGTAGCGCGGATGCACTTTCAGATACGACATCTCGCCGCCCTGCAGGCTGCTTTCCGCGCGCAGCACGTCGCGCTCGTCGACGATCTGCGTGACGTCCGGAAGCCGGCGCGAACGCCAGCCGGCCGGCAGCGTCGCCGTCGCGCGGACCGCGTCGTACGCACCCCACGTGAGGCCCCACGCTTCGGCCATGCGCTTCATGAACGCATCCGCGCCCGGATAGCCGCGCAGCTGGATCCGCGTCGACAACGTGACTTCGACCCGGCCGTCGGGGCCAGCGGGGTCGCCTGCCGCTTCGAACGGGTTGCCCGGACGCGACGCGCGCTGCTGCGCGTCCGCGGGCGCCATGCCCGAAAACAGCTGGTCGAGCGCCGCACGCGCTTTCGACGACTTGTCTGGTCTATTCATTACTCACTCTCTCCCTCTGCATCCGTACGTCTGCAGAAACTGTCGATTCTCATTCATTATCGGATTTCGCGTTTTTCCGCGATCGCATTGTCAATCATCCGGCATCCCGGGTCGAGCCGCCGCGACGTCAGGCGCCCTTCGACGCACGTGCCGGCGGCTGTACCGCCTGCCCCAGCGCCGCCCGCATCCGCTCCATCAGCGCGAGCACCTCCGGACGATTCTCGCCTTTCGCATGCACGAAGTGATACTTGAGCGGCGACTCGACCTCGTGCCGGCTCACGCGGACGAGCGCGCTGCGCTCGAGATACGCATCCGCGAGCGGCATCCGCGCGAGCGCCACGCCGAGCCCCGCTTCGGCCGCCGCGAGCACCAGGTTGTAATCCTCGAAGCGGCGATCCTGCGCGCGCGGCTTGAACGCAATGCCGAGCGCGTCGAACCAGGTACGCCAGCCGGTCACGTCGGAATCGTGCAGCAGCGGCATCTCGAGCAGCGCGGCGTCGCCGCTTCGACGGCGCAGCGCGGCCAGTTGCGCGGCGAGCCGCGGATGCGCGACCGGATGGAGCGTCTCCGGCATGAACTCGCGGGTTTCGAGCTGACGCCAGTTGCCGCGCCCGTAGCGGATCGACAGATCCGCCTCGCCGGCGGCGATATCCACGTTGCGCACGTCGATGCCGAGCTCGATGCGTAACGCGGGCGCTTCGCTCTCGAGTGCATGCTGCCGCTCGAACAGCCAGAGCTGCGCGAATGCCGGCACCACACTCAGCTTGACGAGGCGCGGCGTACGCGGCGAGCGCCACTGGTCGGCCGCGCCGTCGATGATCGTGAACGCCTGTTCGATCCGGCCGACGAAGCGCTGGCCGTCCGGCGTGAGGCGCACGCCGCGCGCATGGCGTTCGAACAACGCCATGCCCAGCCAGTTCTCGACGGCGGCCACGCGCCGGCTGATCGCGCCGTGCGTGACGCCGGACACGTCGGCGGCCGCCAGAAACGAACCGTGGCGCGCCACCATGCAGACTGTCTCCAGGCTCGCCAGCGGCGGCCGCGAGCCGGGTGCCGGCGTGACGGCCGGCAGCGCGTCCGCCACACGCCGAGACGTGCGCGCCGAGCCGTCGGCCCGGCGCCGCACCGAGCTGTGAGCCATATTCATATTCGGATGTTGATCTGTGCGCTAGCTTAACATCTCGCTACACCGCACCATTGTCGCATGAACACCCTTTCCTCCTCGTCGCGCAGCGCGCGACAGCCGCTCGTCGCGGCCGGCGCGGTGGCGTTCACGATCGTCTCGTGGGCCTCCGCTTTCCCGTTCATCCGGATCGGCCTGCACGGGCTGGCGCCGCTGCAACTCGCGGCCGCGCGCTTCGCGACCGCGGCCGTGCTGGTGATCGCATGGCTGGCGTGGCGGCGGCCTGCGAAGCCGTCGACACGCGACGCGTTGCGCTTTCTCGTCTGCGGGTTTCTCGGCATCGCGCTCTACAACGCGCTGCTCAATACCGGCGAGCAAACCGTGTCGGCCGGCGCGGCGAGCTTCATCGTGAACACGCTGCCGATCTTCACGGCGCTGCTGGCCGCGGTGTTTCTGCACGAACGCTTCAATCGCTGGGGATGGCTCGGTTCGCTGATTAGCCTGGCCGGCATCGCGGTGATCGCGCACGGACAACCCGGCGGGCTCGTGCTCGGCTCGGGGAGCACGCTGATCGTCGGCGCGGCGCTGTGTTCGGCCAGTTATTTCGTGCTGCAGCGGCGGCTGATTCCCGTGTACGGCGCGCTGCCCTGCGCCGCGTATACGCTGCTGGCCGGCGCGCTGCTGCTCACGCCATGGTTGCCCGGCGCGGTCGTGTCGCTCGGCGACGCGTCGCACGACACGATGCTGGCGGTGCTGGTGCTCGGCGTCTTTCCCGCCGCGCTGGGTTACGCAACCTGGACTGTCGCGCTCGGTTACTTCGGCGCGGCGCGCGCCGCCAATTTTCTCTATCTGACGCCGGCGGTCGCGACGGCGTTGTCGATCGCGCTGACGGGCGAGCGGCCCGGCATCGAGACGGTGTGCGGCGGGCTGCTGGCGATTGCGGGCGTGATATTCGTCGCGTTGCGCGGACGGACGTAGGCTCGCGGATTCTTCGCACGGCAAAGACCGATCCGAAGAACGATCCGACCATGTCGAACCCGGTTGTCTGCAAAGCCGAACGCACACGCCGCTCATATCGACCCGCACCAATTCGCCGACGCGGCCGGGCTCGACCGTTAGTTGCATCAAAAAGAAGGCGATGAAAGTGTGCAGACAAACCGACCGAACAGTTCGCGATTGATTGCATCGCACTGTCCATGGCCATCGGCATCGGCCCGGTCGAATAATCGGAGCAATCGACAGCGGCGCGAAACGGCCACCAACCTGCACGACGGGCCGGCGCAACAATGGCGCGATCGCCTCACATTTGCGCAAGGCTACGCAATTCGGCGCAGCGGGCGCATACGCGTTCGGATATATTCATACCAATTGCGTGTCGTCTGACGAAAGCATCCCGCTCGCTCGGGAACCGCTCGGCGCCGGCGTTTTCCGTCGACGTCGAGAGCCGGCGGCATGCAAGCCGGCCCCCTCACGGGTCATAGAAATTCGTCCGGCACGTCGATCGCCTCACAAGGGCGCGCAAGCGGCCGGACGGCGCTAGAAATATCAATCAACGGAGATGGCAGATGGAACGAAGCACTGTCGGCATGCGCTGCAAACCCCTGATCACCGTCGCGCTGGCAGCCGCCGCATTCGCGGCCGCGTCGGGCGCGATGGCCGATCAGGTCGTGAAGATCGGCAGCGTCGAACCGACGACGGGCGGCATTTCGCACCTGGGCAAGGACAACGAGAACGGTGCGCGCCTCGCGGTCGAGGAAATCAATGCGAAGGGCCTGACGATCGGCGGCAAGAAGATCACGCTGCAGCTCGACGCGCAGGATGACGCGGCCGACCCGCGCCAGGCCACGCAGGTCGCGCAGAAGCTCGTCGACGACAAGGTCGTCGCCGTCATCGGCCACCTGAACTCGGGCACGTCGATCCCGGCGTCGAAGATCTACAGCGACGCGGGCATCGTGCAGATCTCGCCGTCGGCCACGAATCCGACCTATACGCAGCAGGGCTTCAAAACGACCTACCGCGTGGTCGCGACCGACGCGCAGCAAGGTCCGGCGCTCGCGAGCTACGCGCAGTCGAAGGGTGTGAAGAGCGTCGCGGTGATCGACGATTCGACCGCGTACGGCCAGGGCCTCGCGAACGAATTCGAGAAGAAGGCGAAGGCGCTCGGCCTGAAGGTGCTGTCGCACGACGCGACCAACGACAAGGCCGTCGACTTCCGCGCGATTCTCACGAAGGTCAAGGGCGAGAACCCGGACGCGATCATGTACGGCGGCATGGACGCCACCGGCGGCCCGCTCGCGAAGCAGGCAAGGCAGCTCGGCCTGCGCGCGAAGATCCTGTCCGGCGACGGCGTGTGCACCGACTCGCTGGCCGAGCTGGCCGGCCCGGCCGCCGACAACGTGCTGTGCTCGCAGGCGGGCGCCGCGCTCGAGAAGATGCCGGGCGGCGCGGCATTCCTCGCGAAGTACCAGAAGCGCTTCAACCAGGGCATCAAGTTCGATGCGCCGTTCGCGTACGACGCGGTCTACATCGCGGTCGACGCGATGAAGCGCGCGAACTCGACCGACCCGGCGAAGGTGCTCGCCGCGATGCCGTCGACGAAGTACGAAGGCGTGATCGGCACGACGACGTTCGACGCGAAGGGCGACCTGACGCACGGGATCATCTCGATCTATGGCTACAAGAGCGGCAAGAAGACCTTCCTCGACCAGGTGAAGATGTAACCCGCGGCGACGCCGGCACGACGGGCACGCCACCCGTCGGCGCCGGCGCCGCCCGGGTCGATTCGCGTTTTGCGGAGATGAAGCGACATGTGTGCAATGGCGTATACGGAATTTCAACAGGAGTTGAAGAAAGCGCAGTTGACGGCGCGGGAATTCGCCCGTCTGATCCGGATGAACGAAAGCTCCATCACGAACTATTCGAGCAAGGGCACCGTCCCCTCCCACCTCGCGGTCATCGCGACCCTCATCGGCGCGCTCGCCGCGCACGAGATCGATTTCCGGCACGTGATCGGCAACACGGCGATCGAACCGAAACGCCCGCGCGGCTTCGGCGCGTTTCCGGCGGCGGGCAGCACGCCGGCCGGGAAAAAGAATCGCGGCGCGTCGTGATCGGCCGGGCCTGACAGCGGCGCGCTCGATCGACGCCGCGACATCCGGCGCGGCCTGGGGCAAGTGAACGGCGCTCCATGTTTGCGCGTCGCGCGCGGCCCGCATCACAATGCGTCCCCGTCACGCAGCGGTCTGATCCTTCTCGAGCAGCGCAGCCAGCGCTGCCCGTTCCGACCAATTACTGCGGCCGTCGCGGCCGGACGCGCGCTGCGCCAGCGTAGCCGCTCCGACCACGCCGGTGGCCAGCACGCTGCAGCGGCCCCGCCCTTCGGTCAGCCGCGCCTCGACGAACACGACGCTGGCCGAGCGTCGCATCGCCACGCATTCGACGACCGGGTAGGCCGTCCGGACCGGCTTCATGAACTGGATCGACATCTGGACGGTGCCGCACGTACGGCCCCGCATGTGCAGCACGCCGGTCACCGACATCGCGCAATCGAGCAGGCCTGCGATGATCGCGCCGTTGAGCGCGTCCGTGCCGAGTCCGCCCTCGTGCGCTTGCGTACGCGCCACCAGCGCCAGTCGAACGATCCGCGGGTCCGACAGGTCGAGCGATGCGCCCAGATGGTCAATGATCGGCATCGCCCCGAGGCACGCCTGCCATTGCGCGCGCGCGTCGGCCGGCCCGGGAATGTCGAGCGCCTCGGCGGCCCAGCCGGCATGGGACGCCGTCATTGCACTGCCTCGGGCTGCCGGGCCGGCATTACGGCTAGCGGCACGGTATCGTCCGGAACATCGGCCCGCGGCGCCTCGCGAAACGGCGACCAGATGAACTGCTTCCAGTAACACTCGGCCACGCCGACCCAGGTCCGCAGCGACTCGATGCTATCGAGCGACTTGTCGAGGCTCACCATCAGCCAGCTGTAGACGGCCTGGCTGTCGCGGCAATCGCCGCAATGCCCCGACGTGCAGCACAATTCGACGGTCTGCAGATCCGGCTTCCACGTGTTGAACATCGGCAGCGCAGCGTGGCCGTTCGTCAATCGTTCCACATTGCCCGGATGGTCCTGACTCACGCTCGGGCACACGTCGTAGCCGAACTCGCCGCACCATGCGCGGCCGGTGACGATTGCCTCGATATGCGCGGGATGGTTCAGCACGGTGTCCGGATAGGCGCGTGCGACGCGCAACATTTCGGCCAGCACACGTCGACCGTTTTCCATCCGCAACGGGTGGCCCGTGTCGTACTTGCTGTAAAAGTTGAACGTGACGACGTTGCCGTTGTCGCGAATGCGCCGCACCGTCGGCTCGATATGGCCGATGCCGTCTTCCGTCACCGCGAATACGAACGTGGCGCGCGGATCGTCCCGATAGTTGTCGAGCGCGGTTTCGAACAAGCCTTCGAAGCGGCTGCCGCCCGGCCGAATCGCGCGAAGCGCGTCGTCGAGCGGGCCGCCGCCGAACAACGAGATGAACACCGTCACGCGCTCGAACGGTGCGATGTTCGGCAGCGGCTTCAAGCCGTTCGTCGAGATCGACACGTAGCGCATTTCGTCGACGAAAGCCTCGATCCGGTCGCGAAATAGCGTCGGCTCGCCGCCGATCAACAGCGCGCAGTTCACGCGCCGCTTGCGTTCGGCGGCGACGAATGCTCGCCACTGCCCGATCGACTTCACTTCGTGCGACTGCTGGTCATGACCGAACTCGAAGAACCAACAGCCCTTGCACCGGATATTGCATGCATTGGTCAGGTGATACTCCGATGCGCGGACCAGCGACGAAAATCGCCGGACCTCGTTGAAGCGCGCGGCCAGTGCCGGATCCTGTTCGAGCAGCGCCGGCAGCCGGTCGGCGATCAACTCCTTGCGCCGCGCCTTGATGTCGCGAGCGTCGATCATGACAGCGCCCCGTCGCGGGATGCCATCTCCGGCACCACAAGCCCGAGCGCGGCGAGTTTCGGCAGGATCTTGCGGACGAAATGGCGTCGCAGCTCGCCGTTCGTCGTCTTTCGCAGCCCCCACTTGACGTACAACGCGGACCGCTTCGATTCGTCCCGCCCGAACAGCCCGAGCATATGCGGCCACAGACGGTCGAGCGCCTGTTGGGCCTGCTGCCGTCCCGCGTCGGATGCGCATGCGTCGCGAATGATGCGGAACCCGTGCGCGACATGGACGTGTTCGTCCTTGATGATCTGCTTCACGAAAATCTCGCTGAACGGCGCGTAGCTCGACTCCTGAAACTCGAGCAGATGCTCGAGCACGACCGCCTCGCCCAGGAACGAGAAGATGCCCCGTTCCATCCAGTTTCGTACGCCGCGCACCAATTCGTTCGCGTAATACGGACGCGCCTGGAAATGCTGCGTCAGCATCGCGCTCGTATCGACGTTCAGGCCTGCCAGCACCTCGGCGCTCAGTTCGTAGTGCCGCACCTCCTCGGCCGCACGCTCGCAGCAAACGAATTTCTCGTAGGCATTCGGCGCAAGGTTGTAGAACACCTGCGTGTAGTCGTCCGCGCCGGTCAGCTCCCCCTCCGTATGCACCATCATCAGATGCGTGGCGAGCGTCCGGTATTCGTCGGGCATGTTTCGGAAATCCTCCGGTGTCCTCACTGCATTTTTTCCGATTACCGGGGATGCCGCTTGCAGGGTCTCCACGTGTCGTCTCCTCGGTTGTCTTCTAGGCGATCCGTTCGGCGGTTGATGTCGATGCCCGCTTCACCGCACCACCGCCGGCCGGCGTCGGCGGCTCGCCGAGGATTTCACGCAGATGCGCAAGCACCTCCGCGCGATGCGAGTCGATGAAAAAGTGCTCGCCGCCGAACACGCGCATTCGGATCGGCAACGACGAATACCGTTGCCATTCGCCCAGATCATCGAGTGCGACCAGCGCGTCGTCGGCACCGGCGAGCACATGGACCGGCACCGGCACCGCGCGAATCGCCGCACGCCAGGTTTCCCGGCACTCGAGGTCCGCACGGATCGTCGGCAGGAACAGATCGATGAAGGCATCCGCATCCAGCATCCCCGCAGGCAGTCCTTCCAGCAGATTCAGTTCCTGCACCAGCTCGTCGCGGGGCAAATCGTGCAGCCGGCGCCGGCGTCGCGACGGCAGATGCGGCGCCGCGCATCCGGACACGGCAAGGGCCGACGGGGGCATGCCGAGGTCGACGAGCCGGCTCGCCAGCTCGAGCGCCAGCGCGCCGCCCATGCTGTGTCCGAACAGCACGATGCGCGCGTCGGCAAGGGAAAGCAGGCTTGCCATGACGTGGTCGGCGAGCGCGCCCATCGTGCGCAACGGTGGTTCGCGAAAGCGCGCGCCGCGCCCGGGCAGTTCGACCGCGCACACTTCGACGTCGTCCGGCAACCCGGCATGCCAATGGGCGTACGCGGACGCGTTGCCGCCGGCGTACGAGCAGCACACGAGCCGGATACGCGGCGCGCGGACCGGCATGAAGACTTTCAACGCAGCGGTCGGGGTCATGAGTGTGAGGGTCGGGAGGTCGGGTTCATCGGTCGAGCACGCGCCGGCCACGCGCCGGACGCGTACGTCAAGCAGGCGAGCCGGTATGCCGCCTCGCTTCCCACAGCGCTTCCATGCGTGCGGTAATGGCCGGCAGCTGATCCCGCGTCACGCAATACCTGACCGTACGCAGCGGCGTGCGCAGGATCGGCAGATCGAACACGCCCTCTCCTTGCGCGTCGATGCCGAGCCGCGCCTTGACCCGATTGGCGCCCACGTTGTCGGCCGGCGACTCGAACCGGATCGAATCGAGCGAGAAGCGCGCGAAGAATGCCGCCATCGCCTTCACGTACGACACGATGCCGATGCCGAGTCGCCGATGTTCCGGGCTCCAGATATGCGCGTGCATGACGCCGCTGACGTACTGTCCCGGCACCCCGCCGACGCGCGGTTCGAGATGCGTGAGTTCGTGCACGCCTACGGTCTGTCCTTTCAGCGCGACGCTCAGGATCGCGTTGCGCGGAATGTCGGCGCGCGCGTCCCGCTCGATGTTGAGCGCGAGCATGTCGCGCATCTGACGGCGGCCGGGCAGCCGCGCCGGATCGACGCCCATTTCGATCAGATGGCTGTCGCCGCTGTCGTACCAGTACGCGATGAAGCCGTCGATGTCGGTGCTGTCAAAATTTCGTACCTCAATATCCGCTACGTCGATCACGCCACGCTCCATTTGTCGCTTCGCCGCGGTCGACCGGGCGTTGCGTGCCCGCGTCGGGCCATGCCGTGAAGCGGCCGGCCAATCCGTCTGTCGCGATGATGCAGATATCCGGCACCGACCGTCAGCTGTAGTTTTTTGCAGGATCAAAGGAATTGCGCGTCGCCACGGTTAGTCGCAGAATGTCCTCCAAATCCAGCCATTCATGGCATCGAGTCCGCAGAGTTGCATCACGGCGGATGGCGCGGCCTCATGGCCTTTTTGGTATCCGAACCAATCCCGTCCGGATCACCGCGATTCAGCCGGATCACCTCCGGCATCACACCGCACATCGTCGCGCCAACGGCTACTTCCCGCCGCGCGATCCGATCCGTTCCGCATCGATGTTGTTCCGCTTCCGGCCTGCCGTGGCGACGCCGCGCGGCCAGTCGTCCGCCCATGTTTGAAGGTAACGGTCGTCATTCGCGCGCGATGCGCGCAGCGGCCGGGACACACGCCAAACAAGGAGGTTGCTCTTGGATCTGAAACCGGACGGACATGCGATGCCGGCTTACTTCGACACGTGTTCGCACGACGGATACGTCCGCGTGTCCGCGACGCAGCTCGCATCGATCACGCTCGCGCTGCTCTATGCAGCGTGCGACGAACGCGTACTGAGCGACGCATGGGATCTCGGCCTTCCCGCGTGCCACGCCGGCCATTGCGAATGGATCGATACCAATTGGCGCCCGCCGATGACCTTCGGCTGGGCCTGGTTGACGGATCGCGATCGCACTTGCCGAATGTTTCCGAACAGCGTGACCTCCAACGTGATGATCGTATGCGCACGAGGCTACGACGTCGGGCCCGACCACACCCGATCGCTGCTCGCGGACTGGATCAATACGCTGCCGTGGACCGTTAGTGTCCGCGCGCATCTCGCCCTGCCGGTCCTGTAAAAAGTTGCAGTTTCGACGCGTCCTCCATTTCGCATTTAATGCGTACGTCCATTGGAGTTCGCACATGCACCAAACCACTATCGGAAACGCGTCGCAACTGTCCGCATCGAACCTCGCGGCACTCGCGTCGTATCGACACGCAATCTTCATCGAGAAGCTGGGCTGGCAGCTTCCGGTAGTCAATCAGCAGGAGTTCGATCAATTCGATCGACCGGACACTATCCATATCTTCGGTCGCGAGGAAAGCGGCGCGATCTGCTCGTGCGCCCGACTGCTGCCGACGACCCGGCCGTACCTGCTGAGCGAGGTTTTTCCCGGGCTGATGGGCGCGGCACCCGTGCCGAATGCGCCGGATATCTGGGAACTCTCGCGCTTTTCGTCCTACATCCTCGGCGCCGATTCCGGCGGCCTCAAGCGCGCGCATGCAAACACGCGGAGATTGCTGGCGGACGTCGTGGAATTCGCGCGCTCGAACGGCGTTCGACGGCTCATCACGGTGTCGCCGCTCGGCGTCGAACGGCTGCTGATGCGCCTGAACGTTCACGCGCACCGTGCCGCGCCGCCGCAGATCATCGACGGAAAGCCGGTGTTCGCGTGCTGGATCGAGATCGATGAAATCACGTGCGCGTCGCTGGGTATCGACTGTCCGCGCACGCCGACGCCGAGCTGAAATCGGGCCGGCTGCGGTCCCAACGCATGCCGTCCCGCGCGACGCGGCGACGCCCTTCCTTCCCTACGATATTCGCCCCATGCAGCGAGAGACCATTCCGGCCTTCGACGGTCGGCCCCTGCGAGTGTTTCATACGGAACGCTCGACCGGCCGCCGCAACCTGATGCTCGTTTTGCCGTTCGGCGTGCGTCATGCGATGGTCGAACGACTGTGCAACGCGCTCAAGCCGCACTTCAATGTGATCACGTGGGAATCGCGGTTCGTGCTCGACCTGCAGGATGATGCGACCGACGACGCATTCGACGTCGAATACCACGTGCGCGATCTCGTGACGGTTGCCGCGCATGCGAACGACCGCGTCGGTCACGACGGCCCGATCGATGTGATCGGCTATTGCTCCGGCGCCGGCGTCGGCCTGCTGGCCGCCGCCCGCTACCCCGACAGCGTCCGCCGGCTCGCGCTGGTGTGCGGCGAATTCATGCTGAAGCCGTCGGTCTGTCCGCCGAGCAGCTTCCAGCGCGAAGTGGACGTGCTCCTGCCGGTCGCGGCGACGAGCAAGGAAATGGCCGGCATGCTGTTCGACAAGATCTCGTCCGGCCGCAGCGCACCCCAATCCGAATTTCATTCGTTCATCTCGGTGCCGTTCTCGAGCGCGGCGCACCTGCACCGCTACGGACTGAACTACGTCGCGTACCGGCGCACCGACTTCCTCGACGAAGCCGCCACCGTCACGCAGCCGACGCTCGTGATCGCGACGCGAAGCGATCGACAGGTGCTGCCGGAAAGCGCACACATCATCGTGGCGCACCTGCCTGACGCGACCGGCGTGCACGAATTCGACGGCGACCATTACGAGCTGTGTCGCGCGCAGCCGGCCATGACCGACACGCTGCTGCAATTCTTCGGAACGCAAGCCAACCGATCGGAACCTGTTCAATGAACCATTCGACCATCGACGGCCGCTTCGCCGAGCAGGTGCGCCGCACGCCGGAGCGCATCGCACTGGAGGGAACGGCGCACGTGCCGCCGCTCACCTACCGCGAACTCGACCGCTGCGCGAACCGGCTTGCCGCGGTGCTTGCGCGGCACGGCGTCACGCAGGGCGCGCCCGTGCTGCTGATGCTGCCGCGCTGCTCGAACGCCGTGATCGCGATGCTGGCGATCGTCAAGCTCGGCGCGATCTTCGTCCCGCTCGATCCGAACTACCCCGCTGCGGTCAAGCACGCGTATGCACGTGACAGTGCGGCGCAGCACGCGATCGCGGCCGCCGGCGACGACACGCTGCGCGAATCGGGTCTGTCGGTCATCCACGTCGCCGATCTCGCGAACGACGGATCGGCCGACGCTCCGCCGCCCACCGCGTCGCACGGAGCCGACGCACCGGCCTACGTGATGTTTACGTCGGGAAGCACCGGCAAGCCGAAAGGCGTCGTGGTGCCGCATCGCGGCGTCGTGCGGCTCGTCGATCGGCCGAACTACATCGCGATCCAACCGGACGATGCGTTCCTGCTGCTGTCCCCGATCACCTTCGATGCGTCGACGTTCGAGATCTGGGGCGCGTTGCTGAACGGCGCTCGCCTCGTGGTGTACGACGGCGCCGTCTTCGACCCCAATGCGGTTTCGCAGCTGATTCGCGAACAGCGCGTGAGCGTGATGTGGCTGACCGCCGCGCTGTTTCATCTCGTCGTGCGCCGCTATCCGGCCATGCTGACCGGCGTGCGTGTACTGCTGGCGGGCGGTGACGCGCTGCACCCGGACGCGGTCAATGCCGCGCTCGATGCGTTCCCCGACATCACCGTCGTCAACGGATACGGCCCGACCGAAAACACCACGTTTACGTGCTGCCACGTGATGACGCGCGACAACCGGCCCGACGGCGTCGTACCGATCGGCACGCCCGTGACCGGCACGTCGGTGCATGTCGTGCGCGGCGACGGCGATCTCGCGTCCGTTCCGGACGGGCAGGAAGGTGAGCTCTACGCCGGCGGCGACGGCGTCGCGCTCGGCTATCTGAACAACCCCGACGCGACCCGTGCGGCCTTCGTGCCGGATCCGTCCGGGCCTGGCCGGCTCTACCGCACCGGCGACATCGTCCGGCGCCGTGCGGACGGCGCGCTCGAATTCGTCGGTCGGCGCGACCGGCTCACGAAGATCCGCGGCTACCGCGTCAGCCTCGACGAGGTGCAGCAACTCGTCGCGCGCTTGCCGTGCGTGGAGGAATGCGTCGTGCAGGTTCGCGAAGACCCGAACGGCGAAAAGTTGCTGGTCGCCACGGTCCAGACCAACGAACAGCGCGACAACATGCCCGCGTTCATTCGCGCCGAACTGCGCAAGCTGGTGCCTGGTTTCATGATTCCCGACGCCATCGCCGTGTGCGCCGAACTACCGGTCAACGCGAACGGCAAGGTCGATCGGGTTCGACTCGCAAGTCCCATCTGAAAATCCGGAGAACGTAATGACTGAAAAAACGGTTGCCATCCCCGACATGATCGCCTCGACCTGCCGGGACACGCTCGGCTTCGCCGACTTGCGCGGCGACGAGGATTTCTTCGACCGGGGCGCCAGCTCGCTGACGATCGTCGAACTGCAGATTCAGGTCGAAAACCGGCTGCAGGTGCGGGTGCCGACCAGCAAGCTGATGGCTGCGCCCACGATCGACGGCTGGGCCGGCATCTACGAAGCAGCGGCCGCCGAACTCGCGTAAGCGCGTGCGTCATTTCCCGAACACCGCTTCGTCCGTTCGAAGCGGATGCATTTAATCGATTCGACCAGGAGCACCTCCATGCAGAACTTTCGACTGACGCCCGAGGAAATCGCCACGTTTCGCGCGCAAGGCTACATCGGCCCGTTCACGCTGTATTCGCCCGAGGAAGCGCGCGAGCGCTATAGGACGATCCGCGCGCAGCTGTTCGATCGTGAATACGCGGTGTACGACCTGCCGCCGACGAGCCCGATCGCCAATTACGATCGCCACCTCGACGTCAATCTGCTGAGCGAGCATATCGGCCGGCAGGAAATCGTCCAGCGGCTGAACTCGATTCTCGGGCCCGACGTCATCTGCTGGCGTTCGGAGATGTTCCCGAAGTATCCGGGCGACGAAGGGACCGACTGGCATCAGGCCGACACGTTCGCGCATGCGTCGGGCCAGCCGCAGATCGTGTGGCCGGGCGACCAGCGTTTCGGCGGCGCGATCACGGTATGGACGGCGCTGACCGACGCGACCGAGCAAAACGGCTGTCTGCGCTTCGTGCCGGGCACGCATGAAGAGATGTTCTACGACGAGTCGCGGAAGATGCAATTCGATCCGTCCAACATCAATGCCCTCGAGAAGGACGGCATCAAGCGCGGCTTCTTCGGCTACGACTATCGCAGCCTGCAGAAGGATCCGGACTGGAAGCCGGACGAGAGCAAGGCGGTATCGATCGTGATGAAGCCCGGTCAATTCGTGATCTTCTGGTCGACGCTGATGCACTCGTCGTTTCCGAATTCGACGGTCGACCAGACCCGGCTCGGCTACGCGAGCCGCTACGTGCCGGCCGCGGTCAAGGTCTATCCGGACACCGACACCGTCGACGAATACGGCAGCAAGATCTCGCTCGACAAGTTCGGCGTCGTGCTCGTCTCCGGCGAGGATCGATTCGGGCATAACCGCCGAGTCGAGCGCAACGCACGCGGCGTCAGCTTCGCGCAGCAACCGTCCTACGCCTGACCGACCGCACCCGCGGCCATGAAACCGGCGAACGGCGCGGCGCGCCGTTCGTCATTCGACCGGTGCCAACCCATGATCCAGCCTATCGAGATTCCTCATGTCCGGCGCGTCGACCACGTCGTCGCGTCCGTCGTGGCGAGCGTCCTCGGCCGCGACGCCGTGACGCCCGACGACGACTTCTTCACGATCGGCGGCTCGTCGATTTCCGCCGCGCTGGTGAGCACCCAGCTCGAGCGGCAGCTCGGCCACGACGTGCCGGTGCGCCTGCTGTTCGAATATCCGTGTCTTCGCGTCTTCAGCGAAAAACTGCTCGAATCCATGAGCGTGGCCGCACGGTAGTCCCGAGATCACTGTCCTGAATCGCCTTCTCTCCGGAGGAATTCGCTTTGAACAAGCACTATCGCGCCGAAATCTACGATTTCGACAAGCAGGTCGAGCGCGCGGATCTCACGCTCGCCGATGCCGCATTGCTGATTCGCGATCGCAAGGCCGCCGCCGTCCTTGTCGATCTGGTCGATCCGAGCGCGCTCGACCGATGGTGGGACGATCCGGCCTTCCCGCCGGTCACGCAGCATCAGAGCTTCGCCGGCGCCGGCAAGTCGGGGCTCGCGATCGGGCCGACCCAGCGGCTGGTGAAAGAGCAGTTGATCCCCGGTCTGATCGACTACTTCTCCTATGCAGGCCGCACGAATGCGGCGCTGCGCGACACGGAATTCGTCAAACTGTGTGTCCGCGAACTCGGCGCCGGTTCGGTCCGGGTCGGCGACTGGGGCGAACTCCCGCTCGTGTCCAAACGGGAATACCAGCCGGTGCCCAACGGGCTCTACAGCGTCCCGCCGCATTGCGATGCGATCCACTTCGGCCGCGAACCGCTGAACTGGCCGATCAAGGACGGTTACGACGAAGGCTACGATCAGATCTCGCTCTTCCTGTCGGTCCAGGATGCGGAAAACAGCGCCGGCCTCGTCATGTGGGACTACCGGCCCGCGACGCGCGCCGAGCTCGACGAACTGATGAGCGAATTCGCGCAAACCCGCCGCATCGACCGGCTGGACCGCGTGCGCAGCGTCACGATCAACGGGCGGCCAGGACAACTGAACATTCTCAACACGCGCGTCATGCATGCGGTCGAGCAATGCACGACCGTGCGCCGCACGCTCGGATCGTTCCTCGTCTGGCACGACGGTCAATGGCGGATGTTTCACTGATGACAGACATCGCTTCAACGGCGGGTAACGACCCCGCGCGCAGTCGGCTCGAGGCCGAGATCGCGGCGTTCGAACGGTTCGCCGCATCGAGCACGATCGGTCGCGCGCGCGTCGAGCGTGTCGAGCGCTTCGGCTTCGTGATCCATCCGCCCCACGCGAACGCGGCACACGAGCCGCGATTCGACCTGTTGTTCATCGCGCTGACGCACGGCAACGAATACGCCGGACTCCCCGTGCTCAATGCGCTTTGCCGCTACGTGGAGGCCGGCGTGCTGGCGCCGTCGGTGTCGATCGGCTTTCTGCTGGGCAACGTCGAGGCCGCGCGGCGCGGCACGCGCTTCGTCGAACGCGACTTGAACCGCACGTTCGGCCGCGCCGGACGAGACACGGCCGACGACCGGCGCGCTCGCGAGATGGAGCCGGTGATGAGGCGCGCGCGCTTCTGCGTCGACCTGCATCAGACGATCGAGCCGTCGGAAGCGCCGTTCTTCGTCTTCAACTACCACCCGACGAGCCTGCAACTGGCGCATGCGATCGCACCGGACACGCCCGTCGTCACGCATTGGGGCAGGCCCTTTTCCAGCGCGTCCGCAGGCGGCTGCACGTCGGACGAATTCATCCAGCAGGGCGACGGCGTTGCGCTGAGCATCGAGCTTGGCCAGAAGGGCTTCGGCCTCTACCAGATCGCGGCGGGCGTGCGCGTGTGCCTGGACGCGATCACCACCGTCAGCGCGGTCGTGCACGGCGCTTCGCTGCCGCCCGTCGATGCATGCGCGAATCCGATCTATACGTGGGCGCACATCGTCCCCTATCCGGACGGCGAGGTCAGGCTCGACGCAGGCTTGCGGAATTTCCAGCCGGTCCGGGCCGGCGATCGTCTCGGCACGCGGGACGGCGCGCCGCTCGTCGCCGGCACGAGCGGCCTGCTGCTGTTTCCGAAATACCGGCGCTCCGAATCCGAGCCGAAACCAGCGGAGTTGTACCGTCTATTGAGGCAACCGGCATTGTCCGAACTGGGCAAGGGCGACTGCCTTATGCCGCAATCCTAATCATTCCGCACACGTGGAGGCATCATGCAGCATACCTACCCAGCTCAACTGATGCGCTTCGGCACCGCGGCGCGCGCCGAGCGCATGACCATCGCCTCGGCGGTTCAAGCGCTCGATGCGGACGAAGCCGACGCCATCGTCATGGACATCGTGCCCGACGGCGAGCGCGACGCATGGTGGGACGACGAGGGCTTCTCGAGCTCGCCGTTTACGAAAAACGCCCACCACGCGGGTATCGTCGCCACGTCGGTCACGCTCGGCCAGCTCCAGCGCGAACAGGGGGACAAGCTCGTTTCGAAGGCGGCGGAGTACTTCGGGATCGCCTGTCGCGTCAACGACGGCCTGCGTACGACCCGCTTCGTTCGCCTGTTTGCGGATGCGCTGGACGCGAGGCCGCTGACGATCGGGCACGACTACGAAGTCGAGTTCCTGCTGGCGACGCGACGCGTGTACGAACCCTTCGAGGCGCCGTTCAACTTCGCGCCGCACTGCGACGACGTGAGCTACGGGCGCGACACCGCGAACTGGCCGCTGAAGCGATCGTTTCCACGGCAGCTCGGCGGGTTCCTGACCATTCAGGGCGCCGACAACGACGCAGGCATGGTGATGTGGGACAACCGACCGGAATCGCGCGCCGCCCTCGATGAGATGCATGCCGAATATCGTGAAACCGGTGCGATCGCCGCGCTCGAAAGGGCCGCGAAGATCATGCTGAAGCCGCAGCCCGGTCAATTGACGCTGTTCCAGAGCAAGAACCTGCATGCGATCGAGCGCTGTACGTCGACGCGACGCACGATGGGCCTGTTCCTGATCCACCAGGAAGACGGCTGGCGCATGTTCGATTGAGCGACGGCAATCGTGCTTCGCGCGCGATTCGCTCGACACACTTCCCATCCGCCGGCCGGTTCGACGAACCTGCCGGCCTTTTTCACTTCCGGCGGCCCTGCGCGCCGGCATTTCCGACAACAGACACCTCCATGAACGACATCGTGCTGGCCATGCGCGCGCGTGGCATCAAGTCCTCCGCAGTGCGCGAGCTGCTGGAGTTCAGCAAGAATCCGGACGTGATCTCGCTGGCCGGCGGCATCCCCGCTTCCGACCTGTTCGACATGGACGGCATCGACGACACACTCGGCGCCATCCTGCGCGACGAGCACCGCGACCTCTTCCAGTACGGCCTCACCGAGGGCGAAGCGGGCTTGCGCCAACAAATCGGCAACTGGGCCGGCACGCTCGGCATACCGGCTTCGCCGGAATCGATGCTGATCACGTCCGGATCGCAGCAGGGGCTCGATCTCGTTGCGCGCGTGCTGTTCGATCAGGGCGATCGCGTACTCGTCGAGCGGCCGACCTATGTCGCCGCGCTACAGGTATTCCAGTTCATCGGCGCCCGGATCGACGGCATCAACGGCGGCCCGGACGGGCTCGATCTCGATCAGGTCGAACGCGAACTGAAGCGCGGCGGCGTCAAGGCGATCTACCTGACGCCGAATTTCGCGAATCCGACCGGCTATACGATGCCGCTCGCGCAGCGTATCCGCCTGGTCGAACTCGCGCAGCGTCACGGTTGCGCGATCATCGAGGACGACCCGTACGGCCAGTTGCGCTTCAGCGGCGCGGCGATCCCGAGCCTGCTGTCGATCGCTTCGCAGCAGCCGGGCGGCAACCGCACCGTGTGCTACCTGTCCACCTTGTCGAAGGTCTTCTCGCCCGGCGTGCGCGTCGGATGGATCGTGCCGCCCGCGGCGCTGCGTCCGCCGATGGCCGTCGCGAAGCAGGCATTCGATCTGCACACGTCGACGCTGACGCAGAACATCGTCGCGCGCTATCTCGCGTCGGGCCGCCTGGCGTCCCGCATCGACGTGCTGCGCACCGCTTATCGCACGCGCCGCGACGCGCTGACGAAGGCATTGCGCGACGCCTTCGGCAACGACCTGTCGTTCAACGAACCCGAAGGCGGGATGTTCCTGTGGTGCCGCTTCGCGCGGCAAGTTCCGGCGGAAAAGGTGCTCGAAGCGGCCATCCGCGAAAAGGTCGTGTTCGTGCCTGGCAACGCATTCTATGCATCCGATCCGGAACGCGACACGCTGCGCGTGTCGTACTCGATGCTCGGAGAACAGAGCGCCGAAGAGGCCGCTCGCCGGTTGAAGCGTGCGTGGGACGCCGTCGTACGCGATTGACGCAATCGACGCTGTCGTCGCGAGGTGAGGCGCGCATCCGGATACGCTTCCCCGTGCGCGCCGCCCCCGTCACTCGCCGACGATCTGCATCGCCGGGGCCGAGCGCGAATGCGCGCGCAGCGTGAGCCGCACGAGCGGCGCGGTCAGCGCCGTCGTCACCAGCGCGAATATGACGAGGATCGTATAAACCCGGGTCGGAAGAATCTGCATCTGCAGCCCGATCGACAGCACGATCAGTTCCATCAAGCCGCGCGTATTCATCAACGAGCCGACCAGCATCGCGTCGCGCGGCGCAAGCCCCGTCACGCGCGCACCGATGTAGCTGCCGCCGAACTTGCCCGCGAACCCGCCGGCGAGAAACACGCCGAACCACATCCACGAAGACGCATCGTCGATCATCCCGATCGACGCGTGCAACCCGGCGTACGCGAAGAACACCGGCATCAGCACGAGCTTCACGAAGCCCTCGACGTTCTCGCGCCACTCGACGTCCAGCCCCGGCACGCGACGCACGAACAGCGCCGCCGACAGTGCCCCGAATGCGCTATGGAAACCGATCAGCGACGTTGCGACCGCCGACGCCAACACGAAGCAGAACAACACCGCCAGCCGGTCGCGCGTCGCGTGCGCCGTTTGCGCCAACCGCATGAGCAGCGGGCGAACGACGAAGCGCGCCAGCAACGCACTCACCGCCAGAAACACGAGCAAGCTGGCGAGCATGCGCGCGAAGGCCCAGCCGGGCCCGTTCGACAGCGACGCGATCGTCGCCAGCAACATCCAGCCGAGCGCATCCGTCAGCATCGCCGCGGACATCGCGTGCCGCGCGCCGCTCATCGCGCCGATCCGCAGATCGTCGACGATGCGCGCCATGACCGGCACAGCCGACACCGCGAGCGCGACACCGCAGAAGAGCACGTACGGCAGCCACGGTGCGTCGATCGCAAGCGTGTCCTTCGACACGATCGCGATAACCATGCCGATCGCGGCCGGTATGCACAAGCCACCGATCGCGACGGCGACGGGCACGCGCCACCGGCCGCCGCGCAACGTGACGCCGAATTCCATATGCAGCCCGAGTTGGAACATCAGCAACACCAGGCCGATCTCACCGACCTGCGCCATCGCCGACGGCGCGCGCGGGCCGAACAGCACATCGTAGAAATCCGGTGCGATCGCGCCGAACAGCGAAGGGCCGAGCAGGAGCCCGGCCGCGATTTCGCCGACGACCGCACATTGGCCGAGCCGCTCGGCAACACGGCCGCAGACGTTGCAGCACGCGATCACGAGCATGAGTTGCAGCAACCAGATAGTCATGGAATGCCTCGGGAAAAATCGACTGGCGGAAACGGGGAAGCGGCGCAAAGCCGAAGTGTGGTCGAACGCGCATCGCAACGCGTGCAGTACGTACGCACACTTCGCGATGCCGTCAACCGAATCTCGGCATCGATCCTATAGCGCGGCTACGCGTGGCGATACTGGAAGGACCTACAGGCGGGCGGCGACGGTCGCATTCGACGCACGCGCTCAGGCCGCGCGATCGGCCGCAGCAGACAACATGCCATCGCCAACGGACGGCGCGTGGAGAAAGCCGTTGCGAATGAAGTTCGCCATTTCCTCGACGAGCGGCGTGGTTCCGGATGGCGGCAGATGCAAGGTCACGGCGAAATCCGGCAACGTGGGCAAACCCTGCGCCGGTCGCAGCGTCTGCAGATCAGAGGGGACCGTCGACGCGAGCCATGCGGTCACCGCCATGTCCATCCGGACGGTCGCCTTCGTCGCCTCGATGTCGCCGTTTTCAAACACCGTCCGCCACGCGATCTCGTGCTGCGTCAACGCGTCGAACAATGCCGGGCGAAACACGCACGCGTCGCTGACGATCGACACCGCCAGCGGCCGTTTCAGGTGCGCGTTGCCGCCGACCGCACCGACCCACGCGAGCGGCTCGATGCGCAGGCGCTCCCCGCCCGGCTCGCTCGCCGGCTGCTCGATCACCGCAATATCGACTCTTCCATCGAGCAGCGCGGCCGACAGTTCGACCGACGCAAGATTGACGAGCACGATCTCGACGTGCGGATAGTGCTGAGCAAACGCCTTGAAAATGCCGGCGAGATACGTGCCGACCAGATCGGACGGCGCGCCGACACGCAGCACGCCGGCAAATACCGGCTCGCTCATGTCGTCCCAGATGCGATCGTTGAGCCGCACGAGCTGCTCCGCCCGCTCGAGCAGACGTTCGCCCGCGGCAGTGAGTTTCAGGCGCCCCTGCGAGCGATCGAACAGCCGCTGGCCAAAGCACTCCTCGAGCCGCTTGATCTGCTGGCTGATCGCGCCCTGGGTCAGATGTAGCGCGTGCGCCGCCGCCGTCATGGTCGAGCGACGCGAAACGGTGACAAAGGTGCGCAACAGACTCGTATCGAGATTGCGGGGCATGGGGAAAAATAGAGTATTAGCAACGCTAATAGGCCCATTATAAACATTCCATACCCTAGCTTGCGAAAGACTTTTAGAGTTTGTCAGGCACCCGATCCCATTCGCGCCAAGACGGATTCCAAAGCCGCCCGCTCTTCATACGAGGTTGTCCAACCATGTCCCAGACGCTGTTCTCACTGATCGTGTTCGTCATCGTCGCCACCATCACGCCGGGCGGCGCGACCACGCTCGCGACGGCGTCGGGCACGCAGTTCGGGTTCAGGCGCAGCGTGCCGCTGCTCGGCGGCATCGCACTCGGCCTCGCATCGCTCGCGGCAATCTCGGCGGCCGGGCTCGCCGGGCTGCTGCACGCGGTGCCGGCGCTGCAACTGATCATGAAAGTGCTGGGCTCCGCCTACCTTCTGTGGCTCGCGTGGAAAATCGCGTCGAGCGGCGCGCCCAAGAGTCACGTGAATGCATCGCAAACGCCGACCAGCTTCCTCGGCGGCGCGCTGCTGCTGTGGCTCAATCCGAAAGGATGGACGATGGCGCTCGGCGCGGCCGCGTCGTTCGCGGCGCTGACGCCCGACCCGATGCACCTCGCCGTGATACTCGGGATCGCATTCGGCATCGCGGCGATCTTTTCCCTCGTGCTGTGGTGTACGGCCGGCGTGCTGCTCGGCCGCACGCTGCGGACCGACCGTCATTGGCGCATCGCAAACGTTACGCTGGGGCTCCTGCTCGCGCTGTCGATCGTGCCGATCTGGCTCGACTGATCGTGCACGCATGCCGTACCGCATGAAAGAGGCCACGTGCGCGCAGCACACGAGCTGCGCGTAGCCGACAAGAACAAACGGTGGTTCGTCGTACCACGCCGTCGACAACGCTCGCCTACACCACGATCGAGCGCTTCGCTGAAGATTCAGATTCGACTCGACGCTTGACGGTCCGTCTGCCGCCCGGACGCCGGCGGGTTCGTCACCGTGCATCGACGATACAACCGGCTCTGCATCACGCACGTGCGAAGCATCCGTGCATGCACCCGGCGGAAGCATTCGTGCAGCACTTCAGGCGCCGGGGGTCAGCGCGCTTTCCAGAACAACACACACAACAGCATCCGGCCGGAACCGGGTGCATCACGTCGGTGGCACTCGAAGAGCTTCACGCTTCTTCCCCGACTGATTCAGCCAGTCGATATCGACACGCCGCAGAAACCTCCTGGATCACTGTGTTGCGCGCGGGCTCGAGCTTCCCGGCTCCATGCGCAGCGAACATGTCGCCCGCGCACGCGGCCTGGTCATCGACCGCGTGCGTTTGACACTACACGCTATTTGGAGATTGTTGTGGATGCATGGAGAGAAGACGTCATGACGACGTTGTCGCGCGCGCTGAGCTTCGACGATGTATTCGAAATCGTTGCCGCACAGGCACGCGCGCTCGATTTTGAAATGTGCGCCTACGGCGCACGCGACCCGCTACCCGTGACGCGGCCCACGTTCCGTACACGCAATACCTATCCGGAATCCTGGCAACAGCGCTATATCGAGGGAAACTATTTCGCACGCGACCCCGTCGTTCGTTACGGGCTGATCTATACGTCACCGCTTGTATGGCCTGTCGACGCGTGCGCCGATGAATCATTCTGGGAGGAAGCGAAGGCACATGGTGTTGCGCACGGCTGGTCGCAGCCCATCCGCGACAAGCACGGGCGCATCGCGATGTGGAGCGTCGCGCGCAGCGCGGACCCGATTTCGGATCTCGAACTTGCGGCCACGGAAAGCCGGCTGATCTATCTGGCGCACGCCGCTCACGCGGTGAATTCGCGCCTGGTCGACGCGCCGGCGGCCGCGATGCAAATGGGCCCGTTCACCACGCGCGAAAAGGAAGTGCTGAAATGGGCCGCTGACGGGAAGACCGCGCTGGAAATCGCTTCCATTCTTTCCATCTCGGAGCGAACCATCACCTTCCACATGCAGAACATCATGGAGAAACTCAACTCGGTCAATAAGACGCAAGCGATCGTCAAGGCCGTGTTGCTCGGCATCATCTACTAATTACAGGCGGCGCGATTCGGCCTCCCGTGCCGGTTGCCGGCACAACGGCATACGTGTGTGAAGCGCGTGCATGCATGCTGCGAGCCCAGCCGCATGTGGAACCGGTCCGCCGCCCCGGTGTCCGGCATCATGCCGGCGCCGGCTATGGTGAACGCTTGCGCGCCGTGCTCCGCGTCGCCGATTCGACCAGCGGTCACAGTCCATTACGCACGTGATCGAGCAGCGCCTGCAGCGGATGACGCATCTGCCGCGCGGACATGCGCTTCACCTGGCTCCGACACGAATAGCCGGTGGCCAGCGCTTCGCCCTGCGCTTGCGGCGCATCGACATGCGCGGCCCACGATTGTGCATAGATCGTCTTCGATGTCTGCAGGTTGCGCGCCTCGTGCCCGTAGGTCCCCGACATTCCGCAGCATCCGGTCGCCTGAACCGTCAGCCGCAACCCGCGGCGCGCGAACACCTGCGCCCACTGCTTGCCGCTGTCCGGCGCGTTGGTCTTCTCCGTGCAATGCGGCAGCAGCCGGTACGCTGCCGAAAGATCGGCAGCGCCCGGGTCCGCGCCGCCTTCCGGCAGCGCGTGCAGCAGCCACTCCTGCGGCAGCGCGACCTTCGGCACGTCGGCCAGCCCCGTCACCTTCAGGTATTCCTGCCGATAGGTGAGCGTCATCGCCGGATCGAGGCCGACGAGCGCGACACCCGAGCGCGCGAGCGCGGCCAGTTGCGTCGCGTTGCGAATCGCCGCCTTCTCGAACGCGCGAAGAAAGCCCTGCACATGCAGCGCCTTGCCGTTCGGCGCGAGCGGCGCGAGCCAAACCTGGAAGCCGATGCGTGCGGCCAGCTCGATCAGCGTCGCCAGCTGCTCGGTGTCGAAATAGCGCGTGAACGTGTCCTGCACGATGACGACGCTGCGCGCGCGCTGTGCGTCGCCCAGCGCGGCGAGCGCATGCGGATCGGCCGGCCGCACGTTCCACTGCCGGATCACGGCCGCGAGATCGAAGCGGCTCACGAGCGGGCTGTCGACCATGCCGACGTGTCGTTCGAGCAGCGTGCGCACCCAGCCGGCGCGCATCAGCCCGTTGTACAGCGCCGGCACGCGCGCCATCCACGGCATCGTGAATTCCAGCGAGCCGATCAGGTAGTCGCGCACCGGCCGCAGGTAGCGCTGGTGATACAGCTCGAGAAAGCGCGAGCGGAACTCGGGCACGTTGACCTTGACCGGGCACTGCCCCGCGCACGATTTGCACGCGAGGCAGCCGGCCATCGCGTCATACACCTCGTGCGAGAAGTCGGCTTCCCCGTTGCGCGCGGCGCGGCTGTTGCGCCAGCGGGCCGCGAGGCCGCGCAGGAACGGCTGCCGCGCACGCGCCGCCGCGACGACGTCGATGCCGGCCTGTCCTTGCAGGCGCAACCATTCGCGCATCAGCGACGCGCGCCCCTTCGGCGACTGCACCCGTTCGCGCGTCGCCTTCCACGACGGGCACATCGCGTCGTCCGGATCGAAGTTGTAGCACGCGCCGTTGCCGTTGCAGTGCATCGCCGTGCCGTAGCTCTGCCATACGCGCTCGTCGATCTGCCGGTCGTGGTCGCCGCGCGTGGGCACCTCGTCGATCTTCAGCAGCCGCAGCGTGTTGTCCGGCGGCGTCGCGATCTTGCCCGGGTTGAACTGGTTGTGCGGATCGAACGCCGCCTTCAGTTGCTGCAGCGACGGATACAGTTCGCCGAAGAACGCCGGCGCATATTCGGAGCGCACGCCCTTGCCGTGCTCTCCCCATAACAGGCCACCATGCCGCTGCGTGAGTTCGGCCACCGCGTCCGACACCGGCCGCACCAATGCGGCCTGCTTCGGGTCCTTCATGTCGAGCGCCGGGCGCACGTGCAGCACGCCCGCGTCGACGTGGCCGAACATCCCGTACTGCAGCCCGTGGCCGTCGAGCAGCGCGCGGAATTCGGCGATGTACGCGGCCAGGTTCTCGGGCGGCACCGCGGTGTCCTCGACGAACGGCTGCGGACGCGCCTCGCCCTGCACGTTGCCGAGCAAGCCGACCGCGCGCTTGCGCATCGCGTACACGCGCTTGACCGCCTCGTCACCGGTCGCGAGCGTATGGCCCAGGCGCTCGACGCTCGTATCGGTGCGCAGATGCTCGACGAACGCACGCACGCGCGCATCGACCTCCTCAGCATCGTCGCCGCTGAATTCGATCAGGTTGATGCCGAGCGTCGGACGCGCTTCGTCCTGCGGGAAATACTCGGCCACGCTGCTCCACACGAAATCCTTCATCGCGAGCATCAGCACCTTCGAGTCGACCGTCTCGATCGACAGCGGCTCGAGCGCGAGCAGCGCGCGCGCATCGCGCAGCGCGTCCATGAAGCCGGCGTAACGCACGTTCACCAGCACCGACACCTTCGGGATCGGCAGCACGTTCAGCTTCGCCTCGACGACGAAGCCGAGCGAGCCTTCGGCGCCGCACAGCACGCTGTTGAGGTTGAAGCGACCGTCCGGTTCGCGCAGGTGCGCGAGATCGTAGCCGGTCAGGCAGCGATTGAGCTTCGGAAATTTCGCGTCGATCAGCGCGGCTTTTTCGTCGCTGATGCGGCGCGCGGTGCGATAGACCTTGCCGACCCGGTCCTGCCGCGCGCAGCGGCGTTCCAGCTCGTCGTCCGCGAGCGCGTCGCTGTGCAGCTGCTCGCCGCCCATCAGCACGAAGTCGAGCGCGAGCACGTGGTCGCGCGTCTTGCCGTACGTGCAGCTGCCTTGCCCGCTCGCATCGGTGTTGATCATCCCGCCGACCGTCGCGCGGTTCGACGTCGACAGCTCCGGCGCGAAAAAGAGGCCGTGCGGCTTCAGCTCCGCATTGAGCTGATCCTTGACGACGCCCGCCTGCACGCGCACCCAGCGCTCGTCGGCATTGATTTCGAGGATCCGGTTCATGTTGCGCGACAGGTCCACGACCACGCCGTCGGTCAACGACTGCCCGTTGGTGCCGGTGCCGCCGCCGCGCGCCGCCACCGCGACGTCGCGGTGCGCCGGTTCAGCCAGCAGCCGCGCGACGAGCCGCACGTCCTCGGCATGCGCGGGACAGATCACCGCCTGCGGCAGACGCTGGTAGATCGAGTTGTCGGTCGCCTGCACGGTCCGGTTCGCATGGTCCGCGCGGATTTCGCCGGCGAATCCGGCGGCCTGGAGGGCGGCGAGAAAGTCGCGGTAACGGCCCTCGGGCGGGCTGACGGGACGGGGCAACGGAGCGATCGACATGGGATGAAAGCGCGAGATGAGTGAGACCGGCGCGCGGTCTCGATCAGAAACATGAGTTTTGAGCAAGATTCCACGCCACGCGGAAATCCAGTATCTTGCGAATCAGCGCGAGAAACAAACGAATTCTCCCCCGGAAAAACTTGCATAAAACTCATGAATTACCGTCGCCTTACCCCGTCCATGTCGCTGTTGCTGGTGTTCGAGGCCGCCGCGCGCCACGAAAGCTATACGCGCGCGGCCGACGAGCTGTCCCTGAGCCAGAGCGCGATCAGCCGGCAGGTGCAAACGCTCGAGGATCAGCTCGGCGTGCCGCTGTTCCGGCGTGAGGGCCGATCCGTGAAGCTGACGGAAGTCGGACGGCGCTACTACGTCGAGCTGAGCGGCGCGCTCGGGCGCATCCGCGGCGCGACGCTGCAGGCGATGTCGCATCAGGCCGGCGCCGGCACGCTGCGGCTCGCGACATTGCCGACCTTCGGCTCGAAATGGCTGCTGCCGCACCTGCACGACTTCTATGCCGCGCATCCGGGCGTGACCGTGCACCTGCATTCGCGGATCGGCGGCATCGACTTCCATACCGACGATCTCGACGCGGCCATTACCGTCGGCGCGGGCGACTGGCCCGGCCTGCACGCGCACCGGCTGTACAACGAGTTCCTGATTGCGATCGCGAGCCCCGATGCGGCCGGGCGCCGCAAGGCCGGCCCGCGCGCGCCGGCATGGGCGGTCGGGCAGACGCTGCTGGGCGTGACGAGCAATCAGCACGCATGGGCGGAATGGTTCTCGCACTTCGGCCTCGATCATCGCGAGATGCGGATCGGCCCGAGCTTCGAGCTGACGTCGCACCTGATCCAGGCCGTGCGGGCCGGCATGGGAATCGGCCTCGTGCCGAAGGTGCTGGTGGAAGACGAACTGAGCCGCAACGAGCTCGTGTCGATCGGCGACGCGATCACCAGCCAGCGCAGCTACTACCTCGTGTACCCGCCGGAAAACGACACGTTGCCGTCGCTGGTGGCGTTTCGGGAGTGGCTGCTGAAGTCGTGCTGACGCGATCACGTGCGCCATTCATCGAGAATCTGCTCCGCCAGGTAGTCGCACGGCGGGCGCGCGGACTTCGCGCTGCGCGCCAGCACGACCTCGAGTTCGCCGAGCGGCGGCAGCCCGTGGCTTTCCGACAGCTGCACGAGATGATCGGGAATGCAGCAGCGCGCGAGCGGCGCGACCGCGAGCCCGGCCTCCACCATGCTCAACAGCCCGAGGTGGCTCGGGCTTTCGTACGACATCCGGTACGGGATCTTCTGCCGGTTCAGCGCCTTGACCGCATGATCGCGCGCCATGCTGCCGCCGTGCGTGAAGAACGCGACCGGCAGCGGCCGCTCCTCCCACACGTTACGCTTCGGTGAGCCGACCCAGACGAGCGGCTCCATCCGGATCAGCTCGCCGGTCACGCCCTTGATCCGCGTGAGGCACGCGAGGTCGACGGTGTTGTCCTTCAGCATCGGCACGAGCGCGCTGCTCGGCTGGCCGATCACACGCACTTCGACGCGCGGATGCATCGCCGCGAACTTGCCGAGCACCTGCGGCAGCAGCGACGAGATGTAGTCGTCCGGCACGCCGATCGTCACGCGACCGCGGATCTCCGGCCGCACGACCGACGCCCACGCCTCGTCGCGCATCGCCAGCATCCGGCGGCCGTAGTCGGCGAGCGTGCGGCCGTCGTCGGTGGCCGTGACGTTGCGCGTGTCGCGGATGAACAGCGGCTTGCCGAGCGCATCCTCCAGCGCCTTGATCTGCATGCTCACCGCCGACGGCGACCGGTGTACGGCCTGCGCGCCCTGCGCGAACGAGCCGGATTCCGCGACGGCCACCACCATCGCGAGTACATCGAGGTCGAGCTTTTTCATTTCGATTCAGAAAAACTGATCAATCGATTCAGTTTATCCCGTTTTACTGTCCGCCTCCATGATCGGACAATCAATCCCGTCAGCACTCATTCGATGCAGGAAGCGAACAACATGCATACGTCCGGATCGCTCTACGGGTTTCTCGTCATCGGCGGCATGCTCGCGGTCACGCCGGGGCCGAACATGGTCTACGTGATGTCGCGCTCGATCGCGCAAGGGCGTGCGGCCGGGCTCATTTCGCTCGCCGGCGTGATGATCGGCTACCTGTTCTACATGTTCGGCGCGGCGTTCGGCATCACGACGCTGTTCATGAGCGTGCCCTATGCGGGCACCGTGCTCGGCGTGGTGGGCGCCGCCTATCTGCTCTACCTCGCATGGCAGGCCGTGCGGCCCGGCGGTCGCTCGCCGTTCGAGGTGCGGACGCTGCCGAACGAGCAGCCGCTGCGGCTGCTCGCGATGGGCGCGACCACCAGCGTGCTGAATCCGAAACTCGCGATGCTGTTCGTGTCGCTGCTGCCGCAGTTCATCGATTACCGGCAAGGCAGCGTGTTCGGCCAGTCGCTGTTTCTCGGTTCGTTGTTGATCGCGGTGTTCGCTTCCGCGAACGGGCTGGTCGCAATCTGCTCGAGCAGCATCGCGACGTTCCTGCGCGGGCGTCCGGCACTGCTGCTCGCGCAGCGCTGGGCGATGGGAGCGGTGCTCGGCAGCCTCGGCGTGCAGATGCTCGTCGAGGCGTCGAGAATGGCGGATGTCGCGTAACGCGCTCGGCGGGTCGCGGATCGGGTGAAGCGCCGGCCCGCACGCGCCGCCCGTCGTGAGGCAGCGCTCGTCGGTGGCCAGCGACACGTGTCGCCGGATATTGCATTCACACGCTCGGGCAGTCGCGGGCGATCGCAACCGGCCGCCGCACAGCCGCCCGCATCACGCGGCAACCGCCTGCCGCCGCGCTTCGAGCTCGCGCACGAGCGGCAGCACGCGCTGGCCGAAGTACTCGACTTCCTCGATGAAATGCAGGAACCCGGCGAGCACGAGATCGACGCCGATCGCCTTCAGCGCGACGATCCGCTCGGCGATCTGTTGCGGCGTGCCGATCAGGTTCGTGCGGAAGCCGTCGTTGTACTGCACGAGATCCTCGAACGTCGACTTCGCCCAGTTGCCCTCGCCTTCCGGCGATGCGCTGCCGGCCTGTTTCACTGCATCGCCGAACGCATGCACGGCCTCGACGTGCGCGTGCCGGATGATGTCGTCGAGCACGGCCCGCGCCTCTTCCTCGGTGTCGCGCGCGATCACGAACGCATTGACGCCGATCCGCACGCGATGGTTGTTCGCGGCGGCCTTCGCGCGGATGTCATCGATCTGCGCCTTCAGGTTCTCCGGCGTATTGCCGTTCGTGAAGTACCAGTCCGACACGCTCGCCGCGTTGTCGCGCGCCGCGCGCGAGCTGCCGCCCTGGAAGATCTCCGGATGCGGCTTCTGCACGGGTTTCGGGCTCAGCGTGTAGTCGTTGAAGCGGTAAAAGTCGCCCTTGAACGTGAAGTTGTCCTGCGTCCAGATACCCTTCAGCGCCTGGATGAACTCCTTCGAGCGCCGATAGCGTTCGTCATGCTCGAGCCACGGCTCGCCGATCGCGCTGAATTCGCCCTTGAACCAGCCGCTGACGACGTTGATCGCGATGCGTCCATTCGAAATATGGTCGATCGTCGCGAGCTGCTTCGCGACCACGGCCGGATGCCACGGCCCCGGCAGGATCGCGGCGAGCACCTTGAGCTTCGTCGTCGCGTGCAGCAGCGCCTGGCTGAACGAGACCGATTCGTGCTGGTACTCGGCGCCGTAGCCGGCCGTGAAGCGGATCTGGCTCAGCGCGTAGTCGAAGCCGGCCGCCTCGGCCGTGCGCGCGAGCTTCTGGTTGTATTCGAGACTCCAGTCGGTACGCTGCTCGATCGTGCTGACAACGAGGCCGCCGCTGACGTTCGGCACCCAGTACGCGAATTTGACGCCATCGGCCGAAGGTTCGTGAATGCTCATGAAAGGTCCTGATCGAAGGGGAAAACGGGTTACGCAGCCACGGCGGCGAGTGCGCGCGGCCGCAGTTGCGGCACCGCACGGTCCACCGCGAGCGCGATGCGGGCGCGCAGCGCGGGGTTCGCGATCTCATAGCCGTCGAAATCGCTTTCGGCCGCGTACACGCCGATCGGCAGCGTGCGCGCCTGGAAGAAGCTGAACAGCGGCCGCAGTTGGTGATCGATCACGAGCGCGTGGCGCTCGCTGCCGCCGGTGGCCGCGAGCAGCACCGGCACATCGACGAGCGACTCGTGATACACGAGGTCGAACAGGTGCTTGAAGAGGCCGGTGTACGACGCGCGATACACGGGGCTCGCGACGATGAGCGCATCGGCCGTCTCGATCGCGCGGATCAGCGCGTCGAGATCGGGTGGTACCTGCGCACGCTTCAGCGCGCCGGCCAGCCGGTTGCCGATCTCGCCGAGTTCGATCAGCCGCGTGTCGATCGGTAACGTGTCGCCGAGCGCGGCAACGATCGCGTTCGTCAGTGCCAGCGTGCGTGACGGTCGTTGCAGCCCGCCCGACAGGGCGACTACGTTGAGGGTGTTGCTCATGCCATGCGTTCCCGTGGTCGAGCGGCGCGCTGTCGCGCCTATACGGTGCCAGGGTTGCAAGGAGCGTGCCATTGTCGACGGTTGCGCGATCGTCCGATCATCTGCATCACGAAGTTTTCCTCGATCGCCCGTCGGGTATGGGTTCCGCGGCCAATTGGCCAGCCGTGGCAAGCGTTCCAGGAAACGCCTCACATCGATATTCCACAGCGAGATGAACCGGCGGAAACAGCGTTGCTGATGCGCTGCTGCTCAATCAGCAGTTTGGCGCGCGGCGCGCGTCCGATCGCAGCGGTCAGGCACCGTCGCATCGAACACGATGACGTCGAATCCGCTGTCGCCGCAGCGCGCTCGCGCGTCGCTGCATCCTGCGCAGCAATGGCGCTTTCGTTATCAGAAATCGATGCTTCCCGAGCGACGCAAAACACGGAACACTCTGCTGACCACGCAGCAACCGGACCACCGCGCCCGCCAGCGCGGGTCCGCACGTTCGAACGACTCACGCCTTCATCGCCATGACCTCCCTGTTTGCACCGCCGCGTCCGGTCAATCTTCGTATCGTCACCGCTCAGCCGGACGAATCGCGCACACGCTCGCGCGGCGCACCCGTTCTCACCGGCTCGGCGCATCAAGCGGCGGATCGCACCCGTGCACACGTGTTCGTCGATCCGCGTTCGCTCGCGCTGCTCGAACGCGTGCGGCGCGTCGCGCCGAGCGACGCGAACGTGCTGATCGCCGGCGAGACCGGCAC
Source organism: Burkholderia sp. 567 (assembly GCF_040545115.1). Lineage (NCBI taxonomy): Bacteria > Pseudomonadati > Pseudomonadota > Betaproteobacteria > Burkholderiales > Burkholderiaceae > Burkholderia > Burkholderia sp. 567. The sequence goes on from NZ_JBEPLG010000003.1 coordinate 591,173, forward strand.
CGGCAAGGAATTGATCGCGCGCCGCGTGCACGACGTCAGCCATCGCGGCGACGGGCCGTTCGTCGCCGTGAACTGCGGCGCGCTGTCCGACACGCTCGTCGACAGCGAACTGTTCGGTCACGAGAAAGGCGCATTCACGGGCGCGGTCGGCGCGAAGCCCGGCTGGTTCGAAGCCGCAAACGGCGGCACGCTGTTTCTCGACGAGATCGGCGACCTGCCGCTATCGATGCAGGTCAAGCTGCTGCGCGTGCTGCAGGAGCGCGAGGTCGTGCGGCTCGGCTCGCGCGCGAGCATCCCGATCGACGTGCGCGTGGTGGCCGCGACCAACGTCGACCTGGAGCAGGCGGTGGCGGCCGGACGGTTTCGCGGCGACCTGTTCTACCGGCTCAACGTCGTGCGGCTCGACGTGCCGACATTGCGCGAACGTCCCGGCGACATCCTGCCGCTCGCGCGCCACTTCCTCGACACATACCGCGGCCGCCTCGGCCACGGGCCGCGCAGCATCGATCCGCTCGCGGCGCGCCGGCTCGAAGCGCATCCGTGGCCCGGCAACATCCGCGAACTGGAGAACGTGATGCATCATGCGGTGCTGGTGAGCCGCCACGATGCGTTGCAGGACACCGACCTGAACCTGTCGTCGGCATGCGCACCGGCCACGGGCGCGCGGGAAGCAGCGACCCATGCGCCTGCTCAGGAAGCGCTCGAACTGGCGCTGTGCGCGCTGTTCGACGACGCGCACGAGAACCTGTTCGAGCGTATCGAGGACACCGTGATGCGCGTAGCGTTCGACTTCAGCCACCGCAACCAGATCCAGGCCGCGCGACTGCTCGGCATCAGCCGCAATGTGCTGCGCGCGCGGCTGATTCGCGCGAAGGTGATCGCGGCGGTCAAGTAAGAGGAAGCGCGCGGCGACACGCAGTGCCGCGCTTTCGCGATGCGGATAACGCTCGCGCCGAGCCTGCCACGATCCCTGCTGCGTCGTCGACCGACGCGAGCGAGGCGGCACACGCGACGCCGCCGCGGCGAGCGACGGTCAGCGAACCGAGCGGCATCAGGCCAAGTCCCGACAACAAGCCGCGTTGCAGCCCCACCCCGCCCGAACCGCTCGACCTCGCCATTTGCCGCCCCGTTCCGCACGGCCGTGACCGAAGCGCCGACTAGGCTGCTCACGACGAGCCCGGGAATCGGCGCGACGCTATTATCGTTACATTCGTGCTACGAATGCATCGCCCGTAACGCCGACTCTGCTGTGCGCGTCGCCTGTCGTTTACAGCACGCCGCCCGGCGGGCCTCAGTCCCATCGTCAGGAAACCGTCGCCATGAAAAAACTCGTGAACCACCCGTCCGATGTCGTGCACGAAATGCTCGAAGGCATCGCGCGGCAGTCGCCGCATCTCGCGATCCTCGGCGACGAGCACGTGCTCATTCGCCAGCCGATGCCCGAGCCGTCGCAGCGCCCCGTCGCGATCCTGTCCGGCGGCGGCAGCGGCCACGAGCCCGCACACGGCGGCTATGTCGGCGAAGGGATGCTGAGCGCGGCCGTCTGCGGTGAAGTGTTCACGTCGCCGTCGACCGACGCCGTGCTCGCCGCGATCCGCGCGAGTGCCGGCCCGAACGGCGCGCTGCTCGTAGTGAAGAACTACACCGGCGACCGCCTCAATTTCGGGCTGGCCGCCGAGCTCGCCCGCGCGGAAGGAATTCCGGTCGAGACGGTGATCGTCGCCGACGACGTGTCGCTGCGCGGCCGCGTCGAGCGCGGGCAGCGGCGCGGAATCGCGGGCACCGTGCTGATCCACAAGCTGGCCGGCGCGGCCGCCGCGCGCGGGCTGCCACTTGCCCGCGTCGCGGCAATCGCGCGCGACGCGGCGGCCGAACTCGGCACGATGGGCGTCGCGCTCGACGGCTGCACGATCCCCGGCGCCGAGAAATCGGGGTTCAGTCTCGCCGATCACGAGATCGAACTCGGCCTCGGCATCCACGGCGAGAAAGGCGTCGAACGCACCGCGCCGCTGCCGGCCGACGCGCTCGTCGACACGCTGCTGTCGAGCATCGTCGCCGATCTCGTGCTCGATCGCGGCGAACGCGTCGCGCTGTTCGTCAACGGTCTCGGCGCGACGCCGGACATGGAGCTGGCGATCGTGCTGCGCGCCGCGTACGACAACCTGAACCGGCGCGGCATCACGGTCGCGCGCGCGTGGGCCGGCACGTTCCTGTCCGCGCTCAACATGCCCGGCTGCTCGATTTCGCTGCTGCGCTTGAACGACGAACGCGCCGCGCTGCTCGACGCGCCGACGCAGGCGCGCGCCTGGCCCGGCGGCGGCGCGGTCAATGCGCAGATTCATGTGGCCTCGGCGGCCGCGCACGACGAGCCGCCGCCGCCGCTCGACGCGGCCGGTCGCGCGTGGGCCGCGCGGCTGCAGCCGGCGCTGCATGCGGTCGCGCAGGCGTTGATCGACAACGAAGCGACGCTGACGGAGCTCGACACGGCCGCGGGCGACGGCGATCTCGGCGCAAGCATGTATCGCGCCGCGCAGGCGATCCTCGCGTTGCCGGAAACCGCGTTCGGCACGCCGGCCGGTACGCTCGCGGCGCTGGGCGCCGCGTTGCGCCGCGCGATCGCCGGAAGTTCGGGACCGTTTTATGCGACCGCGCTGGTGCGCGCGTCGCGCCGCCTCGCCTCCACCGACGATGCCGACGCTACTGCCGAGCCGTCGGCGCGCGACTGGGCCGCGGCGTTCCGTAGCGCGGTGGATGCGATCGGCGAACTGGGCGGCGCACGCGCCGGCGACCGGACGATGCTCGACGCGCTGGTGCCGGCCGCCGCTGCGTTCGACCGCGCGCTCGACCATGATCGCGACCCCGCGAGCGCATGGGCGGCCGCAGTGGAAGCCGCGGAACACGGTGCGCAGCAAACGGCCGGCATGACGCCGCGCGCGGGGCGGGCGAGCTATCTCGGCGAACGCGCGATCGGCACGCCGGATGGCGGCGCGGTGGCGGTCGCGTGCTGGTTGCGCGCGTTGCTGCCGCATATTCGCTAGGCACCGCTTCGGGCGATGCGCGGGCCGGCCGCGCCAACGCATCGCCGCATCACCGCATCGCCGCATCACCGCATCGCCGCATCACCGCATCGCCGCATCGCCGCATCCTCGTCCACGGCACGGGGAAAACCCCGATCGCCAATATCGTCCTATGACATCCGGCCTCGCTAATTGGCGGGATTACTTTGATCCTCGTCGGCGCCCGCCCGGGCGCATGCTGATAACGAGGATCCCTCATGCGATACGTGCCATCGTGGACTTCCGTTTCCCCCGCCGCGTCCATTCCGGACGAGACGGCTTCCCGCGGCGACGAGCCGCACTGCCTGCCGCGGGTCGCGATCGCGGCCGCCGCCCTCGGCAATGCGACCGAATGGTTCGATTACGGCATTTACGCGTACGGGCTCGCCTACATCTCCGCGGCGCTGTTTCCCGGCAACACGGCCAGTGCGACGTTGTTCGCGCTCGGCACCTTCGCCATCTCGTTCCTGATCCGCCCACTCGGCGGCCTGTTCTGGGGCCCGCTCGGCGACCGCCTCGGCCGCAAGCGGGTGCTCGCGCTGACCGTGCTGACGATGTCGGGTGCAACCCTGCTCGTCGGCGTGCTGCCGACCTACGCGACGGCCGGCTGGCTCGCGCCGGCGGCACTCATCGTGCTGCGCATGGTGCAGGGCTTCTCGACCGGCGGCGAATACGGCGGCGCGGCGACCTTCATCGCCGAATACGCACCGGATTCGCGACGCGGCCTGTGCGGCAGCTTCCTCGAATTCGCGACGATTGCCGGGTTCTCGCTCGGCGCGCTGCTCATGCTCGGCTTCGCGCTGCTGCTCGGCGACTCGTCGATGCACGCATGGGGCTGGCGCCTGCCATTCCTCGTCGCGGCCCCGCTCGGGCTGATCGGCTTCTACCTGCGTTCGCGTCTCGAGGAAACGCCGGTGTTCCGCGAACTCGAGGAGCAGGCGCAGCGGCGCGAGCAGAGCACCGCGGCCACCGCGCTGCCGGTCGGTCAGCTGCTGGTCCGCTATGCGCGGCCGCTGCTGCTGCTCGGCGGGCTCGTCGTCGCGTTGAACGTCGTCAACTACGTACTGCTCGCGTACATGCCGACCTACATGCACAAGGAGCTCGGCGTCAGCGAGAACATGTCGCTGCTGATTCCGCTGATCGGCATGCTCGCGATGATGGTGCTGCTGCCGTTCGCCGGCTGGCTGTCGGATCGCGTCGGCCGCAAGACGATGTGGTGGATCTCGCTCGTCGGGCTGTTCGTCGCGGCCGTGCCGATGTTCACGCTGATGACGCACGGCGTGCTCGGCGCATTCATCGGCTTCGCGGTGCTCGGCCTGCTGTACGTGCCGCAGCTCGCGACCATTTCCGCGATGTTCCCGGCGATGTTCCCGACCCATGTGCGATATGCGGGCATGGCGATCGCATACAACGTGTCGACGTCGCTGTTCGGCGGCACCGCGCCGATCGTCAACGACTGGCTGATCGGCAAGACCGGCAATACGATGATTCCCGCGTACTACATGATGGCGGCCTGTGCGGTCGGGCTGGTTGCGCTGGCGGGCGTGATCGAGACGCGCGGGTGCTCGCTGCGCGGGGACACGGTGCCGGGGCGAGCGGGCTGATACGCGACTGATCCGCCTCGGCTTCCGCTTCCCATAAATGGCATCCTTCGCATCGCCCGCCTTCCGGCAACGGACCGCGGGCGATGCGCATTTCAGCGGTACATCCACTTGCCGCCCGGCGCGATGTCGTTTCGCATGATCCCCGGATACGGCCACTCGAGTCCCGCACCGCGCAGCACGCCGATGCCCTCTATCAGCACCACACGCACGGCCATCACGGGGAGCAGGTTTCGCTTGCGCCCGGCAGCGATTAACATCACTGCACTTTCCGTGGATGAGCCTGACCATGAACGATGCTCAAGACAAGGGCACAACCTCCATCAGCCTGGTGCGTGAGGCCATTCTCGTGGCGACACAGCGGAATCTCGATGTGTCGGCCGTCCTCCAGCACGCTGGAATCGCGGCAGAATTGTTGGATGTGCCGAGAGCCCGCGTGCCGGCGTTGGCCTTTTCGCGCCTGTGGGCGGCGCTGGCCGATTTGATGGACGACGAGTTCTTTGGTCTCGACAGCCACCCACTGCGCCGGGGCAGTTACGCGCTGATGTGTCACGCGGTGCTGCATTCGGACAATCTGGAACACGCGCTGCGCCGCATGCTTAAATTCCTGCGCGCCGTGCTCGACGACATTCACGGCGAGTTGCGCTGCGAAGGCGAGCATGCGGTGATCGTCCTGCATGACGATGGGCGCACACGCCGGCTCTTTGCCTACGGCACGTGGTTCATCCTCGTGCACGGTTTTGCATGCTGGCTCGCGCGCAGACGGATTCCGCTGATCGAGATGAGGTTTCGCGCGTCCGCACCAAGCGATGACAGCGACTACCGGATGCGCTTCTGCGAGAACGTGACGTTCTCCGCGGAGGAGACCCTGATCCGGTTCGATCGCAGTTTCCTCGATCTCAAACTGTCCGGCACGGAAGCGAGCCTTCGTGCGTTCCTCGAGAATGCACCGGCCAATATCCTGGTGAAGTATCGCAATGAATCGAGCACGACGGCCCAGGTCAGGCGCCGACTCAGAAACCAGGCCCCCGACGATTGGCCGGACCTCGACGCGCTCTCGCGGTTGCTGAATCTATCCGCGGCCACGCTGCAACGCCGCCTGCTGGCCGAAGGCACGAACTACCGGCAACTGAAAGACGAATTGCGCCGCGACATCGCGATCGAGTTGTTCTCCAGCACTTCTCTCACGGTCGCGGAAGTCGCTGCACGGACTGGATTTCAGGAAGCCAGTGCTTTTCACAGGGCCTTCAGGAAGTGGACGGGCGCCAGCCCGGGAATGTACCGCCACGGCAAGACGAACGCTTGATCGTAGGCCCGAGCCTCGTTTCCAAACGAATTTTGCACAAGAGCATGGCTGCCGACGCAACGCAGCGCCAAGCCGTGCCACCGGTGAATCGCGCGCGGGCGGGCAGCGCCGATGCCGCATTCCGCTCATGTTCCCTGGGCAGCCGACGCACGAAGCACAGTGAAAACCCGGCGTGTCCACAGACCTCACGCAAACTGAGGTCGGCGGGCATGGATTGGTGTGCCGCCCAGGCTGACACTGCAACCGCGTTCGGCAAACCAGAACAAGCCTCGCGCCCGGTTGCGCGGCGTAACCGGAGTTGGCTCCGCGAAAGCCCCGCGCTTGATAAACACCGCAAGACAGGCACTCGCTTACTCGGGCCGCAGCCTTCCTTTCAACCGCTGCGAAATCAGCGGCGAGAAGAGAAGAATTGCCCTCGACGAGCAGCGCATTGCGGTTGCAAAAAATATATGGAGACGAGAATGAGAACCCGGTTCAGCACCCGCCGAAGCTCGGCTATTGTGAGTGCGCTATTCGCAGCGTCAGCCGTTACCGTATCGGGCTGCGGCGACGATGACGCCGCACCGGCAAACGCCACGGCCGTGACGGCAGCCGCGAAGTGCAGTGCGTTGGCTGGCACGACCGTTCCTGCCAGCTCGATCGGGTTGCCGACCACCGGTGCGACTGTCGTGTCCGCGACGCTCGTCGCCGATACCGCTTCTGGTAACCGCAATGGTGAGTACTGCAAAGTGCTCGGCACCATTCATCCGGTCGATTTCAACGCACCCGATATTCGGGTGGAAGTGGATCTTCCGACCAACTTCAACGGAAAAGCGGTCCACTTTGGCGGCGGCGGATTTGACGGCACCATTGCCGATACCGAGGGTTCGCCCGCCGACGGGTTCCTGGCGGGGGCAGAGCCCGCGGGCGTCAGTACGCCGTTGCGCCGGGGTTACGTAACGATGGGGAGCGACAGCGGGCATGAGGGAAACGCGCTGGACGGTTCGTTTGCGGCGAACGACGAGGCACTTGCCAACTACGCAGGCGACCACATCAAGAAGACGCATGATTTCGCAGCCTACCTCGCAAAGGCACGATATGGGTCGGACTTCGTGCACAGCTATTTCATCGGCGGCTCGAGCGGCGGACGACAAGGCTTGATCGCCGCGCAACGCTTCCCGCACGACTACGACGGCATCATTTCCACCTACCCCGCGTCGGGAATCACGGGACTCTGGCTGCAGATGGGCAGGATCTCGCGATCTCTGCTGGCGCCCGGAGGATACGTCACGCCCGCCAAGGGCAAGGCCGTGCTCGCAGCGGTCATCAAGCAATGCGACGCGCTGGACGGTGTGACCGACGGCATTATCAGCAACCCGGCTGCGTGCGTGTTCGATCCGGCAGCGATTCGCTGCTCGGGCGGCGGCGACACCGGCGACAGTTGCTTGTCGGACGCGCAAATCAATACGCTGAACACCGCCGGCACACCGCTCGACTTCAGCTTCGATCTGGCAAACGGAATTCACACCTTTCCGGCATATAACGCGTTCTCCGGTGCGGACTTTTGGTCGACTCCGCTGGCTTGGGCTAGTTCCGCCGCCGATGCGACGGTCGAGCCCGGGGTCGTCGGCAAGACCGCATTCTTTTACGCGTTTCCAAATGACATGCTCCGGTTCGCGGTCGCTCGCGACGCTGCCGCCAGCATTCTGAATTTCAATCCTGCGAACCCGGGCTCATTGACCTCGCGCGTCCAGGCGGTGAGTGCGCTCATGGACAGCACCAGCACCGACTTGAGTCAATTCCAGAGCCGCGGCGGGAAGATCATTCTCCAGCACGGACAATCAGACCAGTTCATCCCGGCGCAATTGTCGATCGATTACTACAACAGGCTGGTGTCCCGATTCGGGCAGGGGCCGCTCAGTCAATTTCTGAAGTTCTACCTGGTTCCGGGTGCGGCCCACAGCTTCGGCGGACAATTCAATGGTTCATATGACGGTCTGACGGCATTGGACAACTGGGTGACGAAAGGAATCGCGCCCCAAGATCTGACCATCACCGACCTGACTCCGGCAACAGCCGGACGTACCCGACCGCTGTGCGAATACCCGCAGTGGCCGAAATACATCGGGGGCGACCAGAATCTGGCGGCGAGCTTCTCGTGCTCGAATTAGTGCGGTTCGCCGTGCGCGGCAATCGGCTGTATCGGGCGGTTGGCTTCCGCCCGGAATTGTCCGCGCTGACGCAATCGGGTTCGCACGTTCCAGCCCGATTCAAATCACTACCCGCGCTACGCCCGTACTCAAACGAATAAACGAATAGCCCGTGCGATGCGGACCGTCGCACGGGGCACGGTCTGCCCGACGGACTGAGGCAATCCATCGTCAAAAGAAGCGATTTCTCCAACTGGCTGCCGCCAGTGCCGTAACACCGCAAACGTCGGTGTCCGGCGACCTCATTCAGGTTGAAGTTCACGGACATGGACTGCGAATCGCGCCCGTCTGACACTGGCTGCAACGCGCGCGCATTTCAATGCACGACACTAAATCCAAGGAGACGACATGAACCAGATAGACGTGTACTCACTCGCCGGTCGGGCCAGATTCAATGGCTTTCATGCCCTTGTGCTGTTCTGGTGTGTCCTGATGTTGATACTCGACGGCTACGATCTTGCCGTCGTCGGCGCGGCGCTGCCGTCGATCATGAAGGACATGCACATCGACGCGACCAGCGCCGGCATCATGGCCGGCTCGACGCTGTTTGGCGTCATGCTCGGGGCCATTTTCCTCGGCACGCTGGCCGACCGTTTCGGACGACCAACGATGATGTGCGTTTGCGTGGCGCTGTTCAGTCTGTTCACCGCGGCCGCCGGATTGACGAGCGATCCCGTCAGTTTCAGCGTCACGCGCTTCGTCGCCGGTCTCGGCATCGGCGGCGTGTTGCCGATCGTCACCGCGCAGATGGCGGAGTTTTCGCCCAATGCGTTGCGAACCCGATTGGTCACGCTGGTGTTCGCCGGATATTCGATTGGCGGAATTCTGGTGGCGCTCACCGCGAAGCAGCTGATCGGCAGCTACGGCTGGCAATCGGTCTTTTTCGCCGCGGGCCTGCCCGTCCTGCTGATCCCGTTCATCATCAAGACGATGCCCCATTCGATGGTCTTCCTGATCAAACGCGGCCGGCACGACACACTGCGCGCGGTGCTGAAGCGGTTGGTGCCTGACTATCCGTCGAGCGGTCAAGAGCAGTTTGCGGGAGGTTCGTCAGACACAGCCCAGGACGCGTCGGTGCGACGCCTCTTCCAGGACGGGCGCGGCTTCAGTACCTCGATGATCTGGGTCGCGTTCATGACGGGCCTCTTCATGGTCTACGCGCTCAGTTCGTGGTTGACCAAGCTGATGGCCATGGCCGGATATAGCCTCGGCTCGGCGTTGAACTTCGTGATTGTGTTCAACGTCGGCGCCATCGCCGGCGCGATCTTCGGCGGTTGGCTCAGCGACAAGGTCAACATCAAGCGCGTGCTGATTGCGTTTTACATCGTCGGCGCGGCTGCGCTGTCACTGATGGGCTACACGAAATCGGCCGTATCGTTGTTTGTCGTCGTATTCGTGGTCGGTGCATCGACGCTCGGTACGCAATTGCTTGCGTACGCGTATGCCGGTGACTTCTATCCCCATGCGATCCGGTCTACGGGTGTCGGCTTTGCTTCCGGCGTGGGCCGGATCGGCGCGATCGTGGCGCCGGTGCTCATCGGTTGGCTCGTGTCCTTGAAGCTGCCGCTCGAGCAGAATTTCATGGCCATCGGCCTGGCGGGCCTCGTCGGCGCGGCGGCGGTGACGCTGATCAACCAGACACGTGCCGACTCGCATCGCTCGAACAGTGCGCCTGTTGTCGCGGTTCAGGGTAGCGCGGGCCACTGACGCTTCTGCCATCGCAACTCGATCGCCGACATCCTTGCGAACAACACGGCTCGGATGAGCTCTACCTCAGCAAACACCGTATGGCTAAGTGCAACGCACCTTTCAATGCCGGTATCGAAATGGACCGTCTCTCTCCTCCTCCGTTGAACTCGTTCGCCGACGTGACCCGCGCCGTCGATTGGGCGCTCGTCACGCGGCGCAGCGTCCGCGCTTTCCTTCCGACGCCGGTTCCTCGCGAGCACATCGAGGCCATCCTCGACGTGGCTCGCTTCAGCGCGACCGGCGTCAACATCCAGCCCTGGCATGTGCATGTCGTGACGGGCGCGACGAAGTCCCGCCTGTCTGCCGCCATCAACGAGATCAATGACGATCCTGAGCGCAGCTCCGACCTGGACGAGCCCTACGACTACTACCCGCGCGAATGGATCGCACCTTATGTGGATCGCCGGCGCGCGGTTGGCTGGAACCTGTATGGCTTGCTGGGCATCGAGAAGGGTGACAAGGAGCGCATGCACGTCCAGCACGGTCGCAACTACAACTTCTTCGACGCACCCGTGGGCCTGTTCTTCACGGTTGACCGGGTCATGCGTGAAGGCAGTCTGCTCGACACGGGGATGTTCCTGCAAAGCGTGATGATCGCCGCCCGGGCGCGCGGCCTCGACACCTGCCCGCAGGCGGCTTTCAACAAGTTCCACCGCGTCATCGCCAACGAACTGTCCATTCCCGACAACCAGATGTTGGTGTGCGGAATGAGCCTCGGTTATGCGGATCACGGCTGCATCGAGAACACGCTGGTCACGGAGCGCAGTCCGGTACGCGATTTCACCACTTTTTATAATGAATGAATGGAGACAACGTCATGAGTGCAACGGCCTATTCTCGTGGGCTCGAGAAGAACGCGGCAAACCACGTTCCATTGACGCCGCTGACCTTTCTCGATCGAACCGCCGACGTCTTTCCGAATCGCACCGCGATCATTCATGGCGACTTCCGGCAGACGTGGGCGAAAACGCGCGAGCGTTGCTATCGCTTCGCGTCGGCGCTCGTCCGATTGGGGATCGAGCCGGGCGACACGGTGTCGATCATCGCGCCGAACACCCCGGCCATGCTCGAGGCCCACTTCGGCGTCCCGCTGTCGGGCGCCGTTCTCAATGCGATCAATTGCCGCCTCGATGCCGACGGCATCGCATTCATTCTGCGCCACGGTGAATGCAAGCTCCTGCTCGTGGATCGCGAACTGGCGCCTCTGGTCGAGAAAGCGTTGCAGTCGGTTCCCCACCCGCCGCGCGTGATCGACATCAACGATCACGAGGCCCCCGACGGCCCGGCCATCGGTGAAACCGATTATGAGTCGCTGCTGGCGAGCGGCGATCCGGAATTTGCAGGCCGCCGCCCGATCGACGAGTGGACGCCGATCGCGTTGAACTACACGTCGGGCACCACCGGGGATCCGAAAGGCGTCGTGCCGAGCCATCGTGGCACCTATGTGATGAGCCTGTTGCAAATGACGAACTGGCCGCTCCCGCGTGCGCCGATCTACCTGTGGACGCTTCCCATGTTCCACGCGAACGGCTGGTGCTTCACGTGGGCGATTACGGCAGCGGCGGGCACCCATGTCTGTTTGCGCAAGGTGAATGCCGCGAATATTCTCTCCGCGATCGCCAAGCACGGCGTCGATCATTTTTGTGCGGCGCCGATTGTCCTCGCAGGCATCGCGAGCGTGCCCGCGTCGGAACTGCAGCCGTTGCCTCGTCGTGTGCGGGTCCTGACCGCCGGCTCGCCGGCGCCGGCGGCGGTGCTGGAGGCCGTCGGCGCGATGGGTTTCGACGTCGACCACGTCTATGGCATTACCGAGATCGCCGGCACGCCGATCAGCTGTGCATGGCACGACGAGTGGGATACGTTGCCGCCGGAGCAGCAAGGGAAAATGAAAGCGCGACAAGGCGTACGCGCGGCTGCGTTCGAGAACATGTCGGTCACCGATCTCGCGACGCTCGAACCCGTCCCCGCCGATAGCACGTCTTGCGGCGAAGTGCTGGTCCGCGGGAATACGGTCATGATGGGGTACTTCAAGAATGCCGACGCAACGGCAAAAGCGTTCGCCGGCGGCTGGTTCCACACCGGCGATCTTGCGGTCGTGCATCCCGACGGCTATATCCAGATCACCGACCGCTCCAAGGACGTCATCATCTCGGGTGGAGAAAACATTTCGTCCGTGGAAGTGGAGGAGGTCATTTATCGCATGGCAGGCGTGCTCAACGCGGCCGTGGTCGCTCAGCCGGACGACAAATGGGGCGAGACGCCTTGTGCGTTCATCGAACTGAAACCGGATGCCTCCCCCATCACCGAGCAGGACGTCATCCTGTTCTGCCGCGAGCGACTGGCGCATTTCAAATGCCCGCGTCGAGTGATTTTCGGCGAATTGCCCAAGACTGCCACGGGCAAGATCCAGAAGTTCCGCCTTCGGGAGCAAGCGGGCAGCCAGGCCGCGATCACGAGATTGGCGGGATAGCGCTGTCGGTCCCCTCGGCGCCCTGACGGGCGCCGGATTGTTGTCGCCCGGACAACATCATGTGCGCGCACGCGGTGCTACTGGCATCCACCGCGCTTTCCTACAATCGCTCACACGCTCGATCGACATGCGAGCGAAGCGAAGGACGCGACCTGCACGGTCGTGCTCGCGAACCGCGCTGCGCAGTGCGGCTTACCCCACATGATCAACAGGACGATCGACCATGAACAAATCCATCCGCAATGTACAGCCGGTTACCGCCCCCCTCGGCAACGAAGATGCGGGCGAACTCGTCTCTTCCCGCTATGCGGTGCGCATCGGCGACGTCGATGTCGTGCTGATCAGCGACGGCGTTCTGCCGCTGCCGACCTCCACCATGTCGACCAACGTGAGCGAAGCGGACCGCAACGAATGGTTCGACGGCCGTTTCCTGCAACGCGACATGTTCGACTGGGCGCTGAATATCGCGCTCGTGCGCAGCGGCGAGCGCCTGATCCTGATCGACTCGGGCGTGGGCGACGGTTTCGAATACTTCACGCGCGCCGGGCGCTCGGTCATGCGTCTGGAATCGGCCGGCATCGACCTGGCTGCGATCACCGATATCGTGATCACGCACATGCACATGGATCACGTCGGCGGGCTGAACACCGACGGCGTCAAGGCCCGGCTGAGCCCGGACGTACGCATTCACGTAGCGGCCGCGGAAGTCGCGTTCTGGAAGAATCCGGATTTCAGCAAGACGGTGATGCCGGAAACCGTTCCGCCCGCGCTGCGCAAGGCGGCGGCCAAGTTCGTCGAGCTCTACGGCGAAAACATCATGCAGTTCGACCGCACCGTGGAAGTCGCGCCGGGCGTGTCGGCGCGCGTGACGGGCGGGCACACGCCGGGACACTGCGTGGTGGACATCGCGTCGAAGGGTGAAAAGCTGACGTTCGTCGGCGACGCCGTCTTCGAAGTCAACTTCGACAATCCCGACTGGCAAAACGGCTTCGAACACGATCCCGAAGGTGCCGTCGACGTGCGTATCGCGCTGTTCAACGAAGCCGCCGAAACCGGCGCGATGCTGGCCGCGGCGCATGTGGCGTTCCCGTCGATCGGGCATGTCGCAAAGAACGGCGACGGTTTCCGCTTCGTTCCGGTAACGTGGGACTACTGATTGATGCAAGGCTGACGACGGACGACGCTTCCCGAATCGGCACCGGTCGATAGAAAGACGCCGCCGCACTTCGGTGCGACGGCGTCTTCTCGCGCACATCAGCGCCGCATGACCCTCACGCGACGGTCGAAATATTCCGCTCCGCGACCTCGTCCACGGCATCCTTCACGATGCCGACGATCTCGTCCGCTTCGTCGCGCGTCATCACGAGCGGCGGCGCAAACCCGAGAATGTCCCCATGCGGCATCGCGCGCGCGATCACGCCGCGCTGCAGCGCCGCGGCCGACACCTGCGCGCCGATCTTCAGCGCCGGATCGAACGGCGTGCGCGCGTCCTTGTCCGCCATGAATTCGAGGGCGGCCAGCATCCCGACGCTGCGCACTTCGCCGACGAGCGGATGCGAGCCAAACACGTCACGCAGCTTCGCGCCGAAATACGCGCCCACGTCGGCGGCGTTGCCGACCAGATTCTCGCGCTCGAGAATCGCGAGGTTCGCGAGTGCCGCGGCCGCGCATACCGGGTGCCCCGAGTACGTCCAGCCGTGCCCCATCGGCCCATGCTCCTGCGAGCCGCGCGCGATCACGTCCCACACCTTCTCGCCGACGATCACGCCCGACAGCGGCGCATACGCGCTCGTCAGCCCTTTCGCGACGGTGATCAGGTCGGGCTCGATCCCGAAGTGCTGCGCGCCCATCTTCGAGCCGAGGCGCCCGAACCCGCACACGACTTCATCCGAGATCAGCAGGATGTCGTGCTTGCGCAGCACGGCCTGGATCGCCGGCCAGTAGCCGCGCGGCGGCTCGATGATGCCGCCCGTGCCCATCACCGGTTCGGCGATGAACGCCGCGATCGTGTCGGCGCCTTCGCGCGCGATCAGCTTCTCGAGCTCGTCGACGCAGTACGCGACGAACTGCGTTTCGTTCATGCCGACGGGCGCCTTGCGATACCAGTGCGGACACACGGTATGCTTCACGCGATCGATCGGCAGGTCGAAGTGCTGGTGGAAGCTCGGCAGGCCGGTGAGGCTGCCTGTCACGATGCCCGAGCCGTGATAGCCGCGCTCGCGCGAGATGATCTTCTTCTTGTTCGGACGCCCGAGCACGTTGTTGTAGTACCAGACGATCTTGACCTGCGTCTCGTTCGCGTCGGATCCCGACATCCCGTAGTAGACCTTCTTCATCCCGGCCGGCGCCCAGTCGATGATGCGCGACGACAGCTCGATGATCGCGTCCGATGAGTGGCCGACATACGTGTGGTAATACGCGAGCTGCTTCGCCTGTTCGTACATCGCCTCGGCGACCTCGGTGCGGCCGTAGCCGATGTTCACGCAGTAGAGGCCGGCGAACGCGTCGATATAGCGCTTGCCCTGGTGATCCTCGATATGGATGCCTTCGGCGCCGCGCACGATCTTGCCGGGCAGCGCGCCGGTCTCGTGGTCGTACGCGTGCGTCGACGGGTGCATGAAGTGGGCGCGATCCTCGCGCAACAGTGCGTCGATCGATTGTTTCATGATGGGTTCCTTTGAATGAGTCAGGCCGTCGCCGCGACGGGTAGGCCGAGATTGCCGAGGCAGAAGTACTTGGTTTCGCTGAACGGCTCGAAGCCTTCGGCGCCGCCTTCGCGCCCGAGGCCCGACGCCTTCATCCCGCCGAACGGGATCGGCGCCCCGGTGAATTTCACGCCGTTGACCGACACCATCGCGAAATCGAGCCGCCGCACGAGCTGGAAGATCGTGTCGATACGCGTCGCGCACACGTAGGCGGCGAGGCCGTACTCGGTGTCGTTGGCTTTTTCGATCACCTCGTCGAGCGTGTCGAACGCGCACACCGCCGAGATCGGCGCGAAGTTTTCTTCGTCGACCACGCGCATGCCCGGTGCGGCATCCGCGATCACGGTCGGTTCGTAGAACCAGCCGCCGAGCGCATGCGGCCGGCCGCCCGCGACGATGCGCGCACCACGCGCACGGGCGTCGTCGACGCGCGCCGCCGTCGCATCGAACGCGGCCTGGTGCATCAGCGGGCCGACGTCGACGCCCGGCTCGAACGCGGGGCCGGTCTTCAGTTCCCGCACCGCGTTCGCGTAGCGGCTGACGAATGCTTCGTACAGCGGCCGTGCGACGAAGATCCGATTCGCCGCGCAGCAGTCCTGCCCGGAGGTCTGGAACTTCGCGCCGATGGCGATTCGCACCGCCTGGTCGAGGTCCGCATCCTCGGTGACGATGAACGGCGCGTTGCCGCCCAGTTCGAGCGCGATCTTGCGAATGCCGGCCTTTGCGGCGGTTTCGGTCACGAGCCGCCCGACGCGCGTCGATCCGGTGAAGCTCACCGCGCGCACGCGCGCATCGCCGACGAGCGTTTCCATCGCCATCCGCGGTTCGCCGAGCACGACGTTGAACACGCCGGCCGGGAAGCCGGCCTCGTCGGCGAGCTGCGCGAGCGCGAGCGCCGAAAACGGCGTCTCGTGCGCGGGCTTCACCACCACCGCGCAGCCGACCGCGATCGCGGCGGCGGCCTTGCGCGTGATCATCGCGGCCGGGAAATTCCACGGCGTGATCAGCGCCGCGACACCGACCGGCTCCATCACCGTGCCGAGATGCGCGCCGTCGATATGTGTCGGTATCGTGCGGCCCGCGACGCGTTTCGCCTCGTTCGCGAACCATTCGACGAAGCTCGCCGCATAGCGGATCTCGCCGCGCGACTCGGCGAACGGCTTGCCCTGTTCGAGCGACAGCAGCGCGGCGAGATCGTCGAGATGCCGCAGGATCAGTGCATGCCAGCGCAGCAGCGCCGCGCTGCGCACCGCTTGCGGCGTCCAGCGCCACGTGTCGAACGCACGCTGCGCGGCGTCGACGGCGGCGACGATCTGCGCGCGCTCGAGCATCGGCACATGGCCGATCACGGCCTGGTCGGCGGGGTTCACGACGGCAACCGTCGCGGCACTGTCGCTGTGGATCCAGCGACCGTCGACATAGCACGTCGACTTGAACAGAACGGGGTGTCCGGGCAGCATGCTGCGTCTCCTCGTTTGGGTGGGCACGAGCGTCATTCTGTCGTGCCGCCGGGTGCGGAAATTTCGGTTTCGGCGCCCGCTTCTTGCGGTTTTTTCCGTATTGCCGCGCGTTCGCGCGAAGTTTCAGTGCCAGTCCGGCGCGCCGCCGGATTCGCACTTCACGACCTTCGTCACGATGTACGTGAAGTAGCGTTCGATGCCGAGGTCGTCCATCAGCAACGCATCGATGAAGCGCTGGTAGTGGTCGATGTCCCGCGCGAACACATGCAGCACGTAGTCGACGCCGCCACCTGTCGCGAAACACTGCGCGACCTCGGGCGCCGCGCTCACGCGATCCTCGAAGCGCCGCATGTCGGGCGCGGTATGACGCGACAGCGTCACCTCGACGACGATGCGACTGCCCGAGAACGTACCGATCCAGTCGACGTCCGCGCGATAGCCGCGGATCACGCCGCTTTCCTCGAGCTTGCGCACGCGCTCCCACGCCGGTGAGATCGACAGGTTCACGGCTTCCGCGAGCTTCGACTTCGTGATGCGCCCGTCGCGTTCGAGGATGCGCAGGATCGCCAGGTCGTATCGGTCGAGCTTGATCACGTCGTGCACACCCCTATGCGGCCACCGGAATGTTGCGCTCGACGATGTCGGCGACCACCGCGATCGTGTCACCGGCCTGCACGATGCCCGGGAAGTGCCGGGCCGCGAGCAGGCCGCGCCGGCGCGCGACGTATTCGACCGGCGCGACGCCCGTGCGGTCGATGTCGTGCACGCGTGCGAGCACGTCGCCCGCGTCGACCTCGCTGCCGAGGTCGCGGCACATCTCCAGCAGCCCGCGATGCTCGCTGGTCGTGAAGCACGAGCCGTCCGGCATGTCGAGCAGCGTGGTCGTGCGCGGCGTGGCGCGTGCGCCGTCGCCCTTCGCGATCACGCCCGCATTCGCGAGAAACCCGCGCACGCCGCGTTCGGCGATCGCGACGCTCGCGGCCGTCGACGACCCGCCGCCGCCCAGCTCGGTCGACACGAACACCTTGCCGGCCGCCTCGGCCGCGCTGTCGAAGAGTCCCACCCTGTCGAGCTCCAGCATGCGCATCGAGTACGGTGCGCCGAAGGCGCGCATCGCGCGATCGCAGCGTGCCTGCTGGTCGCGATCGTCCAGCACGTGGATCGCCGCGAACGGCACGAAGTCGAGCGTGCGGCCGCCCGCATGGATGTCGAGCACGTGGGTCGCGAGCGGCAGCAGATGACGCTGGAAGTAATCGGCGATCTTCTCGGTGACGGTGCCGTCCGGCCGCCCCGGAAAGCTGCGATTCAGGTTGCCCGAATCGATCGGCGACGTACGGCACCCGGCGCGAAATGCCGGGTAGTTCATGAACGGCACGACGATCACGCGGCCGGTCACGTCGGCCGCCTTCAGCGAACCGGCGAGCTTCGACAGCGCGACCGGCCCTTCGTATTCGTCGCCGTGATTGCCGCCGGTCAGCAACACCGTCGGCCCGTCGCCGCGCTTCACGACGGTCACCGGAATCATGATCGCCCCCCACGCGGAATCGTCGCGCGAGTAAGGCAGCTTCAGAAAGCCATGTTGTTCGCCGTCCGCGTCGAAGTCGACGGTCGGCGTGATCGGAGAAGCCCGCATCGCCCTACTCCTTCACGAACAGCTTGCGCGGCGTGTTGCAGAACGTCTCGACGCCGGTGTCGGTGATCAGGATGCTTTCGGTGATCTCCAGACCCCAGTCGTCGAGCCACAGCCCCGGCATGAAATGGAACGTCATGCCGGGTTCGAGCACCGTGCGGTCGCCCGGGCGCAGGCTCATCGTGCGCTCGCCCCAGTCCGGCGGATAGCTCGCACCGATCGGGTAGCCGCAGCGGCTGTCCTTCTCGATGCCGGCGCGGCGCAGCACCGCGAAGAACGCGTTCGCGATGTCCTCGCACACGTTGCCGGGCTTCGCGGCCGCGAGCCCCGCCTCGATGCCTTCGACCACCGCGCGCTCGCCTTCGATGAAGTGCGCGGGCGGCTTGCCGAGATAGACGGTGCGCGACAGCGGGCAGTGATAGCGGCGGTAGCAGCCGGCGATCTCGAAGAACGTGCCCGCGCCGCGCGCGAACGTCGTGTCGTCCCACGTCAGGTGCGGCGCGGCCGCATCGGCGCCCGTCGGCAGCAGCGGGACGATCGCCGGATAGTCGCCGCCGAAGCCGTCCGCGCCGCCGATCCCGGTCGCATAGATCTGCGCGACGAGATCGCTCTTCTTCATGCCGGGCTCGATCGTGTCGACGATGTGCGCATGCATGCGCTCGACGATCCGTGCCGCAACGCGCATGTACTCGATCTCGCGCGGCGACTTCACCGCGCGCTGCCAGTTCACGAGCGCGGTCGCGTCGACCCAGCGCGCGGCCGGCAGATGCTTCTGCAGCGACGCATACGCCGCCGCGCTGAAATAATAGTTGTCGAGCTCGACGCCGATGCGCAGCGTGCTCCAGCCGCGTGCGGCAATCACGTCGGTCGACAGGTAGTCCATCGGGTGACGGGCCGTCGACTGCACATAGTGATCCGGGTAGCCGACGATGTTCTCGTGCGCCATGAACACGGTGCGCTTCGCGCCGTTCGCGTCCTGGCCGCGGCCGTACCAGACGGGCTCGCCGTCCATCGGCAGCAGCACGCACTGGTGTACGTAGAACGACCAGCCGTCATAGCCGGTGAGCCAGCCCATGTTGGTCGGGTCGGTGACGATCAACAGGTCGATGCCGGCCCGCTGCATCGCCGTGCGCGTCTTCGCGATGCGCGCAGCGTATTCGCTGCGCTCGAACGCGAGACGTGGCACGGCTTGGTGGGGTTCGATGACTGCGGACATCTGTCTCCTCTCAGGTCGTGAGGTCGTTGTGGAAAATCGTGCCCACCTCCGCCGCGC
Source organism: Burkholderia sp. 567 (assembly GCF_040545115.1). Taxonomy (NCBI): domain Bacteria; kingdom Pseudomonadati; phylum Pseudomonadota; class Betaproteobacteria; order Burkholderiales; family Burkholderiaceae; genus Burkholderia; species Burkholderia sp. 567. The sequence continues at coordinate 610,612 of NZ_JBEPLG010000003.1, forward strand.
GGGCGCGCTGCAGCGCGAGCACGGCAATGGCGGTGTCCTGCGCGCCGGTGCCGGTCAGGTCGCAGATCGTGATGTCGTCGCGATGCGTGCGGCCGTCGCGCTGCCCGACGATGACTTCGCCGAGCTCGGTAAACACCGCGTCGGCCGCGACCGCACCGGCGGCGATCGCGTGCGCGAGTTCGCCGGCCACGCGGGTCTGCTGCAGCCGGTCGCAGAAGTAGCGCGCCGTGCCGAACACCGACGGCGCGAGCTCGGTCTTGTAGTCGGCGTCGGAACCCATCGCTGTCACGTGCAGCCCCGGATGCAGATCCTCCGCGTGCACGAGCGGCTCGCGGCTCGGCGTCGTCGTCACCGCGATGTCCGCGTCGGCGAGCGCCGCATGCACCGATCGCGCGACGATCGCGTCGATCCCGTGCGCGGCGCGCACGTCGGCCGCGAATCGCGCGGCACGCCCGGCGTCGCGCGCCCAGACCGTCACGTGCGTGATGTCGCGCACGAGCATCAGCGCGTCGAGTTGCAGCCGCGCCTGTTCGCCCGCGCCGACGATCGCCGCGCGGCGCGCATCGGCACGCGCAAGCTGGCGCGCGGCCACCGCGCCGGCCGCCGCGGTGCGCACGGCCGTCAGGTAGCCGTTGTCGAGCAGCACGGCCTCGGTCAGGCCGGTGCGCGCGGACAGCACCAGCATCAACCCGTTCAGGCTCGGCAGCCCGAGCGACGGGTTGTCGAAGAAGCCGGGGCTGACCTTGATCGCGAAGCTGTCAAAGCGCGGCAGGTAGGCGGTCTTCACGTCGACTTCGCCGTGCCGCGCCGGCAGCGCGAGATTGAGGATCGGCGGCATCGCGACCGCATCGGTGGCGAGCGACACGAACGCGGCCTCGACCTGGTCGATCGCGGCCAGATCGAGCGGAACCAGCGCGCGCAATTGCGCCTGCCCGAGCAGCGTGACGGGATGGGTCATGTCAGTTCTCCGAAACGAGCCGGCGATGCACGGCCATGTCGATGTTCGCGCCGCTGACGACCACGACGATCGGACCGCCGCGATCGCGGCGCGCGATCCGTTCGTCCAGCAACGCGGCGATGCCGACCGCGCCCGCGCCTTCCACGACGAGACGCTCTTCGCGATACGCATGCGCGATGCCGCGCGCGATCGCCGGCTCGTCGAGCAGCACGACGTCGTCGGCCAGCGCGCGCGTCATGTCGAACGTGTAGCGGTTGTCGAGACCGATGCCGCCGCCGAGCGAATCGGCGAGCGTCGGCTGTTCGTCGACGTCGACCGGGTGCCCGGCCGCGAGGCTCGCGTGCATCGCGGCGCCGCGCGTCATCGACACGCCGATCACCTCGATCGCCGGCCGGATCGCCTTCGCGGCGAATGCGACGCCACTGAACAGCCCGCCGCCGGACAGCGGCACGACGAGCGTTGCCGCATCGGGCAACGCTTCGAGAATCTCGACGCCGATCGTCGCCTGCCCGGCGATGATTCGAGGATCGTCGAACGGCGGCACGTACGCATAGCCTTCGTCGCGCACGAGACGCCGCGCGTCGGCCTGCGCGTCGTCCTGGCTGTCGCCCGCGATCACGACCCGCGCGCCGAGCGCGGCGACCGCGTCCACCTTGTTGGCCGGCACGAGCGATGACATGCAGACGGCGGCCTCGATCCCGAACGCACGCGCCGCATGCGCAACCGCACGGCCGTGATTGCCGGTCGATGCGGTGACGACGCGCGTCACACCCTGCGACGCGAGTTCAGCGAGCGCGTTGGCCGCGCCGCGCAGCTTGAAGCTGCCGGTCGGCTGCAACGTTTCGAGTTTCAGATGGACGGGGGTGCCGGACAGCGCGGACAGCGCGGCGGACGTGACGAGCGGCGTGACGCACGCATGCCTGGCGATGCGTCGGCGCGCGCGGTAGACGTCGGACAGCGACAGGAAAGACATGGATCGCGCGCCTCATTGATGTGGTGCGATCCAGTCTAATGTTCCAAATTGCGCTTTCGAATGTCCTGGTACATTGTGCGTCGCTGGCACGACGCCTGCCGCGCTTCAGTGAAAATCGTGCACGTGCGGATACTGCTCGAACACGCCCGCGATGGTCTGGAGCGCGGCGTTGCATGCGGCATCCGTCGTCTCCGCGCCGATGCACACGCGCACCGCGTTCGGCCGCTCCGTGCCGCCGACGAGGAACGGGTCGGGCGACGTCACCGCGATCTTGCGGGTACGCAATTCGCGCACGAGCCGGTCGGCCTGCCAGTAGTCGGGCACGCGCAGCCACGCTGACAATGCATTCGGATGCGCACCCAGCACATAAGACCCGAGCGCGGCCTTCACCATCTCCTGGCGCGTCGCAAGCCGCTGGCGCTGTAGCTCCACGAGCCTGCGCGCGGTGCCGTCGGCGATCCAGCGCGTCGCGATCTCCGCGATCGGCGACGTCGCCATCCAGCTGCTCACGCGCAGCACGCTCTCGACGCGCAGCGCGAGCCGCCTCGGCATCGCGAGATAACCGGTGCGCAAACCGGTCAGCACGGATTTCGTCATGCTCGTGCAGTAGAAGCCGAGGTCCGGGATCAGGCTCGCGATCGGCGTCGCCGTCTTCGCAGGGAGCGGGCCGTACACGTCGTCCTCGATCACGTACACGCCGTAGCGCGACGCGATGCGCGCGATCGACTTGCGGCGCGAATCGGACATCATCGACACCGTCGGGTTATTGAGGGTCGGCGTGCAGACGAGCGCGCTGATTCGCTCGCCGTCGCACATTTCCTCGAAATGTTCGGGACGGATCCCATGTTCGTCCATCTCGAGCCCTTTCAGCGTAAACCCGAGCACGTTCGCGGAGCCGATCACGCCGTGGTCGGTCAGGCTCTCGCACAGCACGGTGTCGCCCGGCCCGACGATCGACGCGAGCGCGAGAAAGATGCCGTGCGCCGCGCCGTTCGTGATCAGCAGCGATTCGGGATGGACCGGCAGGTTCAGCGAGCCGAGCCACGCGGCGCCGGCCTCGCGATGCGCGTCGAGGCCCGCGATCGGCCGGAACGAGCGGATCCACGGCTGGTCGTCGGTGTCGGCCATCGCCGCGCAGACGCCCCGCCACGCGGCATCGTGCTCCGGCGTATGCACGATGCGCGCGATCGAGAAGTCGACCAGCTCGCGCTCGGCCGTATCGAGGATGTAGTTCGACATCGATTCGGTCACGCGGGCGGCCACGAAGCTGCCGCGCCCGACTTCGCAGCGGATCAGGCCCTGCCTTTCGAGTTCCTTGTAGGCATTGGTGACGGTCTGCACGCTGACGCCGAGGCTCGACGCCACGTCGCGCTGCGGCGCGAGCCGCGCGCCCGGTGCGAGCGCGCCGCTTTCGATGTCGGTGGCGATTGCCTTCACGAGCCGCTTGTATTTCGACTCGATGCCGTGCACCGCGCCGATCGCGTCGTGCCAGCGCGCCGATACCTCGGTCCGTCCCATCTCGATGTCTCCGTCGTTGCTTTCGCATGGTCGCTCAGAAAGACACCCGAAAATTATTGTCCTAGTGCAATCGCGTGTGCAAGCAGGACGGTCAGGAACGCATGATGCGCTACATTCATTCGGCGGGACCGGTGTGGGGCTGTCCAGGTGGCGCGTCCGCGCGTCGTGCTTATAACGCGCCGACACGGCGCACGAATCGTGCGCCCCCCCAGCGCGGCGATCTCGACCGCCGCAGTCCGCGCGGCATGGTCTGATTCGATCCACCGCGAATTCACAGGTTTACAGCGCGACCAGCCCCGGGCCCGCTGCCCGAATTTCCGGTTACAGGCAGGCGCCGCAGCGTTCGGCAATGACACTCCGGTGACAAAACCGATAGTTTGCTATCGAATGTTTTTGCCTCTATCATCTCGCGCATGACCAATCTGCACGATCTTCGCCTCGCCGTCAGCAGCCTGCTGGTGCTCACCGCGCGCAAGTGGCGCCGCACGAGCGACGCCGTGCTGACCGCGTACAACGTGTCCGAAGCCTGCGCGACGCCGCTGCTGATCGCCGGCCGTCTCGGCGAAGGCGTGCGCCAGGGCACGCTCGCCGAGCACGTCGGCATCGAGGGGCCGTCGCTCGTGCGCCTGCTCGACCAGCTGTGCGCGGCCGGCCTCGCGCGCCGCGACGAGGATCCGCACGACCGCCGCGCGAAGACGATTTCGCTGACGGCCGCCGGCCGCGCGGTCACCGCGAAGATGGAAGAAGACCTTCGCGTGCTGCGCGCGCAGGTGCTCAAGGGCGTCACGCGCGCCGATCTCGAAGCGACGCTGCGCGTCCTGAACGCATTCGGCGCGGCCGATGCGCAGCACCCGGCGTCCCGTCCGTCCCATCCCGCCGATTCCGCTTCATGACTTATCCGAGCCTTCGCGACTGGCTGTTCTCGGGCAAGACGTTCGCCGCGTCGATGCTGGCGCTGTATCTCGGCCTGTATTTCCAGTTGCCGCGTCCGTACTGGGCGATGGCGAGCGTCTACATCGTGTCGAACCCGTTCGTCGGCGCGACGCGCTCGAAGGCGCTGTATCGCGCGCTCGGCACCGCGCTCGGCGCGGCCGCCGCGATCCTGTTCGTGCCGCCGTTCGTCGAGACGCCGCTCCTGTTCAGCGTCATCGTCGCGACGTGGTGCGGCACGCTGCTCTACCTCGCGATCTCCGACCGCACCGCGCGCAGCTACGTGTTCATGCTTGCCGGCTATACGATGCCGCTGGTCGCGCTGCCCACCGTGACCGATCCGTCGACGGTCTTCGACGTCGCGATCGCGCGCACCGAGGAAATCGTGCTCGGCATCGTGTGCGCGAGCGTGGTCGGCAGCGCCGTGTTCCCGAACCGGCTCGCGCCCACGCTGATCGAGCGCACCGACGCGTGGTTCAAGGACGCCGCGTTCTACGGCCGCGAGACGCTGTCCGGGCACCTCGCGGGCAAGGCGCTGTCCGCGTGCCGGCAACGCCTCGCCGCGACCATCACCGGCCTCGAATTCCTGCTGAGCCAGCTGAGCTACGACCACGCGCACCCGCACGTGCTCGCCCGCACGCAGGCGCTCGCGGGCCGGATGCAGTTGTTCCTGCCGCTGATGTCGTCGCTCGCCGATCCGCTGATCGCGCTGATGCGCGACCTGCACGTGCGCCCTCCCGCGCTCGACGCGCTGCTCGCCGACGCCGCGAAGTGGTTCGACGCGCCGCTGCCGGCCTTGAAGGACGGCACCGACGGCGCGATGGCCGACGACCCGGTCGCGGACGACTTGCGCGCGCGCGTCGCGGCGCTGCAGCCGCCCGACAGCGCGCTGACGAGCTGGGACGGCGCGTTGCTGTCGAACGCGCTGTGGCGGTTGCGCCAGGTCATCGACATCTGGCAGGACTGCCGCTCGCTGCGCGCGCTGATCGCGAACGAGTCGGGCGTCTGGCAGCCGCGTTACCGGCACTGGCGGCTCGGCGGCACCGAGCGCTTCTTCGATCGCGGGATGATGCTGTTCTCGACGCTGACCGTGGCCGGCGCGATCGTGTTCGCGTGCTGGCTGTGGATCCAGTCCGGCTGGCACGACGGCGCCGGCGCCGTCACGCTGGTCGCCGTCGCCTGCAGCTTCTTCGCGGCGCTCGACGAGCCCGCGCCGCTCGTGTTCAAGTTCTTCCTGGCCACCACCGCGAGCGTCGTGTTCGCGGGCCTGTACCTGTTCGCCGTGCTGCCGCACGTGCACGACTTCGCGATGCTCGTGCTGATGTTCGCCGGCCCGTTCATCCTGATCGGCACGCTGCTGCCGCGCCCGCAGTTCAACATGGTGACGATGCTCGTCGCGGTGAACACCGCGACCTTCATCAGCATCCAGAGCGCGTACGAGGCCGACTTCTTCGTGTTCCTGAACAGCAATCTCGCGGGCGTCGCCGGGCTGCTGTTCGCATACGTATGGACGCGGGCGACGCGGCCGTTCGGCGCGGAACTCGCGGTGCGGCGACTGCTGCGCTCGGGCTGGGAGGACGTCGCGCGCTCCGCGTCGACGCAGCCGCTCGACGACCAGCGCAACCATGCGTCGCGCATGCTCGATCGCGTCACGCAACTGCTGCCGCGCCTCGGCGCGTCCGACGACCATCGCCATCCGTCGATCGAGAGCTTCCGCGACCTGCGCATCGCGCTGAACGCGCTCGACCTGCGCCGCTCGCGTCGCAAGCTGTCGGGCGACGTGCCGGACGCGATCGACCGCGTGCTGGCCGGCGTCACCGATCACTACACGCGCTGCGCGGCCGCGAACGCGCGCCAGCCGGCGCCACCGGCGCTGCTCGCGTCGATCGACGATGCGTTGCAGCGCGTGGCCGGTCGCAACCTGCCGGGCGCGGCGGCGGCCCCGGCGGACGACGGCACGACGCCCGCGGCGCCAGCGGCCCCCGCCACGCCCGCGACGCACCGCCGGCTGCGCGATACGCTGCATGCGCTCGTCGGCCTGCGGCTGTCGCTGTACCCGGCCGCGTCCGCTCAGCCGCCGCAATCGGCACCGGACGGAGCACGCGCATGATCCCGCTTTCCAACCTGTCTTTCCGACCGCGACCATGATCGGCGAAATCGACATCTTCGGCGTATTCGTGCCGGCTCCGCTCGTGCTGATGCTGATTGCCTATCTGATCAACATCGTCGTGCGCGCGCTGCTCGAGCGCGTCGGCTTTTACCGCCTCGTCTGGCACCGTTCGATCTTCGACCTCGGCATCTACGTGTTCGTGTTTGCCGCCGTCGTCATCGTGTCTCACCATCTCGTGGCTAGCTAACCGTGAAAAAAACCTGGCTCTCGGCAGGGCAGATCCTGCTCACCCTGATCGTCGTCGTCGTGGCCGGCCTCGTGCTGTGGCGGATCATCAACTACTACATGTTCTCGCCGTGGACACGCGACGGGCACGTGCGCGCCGACGTGATCCAGGTCGCGCCCGACGTGGCGGGGCTCATCACCGCCGTGCAGGTCGCCGACAACCAGGAGGTCAAGCGCGGCCAGGTGCTGTTCGTGATCGACCAGGCGCGCTACACGCTCGCGGAACGGCTCGCCGAAGCGACGCTCGCGCAGCGCCGTGCGACGCTCGCCCAGGCGAAGCGCGAATACGCGCGCAACCTGCAGCTCGGCAATCTGGTCGCCAGCGAACAGGTCGAGGAAAGCCGCACGCGCGTCGAGCAGGGCGAAGCCGCCGTCGCCGATGCGCAGGTGTCGCTCGATACCGCGAAGCTGAACCTGCAGCGCACGACGATCGTGAGCCCCGTCGACGGCTACCTGAACGACCGTGCGCCGCGCGTCGGCGAATACGTGCCGGCCGGCCGCGCGGTGCTGTCGGTCGTCGACCGCAATTCGTTCCGCGTCGACGGCTACTTCGAGGAAACCAAGCTGCGCGGCATCCACATCGGCCAGCCGGTCGACATCGTCGTGATGGGCGAGCCGCATCCGCTGCGCGGCCACGTGCAGAGCATCGTCGCCGCGATCGAGGATCGCGACCGCACGCAGGGCGCGAACCTGCTGCCGAACGTGAACCCGGCATTCAGCTGGGTGCGGCTCGCGCAGCGCGTGCCGGTGCGGGTCGTGCTCGACGAGGTGCCCGACGACTTCCGGATGATCGCCGGCCGCACCGCGACCGTCGCGGTGCGCACCGACACGCGCCGCGACGACAAGACGAAGCCGGCTGCCGGCGCTTCCACGGCAGCCGTGCCATCCGCTTCGGCGCCCGCGGCATCCGCGCTGGCGGCCGTCAGCGCGACGGGAGCATCGCAATGAAGCGGCACGACCTGCGCCTCGCGGCGGCACTCGCGCCGCTCGCGCTCGCACTCGGCGCGTGCAAGTCCGTCGGCCCCGATTACACGCTGCCGCAGCAGGCGTACGTGAATGCGCCGCTCGCGAACCATGCGCTCGACGACGCGAACGGCGCGCTCGTCTCGCGCGACGCCGTGCCCGGCAACTGGTGGCAGTTGTACGACGATCCCGTGCTCGACGCGCTCGTGCGTAGCGCGCTGAAATCGAACACCGACCTGCGCGTCGCCGCGGCCAACCTCGCGCGTTCGCGCGCAGCGCTGGAAGTCGCGCACGAACAGGGCGGCTTCTCCGGTAGCGCGGAAGCAGCCGTGCAGCGCGCGCAGGAATCGGCCGAGCAGTATCTGCTCGAGAACAAGCTGCCGGTCGTCAACGAAGGCACGGTCGGCATCAGCGTGTCGTATGAACTCGATCTGTTCGGCAAGTTGCGGCGCGGCGTCGAGGCCGCGCGCGCGGACAGCGAAGCCGTGCAGGCGGCCGCCGACCTCGCGCGCATCACGGTCGTCGCGGACGTCGTGCGTGCGTACGTCGAATCGTGCTCCGCCGGCGACGAGCTCGCGATCGCGAAGCAGTCGCTCGCGCTGCAGCAGCAGCGCGTGAAGCTGTCGCAGCGGCTGCGCGATGCGGGGCGCGGCAACCAGACCGATGTGACGCGCGGCGTCACGCAGGTGCGCACGCTGTCCGCTGACATCCCGCGTTTCGAAGGTCGCCGCAAGATCGCGCAATACCAGCTCGCCGCGCTGCTCGCGCGCTCGCCGGCCGACCTGCCGAAGGCGGTCGCCGAATGCGAGCGCCTGCCGAAGCTGCGCCAGCCGATTCCGATCGGCGACGGCGCCGCGCTGCTGCGCCGCCGCCCCGACGTTCGCGAAGCCGAGCGCCAGCTCGCCGCCGCAACCGCACGGATCGGCGTCGCGACCGCCGCGCTGTATCCGTCGATCAGCATCGGCGCGTCGGCCGGATCGGTCGGCGTCGCCGCCGACCTGTTCTCGTCCACCACGAATCGCTGGTCGTTCGGACCACTGATCAGCTGGTCGTTCCCGGTCAACGGCCAGCGCGCGCGCGTGCGCGAAGCCGAAGCCGCGACCGGCGGCGCACTCGCGCACTTCGACGGCGTCGTGCTGAACGCGCTGCGCGAAACGCAGTCGAGTCTCGCGACCTACGCGGCCGACGTGCAGCGCACCGATGCGTTGCGCACGGCCTACGAATCGGCGCGCAACTCCGCTGACGAAACGCACCGACTCTTCGTGGCCGGCCGCGAATCGTTCATCTCCGATCTCGATGCAACGCGCACGTTAACGAGTGTGCGCGCGCAGGTCGCTGCGGCCGAAGGGCAAGTCGCCGCCGACCAGGTGAAGCTGTTCCTCGCGCTCGGCGGCGGATGGGAAGGCGACGCGGCGCCCGCTGTGTCGCAGCAGACGTCGGCGGCCAGTGCGCCGGCTGCTGCGTCGGCCCCGGCCAGGTAATCGCGCACTGTGCGGGACGGCGTGCGTGACACGCGCCGTCGCGCATCACCCTGCGTGGTCTCGCATGTCCGGTATGTCGATGCCGACGGCGCGCGTCACCGGCATTGCCGGTAAGCTCGTCCGCGGTTTCCATCATTCGCTCGCCGCCCGCCGCGCGGCCCATGTTCCGGAGAGTCATCATGCGAAGCAGTGCCCGTAATCAGTTCGCCGGCCAGATCAGCGCCGTCAAGCCCGGTGCCGTCAACGACGAAATCACGCTGCGTACCTCGGACGGCCTCGACATCGTCGCCGTGATCACGCACGGCAGCGTCGCGTCGCTCGGCCTCGCGGCCGGCACGAAAGCGTTCGCGCTCGTCAAGGCATCGTCGGTGATCGTGATGGTCGACGTCGACAGCAGCAAGGTGTCTGCCCGCAACTGCATCGCGGGCACCGTGTCGTCGATCGCGAAGGGTGCGGTCAATTCGGAAGTCGTGATCCGGGCCGCGGGTGGCGCGGAAATCGTCGCGATCGTCACCAACGACAGCGTCGATCGACTCGGCCTCGCGAGCGGCAAGCCTGCGTCGGCGATCTTCAAGGCGTCGAGCGTGATCGTCGGAGTCGAGTGATCGGCTGATCGTCTGACCGCTTGCGATGACGACCCGTCGTTCGCCGCACCTGCGTCACGACGGTGCCCTGCGACGGTTGCCGATACGCAGCGCTTGACCGAGCATGCACGAGAGCCATTCGCGCGCTGTCCCGCGCGTTCGTTCGATCTCAACGCCCACCGGAGGAACAGTCTTGACCGATTTAGCCACTCCCAATCTGCCGTCACGCGATTTCGAAGCCACATCGCAGTTCTACGCGAATCTCGGCTTCGTCGAAACCTGGCGCGACGACAGGTGGATGATCCTGAGGCGCGGCGACCTGCTGCTGGAATTCTTTCCGCATCCCGACCTCGATCCGGCCACCAGTTGGTTCAGCTGCTGTTTCCGGCTCGCCGACGTCGGCGCGTTCTTCGATGAGCTGCTCGCGGCCGGCATTCCGGAACAGACGACCGGCTGGCCGCGTGCGCATCGGCCGAAACGCGAGCCATGGGGCGGTACCCGCGGTGCGCTGATCGACCTGGACGGTTCATTGATCCGGCTGATTCAGACGGACGACTGAATCGTTGGGTGTCGAAGGGGCGCGGCGGACACGAAACGACGCCCCATAAACGGTTACCTTGCGAAACACGTTGAGTGCGTCGCGCGTCTTTGTCCGTGGGCCGCGCGGTCAGTGTCGATGGCGATGGTGAATGTCCGGGAAATGCGCGTGACTGTGCGTGATCGGCAGATGCACGTGCGGATGCGTGTGCGGTTCATCGCCCTCGTACGGAAAGTCGTGCGTGTGCTGATGATGTTCGTCATGCCGATGCCGGTGCGTATGCGCGAGCCGCTCGTGCGCATGTTCGTGTTCGTGCCGTTCGCGCACATGCAGCCAGATGCCGAGCGCCATCAACGCGGCCGCGATCCAGAACGTGACGGACGGTAGCGCCGGCCAGATCAGCAGCGACAGCACGACGCCGAACAGCGGCGCGACGGAAAAATACGCGCCCGTGCGCGCACTGCCGAGATGACGCAGCGCGACGACGAACAACACGAGACTGATCCCATAGCCGCCGAGGCCGGTCAGCATCGCGGCGGCCGTGGCCGGAACGGCGGGCAGCGACGCACCGGCTGCGAGCGCGATGCCGATATTCACGGGCCCGGCGACCAGGCCTTTCACGCATGCGATGACCATTGCATCGTTCGCGGCGACCTTGCGGGTCAGGTTGTTGTCGATCGCCCAGCACAGGCACGCGGCGGCGATCAGCAGCGCACCGGCCGGCATGCCCGCGCGCCCCGGCACCCACGACAGCAGCGTGCCGCCGGCGACGATTGCGACCATGCCGAGAAACACCTGGAGATCCACGTTCTCGCGAAACACGACCCACGCGATGACGGCCGTTAGTACACCTTCGAGATTGAGCAGCAGCGCACTCGTCGCGGCCGGCGTGCTCGACAGCCCGAGCATCAGCAGCGCCGGGCCCGCGACGCCGCCGGCCGCGATCCCGCCGGCGAGCCATGGCAGGTCCGCGCGTTGCAGGGGCGCGGCATTCCCGGCCGGCGCGTGGCGGCTGCGCAATCCGCGAAGCAGGATCCCGATGGCGAGACCGATCCCGCTACCGAGATAGAACAGGCCCGCGACCATGAACGGCGACATCGCGCCGAGTAGTGCCTTCGCGAGCGGCGTCGCGGCGCCGAACAGCGCGGCGGCGATGAGCGCGACGAGAATCGCTGAGTGTCTCGGGTTCATGAGGCGGTCTTTGCGTAAGGCGTTGGGCGTAAGGTGTTGGGCGTTGGCAGGCTTCATGTGATGCCGCAGCGCGGACGGTTTGCCGGTGCCGTTCAATTTCGGGGATTGCGGGGCAGCTGGCGCCGGCTTTTCAGGCACTTGTGCGTCATGTGTGGTCGGCAATGTGTATCGGCCCTGCGTTCCCGGTTGCTGAGATTATCGGCGTTTGTGTCGCGGGTCGCCAACGGATGGGCTGGCGGCCGCTTCAGTGGTCGCGCGTCCGGACATCGCGCGTCGGTCACGCGACTACGATTGCATTTCGCGCCGGGTAATTTCTGACGCGAGACATACGGGCGTGAGTGCGAATCGGGCATTTCCTCTGCGCTGCCGTTACTTTAGGAAAACGAACTATTGCGGCACGACGTAAGCGGATTCGCGATGCACATCGTCCTTGTTTCGATATCCGGTCGCCATGCTCGTTCAACACGAGTGATGCATTGCGCAAGCTGCGTTCGCCGACGCGCTTTCATCGCGGGTTCGATTGGCTATTCGATGCTGACGGGTGGATGGATAGCTGACTGGTGATGTCGCCAGCGGAGGCAGTCCCGACCTGCCCCGAGGGGGATAGGCCGGTCTGTCAGGTGATGCGCTGCACGCGCGGTGCAGGCGTGCCGTCACCGCGTGATCGCGCGGCGACGCATGGCGCGTTACTCGCTCGCAGCCGTTTGCTGCTCGGCCTGCGGTGCTGCGTTCGCCGGTGCTGCATTTGCCGGTGCTGCGTTGGCCGGTGCTGCGTTGGCCGGTGCTGCGTTGGCCGGTGCTGCGTTGGCCGGTGCTGCGTCGGCCGGTGCTGCGTTCGCCGGTGCTGCATTTACCGGTGCTGCGTTGGCCGATGCTGCGTCGGTCGCCGGCTGCGGCGCGGCGGCGTCGGCCTGCGCTTCCGCCTTCGGCTGCTGCGGTGCGCCCTTTGCCGCTTGCGCGCCGCCCTTGTTGCCCGGACGACGCGACTTCAGCCGGCGCGCACGCGCCGCGTCGTCGTGCGTCACGCGCCCGGCTTCGTTACCTTGCAGATCGACCCGCACCGCGTCTTCGACGAGGCACGACCAGTAACGATTGCCGCGGCACCACGTGGACATCGCGTCGCGCAGTTCGGCTTCAGTCAGGCCGACGGCCTGCGCCTCGCGGGCGAGATCGTCCCAGATGCCGACCTTCAGCGGCACTTTCGGTGCCGGATTCTTCGGGAACGCGCGCGGGAAGCGGCGCTGCAGTTTGCCGATCGCGACAATGACCGGATCGACCGGGGTCGACGGCTTCGCCGAAGCGGGCTTGGCACCGGACGGCGCTTTGGCCGCGGGACCCGATTTGGCCCCACGAGCGGGCCGGTCGCCGGACTTCGGCTTCGCGCCGGCGTCAGGTTGCGCAGCCGGTCGCTTCGCGTTGCGCTCCTGCTTGGCCTTGGCTGCGAGCTGCGCCCGCAATTCGGCAAGTTGTTCAAAACCCATAAATTCAATCCACCAGGAATATAAGGTGTGGTTCGTGCTGCCATTCCGCACATCGGCGTCTTGCCGCATTGCGTGCGGCTTGTCTGCCACCGATGCGGAACATTGCGGGGCCGCATCGCCACAACCGCTGTTTTCAGGCACCCGGCCACGATGCCGGACAAAAGGCAGGAGTGGAAGTATACCGGTACGCGCGTCAGTCGGCTGACTCACCGGTTCGCATTTGACGGATCCGAAGGGTGCGCAAGGCATCCACGCGACTACGTTGCGCATTATCGCGGCGTTTTCGACCGGTAGCGAGACACGCGTTACGTAGTGCCGTTTTCGGTACTTTCGGTTTTAGCCGATCATTCCACACTACGGAATGCCGAAAGATGGCACGGAGGTCCAAATACGCCGTCGCCGGCGGATTCACGCGGTTCGAAGACCGGACTTTCGCGTACGACCCGCGCGGCGTGGCGGCGTTCGCGTCGATCGCTGTCGGTATTCAATTAGTTGCGTACGCATCGATCGTCGATCGTACGGCGGCACCGGAAAATGCGTAGTATGACCGGATCGACATCGTCTGCGGCCTGTGGTGGTTTCGCTACGCACCGATCAGCCAACGACATCGTTGTCGAATGCAAAAAGACCCGGTTATACGAAACGGAGCGGTTACATGAATCCCCGACACGACCTCCCGCACGACGGCATTACGCGCGAAGAGATTCACCATCGGCAGATCGACATGCGCGGCTATCGCCGCAGCGACGGCCTGTTCGAAGTCACGGCCTGTCTCGCGGACCGCAAGCCGCGCGATTTCACCCCTCCCGGCGGCACGCGCACAGTCGCGGCGCTGGCCCCGATTCACGACCTCGGCGTGACGCTGGTGTTCGACGTCGACATGATCGTGCGCGCGGTATCCACGTTCATCCGGTCGCATCCTTATGCGCAGTGTCCGGGCGGCGGCGATACGTTGCAGGCGCTCGTCGGATTGCGCATCGGCGCGGGCTGGAACAGCGAGGTCCGCAAACGCCTGCCGTCCTGCGACACGTGCACCCATCTGAAGGAAATTCTCGGACCGGTCGCGACCGCGGCTTATCAGACGATGGTCGGCGTGCGGCCGTCGTCGCTGAATTACCGGGACGACAACGGAAAGCCGCTCAAGATCGACAGCTGCTATGCGTATGGCGCTTCGCGCGATCTCGTGAAGCGCCTGTGGCCCGAATACCATCAGCCGACCGTGTCGCCCCAGGGCGACTAGGGCATCGATACTCGACAGGGCCGCTGCGGCGAACGGCGATGCGAGTCGCAGCCGCCACGTCGCGCGAACAGTGCACTTCGCTTGAACTCGATGCGATTGGAGATATAACGGCAGGCGTCGCGCCGCGGTCCTTACGTGCAGCTGCGGCACCGCTTCGACCCGGTTGATCGCCGATGATCAGAACACGCCGAGCGCGAGCCCGGCAGCAAGACCCGCGCCGATCTCCGCGCAGCGCGCGAGATCCTCGGCGCCGATCGTCTTCGGCGCGAGGATCCGCTCCGGCGTCTGCGCATGGGTGCAAACGATCAGGCCCGGCGCAACATTCCTGAGCCGCCACCCGGTCGCGATCCGGTCGATCTGGCGCAGCGCGTTCTGTCCGTCGCTGCCCGCGCAGATCATCGCCGCATACGGGCGGCCATTCACGCGATCGAGCGCCGCGTAGTAGCAGCGATCGAAGAAATCCTTCATCAGCCCGGACATCGCGGCGAGATTTTCCGGCGTCGCGAACAAATAGGCGTCGGCGGCGAGCACGTCGTCCGCGCTTGTCGCATCCGCACGCTGCAACCTCACGTCGACACCGGGCTGCTCGCGCGCTGCACCCGCGGCCGCTTCGGCCATCTGCTGCGTGCCGCCGGTCATCGTGTGATAGACGATCAACAGCGTCTTCATCGGTGTTCGCTCGGGTTGGGGTTCATATGCGGCGGCCATACGCGTCGGTGCGGCTCATACGGCTCATACGGCTCATGCGGCGCAAAAGGCTTAATCGGCTCAAGCGGGCAATCTCCACGGGTATGCCCGATCCTGCACTCGCCCGTCGTTGCGTGGCGATTTCTTCCAAGCGGCGGATGGACCGCGCATCGAGTAAAACGACGCGCCCGGTGCGCTTCGCGCGTCGCATGGTGCACCCTCAGCCCTGCCGTGCACCTAACGCACCGCCGTGATCCGGACGCGCGTAGTACGCAAGAAACATGTCGGCGGCCGTTTCCGCGACCTTCTGCTGTTCCTGTGCGCCCAGCGGCGGCTGGCCCATCGTCACCTGCGGCCAGAACGCGAACGCTTTCACGATCCCGTGCAGCTGATGTGCGGCGAATACGGGATCAGTCGCCGCCAGCCGGCCAGCCGCCGCGGCCGCACGAATCCATACCGTCACGTCCTCTTCACGCTCGCCCATGCGTTCGACCATGTCGCGCGCGCGTTCCGGCGAGTGGATGGCCGCGCCGATCGCGACGCGAGCGAGCGCGAGAAACGCTTCGTCGTTCAACAACCGCAATTTGCGCTCCAGCAGTGCGAGCAACTGATCACGCAGCGGCACGTCGGCGCAATAGGCCGGCGCGCCGGCGGTCAGCGTCGCGTCCCACAGCTGGTGCAGGATCGCTGCGAACAATGCTTCCTTGCCGGGGAAGTGGTTGTAGACGGTGCGCTTCGACACGTCCGCGCGCGCGGCGATGCGATCCATGCTGGTCGCGTCGTAGCCCGCCGCGCGAAATTCCTCGATCGCCGCGGCGAGAATTGCCGCGCGCTTTCGGTCAGTCATGCGCTGGGGGGAAGTGCTCGTATCCATGCAAAAATTTTACACCGCTGAGTTTACTTTTCCCAGGGATAAACTACACTGCTCAGTGTACTTTTATTTCCGGACAGATCGACATGGCTTCGCCCCTCGTTTTTCTTCATCGCGTACTGGGTTTCGCCGCCGCCAGGCGTGGCCGCACGCTGTCCGGCGAGTCGCCGCAGCACAATGGCGAACGCTTCAGCAACGTCGCGCCGCGACCGGTCGAAGGCTTCGGCAAGACGCTCGGCATTGCATGGAACATGCTGGTCAACAAGCCACGCAACACGGTTCCGACTGCTGCCCTGCCGATCGATTCGCTGACTCGCGAGCAACTCGACGCGGCCCATGACCGTAGCCTGTACCGGCTGGGACATTCGACGCTGCTGTTTAAGCTGCGCGGTGAGTTTTGGCTGACCGATCCGGTATTTGCCGAACGTGCATCGCCGTTTCGGCGCGTCGGCCCCAAGCGCTTCCATGCGCCGCCGATTGCGCTCGAGGATCTCCCGCCGTTGCGCGGCGTGATCCTGTCGCACGATCACTACGATCACCTCGACCGTGACACGGTGCTCGCGCTTGCGGCCACGACTGGCGTGTTCGTCACGACGCTGGGTGTCGGCGACCGCCTGATCGAGTGGGGTATCGACGCGAAGAAGGTGCGCCAGCTCGATTGGTGGCAAAGCATCGACATCGACGGCCTGACGCTGACCGCAACACCGGCGCAGCACTTCTCCGGCCGCAGCCTGTTTGACGGCAACAGCACGCTGTGGGCGTCCTGGGTCATCGTCGCCGACGATCTACGCGTGTTCTTCAGCGGCGACACCGGTTACTTCGACGGTTTCCGGACAATCGGCGAACGTCTTGGGCCTTTCGATGTGACGTTGATCGAGACCGGCGCATACGACCCGCAATGGCCCTACGTGCACATGCAGCCGGAAGAAACCGTGCAGGCGCACATCGACCTGCGCGGACGCACGCTGATACCGATTCACAACGGCACGTTCGATCTCGCGATGCATCGTTGGCAGGAGCCGTTCGAGCGCGTCACGGCGTTGGCAATGGTGCGCGGCGTCGAGCTGTCAACGCCCAGGATGGGCGAGCGGCTCGATCTGACCGAGCCGCATCGCGGGGAACGGTGGTGGCGAACCGTCGATGACGCAGAAAAGGCGCAAGCAGCTAAGCCGCGCCGGTGGCAGCTGTGCGCATCGGAGACGACGAAGTAGGTTTGATGGCCGGGGCGCTCCTCGCTAGGAGTGTTGCGCTGCGTTGGGGCGTGAGCCGTGGCGGCGGACTCTTCAATTGCGTGTCGGTGACGATGGTCGGCCGGAAAAGCAGACGTTCGGCGTCGGCCGAGAGCTATTCGGTCGGCCGACGATGCCGACGCGCTTCGCCTCCCGTATGCAGACTCTCTAGATTCCGGATTCGCCCGCCGCGCCACGATAGACACGCCGATCACCTCAGGTTGTCTACGGAATCACATGTCGCTCGACCTGCCTTGGGGCGCACTGTAGAGTCAACATAGCCAGCCTCGAGCTTTGGCTTCTCCCGACATCCCGTCAGTTCGCGATCCTACACGCTCGTTGTCACGTGACAACTGGCGATCGAGAGGAAACTGCATCGACTGAATTCTTCCCCCGACTGTTCGGCGCGCTGCATCGGGTCGCTGGTATGTCGATCGGGTTGCATTTGTCTGCGATGCGTGTTTTTCACCACGAAACACGTATCGTACGATACGATTTCGCACCGACGATCCTTGCTCGCAGCCAATCTCCCGTGCGGAATTCATGCGCCCCCATTTTGCCGGCAGATCATGCGCATTTTGCGTGAAACAACATGAAGAAAGTGGCGCAACCCATTGCCAGACAAGGGTTTACGAAGACACCCTGTTTTTCAGAAATGTTTCACGACCCTGCGGATCCACGTCGCTTCGTGTCGCCGGACATATGAATTTACCTTCAAAAGAGGAATCGTCACGCGAGGCTACGTGACAGGATGCCGATGTCGGGCCTCCATCAGACCACTCGCTGATACAACAAGCTCGGGAATATCTGCCCCTCCCCTGCCCCGGGGTTGTTTGCTTCGTGGATGCTGAACTGGCGAATTTATTGGGGTCATATCATCAACGCTAGGATCTAGGCCGGCATGCACTCGGAAGAGCCCACGCCGGTGAAGGATGCCACCAGAAGGCGCCAGCCACCCGGCTAGTGGAACAGAATACGACGTGTACGCTCCGGCTCACATAGTGCGCTTCGTCCAAGACCGCATGCGCGCCACACCGCTATCACGCTGGTCATTCCCGGAACGAACCGCACCGGTTGTCACGTGACAACCGCTCGCCTACATCGAACGCCGACCCGCGACCGGGCACAACTGGCCAACATCGCTTCGTGTCTCTCCCAGATCCCTTCACGGTAGCGATCTCTACCGTGGGCGCGCTCGGGCAGAAGACGTCCGTCCTCAATCGTCAGTGCGAGGTTGTCACGTAACAACCCACCCGTCAGTCGCAGTCGCAGTCGCAGTCGCAGTCGCAGTCGCAGTCGCAGTCGCAGTCGCAGTCGCAGTCGCAGTCGCACGAGCACGAGCACGAGCACGAGCACGAGCACGAGCACGAGCACCAGCACCAGCACCAGCACCAGCACCAGCACCGACAGCCATGTGCGAGCAGAGATAGTATCAATGAGAAAAGTGGTTTTACCGGAATCATCGCGGCACATCGAATCCGCGCGCCGCCCGGTGATCCATATTTGAATACCCCGACCAGCCGAATTGACTTGTCACGTGACAACTGCGGATTCCGGCGCAGTTTAGGCTCGCAAGTCGTTAGCAAAACAGCATCAGCACTTGCCGCACAAGAACCAAACCGGGCGCCTACGAACTATTCCGATTTCTCGCCCTCCCATCGACGCTAAAGCCCCAGTATTTTCATTAGCGCCTCTTAGGGAGTTTCATCCCGAACGAAATTTTTCATCCGTTTTTATTTTTGATTCGCCCGCAACTCCCCCAAGAACTTCTTAGCCGTTCGACCGGCTTGTCACGTAACAACCACACCCCTCCGTAAAACTCGTCTTTTTATCTACCACTTTTCTGGACTTTTCCGCAATAACTGCATATATTACGCAAAACTCCTTGGAGGAATTTAATGGCTTTCAAGATCGCCGTGAGCAATCAGAAAGGTGGTACTGGAAAGACGACCATCTCCGTCAATATCGCGGCAGCCTTCGAGGCCGGCGGCAACAAGGTCGCCTTGATAGATGCCGACCCTCAAGGCACGTCGGTCAGATGGGTGACGAGCGGCGAAAATACGCTCCCGATGACAGTGCTGTCGCTGGCCCCCGCCGGGCGTGGGATCGGCGGCGAGATCAAGAAGCAGGATGCGAATTTCGATGTAATCGTCGTTGACTGCCCGGGCAACCTCGAGGATCCGCGCATCGCATCCGTGCTCGAAGTGGCGGATTTCTGCCTCGTGCCGCTGTCGCCGTCACCGGCCGACCTGTACAGCACTGTCGCGATGATTCGCATGATCGAATCGATGCGTTCCGTTCGTAACCCGAATTTGTCTTCCGCGCTGATGCTGAATAGCGTCAATGGAAAAACTAAAATGCGTGAAGAAATTTTAAAAATTCTAAGGGCAGAAGAAATAGGGGAGCATCTGCTGGACAGCCAGATCGCGCAGCGCGAGGTTTACCGGCAGACGTTCGCCCTCGGTACCACGATCCATCACCACAATCGATACCTGAAGGGGCTGAAGGAAGCCCGCGCGGAAATCGAGAGACTGGTCACCGAAATGGCCCAATACATCGCGTCGACGCGCGCTACGGGAGCCGCACATGGCTAAGGAAACATCGAAGGACAAGAAGCCGACCGGCAACCTGCATCTCGCTGCCGGCCTGCTGCGCGGGCTCGCGCAGGAAAACGCGGCGCTGGAAACGCGCCTGCCTGAGCCGCCGCCGGCATCGGACCCCACCGCCGAAGCCGCAACCCCCGCGGCCCCGACTGCCGCCACGCCCGCCGACGCGCACGATCTCGGCGCGCCGCAGAGAGTCGCGGTCAAGGACTGCATCCCGAACCCGTTCAACCCGCGTGTGTTCTATTCGGAGTCGAGCCTGCACGAGCTCGCGCTGACGCTGAAGCGGGAAGGGCAGATCGAGCCGATCAAGGTCACGCGGCTCCCGGAATTTCCCGGCAAGCTCGTCGTGATCGACGGGCAACGCCGTTTGCGTGCGACGAGCATCAACGGCGACGAGACGATCAACGCGACGTTCCGCACGGACCACACGCCCGAGCAGCTCTATACGATCGCGTATCGCGCCAACCACGACCACGAACGCCAGACGATCTTCGACGACGCGGTCGCGTGGAAGCGGCTTCTCGACGAAAAGGTCTTCCCCGACCAGAACACGCTCGCGGAGAAGATCGGCAAGGACAAGGCATCGATCAGCAAGACGCTGTCGCTGAACGCGCTCCCGAACACGCTGCTCGAACGGATGGCCAGCGCGAACGACGTGGTCGGCCTGCAGGCGGCGTACTTCCTCAAGCTGATTTTCGAGCGCCTGGGCGAACCGGCTGCCGACCGTTTGCTCACGGCGGTGATCGACCGGAAAAAGTCGGTACGCGACCTCGAGAATTTCCTGCGCGCGCAGAGCGACGGCAACAAGAAGACGGGGCGCACGCGCTACAGCGTTCGTCACGATTTCGCGCTCGAATCGCGCGCGATCGGTCAACTGAAGACCTATCCGGACGGGCGCCTGGATCTGCAACTGAAGGGCGTCGACGCGTCCCACCAGGAATCGCTCGCCGACCGGCTCAAGACCGTGATCGACGCATATGTCGCCGAACTGGCGGTAGCGGCGCAAAAATAAGCGCCGCAGGCAAGGGCCTCGCACCTGCACGGCGCCGCGTAGCCGGACGCAGTCCGGCGCGCGACGCATCCCAGGCGCGAGGCCTCGAACGATCAGTTGGTCGCGAGGCTGCTTTTCAGCAGGAATTCCAGCAAGTCGTCCGAGGTCGGTTCGCCCCAGGTATCGAGCGCCAGCCACCGGAAGAAACTGGTTTGCGCCAGCTTGCTCGCCTTCTTCTTCGGCGATAGCGTGAGATCCTTCGAACCGGCCACCGTCTCGTTGTAGCGCTCGATCAGCTTGGTCTGGTCGTCGATCTCCAGTTCGCGGAAATACGCACCGGCTTCGTCGACCTTCGCGGCCAGGTATTTGTCGCGAATCTGTTCCTGCTTGCTCTGCGCGGATTCCCTCGCCGGGGCGGCCGTTTCGGTCCCCTGCCCATCAGCCAGCGTATAGCCGTGCGTCAGCGCCTTGCGGAAATACGCGGCCACGTTGTCGATCGGCGCCGCGTTCTTCTTCGTAGTCCGATTGAGCGTATAGGCGATTGCCGCCTTGATGCGCTGCACGCCGTACTGCGTGATCAACCGGCGCGCTTCCGAACGCGGGATGCCGAACTTGGCGACCTCGTCGACGAGCGCTTCGTTCTTGACGTCGCCTTCCTCGACCGTATCCGCGCTCTGCTTGCGCGTCACCTTGAACTGCACGGCCTCCACGCTGCGACCTGACTTGTGTTCGATCAGCTCGAGCGTATGGTCGGAAACTTCGTTCACCTCCTGAATGCACGGCACCAGGACCTTGCTCTTGAAGAGCTTGTACTCCTTGTAGGACTGCGATGCCTTGTCCTGACCGAGAATGAGATCGCGGAATTTCGGCAGCGGAATCTTCGCCGTGATGCCGATCCCTTCGTAGCGCACCGTGTTCTCCCACAGCGCGAGCGAGTGCGAGCGCCGAAACTCGCGCGCGATCCGCATATCGATGAGCGCGTAGATTTCCGGATTGAGCAGCTCGCTGCGAATCTGGTCGGAGAAACTGTACTTCAGCACCGATTGCTCGAGCTCGGCGCCGGCGAGCAGGCCCGACGCCTTCCACACCGTCGAGCGGTCCGCTGCAAGGTAGTCCCAGTTGACGACGGTACTGATCAGCGAGTTGACCGTGTCCTTCACGTACTTCGTGTTGTTGCTGTTCAACCCGCTCTCGTGCGAGAGCGCCGCGATCGAGATCGAGAAGCTCGTCCGGCCGGGCTCGAACGCTTCCTGACGAAGGGCGTTCTTGATCAGCGAGCTGAACATCTTGCGCTGCTGGAGACCGATCTTTCCGGACTTCGGAGCGATATGAATGGCCTGGACCGCCTTGCGCAGCAGATCGGGAGGCTCGGGCGTCTGAAATAGCGAAACCTGCTTGTCGGAGCCTTTGATTGCGGGCTTACGCGGCATCGTGATGTCCGGAGAAGGTGACCGTGTTGATGGCGGACTTTATACCTTTTCCAGCCGGTGAGCAACGTCTCTTTCTCCAGTATCACTTTCAATACCATGCCTAACTTATTGTCATTAAAGGGAAATTTGCCGTTTTTAGATCTGCGCGAAGCCCCATATCCATATACCTTTCCGCCAAAAATAGCTCCCAAATCCTGCTACCTGTGCAGTTCGCCATCAGGATCCGGCACGAGACTTGCCCAATCGAAGGTACCCATTCATGGGAAACAATTCACCGGAACGGGATTTGCAAACCGGATTCGTGGTGCCCTGCAACACACTCCGCGCGCTCCCATAACAGACTACCTTTAATGCTTCCCATGAATGGGTACCTGACGAGAGCCGCCGGTTGGGCGGTTTGTCTTCAATCGTGTCCAGCGGACGAAAATAACCCCCATGGATGACTACCTTGCGAATTCCCCATAGAAGGTAACCTTTCCGTCTCCCTGATCCTGTCTATGGGACTCTACATCCCGAGGGCCGAGCAAAACGAGATCGCTCGGTCCGTGCAGGCGCCCATAACCGGCTACCTAAAGTCCATCCCATAACCGGCAACCTCACATAAAATGCTGTGCCGCAGGCCGCCGACGGATCGGGAAAAAGGCACCATAAATGGCTACCAACGGATTCCCCCATAGAGGGCTACCTGAAGCATTTCCGGGCCGAAATCCCATAACAGGCTACGCGTACCCCATATCCACAACCCCCATTTCCCACAACTCGGTACCCCATTCCCCAAATCCACAGACCTGAAGCCCCATACTCTTCCGCCTGTGCCCCCATAAATGGGTACCGAACACCTGTCAAACCCTTGCCAGACAAGGCTCTGAGCCGCCTAAAAGTAGTTAAAGAAGTAAACGTTGTTTACAAAAGATGTAAACACACGTGTGCCTCTGGAGAAACACAACCCCCATAAACCGCTACCAAAGCCAGTCCGCAGCGCTCCGCAGGCACAGGAAACCGCCTCTTCGGCCCATGCAACCCTCGATATCTGGCCTCCCTCTGCAAGGCTCCCAGCCCCAACAAGGCTTTCCAAGGAGGTGAGTACCCACTCACAAGCACTCAAACGTAGAAACTTATGGGAGGAAATCGCCGTTTGCGGGACATAGGTACCCGCGTATGGGACCCAAGAATGGCCGTCCCGCTCTATCTCGCATCCGGGATTACCCGCAGTAACTGAAGCCTGCGCTACACAGGGGAGCGCCCTCGGTTTTCCCTCCCGGCAGTGAGAAATCGCCGAAATCCACTCGCAAGTGGATTTTTTGTCGTCTGGGCTGGGGCTTCCGTGGATAAGTCTTCGGCTATCGCCAGCCTGGCCAATCGGCACTTTTCCAATCGCTGGCCTGTGTACTGACGAAATGGGTCGGCGTCTCCGCGGGCACCCGGCCTCATAGTTTTCTACCTTTGGACGGAACCGGAACCGGTACGGCTTCGTGATTGGGGAGACAGCAACCGCTGGCAGCTGGATGTCCGAACGTGAGGCGGCCGGCATCAACCAAGCTCACCTCCATCGGATCCGCGCTCGAATCCCGAATATCCTCACCGTCGGAAAATGCCGCGTCCTGTAAAAGCTCACCGACAAGGTGTTCCTCGGATGGGCAAATCGGGTGCGCGACGCCACCGCACCAGATGCGCCCGCCCAATGGAAACGCTGTGACGCAGACGCGCAGCGCAGCACGTGCCGGCATCCTCGTCCCACAGGCTCAAGACTCGTTGCGACGCCGAGCGGTGACGAAGCCTTCGCATTCGCACATGCAAACGCACGATGCAAGCTCTTCGCGCAACCGTGAACGAAGGTCAATCCAAGCATTCACCCTGTGCGGCGACGACGTCTCTAGTTCGCCAACGTCACTCCCACAACTGGTAACGAAGCGCCCCGAACAGGTAGCCATGCATTCAGCGAGCGGCTACCCGATCGTTCGCTTTGCATCGTCTGTACATGCCGGGGATCACATCGAACTCGGCACCGAACGAAGCGTGCCCGTTTATGGGATGAACCGCCGCTCACGCGACCACGAATCACAGCCAGGCACACAGACTTGCAAGTCGATAGGTGATCCGGTTCACGAAGCGACGATCACGTTGCGCGAGCGGTTAATTCCGCAGGTGAAACAGTCAGCCTCATACGAGTGCACGACATCTCGTCCGCATAGGCCATCTGCATCGTATCGACGGAATAGTCCGGTTCGTCACACGGTTGCTGCGCTCATGATCGTCGCGCCCGATGCAGCGCTCCGGTCCCAGCGACACGATCTCTCCCATACGTGTATCCCCAACATTGTGCACACGATGGCGCCACATTTTTTGCAACGCGGTTATGATGCAAAGGCCCTGGTCGCAGCATGAAAACCGACCGGGGGCAGGGGCGGTATCTCGATGCATTTTCACTCCGTGATCAATCAGAATAGAGAGCTCAGCGATGCGAAACCAGATCAAAAAATTCACGCTGGCTGCTACTGCAGCAGCCTTCCTCTTCGGCTCCGCCGCGCCGGTGTTCGCGCAGACCGACGCCAGCAGCGCACCGGCCGCCTCGGCCTCGGATGCGAAGGCCGCGAAGCGTGAGGCGCGCAAGGCAGCACGGGCACAACGCAAAGCCGAACACAAGGCTGCGCGCGCGAAGAACACCGCAGAACTGAAGAAACTCGAAGACGCTGGTTACAAGCCGGCGGCTAACGATCCGAACTATCCGCAGAACCTGCAGAAGGCCGAGAAGAAGGCAGGCGAAGCCGCTGCCGCCAGCCAATAAGCCCGCTTCGCGGAAAAGACCCCGGCTCGAGCCGGGGTTTCTTGTTTGTGCCGCGCAAACATGCGGCGCGTCGTGGCTACCAAGCAGGTAGCATATCCGTATCAATTGATTCGGTATCCTCTGTACCTTGGTTGAGCGAGTCGATATCCGGGCGCGACTTCCAGCATGTTCATATCAGGGCCGCCGCAACGGCTTGACCACCCACAGCCCGCATAGTCAGTGCCGCGCGTTCGCCGCCGCGTTCCCCGTCGTTTTCAACCAGTCCTTGAATGCCCGCACCGCCTCGTCCTCCGCGCGCGCAGCCGCCACGTAGGTGAAATAACGCCATGGCGGCAGCGCCGGTTCGCTAAACGGTTGCACCAGCCGCCCTTCGGCAATGTCGTCCGCGACGAGCGCGATCGGCCCCATCGCGACGCCGAGGCCGTCGAGCGCACCTTGCAGCGTCAGGTAGAAATGCTCGAGCGTGAGCGAGTGCCGCGGCACCAGATTCGCGTGCCCGGCCGCCGCGAGCCATTCAGGCCACATGCCGGGATAGGTCGCCGCATGCAGCAGCGTGAAGCCGGCGAGATCGGCCGGTGTACGCAACGGTCGGCCCTCGAGCAGCTTCGGCGCGCAGACGGGCAACCGCACTTCCGACAGGAATTCCTCGGCGACGTATCCGTCGATCGCCTGCGGGCCGCCGCGGACGATCAGGTCGACCTTGTCGCGCAACTTCTCGATCGGCTCGTTCGACGTCGACAGCCGCACCTCGATGGCCGGATGAGCAACCTGGAACGACGACAGCTTCGGCACGAGCCAGCGCAGCGAAAACGTCGCGGGCGCGCTGACGCGCAGCACGCGTTGCTGCCCCTGGCCGAAATGCTGCGCGGTGGCAAGTGCGATCCGGTCGAACGATGCGCCGACCTCGGCGAGGTACGCGCGACCGGCATCGGTCAGCTCGACCCGCCGGTTGTGCCGTTCGAACAGCGGCCGGCCGAGCCATGCTTCCAGCTGCTGGACATGCCGGCTGATCGCGCCATGCGTGACGCACAGCTCATCGGCGGCAAGCGTGAAACTGCCGAGCCGGGCCGCGGCTTCGAACGCGCGCAGCGAATTCAATGGTGGGAGTCGTCGGGCCATTTCATCGTTTCGCGTGAATTTTACTCACATGAATGCTCAGATTTAATCGTTTGATCGGGCGATGCTGCTCCGCCAATATGGCACACAAATGGCCGATGTGGCCGCAGTACGTGTCTGGATTTCTCACATGGAGTATGGAGCATGCCGAACGTGGTGGTGGTGGGCGCCCAATGGGGTGACGAAGGCAAGGGGCGCGTCGTGGACTGGCTGGCGGCGCAGGCCGATCTCGTCGCCCGCTACAACGGCGGCCATAACGCGGGCCATACGCTGGTGGTCGGCGACAAGACGTACAAGCTCGCGCTGCTGCCGAGCGGCATCGTGCGCGGCAAGCGCGGTGTGATCGGCAATGGCGTGGCGCTCGATCCCGAGGCGCTGCTGGCCGAGATCGGGCGGATGAGTGAGCTGGGGCTGTCGGTGACGCCCGACAATCTGTCGATCGCGGAAAACGCGACGCTGGTCCTGCCGATTCACCGCGCGATCGACGAGGCGCAGGAGCGTCTGCGTCGCGAGCCGATCGGCACCACGCTGCGCGGGATCGGGCCGGCCTATGAGGACAAGGTCGGGCGCCGCGGGTTGCGGGTCGCCGATCTGGCGGAACCGGGCCGGCTCGCCGACAAGCTCGACGTGCTGGTCGATTATCACAATGCATGGTTTCGCGGCCTGGGGCTCGAACCGTGCTCGCGCGACGCGATGCTGGCAATGCTGGTCGACATCGCGCCGAAGATCCTGCCGTTCGTGCGTCCCGTGTGGGCCGACCTCAACGACGCGAACGACCGCGGCGAGCGCATCTTGTTCGAAGGCTCGCAAGCCGTGATGCTCGACATCGACTGGGGCACGTATCCGTTCGTGACGTCGTCGGGCACCGTTGCATCGGCCGCGGCGGCCGGCACGGGGCTCGGCGCGTCGAAACTCGGCCACGTGCTGGGCGTGACCAAGGCGTACGCGACGCGCGTCGGCGGCGGCCCGTTCCTCACCGAACTGACCGACGCCACCGGCGAAACGCTGCGCGCGCGCGGGCAGGAGTTCGGCGTCAACACCGGCCGGCCGCGCCGCTGCGGATGGCTCGATGCCGCGCAGTTGCGGCAGGCCGTCCGGATCTCGGGGATCGATTCGCTTGCGCTCACCAAGCTCGACGTGCTCGATGGCTTTGCGTCGATCGAGCTGTGCGTCGGCTACGAGCTCGATGGCGCACGCGTCGACCATCTGCCCGCGAGTCTCGACGCGCAGGCGCGTGCGATGCCCGTCTACGAAACGTTCGCCGGGTGGGACGGCACCGTGAAGGGCGTGCGCGAGCGTGCGGCGTTGCCGCGTGCCGCGCAGGATTTCATCGCGCGCGTCGAGGCGGTCGCGGGCGTGCCCGTGTCGATGATCACGACCGGCGCCGAGCGCGACGACACGATCGTACTGAGCAACCCCTTCGAGCAGGCCTGAGCGCAACGCGCACGTGCAATGCGTGTGCGGCAGGCTGCCACCGTGCGGCCTGCATTGATCCGATGCCGGTCGTCCTTCGACAGCGGTTGTCGCGTGAGCGAGGGCCCGTAGCAGCGGTGCACGGCAAACTGGACACGCCTGCACCGCTGCGGTACTGTTCCGCACAATTCGCGCCAGACCGGGCTGTGCCGGGGCGGGCGCCGCCGCGAAGCGATTTCAATCCCGGGGACCTGTCGATGGACACGTTACAGATGATGCGCATTTTCGTCCGGGTAGCGGAGGAGGGCAGCTTCACGAGCGCGGCCCAGCGCCTGGACATCACCACCGCCTATGCGTCGCGTTCGGTCGCGCAACTCGAAACGCATCTGCGCACGCGCCTGCTCAACCGGAGCACGCGCCGCATCGCATTGACTGATGCCGGGCAGCGCTATCTCGACCGGTGCCAGCGCATCCTCGGCTATATCGACGAAGCGGAAGCCGAGGCGGCGGACGCGCAGGCGAAGCCGTCGGGGCGCCTGCATGTGCATGCAACCACAAGTTTCGGCCAGGCCTACGTGGTACCCGCGGTCGTGCGATACCGGCAGCGCTATCCGTCGGTGGCGGTCGAACTGACGCTGTCGCAGCACGTGCCCGACATCATCGACGAAGGTTACGACGTGTCGCTGCAGCTGAGCTCGGCGGAGCTGCCCGATTCGGGCCTGGTGTCGCAGCGGCTCGGCGATGTTCATAGCGTGCTGTGCGCGTCGCCCGCTTACCTGAAGGAGCGCGGCACGCCGCACACCGTGCGCGATCTCGAAGCGCATTCATGCCTGCAGATCGTCACGCCGATCTTTCCGCGCGACCGCTGGCATCTCGACGGCCCCGACGGTCGCGAGACGTTCGAGTTGCCGCTGCCGGACTTCCAGGTGAACATCGCCGACGCGCTCGGCGCCGCGCTGCGCGCAGGCCTCGGGATCGGCTCGTTGCCGATGTCGAGCGCGGTGCCGGCACTGGCGAGCGGCGCGCTGGTTCGCGTGTTGCCCGAGTACCGGCTGCAGAAGCTGACGGTCTACACGCTGTATGCGTCGCGCCAGTACCTCGACGCGAAGATCCGGACCTTCGTCGATTTCCTGCGGGAATGCGTGCCCGAAATGCTGGCCGCCGACGAGGCCGCGCTGCGCGGTTCCTGCGTGTCCTGAGCGAAAGTGGGCAGCGTGTGCCCGGTTGAATCATGCGGCACACGTTACATAGTCCATAGATCGACGTTGGTCCGTGCCAGATAATTCGCATACCGAAATTGATGGTGAAGACGAATAGGCGCAACGTCTCCGATCGATTGCATCGCGCGATGCACGTCTTTATGAAAGCGCGTGCTTTCGATATCGGACTTCGTTGGTTCGGTGCGAAGCGTCGAACCCCTAGAATCGATTTGACTCGCGCTTGCGCGCCTTCCCATCGAACCCAGGACATCATGGCAGATCGACTATCCAGATCCCGCCGCCGGCTCATCCAGGCCGGTCTGGCGCTCGCGGCGGGCGCTGCCGCCCAGCCGCGCTTCGCACTCGCTGCCGCGGCCGGCGCACGCACGTTGCGCATCGGCTATCAGAAAGGGCCGCTCAGCCTGCTGAAGGCGAGAGGCACGCTGCAGGACAAGCTCGCGCCGCTCGGTGTGAACGTGACATGGACCGAGTTCCCTTCGGGGCCGCCGCAGCTCGAAGCGCTGAACGCAGGGTCGATCGACTTCGGCGATGTCGGCGAGGCGCCGCCGATTTTTGCGCTCGCGGCGGGTGCGCCGCTCGTCTACTACGCGCAAACGCCGGCAGGACCCTCGACCGAGGCCGTGGTCGTCGCGAAGGATTCGCCGGTCAGGACCTTCGCGGATCTGCGCGGCAAGCGCATCGCGCTGGTGAAGGGATCCAACACGCACTTCCTGCTGGTCCGCTTGCTGCAGGCCGCGAAGCTCGACCACGCGGACGTCAAGCCGGTCTGGCTGTCTCCGTCCGATGCGCGCGCCGCGTTCGAGAACCGCTCGGTCGACGCGTGGATCATCTGGGATCCGTTTCTCGCCGTCGTCCAGCAGACGTTGGGCGCGCGCATCGTCGCGGATGGCACGGGGCTCGTCGAGAACCGCAGTTACTACTTCACGTCGCGCGCCTATGCGCAGCGCAATGCCGACGTGCTGGGTGTGGCCGTGTCCGAGCTCACGACGGTCCAGCGATGGCTCGATGCGAATCGCGCGCAGGGTGCGGCCGAGTTCTCGAAACTGTGGGGCATTCCGGAGCCGGCCGTGGCGCTCGCGTTTCGCCGTGCGCGCTTCGGTGTCGAACCGGTGACGCGCGAGACGCTTGCGTACCAGCAGCACATCGCGGACGTGTTCTATCAGGCAGGCATCCTGCCGAAACGCGTGGACGTCAGCCAGGCGGCGCCGCCCATGCTCGCGTGACGAATTCGTAGCCGCAAACGACAACGCCACGGATGCAGATCCGTGGCGTTTCGCATTGCGTGTATCGCCGCACGGTGGCGGCGGGTGCCTGCTGTCTGCTGCGGTATTACTGCTGCTGGCCCCAGAGCGTGCGCCCGAAGAACGTCAGCGTGCGATCCCACGCGATCTGCGACCACACCGGATCGAACTGCGTGCCGCCGATGCGGCCGGGGCCGACGGCCGTTTCGTTCGCGAACGCGTGATGCGCGAGATAGCGGTGGAATTCGAAGTCGACCTTCGCATCGGTCAGCTTCTTCTCCAGCGCATCGACCTGATCGATCGCGAAGAACGCATCCTGGGTACCCCAGTGCCCCATCAGCGGCACCTTGAGCTTCGACGGATCGAGGTAGTCGAGCGGAGGGAAGCCGTACCACGTGACGCCGGCATCGACATCGGCGAACTGCAGTGACAGCAACGTGAGTGCGCCGCCCATGCAGAAGCCGGTGACTGCCACGCGCGACGCGTGCGTCTTCAGATATTGCACTGCGCCCGGAATGTCCTGCGACGCGGCGTCGCCGAAATCGAGGCCGGTCATCAGGTGGTGCGCTTCTTCCTCCTCGACCGTCGACTTGCCGCGATACAGGTCGGGCACGAGCGCGAAGTAGCCGCAGCGCGCGAGGCGGTCGGCGACGCCGCGGATCTGGTCATTCAGCCCCCACCACTCCTGGATGACGACGACCGCAGGTGCACCTTCGGTCTTTTCCGGCGTCGCGAGGTAGCCCTGCAGTTCCTTGCCGTCGGGGCGGCGAAACGTGATCATGGAACCGGATGTTTGAGACATGAAACCGCTCCTTTTCGAAAAATGCGATGAGTGCGGCATCGGGTCGGCCAGCGAGTGCGGTATGCCCGGTGGCTCGAGGTTTCGCTCGCGTTCGCTTCGGCCGGCGCCGACCACGCGGCCATTCTATGCGCAAACGCCGGCCGTCTGCGTGAATGGTTCGGGGCAGCGGCCGAGCCGCGCTGGCGCATCGATCGTGCGTCGTGCAGCGCGCAGGTCGGAGGCACCGAAAACGAAACACCCCGCCCCGATGAACGGGAGCGGGGTGTTGCGTTGGCAGCGCGCGTATCGAGGTACGCGCCGCGTGCGTCGGTCTTACTGACCGAAATAGACCGAGTCGCGAGCGGTTTGCTTGACCGCGATCACGCGGCCGGCGCGCACGCCGGCGGCGGCTTGTGCACCGTAACCCGTGGCGTCGCTGTTCGTCACGCGTGCCTGCGCGGTTTGCAGCGCATTCGGATAGTTGGCGTCGGACGCTTCCGGCTTGTAACCGGCTTGCTCGAGCTGCACGAGTTCCGCGCGGACCTGGGCGCGCGTCAGTTCGCCCGACGGGTTCGACTGGGCGAATGCGCCAACGGATGCGGTAAGGGCGGTGGCAGCGGCGACTGCGTAGATGAACGACTTCATGGTGACCTCCGGTTTTCGTAGATTTCGCGCTTCGCTCGTTGCGTTCAGCGGTTGATTGCATCGTAGCGATCGCGATACCGGTCGGAAATAGGCGTTCCAGCGAATAATTATTGCAACTGGGTAAACGATTGGCGCGAAAGCCGGCTTTGGTCTGAAGATTATGGGCGTGTCGGTGCACATTCGCGCGACGCGATTGGCGGTGCTGAATCAGGAACTGGCGCGATCCGGGACAGAGGTGTATTGCAACCGCACGCCGAGCTCGGTCGGTCGAAGGATCAATTAAATCGGATAACGAAGCATTGTTTGCGGGCAGGGAAGTGCGTTTGCCCATCGCTGTGCGATCCCGACCGACTCCGCCTTCTCGCGCATCGACGTGAGTATTAACGCCGCATCGTCGCGCATACCGCGTCACTCACTCGTCGATGACCGACTGTCGTTTCCGGTATTCGGCGGGCGTGATCCCGACATGCTTCGCGAACGCCCGTCTGAGCGTATCGACGTTTGCGAAGCCGCATTTCGCGGCGACCTGCTTCGGCGTGTCATGTCCGTTCTCGAGCAGTTGCCGGGCCGCGGAGATGCGGGTTGCTTCGACCCACGCGGCCGGCGTCATGCCGACCTCCGTGCGAAAGAGCCGCGCGAAGTGGCGCGGGCTGATGCCCGCATGCTTCGCGAGTGCCGCCACCGAATGTTCGAGTTCAGGATGGCTGGCGATCCAGCGCTGGACTTCCTGCAGCACCGAGCGCCCGGCCGGCCGTGCCTCGCCGCTGCGGCTGAACTGAAGCTGTCCGCCCGGGCGCTTGAAGAACATGACCAGTTGCGCGGCGACGCGCCGCGCGATTTCCCGGCCGAGATCTTCCTCGACCAGCGCGAGCGCGAGATCGAGGCCGGCCGTGACGCCCGCCCCGGTGCGCAGCTTGCCGTCGCGTACGTACAGCGCGTCCGCTTCGACCGTGAGCGACGGATACGCATCGGCGAGCGCGTCGGCGGCGGCCCAGTGCGTCGTCAGGCGTCGTCCTTTCAGCAGGCCAGTCGCCGCGAGGATGAAGGCGCCGGTGCAGATCGAGCCATACCGCTTGCTTTGCACGGCGGCCGAGCGCAGCCATGCGAGGACGTCAGTTCGCAGCGCGACCCCGGCGGCATGCGGCGCACCGGCGACAAGCAGCGTATCGAGGCGATCGGGAATGTCGGGAGCGATCCAGTCGGCCAGCAATTGCGCGCCCGATGACGTGCGGATCGGCCCCGACTCGCTCGCGATGATCCGCAGCGTATAGAACGGCTTGCCGCATTCGACGTTGGCCTGGGCGAATACGTCGAGCGGCGCGGAGACGTCGAGCAGTTGTACGCCCGGTACCGCGAAAATTCCCACGACCTTCGTCATGTTCGGTTGCGTGTTGTATCGATGTGTCGAGCTTGACGCGTAGGAGTATAGACGCGCAATGCAAGGCGACGAGCAGGGCATCGGCGCACTTCTCGGGTGCGGTTGGAGGGTTCCGGCGGCAATGGCCGTCGATCGAGTGAAATGGCAGGATTTGGCGTAATGCGACGATTGATGCCAACCCCGGGCCTCCCGAAAATGGGTGCTATCTTCAATGGAGGTCGATCATGACTGTGAACGTCGCCGGCATCACCGTTCCCGATAGCCAACTCGCTCGCGAGATCACCGAACTCGTACGGGATACCGAGTCCGAGTTGCTGTTTCATCATTCCAGCCGCGTCTACTACTTCGCCGCGCTCGCGGGGCAGCGTCGCGGGCTCCGCTACGATCCCGAGCTGCTCTATTGCGGCTGCATGTTTCATGACATGGGGCTCACGCATCGGCACAGCAGCGCGTGCGAACGATTCGAAGTGGACGGCGCCAATGCCGCCCGCGATTTCCTGAAGAGCAAGGGCATTTCGCAGCAGGACATCGACGTCGTGTGGACAGCGATCGCGCTGCACACCACGCCGGGCATTCCGAAGCATATGCATCCGGTCGTCGCGCTCGTCACTGCAGGGGTCGAGATGGACGTGCTGGGCCTCGCGTATCAGGAGTACAACGACGGCGAACGAGACGCCGTCGTCCGCGCGCATCCGCGCACGCCGCATTTCAAGGAAGACATCATCCAGACGTTCTACGACGGCATCCGACACAAGCCGGACACGACGTTCGGCAACGTGAAGGCCGATGTGCTGACCGACAAGGATCCGCATTTCCATGCAGGCAATTTCTGCAGCGTGATCCGATCGTCGGCATGGGCCGGCTGATCTGGACGGGCGCCGGGCGGGGCGCGGGAGGGAGGGCGCGCTCAACGGCGCCTGTCGCTCGCTATTCCTTAGAAAAGTTGTTACGTGACAACCACATGACGTCGGCACAGGCTTTCATATCCTGAATTTCACTGCCTCGGCTCCTGCGCAAACTGTCGGGTGCGCGCCCGCGACAACGTGTAATGGGGCCGCAACGGGCCGCCCGCGACGACGCGCGATCGAACCGGCAACGACAAGAACCCGCCCGCCTTCGGCAAAACGCCTATAATGATTGGGCAAATTGCCGGAGAAGCATCATGAGCACGATCGCGTTTCACCCTTCGGGCGTCGCGCACCCGCGCCAGGCCGAATTCACGATACTCGAGCAACTGCTCGCGATTCGCGTGCGCTCAGGCGCCGATCTCGCCGAACTGGCGAGCGCGCGCGTCGACGTCGCGGTGATCGATCGGCTGTCGGAGCGCGGCCTGAAGTCGGACGAACTCGCCTTCATCATTCCGCGGCGCACGTTGAGCCATCGCCGCCAGGCGCACGAGCGCCTGTCGCCCGAGGAATCCGACAAGGCGATCCGGCTTGCACGCATCGTCGCGCAGGCGACGGCCACGTTCGGCGACCAGGACAAGGCGATGGCGTGGCTGCGCAACGGGCTCCAGCGCTTCGGCGGCCGCACGTCGCTCGACATGTCGAGCACCGAGCACGGCGCGCGACTCGTCGAAGAGGCGCTCACGCAGATCGACGAAGGGTATTTCGCTTGACGACGCTGTGGCGGATCAGCAACTACGCCGATCTGAAAGGCATCGGTGGCTTGCGGGCCGGCGGGCGCTGGCACTTTGCCGGGCAGCCCGTCGTCTATCTCGCCGAGCATCCGGCGCTCGCGCTGCTCGAGACGCTCGTCCACTTCGAAATGGCCACCGTCGCGCAATTGCCGAGCGGATACCAGTTGCTGCGCGTCGAGGTGTCCGAATCGGTGGACGTTGCCGAGATCGCGGAAGGCGATGCGCCGGCCGACTGGCGGGAGAACGTCGACTGGACCCGCAGCGCCGGCACCGAGTGGCTGCACACGCAGCCGAGCGCACTGCTGCGCGTACCGAGCGTCGTCGTGCCGCACGCGCACAACTTCCTGTTGAATCCGCTGCACCCGGCCGCGTCCGACGTCCGCATTGCGGAAGTCATGCAGTCGCCGTACGACAGCCGGATTCTGCGGCTGGTTCAGTCGAACAAGAGCGAGTAGGGCGCGTTGCACCGCGCACGACGAGTGGCAGCAATACGTCGTTCACTCCGCCGCCGCCGCGCGCCGCGGGAAGCGGTAGCGCCGACGCGGGCGCCCCCCCGCCGACATCGACCGCCATCCCACCAGCAGCCCTTTACGCTGGAAGCGAACGTGCGGCGCAGACCGCGGCATGGCAAATCGCCGCCGCATCGTCACGACGTGCGCAATACCGCGACAGTCAACACGCTGACCTTCCGATTACATTTTCGTAATCGCGCCGTGCCGCTGGTCGGCGAAGCCTTTCGCCCGCCGGTTTCCCGGTAACATCGCCGCATATTCCAACCGAATGCGATGGAGCCGAGCATGCGCATCCTGATAGTCGAAGACGAACCGAAGACGGCCGCGTACTTGAAGAAGGGCCTCGAGGAATCCGGCTTCAGCATCGATCTCGCGAAGGACGGCGCGGAAGGCTTGATGCTCGCGCAGGAAGAGAACTACGACGTGATCGTGCTCGACGTGATGCTGCCCGTGCTCGACGGGTGGGGCGTGCTCAAGCGCCTGCGCGACACCCATACCACGCCCGTGCTGTTCCTGACCGCGCGCGACGATGTGCAGGACCGCGTGCATGGCCTCGAACTGGGCGCCGACGATTACCTCGTGAAGCCGTTCGCATTCGTCGAACTGCTCGCGCGCATCCGCACGCTTGCGCGCCGCGGGCCACCACGCGAGACCGAGCGCATCGTGGTCGGCGACCTGGAAATCGACGTCGTGCGCCGCCGCGTGAAGCGCGGCACGGTGCGGATCGATCTGACGCCACGCGAGTTCTCGCTGTTGCAGTTGCTCGCGCGTCGGCAAGGCGAGGTGCTGAGCCGCACGCAGATCGCGTCGTATGTGTGGGACATGAACTTCGACAGCGACACCAACGTCGTCGAAGTCGCCATCCGGCGACTGCGCGCAAAGATCGACGATGCGTTTCCGGTCAAGCTGATCCATACGGTGCGCGGCGTAGGCTACGTGCTCGAACCGAAGGACGGTGCATGACGCTCGGTCGATCGCTTGGCGCGACGCTCGCGCTCGCGTTCGGGGCGACGATGCTCGCGGTCTTCGCGCTCGTCGGCACGTACGTGTATACCGGCCTCGAGCGGCAGGTGAGGACGCAGGACGATCTGGACATCGTGCTTGCCGCACGACACACGCGCCGGCTCGCGGGCGAACTCGATTCGCTCGACGCCGTGCGCGCGCACGCGGATCGGCTGACGAGCCAGGTGCTCGGCAACACGGCACTGTCGATGGCCGTGGTCGACGAGCGGGGCAACGTGCTCGCGCGGCACAACGTCAAGCGGACCGAGCGCGAGGATCTGCCGCCGGCTGCGTCGGGCACGGGGTCACCCGCACCGCCCGCACCGCCTGCGTTGCCCGATGCCGAGCTGTTTCCGCCCCACGCGACGCCGGTGCCGGCGGCCGAACGGATCACGGTCGACCGGATCGCGACATGGCGCGCCGACGGCGGCACGCCCGTGCGCGGTGTCGTGGCCGGCGCGATGCTGCGCGACGGTACGCAGATCCGCATCGCGATCGCGCGCGACATGAGCGATCGCGCCGAACTGCTCGACGGCTATCGCAACAAGCTGAAGCTTGCCGGCGGGCTGGGCGCGCTGTGCGCGATGCTGCTCAGCTACTGGCTGATCCGCTCGGCGCTCGCACCGCTGCGCGAGATCGTCGCGAACACCGGCCGGATCACCGTCGACAAGCTCGACGCGCGGCTCGACGCCGCGCGCGCGCCGCGCGAACTGCGCGCGCTCGTCGATGCACAGAACGCGATGCTCGGCCGCCTGCAGCAAGCTTTCGGACATCTGTCACAATTCAGCGCCGATCTCGCGCACGACCTGCGCACGCCGCTGAACAACATGCGCGGCGCGACCGAGGTGGCGCTTGCGCGGCCGCGTTCGCCCGGCGAATATCAGGCGCTGCTCGAATCGAATCTCGAGGAATACGACCGTCTCGCGCGGATGATCGAGAACGTGCTGTTTCTCGCGCGCGCCGAACACCCGACCTTCGT
Organism: Burkholderia sp. 567; assembly: GCF_040545115.1. Taxonomy (NCBI): domain Bacteria; kingdom Pseudomonadati; phylum Pseudomonadota; class Betaproteobacteria; order Burkholderiales; family Burkholderiaceae; genus Burkholderia; species Burkholderia sp. 567. Next base: position 647,389 of record NZ_JBEPLG010000003.1, read on the forward strand.
GACGCGGCAGCGCGCATTTGACGTGCACGACGAGCTGACGCGCATCGCCGAATACTTCGAAGGGCTCGCCGATGAAGCGGGTTCGACGCTGCGTGTGGAAGGGCACGGCCAGCTGACTGCCGATGTCGAACTGTTTCGCCGCGCGGTCGGCAACCTGCTCGCGAATGCGCTGCGCTATACGCCTGCGGGCGGTGTCATCGCGCTGAGCGTCGACGAAACGACGGACGCGGTACGCGTCGTCGTCGAGAATCCGGGCGAGCCGATCGATCCCGCGCTGCTGCCGCGCATCTTCGACCGGTTCGTGCGCGGTGACCCCGCGCGCAGCGGCGGCGTGCCGGGCGGCACGGCCGGACTCGGGCTCGCGATCGTGCGTTCGGTGATGGAGCTCCACGGCGGCACCGCGCGCGTCGAAAGCGACGCGGCGGGCACGCGGTTCATCCTCATCTTCATCAGGAATCCTGCGTCTTGATCGCCGTGCCCGATCCGGCGGCGGAAGCGGCGAGATCCGCGCCCGCGTGCCAGCCGCCGCCCAGCGCCTTCAGCAATCCGACCGCAGCTTCCATCCGGCGCGCGGCGATCTGGTCGGCTTGGCGCCGATTGGTCAGCGCGATCGTCTGCGCGGTCACCACGTCCAGATAGCTGACGGCGCCGGCATTGAAGCGATTCGTCGTCAGCCGCAGCGACAGATCGGCCGCGTCGGTCGCGCGCTGCTGACTGGCGGCTTCGGACGCGAGCGCATCGAGCGCGGACAGTTGATCCTCCACCTGCTGGAATGCGCCCAGCACGGTCTGCCGATAGTCGGCGACCTCGCCGTCGTACTGCGCGTGCGCGCCGCGCAACGTCGCGCTGCGCCGGCCGCCGTCGAACAGCGTGCCGACGAGTTGCGGGCCGAGTGACCAGAACAGGCTGGGCGCGGTCAGCCACGGCGTGAAGAATCCGCTTTCGAGCCCCGCGCTCGCCGACAGCACGAGGTCGGGGAAGAACGCGGCGCGTGCTTCGCCGATCTGCGCGTTCGAGGCCGCGACGCGACGTTCGGCAGCCGCGATGTCCGGCCGTCGTTCGAGCAGTTGCGATGGGACGCCAGCCGGAATGGCCGGCACGTCGAACGCTTGAACGCGCGGCGGCAACGCGAATGTCGATGCGTTCTCGCCGACGAGCGTCGCGATCGCATGCTGGAGCTGCGCACGCGACGCGTCGATGTCGGTATCCTGCGTGCGCGTCGCTTCCAGTTGCGTTTCGGCTTGTGCGACGGCGGACGCATCGATCGCGCCCGCCGCGAGCTGCCGTTGCAGCAGCTTCAGCGCATCCGCATAGGCCCGCACCGAGTCGTCGAGTAGCTGCTTCTGCGTGTCGAGCGAGCGCAGCGCGAAATAGTCGGTCGCGAGTTCGGCCGTGACCGACAGTTTGACGGCTTGCAGATCGGCCGCACTCGCGTCCGCGTTCGCCTGCGCACCTGCCACCGCATCGCGCACGCGGCCGAACACGTCGGGTTCCCAGCTTGCCGCTACGCCGACCTGATGGTCGGGTGTCGTCTTGCCGGCGAGTGACGAACCCAGCTTGTTCTGCGATATGCGTGAACGGCTTTGCGCCACGCCCGCCGTCACGGTCGGCAGAAACCCCGCATGCTGGTAGTCGACCGTCGCGCGTGCTTGCTCGAGGTCGGCAACGGCTTTCTTCACGGTCTGGTTCGACACGTCGACGCGCGCTTCGAGCGCGTTCAGATCCGCATCGTTGAACACGGTCCACCACGCGCCGCGCGACGCGGCATCGGCCGGCGCCGCGACTTGCCAGCCCGGTTGCGCGGCTGGTGCGCCGGCATAGTGCGTGGGCACCGCGACGGTCGGCGGCGAATAGGGCGGCAGCGTCGAGCAAGCGGCCAACGCGGTGACAACGCCGAGCGCGACGACGCGGCGGGCGAACGGGAGCGGGTGAGGAAGGCGCATGGCGGGAATCTCACAGGTAGGCATGGCGGGTCAGGTGCGGGCGTTCGAGGCAGGCGCAACGGGCGCGGAGGCGGGCATGGGCGTCGCCGCGCGTGGCGCTGACGGCGCACCGCTCGCCGTGGCCGGTTGCGCGGCCGGCACCGCGCTGTGCTCGACCGACACGATCTTCACGGTTTCGCCGCTTGCGATCGAATCGCCCGGGTTGTCGATCACGCGATCGGTCGCGCCGAGCCCCGCGACGATCTCGACATGCGTGCCGAAATCGCGGCCGATCTGCACGGTCTTCAGCGCCGTGCGTCCGTTCGCGTCGACCGTCGCGACCGTCACGCCGTTCGGCCGGTACAGCAGTGCACTGACCGGCAGCTCGAACGCGGGCGCCGCGCTCGGCACGAGCAGGTGCGCCTGCGCATACGCGCCGGGCAGCAACGCGCCGTCGCGATTGTCGACGTCGATCTCGACGCGCAGCGTGCGCGTGACCGGGTCGATCGCGCCCGCGCTGCGGGCGACATGCGCGGCGAAGCGCCGCCCCGGATACTGCTGCGTGGTCAGGTAGACGGCCGTGCCGGTGGAGACGCCGGTCGCGCTGTCCTGCGGCACGTCGACGAATACGCGCAGCGTGTCGGTCTGCTCCAGATGGAACAATTCGCCCGACAGCCCGGGGCTGCCCGGCGTGCCGCCCGCCGTCACGAGCGTGCCGACGTCGACGTTGCGCGCGGTAATCACGCCGTCGAACGGCGCGGTCACGGATTCGAACGACACGAGCTCGTTCAGATGGGCGGCATTGGCCTGTGCGGACGACAGCATCGCGCGCTTCGCGTTCATGTCGGCCACCTTCGTGTCGGTGTCCTGCTGCGACACCGATTGCGTCTTCAACATGTCCTGCCAGCGCAGCGCGGTGGATTTCGCATAGTCGTAGTTCGCTTGCGCGGTCGCCGCGTCCGCGCGCGCCTGGCGCAACTGCGCGTCGAGGTCGGGCGCCGTGATCTGCGCGAGCGTTTGTCCGGCCTTCACATGCGTGCCGATGTCCGCGCTCCAGTGGGCGATGTAGCCGCTCGTGCGCGCGTAGATCGACGCTTCCGCATACGGCGTCACGGCACCCGGCAGCGTGAGCGTCTGGTCGGCCGGTGCGGCGCCGGGCTGGAGCACGGTCACAGGCAGCGCCTGCTGTGCCGCCACCTGGTGGCGCTGCGCGGCGCGCGCGTCGATGCGCGGCACGATGCCGATCGCGAGCAGCGCGGCGGCGACGGCAATCGCGGCAAGCGGGACGGCCAGCTTGCGCCCGCGCCGGGGCGGCGGTGTTTCCGGCGCTGCGCCGCGCGCGGCAGGTTGCATCGTTTCCGGTTCGGCAGCCGGCGGCGGGGTGAGAGGTTCGGTCGTGTCGTTCATGATGAGCTCGATGTCGGGCGAGTCGAAGGGAATCGGGATGCGTTCTTGATCAGCGCACCACCGGCATGTCCTGCGCGCGGCGGGCGTCGGCCGCTTCGCGGCGCCGGTCGAGCCACGCGTGGATGAAGCCGAACAGCACAGGTACGAACAGCAGTGTCGACAGCGTGCCGAACGCCAGCCCGCCGATCACCGCACGGCCAAGCGGGGCATTTTGTTCGCCACCGTCGCCGAGGCCGAGCGCCATCGGCAGCATGCCGATCAGCATCGCGAGCGCGGTCATCACGACCGGACGAAAGCGGCTGAATCCGGCCTCGAGCGCGGCCTGCCACGGTGATGCGCCGCTCGCGATCAGCTCGCGCGCCGCGTTGACGACGAGGATGCTGTTCGCGGTCGCGATGCCGATGCACAGGATCGTGCCGGTCAGCGCGGGCACCGACAGCGTGGTGCGCGTGACGAACAGCATCCACGCGATGCCGGCGAGCGACGCCGGCAGGCCGCCGACGATCACGAGCGGGTCCAGCCACGACTGGAAGTTGACGACCATCAGCAAGTAGACGAGCGCGATCGCGATCGCGAGCCCGCCGAGCAGCCCGGCAAACGATTCGTGCATCGCCTGCACCTGGCCGCGTAGCACGATCGACGAACCGGGCGGCAGTTGCGCGCGCGCATCGTCGACGAGCTTCGTCACGTCGGCCGTGACGCCACCCAGATCGCGCCCTTGCACCGACGCGAAGATGTCGAGTACGGGCTGCACGTTGTAATGCGACACCACGGCCTGCTGCGTCGCGCGCGAGAATGCGCCCAACGCGCCGAGCAGGTTCTGGGCGGCCGCGCCTGCGGCCGGACCGCCGGCGGGCGTCTGCGGCGGGCGCGCGGCACCCGTCGGCAGCGGTATGTTGGCCAGCGACTGCAGCGAGTCGACCGAATACTGCGGGGCCTGCACGACCAATGGATAGCTGACGCCGTTGCGTGGATCGAGCCAGAAGTTCGGCGTCGTCTGCGAACTGCCCGACAGCGCGATCAGCAGGTTCTGCGCGACGTCGCGTTGTTCGAGGCCGGCCTGAATCGCCTTCGTGCGGTCCACGTCGACGTTGATCGCCGGCTCGTCGCCGGGCTGCTGGATGCGCGTATCGACGAGGCCGCGCACGCCGCGCAGCTTGGCAAGCAGCGCATTCGCCACCGCGCGGTTCTGGTCCAGCTTGTTGCCGACGATCTGGATGTCGACCGGTGCGGGCAGTCCGAAATTGAGAATCTGGCTGACGATGTCGGCCGGCAGGAACGCGAACGTGACGCCCGGGAATGATTGGGCGAGCAGATTGCGCAGCTTCGCGACATAGGCTGCCGTCGGCGCATGGTTCGGCTTCAGCGTGATGTTCACGTCCGCATCCTCGGTGCCGATCGGGTCGGACGAGTCGTACGTGAGGTTGATCCCGCTCACCGGCACGCCGATGTTGTCGAGCATGCCGGCCAGCTGGCTCGCCGGAATCACGGTCCGGATGCGTGCTTCCACTTCGTCGGTGAGGCGCGCGGTTTCCTCGATTCGCGTGCCGGTCGGGGCGCGCAGATGCAGACGGATCTCGCCGGTGTCGACCGACGGGAAGAAATCCTGGCCGGCGAATGCGAACAGGCCGGTCGATGCGGCGCACGCAAGCAGAAACGCGGCGGGGAAACGGCGGCGATTCGAGATCGCCGCCGACAGCAGCGCGCGATAGCGCAGCCGGACCGTCTCGAAGCGACGTTCGAACGCGGCCTGGAATCGTGCGATGCGCGCGAACACGCCGCGCGGCGGGCGGCCTTGCCCCTTCGCGCGCATCAGCACCATCGCAAGCGTCGGCACCAGCGTGCGCGAGAAGAAATACGACGCGACCATCGCGAAGATCACCGCTTCGGCCAACGGCACGAACAGGTAGCGCGCGACGCCCGTGAGCATGAACATCGGCACGAACACGATGCAGATCGACAACGTCGACACGAAGGTCGGCACGGCAATTTCGCCCGAGCCGGTCAGAATCGCGTCTTCCAGCGGCGCGCCGCGTTCGAGATGATGCGTGATGTTTTCGATCGCGACGGTCGCGTCGTCGACGAGTATCCCGACCGCGAGCGCGAGCCCACCGAGCGTCATGATGTTGATGGTCTGGCCGAGCGCGCCCAGCGCGAGCAGCGACGTGAGCACGGCCAGCGGAATCGATACGGCGATGATCAACGTCGCGCGCCAGCTGCCGAGGAACAACAGGATCATCAGCGCGGTCAGGCAGGCGGCGATCAGCGCTTCACGCACGACGCCCTGGACCGCCGCCTTCACGAACACCGACTGATCGCCGAGCGCGGAGATGTGCAGCGCTTTCGGCAAGCCGGCCGCGATCTTCGGCAGCATCGCCTTGACCTGGTCGATGATCGTCAGTGTCGACGCGCTGCCGGTCTTCTCGACGGTCAGCAGCGCCGCGCGCTTGCCGTCGACGCGCACGATGTTGGTCTGCGGTGCGTAGCCGTCGCGAACGTGCGCGACGTCGTGCACATAGACCACGTTGCCGTCGATCGTCTTGACGGGCAGATTGTTCAGCGCGGCGACCGTCTGCGTGCTGCCGTTCATCTGCACGTTGTACTCGCGCGTGCCGATCTTCGCGGTGCCGCCCGGCAGGATCAGGTTCTGCGCGTTGATCGCGTTCACCACGTCGATCGGCGCGAGCCCCTTCGCCTGCAGCGCGCGCGTGTCGAGGTCGACGACGATCTGGCGAATCTTGCCGCCGAACGGCAGCGGTACCGCCGCGCCTTGCACGGTCGCGAGCTGCGTGCGGATGAAGCTGTTGCCGAGGTCGTACAGTTGCTGTTCGGCAAGCGTGTTGCTCGACAGTCCGAGCTGCAGGATCGGCACCGTCGACGCGTTGTACGTGATGATGTTCGGCGGCAGCGTGCCGGGCGGCAGAATCCGCAGGATCGACGCGGAATTGCTCGCGGCTTCCGCGATCGCGCGATTGATGTCTGCGCCGGGGTGAAAGAAGATCTTCACCACCGACACGCCGTTCAGCGACTGCGATTCGATGTGCTCGATGTCGTCGACGTCCGACGTCAGCGCGCGCTCGTAGTTGGACGTGATGCGCTTGGCCATGTCCTCGGCGGAAAAGCCGTTGTACGACCACACGATGCTGACGACCGGAATGTCGATGTTCGGGAAGATGTCGGTCGGCATGCGCAGGATCGCGAGCGGTCCCGCGATGAAGATCAGCAGTGCGAGTACGACGAAGGTATAGGGCCTGCGCAGCGCCAGCCGGACGATCCACATGATTTTTTCCTCGAAGCAGGGCATGGGTGCCGCATTCGATGCGGTGAGCATGCAGTCTGCTGGCGCGGCGTTGACCCGATGCTGACCTGAACATTACGAAACTGTTATCCGGGCGCGGGCGACGGATTTCAAAGTTGTCATCTGGCGGTCAGCGTGGGGTACGGGTCGATCGCCAGAATGGACGTGTCAGGCGGCGAATCGCGATTGCGGTCACGCCGACGGCGCATCGACGATGCGTCTTCATTGAACCGTTCTCGGGAGTTTCATCATGAATCGCAAACTGATCGCAGCCGCACTGCTCGCCGTCGTCGTCGGAACGCCGGTCGCCGCTTTCGCACAAACTTCGTCGTCCGGCGTGACCCGTGCCGAGGTGATCGCCGATCTCGTTCAGGCAGAACGCGACGGCACCGTGCCTACGTCGAACTCCGACTATCCGCCGAGCGCGGCGACGGTCGCACGCAACCGCGAGCTCTACGCGATCGCGCACGGTGACCAGCGCACCGCCATGGCGGCCGCGGCAACGACCGTATCGACCGCGAGCGCGCAATGAAGCCGGGGAACGTGACGAAGCTCCGTTCCCGGATGGTGGTCGCCGCGCTGCTCGCGGCGACGGCCATGCCGGCCTTTGCGCGCGGGCAGCCGGAATTGCCGAGCGACGACGGCGGCCGTGCGAGTGTGCTGCGCGAGCTCGACCCGACGCGGGTGTCGGATGACGCGCGGTCGCGCACGGCCTCCGCCTCCGCCTCCTCGAATGGCGGCGGCAATGCTGACAGGAATACCGCGACTTGGCGGGGCCGGGCCTCGTCGAGCGCACAGGGGTGATCCGGGGTGCTGGCTCGAGATCCTTTTCACGCACGTACGTCGAAGTCGGCACGACAGTGAGCCGCGACGGTGTAACCCTGTCGCGCGTCGGCTATCACCCGGTCAAAAAGATGTCGTGCGGATTGGCACGGCAGACCGGCGGCATAACCGCCGGCGCCGTCTAGCAAGCCCGTGCTTGCTGCACCGCTCACCTCGCATCAATTCCTTATTGCGGAAAAAAATCCGGTCATGGGACTATCGATCGCGTTGTCCGCCCGCCGAGGGGCGGCGCCGTCAGTGTGACGAACGCGCAACGACCTACGAGAATCCCGAGAGACCATGAACAGAACCGCGCTTTTCCCGTACGTGTCCGCACTGGTCGCCGCCGTCCTGATGACGGCGTGCGGCAGTGACGAAATCGAAAGCAACGCGGGCGCCACGTCGCCGCCGGCGCCCGACACGAGCTGCCTCGCGATCGACAGCAGCGGCTCGACGGTCGTCGTGGGCTCGAACCAGCCCGGCGATCCGTCGCTGCCGGAAGCCTCGTCGGGCTACCGCACCGGCATGAAGCCCGTCTACGCGAAGCGGTACCTCGTGGCCACCTCGAACGCGTATGCAAGCGCGGCCGGTTGCGCGGTGCTCAAGCGCGGCGGCACGGCCGCCGATGCGGCGGTCGCCGTGCAGGCCGTGCTCGGCCTGACGGTGCCCGAGGCGACCGGCCTCGGCTCGGGCGGCGTGCTGCTCTACTACGATGCGCGCAGCAAGACGCTGCAGGCGTACGACGGACGGGAAACGGCGCCGGCGGCGGCAACGGAGAACTACCTGCGCTATGTCGACGACCAGAACGACCGGTCGGCGCCGCAACCGAACGCGCGTGCAAGCGGCCGTTCGATCGGCACGATCGGCGTACCGAGGCTTATCGAGGCGTTGCAGCAGGATCACGGCAAGCTGCCGTGGCAGGGGCTGTTCGGCGACGCGATCACGCTCGCGAACAACGGCTTCGCGATCGGCGGCCGGCTGGCCGATGCGATCGCGTTGAACGCGGCGAACCTGAAGCGCGATCCCGAGGCCGCCGCGTATTTCCTGAAGGCGGACGGCACGCCGAAAACGCTCGGCACCGTGCTGAAGAACCCGGCTTACGCGCACACGCTGACGCTGATGGCGCAGTCCGGCGCGAACGCGCTGTACACGGGGCAGATCGCGCAGGACATCGTCGCGAAGATCGCGACGACGCAGGGCGCCGACGGCTCCACGATCACGCCCGGCAAGACGACCGTCGCCGATCTGGCCGCGTACCAGGCGAAGCGTCGCGACCCCGTGTGCACGACCTATCGCAGCTACTGGGTATGCGGGATGCCGCCGCCGTCGTCGGGCGGTATCGCGGTCGCGTCGGCGCTCGGCATTCTCGAGAACTTCGACCTGAAGTCGCTGAAGCCGACGGCGATCGATCTCGAAGGCGGCAAGCCGACCGTTGCCGGCGTGCACCTGATCACCGAAGCCGAGCGGCTCGCGTATGCCGATCGCGACAAGTACGTGGCCGATACCGATTTCGTGCCGCTGCCGGGCGGCACGTGGGACACGCTGCTGAACAAGCCGTACCTGAAGTCGCGTGCCGCATTGATCGACACGAACCACAGCATGGGCACCGCGCAGCCCGGCAATTTCGGCGCTGTGCCGCTCGGCGTCGACACGACGCTGATCGAACACGGCACGAACCATTTCACGATCGTCGACGCGGACGGCAGCGTGCTGAGCGCGACGACGACCGTCGAGTCGAGCATGGGCTCGTTCCACATGACCAACGGCTTCCTGCTGAACAACCAGCTGACCGATTTCTCGGCGAACCCGCTCGACAGTGCCGGCAATCCGGTCGCGAACCGTGTGCAGCCGGGTAAGCGGCCGCGCAGCTCGATGGCGCCGACGATCGTGTTCGGCACGGCCGCGGACGGCTCGCGCGGCGATTTCGTGATGGCTACCGGTTCGCCGGGCGGCGGCACGATTCCGCAATACGTGGTGAAGACGCTCGTCGGCGCGCTCGACTGGGGGCTCGATGCGCAGCAGTCCGCGGGTCTCGTCGACTTCGGCGCGAGCAACAGCCCGACGACCAACATCGGCGGCGAGCATCCGAACATCAATGCGGCGAACAATGGCGCGAACGATCCGCTGATCGCGGGCCTCGTCGCGCTCGGGCACAAGGTATCGACATCCGCGCAGGCGAGCGGCGTCAACACCGTGATGCGCGTGACGGTCGGACAGTCGCCCGCGCTGCAGGGCGGTACCGATCCGCGTCGGGAAGGCGTCGTGCTCGGCGACACGTTCAAGCCGTAAGCCGGCGGTAGCGGTGCATGGCGTGCGGCTCCCGTCTGCCGGTCGCGGTGGATACGGGGCCGCGCGTCGCCGATGCCGAACGTGAAAGCGGTGCATGGCGGCAACGATCGATGAACAGAACAACCACGCATCGTGGAAGGGGCCGCCGTGACGAACGCGCATCCGCTTGAAATGGACGCCGTCCTGTCGGCCCCGGGTTTTTTCGATTTCCTCGGCGACCTCGATTGCGATCGCGCGCTGGCCAGCCGCGACGCGGAGCCGTTCGACGCGTGCTGGATGGCGGCGTTCGACGAAGTCGACGGCGAACCGGGTGCCCCGCTCGACAAGCAGGCGGTGGATGCGCTCAGGGAAAAGGCGTTCAGGCTGGCGTTCCGCGCATCGGGGAATGCCGACATCGCGGCGTGCGTATCCGACGACATCGAGCTGATTGCGCGAAGCCGTTCGTCGGGCCGAACCGACGGCTGGCCGAGCGAGGTCCTTTGGGATCCCTACAGGAATGGCCGCTTTCCCTGCTAACCGCGCGTTGTGCCCGGCGCACCGATGCATGCCATCGGACGGCGCCAATCACGGGCCGATTTCGATGTTTGTCAAACAGTGTGAGTCAATCGTCAGCATTTGCAACTGAAGTAACAGTCCCCGCAATTCGACGGTTTTGGACGTTGGCGCCGCTACATTAGCTCCACCTGCCGCACGTCGCGGTGAGGCATGCGACCAGCCGCGGAACGCGGCCCGCAGCAACAACGTCTTTGGGGAGAATGACCATGAACAAGATTCGCACGATTCTGCTTGGCGCCGCGCTGACGGCAATCGCATCGGCGGCTTTCGCACAAACGGCCCAGACGGGCGCTGAGGGTTCCGCCGGCGTCGGCGCGCAAGTCCAGACGCCGCTGCTCGGCGGCGGCGTGGGCGTGCAGGCTGGCGCGGGCGCCAATGCCGCTGGCTCGGGTGCGGGCGCAGGCAATGTCGTCGGCGGTGCGCTGAACGGCGTGGGCAAGACGGTCGGTAGCGTCGGCTCGGCGGCCGGCAACACGGTCGGTGGTGCGGTCGGTGGCGCGACGCAGGCAGTCGGCTCGGCCGCCGGCTCGGCGAAGGATGCGGCGGTATCGGCCACGCACGCGACGAAGTCGCACGTGAAGCACGTCGCGAGTTCGGCGAAGAGCCATGCGCAAGGCGCGGTGTCGACGGCGGGCGATGTCGCCGGCGGCGCGAAGGCGAAGGCCGGCGAAGCGCTCGAGGGCGCGACGAACTCGGTGCAAGGCGGCGCATCGGTCGGCGTGAAGGGTTCGGCGTCGGCACAAGGCGGCGCGCTGTAAGCGATCTGCTTCCCGCACAAGCCCGGCCCGCTTCGATGCGGGCCGGGCTTTTTTTATTGCCGCGCCGCGCATCGTGACCGTAAATGTATGCCGTGGACCGAACCGGCGGTCCGTGTACGCTCTGCCCATTGCCCGCACGCCATGCTTAAATAGCGGGGCTCCCGGTCATCGGCCCTCCCGGCGTGGTCGGGTAACATGCCGAGGCATCACGAATTCGAAGTACGGCGAGACGGCGAACGTCGGTGTGATCGGCGTCGCATTGTTCGCGCGGAAGGAAAGCGACGACGAAGCGCTGCGTCGCCACGCGAAGCCGTTCCCGGGCAACGACAATAGCTTTGCACTGCCGCCCGTGTGCCCGCGCGGCGAGTGACGCGGCGCGACGAACATCGCCGTCGTCGGCGTGCCGGGCCGGCACCCGCTTTCAGGTACCATCCCGACCCGCTGGCGACGGGCGACCGTGCCCGGCGTTCGAATCGCGCACGATGCCGGTCGACATCGCCCCTTCGTCATGAAACAGAGGAATCTTCGTGAAGTTCATCCACGCGGCAGACATTCACCTTGACAGTCCGTTGCACGGCCTGAGCGCGTATCCCGACGCGCCGGCCGCGCAGTTGCGCAACGCGTCGCGCGAGGCGCTGCGGCAACTCGTGGATCGTGCGATCGAAGAGGAGGTTGCGTTCCTCGTGATCGCCGGCGACCTGTACGACGGCGACTGGAAGGACCACAACACCGGCATTTTCTTCGGCCAGCAAATGGGCCGCCTGCGCAAGGCCGGCATTCGCGCATTCGTTCTCGGCGGCAATCACGATGCCGAAAGCGAGATGACGAAGAAGCTCACGTTGCCCGACAACGTCACCGTGTTCGGTCACCGCAAGCCGGAAACCCACCGGCTGCCGGAATTCGACGTGGCGCTGCACGGGCAGAGCTTCAAGGACAAGGCCGTCGTCGACAATCTCGCGATCGGCTATCCGGACCCGGTGCCGGGTCACTACAACATCGGCGTGCTGCATACCGCGCTCGAAGGCTATGCGGCGCATGCGAACTATGCGCCGTGCACGCTGGCGGAGCTGCACGCGAAAGGCTACGACTACTGGGCGCTCGGCCACGTGCATGAGTTCCAGCAATGGTCGGGGCCGTCGACCGTCGTGTTTCCCGGCAACCTGCAGGGCCGCCATATCCGCGAGACGGGCCGCCGCGGCGCGGTGCTCGTGACGATCGAGCAGGGGCGCACGCACCTCGAACGTCTGTACCTCGACGTGTTGCGCTGGGAAGCCGTGTCGGTCGACGCGTCCGATTGCTTCACGGTCGCCGACCTGTCGAGAAAGATCGGCCAGTCGCTGGAGGCGCTGCTGAACGTCGATGGCCATGTGCCGCGCGCGGTGCGCGTGACGGTCACGGGGCGTACGCCCGCGCACGGCCTCTTTTTCGGGCGTGCGCCGCAACTGCGCGCGGAGGTGCTGAACCAGATCGGCATCATCGGCAACGAACGGCTGTGGCTGGAGAAGGTCCGGCTCGCGACGTCCGCGCCCGAGCAGCCGCAAGGAGAGAGCGAGCAACTCGAGGCGCTGGAGGATCTCAAGCAGATCCTGGCCGACGCCGCGCACGATCCGGATTTCCTCGCGCTGCTCGAGCGCGACCTGAAGCCGTTCATTGGCAAGGTGCGCAGCGACGTGAAGGAAGATGTGCCGCTGCTGACGATGGCGCGTGCCGGCGAACTCACGGCGCTGGTCGAGCAGGTGGGCCCCGCGTTGCTTGCGCGGCTGGCGAGGGGGGAATAAGCGATGCGCATCAGCCAGCTCGATCTGATCAAGTACGGCAAGTTCACCGACGAGACGCTGCGCTTTCCGTCGGCCGGCCAGGATTTCCACGTGATCGTGGGGCCGAACGAGGCCGGCAAGTCGACGATCCGGACGGCCGTGTCGGAGCTCCTGTTCGGGATGAAGCTGCCGACGCCGCTCGACTTCCTGCATGCGACGCCCGAGCTGCGGATCGGCGGCGTGCTGGAGAGCGGCGCCGGTGCGCTCGCATTTCATCGCGCCCGCGGGCGCAGTCCGCTGCGCACACCCGCCGACGACAAGCTGCCGGACGACTATCTGAACGCCATCCTCGACGGCGCGACGCGCGAATTCTTCGAGCAGATGTTCGGGCTCGACCATGGTCGGCTGGTCGACGGTGGCCGCAGCATACTCGACGCGTCCGACAAACTCGGCCAGGTGCTGTTCGAATCGGCGGCGGGCGTCGGCACGCTGGGGCCCGTGCGCGAGGAACTCGACGCGCGCGCGGGCGAGCTGTGGGCGCCGCGGCGCAGCGGCAGCGCATTCGCGCAGGCCGAGGCATTGTTCAATGAAGCGGTTGGCGAACTGAAGGCGGTCCAGGTGCGCACGCGCGACTGGGTCGATCGCAAGGAAGCGCGCGATGCGGTCGAGCAGGAGATCGAGCAGGCGCGCACGGAGCAGCGCCGCCTTGAAGCGCTGCGCTCGAAGCTCGAGCGCGTGCGGCGGCTGGCGCCGTACCTGAAGGAATTGACGATCAAGGAAGCGGCGCTTGCCGAACTGGGCGCCGTCGTCGAATTGCCGCCGACCGCGTACGCAGACCTGCTGAAAGCGCAAGGCGATCTCGCGGCCGAACAGAAGGTGCTCGAGGAGCGCCGTGCGGATCTGCTAGCGAAACGGCAGGCGCGCGATGCGATCGATCCGGATGCCGACGCGCTCGCGCTCGAACGCGACATCGAAGCACTCGACCAGTTGCGCGGCGCCTGCATGAATCACGCACAGGATCTGCTGTTGCTCGGCGCGGACGTCGAGCGGCATCTGTCCGCCGCCGGTTCCGCCGCGGCTCAGCTCGGCTGGCCGACCGACGAGGCGTCGCTGCGCGCGGCACTGCCGACCGCGCTGTCGCTGAAGACGGTCGCGAACCTGTTGCGCGATCACGGCGCGCTGCATCAGGCGCTGGCCGGCGCGCGCGAATCGCTCGACGAGCGCACGCAGGAACTCGCGCAGGCGCAGGAACAACTGGCGCGCCTGTCCACGGTCGATGTGCCGGAAGTGCTTCGAGCGGCGCTTGCCGACGCGCAGGGCTTTCGCAGCAGCGGCCAGCGCGAACAGGCACTCGAACGCGACATCGCCGCCGCGGAGCGCGCGCTCGCCGATGCGCTCGATGCGCTCGGCCGGTGGCGCAAGCCGGTCGACGCGCTGCGGGTGCTCGATGTGCCGTCTGCGGCGCGGCTCGGCGTGCTGCTCAACGAAGCAAGCGAGCGCGCGAGCGCGGCGGCCGCCGCACGCGATGCGCGCGACGCCGCGCAGGAGGAACTCGAGCGGCTCGAACTGCAAGAGAAGCATTTCGCCGAGACTCACAAGGTCGTCACGACCGCCGAGGTGCTGGCGGCGCGCGCACGTCGCGACGGTGCGTGGGGCGACATCCGCAGCGGCGCGGTCGATCTCGCAACGGGTGCGCCGGCCGTCGACGATGCGATTCGCCTCGCCGACGAACTCGTCGACGCGCAGCTCGGCGCCACGCAAGCGGCGGCGACGTTGCAATCGCTGCGTCAGCAGGTCGAGTCCGCCCGCGCCGTATTGACGCGTCGACAGGCGGCAGTCGACGAGCGTGAGCGCGAGCTGGCCGCGCACCGCGACGCCTGGTCCGACCTCGCGACGACGGCCGGCGTGCCCGGCATGCCGCTGGCGGCGATGGGCGACTGGCTCGCGAAGCGCGACACGGTGTTTGCCGCGCAACTCGAGCTTGACCGCCAGCGCCGCGAATTCGAGACGATCCGCGAAGCGCGGGCCGGCGCGGAAGCTTCGTTGCGTACGGCGCTGCGTCTGGTATCGCGCGGCAGCGACGCCGACGGGCTGGCGGCGCTCATCGCGATCGCCGAGACGTTCGTGCAATCGGCCGAGAAGACGCTCGCGCAGAAGGACAGCCTGGAGGACCGCGCGCGCGAAGCCGAACGCGGATGCGCGACGGCCCGTTCACGCGCAGGCCAGGCCCAGGCGGCCTACGATGCGTGGCAAGCGCAATGGCGCGATGCGCTCGCCGACGCGAAGCTGTCAGCGAATGCGGTGACGCTGGCTGCGGCGGAAGGGGCGCTCGGGCTCGCGAATACGGTGACGGCCGAACTGGCCGCGGCCGATGCGCCGCGCAACCGGATGGCCGCGATCCGTGCGGAACTGGCGGCACTCGAGGCCGGCGCACGGCGGCTCGCTGAAGCGCTCGAGCCCGCATGGCTGGCGAGCGGCGACTGGCTGGACGTTGCGCGCCGGTTGACGATGCGCGTGGCGGCCGCACGGGAAACCGCACGTGCGATCGATCGTGCCGACGAGGCGGTGCGACAGGCCGACGGCAAGGTCGCCGATGCGGCCGCCGCGGTCGCGGGTGCGGATGCACGTATTCAGCCGTTGCTGCAACTGGCCGGCGTCGCATCGATCGACGCGGCGCTGCCGCTGGCCGAGCGATCGGATCGGCAGCGCCAGCTTCGGCAGGCCGTCGATGCCGCGAAGGAGGCGCTGGTGCGCGATGGCGACGGATTGTCCCAGGCGGCCGTCGAGGCGGAGGTCGCGGAACAGGACATCGCCGACGTGCCCGCGCATCTCGAAGCAGTGAAGCAGGCGCTCGGCGACGTCGGCCAGCGCCTGAACGCACTCGCGCAGCAACAGGTCGTCGCGCAGCAGGCATTCGGCGCGATCGATGGCCAGGCGAGCGCGGCCGTGGCCGAGGCGAAGCGGCAGGAGGCGCTGGCCGCGATGGGCGACGCGGCCGAACAGTATCTGGAAGCGGCGACCGCGAGCCGGCTGCTGAAGTGGGCGACCGATCGCTATCGCGACCAGAAGCAGGGGCCGATGCTGCGTCGGGCGGGCGAGATTTTCGCGGGGCTCACGCTCGGCGAATTCGCGCGGCTGACCGTCGACACCGAGCGGACGCCGCCCGCGCTGTACGCGCGGCGCACCAAGGGCACGTCGGTCGAGGTCGCCGGCCTGAGCGAAGGCACGCGCGACCAGCTGTTCCTCGCGCTGCGGATCGCGGCGCTCGAACTGCAGCTCGCCAGCCGGACCGCGCTGCCGTTCGTTGCCGACGATCTGTTCATCAACTTCGACGATGCGCGTGCGAAGGCGGGGCTCGAGGCGCTGCGCGATCTGTCGACGCGAACGCAAGTGCTGTTCCTGACGCACCACGATCACCTGCTGCCGCTCGTGCGGGACGTGTTCGGCGCGCAGGTCAACGTGGTCGGGCTGCAGCGTGAGGTAGCCGGCGCATGACGCCGGCCGGCTCGATGTTCCCGATACGTGGGAATGATCATCGCGTACAGGTAGTATGTGCGGTTCCGAAACGGACGCGACCGGTTTTACCGGCCGTAGTCCGGCCACACGAGGGGTCAATATGAACAAGCTGGTAGCTGCCATCGCATTCGCGGCGGACAAGCATCGCAATCAGCGGCGCAAGGACGACGAGGCATCGCCGTACATCAACCATCCGATCGCGCTGGCCGATGTGCTGGCCAACGAAGCCGGCATCGAGGACGAGCGCGTGATCGTCGCGGCCGTGTTGCACGACACGATCGAGGATACGGAGACAACCGAGCAGGAACTGCTGCGGCTGTTCGGCAAGGACGTCGCGGATATCGTGATGGAAGTCACCGACGACAAGTCGTTGCCGAAGGAAGAGCGCAAGCGCCTTCAGGTCGAGCACGCGGCGACCATCAGCCGGCGCGCGAAGCTCGTGAAGCTGGCCGACAAGATCTGCAACCTGCGCGACATCACGCGGCATCCGCCCGCGGACTGGCCGCTCGAGCGCAAGCAGGCGTACTTCGACTGGGCGAAGTCGGTCGTCGACCGGATGCGCGGCGTGCATCCCGGCCTGGAAGGGATCTTCGATGCCGCGTACGACGCGCGGCCGGCGGACTGACGCGCAGCCATGCGGGCGGCCCGATCCCGATCCGTCGCGTGGTCGGTGCCTGCGGTGGCGGGCGTCGACGTCGGCGGCGACAAGAAGCAATGCGATCTCGTGATCCTGCGCGGCTCGACGATCGTCTGCCGCGAGGCGCGGATCGCGCCCGAAGCGCTGCCTGCGCTGTGCATCGAGCATGGCGTGGTGGCCGTCGGCGTCGATGCGCCGAGCCTGTGGTGGACGGGAAGCGGACGCCGCGCGGCCGAGCAGGCGCTCGCGCGCGAGCGGATCTCGTGCTTTCCGACGCCGTCGCGCGAACAGGCCGTGACCAGTACGTCGGGCTTCTTCGACTGGATGTTCATGGGCGAGCGCGTGTACCGCGCGCTGGCGCAGGCCTATCCGCTGCTCACCGATGCACGGTATGCCGGCGGGAACGTAAGCTTCGAGACCTATCCGTACGCGATTACCTGCGCGATGCTCGGCAAGGCGATTGCGTCGGCGAAGCAGAAACGCAACCAGCGCCGGCAATTGCTGACGCAAGTCGGGATCGACGTGTCGACACTACGCTCGGTCGACGCGCGGGATGCCACGCTGTGCGCATTGACTGCGCAATATGTGATCGACGGAAATGCGCACGCGTATGGCGATGCGGTGGGCGGGTATATCCGTGTGCCGATCGTCAGCGAGACGATCGTGCTCGATACGCTCTAGTCATTCACGGGCCGCGGTTGGCGGGTACCCGTAAACCCGTGACGGCAAGGTGAGCTTTTGCGGGACGTATCTGATCGTCGACGTCAAGGTGTCGAGCAGTGACAGCCGATCGGCATGCGCAACATCATGTTCAGTCGATGCGCAGTGCGCGTCCGGGCCGTGATGCTCAGTCTTCGAGAATGGACTTCGGCACGCTGGAGAGATCGCAGGCGTCCGCTTGCTCGAAATAGGCTTGCGCATCGTCGATCATCACGACCGCGACGTCGATCAGTTCGTCGAGCCGCTGCAGCAGCGATTCGCGCCACTCGATGTCCTCTTCGCGCTCGGGCGTCTTGTCGAGCTGCTCGATGATCGAGTCGGCCGTCTGCAGGAACGGGATCGCCTGCTGATAGTTTTCGATCGAGACCATCGCGGCGTTGCGTGCGGCGACGAGCCGTTCGCGATGCTCGTCCGCCAGTTCGGACTCGCCGCTGATGCGCGGCAGCACATCCGAGATGCGTTGCAGAAGCGGCGGGGCCTGTTCTTCCAGCATGACGGCGCGCTCGCGAAGCGCGGCATATTCGTCGCGAAGATCGGCGTCGCCGGATTGAGTGGTGCTGTCCATCGTCGGTATGAGTGCGTTGTTCGATCGCGGGATGATACTCGACCGCGCGTACCCCTTTGTTTGTTCCGCGGCGTGGTGACTGGCGCGGGGTGAATACGGGATGCTGTCGGCCTCCTTATATAGGAGGAAAGAAGGGCGCGCGCCCTGGAGGCTGCGCGGGCGGCTTTTTCAAAATATTTTCACAAAAGGGGTTGCGTCGGCAGGGGCGGGTGCTTAGAATCACGCCTCTTTCGCGCTAACGGAAACGCGGCGCGGGAGGAAAGGGAAGCGGTGCTGTCGAGGGAGGTTGCAGGAGCCCCGGCGCACACGAAGTTGAACCCCCGCCGTCGCAACGAAGCAGTT
>NZ_JBEPLG010000004.1:0-545123 GCF_040545115.1 Burkholderia sp. 567
TCCGGCAGTTCGAACCGCCGCCAGCATGCGCCGAAACCCTCGGACTACGACATTTCAACTTTGCCCAGATGCGACATTACAACTTTGCTCTTACAAATTCAACTTCGATAATTTACCTTATGTCAAATAAATGTCCGTATGCTGCCGCCGATAAGCGGGAACACCGCCGACACGCCCCGCCTGCTCGAGCAGCAGCGCGACGATGAAACTGCTGGCGGGCCCCGTGAGCGGCCGATCGAATGCATGAAGCCGAGCGCGCGTTGCTGAGTGCCGGCGCGGACCAGAACCGGAAATCTGATGTCGATCAGCACGGCTTCAATGCCGCTTTACGACAAGCAAATCTGAGGCAGACTACGCACGAGTCGCGGGAGCAACTCCATGACCGGCAACTTCAAGGTATCGGCGAGTTCATCGATCGTTATCCGCTTCCCTCCATCTTCGCCAACCAGCGTGACGACACTCCCGATACCGGCATCGTGCAGATCCGTCAAATCGATGACCGTATGCTGCAACGAACGGCGCCCCAGCACCCGTGCCTGCACGCCACGGACCAACACGTGGCCGAGCGGCGGCACATGATTCAGTCCATCTCCGAAGCCGATCGGAACGACTCCGACACGCATCGCTCGCTCAAGACGGATTGGCGCCGCATAGCCGATGCCGAGCATGGATCCGGCCGGATGCTGTTGCACATGAATGATACGGGCGCGTACCGCTCGCAGCATCGGCTGCAGAGGTACCCGCTCCATCCATTCACGATCGAGCGCTCCGTACAGCAGACGTCCCGGATCGACCGCGCGATAGCTCAGTTCCGGATGGGCGATCATCACGCGCGAACTGGCAAGCATCGTCGTCAAGTCGTCGAATCCGGCCGCTCGCGCATCGGCGAGCGCGGCATCGAAAACGCCGGCCTGGCGGCCGGTCACGGTATCGTCGCCGGGTGAGCTCAGATGGGTGTAGATGCCTTTCAGCCGCACGACCGATTGCGCGGCGAGCGCGCGAAACGCTTCCTGCCATTGCGACGGCAGGAAGCCGAATCGCCCGAACCCCGGATCGATCTCGACGAACGCGTCCACCGCAATGCCGGCGCACACGAACGCGTGCAGGCTTTCCATGCTCTGGATCGTCACCGTCAACCCGAGTGACGCGACGCGCGCGGCGTCCTCCGGCAGCGTTGACGCGAACAGCAGCACTTCGTGATTGATGCCGGCCGCGCGAATCGCCGCGCCCTCTTCAGGACTACCGACGCAAAAGCCGTCGACGCCCGCGTCGGCCGCGAGCCGCGCGACGGTGGCTGCGCCAAAGCCGAAGCCGTCTCCCTTGCAAACGAAATAGACCTTCACGCCGTCGCGCACCAGCGAACGTGCCACTGCGAGATTTTCAGCAATCGCGCCGCGATTGATCTCTGCCCACGCGGGCCGTAGCAGCCTCAATTCGCGCACCTGCGGATCGTTTTCGTACATGGTCTGGCCGCTCCTTAAAGACGATCGGCAACGGCCGTGCAAATGCCGTTCGACCGGGCGAACTCGCGATCCTGCCGCTCGCGCAGCGCCTCGTTCGACAACGTGCGCAACTGTGCACGCGCCGTTTCGGTCGCCGCCGCATCGACGCGTGCACTCTGGCGATCGATCAGAACTCCATACACGTCCGCGGCCATCCGTTCCGAGATCCGTTCGTCGAGCACGTCGTCGAGCACGGCTTGCGCGTCGCGCTCCCACGGATAGCCGTAACCCGCGCCACCGGCCGCGATGTGACACACCGCATTGCCGCGCGTCAACGTGGTGACCGAACTCGGCATGCTCGGCAGCAGCGTCGATACCCCGTCACGCGAAAGGAAGTTCAACGACGGCGAGCCGTCCAGTCCGCCGTTTGATCCTGTCGGGCGATGCGCGCGGCGATCGGAGCGCAGCCCGAGCGACGCATGGTCGGCCAGCAGTTGATAGGTTCGCCGCATCGCGAGGCCGCCGCGGTGCTTGCCCGCGCCACCCGAATCGGTGACGAAGCTATAGTCAGAGACCTTCAGCGGCAGACGCGCCTCGATCAGCTCGACCGGCTGGTTCGACAGATTGCCGAGCGGATTCGCAATGCCTTCGCTGCCGTCGTGTCGACCGCCGCCGCCCCAGCTGCCGAGAATGCCGTCGGTAATCAGCCAGTTCCCGCCATCGCGCGCGCGGCCGGAGATCGAGATCACCGACGGGCCGCCTTCGCCGAGCGCCGGAATCGCGTCTGGCACGACCTGCGCAAACGCCCCCTGCAGCACGTCGAACATCCGGTACGCCATGATCCCGCGAGCCGCGCACGCGGCCGGCTCGACCGGATTCACGATCGAACCGCGCTCCGCGAGCACGCTGACCGCGCGCGAAAACCCTTCACAGTTCGGCACGTCGACGCCGATCGCGCAACGCACCGCCGCATACGCAACGGACTGCGTAGTCGCGAACGGCCCGTTGATCGCGCCGGCCACCTGCCCGTCGGTGCCAGCCCAGTCGATCGACACTTCGTCGTCCGCAATCGTCACCTTCACGCGGAATGCGATCGGCTCCGGTTCGTCGCCCAGCCCGTCAATGAAGTCCTCGTAACGGTATTCGCCATCCGGCATCGCGCGGATAGCCTGGCGCGTCACGCGCTCCGCATAGTCGTGCAGTGCGTCGACGAGCCGAGCGAAGCCGACCGCTCCGTATTTCTCGAATAGCTGCGTAAGTCCGCGCGACCCTGCGCGGCACGACGCGATCTGCGCACGCAGGTCGCCGCGCAACTGGTCCGGCATCCGCGAGTTCGTTTCGAGCAGCGTGAGCAGCGTGTCATTCGGCTCGCCGCCGTCGACGAGCTTCATCAGCGGGATGCGCAAGCCTTCCTGGAAAATTTCGGTCGCGCCGATCGCCATGCTGCCCGGCGCCATTCCGCCGACGTCGGTGTGGTGCACGATCGTCGCCACATACCCCTCGATGCGCTCATCGAAAAAGACCGGCTGGATCAGGTAGACGTCCGGCAGATGCATGCCGCCCGACGTGTACGGGTCGTTCATGATGTACACGTCGCCCGGCTTGCCTGCGTCGCGATAGCGGCTCACCACGTTGCGCATCGCGGCCGGAAACGCGCCGAGATGGATCGGCAGCGTCAGGCCCTGCGCGATCACGCGGCCTTCGCGATCGAACACCGCGGTCGAGAAGTCCATCGAGTCGCGCACGATGGGTGAATACGCGGAACGCAGCACGACGAGAGCCATTTCGTCGGCAATCGAGCCGAGTGCGTTCTTCACGATCTCCAGCGTGATCGCGTCGGTCGTCGCGAGCAAGGTCGGGGCGGCATTCATGCGGGTTGCTCCGTAAGCGAAATCACAATGTTTTCGTGCTCGTCGACGTGCGCGGACGCGCCCGGCGGCACTACGCAGGTCGAGTCGTATTCCTCGACGATCAGCGGCCCCGGCCGCTCGCTTGCGCGCAAGTCCGCGCGCGACACCACCGGCGTATCGACGAAACCATGCGTCTTGCCGAAATACGCGCGGCGCGACACTCGACCGCCCGCCGCGCCACGGCTGCCGCCAGCGCGGCGGGCGTCATACGCGCGCGTGTTTTCGGACGCGAGGCTGCCGACCGCGCGGAGGTTCACCAGTTCGATCGAATCGTCTTCCGACGCATGTCCATAGGTGCGCTCGTGCTCCGCATGGAACGCGCGCGCGATACGCGTCGCGTCGACCACGTCTCCGGACCGCCAGTCGAGCGGCACCGTCAGTTCGTAGGCCTGACCGGCATAACGCAGGTCGAGCGCGCAGGCAACTTCGATGTCGCTCCGCACGGTGCCTTCCGCCACCATGTCGGCCTTCGCGCGCGCGATCAGATCTTCGAGCGCGTCGCCGAGCCGGTTAGCCGTCGTCGCGTCGAGCCGGCAAAACATCGTCTGCATGAACTCGTGCTGCGTCGTCGAGAATAGCAATCCGAGCGCGCTGAACACGCCGGGACTCGGCGGCACGATCACCGTGCGCATGTCGAGCAGTTCGGCGATCGCGTGCACGATGATCGGCCCGTTGCCACCGAACGCGAACAGTGCGAACTCGCGCGGGTCGCGGCCGCGATACGTGGAAACGGCTTTCACCGCACGCGTCATCGTCGACGCGGCGATCGAGAATATCCCGTACGCCGCTTCGTGCAGATCGGTGCCGGTCGGCTCGGCAACCTGGGTGCGCATTGCATCGAGCGCCTTTTGCCGGTTGATCCGCAGTTCGCCGCCGGCCAGGTATTCCGGGTTAAGGTAACCGAGCGTGAGCACCGCGTCCGTCAACGTGGGCGTCGTGCCGCCCCCGTCGTACGCGACCGGTCCCGGCACCGAGCCAGCCGAGTCCGGGCCGACCTTCACCAGCCCGCCCGCGTCGATGCGAACCATGCTGCCGCCGCCGGCGCCGATCTCGGATACGTCGATGAACGGCAGCTTCACCGCGTGACCGCCGCCCTTCACGAGTTTGCTGCTGACGTTGATGCCCGCCCCTACCTCATACTCGGTGGTGCGTGCCGGCTCGCCATCTTCGATGATTGCCGCCTTCGCGGTCGTACCGCCCATGTCGACCGTGATGCAATCCGCGTAGCCGGACGCCGCCGCGACCGAGGCCCCCGCGATCACGCCGGCCGCCGGCCCGGACTCGATGATCGCGGCGGGCTTCTGCATCACCGCCGCCGCGCTCATCACGCCGCCGTTCGAATGCATGATCTGAACCGGCCCGGTCATCCCGATCGCGCTCAGCTTGTCGATCAGCGAGTGCAGATATCTGACGACAACCGGCCCGAGATACGCGTTCACCACTGTCGTGCTGGTGCGTTCGTACTCGCGAATTTCCGGCAGGATCTCGTGTGAGCAGGTCAGATACACGTCGTCGCCGAGCACGCTGCGCAGCAAGTCGCGAATCCGGATTTCATGCGCCGGATTGGCATACGCGTGGATCAGGCTGATCGCCACTGCGTCGATGCGCTCCGCTGCGATGCGGCGCGCGACGTCGATTACCTGCGCGTCGTCGAGCGCCTGTGCTACCGAACCGTCCGCGTTCAGCCGCTCGTCGACCTCATAGCGATGGCGACGCTTCGCGAGCGGCTCCGGCTTACGGTAGCCGAGGTTGTACAGCATCGGCACACGCAGCCGGCCGATCTCGACCACGTCACGAAAACCGCGCGTCGTCACGAGCGCCGTCTTTGCTCCCTTACCCTCCAGCACCGTGTTCGTCGCGACCGTTGTCGCGTGCACGAGTTCGGTGACTTGCCGTGGATGTGCATCGAGCGATGACAGCAACGCCCGCAAACCCGAGACGATCGCGAGACCGTAATCGTCAGGTGTCGACGACACCTTCTTCGTATGCACCACGCCGTCATCGCCGATCACCACGATATCGGTAAACGTCCCGCCGATATCCACGCCCGCCCGATAAAGTCTTTCCGTCATTGCACTCATTGCCTGCCTTGCTCCGTATCCATGCGGTACCGAACCCGCGGCGCCGCGCTCAATTGCCGCCTTCCTTGGCAATCCATCCGTGTTCGAGGCCGTCGGCCATTTGCGTCGTCGCTGCAAGATAGCACTTAATGAATCGATTCACCAAAGGCTTTTTTAATGCCCTGGCGACGGCCCATCCCTAGAACTTGTGCACAATGCCAATGCTGGCCACCGTCTGGTTGCGCGACGTCGACGGCAGCATCGTTTGAATCTGCGCGGCCGGCGCGCCGTCCGGCGTCGCCGGAATCGGTCCGCCGGTCGGCCGCGGAAAAGCGCCGCCGCCGGTGCGCATCCAGATCAGTTCCGCATAGACCGACGTGCGCTTAGAGATGAACTCGTCGACGAGCAGATTCACCTGATGCCAGTGGACCTGGGTCGGCCCCCGCGGACCGCCGGTGATGTCGTTGCTGGTGTATGTGTACGCGGCGCCGATCAGGAGGGTCGGCGAAATCGTGTAGCGCACGTTCGCTTCGTAGTTATTGAACCGATAGTTGATGCCGCTGCCGAGCGTCGTGCCGACGTTGTTATAGATGGCGTTGCTGTACATCACGCTGAACTTGGCCGCGCCGAGCGCGTACGATGCGCCGATGCCCGCAATCTGCTCGCGTTTCGACGTAATCGGCGCGTCGCAGCAGGTGATTGCACCGTTCGTATTGACGGTCGGGGTCGTGTTCACGCCGGCCCGGTCGTATAGCGAGTAGGCGGCTGCGATCGCGAACGGGCCGTTCGTGTAGATGCCACCGAGCGACCACATCCGGTTGTTCACGAAGTCGCCGGCCGCATTGCTGAACGCATACATGGCGATGCCGGTGAAACCGCGGATATTCGGCGACGTGTACTTCACCGAGTTGTTCACGCGCAGAAAATCGTCGGTATTGTCGTTGTCGTAGGGATGCGAAAACATCACGCCGCCCCACGCGCCATTCGATGTCATCGTCTGCAACGTGCCGACGATCGCATCGTACTGGCGCCCGAACGTCAACGTCCCGTACTGCGGATGCGACAGTCCGACAAAAGCCTGGCGGCCGAACATCCGGTTGTTCTGCCCGAGCGCGCCGTTCACCGGATTGAAGCCGCTTTCGAGCGTGAATATCGCCCGGTACCCGCCGCCCAGATCCTCCGCGCCCTTCAGGCCCCAACGGCTGCCGTATTCGCCGTTGCCGGTCAGTTGCACCGCGCTGTGGCCACCCTGATTCGATGACCAGGTCAATGCCTGATTGATGATCCCGTACAGGGTGACCGAACTCTGTGCATGCGCCGTACCGCCTGCGCCGGCCAGTACCGCCATCGCAATCCATTTGGTTTTCACTGCTGCATCTCCAAACAAGGCGTCGCAGGCACCCCGCAGCGCGGCGACAGATTGATATTCGTGAGTGAATCGATTCACAATGAGGCTATCTGGAGTCCGCATTGCTTCGCGGATCGACCCGCTCGCGTCACGCAAAGCGGCTCAGCCGTCCGGCCGCATGCCGATCCCCTTCGGTATCGCCGCCAGCAACGCAGCCGTATAGCGTTCGGCCGGTTTGAACAGCACCTGCGTGGCTGGCCCCGACTCGACCACACGCCCATCGCGCATCACGACGACGCGCTCGCACAGCTCGCCAACCAGCGCGAGGTCGTGGCTGATCACGACCAGCGTGACGCCGGACGCGCGATGCAAATCGCGCAGCAGCCGGATGATCTCCGCCTGGATCGACACGTCGAGCGCCGACGTCGGCTCGTCCGCGACGATCAATTCCGGCCGCCGCGCGAGCGCGCGCGCGATGGCGACCCGCTGGCGCTGCCCGCCCGATAGCTGATGCGGCAGGCGCGACAGCATCGCGCGCGGCAACCGCACCATCTCCAGCAGTTCGTCGACCGGCACGCCGTCCCCGCCGATCGCCTCCGCGAGCGTCGTTCGAATCGTCTTGCGCGGGTTCAGCGAATTCGTCGTGCTCTGGAACACCATCTGCACCTGCTGGCGAAACTCGGCATGCTCGCCGCGCGACATTCGTGCGAGCGGCACGCCCTTGAAGCGGATCTCGCCGACGGTCGGTTCGGTCAGTTGCACCATCATCCGCGCGAGCGTTGACTTGCCGCTGCCGCTTTCGCCGACGATCGCGAGCGAGTCGCCCTTTGCCACGCGCAGGTTCACGCCGGATACCGCATGAAGGCGCTGCCGGTTGAACAGCCGCTCGACGGCGGAGCGCCCGGACGCATACGACTTGCCGACGTCCGACAGTTGAAACAGCGCATGCTGCGCGACGCCGCTAGTTGACATGGCCTGCTCCGTGACCGGTTTGGTGATGCGTCTGCCCGAGCGCGGGCAGGCGCGGAATGCTGTCGATCAGTTGCCGCGTATACGGATGTGTCGGCCGCAGGAAGATCGATTGCACGTCGCCGTGCTCGACCACGTTGCCCTGCTTCAGCACGACCGCGCGCGAGCACAGTTCTGCCATCAGGTCGAGGTTGTGCGTGATGAACACGAGCCCGATCCGCAGATCGTCGACCAGTGTGCGCAGCAGTTCGACGATCTGCGCCTGCACGGTCACGTCGAGCGCGGTGGTCGGCTCGTCCGCGATCAGCAGCGACGGCTCGCAGACGATCGCCGCCGCGATCATCGCGCGCTGCTTCATCCCGCCGCTCAGTTCGTGGGGATACGCCTTCGCCGTGCGGCGCGGATCGCGAAAGCCCACCCGCTCCAGCACCGACTCGATCGCGTCGAGCAGAGCCTTGCCGCTCAGAGACCGGTGCGCGCGGATCACGTCCGCAAGCTGCGTGCCGATCGTGAAGGCGGGATTCAGCGCGGTCGCCGGGTCCTGGAAGATCATCGACAGCCGGCTGCCGCGCAGCGCCCGCATCCGCGACTCCTTCGCGTGCGCAAGATCCTCGCCCTCGAACAGGATCCGGCCGCCGCTCACGCGCCCGCCGTTGCCGAGCAACCCTAGCACCGCGAGCGACGCGACACTCTTGCCGGAGCCAGACTCGCCGACAAGGCCAATCGCCTCGCCCGCGGACACCTGGAAGTCGAGCCCGTGCAGCACCTCGGTGGCCGCGTGCCCTGCGCCATAGGCCACCCGCAGGTCTTCGACCGAAAGCAGCACCTCGCTCATACGGCACCTCCCGCCGTTTCCGTGGCGCGCTGGCGGCGGCGCGGGTCCAGCACCGTGCGCATCGCGTCGCCGACCAGGTTGAACGCGAGCACGCTGACGAACACCGCCGCGCCGGGGAAGATCGACACCCACCAGTCGCCGGTGAAAATCAGCGCGCGCGAGTCGGACAGCATCGCGCCCCAGCTTGGCGTCGGCGGCTGCACGCCGAGGCCGATGAAACTGAGCGATGCTTCGACGATGATGGTGACGCCGAGCAACAGCGTCGCCTGCACGAGCACCGGCGACACGATGTTCGGCAACACGTCCGACAACAGAATGCGGGCGCCGCCCACGCCCTGCAGATGCCGAGCGGCCACGTATTCAGCCTGCACTTCGGTTTTCGCGAGACTGTAGGTGAGCCGCGCCAGACCGGGCGCATAGAGCACGCCGATCAGCAGGACGAGCTTCGTCTCGTTGGTGAGCGCGAACGGCCCGATATGTAGCGTGTCGGTGCCGGTGATGCCGACAATTGCGATCGCCCAGATCAGCAGCGGGATCGACGCGAGAACCTCCATCGCTTTCATCAGCGCCTCGTCGATCCACGAGCCGGCTTTGTAGCCGGCGACCAGCCCGATCGCGGTGCCGAGCACGACGCCGATCGCGACCGCGCACAGGCCGATCGACAGCGACGCACGGGCGCCCCAGATCGTCCGGCTCAGGATGTCACGGCCCACCTGGTCGGTGCCGAACCAGAACGCCGCCCCGGGTGCTTCGAGACGATGCTCGATGTACAGATGCAACGGGTCTTTCAGCGGGAGTAGCGGCGCGCAGACCGCGAGCGCGCCGAGCGCAACGATCAGCACGACGCCGATCGCGCCGGTCGGTTCGCGCATCAGTGCCCGCACGAGCCGGCCGCTGCCGCACGTGATCGACGCGAGTGCGGACGGTCTGTCTGGCAGCGTCCGCATGGAGGAATCAGCCATCATTTTCGGTTTGCCTTCGGGTCCAGATAGCCGTGCAGAAGGTCCGCACACGTGTTCGACAGGATGAAGATCGCGGTGATCACCAGCACGATCGCCTGCACGGTCGGGTAATCGCGCTGGAAGATCGCGGCCAGCAACGCGCGTGACACGCCCGGTATGTTGAAAATCTGCTCGACGATCAGCGCCCAACCAAACATGTAGCCGTAACTCATCGCAGCAGTGCTGACGAGCGGCGGCAGCGCGTTCTTCAGCGCATACACTCGGATGCGAGCCCGCGGCAGGCCGAGCGCGCGCGCGGTTCTCACGTAGTCCTGCGATAGCGCGTCGACCATGCTCGTGCGCACGAGCCGGCTCAACACCGAAATGTAATAGACCGACATCGTGAGCATCGGCAGCGTGAGCGACTGTATGTGCGCGAGTCCGCTACCGCTCCACGACGTCAGTCCGCCGACGGGAAACCACCCCGTTTTGAGCGCGACGTAGCGGATCAGCAGCAGTCCGAGCCAGAACGACGGAACGGACAAGCCCACGATGGCGATCACGCGCAGCAGATGATCGGCGGCACCGTTTTCCTTGAGCGCGGCGACCGTGCCGAGCACAATCGAAACGATCACCGTGAACACGAACGACAGGCTCACCAGTTCGACCGTCGTCGGCAGCGTCTCGCCGATCTGAGGCCCGATCGCGCTGCCCGACACATACGACGTGCCGAAGTCGAGCGCCACGGCGTGTGCAAGCCAGTGCCCATACTGCTCGGGGACCGGCCTGTCGAGGCCGTACTGATGGTTGAATGCGGCGATCTGGTCGATGGTCGCGTCGCTGCCGAGCGTCAGCCGCGCAGGCGACACCGGCGTCGCGCGACACATCGCGAACAGCAGCGCGCTGACGACCACGAGCAGCAGCGCGGAGGACAACAGGCGGGAAATCACATTCATCGCGACCTCATACGGCGGAAACGGCGACCTGGTCGAGCGCCAGCGAGAAGCCTGAGTTCACCTGGAAGTTCTTCACCTGGCTGCGCCACAGGTTCTGTACCTCGAGCGCACCGATCCAGATCGCCGGGCATTCACGCGCGACGACCTGCTGGAGCTTCGCCAGGATCGGCTTCAGCACAACCGGATCGTCGGCTGCGTAGCTGTCGTCGATCAGGCCGAGGAATGCGGCGTTCGAATACCCGGTCGCTTTCCAGAGGCTCTCGGTCGGCCGGAACAGTGCGTTCAACAGATAAGTCGGCTCGGGCGGGGCGATGAAGCCGGTCAGCACGGCCTGATGGTTGCCGACCATAGCCTGCGCGATCATCTGGCCGAAGTCGAGCGGCCGCAGATTCACCTTCACGCCGAGCGACGCAAGCTGCGCCTGTACGAACAGCGCAGTCGACGACGTGTCGATCAGATAGGCGGGCTGCACGTACAACAGATCGAACGACGCGCCCTTCGCGTATTTCGACGCCTTCAGCGCCGCCCGCGCAGCATCCGGGTTGAAGTCGACGCTCGCCGCCGACGCCGCGTCGAACCACGGCGAATCCGGGGCGAACGGCATGCTGCTCGCCTTTACCGCGCCGTAGCAGAGATCGCGGCTGATCTTGGCGCGATCCATCACCAGCGACACGGCGCGGCGGAATGCGGGGTCGTCGAACGGCGCCTTGCGCGTGTTCAAGCACATCATCAACGGGCTGGTCGGCGACGGCCGGCTGTCGCCAGCGATGCCCGGCGCACGGCGAATCTGCGGAAACAGCTGCGCAGGCGGCGCGCTGATGATCTGCGTCTGGGTTGCCATCAACGACGCGAGCCGCGACGACTCCTCCGGAATGATTCTGAATACGACCCGTTCCCAGCGAGGCAACGCCTTGCGCCAGTAGTTCGGGTTGCGCCGCAGCTCGACGAAATCGTTCGCTCGCGACTGCACAAAGATGCCCGGCCCGGTGCCGACGCCGACCGGCGTCTGGCGGAAGAAATCAGCCGGATGTTGTTCGCGGCTGCCGACCGGAAAGATGCCCATGTACTTCGACATGTAGTCGAGCAGCGGCCGGTACGGCCGCTTCAGACGAATCACGACCGTCGCCGGATCGGGCGCGGACACAGAATCGATCACGGTCCAGAACGGCCGGCGGAACGCTTTGTTCGACGGATCAAGCACGTAGTCGAAGCTGTATTTCACGTCAGCCGACGTGAATGGTCGGCCGTTCTGAAACGTGACGTCGCGCTGCAAATTGAACGTATACGTCAACTTGTCCGAGGAAATCGTCCACGTGCGCGCGAGCTGGGGCACGCGCTCGCCGCGCGCGTCGACGCCAACCAGGTTTTCGAAGATCAATTGGTTGATCGCCATCACGTCGTGATTGGGCTGGTTCAGCGGATCCAGCGTCTGCGGATTGCTCGGGATCGCGACGGTCAGCACACCGCCGTCCGTGGCGAACGCCCGGGTGCCGAACGCGAACGGCAGCGAGATGCCGGCGACCCCCGCTGCACCGGCGTGCAGGATCCTGCGTCGTGTTCTGTCGATGCTCATGACTGTCCTTGGCTGCATAATACTGCGCTCGGTGAATCGATTCATAAACGATAGGCGCCAGGGGGTGGCGAGTCAACGTTTCAAAAATATCGGAAACCCTGACGATCCCGGAAAACGCGGGGATTCAGCGTTACAACTGGAACACGCCGACCAGATCCTTCTGCCGGGCGGCCTCGTGCTCCAGCGCCTGCGAATTCGCCGCAGCCTGTTCGACGAGCGCCGCGTTCTGCTGCGTGACGGTGTCTATCGCAGCCAGCGCCACGCTGATTTCCGTAATGCGGCGGCTCTGTTCCGTTGCCGCGTCCGCGATCGATGCGATGACTGCCGCGACGCCTTCGACGCCCTGCTGTGCTTCGGCAAGCGCGTCCGCCGCGTTGTCCGCGAGCGCCGCGCCGCGCGTGACGGTGGCCGTCGATTCGCGGATCACCGAACCCGCTTCGCGCGCGGCGGTCGACGCCCGCAGCGCGAGTGCGCGCACCTCACCCGCGACGACCGCGAAACCGCGTCCCGCTTCGCCCGCCCGTGCAGCCTCGACGGCAGCGTTCAGCGCAAGGATATTGGTCTGGAACGCGATGCCGTCGATCGCGCCCGTGATATCCGCGATCCGCTCCGAATGCGTGCGGATGTCGGCCATCACATCCGTCACGCGCGCCATCGTTTGGCGGCTCGTCGTTGCGAGCGACGACGTTTCGTCCGCGAGCGTCGTCGCCTGCCGCGAATTGGCGGCGATCTGCGACACGCTTTCGGTCAGTTCATGCATGCCGGCCGCGGTCTGCTGCAACGACGCTGCCTGCTCCTCGGTCCGCGACGACAGATCGACGTTCGCGGACGCGAGTTGCGACGTCGCACCCGCGATCGTGTCGCTGGAACTGCGGATCGATTGCACGATCACGCCGAGGCGTTTGTCCATTTGCGCCAGCGCATCGAGCAAACGGGCGAACTCCGTGCGGCGGCCCGGTGGAAACTGCTGCCCGAGCCGGCCGTCCGCGATCGCGCCGGCCGCGCACACCGCATGGCCGAGCGGCGCGTCGATCGACATCACCAGGTAAATCGCCACGCCGACTGCCGCAGCAATCCCGGTGACCAACATCGCGAGCGCCCAGTTGCGGAACCGCTCGAAACAAACCTCGCCCTGCTCCGCGAGCGCGGCGACCTTCCGTTCGTTCAACGCCATCAACGGCCCGAGCCCGCTCGGCGGCAGCCGTTCGATTCGCTGCAATGCTTGCGCGTAGTCGGACATCCCGGCGCGCTGCATCGCCGCGTCGACAAGCGACGTGAACGCCGGGATCGTATGCTCGACACGCTGCGCGGCCACCCGCTCCTCGTCGCTCGCGACGCGGGCCGGATAGTAGTCGCGGAATGCGTCGTCGATCGCGCTCGCATTTCGACGGATCGCATCGACCGCCGCCCGCACATCGCCGTCCGACGTCATCGTCTGGATCGAACGCAGGCGCAGCCGCGTATCGAGCGCCGCCGACTGGATCTTCGCGAGATCGACGATCGAGGCGGCACCGCTTTCGTGCGCCATGCGCATCTGTCCGTTCAGCGCGGCGAGGCCGCTGATGCACAACGTGCCAAGCACGCACAGCAGCAGCACGCTGACCGAAGACGCGAGCGCGATCGTGAACCTGATGCTCTTGAAAAAATCGCTCATCCCGTACCTCACACCTCACGCCGGCTGGGTCGCCGGCCTTGTTTTAGCCTTGTTTTCGGCCTTTTTATGGCGACGGGGAACCGCTCCGTTCTCGCACGCCCGTTCGCGTCATGCGAGCAGCACCGCCGCGTCCGCGAGCGACAGCACATAGCTGCGCGTATCGAATGCGGTCGTGAACAAATGATCATGAACGACCTGATCGCGGTCGTAACAGCAGTCCTTCACGGTGTACAACCGGAAGTCCGCGTCGCTCGCATACGCAACGGTGGACAGCACGACGCCGGTCGATTCGATGCCGGCTAGAATGAGTGTGTCGATGCCAGCCGCGGACAGCCGCGCGTGCAGGTCGGTGCCGAAGAACGCACTGACGCGATGGCCAATGATCAGCGGCTCGTTCGCCTGCCGCGCGAGTTCGGAGGCGATCGTGTCGCTGACGAACAGCCCCGATGCTTTCAACCCCTGCCCGCTCTTGTTCAGCGTGCTCACCTCCGGATAACCCGGAGTGAACTGGATCTTCACGAAATAGACCTGCACGCCCTTGGCGCGCGCGAGATCGCATAGCTTGCGGGCGTTCGCGACCAGCGTCGGCGCGACAGACGACACGACGTTGAGCACGTCGGTCTGATAATGCATGATCACGAGCGCTGTACTCGCGGCAACGATCGGCGGCACCGCAAGCGTGGGCGTTTGCGCCGCGGCCGCCGAGATACTTCCTTCGCCGCAGCCGTCGAGCCCCATGCAGATCGCGAGCGCTCCGGCCGAGGTCGCCGTCATCTTGACGAACGACCGCCGGCTTACTCCATCACGTCTCGTTCCGTCCCCCATTGCCGCCTCCGCGTCAAAAGTCTTTGTGAATCGATTCACCAAGAATCGAAGACCATAAACCGG
This sequence comes from Burkholderia sp. 567, assembly GCF_040545115.1. NCBI lineage: Bacteria > Pseudomonadati > Pseudomonadota > Betaproteobacteria > Burkholderiales > Burkholderiaceae > Burkholderia > Burkholderia sp. 567. The sequence goes on from NZ_JBEPLG010000004.1 coordinate 14,577, forward strand.
CTGTCAAGCAGCAGACGGCAGGGGTAAACCTCAGGTAGTCACGCGGCCCGCGAGCGGCCTCGTTTCGGCTGCCCCGCTGGCGCGGCGCACGATTCGCGGATGATCATCCGCATCGGATGTTTCGAGCGCCGGATCCCGGCCCGCCCGGCGCCGTCGAGCAGTTGCAGCATCATGTCGGCGGCCTCGGTCCCCACCGCGCGCGGGTCCTGCGTGACCACCGTCAGCGCGGGCGCCGAAATACCCGCGTACTGGTGGTCGCCGATCGACACGACCGACAGGTCGCCAGGCACAATCAGGCCGAGATCGCGCACGACTTCCAGCACCGTGGCTGCGTCGTTCAGCGTCGCGATGATCGCCGAGGGGCGCGCGGCACCGCTGAGCACGCTGCGGCACGCATCCTCGCCGAACTCGCCGGTCCGAAGGATCAGCGCTGGATCGGCGCCGATGCCGGCATCCTCGCATGCGGTCATGTAGCCGCGCACCATCTCGCGGCCGACCCACGTGTGCTCGTGACCGGCAACGAGCGCGATCCGCCGGTGCCCGAGTGACGTCAGATAACGAACGGCCTGCCGGCATCCGTCCGCATGATCGGTCAGCACCGAGTTGAATTCGCCCTGCGCGTCGCGCTCCCATAGCACGACCGGCATGTTCAGTGTGCGCAGCAGGTTGAAGTACGCGGGCGTCTCGTCGTCCGAAATCGCGCCGATGAATCCGTCCAGCCGTCGCTGCTTCAGGCTTTCCAGAATCGCGCGCTCGCGTTCGAGGTCATAGTGCGAGTTCGCGATCAGGATCTCGTAGCCGTGCTCGCGCAGCCGCGCCTCCGCCGCGCTGACCATCTGCGCGGCGGTGTGCTGCGCGATGTCCGAGATCAGGCAGCCGATCGCCTTCGAGCTGCCCTTGCGCATGCTGCGTGCGACCACGTTCGGCACGAAGTTCAACTGGGCGACGGCCTTGCGTACCGCCTCCTGAATCTCCGGCGCGACGTTCGCCCGCCCGTTCAGCACCCGCGACACCGAGCCAACCGATACCTTCGCCAGTTTCGCGACGTCCTGCACGGTCGGCGCGCCTTGAGGCGACTTACGGCTGCGCGTGGCGGGGTTGGCCGTAGCGGCCGGTTTCTTTGCGGGCATGGGGATCCGGACAAGAGAAAGAGGAAAAACGATGCTTCAGTGAATCGTTGCACCGAGTTTAAGGCCCTCTTGGGCCGGAAGCAAATCGGTCCGCGCGACGGCCCGGTTTCGCGTCGGCCGGAAGCCGGGCGGCAACCCGCCACTCAACTGCCGCACGCGTGGATCAGAAACTGTTGCAGCGCACGCGCGGGGTCGGCGAGCGGCACGCTCGGGTGCCACAGCATGCCCGCCTCCATCTGCGGAATCGCGTCGTGCAGCGCGCACGCGTTGATCCGTCGGCCTTCCAGGGACCATGGCCGGAACACCATGTCGGACAGGATCGTCACGCCGAATCCGTGCGCGACGAGCCCGCGCACCGCCTCCATCGAGCTCGTGCGGAACGCGATGTCCGGTGCGATCCGCCGGCGTGCCCAGTAGCGCTGCGTGGACTGCTCGCCCTCGTCCTCGGTCAGCTGGATGTACGGATAGCGCGCAACGTCGCGCAGCGTCGGCGCGTCCATCTGCATCAGCGGATGGGTCGGTGCGGCCCACAACTGACGGCGCGAGCGCATCAGCACGTGATGGCCGAAGCGGGCGCGACGCTCGACGTTCGACAGCAGCACGACGCCCAGCTCGACGTCCCCGGCGAGCACCGCCGCCTCGATCGCCCGGCGGTCGAGGTCGCGCAGATCCAGTTCGATTTCCGGATACGTCGACCGGAACCGCGCGAACAGATCCGGCAGGAAATAACCGAGCAATGTGTACGACGCAGCGATCCGCACCGTACCGCGCAGGCAGTGCGCGCGAAACGGTGGCGTGTGAAGCGCGTCGCGCACGGAGTCGAGCACCTGGCGCGCATGGGTCAGGAAGTCCTGCCCGTCCGGTGTCAGTTCGACGCCCTGCGGCAGACGCACGAACAGGCGCCGGTCGAGCGCGCTCTCCAGCGCAAGCACCGCGTTCGTGATCGCGGACTGCGAGACGTGCTCGGCCGCAGCCGCCATCGAGAACTGGCCGCTCTGCGCGGCGGCCACGAAGTAGCGGAACTGCCGCAGCGTCACGTCTTTCGATACGTCCTTGGTCATCTGTTTTTCGCATACCTGGGTTTGGTATTTGTGATTTTACGATAGGAAATCGGCTTCCTATACTCCGCGTCGATCGAGGTCTGGAGACGAAACAATGAACGCCCCGCTATTCCCGCAACAGCAACCGGCATTAGACGCCGTCACGCTCGACGACAAGTACACGCTCGGAAAAGGCCGTGTCTATCTCAGCGGCACCCAGGCGCTGGTGCGCCTGCCGATGCTGCAGCGCGAACGCGACCGGCGCGCCGGCCTCAACACGGCGGGTTTCGTGTCGGGCTATCGCGGCTCGCCGCTCGGCGCGCTCGATCAGAGCCTGTGGAAAGCGAAGAAGCATCTGGACGCGCACGACGTCGTATTCCAGCCCGGCGTGAACGAAGACCTCGCGGCGACCGCGATCTGGGGCACGCAGCAGCTGAACCTATGGCCCGGCGCAAGCGTCGACGGCGTATTTGGGATGTGGTACGGCAAGGGTCCCGGCGTGGACCGCACCGGCGACGTGTTCAAGCATGCGAACTCGGCCGGCACCGATGCGCGCGGTGGCGTGCTCGTGCTGGCCGGCGACGATCACGCGGCGAAATCGTCGTCGGTCGCGCACCAGTCCGAACATGCGTTCATCGCGAGCGGCATTCCGGTGCTATATCCGTCGAACGTGCAGGAATATCTCGACTACGGCCTGCATGGCTGGGCGATGAGCCGCTATTCGGGCCTGTGGGTCGCGATGAAGTGCGTGACCGACGTGGTCGAGTCGAGCGCGTCCGTCGAGATCGATCCTCAGCGGGTGACAATCGTCACGCCGGACGACTTCGAGATGCCGCCCGACGGCCTCGGCATTCGCTGGCCCGACCCGCCGCTCGCGCAGGAAGCGCGGCTCGTGAACCACAAGTGGTATGCGGCGCTCGCATACGTTCGCGCGAACCGGCTGAACCGGGTCGCCATCGATGCGCCGCATGCCCGTCTCGGCATCGTCACGGCGGGCAAGGCTTACCTCGACGTGCGCCAGGCGCTCGCCGACCTGTCGCTCGATGACGCGGTCTGCGCGCAGATAGGCCTGCGGGTACTGAAGATCGGCTGCGTGTGGCCGCTCGACGCACAAGACGTGCGCGACTTCGCGACCGGCCTCGACGAAATTCTGGTCGTCGAGGAAAAGCGCCAGATCCTCGAATACGCGCTCAAGGAAGCGCTGTACAACTGGCGCGAAGACGTGCGCCCGCGCATCTACGGCAAATTCGACGAACGCGACGGCGACGACGGCGGCGAATGGTCGGTGCCGCGCGGCCCGGTGCTGCTGCCCGCGCAATACGAGCTTTCGCCGGCGTTGATCGCGAAGGCCATCGCGCGCCGCGTGCTGAAGATCGGCATCGGCGACGAACTACGCGCGCGCATCGAGGCGCGGCTGGCGATCATAGACGCCAAGGAACGCGAAGCAGCGACGCCCGCGCCGCTGGCCGAGCGCCAACCGTGGTTCTGTTCGGGCTGCCCGCACAACACGTCGACGCGCGTGCCCGACGGCTCGCGCGCGCTGGCCGGCATCGGTTGCCACTACATGGCGATGTGGATGGACCGCAACACGGACACGTTCAGCCAGATGGGCGGCGAAGGCGTCGCATGGCTTGGCCAGATGCGCTTTACGTCGGACAAGCACGTGTTCGCCAATCTGGGCGACGGCACTTACTTCCATTCCGGGCTGCTCGCGATCCGCGCGTCGATCGCCGCGCGCGCGAACATTACGTATAAGTTGCTGTACAACGACGCGGTCGCGATGACCGGCGGCCAGCCGGTGGACGGCGTGCTCACGGTGCCGCAGATCGCGTATCAGGTCGTCGCGGAAGGCGCGCGCAAGGTCGTCGTCGTCACCGACGAGACGCGGAAATACGACGGCGTCGCGCTGCCCGACGGCGTCGCCGTGTTTCATCGGCGCGAACTCGACCGCATCCAGCGCGAGTTGCGCGACACCGCCGGTACCACGGTGCTGATCTACGACCAGACTTGCGCGACCGAAAAGCGACGCCGCCGCAAGCGCGGCACGTACCCCGATCCGGCGAAGCGAGCATTCATCAACGATGCGGTCTGCGAAGGCTGCGGCGACTGCTCGGTGCAGTCCAACTGCCTGTCGGTCGAGCCGCTGTCCACGCCGTTCGGCACGAAGCGCAAGATCAACCAGTCGTCGTGCAACAAGGACTTTTCGTGCATCGACGGGTTCTGCCCGAGTTTCGTCACGCTCGAAGGCGCGCAGCCGAAGAAACCGGCCGGCGCGGGCCGCGCGGACGCTCCCGACTTCTCCGCGTTGCCCGAACCCAAACTTCCGGTGCTCGACAGGCCATACGGGCTGCTGATCACCGGGGTCGGCGGCACCGGCGTCGTGACGATCGGCGGATTGGTCGGGATGGCCGCGCATCTGGAACACAAGGGCGTCACCGTGCTCGACATGGCCGGCCTCGCGCAAAAGGGCGGCGCGGTGCTGAGCCACGTACAGCTTGCCCGCCACGCGGACGAGTTGCACGCCACCCGGATCGCGGCCGGCGACGCGCGCGCGATTCTCGGTTGCGATGTGATCGTATCGGCGTCGGCCGAAGTGCGCTCGAAGATCCGCCGCGGCCTCACGCGCGCGGCGATCAACATCGGCGCGACGCCGACCGCGGAGTTCGTGCACGATCCGCACTGGAGCTTCCCCGGCGACGACGCGCAGCGCGCGTTGCGCGACGTGCTCGGCGACGCGTGCTCGTTCGTCGATGCAAACGAACTGGCCGTCCGGCTGCTCGGCGACACGATCTACGCGAATCCGCTGCTGCTCGGTTACGCGTGGCAACAGGGCCTCGTGCCACTCGGCCTCGCGAGCCTGATGCGCGCAATCGAACTAAACGGCGTGTCGGTCGACACGAACCGGCTTGCGTTCTCGTGGGGCCGTTATCTCGCGCACCACGGCCCGGACGCGGCGAAGCCATTCACCGATGCGCTCAGTCCGTCCGCCCCGAGCCAAGCGGTCATGCTGCACCTCCCCGAGTCGCTGGAAAAGACCGTCGAGCGCAACGCAGCATGGTTGACCGCCTGGCAGAACGCTCGATACGCAGCGCGCTATCGGCATCTCGTCTCGCGCATTCAGGATGTCGAGGCACGTCTGCCGGACGCGCGCGGGCTCCCGTTGACAAAAGCGGTCGCACGCAATCTCGCGAAGCTGATGGCCTACAAAGACGAGTACGAAGTTGCGCGCCTATACGCGGACCCTGCGTACCTCGACAAGCTGCGCGCGCAGTTCGAAGGTGAACCGGGCAAGGACTATCGCATCACGTTCCATCTCGCGCCTCCCCTGCTCGCAAACCGCGACAAACTCGGTCAGCTGCGCAAGCTGCCGTTCGGATCGTGGATGCTGCCGGCGTTTCGCATGCTCGCGCGCCTGAAGGCGCTGCGCGGCACGCGCTTCGACCCGTTCGGCTACACCTGGGAACGACGCCACGAACGCGCGCTGATCGACGAGTATGTCTCATTGATCGACCGCTTCTGCGCGACGCTCGACAGCAGCCGCATCGAAACCGCTATCCGGCTCGCGAACCTGCCCGACGAGATCCGTGGCTTCGGCCACGTGAAGGCGCGCAACCTCCGTGCAGTCGAAGCAAAGCGCGCACGCCTGCTGGACGAATACGACAGCTTGGCAACCACGCCCGCTGCCGTTCCTCTTTCTTCCTCATCAACTGGATCGATCTCGCAATGAAATCTTCGATGCATGACCGCGACGGCGTTATCTGGCTCGACGGTAGTTTCGTGAACTGGCGCGACGCGCAGCTTCATTTCCTCACGCACTCGCTGCACTACGGGATGGGCGTGTTCGAAGGCGTGCGCGCGTATGAGACCGCGCACGGTGCGGCCGTGTTCCGGCTCGACGACCACACGCGGCGGTTGTTCAATTCAGCGAAGATCTTCGAGATGGATATGCCGTTCGACATCACGACGTTGCGCGATGCGCAGCTCGAAGTGATCCGTCGCAACGGGATGAAAGCATGTTACATCCGGCCGCTCGTCTGGCTGGGCAGCGAACAGATGGGCCTAAGCGCGCGCGGCAACACAGTGCACGTCGGCATTGCCGCATGGCCGTGGGGCAGCTATCTCGGCGAAGAGAGCCTCAGGCGGGGCATTCGCGTGAAGACGTCGTCATATTCGCGGCATCACGTGAACGTTTCGCTGGTCCGCGCAAAAGCGAGCGGCTATTACATCAACTCGATCCTCGCGAACCGTGAGGTCACGCGCAACGGCTATGACGAGGCGCTGCTGCTCGACACCGACGGCTATGTGTCCGAAGGTGCGGGTGAGAACGTGTTCGTCGTCCGCCATGGCGTGCTGTACACGCCGGATCTCGCGTCGTGCCTCGACGGCATCACGCGCGCCTCGGTGATCGAACTCGCGCGGGAGCAAGGGCTGACGGTAGTCGAAAAGCGGATCACACGCGATGAGATCTATTGCGCAGACGAAGCGTTCTTCACAGGCACTGCCGCCGAGATCACGCCGATCCGTGAACTGGATGACCGCACGATCGGCGCAGGCGCCCGCGGGCCTGTAACCGAAACGCTGCAAACCCGCTTCTTCGAGGCCGTATCCGGTCGCTCAGCAGCACACGCACACTGGCTGACCAGCGTATACGATCATGTCCTCCTTTGATCCATCCTCGCGCGCGCCGTAACGCATTGCGGCACACGCATACGTCATCAAGGAATCCCTTATGTCCGAAGGTTTCAGCGCAAGTACCAAACTGCCCGCGGACGAAATTCCCGCGCTGCGCGTCGTGCCGCAGCCGAGCAGCGCCAATGTGCATGGCGACGTGTTCGGCGGCTGGATTATGTCGCACGTCGATATCGCCGGCTCGATTCCCGCCAGCCAGCGTGCGAACGGACGTGTCGTCACGGTCGCCGTTAATTCGTTCACGTTCCGACAGCCGGTTTTCATCGGCGACCTGCTGAGCTTCTATGCAAGAATCGTCCGCGAGGGCAATACGTCCGTCACCGTGAACGTCGAGGTATTCGCGCAGCGGATGGGCCTCAACGAGGTGATCGTAAAAGTCACGGAAGCCACGCTGACGTTCGTGGCGACGGGCGCCGACCGCGCACCGCGCAAGCTCCCCTGGTCGGCAGCGGGAGCCAGCGTATAGCGAACTGAAGCAACGACGGGAAGAGGCTACGCCGACACGCTTGTTGCGTGTCGGCGTAGCCTCGCGCACGTCCACAAAGCAGTCGCTAGTCAAATCGTCGAATCCAGCGCAGAGTCTCTTCTCTCTTGTCGAGGTTGTCCGGGCCGGCGCTGCATCAGCACGGGCATACGGCAGATAGAGTCTATCCAATGCGCACGGAGCTCCCTGTGACTGCAGGAGATCCGGTACGAGCTGATTTGGATCCATCGTTTCACCGGTCGCACCCCTCTTATAGCTCTAGTTGCCTGGTCTTAGAATTTGCTGCTGTTGCAGCGCGCGGCTCTCGATGCAGCCGCCGTCCGCCACCGAATCCGATCAAATGACTTGGACAGGAACGGCTCAGGTCATGCGCGCGCGAAGCCAGAATGCCTGTGTTGAGGCCCCGCCCATGCGATCATCGACAAACATGGTGCTTTTTCCCTCGGATTCTAACGGCGTAACGCAGCGTGCTCCCGCGGGTCGACAGTCAGGCCGACAGCGCGGCGCGCACACTCAATGGGCGCCTGTCGGTCCAGTTGGCGCCGAACCATTCGAGACAGACGTCTCGTGCTCCCGACGCGCCCGGCGCCTGCCAGCCTTCCGGCACAGGCTTGTCGTCCGGACAGATAGCGTATTGTTCCTCGTGATTGACGACTACGTTGAAAGCGGCGGCGTTTTTCGGCGTGTCGACTTCCATGCCTCTCTCGATTCGATAATCGATCCCACGTGTCACCCGCATCACATAAATCGATATTTCGATAGAAACGGCACACCCGCTCGCACCGGGGCAACGATTCAAGTTGTTTGAAATCGAAGCCGGTCGGCTTATCCATAAACCATCTGGAATTAATTACATTTTCATTACGACGGAATCGAATAAATTATCAGCTCCAACAGCCAGCACGCTTGATATTTGCTTCTTAAATATGCTACCAGAGAAAAACAACCCACCGTTCCCGATAAATAAACAATCGGCATAATTGTTTAAAAATCTTGCATACCGCTTTTTTAAAGCGGAGTCCCGATGCATCGCCTTACCGGCCACCACCCTCCCCATTCCGCTCCAGCGCTGAACGGCACGGCATCGGCCGCATCATGCCTGCGGCGCGGCAGCCAATTACTCCGGCTTGGGGAGCGTCTTTCCGGACGGCATCGAACCGTGGCTAATCGAAGAAACATCAGGTAGTGACGTGGCGCCCCGGCTGTTCAGCCTCTTAATTGCCGCACAACAACGCGCCCCCGCCCCCTCCGGTACATTGAATTTCTTATGCGTAAAAAGTTTCAGCCTAAATTGACAGGGTTGGGTATAGTTACGCGTCTGCCCCACGTAACGAGTTGTAACATCCCAAACGGGCCTATCGCTCGCCGGCGGCCGGACAGAAACAAGCGAACCTGTTTTCGCTTTTCAGAATAACTAAATTCTTCCGATTATCGAGGGTCTATGGATTTGCTGGCGGCCATGCGAATTTTCGTGCGGGTTGTCGAGCGTGGCAATTTATCGAGGGCCGCGAAAGATCTCGGCCTCGGCCAACCTACCGTTAGCGACCGAGTCGATCGGCTCGAACGGTTTCTCGGCGTCAAATTGCTGCTCCGAAACACGCGCGCGGTGTCGTGCACCGATGAAGGCATTCTGTTCTATCAGCGAAGCAAGGTCGTGCTCGACGCGGCCGACGAGGCACGGGCCGTCGTCACGCTCGGCAACAAGATCGTGCGTGGGCGCATTCGCATTGCCGCGCCACATGGGTTGGGCGAAGTCGTACTGCCGGAAATTCTCACGGTCATCCGCGAACAAAATCCGCAGCTCTATATCGAGCTCGTCCTGAATGACGAAATCACCGACCCCGTCACCGAGGGCGTCGATATTTCATTGCGGCTCGGCCAGATCGGCGATGGCAATTTCGTCGCGCGTCGATTGGGTTACGTACGACGCGTACTGGTCGCGTCGCCGCTTTATATCGAAAAGCATGGACTGCCAGAGGAACCGACCGACATCGTCGGGCATCCATTCATTCGCGTCACGGGGCTCTTCAACGATGGCCAGCTTCGCCTGATGAGTCCGTCGAAATCGGCGCGGCCGACGCCGATCAACGTCGTCGTCAGCACCAGCCACTGGCGGCCGGTCTACGAGCTACTGCTGAACGGCGCGGGTATCGGCGTCCTTCAGGAACACGTCTGCATCGACGCCCTGGAATCCGGCCGGCTCGTCAGGCTGCTGCCGGATTACACGGTACCGGGATTCGACCTGCATGCGCTACTGCCGGTCACACGGCCCGTGCCTTCGAAGACCCAGGTCGTCGTGAAGATCATCGAGGAGTATCTGCCGAAGATGATGGCGCGGGCTGCGGACGACGCGCTCGACATGTAGCACGATCGACAAAACGAATCCCCGACCGTGCATCGACGTCCGCATATTTCACTTTTTTCCGCGCATTGAAACGGGAGCGGGCCGGGTGGCCGCAAGCAGCGCGGCGCCGATGGCCATGATGGCCGCCATCAGCACCAGGCACACGCGGAAGCTCCCGGTCGACGTACGCAGCCAGCCGATTGCCGCAGGACTGAAAAAGCCGCCCAACACACCGATCGTATTGATCAGCGCGATGCCGCCCGCGGCGGCGGGTCCTTTCAGATAGGCGGACGGAATGGTCCAGAACACCGTGTAGGCCATCCACATTGCGGTCGTCGCAACCGTGATGAATATCAGCGAAACGTCGAGCCTGTCGCTCGACACGACAGTCGCAACGAGTGAAATCGCGCTGACCAGTGCCGGAATCGCGCTGTGCCAGCGCCGCTCGTTGCGACGATCGGAACTACGGCCGGCGACGACCATGCCGATGGTCGCGGCAACGAACGGAATCGACGAATAGAGGCCGATCTTCATCGGATCGGTGACGCCACCGGCCGCCAGCAGGCCGGGCAACCAGAAATTGATCAGGTAGATGCCGCAAATGACGCAGAAATAGGCGGCGCTCATCAAATAGACGTACGGATCCTTCACGACTTCCGCGAAACCGTGCCGCTCCGCATGTTGAGGCTTCGCGGTCATGTCGACGAGTTCCTGCCGTTCCTCGGGTGACAGCCACGTTGCGGTCTCGGGCCGATCGGCAAGCAGCACGCGGGCCATGATGCCGAGCGCGACGCACGGCAGCCCTTCGATCAGGTACATCCACTGCCAGCCGGACAGGCCGCCCAAGCCTGCGAAGGTCGTCATGATCCACATCGACAGCGGGCCGCCGAGCACGCCCGCAAGGGGGCCGCCGATCATGACCGCGGCGATGGCTTTCGCACGGCGGGATTCGGGATACCAGCAGGTCAGATAGAACAGGATGCCCGGCGTGAATCCGGCCTCGAAGACGCCCAGGAGAAAGCGCAGCACATAGAACGTCGTCGCATCGCGCGTCGTGACCATGGCTGCGGACGTCAGGCCCCACAGCACCAGGATCCGGCTGATGGCCTTGCGCGCTCCGATTTTCGGCAGCAACAGGTTGGACGGCACCTCGAAGAGCGCGTATCCGATGAAAAATATACCGGCGGCCAGGCCGTATTGCGCATCGGTCAAGCCGATGTCGGACTGCATGTGCAGCCGGGCGAAACCAACATTGAGCCGGTCAAGGCAGGCAAACAAATAGCAGATGAGCAGAAAGGAAAGCAGGCGGCGGTCGAGCCGGCGATACAGCGCCGACGTGCGATCGCCATTCTGAATCGAGACGACAGTGGACATGCCAGTCCATATGAACGCGTCCCGGTTGCAACAGTGTTCATGTGTGTCGACAGGCAGGACGGTTTGCAGTGCTACATATCACCCGTTGTTCTGCTGATGGCAGGCATTCAGGTTTGGCGAACCCTGGTCCCGCCCGGCTTGTCACCACACTCGATTACTGCGCAACCTTTCGACGTTCACCCTGAATTGAACGTTGATCTTCTCGCTGGCGTGTGCCGTTCTGGCCGGTTTCACGCTAACGTAGCCTTTTCGGTACAACCTGTCGTGAGCCGGGCGCCTTCGCATGTGTCGACATCGCTCATGCGCCGTCAATCAGGCATTCGATCCCGGCAATCCGCTTTCCCCGGCCGACCGTGGCACTGCGCCCGCCATCGGACCGGGCGCAGTCACGGCGCGGTTTGTCAGGCGACTTCGGACAATTCGGGCGCCTCCTCTTCCTGGTATTGCCTGACGCGTGCGCGGAACGTTTCCGACAGCGGCACGGTCGACTCCGTCACGTAGTCGTAAGCGACGTGCGTCGACGCGCCGCGCGCGATCACGGTCTTGGCGTCGTCCGCGAGCGTGATCAGGTATTCGAGGTCGAAGCTCTTCGTGCCGAGGCGCGTGATTCGCGCGCTCAACTCGAGCGTTTCCCCCCATTTCGCGGAACGGACGTATTCGCACGACGTCTTCAGCATGATCTGCGGAATGCCCTGATCGAGCGGCACCTCCAGCAGTTCATGCGCGTAAGCCATGTATGCATTCAGCATGTACACGTAATACATCGTCGCGCTGACGTGGCCGGCGGGATCCTGGTCGCGATACGTGACGTCGAATGTCTGGGTGAAGGCTCGGGTCATCTTGGCACCTGTGGGGTTGAGGTTGTACCCGCCGGACTGCCCGGCGGGTCGGGTCAAGCAAACGTTGAATGCCCGATGGCATTCGCGCATCGCGCGAAAGCGTGCGGTGCGATACCGGACGGGCCGGGGCATGCGCGCTACGACAGCACGCGCTGATCCAGATATGGCTTCCCGCCATGCGCATGCACGATCGAGCCGCCGCGCATCTCGACGATCGGCAACTCGGCGAGGGCATTGACGACGTGCGCCATCGTCGGCAGGTCCGACCAGCTCGCGACGTTGAAGCGCACGCGCGCATCTCCGACGTGCCGCCGGTCGACCGTGACGTACGGGTCGTGAACCGGCGTCAGCGTGACCTGGCACAGCTCGGTCTCGCCCCAGTCGCCGGTGCGCGGCGTGTACTTCAGCATCAAGGTGCCGTCGGACCGGGCCGGCGGCGTGTCGGCGACCGGCTCGCGCAATCCCGTCACGCCAAGCTCGAGAAAGCGAAAGCCCATCCAGCTCGCTTCGCAATGCTGTTCGCCGTTGAACTGCCGCGGCGCCGCGACGTCCGCATACAGCTTCGGATGACCGATCTCGTCACGGCCGGTGATGATCGGATCCGCGAGGTTTTCCCATACCGCCGCGAGAAACTTTCCGGCAGCGCGGTCGCGCGTTCCCGCAAAGATCGCGGGCCAGCTCACGTGAACCATCGTGTAGCCGCGTCCGGCGAGCCAGTCGATGCCGGTCAGGTAGTGGAACTCGACGGTCACGACGGGCTCGCCAGCGAGCGTGAAACGTTCCGGAAGATGCCGTTCCAGCCGGGTCGCGTCGGTGAGAAACGACGCGGATACCGTCATGCGCGTCGGATTGCGGTGCGGGTCGACCGCGAGCGCGTCCGGCACCTGCCGGGGGCCCGGCGCCGGTCCGAAGTGAGTGGGCATTCGATAGATGCGGCCCTTCTCGAACGTGTAAGCCAACGAACACCTCCTTCGTCTATACGCGGGCCGGTTGCCGTGTACGGCCGACCCGCGCGTCGCGTTACCGATGGGATGCCAGACCCGCGCCGGCATAGATGATTTGCAGCTCCCCCTGGATTTCGCGCATGAGATTGCCCGAACTCGCGTTCTGCGGAAGGTTCTGCAGGCGGAACAGCACGAACGGCTCGGTGCCCGACGGGTTACCGATCGCGTGATAGCTCCAGGCGGGCACGAACACGGTGTCGCCCGGCACGAGCCGCTCGTGCGTCTGGTCTTCGCCGAACGCCATTTCTCCGGATCCCGAATGAACGATGTACAGATGCCAGAATGAATGGCGATGCCGCTCCGTCATCTCGCCGGGCTTCAGTACCTGGATGACGAGCGACAGTTCGGGGGCGACCGTCCCGTGCTCGTCCACTCTGCCGCCGGACAGCGCAAGCGTGCCCTGCGGGTTATGCGGGCGGCTGCGCGTCATTGATTCGATCGACTGCCACTTCCAGACCACCGGGTCGGCCGGGGGTTTCGACGTCAGTTCGAGATATTCCGAGAACGAGAGAATGTCGCCTTCGATCGTCTGCATGGTTACTCCTTGTTGTACGCAGGGTGGGATGAACAGGTATCCGGATGGGCATCGCGGAACGCCGCGAGCTGCATGCATGCGTCATGAATGCGCGATACGGTCGGATACGGCGTGATATCGACGTTGACGTTGCGGGCCGAGACGATTTGCGGCACCAGCGCGAGGTCCGCGAGCGACGGCCGATCGCCGTGACAGAATCGCCCTGTCTCGTCGCTGCCGGCGAGCATCGCCTCGAGTGCATCCATGCTCGTGGTGATCCAGTGCTGCTTCCAGCGGAGCACCACGCCGTCGTCGCAGCCGGTCACCTCTTTCAGGTACTGGGCGACACGCATGGCCGTGATCGGGTGGGTGTCCGCCGCGACCGTCTGGAACAGCGCCCGCACGCGCGCGCGCTCCTGCGTGCCGGCTGGCAGCAGCGGCGGGTCCGGATATTCGTCGTCGAGATACTCGACGATCGCCGACGACTGGGTCAGCACGCGGTCGCCGATCCGCAGCGCAGGCAGCAGGCCTTGCGGATTGATCGACAGATACGGATCGGCGCGGTGGGCGCGCGCATCGAGATCCTGAACGACCGTCGTATAGGCGACGCCCTTCAGATTGAGCGCGATACGCACCCGGAACGAGGCGGACGAGCGGTGGAAATCGTGCAGGGTCAGCATATTCAGTTGCCCTCCAGCGCCGCTGTCAACGCGGCTTCAGGTGCGGCCGCGAGCGAATCGCGCGCCGCGGTCGTGTCGTCGCCCGGCACGCCGATGCGAGCCGGGCCGGTGGCCTGTTCGGCCGCGATCATGTCGAGCAGTTCGAGCACGCAGCGCTCGGCATCGCGCGTCTGCCGCGACGCGATGCCCGGACGCGGCAGCGCATGCGTGTAGAAGTGCGCGCCTTCGACGGGAAAGCCGATGGCCCAGAGGCGCGACTGCGCTTCGCCGTCGCGGCCGAGCGGATGCATACCCGTATCGACGTCGAGTCCGCCCGGGTGGTAGTCGCCGTTCCGGTACGGGCGGACGATGCCGCGGCCGAGCAGCGCGGTCGAGAGCGGCGAACCGTCGGTGACGGGCGAATACGGATCGAGCCGCGCGACGACGAGCACGTCCGCGTAGCGGCGCTCCACCCGCTCGCCGTAGTGCGCCTCGATGCGGAAATGCGCGCACGTCTCGTCGGCGACGAGCCGCGCGCCGGGGCCGCCGGCGATGTCGAGCAAGCCGGCGCGGTGCAGTGCGAGGTGCTCGCGGTTGCGCCGCAACGGCGGGCCGAACGACACGCGGTTCGTGATGGCGTTGAATTCGTCGACGAAGTAGCGATGCGAATCGGGCGTCAGCCCGCCGTATTCGACGGCCGCGCGCAACGCGTCGCGCGTATCGCGCAGCACGTCGGTCGCCGCCTTGACCGGGCTCGTCAGGTTGCCGAGCAGCGCGTGATGCAGGTCGTCGCGCATGAGCGTGAAAAAGAACGTGTGGAATGCGTCGAAGGATTCGAACCTTCGGCCCTCGAGCGGCCACAGAATCTGGCCAATCGCATGCAGCTCATCGGCGTTCGGCTCGAACCCGTCGGCATCGACGTTGCCGCCTTGCAGCGCGAGCCGGTACGCGTAAGCCATTTCCTTGATGATCAGCGGCAGCACGTCTGCGCGGAAATCGATCCGGCTGTCGCCCGTCGTATCCAGCGCAGCCGCACGCAATGCCGCCACCGCGTCCGGCGTGAAGAAGCGCGGGCGGTGGCGGCCCGTCAGCCCCTTCTGGTTGATCCCGCGCGCGGCGAACGGCAGGCAGTTGCGGGAGAACAGCAGGATCTGCGGTTCGAGCCCCGATTTCTCATATTCGAGTTCGCCATCGCGTTCGACGTAGCGTCCGCCTCGGCCGATCGTCAGCGCGGACACGACATCGTGTGCGGTGAGGCCGAACCCCTGTATGGCGACAGTCGCGGTAGGGGCGATATCGTTCAGCGTCTCGATCGGGTATGGCGACGGCACGTACGCGAGCTGCGCGTTGTTGACCTGATGCCGCTCCGCGAACTGCGCGAGGCGCTGGTCGCTCTCGGTCGGCCGGCGCGTGCCGTGGCCCGTCGTCAGGAACACGTAGTGCGCAAAGGCCGGCGCACTGTCGTCGACATGCAGTTCGTAGCCGCGGTTGGCCGGCACGAGATCGACCACTCGGGCACGGCGATGCGTCACCGCGACGCTGCGCGGCAGCGCCGCGACGATCCGTGCATAAACCCAGGACAGGTATTCGCCGAGCAGGCTGCGCGGCAAATGGTCGGCATCATTGAGCGGGCGGCCCGCATCGACCGACGCCCTCCGGAACGCGCCGTCGACGTAGCGATATCCGCTGTCATGCGCCCATTCGACGAGCGACGGCGCGCCGTGCCGGCCCAGCTCGCTCGACGGCGCGAACATCGTCACTTGCGACGCGACGGTGTTGATCATCAAGTGATCCGGCTGGCTCGACGGATGCGCGCCCTGCCCGCATTCGCCGGCGTCGAACACCGTGATGTCCAGCGCGACGCCGGCCGGAATATTGCGCGCGTGCTCGACGAGGCGCTCGAGCACGGTGACGCCGCGCGGCCCCAGGCCAATGATCGCAATCGAAATCGTGTTCGTCATTGCGTTTCTCCCGTTTCGAGTTGAACGTCGGCCGATGCTGTCGCCGGGTTCGATGCCGCCACGCGCGACGCGTCGACGGCGAGGTGCGCGTCGCTCAGGGGCGACGCGTGCAGCGCCACGATGTCCGGATGTCCGTTCCAGCGCGGGAAGCGCTGGCGCACCGCCGGATCGTGGCCGGGAATGATGTGGTCGGGGCCGTCCGCCAGCGCTTCGATCGCCGCATGCCCGTCGAGCATGCGCGCGACGTTGAAGACGATCGGGAACGGGCGCTTCGAGCGGATGTGGTCCCAGTAGTGCGCGGCGTCGCTGGCCAGCACCACATGGCCGCGCGCCGTGCGCACCCGCACCACCTGCAGGCCGGCCGTGTGGCCGCCGATCAGATGCGTATGGATGCCGGATGCCACCGCGTGATCGCCGTCGGCGAATCGCACGCGGCCTGCGTGCAGCCGTTCGATCGCCGCGCACACGTCACGCGCCTCGAACGGCTTGCGAATCGCTTCGTGACACATGCAGCGCCCGGTGCAGTACGCCATCTCCGCATCCTGGATATGCAGCGTCGCCGCAGGAAACGCGCGAATGTTCCCCGCGTGGTCGTAGTGCATGTGCGTGATGATCACGTCGTCCACGTCGGCCGCGTCGATGCCGAGCTCGCCCAGCAGTTCCACCGGCGAATGCAGATAGCGACGCTTGCGCCGGGCGGCGGTCGACGCGTCGAACCCCGTGTCGACCAACACCGTGTGGCCCATGCCGCGAATCACCCAGACATAGAAGTCGAGCGGCATGGAGATGTCGTCGTGCGGATCGTCGCCGAGATAGTTCTCGCCGCTGCGCCGATCGTCGTGTGTCGCGTAACGCAGCGCAAAGACTTCGTACTCCGCGCTGTCCTGATCGAGAAGGCCGCTCATTCCACGGCCTCCAGCAAATCGGGGCGCACGGCATCGTGACGCGCCACGGCGATGGTCCGGCCCGATCCGCCAGTGCCCGCCTCCATCGCCGCCAGTTCGTCCTGGAAGAAGAAGGTCTTTTCGCCGAATGCGGGGACGAGCTCGTCGAACCAGGTCGCGTTCGGATCGAACTTCGCATAGAACGGCCGGCGCACCCATTCCGGGTTGCGGGCCTGCAGCAGTTGCAGCGCGAACACCTTCTCGCCGGCCAGCTCGACGATGCCGTCGACCATCACCTTGCCCGGGAACGCGCTCATCGATGGGCCGCGCACGGTGCGGGCGAGGCCCGATATCGAGCGGTAGGCGGCCTGGAAAATCTCGTAGGCGCGTGCGAGCGGCAGCTTGAAATAGTCGCTGGGCCCGGTGTCGCGTTCGACGAACATGTAGTACGGGATCGCGCCGAGCCGCACGCCCGTCGTCCAGAGCTCGGCCCAGGCGGCCGGATCCTCGTTGATGTGCCGGATCAGCGGCGCCTGGATGCGCACGGTCGCGCCGGTGCCGATGATGCGTCGCAAGGCTCGCTGCGCGATCGGATGCTGCAGTTCGCGCGGATGGTTGTAATGGCCCATGATCGCGAGATTGCGCCCGGACGCCACCACCTTTTCGAATACGCGCAGCAGGTCGTCCGAGTCCTTGTCGCTCACGAAGCGCTGCGGCCAATAGGCGACCGATTTCGTGCCGATCCGGATGTTCTGCACATGGTCGAACTCCGGCGCGAGCAGCGGCTCGAGGTACTCGCCGAGCGCGCGGGCACTCATCACGAGCGGATCGCCGCCCGTCACGAGAATGTCGGTGACTTCAGGATGACGCCGCAGATAGGCGGTGAGCTCCTGCGACGAACGCGCGTCGAACTTGAGCTCGTCCATGCCGACGAACTGCGGCCAGCGGAAGCAGAACGTGCAATACGCGTGGCAGGATTGCCCCGCACTCGGAAAGAACAGCACCGTCTCGCGATACTTGTGCTGCAGGCCGCTTAACGGCACGCCGTCGAGATAGGGCACGTTGTGGGTCAGTTGCCCGGCGGGATGCGGATTCATCCGCAGGCGGATCTGGCGGACGACGGCGTCGATGCGCGCTTCGTCGGCACCGTCCCGGACGAGATCGCGGATCGCCGCATACTCGTCGTCCTTCAGCATGTCGCGGTGCGGGAACGTCAGCCGGTAGATCGGGTCGTCGGGAACCTTGTCCCAGTCGATCAGCTCGTTCAGCACATAGGGATTGACTCGAAACGGCAGTACGCGCGAGACGACGTCGACGGCTTCCTGAAGCTCGCTCGGCAACAGCTGCCATTGCGGCGATTGGGAAACCGTGTGCCTCGTATACGGCTTGAACTTCCACATCTGATCCTGACTCATGACGGCCCTCTCAAACAGATTAGATTTATGAATGTGACGACATCGAACTCAATTTCCTGGTGATAAAGGTGATGCAGTAAGTACAGCGAAACAACGAACGCAAATCGAAAGCGACGAAACGGCGTGATGCATTGCCGTTCTTCGCCGGTGTTTCAGGACACGGCGCTTACATCGAGCGGCGCGCTGGTCTTCGCCTTGATCTCGCCGACGCTCACGCCGTCTGCGAGTTCGAGCACCTTCAGGCCGTGCGGCGTCACTTCGATCACACCGAGATCGGTGATGATCAGGTCGACCACGCCGACACCCGTCAGCGGCAGGTTGCATTCGTCGAGAATCTTGTGCTGGTCGCCCTTCGCGACGTGCTCCATCAGCACGACGACGCGCTTCACGCCCGCGACGAGATCCATTGCGCCGCCCATCCCTTTGATCATCTTGCCCGGGATCATCCAGTTCGCGAGGTCGCCCGTCTTGCTGACCTGCATCGCGCCGAGGATCGCGAGGTTGATGTGGCACCCGCGAATCATCGCGAACGAATCGGCCGACGAGAAGATCGACGAGCCCGGCAGCGTCGTGACGGTCTGCTTGCCGGCGTTGATGAGGTCGGCGTCGACTTCGTCCTCGGTCGGCGACGGGCCGATGCCGAGCAGGCCGTTCTCCGACTGCAGCCACACCTCGACGCCTTCCGGCACGTGGTTCGCGACGAGCGTCGGCAGGCCGATGCCGAGGTTCACGTAGAAGCCGTCCTGCAGTTCCTTCGCCGCGCGCGCGGCCATCTGGTCACGATTCCAGGCCATGTCAGTCTCCTTTCGCGCGTACGACGCGTTGTTCGATGCGTTTCTCGGGCGTCGCGTTCAGCACGATGCGCTGAACGAAAATGCCCGGCGTGTGGACTTGGTCCGGATCGAGCGTGCCGTTCTCGACGATCTCCTCGACTTCCACGACGGTGATCTTGCCCGCCATCGCGCACATCGGGTTGAAGTTGCGCGCGGTGCGGCGATAGATCAGGTTGCCGGACTTGTCGGCCTTCCACGCCTTCACGAGCGCGACGTCGGCCGTCAGCGACGGCTCGAGCACGTAGTGGCGATCGCCGAACTGGCGCGTTTCCTTGCCTTCCGCGATCACGGTGCCGTAGCCGGTGTTCGTGAAGAAGGCGGGAATGCCGGCGCCGCCCGCGCGCAGCTTCTCGGCGAGCGTGCCCTGCGGCGTGAATTCGAGCTCGAGTTCGCCGGCCAGGTACTGGCGCTCGAACTCCTTGTTCTCGCCGACGTACGACGAGATCATCTTCTTGATCTGGCGCGTTTCCAGCAGCAGGCCGAGACCGAAGCCGTCGACGCCCGCGTTGTTGCTGATGCAGGTGATGCCCTTGACGGCCGAATCGCGCAACGCGCCGATCAGCGCCTCGGGAATCCCGCACAGGCCGAAGCCGCCGATCGCGAAGGTCTGGCCGTCGCGCACGATGTCCCGGAGCGCTGAAGCGGCGCTCGAATAAAGTTTGCTCATACGTAATCCTTATTGAGATTCGCGCCCGTCAGGCGCGAATCTCCGGTGGGGAGAAAACCGATTCAGAGGGAGGACGTCGCGCGGTCAGACTTCGGCCACACTTTCGGGAAGGGAATGATCTGCGGTTGCTCGGTTGAACAGGAAGCCTTCGTAATCGCGTTCGATGATGCCGTCGCATACGGCGATATAGGAATCGAATCCCTCGAGATCGAGCAGGACGGCGCGCGGCTTGCCCGGCACGTTTGCGCCGACGTACCAGGAGTTGCTCTGATGGATCAGCGTCTTCTCGGCGATCGCCTGGATGCGTGCCGTCCACGCTTCCTGCGCCGCGCGAGTCGGCTCGACGGTAGCCGCATCGTGGTGCTTGGCGCGCTCGATCAGCTTCATCACGAGGTCGACCTGGTGCTCGTCGCACGGCACCGCGCTGCTCAGCGAGGCGGTGCTGCCGGGGCCCGCGATGTTGAAGAGGTTGGGGAACGCCGCACTCATGAGCCCCAGATACGTGTGCGGACCGCTCTTCCACGCGCTGCGCAGCGATTCGCCGTGACGCCCGCGAATGTCCACGTTCAGCAGCGCGCCCGTCACCGCATCGAAGCCGGTTGCGAACACGATCATGTCGAGCTCGATCTCGCGGCCGCCCGCGACGATGCCGTTGCGGGTGATCGACTCGATCGGCGTTTCCTTCAGGTCGATCAGCGACACGTTGTCGCGATTGAAGGTTTCGAAATAGCCGCTGTCGGCGCACAGGCGCTTCGTCAGGATCGGATGGCCGCTCGGCGTGAGCTTGTCGGCCAGCACGGGATCGTCGATCTTCTCGCGGATCTTCGCGCGAACGAACGCCGTGAGCGTGTCGTTCGCCTCCTTGTTCGTCAGCAGATCGTTATACGACGTGTAGAAACACAGCCCGCCCGCGGCCCAGCGCGCTTCGTATTCGCGCAGGCGTTCTTCCGGCGTGACGGACAGCGCGGAAATCCGCAGCGGTTGACGTGGTTCGCCGCCGACACAGACGAAGCCGCCAGGCGATTGCCATTCCATGCGGCGCAGTTCCGCGTAGTTCGCCTTCATTTGCTGCTCGTATTCCGCGTCCATTGGGCGGTTGCGCAGCGGGATGCTGTAGTTCGGCGTGCGCTGGAACACGGTGACGTGAGCGGCCGATTGCGCGGCCACCGGAATGAACTGAATCGCCGACGAACCGGTGCCGATCACGCCGATGCGCTTGCCCGCAAGGTCGACCGTGCCGGCCGGCCAGCGCGACGTGAAGTAGGTTTCGCCGGCGAAGCTGCCGTACCCGGGGACGTCCGGCACCTTCGGCGCGGACAGGCAGCCAGTCGCCATCACGCAGTAGCGGGCGTGCAGTCGTTCGCCGGCGTGAGTGACGAGCGTCCAGCGGGCGCGCGATTCGTCGAACGTCGCGGCATCGATCCGCGTGCCGAGCCGGATGTGTTCATAGAGCCCGAAGCGATGCGCGACGTGATCGAAATAGCGCAGCAGTTCGGGCTGCGATGCATAGCGTTCCGTCCAGCGCCATTCCTGTTCGAGTTCGCTCGAAAACGAGTACGAATACTCGAAGCTCTCGATGTCGACGCGTGCGCCGGGATAGCGATTCCAGAACCAGGTACCGCCGATGCCGTCGGCCGCGTCGACGAGCCGTACGGACAGGCCGGCTTCCTTGGCCCGATGCAGCATGTACAGGCCGGCTACGCCGGCGCCGACGATGACCATATCGAATGCGGCGTCCTCGTCACTTGATGCGATGTTCACCATGTCAGTCCTTCAATATGAAGTGTTGCTGGATTGATCGGGTACTTCCGTTTCGATACAGGGAGAGCATGCGCCGGCCTGGAACCCGGTTGGCGCCCGGCCCGCATCGCCGCAGCGATGCGCGCACCGGGAAAACACACATCAGTCGTAGGCGCGCGAGCCGACGGACACGATCGGCACGGACCACTTTCGGCCATACGCCAGCATCATCACGAAGCTGAGGACGAAACTCAGGCCGCCGACCATCAGCAGGCCGAGCTCGCCGAGCACGGGCAACAGGTTGGTGAGGAAGCCCGTCACGACCCAGGCGATCGCCATCACTGAGCCGGCGACGCCGAGCGCCCAGCCCTGCCGGTCCTCGCTCACCGCGTCCGAATACGCGGTGTACATGGTGGTGTATGCAACCATGTCGAAGCAGCCGACCACCATGCCGAGCACCCAGAGCGTGTTCTCGTGCGGAAACAGCGCCGACAGCACTTGCCCGATGCCCGCGATCAAGAGGCCCGTCTTCGCGATGTCGACCACGCTCCAGATTTTCAGCATCAGCCGCACGATCACCATCAGCCCGAACACGAAAGATATGCCGATCAGACCGCTGAACAGGCCGAGCTGCGAGCTGGTGTAATGAAATTTCGTCTGCAGCACCAGCATGATCGTCTGCAGATACAGCCCGTAGCCGACCTGCATCAGGAAGAACACGATCGACAGGAACGCGACGCGGCGGTGCGTGCCGGCCTGGTAGATGATCCGCAGCGGCATCAGCAGGTCCACTCGCGTGTTGCCGGTCGGCGCGACCGCGTTGCGATATGACCAGAACGTCCAGAGCCCGCAGACGACCGACAGCGCGGCGACCAGCAGGAACGGCGTGCCGTAGTTGAAGAACGGCGCGATCGTGCGGTCCGACGTGACGCCGCCGAGCACGGGGCCGACGATGACGCCCGCGCTGAACGCGATCGACATGATGCTCATGTTGTACGCCTTGGTTTCCGGCGTGCTCATGTCCGTGATCGCTGCCTGCGCGATCCCCTGGCAACCGGCCATCAGCCCGCTCAGGCCGCGTCCGATTAACAGCAGCGCGATACTCGGCAGCAGCGCGCCGACCGCCATCAGGAAGTAGCTGAGCGCCAGGCCGAACACGCACAGCAGCAGGATCTTCCGCCGACCGTAGCCGTCGGACAGCTCACCCATCAGCGAAGAGCCGAAGAACATGCAGAACGGATAGACGCCGTACCCGAGCCCCAGGTAGAAATTGCGGAGGTGCGGACTCGTGTCGGCCCCGATGATGCCCGATTGGGGGTCGGAGAAAATCGCCGCCATGATCGGGTACACGAGCCCGAATCCCATCGCGTCGATCGCAATGGCGAGCAGGCATGGACCCAGTAGTTTGATGTTGAGTTTGGACATGAATGGCCTCGGTAGTAACGTGACGGCTACAGTAGTCGAAGGCCGGTTTTGCGAGTAGAGACGTATCTGCAATAGAAATTATCGTAGTTACCGATAACCCAGAATTTCCTTTCAGAACTGTAGGGAAAGGCTGATGGCAGTAAGTTCGCGCTCTGCCCGGTCATGGGTCCGCGGATGGGAAATTAAAAGGTTCATCGCGGATTTTCGGCGGGAGCGCCGGGGGAGGAGCGTCGGCGTTCAGTCAGAAGCGGTCAATTGATTGATCGCATCGAAAGCCGACTTCAGGCGCCGGAATACGACACCACGCTGTCATGCGGACGAATTCCACCACATTCGCATGTGGCACAATCGACGCCGCTCTGTCGAAACAGAAAAACGGGCAATGACAAAACTGATTCGATTCCGGGTTCGGCCCGTCTACCACGGTAGCGATCTTCTGGTCGAGATACTCGAAGACCATCGCACTGTCGACTTTCCCAACGTCGCTGCGATCCTCCAAGAAGCTCTCCATTCCGTCCAAGTGCCGCATCCAGACGGCCTTGATGATCCAGGAATCGCCTTATCGCAGGACCACTATTTCAGCTATTGGAAATATGCTCGCGGCTACTATGAAATAGACGACGATATCTGGGGACTCTTCGTGACCGCCTCAATCGACAACGCGTCCATAGTCGCGGACGTCGAACGGGCACTCCTGTTGACGGGGAAGTTCGTCAAAGAAGAAGCAGATTTCGGCAAGTTCAAGTGAGTCAACGGGATCCGGGGACGCTCACGCAACAACGGCGAACACCAGCACCGCACCTGATGCATCGAGCGCGCGATGGGCGCCGAGATGAATCGCATCTGCCCTACCCGTCGCGCCGGCCCAAGCCGCCCGGCGAGCCCAACGAGCGCCACAGCGCCAGCGGCAAATCCCCCCACTTCCTGATTTCGGTCAACCGTCTCTCGCACGTTCGGGCTGTAATCGAATTACCGTCCCGTCGACTCCGCTGAGGCGCTCCATGAAACTGACTTTTCTCGGCGCGACCGAAACCGTGACCGGCTCGAAGTACCTGGTCGAGCACGGCAGCCGGCGCGTGCTGGTCGATTGCGGCCTGTTCCAGGGTACGAAGAACCTGCGGCTGCGCAACTGGCAGCCGCTGCCGCTCGCGCCCGACACGCTGGACGCGGTCGTGCTCACCCACGCGCATCTCGATCACTCCGGCTATCTTCCGGTGCTGGTGCGCGAAGGCTATCGCGGGCCGGTGTACTGCACGGCGGCCACGGCCGAGCTCTGCGACATCATGCTGCGCGACAGCGCGCGCCTGCTGGAAGAGGAAGCCGACTTCGCAAACCGGCACGATTATTCGAAGCATCGGCCGGCGCAGCCGCTTTACACGCTGGACGACGCGCAGCGCGCGCTACACCTGCTGAAGCCCGTTGCGTACGACGAATGCACGGCGCTGGGCGGCGGCGGCCTGTCGTTCCGGATGCTGCCGGCCGGGCACATCCTTGGCGCGGCGAGCGTCGTGATGCACTGGGATCACAAGGTGCTGGCCTTCTCCGGCGACCTCGGCCGGTATCACGACCCGATCATGCAGCCGCCGCGGCCGCCCGCGCATGCGGACTACGTCGTCGTCGAATCGACGTACGGCGACCGGCTGCACCCGGCGTCGGATCCCGAGAACGAGCTGGCCGCGATGTTCGACAAGACCTTCGCGCGCGGCGGGGTCGTCGTGATGCCTTGCTTCACCGTCGGCCGCACGCAGGAAATCCTGTACTACATCGCACGGCTGAAGGCATCCGGCCGCATGGCGCACGTCCCGGTCTTCCTGGATAGTCCGATGGCGACGAACGCGACCGAGATCTATCGCCACCATATCCTCGAACATCGCCTGACCGTCTCCGAAGCGAACACGCTCGGCCATGCGGCGACGATGGTCCGCTCGGTCGACCAGTCGAAGGCGATCGCCGAACACCATGGCCCGATGGTCATCATCGCCGGCAGCGGGATGGCGACCGGCGGACGCGTGCTGCATCACCTGAGCCGCTATGCGCCCGATGCGCGCAACACGATCGCGCTGGTCGGCTACCAGGCCACCGGCACGCGCGGCGCGGCGCTGGCCGCGCACGAGCCAACGCTGAAGATTCACGGCGAGTACGTCCGCCTGCGTGCGCAGGTCGAGTCGATCACGGCGCTCTCGGCCCATGCCGACTACGAAGAGATCCTCACGTGGCTCGGCACGATGCAGTGCGCCCCCGTCCGGACCTTCATCACGCATGGCGAACCGGCTGCCGCGGACGCGTTGCGGCGGCGTATTGCGGAGCGCCTGCAGTGGCCATGCGAGGTGCCGGCTTACGAGCAATGCGTCGATCTGGACGAAGTCGCATCGGGCGGCGCGCGGGGATCCGCGATGCTTTCGTCATAACTGACGGCAATGCGGCGAATCGCGGAATGCGCGTGACGGGAAGTAGATGCTCGCGCGCCCCCTCACCGCCCGTTCGCGAACAACTGAACCACGACGCCGCGCAGCCAGCGATTCCCTGCTTCGTGGTGATATCGCGAGTGCCAGTGCTGTCGAACCGCAAAGCCTTCGACCTCGATCGGACACGCATGCACCGTCAGGTCGTTGGCCTGAGCCAGCGTCTCGCCGATATGGCGCGGCAGCGTCGTGATCAGGTCCGTGCTCTGGATGATCGCGCCCAAACCCAGAAACCCCGGCAGCCCCAGCACGACCTGACGCTCGATGCGCTCCCGCATCAGCGCCTGGTCGAGAAGCTGCGCGCCCGTGCCGGCCGTAATGGCCACGTGCCCTTCCGACCGGTACTGTTTGACGCCGAGGCGCCCGCGAATCCTCGGATGATGGCGATTGGCCAGGCACACCCAGTCCTGGTCGTACAGTTTCTGCTGGTAGATGCCTCCGCCGAGCCACGGCACATAGCCGATCGCGAGATCGGCTTCGCCCGACTCGAGCGCCCGTTCCGTGTTGCCGTCGATCCTCGCCGCCTCCAGCCGCACGCCCGGCGCCTGCGCGCGAACGTGTGCGAGAAGCCGCGGCAGCAGCGTGACATGGCTCGCATCGGTCATGCAGATGCGAAACCGGCGCTGGGCAGTCGCCGGGTCGAACGCGATCTCCCAGGCCGCGAAGCGCCGCAACGATTCGAGGATTTCCCGGCACGGGCCGATGAGCGCGTCGGCCTGAGGCGTCGGCGCCATGCCGCCGGGCGTTCGAATGAACAGCGGATCGTGAAGGTGTTCGCGCAAGCGCCCGAGCCAGATGCTGACCGTCGGCTGGCTCTGCCCGAGTTGCTCGGCCACGCGGGTGACGCTGCGCGCGTCGTACAGCAAATCGAAAAGCTGGAGCAGCTTCAGGTCGGGAAGATCGGTCGGAATCATCGCATTATTGTCCATCGCAATAACGTCATTGTAGTCATTGCATTGTCAGCATGACGGGCAACTTCTATCGTGCAGCGATACGTCAACCCTGCATGACATCGGAGAAACCCATGAAGATTGCAATGCTGGGCGCCGGCGCGCTGGGCTGCGCGATTGGCGCCGCCCTGACCGAAGGCGGCCACGAGACCTGGCTGATCGCCCGCTCGCCGTCGCACGTCGGCGCGATGTGCCGCGACGGCCTTCAGGTCGACGACACGAGCGGATCACGGCGCGTCCGCGTCCGCGCGACGACGCAGGCGGACGACGTCGGCGTGGCGGATCTGGTGATCGTGCTGGTCAAGTCGTTCCACACCGACGCGGCCATGCGCGGCGCGCAGGGGCTGATCGGGCCCGATACGCTCGTGCTGTCGCTGCAGAACGGCCTCGGGCACGAGGACATCCTCGCCGACGTCGTCGGCCGCGAGCGCGTGCTCGCGGGCAAAACCTACGTCGGCGGCGTGCGGCGCGGCGACGCGCACATCGAATCGGGCGTGGCCGGCAAGCTCACCTTCATCGGCGAACTCGACGGCCGCATCACGCCGCGCGTCCAGGCGATCGCCGATGCGTTCAATGCCGCGGGCCTCGCGACGACCGTCAGCGACAACATCGTCGGCACGATGTGGGACAAGCTGCTGGTCAACGTCGCCACGGGCGCGCTCACCGGCATCACCGGCCTGACCTACGGGCAGCTCTACGGCGAGCCGCTGCTGAAGTCCACGTCGCTCGCGGCCGTCGCCGAAGCGATCGGGGTCGCGCAAGCGGCCGGCGTCAGGTTGTCGATGACGAACCCCGAGCAGGCCTGGACGCTCGCCGCGGAGGGCCTGCCAGCCGCGTTCAAGACATCGATGCTGCAAAGCCTGGAGAGAGGGACGATGACCGAAATCGACTTCATCAACGGATCGGTCGTGCGCTGGGGACAGCGATACGGCGTGCCCACGCCGGTCAACGCGACGCTGGTCGCATGCATCAAGGGAATCGAGCGCGCGATGACCGATCGCCAGGCAAAGGAGATAACCGCATGAGCGCCACTAAAGCCTATCTGGAGCACGTCGCCATCTGGGTGAAGGACATCCATTGGCATATCCGCTTCTTCGAGGACGTGCTCGGCATGACGATGCGCGAAGTGGACGGCACCGTCGATGCGCCGCGGCAGTACTGGACGCTCGGCGGCCTGCAGTTCATCCATGCGCCGGGCTGGGACGGCCCCGAGGGCCGGCTCGGTCATCTCGGCGTGATGTGCGAGGACCTGGAAGCCGCGCTGGCCGCGGCGCAAGCGTACGGCGTGACCGACCTGCCGCAGGGGCGCAACTGGCTGCGCCTGCCGGACGGCCTGGTCGTCGAGCTCATTCAGGCAACGCCCGCCTCCTGTGTCGCGC
This sequence comes from Burkholderia sp. 567, assembly GCF_040545115.1. Lineage (NCBI taxonomy): Bacteria > Pseudomonadati > Pseudomonadota > Betaproteobacteria > Burkholderiales > Burkholderiaceae > Burkholderia > Burkholderia sp. 567. Next base: position 42,370 of record NZ_JBEPLG010000004.1, read on the forward strand.
AGGCGCTGGCGATCAACCCGCGGACGGAGGCATGACCATGACGATCGTCGAAAAATACTGGGACGATGCCCGCGAGGGCGACTCCTGCACGAGTCCGACCTACACGGTCACCCAGGCGCGCATCCTCGCTTACGCCGATCTCACCGGCGACCACACGCCGGTGCACGTCGACGAGGCATACGCGAACGCGAGCCACTTCGGCTGCCTCGTCGCGCACGGGCTGTTCGGGCTGTCGATCGCCGACGGCCTCAAGACGCAGAGCGACTACCGTTTCCTGCCGGGCATGTCGCTCGGCTGGACCTGGGACTTCCTGCTGCCGATCAAGGTGAACGACGTGCTGCACGTGACGTTCCGCGTCGGCTCGATGCGGGCGAGCAAGAGCCGTCCGGGCTGGGGCATCGTCGTGCTGCCGTCGGAGCTGATCAACCAGGACGGCCAGGTCGTCCAGCGCGGCGAGCATCGACTGATGGTGCCGCGCCGGCCGGGAGCGTTCTGATGCAGGCCCGCCCTCTCGAAGGTATTCGTGTCGTCGACTACAGCCATTTCCTGGCCGGCCCGTATGTCGGGCGCTGCCTCGCGGCGCTCGGCGCCGAAGTGATCAAGGTCGAACGCCCCGGCACCGGCGACGCCGGCCGCCAGCACGCGACGGTACTCGACGACCAGCAAAGCGGCTATTTCCTGCAGCTCAACATGGGCAAGCGCGGCGTCAGCGTGAACATGAAGGACGCGCGCGGCAAGGCATTCATGCAGCGGCTGTGCGACTCCGCGGACGTGTTCATCGAGAACTACCGCCCAGGCGCGCTGGACAAGCTGGGGCTCGGTTATGCGGAGTTGTCGGCCCGCAATCCGGCGCTCGTCTATTGCTCGATCTCGGCCTACGGACATACCGGTCCCGATGCGCATCGCGCGGGCTTCGGGCTGATCGCCGAGGCGAAGAGCGGCATCATGCAGATGGTCGGCACACCGGGCGAGCGGCCGCCGCTGCTGCGGATATCGCTCGGCGACATGTACACCGGCATTCACGCGGTCGCGGCCATCAACGCCGCACTGTTGGGACGCGTGAAGAGCGGCCGCGGACAGCACATCGACATGGCGCTGTACGACACGCTGGTTTCCATGCACGAATACGCGGTCCAGTGCTACACGCTGCAAGGCGTGCTGCCCGAGCAGACCGGCCACGACATGCCGACTTCGACGCTCTACGGCGTGTTTCGCGCGGCGGACGGCGATCTCGTGATCGCCGCGCAGGTCGACGATGCATGGAAACGATTCGCGATCCTGATCGAAGCGCATGGCGGACCGGCCGGCTTCGGCGCCGACACGCGCTTTCACGACAGTGTCGGACGCAACGCGCACCGCGTCGAGATCCTGTCGATCGTCGAGCCGTGGGTGGCCGCCCAGTCCGTCGCGTCGGTGCTCGACCTGCTCGATCGCATCGACGTGCCGTGCGCGAAGGTACAACGCATCGACGAGGTATTGGCGGATCCGCAGATCCAGGCGCGCGGCATGGTTGTCGAGCAGGAGCACCCGCGCTACGGCACGCTGCGCCTGCCGAATCTGCCGTTCCGGTTCTCGGATTGCGATACGACGATTCGCGACGTCGCGCCCGATCTCGGCCAGCACAACGCCGACGTCGCCCGTTCGCTCGGGTTCGAGCCCGCTGAAATCGACGCGATGCAGGCCGATGGTGTTCTCTATTCAAAAGCGAGCCAACGATGACTGACCAGTACGCGGTGATCGGCAACCCGATCGGACACACGAAATCTCCGCTGATCCACGGCATCTTTGCGCAAGCGTCGCGGCAGGACCTGCACTACTCGGCCATCGAAGGGCCGCTCGAGCCGGAAGGCGCGTTCGTCGACGTGGTGCGGGCATTCGCCGCGAGCGGCGGTAAAGGCATCAACATCACCGCGCCGTTCAAGCTTCAGGCATTCGCGATGTCGGACGAGCGCAGCGAGCGCGCGTCGCTCGCCGGCGCGGCCAATGCGCTGAAGTTCGAAGACGGACGCATCCTGGCCGACAACTTCGACGGGATCGGGCTCGTGCGCGATATCGAAATCAATCTCGGCCTGCCGATGGCCGGCAAACGCGTGCTGATGCTCGGCGCGGGGGGCGCGGCGCGCGGCGCGCTGCTGCCGTTCCTCGCGGCCGGCCCCGCCGAGATGGTGATCGCGAATCGCGACGTCGACAAGGCGCGCGCACTGTCCGCGCAGGTCGCCGGACGCGGGCCGCTGGCGGCGTGCGGCTATGCCGATCTCGTCGCGATGGGACGTTTCGATCTGGTGGTGAACGCCACGTCGGCGAGCCTCGCCGGCGATCTGCCGCCCGTCCCGCCGGGCGTGTTCAGCCCGACCGGGGCTGCGTACGAGCTTGCTTACGGCAAGCGGCTCACGCCCTTTCTCCGGCTCGCACGCAATGCCGGCGTGAGCCGCGTCGCGGACGGCGTCGGCATGCTGGTCGAGCAGGCTGCGGAAGCGTTCGCGTGGTGGCGCGGCGTGCGCCCGGAGACGGCTACCGTGATCGAACGACTCACGGTCCCGCTCGATTGAATGCGGTGCGCGAGCGCAGCGCGCGCGCTCGCGCTCCGATTCAATACGGTCAGTGCTGAATACCCCAGCGTCGCACCGTCACACGCTCGAGCGTATCGAACACGAGGTGCTCGACCAGCAGCCCGATCACGATGACGGCCGCGAGGCCCGCGAACACGCGGTCGGTGTACAGCTCGTTGCGGTTCTGGAAGATGTACCAGCCGAGCCCGCCCTGCCCGGCGCTCGCGCCGAACACGAGTTCCGCCGCGATCAGCGTGCGCCACGCGAATGCCCAGCCGACGCGCAGCCCCGACAGGATCGACGGCAGCGCGGCAGGCACCAGGATCAGCGCGATCTGCCGCGCGCCGGTGAGGCCGTAGTTGCGCCCGGCCATCTTCAGCGTGGCCGGCACGCCGGCGAAACCCGTGTACATGCTGAGCGCGAGCGGCCACAGCACCGCGTGCACGAGCACGAACAGCAGGCTGCCGGTGCCGAGCCCGAACCACAGCAGCGCGATCGGCAGCAACGCGATCGACGGCAGCGGATTGAACATCGCCGTGAGCATCGTCAGCACGTCACGGCCGATGCGCGTCGACACCGCAAGCGACGTCAGCACGAACGCGAACACCACGCCGAGCGCATAGCCGCGCAGCAGCACCGACATCGAGACCCCCGTCTTCACGAGCAGTTCGCCCGACGCGATGCCTTGCACGAACGCGGCCTGCGTCGCGCCGACGGTCGGCACGAGCAGATCGTTCGCGACGATACGCGCGACGATTTCCCACGCGGCAATCAGCACGAACGCGACGACGACGCGCCGAAACGCGCTCGCCCCGACGATGCGGCGCACCAGCGGCGCGGGTGCCGCACGTTCGGCGTCGGGCGGCGTGTCGAGCGTGCGCACGTATTCGGCGCGAACGGGCGGCAGCGGCGGCAGAGCCGGATCGATCGTGCTCATGATGCCGTGGCCTCCGTGGTCTCCGTAGTCGATGCGGGATGCGTTCCGCTCGCCACGTCGGTGTCGAACAGCAGATGATGAATCCGCGCGACGCTGTCGCGGAAGTCGCCGCTGCCGATGCTGTCGAGCGAATAGTCGTGGCTGTTGAGCTCCGCGCGCACGCGACCCGGATGCGGCGACAGCAGCAGGATCCGGTTGCCGACAACGAGCGCCTCCTCGATCGAATGCGTGACGAACAGCAGCGTGAAGCGGAATTCGTCCCACAGCCGCAGCAGCTCTTCCTGCATCTTGCGGCGCGTGAGCGCGTCGAGCGCGGCGAACGGTTCGTCCATCAACAGCACGCGCGGCTGCATCGCCAGCGCCCGCGCGATCGCGACGCGCTGCTTCATCCCGCCGGACAGCGTATGCGGATACGCATCGGCGAAGGCCCCAAGCCCGACCTTGTCGAGATAGTGCAGCGCACGCTCGCGTGCTTCGGCGCGCGACAGCTTCGCGGCCGCGCGCAACGGAAACGCGACGTTCTCGACGACCGTCTTCCACGGCGGCAACTGATCGAACTCCTGGAACACGACGATGCGGTCGGGGCCCGGCCCGTGCACGGGCTGGCCATCGAGCGCGATCGAACCCGACACGGGCTCGATGAAGCCGGCGATCGCCTTCAGCAGCGTGGACTTGCCGCACCCCGACGGGCCCAGCAGCACGAAACGGTCACTGCCGTACACGTCGAAGCTGACCTGATGGGTCGCGCGGACGATCCGCGCACCGTTGCGGTATTCGAGGCTCACGCGATCGATCGCGAGCAGGCGCTCGCTGTGCGCGCCTGCCGGTGCGGCCTGCGGCGCGGGCCGGCTCGCCGCGCGTGCGTCGATGGCGGGATGGGCGGCCGGCGCGGCCGCGCCGCGCGCCGCATACGGCGGCAAACCGATTCGGGCAGAAGTGGCGTTCACGATCGAAACTCTTGGCGGGAAAGCATCAACATACGGCGGCGCGGCGCGCGACCCAACCAACGATTGCGCATATCGAAACCGCGTCGACGCATAAGCATCGATCGCGACGTCGCAACACCATCGCTCAACTGCCGCCGGCCGTCGCCGGATCGTCGAAGAAGTAGTCGCGCCACGACTTCGGCTCGTTGCGGATCGCACCGGTGCGGTACATGAACTGCGCGAGCTTCATCGTGTTCTGCGGAGCCGTCTTGAACTGCACCTGCGGATTGCGCAGGATCTTCAGCAGCAATGCGCGATCGATCTTCGACCCGTTCACGCGGATATAGGTGTCGGCCGCGCGCTCGGGATCGGCGGCGATCTGGCGGGCCGCGTCGGCGAGCGCGGCGACGAACGCGCGGTACGTCTTCGGGTTGTCGTCGCGGAATTTCCCGGTCGCGTACAGCACCGTCGCGGAACTCGGGCCGCCGAGCACGTCGTAGGAATTCAGCACGATGTGCGCGTTCGGATTGCCCGCGAGTTCCTGCTCCTGGAATGGCGGATTGCCGAAGTGGCCGGTGATCATGTTGCTGTTCGCGAGGATCGCGGCCGTCGCATCGGGATGCGGGATCGCCTGGGTCAGCGGATCGAGCTTGTCGAACTGCTTGTCGCCCCACTGCTTCGCGGCCGCGTACTGCAGCACACGCGACTGCACCGACACGCCGACAGCCGGCACCGCGATGCGGTCCTTCGCGCCCAGGTCGGCGATCGTCTTCACGTTCGGGTTGCTGCTGACGAGGTAATACGGAAAATTGCCGAGCGACGCGACGCCCTTCACGTTCTGCCGGCCGCGCGTGCGATCCCACACGGTCAGCAGCGGCCCGACGCCCGCGCCGGCGATATCGACCGCGCCCGACAGCAACGCGTCGTTCACAGCCGCCCCGCCCGACAGCCGCACCCAGTCGACCTTGATGTCGATGCCCGCCTTGCGCCCTTCCTTCTCGATCAGTTGCTGGTCGCGCGCGACGTTCAGCATCAGGTAGACGACGCCGAACTGCTCGGCGATGCGGATGCGGCCTTCCGCGTGCGCGGCTTGCGGCGTGCCGGCGGCGGCGAATGCCAGCGCGGCGGTGAGCGTGGTGGCCAGCGCGCGGCGCGCGAGCCGGGTCGTGCGGCGCAGTGCCGGCGAAAACGGAAACGACATCGGAACTCCAGTCAGGATGGGGGCAGCGGGACGGATACGCGCGACGCTCAGCTCAGAACGGCGCGTCGCCTTCGATCGTCGTGCGGTACAGCTTGCGGCGCAGATGGTCGGGCGTGCCGGCCGCGAGATGCATCAGCGAGCGGTTGTCCCAGAACACGAGGTCGTGCGCGCGCCAGTGGTGCCGATACAGATGCTCGGCACGCACGCTGTGCGCGAACAGTTCGTCGAGCAGCGCGCGGCTTTCGTCTTCGGGCAGATCGACGATGCGCGTCGTGAAATGCTCGCTGACGAACAACGCCTTGCGGCCCGTTTCCGGATGCGTGCGCACGACCGGATGCACGACCGCCTCGACTTGCGCGATCTGCTCGGCCGACAGGTTCGGCCGCCACGGGCTGCGCGCCTGCAGCTCTGCATAGCGAGCCAGATACGTATGCTCGGCACGCCGCCCTTCGACCGCGCGACGCAGGTGCGCAGGCAGCGTATCCCACGCGAGATGCATGTTCGCGAATAGCGTGTCGCCGCCCTCGGCCGGCAGCTCCTGCGCATGCAGCAGCGAGCCGAGGCTCGGTTTTTCCTTGTACGACAGGTCGGAGTGCCAGAAATGACCGGCGTCGCCGAGCCCGATCGGCCGGCCGTTCTCGACGATGTTCGACACGATCAGCACTTCCGGATGCGCGGCCAGAGCGAACTGGTGCAGCACATGGATCTGCAGCGGGCCGAAGCGGCGGCTGAACGCGACGTGTTCGTCCGGCGTGATGCGCTGGTCGCGAAACACCAGCACGTGATGGTCGAGATGCGCGCGATGGACGCGCGCGAAATCGGCGGCGCCGAGCGGTTGCGACAGGTCGATGCCGACGACTTCGGCGCCGAGCGGCGCATCGAACGGGACGATGTCGAATCGCTGCGCGCCGGCTTCCGGCGGCAACGCGGCCCGATGGCCGGCGGACGTCGATGCGGCGCGGATGGCGGAAGTCGTCACGGTACAAGCCCCTGATTCGGTAAAAATGCGAATCTACGAGCGCGTGCCGGATTGCGTCAACGAAGCGATTCCGATACGTTTATCTGCCGCGGCGATAAGGATCGGTGCCGGTGCGCTGCCGGCCGGATCGCGCACCCATCTTGCACACCGCGTGTCCAGAATTTACAAACCCGGTGGCGTCCGGCACCGCCCGCGGGGCGCCGAGGCCCGTGCCGCAAGGCCGCGGGACCCGCCCCGAGCAGGCGGCACGCAGCTTGCTCACATCGGCCCGGATATGGCGACGGCGACAGCAGTGGGACGCCGGCCGCCACCGGCAATCGCCTGGTCGTGAGCTATGACACCTGACTCTCCCCTGCTGGAATCGGCCCTGATGCGGGCCGATCATTTCGTCCAGTTCTACGAATCCGACGAGCAGCTCGTGTCGGAGGTCGCGTCGTTTGCGGCCGATGCGTTGCGCGACGGCGGCAGCGCGATCGTGATCGCGCGGGCCGACCGGCTCGCGGCGGTGCACGAACGCCTGGATGCGCTCGGCGCCGCAATCGGCGCCGCGGCCCGCGACCGGATCTTCATGTCGAGCGCGCAGGCGCTGCTCGACAGCTTCATGGACGGCGATCTGCCCGATCCGGCGCGCTTTCGCCGCTCGATCGGCCCGATCGTCGAAGCCGCGATCCGCGCCGGCCGGCCCGTGCATGCGTTCGGAGAAATGGTCTCGCTGCTGTGCGCGCAGGATCGGTACGCCGGCGCCCTGCGACTGGAAGCGTTATGGGACGAACTGATCGCGCGGTACCGCTTCTCGCTCTACTGCGGTTATTCGCATGACGCGTTTCCGAGCGCCGAGCAGTCGGAGATGTTCCGCCACGTGTGCTCGCTGCACCGCCGAATCCTGCCTGCCGCGTCGCTGCGCAACGACGAAAACGAGCTGCACCTGACGCTGGCGCTGTCCCAGCAACGCTCGCGCGCGCTGAGCGACGAGATCCGCCGCCGCGAGGACGCCGAACAGCAACGCAACGGCGTCCTGATGCATGCGCCGTTGCCGATCGCGCTGCTGTCGGGCCCGGAGCACCGGATCGTGCTCGCGAATCACCGTTTCTCCGCGCTGTGCGGCCGGACCGACATCGTCGACCAGCCGCTGACGTCGGTGCTGCCCGGCGGCGATACGCCTGCGATCGTGCAGGCGCTTGAAACCGCCCGCGAGCAAGGCTGTTCGACGACGATCGGCGAACACCACGACCGGCCCGAACCGGACGGCGCCGCCCGCGTGTACCGGCTGCATTTCAATCCGCAGCCGCTCGCCGAGGGGCTCGGCGTGATCGTCAGCGCGGTCGAGGTAACCGAGCACGTCGCCGCGCGCGAGAAGCTCGTCGCCGCGAACGCCGAGCGCGACCGGCTGCTGGGCGAACTACGCGACGCGAACCAGGCGAAGGACCAGTTTCTCGCGGTGCTCGGCCACGAGCTGCGCAATCCGCTGACGCCGATCTCGCTCGCGCTCGAGCTGATCCGCAACCGCGACGGCCAGGCAACGCCGAACGAGATCGCGATCATCCAGCGGCAGCTCGATCACATGGTCCGGCTGATCGACGACCTGCTCGACGTGTCGCGCATCACGCGCGGCAAGATCACGCTGAAGAAAGAATCCTTGCGGCTCGCGGACATCGTCGACCGCGCGGTCGAGGTCGCCAGCCCGCTGCTCGAGCAGCGCCGTCACCGCCTGCATGTCGACGCCGATCCCGACGCGCGTTGCCACGGCGACCCGGTGCGGCTGTCGCAGGTCGTCGCGAACCTGCTGACCAACGCGGCGAAATACACGATGCCGGGCGGCGATATCACCGTGCGCGCGACGCACGGCGCGGACGGCGCCGCGATCATCGAGGTCTGCGACAACGGCGCCGGCATTCCGCCCGACCGCCTCGACAGCATCTTCGAGCCGTTCTACCGGCTCGACGGCGAAACGAAGCAGGCGCACGGCGGCCTCGGCATCGGCCTCGCGCTCGTACGCAGCCTCGTGAACCTGCATGGCGGCACGGTGCGCGCGGACAGCGCCGGCCCCGGGTGCGGCAGCACGTTTACGATCGCGCTGCCCGAGTACCGACCGAAAGCCGTGGCGGTGGTCGCGCCGCAGCCGCCGCCGGGCATCCGCGAGTTGGCGCCGGGCAGCACCGGCCGGCGCGTGATGCTGGTCGACGACAACGAGGATGCCGCGTCGACGCTCGCGCAATGGCTGCGCGACGCCGGCCACGAAGTCGCCGTCGTGCACGACCCGGTGACCGCGCTGGCCGCTTATCGCGCGTACCGCCCCGACGTCGCGATCCTCGATATCGGGCTGCCGGTGATGGACGGCTACGAGCTGCTGCGGCGGCTGAAGGCGATCAACGAAGTGACGACGTGCATGTTCCTCGCGCTGACCGGTTATGGCCGCAGCGCGGATCGCGAGCGCTGCCTCGCGACCGGGTTCCTGCAGCATTTCGTGAAGCCGGTCGATCCGGCCGCGCTGCATCTCGCGATGACGCTGCCCCGCACCGGTGGCGATGCGCACGACGGCGCGGGCGCGGAAGCCGGACGCTGAACGCGGCACGGTACATGCGCGCCGTAGACGGCGGACGGCGGCCGGCGGCGCGCGGCTCAGTTCTCCGATGAACAGCGCACCGACATGAGGCCGGCCGATTCCAGGGTCCGGATCAGTTGCGGCAGCATCACGTCGGTGTTGGCCTGCTCGCGCCACTGCACGAGCAGTTCCTCCTCGCGCAGCGCACGCGCGACCGATTCGTGAAAGCCGCGCGTGCGGCACGTGAATCCCGCGGCGTGCAGTTGGGTCGTCAGCCGCTCGCGCGCCGTCGAGCCGAGTTCGTATTCGACCGTGACCCGCGCCGTCCTGACGCCGCGCAGCCGTTCCTCGACCAGCCGCAGCGGCCACACGACGAGCAATGCGAGCACGAGCCCGAGCGCGCCGAGCGACAACTGGCCGCCGCCGATGCACAGTCCGATGATCGTGACGAACCACAGCGTCGCTGCCGTGGTCACGCCGGAGACGAGGCCGTCGCGATGCAGGATGGCGCCCCCGCCGATGAAGCCCATCCCGGTCAGGATGCCGAGCGGCAACCGCATCGGGTCGATCACCGCAAACGCGCCCTCCGGCTTGCCGGCCTGCATCAGCAGCGCATTCACCTGCAGCATCGCCAGGCACGCGGCGAGGCAGACGAGGATCGTCGTGCGCAGCCCGGCCGTCTTGCCGGCTTCACTGCGATCGAGGCCGACCAGCCCGCCCGCGACGAGCGCCAGCGCGATCCTGAGGAGAGCATCGGTCCAGTGAAGTACGACCGGCATCGGCTCCATGCGCGCCTCCATGCAAATCGTGATGCGAGATGCGTCGCGGTACGACCGCGGACGACACTCCCGGGACGCAAGGTTCGAGCCCGGCCGCGCGTGCAATGCGCAAACGCCACATCACGCTCTCGACGTATCCGATCGGATACGGACTTAGCCGCACGCGAGGATTGGACGCCCCGCCGTTTCCGATCGGGTACGAAAGGACGCGCCGGCTTGCCGTGAACGCATCTTCGTTCCTGAACGGATACGAAATGGTGCCCGGGCCGGCGCGTTGTGCCATACTGTTCCCGATCAGATACGAAGCACGGAGAACGTCATGTCGGAATCCCAGTCCGTCGACACGATCGGCGCGCTCGCCCACCTCATTCGCGCGACGCGGCTCCAGCAGGGGTTCACGCGCGACGAACTCGCGAACGCGACCGGGCTGTCGCCGAAATTCATCAGCCAGGTGGAAGCCGGAAAGCCGACCGCGCAAATCGGCAAAGTCATGCTGCTGCTCGGCGAACTCGGCGTGCGCCTGTACGCGGAATCGTCGGTCGAGATTTCGGAAGCCACCGCGCTGAAGGCCGCGCAACGCCGCAGGAGCAGCCATGGCGGCTAGAACGCTGATCGCGTCCGCCAACGGCGTGCGCATGGGCACGCTGACCGACGACAAAGGTATCTGGTCATTCGCGTACGATCCGCAGTGGCTCGCGTCCGCGGCCGCGTACCCGCTGTCGCCGGCGTTCGCGCTGCGCGCGGACACCTTCACCGACACGTCGACCGATCGCCCCGTCCAGTGGTTCTTCGACAACCTGCTGCCCGAGGAAGGCATGCGCATGTCGCTCGCCCGCGAGGCGAAGGTCGATGCCGCCGACGCATGGGGCCTGCTCGCATACTTCGGGCGCGAATCGGCCGGCGCGCTGACGCTGCTCGCCGACGGCGAGCGGGAAGCGCCCGGCAGCCTGCAGCCGCTGTCGCTCGACGAACTCGAGCGCCGGATCCAGGCGATGCCCGAGCGCGCGCTAACGGCCACCGCGCCCAAGCGCATGTCGGCGGCCGGCGCGCAGCAGAAGCTGCTGCTGGTGCTGCGCGGCGACGCGCCCGACTACACGCTGTACGAGCCGGTCGGCAGCGAGCCGTCGATGCACCTGCTCAAGCCGGACATGCGCGCGGCCGGCTACCCGCACTCGGCGATCAACGAATTCTTCTGCATGAAGCTCGCGAGGAAGATGGGGCTCGACGTGCCGGACGTGCACTTCCTGCGCGCGCCGTCCGCGTGCTACGTGATCGACCGGTTCGACCGCGACGTCGCGTCGGCGCCGGCCGGCCGCGTGCATACGATCGACGCGATGCAGCTGCTCAACTACGATCGCGGCTTCAAATACCAGCGGGCGAATGCGCAGGAGCTCGCTCGCGCGATCGACCGCACCAGCACGCGCGCGCTGGCGCGCCTGTCGGTGTTCCGCTGGACCGTGTTCAACGTGGTGGTGGGCAATGCCGACGCGCATCTGAAGAACCTGTCGTTCTTCGTCGACGCGCGCGGCTACCGGCTCGCGCCGTTCTACGACATCGTCAGCACGGTCGTGTATCACACGCCGACGCACCGGCCCGACTATCGCGGCGATCATTGGCCGCACTGCGAACTGACGATGCCGCTCGGCAACGCGACGCGGTTTGCCGATATCGATGTGGATGCGCTGATCGCATTCGGCCAGGCGCTCGGGCTCAGGGACAAGGCGGCGGCCAGCGAGCTGCGGCGCTTTCTCGAGCCGCTCGATCGCCACGTCGCGCAGACGCTTGACGAAGTGCGGGAGATCGCGCGGCCGGACGCCGGGGAGATGCGGTTGCTGAATTCGATTGTGGCGATGCCGATCGCGGAGATGGGGCGGGCGCTTCGGTCGATGCGGGAGTGAACCGGGATGGGCGGAAAAGCGCGCTTCGCCGCGGGCCTCCCCCGCCCGGACACCCGCTCAGCGGCGCACCGCGAAGGCATCGACTCCCGTCAGCGCAGCGGAGTGCGCCCATAGACGCTCAGCCGCCTCGGGATCGATCGCGTGCGGCCGCACGCCGGCCTCCTCGTCGCCGCGCGTGACCACCGCGACATCGCAAATTCATCGCTGACCCGCGGCCCAGCAAACGTCACGGATGTTCGACGGCCACGAGCGCATCGAACGCGTCTCCTTGCGGAAACGCCGCCCACGCTTCCAGTCCCGCCTCGATTTCCTCCACCGTCAACAGGCACGCATCGAGTTCGCGGCGCAACCGTTCGTGATCGATCGACTGCCCGATGAACACGATTTCCTGCCGGCAATCGCCGACCGGCTCCGCCCATTTTTCCAGCACGCCGGCGCGACGATAGTCGTCGCGCGGCCAGTCCGACTGCGGCACGAATCGCCACCAGCGGCCGACGTAGCCCCACTGGAACCGCCCCCCCGTCTGCACGAGCATGCCGATCTCCTCATGGCGGTGCGCAGCCCACGCATAGCCTTTGCAGCGAAGTAGCCGGCCGTTGGTCCACGGCCGCCTCAGCCAGGCGAGCAGGCGCGCCGGATGAAACGGCGCACGTTCGCGATAGACCCACGATCCGATTCCGTATGTGTCGGATTCCGACGGTCGTTCGTCGACCTGCATGTGGCGCATCCATCCCGGCGATTCGACGAGCGCCGGCAAATCAAAGCGCCGGGTATCGAGCACGTCCGACGGATCGATTTCACCGTCACGCATCGGCAGTATCCGCGCGGATGGATTCAACGATGCGAGCACCGCGCGCAGCCTGTCGAAACCCGCATCGCCGATCCGATCGAATCGGCTGACGAGGACGACGTTCGCATATTCGACCTGTTCGATCAGCAGGTCCGACAGCTTGCGTGGCTGGCCGGTTTCACTTCCGTTCGAGGCCGGTTCTTCCGACGTGATCATGTCCTCGAACGTCTCGCCGTTGACTACCGTGACGAGCGTATCGAGCCGCGCGAGTTCGCTGAGGCTGAAGCCGTCGCGATCGAGGAACGCGAACGTCTCCGCGACCGGCATGGGCTCCGAGATTCCAGTCGACTCGATCAGCAGGTAATCGAAGCGCTGCTGTCGCGCGAGCGTGCTGACCTGATCGAGCAGATCGGCGCGCAGCGTGCAACAGATGCAGCCGTTGCTCATCTCGACCAGTTCGTCCACGCCGCGATGCAGCTCGACGTTGCGTCGCACATCGTCGGCGTCGATGTTCACTTCGCTCATGTCGTTGACGATCACGGCCACCTTCAGGCCGGCGCGATTGCGCAGGATGTAATTCAGCAGCGTCGTCTTCCCGGCGCCGAGGAATCCGGACAGTACCGTCACCGGAATCCGCGCCGGCGGGCCGGCCGGCGCGGGTTGATTCGCCAGCGCATTCATGCGCGCGTCTCCGGCGCGCGATCCAGGTAGCCTTCGAACAAATCGGCCACGACATAACCGTCGTCGGCGGCGTCGCCCCACAGATCCCTCACGCGGAATTCGACGTGATAGGTCGGCTGATGCGCGGCGCCGGTGTCGCCGTGGCCGATCGCGTCCGGGAACGGCCACGATTCGGTCGTCCGGTGCAGCACGACGCCTGTCTTTCCCCGCACGTAGCCCGGCGCCCGGATGTGTCCGCTCACGTATTCGTCGCGCACGACGACGCGATCGCCGACCTCGAACCGCGTCGCGCCGGCAGGCGCTGCCCGGCCGACGGAATGCGACGGGTTCGCGAGCCGGAAGTGCGAACCGAGCGCACGGTCGAGTTCGTCTTGCGTCAGCACGCCGGTTTCGACGAGCAGCGTCGCGGTCGCGATCACGTAGCGCTCGTAGTAGCGCGTGCCGACATGCTGGCGCACGTCGATCCGTTCGACCGCGTGACGCACTTCGTCGACGCTGAACTTTTTCAATTGATCGACACCGACGAACATCAAGCTGTATGCGAGATGTTCCCAGTCTTCCTTGAAGACCGGCTTGTAGCCGAGGCTGTTGATCGTGTGCGGCACCCGGCCGAAGCCCTGGAATCCGCCGAGGTCGTGAAAGCCGTCCATCTGTGATCTCCGAAATGAAGGTCGATAAGGGAATGCGCCGCGGATCAGCTCGCGCGCGGCAGCGCGACGCCGATCAGCACGTCCTTCGTGACAAGCGTTCGCAGTTGTTCCTCGGTCATGTGCTCGGTGCCGACGGGACGCACGGGCAGCACCAGGTAGCGGCTTTCGGCCGTCGTGTCCCAGACCTTCACGACGACGTCGTCGGGCAAGTCGGTACCGAGTTCGCGCAGCACCGTGCGCCCTTCGCGGACGAGCCGCGCGCGGTATTCGAAACCCTTGTACCACTCGGGCGGCAGCCCGAGCACCGGCCAGTTCGTGCACGAGCACAGGCTGCAGACGATCACGTTCTTCAGCGTCGGCGTATCTTCGAGCGCGACGATGTATTCGCCCTGCGGGCCGGTGTAGCCGAACTGCGCGCACGCGGCGGTACCGTCCTTCAACAGCAGCTCGCGAAACCCCGGATCGACCCACGCACGCGCGACGATCCGCGCGCCGTTGGCCGGGTCCCAGGTCGTCGACATCAGTTCCGTCAGGCCTTCGATATAGCCGTCCGGGATCAGGTTTTTCTCTTTCATCACGCGAAACAGCGCCCAGGCGCGTTCGCCGGGTGTCGATGCTGTTTCTGCAGAGTGGTTCGCGCTCATCGTGGGGCTCCTCGTGGGGGTTCGGGTCGACCGCCGCCCCGCCGCTGCTTCCCTGGCGGGGCGCGGACACGTCGTATCGGTCACGCTACGACGAGTAGGTTAAGAAGAGAAAAAGCGCGGTTCTTTGCCGGCACGGATCGGAAACTGTGCTGAGACGGATCCGACACCTGCCTTTGTTGCGACTGCATGGCATCGACGGCAGAGGCCCGCCACAGCCAATTTCTTGTTCCGCCGGAAAACAGAATCGCGGATTTTGCCTTCCTATTCTCATCCTCAAGCGACGGCCGTTCCGTGTCGCGAATCGTCGGGCGCACCCGATGCGCCGATGGATAACAGCGTGCAGCACACCACGACTCCGGCGTCCGGCAACGGCGCGCGTGCGTCGCACATCGGACGCGATGGTATCTGCGCATCCAGGCAAGGGGCATGATGGACAACGTCAACAGAATGAAACTGAAGCGAATCGCGCACTGGATCGGCGCATCGCTGCTAGTCGTCGCGTCGCATTACGCGGGCGCGGTCGAGGTCGATCCCGGCGACTACGAGCAGTACCCGGTCGGCGCGACGATCGGCGTGCTGTATTACAACTATTCGGCGACGAACGCGTACTACGCGAACGGCAGCAAGACATCGAATTTCGACCTGCAGTCGAACATCGGCATCGCGCGGCTGCTGCACGTATTCCAGCTGACCGACCGGCTGACGATCGATCCGCAGGTGCTGCTGCCGTTCGGCCACGTGAGCGGCTTCGGCAATGCGAGCGCGCTCGGCAGCACGACCGGCGTCGGCGACGTGATTCTGACCGCGCCGCTGAAATTCCGCCTGAACGAAGCGAAGGACGTGATCGCCGCGACCGTCTACCTGTATGCGCCGACCGGAAGCTACGACCAGAACCGCGGCCTGAATCTCGGCGCGAACCGCTGGTCGCTCGACTTCCAGGCCGCGTACGTGAAGCATTTCTCGGCGCAGTGGGCGCTCGATGTCGTCGGCGACGCGATCTGGTACGGCAACAACACGTCGTACGGCGCAAGCGGTGCGACGCTGCATCAGCGGATGAGCTACAGCGCGCAGGCGATGGTTCGCTACATGCCTGATCCAGGCACATCGCTCGGCGTCGGGATCACGCAATTTTGGGGCGGCGAAACGCGCGTCGACGGTGTCGACGGCCATGACGCGCTGCGCACGACGCGGATGCGGCTGACGGCGTCGAAGTTCGTGACGAAGGCCGACCAGGTACAGGTCCAGCTCGGCACCGACCTGAGCGTGCGCAACGGGCCGAAGAACAGTCTGCTCGTCGGCCTGCGTTACGCGCACATCTTCTGACGATGAGCCGGCGCCCTGCTTCCGGCGCATATCGATTCGTTTTACCGACGGTTGATTCGTCGACACCCGACTCCCTTTCCAATGAGGCCATGCATGGAATCCGCAATCGATAAACACCTGGTCTGCCCGCGCACGCTGTCACGCCGTGTCGCCGACGACTACCAGCCGCCGTTCCCGATGTACGTCGCCCGTGCGTCCGAAGACCTGAGCCAAGTCGTGATGGGCTATTTCGGCGTGCAGTATCGCGGCGCCGACAAGCGCTCCGTCGCACTGGCCGCGCTGCGCCGGATCGTCGCCGATTTCGATGCGCCGGACGGTCCGGGCAATCATGATCTGACGCAGCACACCGACAACCAGGGCTACGACAATCTGATCGCCGTCGGCTACTGGCGCGACCCTGACGCATACGCGCGCTGGATCGCGTCGCCGGCGGTCGCCGAATGGTGGGCATCCGACGCGCGACTCGCGGACGGCATCGGCTACTTCCGCGAGATCGTCGCGCCGCGCGCGGAGCAGTTCGAGACGCTGTACGCGTTCACGGACGATTTTCCCGGTGTCGGTTCGATCATGGACGGCGTCAGTGGCGAGATCGAGGAACATGGTTACTGGGGGTCGATGCGCGACCGGTTCCCGATTTCGCAAACCGACTGGATGCATGCGGACGGCGAATTGCGGATCGTCGCGGGTGATCCGGCGCGCGGCGGCCGCGTGGTCGTGCTGGCGCACGACAACATCGCGCTGATCCGTTCCGGGCAGGACTGGCGTGCGGCCGAAGACGACGAACGCCGACTGTATCTCGACGAGATCGAGCCGACGCTTCGCGGCGGGATGGACTTCCTGCGCGACAACGGCGTCGACGTCGGCTGCTATAGCAACCGCTACGTGCGGTCGATCGATCTCGACGGCAATCTGCTCGACGAGAGCTACAACATCGGCCACTGGCGCTCGCTCGACCGCCTCGAGCGATGGGCGGAATCGCATCCGACGCATCTTCGGATCTTCGTCACGTTCTTTCGCGTCGTCACCGGGCTGTCGAAGCTGCGGCTGTATCACGAGGTGTCCGTATTCGACGCGAAACATCAGGTCTACGAATACGTGAACTGCCATCCGACAACCGGGATGATGCGCGACGCCGTCGCCCGCTGAATCGTGCCGGCGCCGCGCAGTTCGGGCGGCGCCGCCTTACTGAACTGGAGAACGTCGATGGCCATCAAACGCCCGACCCGCGAACAACTTTCCGACATCGCAGCCGGCTTCGGCTTTCATGTCGATGCCCGGCAGCTCGCCGATTACGACGACGCGCTGCAGGCGAATTTCGACGCGTACGACGCGATCGACGCGCTGCCCGACTATCTGCCGGCCATAGCGTATCCGCGCACGCCCGGCTACCGCCCGGAAGGCGACGAGAACCGTTATGGCGCGTGGGCGCGCAAGAGCCTGATCCACGGCGCCGCCGACGGCAAGCTGCGCGGCAAGACCGTGGCCGTGAAAGACAACATCTGCGTCGGCGGCGTGCCGATGCGCAACGGCGCGAGCACGTTCGAGGGTTACGTGCCCGACGTCGACGCGACTGTCGTCACGCGAATGCTCGACGCCGGCGCGACGATCGCCGGCAAGTCGACCTGCGAGTACTACTGTTTTTCCGGCGGCTCGCATACGAGCGCGTCCGGGCCCGTGCTCAATCCGCGCAAGGCCGGACATTCGGCCGGCGGTTCGTCGTCCGGCAGTGGTGCGCTGATCGCGAGCGGCGAAGTCGACATGGCGCTCGGCAGCGACCAGGGCGGCTCGGTGCGGATTCCGTCCGCGTATTGCGGTGTCTACGGAATGAAGCCGACGCACGGCCTGGTTCCGTATACCGGCGCCATGC
This sequence comes from Burkholderia sp. 567, assembly GCF_040545115.1. Lineage (NCBI taxonomy): Bacteria > Pseudomonadati > Pseudomonadota > Betaproteobacteria > Burkholderiales > Burkholderiaceae > Burkholderia > Burkholderia sp. 567. The sequence goes on from NZ_JBEPLG010000004.1 coordinate 60,136, forward strand.
CAATCGAGGCGACCGTCGACCACCTCGGGCCGATGACGAACAACGTGCTCGACAACGCGCTGCTGCTCGACGTGATCGCCGGTGACGACGGGCTCGATCCGCGCCAGCGGGCGCTGCCGCCGCGCGCCGACTATCTCGGTGCGATCCGGGACGGCATAGCCGGCCTGCGGATCGGCATCCTGCGCGAAGCGTTTGGACTCGCGAATTCGGAGGCGGTGGTCGATGAGGCCGTGCTCGTCGCCGCGCATCGGTTGCGCCAGCTTGGCGCGAAGGTCGACGAAGTATCGGTGCCGTTGCATGCGACCGGAACGGCGATCTGGCTGCCGATTGCCGCCGAAGGCGCGACTCAGCAGATGATGAAGGGCAACAGCCACGGCTTCAACTGGCGCGGCCTGTACGTGACGGGCATGATCGATCATCACGCGGGCTGGCGCGAGCGTGCCGACGAGCTGCCGGATACCGTCAAGGTGACGATGCTGCTCGGAGAATATTTCACGAGCCGGTATCGCGGCCGCTATTACGCGAAGTGCCAGAACCTCGCACGGCGGCTGCGTGCGGATTACGACACGGCCCTGCAATCGTATGATCTTTTGTTGATGCCGACCGTGCCGATACGCGCGTCGAAACTGCCGGAGCCCGGTTGCCCGATGTCCGAATCGCTGACGCGCGCGTTCGAGATGCTCGCGAATACGGCACCGTTCGACGTATCCGGACATCCGGCAATGTCGCTTCCCTGCGGGATCGCGGAAGATCTACCGATCGGGCTGCAACTGGTCGGGCGTCGCTTCGACGAGGCGACGATCTACCGGTGCGCCTATGCGTATGAACAGTCGTCCGACTGGCGCCAGACGACGTTCGCGTGATGAGCCGGGCCCGCCGGCGCACCCTGTCGCGTCGGCGGCCAATGCGGCGCGGGGTTTCGACCGGGTTGGACAACGCGTTTTTGAACGGGCACGCTACTCGCTGCCGTTTGCTCATCCATGTGGGGCACGATCATGACAACACCTTCGATCCCTCCCTTCCCCGGTTGCGACGACTTCGCCCTCGCGTCAGGCGCTGCGCCGTTCGAATGGACGCGTTCGTCAATCGAGGTCGCGACCGACGGCTCTGTCAGCCAGCGCATCGAATTCTGGCGCGAGATGATCCTGCGCCTGTTTGCGGATGTGCAGATCGCGGCAGTCCAGAAAGACGATTTCTTTGGCCGGGTGCGGCAGCGCAAGTGCGACAAGCTGCGGATCTCGGATATCCACGCGAGCGAACAGGCGGTGACCCGGCGCTTTCGTCAGGCGCGTAGCGAGTACGAGGACAAGTATTTCGCGGTACTGATGCTCGAGGGTAGCCAGTCGGTCGAACAGGACGGCAAGATCGTCACACTGCGTCCGGGCGATTTCGCGGTGTACGACGCGACCAGGCCGCATCATCTGCAGTTTGGCCAGTCGTGGCGCGAAATCGTCGTCAGCATTCCGCGCACGACGCTCAACCAGCTCGTCGTCGGGATGGAGCACCGTACCGCTTGCCCGATGCCGACCGGGCAAGGCGTCGGCTACGTGATGCGCGGGTTTCTCGAACAGATGTCGTCGCAGATCCGCCACGTGTCCGAGGACGAGATGCTGCAGTTGTCGGATACCGCGATCTCGCTGATCGCGATGACCATCGGAAGCCTGCAGCGCAACGACGTCGCGCAGTCGCGGATGAAGGCGCTGACGCTCACGCGCGTGAAACGCCATCTGCTCGAACATCTGCGCGACCCGGACTTGAACCCCACGATGGTCGAGCAGGCGACCGGGATATCGTCGCGGTACATCAACAAGCTGTTCGAGGCGGAAAACACCTCGCTGATGCGCTACATATGGAACCTGCGGCTCGAACGGTGCGCGGAAGATCTCGCGAATCCGCAATGCGGGGTGCTGCGTGTGTCCGACATCGCGTTGCGCTGGGGATTCAACGACATGTCGCATTTCAGCCGGGCGTTCCGCGAACGGTTCGCGGTGGCGCCGCGCGCGTGGCGCCGGCAAGGTGGTGCGGGGGTGGCGAGTTGACGGTATGGCCGTGTGGCGGGCCCCGCCCATCCGATTGTCGGTATTCGCTATGGAGAGCGCTCCGCGCCTGAGGCACCTTTCATCGATGCCGAGGCGCTTTTGTTTCGATCCATCAGGATAAGTATTCTTATCACAACACCTCGCTTACCGAGCAAAACTCGAGCGCACCGAACCACGTCAGATGTGGCCGGCACGCACGAACTCACCTGCCGATCGGCAGCCCCGTCGGCTCGATCCACCCGAGCCGATACGCGATCAGCAGCGACAGGAACAACGTGATCGACAAGCCGACGCGCGCCGCGAGCGACCACGCCATCCGCTTGCTTCTGCCCCGGTCGTGATTCATGAAATACAGCGCGAAAATCAGGCTTCCGATAATCAGCGCGAACGCCACCGAAACCAGCGCAATCTTCATCGTTGATGCTCCTCCAGGCCCGCATCGGCCTTCAGCAGTTCAGTCAGTCTTTGCCGCTCGGCAGCGACGTCGGCCACACCCGACGCCGGCCAGTCGAGTGCGACGCCATTGCCCAGCGAATCCCGCACGAGCGTCTGGTAACGCCGGTCGCTGATTCGCCCGTCGTCCATCGCCTCCGAGATCTCATGTCGAAACGGTAGCGGAAAGCTCGTGTATCCGCGCGACAGCGCCGCATATTGCCGCGCGTCGATCTCCTTCGACGACGGCACGACGGCCCACACGACGACGGCCACGATGGCTGCGAAAGGAATCGCCGTGTAGCGGAGAACGAACTTGATCGGGGTCATGAGGCGGATATCGAAGTAACGACGACGTAGCGGGGAAATAGCGGCAAAGTCACGCCGCACGGACGGCGCACGCGGGCCGCGTGGAACCGGATGCCGCCCGCGCAAGCCACGGCCGGCAGCGCCCTGCCGACATGGCAGACATTGTACTTAAAGCCCCATTCGGCTAACAGAGTATGATAATGTCATTATCATGTCTCGCAGATGATTCGAGCAACCCGGCCCCCTTTGCCGGTGGCCCGCGCGGGCGCCTGACACCTGAAACCGGTGGCGGTCGTCCTGTCCATGCCCGCCGTCCGGGCGATTGAGCGTACCCCTATGCCAGCGCAGTACTTTCGAAGCCTCACCGGAAAACACCGCAGCGCGACCGCGAACCGTCAGCTCGGCTTTTCGCTGGCCTTCGTCGCGGGCGCGGCCAACGCCGGCGGCTACCTGGCGGTCAAGCAATACACGTCGCACATGAGCGGCATCGTGTCGGCGATCGCCGACCAGACGGCGCTCGGCGACATCCAGCTCGCGCTGGCCGGCATCAGTTCGCTGGGGTCGTTCCTGATCGGCGCGAGCTGCTCGGCGATCCTCGTCAACTGGGGGCGGCGCCGCGGCCTGCAGAGCCAGTTCGTGCTGCCGCTGCTGGTCGAAGCCGTGCTGCTGCTCCTGTTCGGGCTGCTCGGCAGCCATCTCGCGCTGTGGGAAACGTTCTTCGTGCCGGTCACGGTCACGCTGCTGTGCTTCATCATGGGTCTGCAGAACGCGACGATCACGAAGCTGTCGGGCGCGGAAATCCGCACGACACACGTGACCGGCATCGTGACCGACCTCGGCATCGAGCTCGGCAAGCTGTTCTACTGGAATCGCTCGGCCGTCGACGTGGACGCGCACGCGGTCATCGCCAACCGTTCGAAATTGAGGATTCACGCGACGATGCTCGCGTCGTTCTTCGTCGGCGGGATCGCCGGCGCGATCGGCTTCAAGCATGTCGGCTACGTGGCGACCGTGCCGCTCGCCTGCTTGCTGGTGATGCTCGCGGCGATGCCGCTGATCGACGACCTGCTTGCGTGGCTCGAACGCCGGCGTTGAGCCGGCGCGCACGCTGCAACGGCGCATTCGGCCGTGGCGCCGAATGCGGATGCATTATAATTTGATTAACATATCGACCACCCTGCCGCACGATGGAAACGAAAACCGCCCGCCTGACCGTCCTGATCGATCCCGCCAAGAAAGAAGCGTTCGAAATGCTCTGCGCGGAGCAGGATCTCACGCCGTCGCAAGTCGTGCGTCAGTTGATCCGCGAGTATCTCGACAAGCACGGCGTCACGTACAAGACGAAGAGCGCGCTCGGCAAGCGGATGAAGTAACGCGGCAGAACCCGCGCCGCGCTCAGGGGCAGCTCAGGTGCAGATCTCCCATCGCGCGTGTTCACGCGCGCGCCACACGAGCCGCTCGGGAGCGATGCACTCCCCTTCCTTCATGCGCCGCGCGGTGGGCGACAGCTTGAGCTCGCCGGCCGACGCGAACCCCAGCGCGCGTTCGAGCAGGATGCGCAGCGACGGCAGCGGGTTGCCGTTCTTCCACGCGAACGCGATGAAGTTGTTGTCGTCGCCGCACGGCAGCAGCGCATACGAAGCGTCGAACACCTCGCGCAATTGCGCGAGATGCCGCGGCAACGCCGGATCGTCGTCCATGAAGTTGATCGCGAGCACGCCCGTTTCGCTCAGCCGCGCACGGCACGCGTCGAAAAAGGCGGCGCCCGTGCAGCGGCCCGGCATGCCGTCGGCGACGAACGCGTCGTGCAGGATCACGTCCGCCTTGACCTCCGGCCGGCCGACGTAGTCCGCGCCATCCGCGCAGATCACGGCGAAGCGCGCGTCGTCTTGCGGAATCCTGAACACGTCGCGCAGCGCGATTACGTCCGGGTTGATCTCGACCGCGTCGATCGCCGTATCGGGCAGATGGCGATAGCAGTACTTCGCCAGCGATCCGCCGCCGAGCCCGATCATGCAGATGCGCGCGGGCGCCGGCTGCAGCAGCAGGAAACCCATCATCACGCGCGTATAGCCGAGTTCGAGCCGGACCGGATCCTTCAGCGACATGAAGCTCTGCGTGCCGAAGTGGTCGAAGTGCAGCGAGACCGTGTGCTTGGTCTCGAGCACGAACGGGCGGCCGTCGTTCAATGGCATTGCCAGAAACCGCAGGAATGCGTCATAGGAAATTCGATCCTCGCTCATGGTCGGCAGCCCGTAGTCGGAGAGTCGGTCGAACCGCGTGCGGTCAGACCTTCTTCAGGTAGCACGCCTTCAGCATGAAGCCGCCCATGTCGGTCTTGCAATCGACTTCGTGATCGCCGCCGACGAGCCGGATGCTCTTGACCTTGGTGCCCATCTTCAGCGTGATCGACGAGCCCTTCACGCGCAAGTCCTTGATCAGCACGACCGAATCGCCGTCCGACAGCACGTTGCCGTTCGCGTCCTTGACGACGTCGCCGGCCGGTTCGTCGCCGGCGTCCGCGCCGGCACCGGCACCGGCCGACCATTCATGTCCGCAGTCCGCGCACACGGTCAGCGTGCCGTCCGGGTAGGTGTTTTCCATCGCGCATTGCGGGCAGGCGGGGGCGGCGTTCATTGCAGCTTCCATTCGGTGGGAGTTCGGGTCAATCGAAAAAAAAATGCCGGGCACGCAAGCGCGTGGCCCGGATCGCGCATCCCGGCGGCCCGTCGACAGCGCGACGGGGCGGCGTTCATGCACACGGCATTATAATGCAATACACATAATCCAGCTGTCGTATTATAATCATCCACTTTCGATCATTCGCCGGACTTGATGGCGGTTTCGCTGAGGATGTCGACATGTTCGAGATGAATGAAGCACCGGCGTCGGGCGCGCAAGGCCCGGCGCCCCGTCGGGAAGCCGTGTGCCGGGCCTGCGGGGCGGCCCTGGCACGCCGTTCCGACGACTTTCCCCGGGGCTGATCCGCATCGTGGCAACCGTCGTCTACGTTGAAATCGGCTCCGCCTGGAACCGCGACCGCGCGCTGGCGTCCCGCGACGCGATCGTCGCGGCGGCACACCGCTTCAAAAGCGACATCCTGCTGCTCGCCAACGGGCTCAGCGGCAGCGCGAAGGACGCGACGGCCATCGCCGCGCTGCAGATGCATGGCGGCACGTCCGCGCAGGTGCTCGCCACCGGTCCCGACGAGGAAGCCGCGCTCCACGCGCTGCTGCCATTGCTGCAGGCGGGTTGACTCCGCGTCGCCCGACCCCACGGCCTCGTGCCGTTCACCCTGAATCACCACTCTCCGAGGAAGCGATGAACGACAACGTCATGTCCAACACCCCCAACCTGTCGGCCTCCGCACTCTGGGCGCTCGAGCGCCTCGCCGATGTGCGCTACGGCCGCGATGCGCCCGCGCTCGGCTGGTCGGTCGAACAGGAACTCGTCGGCGCGGGCTTCGTCAGCCATGCGTCGAACAGCCGCTCCGGCGCGTCGATCACGGCGCACGGCCGCAGCTTCTTGAAGAGCCGCAAGTAGGAGCGGCCGGCGCGGGCGCGATGCCGCTTCGTGCGAAACATGCGGGCGTATCGATGTCCGCCGTGACGCGTCCGCGCACAATCCGCCGCGCCTGACTTTCGCCACGGACTGCCAGCGATCGACACGCATTCGTCGAGTGCCGTGCGCCACAGTGAGGCCGCGATGTGTCGTCGTGCGACCTTGACCGTGCCGCCACCGGCGGACGCCGGCGACGGCCCTCCGCTCGATGCGTTTGCATTCCCCGAAGCAGGCAGGGATTGGCGGCGGCGCGCCGATTTCCGCGGTATCGTACGGGGCCCTGGCGCGGCGCACGGCCGCGCCTTCCCTGCCCCTTTCACATGGAACGCCGAATGACATTCAGCGCGCTGCCGCCCGTCATGTCCCCGCCGGTTCTCGACACCCCCCGCCTGATACTCGAAGGTCATCCGCTCGGCGACTTCGACGCGCTCGCCGCGATGTGGTCCGAGCCGACCGTCGTCGCGCACATCTTCAACGGCCAGCCGTCCGCGCCGCGCGACTCGTGGATGCGACTGCTCGCCTATCGCGGGCTGTGGCCGCTGCTCGGCTACGGCTACTGGGCGATTCGCGAGAAGGCATCGGGCCGCTACGTCGGCGATCTCGGCTTCGCGGACTTCCACCGTGCGGTCGAGCCGTCGATTCGCGGCGTGCCGGAAGCCGGGTGGGCGCTCGCGAGCTGGGCGCACGGCAAAGGTTACGCAAGCGAAGCGCTGTCGCACGCGCTCGGCTGGCTCGATGCGCAGAACCGGTTCGAACGCAGCGTATGCCTGATCGCGCCGACCAACGTCGCGTCGCTCCGCGTCGCGGAGAAGGCCGGGTATGCCGATCCGGTACGGATCCGCTTCAACGACGCCGATTCGCTGCTGTTTTCGCGCGCGTGCAGGTAATTGCGGTGCCCTGCGTCGGCCGCCGCTGGGCGGCTGATGTCCCCGATGTCCCCGATGTCCCCGATGTGGCCGATGTCGTCGATGGCGCCGATGTCGTCGATGGCGCCGATGTCGTCGATGGCGCCGAGGTTGCCGAGGTTGCCGAGGTTGCCGAGGTTGCCGAGGTTGCCGAGGTTGCCGAGGTTGCCGAGGTTGCCGAGGTTGCCGAAGTTGCCGAAGTTGCCGAAGTTGCCGAAGTTGCCGAAGTTGCCGAAGTTGCCGAAGTTGCCGAAGTTGCCGAGGTTGCCGGTGTCGCCGGTGTCGCCGACGCGACCGCTGCAGCTATTGCGCGCGAGCCATATCGGCTCGTGACGGCGGCACCGCGCCGACCGTAGCCGCATCCGCGGCCGAACCGGTCGTCTGCCATCCGCCGCCCAGCGCCTTGTACAGCGCGACGAGATCGGTCGTCGTCTGCAACGCGCCCTGGACCGCCTGCTGCCGCCCCTCCGACCATTGCCGCTCGGCGTCGAGCACGTCGAGAAACGGCGACAACCCCTTCCGGTAACGATCGCGCGCGAGTTCCAGCGCGCCCTGCTCGGCCTTGACCGCATCGTCGAGCGCGGCCGCGCGTGCCTGGTCGGTGCGATAGACGGCCAGCGCGTTGTCGACGTCGCGCAGCGCGACGAGCACGGCCCGTCGATAGGCGAGCGCCGCTTCGGCCTGGCGCGCCTGCGACAGCCGCAGGTTCGATACGAGTTGCCCGCCCGAAAAGATCGGCAGCGATACGGCCGGCCCGAACGAGTAGAACAGATGCGACCAGTGCGCGAGCTCGCGCACGTGCGCCGCGCGCAACCCGACCTGCCCGGTCAGCGAGATGTCCGGATAGAACTGCGCGACCGCGACGCCGACGTCGGCGGTCGCCGCATGCAGCTCGGCCTCCGCGCGGCGGATGTCGGGCCGCCGGCGCGCCAGCGTCGACGGCAGCCCCACCGGCACGGTGGGCGGCACGCCCGGCAACGCGCGCGGCGCGTCGAGCCAGTCGTCGAGCGCGCCCGGGGCCCCTCCGACCAGATACGCGAGGCCATTGCGCAGCAACACGATCTGCTGGTCGAACTGCGGCAATTGGGCACGAATCTGCGCGAGCCGAGCATCGGCGCTGCGCACGTCGAGGTCGCTTGCCAGACCATGCGCGGCCTGCGCGCGCGTGAGATCCAGCAGGTCGCGCTGCGCGCGTTGCAGGTCGTCGGCCAGCGCGCGTTGCGCTTCGGCGCCGCGCAGTTGCAGATAGGTCTGCGCGACTTCGGCCTCCAGCGACAGCAGCGCATCGTCGCGGCTCGCGACCGCGGCGCTCGCCTGCGCGCCGGCCGATTCGACCGAGCGACGCACGCGCCCGAACAGGTCGAGTTCCCATGATGCGTCGAACCCGGCCTGCCACACATTGACCGGCGCTTCGAGCGAATCGATCGCGGCGCGCGCGCCCTGCTGCACGCTCGCGCCGGTGCCCGGCCCGAAGCGGTCGAGCGGCGAACCCGGCGCGCCGAGGCGATCGATGCGCTGATCGATGCCCTGTTCCTCGATGATTCCTTTGAGGCCCAACTGCTCGCGCTGATAGCTCGCGTTCGCCCGCACGTTCGGCAAGCCCTGCGCGGCGGCCGCGCGAACCTGCGCACGCGCCTGCGCGATGCGCAGCACGGCCGCCTGCACGTCGAGGTTGTCGCGCGCGGCACGCTCGACGAGGCGATCGAGCAGCGGATCGCCGAACGCGCGCCACCAGCGCGGGTCGGGATCGGCGCCGGTCGTCGGCGACGATGGCGCGTGCGCGCCGGCGGCCGACGCGCGCGATGCGCCCGACGCGCGCGATGCGCCCGACGCGCCCGATGCACCCGACACGCCCGATGCGCCCGACACGCCCGATGCACCCGATGCCGGCGATGCGCCCGACGCCGGCGATGCCTGCGATGCCTGCGATGCCTGCGATGCCTGCGATGCCTGCGATGCCTGCGATGCCTGCGATGCCTGCGATGCCGTCGATGCCGGCGATACCGCCGCAGCCGACACCCGCAGGTCATGCCAGTTCGCCGGCACATCCGCCTGCGGCGGCTTGAAATCCGGCCCGACGGTACAGCCCGCGATCGCCAAGCAGGCCGCCAGCATCGCGGCTACGCCGCGCGGTTGCAGCGCATGCCGGCGGCTGCCGCGCTGTCGATTCATCGTCATCGTCAATGCCCTCCCGCGCCGCGTGCGGCCTTCACCGGCGAGAACAGGAACGTCAGCGGAATGCTGAACGCGCAGAACACCGCGAGAATCGCGAACACGTCGATATACGCGAGGATCGTCGCCTGCGAGATGAACGTCTCGTACAGCCGGCCGGTCGCGGTTTGCAGCGCGGCCGGCGGCGGCACGCCCGACAGCGCGCCGATCGCGCGCGCGTTCTCGTGCAGCGCGTCCTGAAAGTTCTGCGACAGCGGCGACATGTGCGTGGACAGGTGCGCCATGCGCGCCTGCGTTCGCTCGCGGATCAGCGCGGTCGACACCGAGATGCCGATCGAGCCCGCGACGTTGCGGAACATCGTGAACAGCGCGGATGCGTCGTCGTTGAGCCGCTGCGGGACGGTCAGGTACGCGAGCGTGGTGATCGGCACGAACATGAAGCCGATCGCGAGCGACTGCGCGCAGCGGATCATCACCAGGTGCCGGTAGTCGATGTCCGGCACCAGCAGCCGCGAATAGACGAGCGCGACCGACAGCAGCACGAAACCGAAGCCGACCAGATAGCGCGTCTGCACGTGCGGCATCAGCCGGCTCACGAGCGGGATTTCCAGCGTGATGAGCAGCGCGCCGGGCGACAGCACGAGGCCCGCGAGGGTCGCCGTATAGCCGAGGTGCTGCTGCGCGAGTTGCGGGACGATCACCGCGCTGCCGTACAGCACGGCCGCGAAGGTCGCGATGGTCACGCAGCCGAGCGCGAAGTTTCGATCGCGCAGGCACGACAGATCGACCACCGGCTTCTTCACGCGCAGCAGCCACAGCGTCGCGCCGATCAGGCCGAGCGCCGACAGCACCGCAAAGACGCGGATGAAGTTCGATCCGAACCAGTCCTCGTCCTCGCCGCGATCGAGCATCACCTGCAGGCAGCCGAGCCCGATCGCGATCAGCCCGATGCCGATGTAGTCGACCGAGATCCCGCGCTCGGCGCCGCGTCGCCACGGCGGATCCTCGACGAGCTGCATCACCGCGAGCACGGTCAGCGCGCCGATCGGCACATTGAGCAGAAACACCCAGCGCCACGAGAAATGATCGGTGATCCAGCCGCCGAGCGTCGGCCCGAGCACCGGCGCGACGACGATCGCGATCGCCGAGATCGAGAACGCGCGGTTGCGCTGTTCGGGCGGAAACGTGTCGAGGATGATCGACTGCTGGTTCGGCTGCAGCCCGCCGCCGAACAGCCCCTGCAGCACGCGGAACACGATCAGCTCGCCCAGGTTGGTCGCGACGCCGCACAGGAACGAGCACACGGTGAACGCGGCGATGCACAGCAGGAAGTAGCGCTTGCGGCCGAGCAGGCGCCCCAGGAAGCCGGAAATCGGCAGCACGATGCCGTTCGCGACGAGGTACGACGTGAGCGTCCAGGTCGCCTCGTCGTAGCTCGCGGACATCGTCCCCGCGATATGCGGCAGCGCGACGTTGACGATCGTCGTGTCGAGCACCTCCATGAACGCGGCGAGCGTGACGACGATCGCGATGACCCACGGGTTCGCGGCGGGCCGCCACGCGCCGCCGGACGAAGCGGGCCCGTTGGGCGGCTTGTCGGACGGCCGGTTCATCGACGGGCCCCCGTCAACTTGGCGGACGTGCGGATGTCGGGCATCGGATCGCTCCGGTGAAAGCGGGCCGCCGCGCGGCGGCCGGTCATTTCAGGTGCACGGTCGGTTCGGCCGACAGGCCGAGACCGAGCGGCGGATTGTTCGGCAGCGGACCGTCGAGCACGATCTTCACGGGCACGCGCTGCACGATCTTCACGAAGTTGCCGGTCGCGTTCTCGGCCGGAAACGCGGAGAAGCGCGCGCCGCTGCCGAGCTGGATGCTGTCGACGTGACCGTGCAGGTCGAGATCGGGATACGCATCGACCGACACGTCGACGCGATCGCCGATGCGCATCCGCTCCAGTTGGGATTCCTTGAAGTTCGCGGTGATCCACACGCGCGGCGTGACGACCGAGAAGACCGACGCGCCGGCTTGCAGGTACGAGCCGAGTTGAACGTTCCTGCGCGTGACCCAGCCGTCGGACGGTGCGCGTACTTCGCAGTACGACAGGTTGAGGTTCGCCGTATCGAGCTGCGCACGTGCGGCCAGCACCTGCTGGCGACGCTCCTCGACGGCCGTTTCGGCCTGGCGGATCTGCTGCGGCACGAGGCTCGCGGTGCGCGCCTGCGCTTGCGCCATCGCGACGTTCGCATCGGCGCTCGCGCGCTGCGCGTCGGCCGCGTCGATCGCCTGCTGCGAGGTTGCGCGCGCATCGACCGCACGCTGCCGCTCCTGCGCGGCGAGCGCCTGCCGGTACGCGGCTTCCGCCGATTCGATCTGTGCCCGCGCCTGCCGGTATTGAGCAGGGAACTGCACGTGCGCGATGTCGAGCTGCACCCGCGACGCGTCGAGCTGCGCCTGCGCGAGGCCGAGTTGCGCGCGCGCCGCGTCGACCTGCGCACGGTAGTCGCGCGGATCGATCTCGACCAGCACGTCGCCGCGGTGCACGTACGTGTTGTCGTCGACGGCGAGCCGTGTCACGTAGCCGGAGACATGCGGCGCGACGGCCACCGCGTTGCCGTCCGTGTATGCGTCGTCGGTACTTTCCTGGTTGCGCGTCGCAAGCCACCACACGAGCCCCGCGATCACCAGCACGACCGCCACCGCGCCGAGGATGATCAACGGCTTCTTGCCCGGCCGCTTCCGTTCGCCTTCACCTGCGCCGCTGCCGCCGTCGCCATCGCCGCCGGTGCGGCCGCCGCGATCGTCGTGCGGATGGCCGTCGCCCCCGCCGCCGGCCGGCGCGTCGGTGTCGCGTTCGTCGTGGCGGCCGGCGCCGGCGCGCCCGTCGTGGCCGCTGTCGGCGTTGCCGTCGCCGGCGCGGGTGATGGTGGGCGGTGCAAGCTCCGTAGATGCTGCGTCCGCGTATGGGAGCGGAATAGCTGCCGGCAGCGCCCACGCACCGCGTCGTCCCGGCGTGAACGCGCGGCGCAGCACGACGCGGAATCGCTCATGAATGGACAACGGGAACAGGGTCGCATCGGGCATGAAAGATCGCTCCAGGGCGGTGGCCGCGGGCGGCATTGCCCGCGCCGGCCTTCAAGCGCGCGGGCAAGCAAGCGGCGCACCCGGCCGGCGCGCGGACGGTGCGGCACGCGCTGAACTACGTTGAGCCGCGGCTCGTGCGGGCCGGCGACCGATGTCGGGTGTCGGCCTGCGGAACAAATGACAACGCATTGAAAAATCGCAGGCGGCCCGCGGCCGGCTGCATGTCGTCTTGAAGCGCGGCTCGCGAATCCGCGCCTGTTCCGACCTCACGTGAACAGTGCGCCGCACGAATGCGCGACCGTCACGCGTCCGGCTGCCTCTCGCTGACCGGCGGGATGGCGGGGTTCGGAGCCTCGCGCGCGAGGCCTTGCGCGAACACCTTCAACCCTTCGAGCAACGGCGTCAGCGCGTCCCACAGCGCTTCGTCGTGCAGCAATCGGTATGCGCCGCGCACGCCGGGCGCGACGTGCTCGTGCTCATCCGGCTTCCACGCGCCGATGTGATGCAGCGCATCGGCCGCCGCGAACGCGGCCTTGCCGAACTGCTCCGGCGGAATGCGCGACAGCGCCATCACGAGTGCGGCAAGATTCTGCACACCGGTTTGCATGCCGGGCTTGTCCAGCGCGCCGACGAACGTCTCGGCCATCTGCGCGTTCGCGCTGACGACCTCGTTCGCGAAGCGCAGGAAGCCGTGCCGGTGCAGGCTGCCGAGCAGGCTTTCGAGCGCGTTATGCGCATCGGGTTCGGGTGCGGGAGGCGGCGTGCCGGGGGATGGGCGATCCGTCATCAGCTGTTCTCCGGATGGGGCGCCGCACAGCCGCCGTGGCGGCGGCCGCGCGGGCGCCGGATTCGTGTCGTGCTTCGTTCACCGCGCCCGCCGGCGCGCGGCCGAGGCCGCCGTCAGTGCACGGGGCCGCCGGGCGGCGCCTTGTATTCGCTGCGTGCGCCCATCGCGTCCTCGACGGCCTTCACGCCATGCACCGCGGCGATGCCGTCGACGATGGCATGCCGTTCCGCTTCCTCCACCTGCCCGCTCAAGCGCACATGCCCGTGCGAGACGCTCACATCGACGTCGCGCGCACGGCCGATCAGATGGCCCAGCGCGGCGCGTACGCGTTCGGCGAGCACCACGTCGTCCGCATCGCCCGAGAGCCAGTCGGCGCGCAGCCCGGCGATCGCGCCGCGCGCGCGGTCGGCCGCCCGCTTCGCCTGCGTGTTCGCATAGTCGAGCACACCGTGCCGGCTCGCCGCCGCCTTGTCGCGCACGTAGGCGCGCCGCCGCCGGCCCGACGCCGGATCGAGGAAGTACATCGCCGCCGCGCCGCACGCCACGGCCACCGCTAGATTCAACAACGGATTGTTCGAACGCGTTCTGGAAGTCATGGGAATCACCGTAGTCGATACCCGGTACCGCCGGGCTTCGTCATCACGAGACAGCATGTGCCGTGCCTCGTATGGGCGCCCCGGTCCGCCACCGAAGCGCAAGACCGCGGGCCGCTTCACGCCGCACCGGGGGCGGCCGAAATGACAAGCGGTTGAAAAATCGTCGGGGCGGACCCGGACCCGCCCTGCGCAACAGTGCGTGCGGCGGGCCACCACCGCTCACCGTGGCGCATGCGTATCCTCGTCGTCGGGGAAAAAGCGGATGTCCGTTAGTTGCGCAATGCCGTCGAGGTCCGGGAAGATGGTGCCGATGCTGACGCCGACGCCGGCCAGTTCGCGGCGGATCGCGCCGAAGCGCTCGCCCGGCACGACGATGCGGACGAGGCGCCCGGCCAGGTCCGGATCCTCGTCGAGCGGCGCGAAACCCTGCGCGTCGGCGTCGTAGCGGTGGATCGTGAACCAGCCGTCCTGCGCGGTAATCCTCGGCATCACGTGGCGCGGCCGGAACACCTTGGTGCGCGTCACCTGCAACGGCGCGTGGCGCTCGGCCGCGGTCGCGATGTCCTCGGCATCGTGTGACAGGCACCACACCGCGCCGTCCGCCCCGATGCCGTTCGCGCTCCTGACCGCGAACCACAGCGCGGCCAGCGCGTTGCCGGACCAGTCGAGCAGCCGCGTGCGCATCCCATGCTGCTGGGCCAGCGCGAGCCAGTCGCACGCATCGAGGTTCGGGGCCGGATCGAGATGCGGCAGCGCGCGCCGCGTGAATTCGTCGAGCATTTGCGCTTCCACGTCCGGCGACGCACGCTGACGCGCGATGCTCGGCACAAGCGGCCAGCCAGCGTTGCACTGCCCGCGAAACAGCCGCGAGGCCGTGGTACCGTGCGCCGCGCCGATCGCGGCCATATAGTCGGCGACACTGTCGATCGTGTGGTCCATCACGCGTCGTTCACGTCCCATGCTGCACACCCTTGCACACCGTCATCGTTCGGGTTCGCAGCCGATATCGCCACGAACCTTGTCGCGAAACACCCGGTACGACCGCCACCCGCACAGCGGCAGCGCGGGCAGCATGACAGCGCTGCCGGTCGTCCGGAACGCCTGCGATCTCCGCGCGGCCGCCACCGATCACGGCGTGCGCGACCTCGCCTGCATCGCCGCCGGCGCTCACGGCGCCGCGCCGTGCTCCTTCTGCCAGCGCCCCATCAGCGCGATCTCGTCGCGCTGCGCGGCGATGATGCGGCGCGCGAGCTTGCGCAGCGTCGGATCCTTGCCGTGTTTCAGCTCGACCTGCGCCATGTCGATCGCGCCCTGGTGGTGCGGCGTCATGTGCGCGACGAAATCGCGATCGGCGTCACCGGTGTACGGCGCGTTTTCCATCGCTTCCATCATCCGGTGGTCCGCGCGCTTGTACGCTTGAGTCGGCGTGTCGGCGACGGCCGCGGGGGCCGGCGGGCGCAACTGGCCCCACGCCGGCAGCGCGGCAACGGCCGCGACCAGCAGCGCGCAGGCCGCGCAGTGCCGGGGTTTGCGCATCGGGCGGCGAGTGAACGGATTCATGTCGTGACTCCTCGAAAGTTGAACGGCAAATGCGCGCGGCGCGGCGAACGGAGACCGTCTACCGCCACCGTGCGCGCGCATGTGCGTCGCCGCGCGCGACGAGCGCGCGGATGCGATCGGCGGTGCGGCACGCGATCGCCTGGATCGTCAGCGACGGGTTCACGCCGCCGACGGTCGGAAACACCGAGCCGTCGCAAACCCACAGGTTCGGGATGTCCCAGCTGCGGCAATCGCCGTCGACGACGCTCGTCGCCGGGTCGTCGCCCATCCGCACGGTGCCGGCGAGGTGACAGGTGTCGTCTTCTTCGTGCCAGATGTCGCGCGCGCCGGCGGCTTCGAGCGAGCGCGCCATCTGCGCGAACGCATGACGCATCATCCGGTGGTCGTTGTCGTCGTACGAATAGGTGACGCGTGCGATCGGCAGCCCGAACGCGTCGCGCTCGTCGGCGAGCGTGACACGGTTGCCGGCGCGCGGCAGCGTCTCGCCGACGATCTTCAGGCCGGCCTGGAAGTTGTAGCGCGCCATCTCGCGCTCCAGCGCGTCGCCCCACAGCCCGCGCCCGGCGAGCTTCCGCGCCCATTCGATCGGCAGCGGCCCCTGGCTCATCCAGCAATAGCCGCCGAAGAAGTCCTTGCCTTCGTCCACGTAGTTCCAGTGCTCGGTGAGCGACAGCGACGGCGGCCCCTTGTACCAGCGCACCTCGTCGTCCATCGTCCCCCACGACGCCTGGTTCAGCTGCGCCATCAGGTAGCGGCCGACGAGGCCCGAGCTGTTCGCGAGCCCCTGCGGATGGCGTCCGTTCGCGGACAGCAGCAGCAAGCGCGGCGTCTCGATCGCGTAGCCGGCGACGACGACGTTGCGCGCGCGCTGGAAATGCGTGCGGCCGTCGCGCTGATAGTGCACGCCCGTCACGCGATCGCCCGCCGCCTCGATCCGCAGCGCCATCGCGAGATCCCGCACTTCGGCGCCGGCCGCGACCGCGCGCGGAATCCACGTGACAAGTGCGCTCTGCTTCGCGTTGGTCGCGCAGCCGCTGATGCAGAAGCCGCGATACACGCACGGATGCGCGCGACCGCGCGGCGCGGACAGCGTCGCGAGCGGCGTCGGCGTCCAGTCGATGCCGAGCGCGTCGGCGCCACGCGCGAGCACGAGCGCGGCCGCGTTCAGCTCATGTGCGCGGTACGGATAGCGCGGGCGCGGCGGGCCCCACGGGTAGCTCACCGGCCCGCTGATCTTCAGCGCCTGCTCGACCTCGCGGTAGTAGCGCCACATCTCGCGCCAGTCGAGCGGCCAGTCGACGCCGTAGCCCAGCGCCGTGCGCGAGCGGAACCACTCGGGCCGAAAGCGCAGCGACACCATCGCGAAATGCACAGTGCTGCCGCCGACCGCGCGGCCGCTGTTGTTGGTGCCGAGCGTCAGCGGATCGGCGCCGTCGCAGATCCGCTCGTCGGTCCAGAACAGCTTGTGCTGGTGCGACTCGTCGGACGCGAATTCCTCGAGCGGCCGCCACCATGCGCCCGCGTCGAGCGCGACGACCGAGAAGCCGTGCTCCGCGAGCCGGCACGCGAGCGTGCCGCCGCCGGCGCCGGTGCCGACGATCACGAAGTCGACCGGATCGTCGTCGCGGAACATCCGCATCGGCGACCAGCCGCCGACGCGCAGCGGATCGGGCGCGCGGCCGTCTCGGCCACGCGGGCTGGCGGCGGACAATGCGTCGTCAGCGGCCATCGCGATCGCCCTCCCCGTCCACCCGCGCTTCCCACGGGTCGCGCCGGTTGAAATCCATCCGCACATAGCCACGCGGGCTCGCCGGGCCGCCGAAGCCGATCTCGTTCCACGCGAACGGATGGCTGTAGTACGCGCCGCACAGGTCCATCAGCACGCGCTTCGCGAAGAACGTGCGCGGATCCATGCCGGCCCATGCGGATTCGACTTTCGGGTCGATCCTGCCTTGCTGGACCGTGTGCAGCAGCGCATCGGCGTCGTTGCCGTCGAGCGATGCGAACGGACGGTCGTGCGCATGGCGCGCCATCGCATCCAGCGCCGCGAGGCCAATCTGCCAGGCGGCGCGCAGCGGCGGCAGCCTTGCGTCGCGATACCCGTCGCCTTCGTCGGACGCGAGCCGTGCGTCGAGCAGCGCGGCGGTCGGCACGACGCCGACGCCGACGCCGCCGTGCGGCTGCGGCACGATGCGTGCGCACAGCGCGGTCAGCGTCGCGAACCGTTCCGCGTCGAGATGGCGCGGCGCGGCCGCGGCGACGCGCAGCCGTGCATCGATCGCGCGGCGCGTCGCGTCGTTCCACGACGGTGTATCGCGCTTCGCGAGCACGTCGTAGCGGGAATAGCGCGGCAGCGCGAGCGGCTTGTCGTTCACGTGCTTCATCGCGCCTCCCGTTCGGCGAGCGCGGTCGCGGCGAGGCCGGCGATCGCGAGCGCGGTGAAGCTTGGCGGCGCGGGCAGCGGCGGCCCCGACAACACGTTCTGCGACCAGTTGCGCCAGCCGCCCATCTGTCGCGCGACGCCGCGCGCATGGAACGCGACGCCGACGATCCCGAGCACGGCCGTCGCGCGCATCCACCAGCGGCACAAGCGCCGGTCGCGGGACGGGCTCGACAGCGCGAGCTGCGCGGCCGTCAACGCGGCCACCGGCGGCACGACGAGCGGCGCGAACATCGCGCGATGCTGGAACGCGCCGCGAAAATGCAGCAGCCCGACTTCGCCGAGCGTGCCGACGAGCCCCGCCGCGACGAGCCCGGCCAGCGCGCGGCCGGCCGGCAATCCGCCGAGGCGCGGCGCATCGGCCGGACACGCGCGCAGCCGCTCGCCGGCCGCGCCGAGCATGCCCGACAGCAGCAGCGCGAACGGCGCGCCGACCGGTGCACCGTAGAACAGGTTGTGCCAACTAAGGCCGCCCGGCCGTTTCGTCACGTTGTACACGTGGAACGCGGACCCGACGACGCCGACGGCGGCCGACGCGACATGCACTGCGTCGCGCAGCCGGTGGCGCTCCGGCGTGTCGTCCGCATGGCCGTGCACGCTCGCGAGCACCGACAGCGTCGACGACACCAGCGGCGCGAGCATCGCGCGGTTGTGAAAGGTGCCGCGATAGTGTTCGACGCCGCTGTCGGCGAGCACCGACCCGGCGAGCAGCAGCGCGCTGCGGTTCAGCAGGCGCGCTGCATCGGCCAGCAACCTTTCCTGCTCGGTCGTGCGGTGGCTGGGGTGTCGCATCGGTCCTCCTTGCTCGTGGCGGCGCCCTGCCGCCGGATGCATTCAGATCGCGAATTCCGCGACGTCGGCCTCGCGCAACGCGAGGCCGAGCCCGGGGCGCGCGGCATCGATCTCGAGTGCGCCGTCGACGAGTGTCGGCGCGCCGTCGAACATCATTCGCTCGATCCGCACGTGATCGTGGAACCACTCGACGTGGCGCATGCGCGGCGCGACGCAGCCGACGTGCCGATGCAGCGCCGGCGCGCAATGCGCGGACAGGTCGACGTGATGCGCATCGGCCAGCGCGGCGGCCGCGAGAAAGCCGCTGACGCCGCCGCAGCGCGTCGCATCGGCCTGCAGCACGTCGACCGCGCGGCCTTCGAGCAGGCGCCGGAAGTCGTCGGGCGTATACGCGTACTCGCCGGCCGCGACGTCGACGCGCGCGCCGACGTGCTCGCGCACGAAGCGCAGACCGTCGATATCGTCGCTGCTGACCGGCTCCTCGAACCAGCGGATCGCGCAATCGCCCACCTTCTCCGCAAACGCGAGCGCGGTGCGCGCCGCATACGCGCCGTTCGCGTCGACGAACAGGTCGACGTCGGGGCCGAGCGCGTCGCGCGCGACCCGCACGCGCGACGGATCGCGTGCATCCTGCGCGCCGATCTTGATCTTGCACGCGCGGATGTGTTCGTTGCGCCAGCCGTCGAGCTGCGCGGCGAGCGTCGCATCGTCGTAGGTCGTGAAGCCGCCGCTGCCGTACACGGGCACGCGTTCGCGCACGCGGCCGAGCAGGATCGCGAGCGGCACGCCCGCGAGCTTCGCCTTCGCATCCCACAGCGCGACGTCGAGCGCGGAGATCGCGGTCGCCGCGACGCCGGCGCGCCCGACGTTGCGCACCGCGCGCCACAGCGCGTCGACGGCGGCCGGGATATCGACGAGCGGCCGCTCGCGCAGCACGTCGGCCAGCATCGACTTCGCGAGCAGCGCTGCGCTCGCATCGGTGTACGTATAGCCGAGCCCCGTCACGGGCCCTGCTTCGACCTCGACGACGACGATCGTCGTCGCGTGCCATGCGTAGGTGCCGTCGGCTTCGGGCCGGTCGGTCGGCACGCGGTAGGCGCGGGCGCGCACGTCGTCGATCGCCGGCGCGTCGGAAAGTGCCATCGTTGCGCTCCGGATTGCTTGCCTTTTGCTTGCAACGCCCGCGTGCAACGCCCGTGCCCGACGCGATCGCGCGGCACGCGCCTTGCGCGAGCGCCCGACAGCGCCGCGCAGGAGAATCGCCCGCGCGCGGAACTTCGGCTCATCCGGAACCAAGGAGAAACGGCATGGCGACAGTGGCGGATTTCATCGTCGAACGGCTGTACGACTGGGGCGTGCGCCGCGTGTACGGCTACCCGGGCGACGGCATCAACGGCTTTTTCGGCGCGCTCAGCCGGGCCGAGGGCAAGATCGAATTCATCCAGGCGCGCCACGAAGAGATGGCGGCCTTCATGGCGTCCGCGCATGCAAAATTTACAGGCGAGCTCGGCGTGTGCGTCGCGACGTCCGGCCCCGGCGCCACGCACCTCGTGACCGGCCTGTACGACGCGCGGCTCGACCACATGCCGGTGCTCGCGATCGTCGGCCAGCAGGCGCGCGCGGCGCTCGGCGGCCACTATCAGCAGGAAGTCGATCTGCCCGCGCTGCTCAAGGACGTCGCGGGCGCTTTCGTCCAGCTTGCAGTGGTGCCCGCGCAGGTGCGCCATCTGGTCGACCGCGCGGTGCGCATCGCGCTCGGCGCGCGCACCGTCACCGCGCTGGTGCTGCCCAGCGACCTCCAGGAGCTCGACTACGCGCCGCCGAAGCGCGCGCACGGCACCGTGCATTCGGGGGTCGGCTATACGCCGCCGAAGGTGGTGCCGTACGCGGACGACCTGCAGCGCGCGGCCGACGTGCTCAATGCGGGCAAGAAGGTCGCGATGCTGGTGGGCGCGGGTGCGCTGCACGCGACCGACGAGGTGATCGCGGTGGCTGACCGGCTCGGCGCGGGCGCCGCGAAGGCGCTGCTCGGCAAGGCCGCGCTGCCGGACGACCTGCCGTGGGTGACGGGCTCGATCGGGCTGCTCGGCACCAAGCCGAGCTACGAACTGATGACCGAATGCGACACGCTGCTCGTCGTCGGCTCCGGCTTCCCGTATTCGGAATTCCTGCCGAAGGAAGGCCAGGCGCGCGGCGTGCAGATCGACCTGAAGGCCGACATGCTGAGCCTGCGCTATCCGATGGAGGTGAACCTCGTCGGCGACAGCGCCGAGACGCTGCGCGCGCTGCTGCCGCTGCTGAAGGAGCGCGGCGACACCGGCTGGCGCGACCGGATCGCGAAATGGAATGCGGACTGGCGCGAAACGCTGGCCGCGCGCGCGGCCGCGAAGGCGAGCGCCGGGCGCGGCGTGAATCCGCAGCGCGCGTTCACCGAGTTGTCGTCGCGGCTGCCCGACGACGTGATCCTGACGAGCGATTCGGGCTCGTGCGCGAACTGGTATGCGCGCGACCTGATGATGCGGCGCGGGATGATGGGCTCGCTGTCGGGCGGGCTCGCGTCGATGGGCGCGGCGGTGCCTTACGCGATCGCCGCGAAGTTCGCGTACCCGGTGCGGCCGGTGATCGCGATGGTCGGCGACGGCGCGATGCAGATGAACAACATGGCCGAGCTGATCACCGTCGCGAAGTACTGGCGGCAATGGCCCGATTCGCGCTGGATCTGCATGGTGCTGAACAACGAGGACCTGAACCAGGTCACGTGGGAGCAGCGCGTGATGGAAGGCGACCCGAAGTTCGACGCGTCGCAGCAGATTCCGAACGTGCCGTATTCGCGCTTCGCGACGCTGCTCGGGCTGAAGGGCATCTACGTCGACGATCCGGAACAGCTCGGCGCCGCGTGGGACGAGGCGCTGGCTTCCGACCGCCCGGTCGTGCTCGAGGTGAAAAGCGATCCGGAGGTGCCGCCGCTGCCGCCGCACGTGACATTGCAGCAGGCGAAGCACTTCGCCGAGACGCTGGTGAAGGGCGACCCGCGCGAAGCGAACGTGATCGTCGAGACCGCGCGGCAGGTGTTGTCGGCCGTGCTGCCGGGCAATGGCGAACATGCTGGCAAGGGGGGCAAGAAGGAGTCGTAGCGGGGGATGGGCGGCGGCGCGGCGCGGTGCCGCCCGTCGCGTCCAGTGCGAGGCAGCGCGCGAGAACGTCCCGCTCGTCAGTGCGTCAGCGCGTCAGTGCGTCAGTGCGTCAGTGCGTCAGTGCGTCAGTGCGTCAGTGCGTCAGTGCATCAGCGCGGCAGAGCATCCCGCGCGTCAGCACCTCAGCACCTCAGCACGTCAGCACATCAGCGCTCAGCGCATCAGCCGATATCCACGTCGTCCCTTCCGTCGCCCTGCAGCGCGAGCGCCGCGTTGATCAACCCGACCTGCGCGAGCGTAAACGGGAAATTTCCGCACAGGCGCCGCGCGTTCACGTCGTATTCCTCGGCCAGCAGCCCCACGTCGTTGCGCAGGCTCAGCAGCCGTTCGAACAGCGCGAGCGCATCGTCGTCGCGGCCCTGCATCCGGTACACCTGCACGAGCCAGAAACCGGCCGTGACGAACGCGCCTTCGTCGCCTTCGCAGCCGTCGTTGAAAGGCTGCGGCCGATAGCGGAACGGCAGCCCGTCCTCCAGCAATTCCCGCTCGATCGCGGCAACCGTGCCGACCACGCGCGGATCGCACGCGTCGAGCATCCCCGTCAGCGGAATCAGCAGCAGGCTCACGTCGAGCCCTTCGCCGTCGTAGCGCTCGACGAACCGGCCGAGTTGCTCGTGGTAACCGCGTGTGCACACATCGTCGCGAATCGCATCGGCCCAGCGCTGCCACACGTCGAGCGGCGCGTGATGACCGAACGCGCGCGCCGAGCGGCACGCGCTTTCGACCGCCGCCCAGACCATCACCTTCGACGACGTGAACAGGTGCCGGCCGCTGCGCACTTCCCAGATCCCTTCGTCGGGGTCGCGCCAGACCGTCGCGAGATGCTCGATGAGCCGCCGCTCGAGCATCCACGCGTCGTCGTCGGGCGGTAAACCGTGCCGGCGCGCATGGTACAGCGCGCCGAGCACCTCGCCGTACACGTCGAGCTGCAGCTGCAGGGCCGCCGCGTTGCCGAAGCGCACCGGTTGCGCGCCTTCGTAGCCGGCCAGATGCGGGGCGGTCCATTCCGCCGCGCGACGGCCGCCGTCGGCCGCATACAGCACCTGCAATTGCGACGGATGGTCGGCGATCGCGCGCACCAGCCAGTCGCGCCAGCGCGCGGCCTCTTCACGGTAGCCGCAGCGCACCAGCGCGCGCAGCGTGAAACTCGCGTCGCGCAGCCAGCAGAACCGGTAATCCCAGTTGCGCTCGCCGCCAAAACGTTCGGGCAACGAAGTGGTGGGCGCCGCGACGATGCCGCCGGTGCGCAGGCTCGACAGCAGCTTCACCGTGATCAGCGCACGCTCGATCGCGTCGCGATACGGGCCTTCCGCCGTGTTGCACTTCACCCAGCCGCGCCAGAACGACTGCGTGTCGCGCACCGACGCGTAGGCGTCCGGCACGACCGGCGGCCGGTCGTACGAACGCGCGTAGCTGATCGCGAAATCCACGCGCTCGCCCGCCGCGATGCGCTGCGCGCCGACGAGCCGGTCTTCCTGCACGTCGAGCTGCATCTCGGTATCGAGCCACATCGCATCGCCGCCCGTCATCATCCGCCAGCGCCGGCCGAACGGACGGCACCACGGCAGCGCGTGGCCGTAGTCGAAGCGCACGCCGAGATCGACGTCGATCTCGACCGTGCCGCGCTCGCCGCGCACGCTGCGGATCAGGCACGGATCGGCCGTATTCCAGCTCATCCAGTCGAGGATCACGATGCAGCCCGACGATGTTTCGAAAGTCGTCTCGAGAATCGCGGTGCCGGGCAGATAGCGGCGCACCGCGCGTGCATGCGCGTCGCGCGGCGCAATGCGGAAGCGGCCGTTGTCGGGCGTGCCGATGAGTGCGGCGAAGCATGGCGGCGAGTCGAAGTCCGGCCAGCACAACCAGTCGATGCTGCCGTCGCGCGCGACGAGCGCGGCACTGCGGCCGTCGCCGATCAGCGCGTAGTCCTCGATCCGCATCGCGCTCACCGGTCCAGCTTGCGCGCGGCGACGAAACCCGCCGCGAGCACCGCGAAGACCGCCGCGAACGCGAACGCGCGCGACGTGCCGAGCCCGGCCTCGGCGCCGGTGCGGCGCGCTTCGGCGGTGAACGCGCCGCGCGTCGCATGGCCGGCCGGCACGGTATGCCATAGATTCGACTCGCGCGGCCCGGCCGGCGTCGCGCGTTGCTGGCCGCGCACGGCGGTCAGCGCGAGATAGCGGTCGAAGCAGCCGGGCGCGAACGCGTTCGCCGCGATCGCGGCGAGCGACGACCAGCCGACCCAGCGCTCGCGGCACGGACGACGCGCGGCCTGCACGATCGCGTCGGCCGCCACTTCCGGCGCATAGACGGGTGCGACCGGACGCGGCGCATTCGGCAACGTGGATTGGGCCCAGTCGAACTGCGGCGTGTCGATCGCCGGCAGTTGCACCATCGTCACGTGCACGCGGCTGTGCGCATGCAGCAGCTCGCAGCGCAGCGCGTCGGTGAAGCCGCGGATCGCATGCTTCGCGCCGCAGTACGCCGACTGCAGCGGGATCGACCGGTACGCGAGCGCGGAGCCGACCTGCACGATCGTGCCGCGATTGCGCGGCGCCATCCGCGCGAGCGCCGCGCGCGTGCCGTACACGCAGCCCAGGTAAGTGACTTCGGTCACGCGTGCATAGTCTTCCGGCGAAATTTCGTCGAATGGCGCGAACACGGTCACCATCGCATTGTTGACCCACACGTCGAGCGGGCCGAGTTCGTTCTCGATGCGTTCGGCGGCCGCATCGAGCGCGGCGGCGTCGCTGACGTCCACCGCGATCGGCAGCGCTTCGACGCCATACGCGCGCACTTCGGATGCGGTGTCGTCCAGCGCGCGCGGATCGCGTGCGAGCAGCGCGACGTTCGCGCCGAGCCGCGCAAACGCGTGCGCAGTCGCGCGGCCGACGCCGGCGCTCGCACCGGTGATCGCGACGGTCTTCACGGTCGATTCCTCCCGCTGTTTCAGGGTGGCCCGCACGCCAAGGGCTGCTTGCGCATTGCGTGCCGGAACGCGATCGGCGTAGCAAGCGGCATGCCGCGCGGCGTGCGGGCCTTGCAATCGGGGCGCGGGCGGTGAACGGTCGCCCAATTTACAAGCCGGCTGTAACGCGCCGGACGTTGCGCATGCAATCTCCGAACCATGCGCAGACGCGCGCAGCGCGCACGGAAATTGCTGCGCCGCGAACGGTTTGTGGTCATGCCGTCGAATCCGGCAAGGAGTCGCGTTGCCCGTTCCACCGTTCGCCCAAGCGCGCCGTATCGCGTGCCTCGCTTCCGTCGCAAGCCTCGTCGCGCCGGCGGTCGCGCGTGCGGCCGGTGAACTGGGGAAAGCCACCGCCGGGCCCGCCGGACCGCTGCCGCTCGCGTACGTCGCGCATGCGGCAGGCCCCGCCGCGCGGCCGGTGTTCGTGCTCGGCTGGGCGCTCGTCGCACTGTGCACGTTCGTGTGCATCGCGATTGCGGTGTTGCTGCTGATCGCGATATTTCGCCGCCGCGCGCAGGCAGATGGTGCGCCGCGCAGCGGGCTGGCGATCGTGACGGTCGGCTCCGCGATCTCGATCGTGCTGTTGTTCGCCGCGCTCGTGTACATGCTGCGCGTGCTCGGCGTGGTCGCGGCGCCGCCGCGCCCGCCGGCGCTGACGATCGTCGTGACCGCGCACGACTGGTGGTGGGCGGTCCGTTATCCGGACGACGCGGGCGGCCCCGCGTTCGTCACCGCCAACGAGATCCACATCCCGGTGGGCGAGCCCGTCGCGATCGAGCTGAACAGCGCCGACGTAATCCATGCGTTCTGGGTCCCGCAACTGGCCGGCAAAACGCAGACGATTCCCGGCCAGACCAACCATCAATGGCTGCAAGCCGACCGGCCGGGCGTCTATCGCGGACAGTGCTCGCAATACTGCGGCGCGCAACACGCGCACATGGCGTTCGAGGTCGTGGCCGAGCCGCCCGACGCGTTTCGCGCATGGCTCGCCGCGCAGCGGCAGCCGGCGAGTGCCCCCGCGGCCGGCGCCGAGCAGCGCGGCCGGCGCGTGTTCGCCACGCGCTGCGCGGGCTGTCATGCGGTGCGCGGCACCGACGCGGCGGGCGACGCGGGCCCCGGCCTGTCACATCTCGGGTCGCGCCGGCTGCTCGCGGCCGGTACGCTCGACAACACGCCCGAGAACCTGCGGCGCTGGATCGCGCACGCGCAGCAGATCAAGCCGCAGACGCTGATGCCGTCGTTCGCGCTCGCGCCGCGTGACGCCGACGATCTCGCCGCCTATCTCGCGACGCTGCACTGAACGGAGGATCACGAATGGCCGTTGCCCACGACACGCCCACGGCGCCCACCGCGCTCAGCCGCGTGCCCGACCTCGGCGACGCGCCGCCGGGCTCCGCGCACGAGCGCGCGCTCGCCGCGCTGTGGGAATCGGAACCCGGCTGGCGCGGCTGGCTCGGCACGGTCGATCACAAGCGCATCGGGCTGCGCTACATCGTCACCGCCTTCGCGTTCCTGCTGCTCGGCGGCGTCGAGGCGCTCGTGATGCGCATCCAGCTCGCGCGGCCGAACGCAACGGTGCTCACGCCCGCGCAGTACGACGCGCTGTTCACGATGCACGGCGTCACGATGATCTTCCTGTACGCGCTGCCGGTGCTGTCCGGCTTCGCGAACTATCTGTGGCCGCTGATGCTCGGCTCGCGCGACATGGCGTTCCCGCGGCTCAATGCGTTCTCGTACTGGGTGTTCCTGTTCGCCGGGCTGTTCCTGTATGCGAGCTTTCCGCTCGGTGCGGTGCCCGACGGCGGCTGGTTCAACTACGTGCCGCTCACGTCGCTCGACTACAGCGCCGGCGCGAACATCGACATCTATGCGCTCGGGATGATCCTGCTCGGCATTTCGACGACCGGCGGCGCGGCGAACTTCGTCGTCACGCTGCTGCGCATGCGCGCGCACGGGATGTCGATCGACCGGCTGCCGATCATCGTATGGGGCACGCTGACCGCATCCGTCGCGAACCTCGTCGCGGTGCCGTCGGTGAGCCTCGCGTTCCTGCTGCTGTGGCTCGACCGCAATGCCGGCACGCACTTCTTCGATGTCGCGAACGGCGGCCGGCCGCTGCTGTGGCAGCACCTGTTCTGGATGTTCGCGCACCCGTGGGTGTACGTGGTCGTGCTGCCCGCGATGGGGATCGTGTCGGACGCGCTGCCGACCTTCTGCCGGCGGCCGCTCGTCGCGTACGAGGCCGTCGCGGTGTCGACGGTCGCGACGATGCTGATCGGCTTCGAGGTGTGGGTGCACCACATGTTCGCGACCGGCATCGCACCGCTCGCACTCGCGTTCTTCGGCGCGGCGAGCATGCTGATCTCGATCCCGAGCGCGGTCGCGGTGTTCGCGTGGCTCGCGACGATCTGGACCGGCCGGCCGGTGTTCCGCACGCCGTTCCTGTATTTCGCGGGCTTCGTGCTGATGTTCGTGGTCGGCGGCGTGTCCGGCGTGATGACGGCCGCGGTGCCGCTCGACTGGCAGTTGACCGACACGTATTTCGTCGTCGCGCACCTGCATTACGTGCTGCTCGGCATCAACGTGTTCCCGGTGCTCGGCGGCGTCACGTACTGGTTCCCGAAGTTCACCGGGCGGATGATGAACGAGCGCTTCGGACGCCTGACGTTCTGGGTCGTGCTGGTCGGCTTCAACCTCGGCTTCTTCCCGATGCACGTCGCCGGGCTGCTCGGGATGCCGCGCCGCATCTATACCTATCCGTCCGGAATGGGCTGGGACACGTCGAACCTGCTGACCACGATCGGCTCGTTCATTTTCGGCATCGGCATCGTGATGTTCGTCGTCAACGCGCTCGTCAGCGCGCGGCGCGGCGCGCGTGCCGGCGAGAATCCGTGGGGCGGCGCCGGGCTCGAATGGTCGGTCGCGTCGCCCACGCCCGTGTACAACTTCGCGGTACTGCCGCTCGTCGGCTCGCGGCATCCGCTGTGGGAAACCCGCGAGGATCCGAAGCGCACCAGCCTGCGGGTCGGCTACCGGCTCGCCGACGGCCGCGAGGCGCTCGCCGTCACGCCGCTCGCGGCGGCGCCCAGCGCGATCCTGAAGATGCCGGAGGACACCTGCGTGCCGTTCGCGCTGGCGCTGCTTGCCACCGCGGTGTTCGCGGCGATGCTGGCGCGCTCGCCGACGCTCGTCTGCGTGGCCGTCGCCGGGTGCGCGATCGCGACCGCCGTCTGGCTGTGGCCGCGCGGCACGCTCGGGCAGCGCGCGCACCTGCCGGCCCGCGACGACACGCAGGCGCCGTCGGCCGCGGCCGGCGCGCATCCGGACGAACCGTCGTCGGTCACGGCGCCGGCAGGCGCGCCGGCCGCGTGCGTCGAACCGCTGCCGGTCGGCAGTTGCGGCGAACGCGCGGGCGGCTGGTGGGGCGTCATCACGCTGATCGTGACCGAGGCCGGACTGTTCGGCTACCTGCTGTTCTGCTACTTCTATCTGCAATCGCAATCGTCCGCGCCGTGGCCACCCGAAGGGATGCCGAAGATCGGCCTCGCGGCCGGCAACACGGTCGTGCTGCTGTCGAGCAGCGGGTTCGTGTGGCTCGCCGAGCGCGCGGTGCGGGCCGGCAAGCGGCCGCGCGCGGTGGCCGCGCTCGCCGTCGCGCTGGTGCTCGGCATCGCGTTCGCGCTGGTTCAGCTGCACGAGTGGCGCGACCATCCGTATGGCCCGACCGTACACCTGTACGGCAGCCTGTACTTCACGATCACCGGCTTTCACCTCGCGCACGTGGTGGCGGGGCTCGCGATCCTCGCGCTGCTCGCCGGCTGGACGGCCGCCGGGTTCTTCAGCGGCGAGCGGCGCGTCGCGCTGACGGTCGGCGGGCTCTACTGGCACTTCGTCGACATCGTGTGGCTGTTCATCTTCACCGCGCTGTACGTGTCGCCGTACTGGCTCAGGAGGTCGGGATGAACGGCGCGCGACGCTCGTGGACGCCCCTGCTCGCGATCGCGGCCGGCCTGATCGGTGCGCCCGCGCTGTGGTTCGCGCAGATGCTCGCGTCCGAGACGCTCGCGTCGACCGCGTGCTATCCGCTCGGCGTCGCGCAGGCCGCGCCGCGCTGGGCGCACGTGGGCGTGTGGCTCGCGCTGATCGCCGCATGCGCGTTCGCGCTGGCGGCGGCGTTCGCCACCTGGCTCGTGCGCACGTGGCAACGCCGGCATGACGCCAACGTTCAGGCCGCGACGCGCGACGACAGCACGCGATTCCTCGCGCGCTGCGGGATGCTCGCCGCGCTCGGGTTCGTGATCGGTCTCGTGTTCACGGGCATCGTGTCGGCTTTCGTGGGGCCGTGCAGTCCATGGCGCTGATCTCGTTCGCTTCGTTCCGCTTTCCCGGGCGTGCGATCAGCGTCGCCCTTGCCGCACTCGCCGTACTCGCCGCTTGCGTCGCGCTCGCCGCGTGCGACATGCAGCGGGACGATCATCCTGCGTCCGCCGGCGATACGGCCGACGCCGCGTCGGCGGCGGAAGCGCCCGAACCCGCGTCGGGCTGGCGCTTCGTGCGGATCGGTGCGTCGGCGGCCGATGCCGGTGCGTCGATGTCGGCTCGCGTGAAGGAGGATCGCAGGCTTTCGGGGGCGCCTGCTGCGCAGGCGTCGGCGGTGTCGGCTGCGTCGGCTGCGTCGGCTGTGTCGGCCCCAACGCCCGCCGCGCCACCGGATGCGGCATCGGCCAAGGCGGCCCGACGCCCGACGGTCGCCGCTGCCGCCGCGAACGCCGACGCCGCGACGATCGCGCGCGGCCGCTACCTCGCGCTTGCCGGCGACTGCGCGGCCTGCCACGACGCGGCCGATCACACGCCCTACGCGGGCGGCCAACCGGTGAATTCGCCGTTCGGGCCGATCTATGCGCCGAACATCACGCCGGATCCGGCGCACGGAATCGGCCACTACACGCTGCAGCAGTTCGACGACGCGTTGCGGCGCGGCGTGCGCGCGGACGGCAGCCGGCTGTACCCGGCGATGCCCTACCCGTCGTTCGCGCGGATGACCGACGCCGACGTGCGCGCGCTCTATGCGTATTTCATGCGCGGCGTCGCGCCGTCCGCGAACGCGGCGAAACTCACGCGGCTGCCGTTTCCGTTCAACCAGCGCTGGGCGCTCGGGCTATGGAGCCTCGTATTCGCGAACCGCGACCGGTTCGTGCCGCAACCGTCGCAATCGGCCGAGTGGAATCGCGGCGCGTATCTGGTGCAGGGGCTCGGCCACTGCGGCGCGTGCCACACGCCGCGCGGGCCGGCCTACAACGAGCGCGGCTACGACGAGCGCAGCCCGGCGTTCCTGACCGGCGGCATCAACGATCACTGGTTCGCGCCGAACCTGACCGGCGCGGATGCGGACGGCCTCGGCCGTTGGACGATCGATGAGCTCGCCGCCTTCCTGCGCAGCGGCCATGCGGTACGCGGCGCGGTGTTCGGCGCGATGGCGCCGGTCGTCGAAGAGAGCACCGCGCTGCTCAGCGACGACGATCGTCGCGCGATCGCCGTCTACCTTAAATCGTTGCCCGCGCAACCGACTGCCGCGACGAACCCGCTGGGCGTCGGCGTCCCGCGGCTGACGGCCGCCGGGCCGCGGCCGGAAGGCGGTCAGCAGGCGCCGGGCGCCGGCGTGTATGCGGGGTTCTGCGCGCGCTGTCACGGCGCGGACGGCGCCGGCGTGCGCGATCACGGCCCGCCGCTCGCGGGCAATACGGCCGTGCTCGCGGCCGATCCGACGAGCGCAATCCGGATCGTCGTCGAAGGCGCGCGGCCGGCGCCCGGCACGAACGGCCCCGTGCAGCGGATGCCCGCGATGCGCGGCGCGCTGACGAGCAGCGAAATCGCGGCGGTGGTCAGCTACGTGCGCGGCGCGTGGGGGAATCGCGCCGCGCCGGTGTCGGAGCAGGAGGTGAAGCGGTTGCGGGCGGAGATTCATCGATGACGGCCATCGGCCGCATTCCGACGAAGTCACTACCGCATCGCCACCGCTTCCGATCCCGGCGCCTGCCACCCACCGCCGAGCGCCTTGAACGCCGCGACCGCCGCGCGTGCGGATTCGGTTTGCGCCTGCACGCGTTGGTCGGACGCGCGCAGCAGGTTTTCATCGGCCTGCAGCACCTCGATCAGGCTGACGACACCTTTCTGGTACGCCGCAAACGACGCGGCTCTCGCCCGGCCCAGCGAATCCACGCCGCCGCCAAGAACTGCAGCCTGCTCGTCGCGCTTGACGAGCGCCGAGAACGCGTTTTCGACGTCCTCCGTCGCGTGCAGCGCCGCGAGCCGATACGCGGCCAGCATTTCGGCATCCTGCCCTTTGGCCTGCGCGATCTGCGCATTGATCCGGCCGAAGTCGAACAGCCGCCAGCGCAGCCCGAGCACGCCCGCAGCCTGGTTCGCGCCGCCGGTAAACAGGTTGCCCGCGCCCAGCGTCGTCGCGCTGCCGATCAACCCGCTCAGCGAGAACTTCGGGTAATACTCGGCGATGGCCACGCCGATGCGCGCGTTCGCCGCCGCCACGCGCCGCTCGGCCACGATCAGGTCGGGCCGCCGCCTGAGCAGTTCACCGGGCGTTCCCGTCGCCGCGATCCGCGGCGCAACCGGCACGTCGCCGCCGTCGAGCAATTCCGCCCGATGCGTGCCGGGCTGCGAACCGAGCATCACGTCGAGCGCGTTCATCGCCGTGTCCAGCGCCGCTTCGAGCACGGGCACCGTCGCGCGAACCTGCGCGAGCGCGCCTTCGGCCTGCCTGACCTGAAGCTCCGCCGCGAGACCCTTGCCATACAGCAGGCTGATGGTCGACAGCAGATCCTGCTCGGTCTGCACCTGGTGCCGCGCGACCTTCAGCCGGCCCTGCAACCCGCGAATCGTGATGTAGATGTCCGCGGTTTGCGCGGCGACGGCAAGGCGCGTCGCCACCGCGCCGGCTTCCGACGCCTGGTAGTCGGCGAGCGCCGCTTCGCGGCCGCGGCGCAACCCGCCGAACACGTCCAGTTCCCAGCTCGCGTTGAAGTCGGCCTCATAGTCGCTGCCGTGACGGTCGAACCCCGGCGCCGAGTTCAGCACGCGTCCCAGCGGCGTTTCGACCGACTGGTAGACGCGCGCCGCCTGACCACTCACCTCGCCCGAAGGCAGCAGAGCCGCATTCGCCGCACTCAGCCCTGCGCGCGCTTGTGCGACGCGTGCCGCGGCCTGCGCGAGATCGAGGTTCTGCGCCAGGGCCAGCGTGACGTAGCGCGTCAGTTGCGGATCGCCGAACCCCGTCCACCACGTCGCGAGGTCGGCATCGGCGGCCGCGTGCCGCTGGTCCACGGCGGCCTGGCCCTGGAACCGCTGCGGCATCGCGACCTCCGGGTGCACGTAGTCGGGACCGACGGCGCAACCTGCCAACAGGACGGCAACAAGAACCGCGGCAACGACGGGTTTGGGTAGCATGACGGTTTTCGCAAGAATTCGATAGTGACTATAATACCAAATAGTCACTCGTTGTCCATCCTGTCGGCTGCAGCCCATGAAAAAAACCGCTTCTTCCCCGGCCCCCGCGCGGGGGCCGGCCGACCATGACGTCCGGGACCAGATCGTCGTTGCCGCCACCGAGCACTTCAGCCGGTACGGTTATGAAAAGACGACCGTGTCCGATCTCGCGAAGGCGATCGGCTTCTCGAAAGCCTATATCTACAAGTTCTTCGAGTCGAAACAGGCGATCGGCGAAATGATCTGCGCGAACTGCCTGCACGAGATCGAAACCGAGGTGCGCGCGGCCGTCGCCGAGGCCGAACTGCCCACCGAGAAGCTGCGGCGGATGTTCAAGGTCTTTACCGAAGCGAGCCTGCGGCTGTTCTTCCGCGACCGCAAGCTCTACGATATCGCCGCGTCGGCCGCCACCGGGAACTGGCAGTCGGTGCAGGCCTACGAAGCGCGCGTGCAGAAACTGCTGCAGGACGTGCTGCAGGCAGGCCGCCAAAACGGCGAGTTCGAGCGCAAGACGCCGCTGGACGAAACCGCGATGGCGATCTACCTGGTGATGCGCCCGTACCTGAATCCGCTGCTGCTGCAATACAACCTCGACACGACCGACGCCGCGCCCGCGCAGTTGTCGAACCTCGTTCTGCGCAGCCTGGCCCCGTGATACGTCACCGTTTGTGACTATTGACTATTTTAGTCACTCGATTCACAATGAAAGCCCCGAACACTTCGTCACTGGGTCTTTCATGGTCAGGCGTCGCCTCGCTCTCCTCGCAGTCGCTTCCGCATTGCCGCTCGCGCTAGCCGCGTGCAGCGGAAAAGCGCCTTCCGATCCGCGCACGGAAGCGCCGCTCGTGCGTACCGCCGTCGTGCAGGCGGCCGTTCCCGCGTCCCGCGCGTTTACTGGCACCGTCGCCGCCCGCGTACAGAGCGACCTCGGGTTCCGGGTCTCCGGCAAGGTGCAGGAGCGGCTCGTCGACGCCGGTCAAACCGTCCGGCGCGGCCAGCCGCTGATGCGGCTCGACCCCGTCGACCTGAAGCTCGCAGCCCGCGCACGCGACGAGGCCGTGACTGCCGCGCGGGCCCGCGCGCGGCAGACCGCCGAGGACGAAGCCCGCTACCGCGACCTGCGCGGCACCGGAGCGATATCGGCATCGGCCTATGACCAGATCAAGGCGGCGGCCGATGCCGCCAAGGCGCAACTGAGTGCCGCCGAGGCCGACGCGAACGTGTCGCGCAATGCGACGGGCTATGCGGAACTCGTCGCGGACGGCGATGGCGTCGTGATGGAAACCCTCGCCGAGCCCGGTCAGGTGGTCAGTGCGGGCCAGCCGGTGGTGCGGCTCGCGCACGCCGGCAGCCGCGAGGCCGTGATCCAGCTGCCCGAAACCCTGCGCCCGGCAATCGGGTCGAGCGCGCAGGCCGAGCTGTTCGGCAAGCAGGACGCGAGCGTTCCCGCGACGCTGCGCCAGCTTTCCGATACCGCGGATGCCAGAACGCGCACATTCGAAGCGCGCTATGTGCTGCAAGGTGCGTTGGCCGGCGCACCGCTGGGTGCGACCGTAACGATCCGGATCGCGGACGGCGCGCCGCAAGCCGGCCTGCAGGTGCCGATCGGCGCGCTGCTGGACGCCGGCAAGGGGCCCGGCGTGTGGGTCGTCGCAGGCGATCCGGCCAAGGTGGCGTGGCGGCCGGTCAAGCTCGAGCATCTGGACGACGACAGCGCCCGCGTGTCCGGCACGCTGAAGCAAGGCGAGCGCGTCGTCGCACTCGGCGCCCACTTGCTGCGCGAAGGCGAAACGGTCCGCGTGTCGCCGCAGGCCATCGCGGTCGCAAGCGAAGGAGCACGACCGTGAGCGAGCGCCGCTTCAACCTGTCGGCGCTCGCGGTGCGCGAGCGCGCGGTCACGCTGTTCCTGATCTGCCTGATTTCGCTCGCCGGGCTCGTGTCGTTCTTCAAGCTCGGCCGCGCGGAAGACCCGGCTTTCACGGTCAAGGTGATGACCATCGTCACCGCATGGCCCGGCGCGACCGCGCAGGAAATGCACGACCAGGTCGCCGAAAAGATCGAAAAGCGCATGCAGGAGCTGCGCTGGTACGACCGCACCGAAACGTACACGCGCCCCGGCCTGGCCTTCACGACGCTGACGTTGCTCGACAGCACGCCGCCGTCCGAGGTGCAGGAGCAGTTCTATCAGGCGCGCAAGAAGATCGGCGACGTGGCGAACGATCTTCCGTCGGGCGTGATCGGCCCGATGGTCAACGACGAATATGCGGACGTCACGTTCGCCCTCTTCGCGCTGAAGGCCAAGGGCGAGCCGCAGCGCCTGCTGGTGCGCGACGCGGAGACGCTGCGCCAGCGGCTGCTGCACGTGCCGGGTGTGAAGAAGGTCGACATCATCGGCGAGCAGGCGGAGCGCATCTATATCCAGCTGTCGCACGACCGGCTCGCGACGCTCGGCGTGAGCCCGCAGGACGTGTTCGCCGCGCTCAACGGCCAGAACGCGCTGACGCCGGCCGGCTCCGTCGAGACGCGCGGCCCGGAGATCTTCATTCGCGTGGACGGCGCGTTCGACAAGCTGCAGAAGATTCGCGACACGCCGATCGTCGCGCAGGGCCGCACGCTGAAACTGTCGGACATCGCCACCGTCGAGCGCGGTTACGAAGACCCGTCGACGTTCCTGATCCGCAACAACGGCGAACCCGCGCTGCTGCTGGGCATCGTGATGCGCGACGGCTGGAACGGGCTCGACCTCGGCAAGGCCCTCGACCACGAGGTCGGCGCGATCAATAGCGGGCTGCCGCTCGGCATGAGCCTGACCAAGGTGACCGACCAGTCCGTGAACATCAGCTCCGCCGTCGACGAGTTCATGGTCAAGTTCTTCGCCGCGCTGCTCGTGGTGATGCTGGTGAGCTTCGTCAGCATGGGCTGGCGCGTGGGGCTCGTCGTCGCCGCGGCCGTGCCGCTGACGCTCGCCGTGGTGTTCGTCGTGATGGCCGCGACCGGCAAGAACTTCGACCGCATCACGCTCGGCTCGCTGATCCTCGCGCTCGGCCTGCTGGTCGACGACGCGATCATCGCGATCGAAATGATGGTCGTGAAGATGGAGGAAGGCTACGACCGCGTGGCCGCGTCAGCCTATGCGTGGAGCCATACGGCCGCGCCGATGCTGGCCGGCACGCTGGTGACCGCGGTCGGCTTCATGCCGAACGGCTTCGCGCGCTCCACCGCGGGCGAATACACCAGCAACATGTTCTGGATCGTCGGGATCGCGCTGATCGCGTCGTGGGTCATCGCGGTGGCCTTCACGCCGTACCTCGGCGTGAAGATGCTGCCGAACTTCAAGAAGTTCGAAGGCGGTCACGATGCGATCTACGACACGCCCCGCTACAACCGCTTCCGCCAGTTGCTGACGCGCGTGATCGCCCGCAAATGGCTGGTCGCCGGTTCGGTCGTCGGCCTGTTCGTGCTCGCGATTCTCGGCATGGCGATCGTCAAGAAGCAGTTTTTCCCCATCTCCGATCGCCCCGAGGTGCTGATCGAGGTGCAGATGCCGTACGGCACGTCGATTTCGCAGACCAGCACCACCACGTCGAAGGTCGAGGCATGGCTCGCCAGACAGAAGGAAGCGAGGATCGTCACCGCGTATGTCGGCCAGGGTGCGCCGCGTTTCTATCTGGCGATGGGGCCGGAGCTGCCCGATCCGTCGTTCGCGAAGATCGTGGTGCGCACCGACAGTCAGAAGGAACGTGAGGCATTGAAGGCGCGACTACGAAAAGTCATCGCCGACGGCCTCGCGCCCGAGGCGCGCGTGCGCGTGACGCAACTCGTGTTCGGTCCGTATTCGCCGTTCCCGGTGGCCTACCGGATCACGGGCCCCGATCC
This sequence comes from Burkholderia sp. 567, assembly GCF_040545115.1. Lineage (NCBI taxonomy): Bacteria > Pseudomonadati > Pseudomonadota > Betaproteobacteria > Burkholderiales > Burkholderiaceae > Burkholderia > Burkholderia sp. 567. The sequence continues at coordinate 96,351 of NZ_JBEPLG010000004.1, forward strand.
GGACACGCTGCGCGGCATCGCGACCGACGTTCAGCGCGTGATGACCGGCAGCCCGATGATGCGCACGGTCAATGCCGACTGGGGCACGCGCGCGCCGACGATGCACTTCACGTTGCAGCAGGATCGCCTGCAGGCGGTCGGATTGACGTCGGGCGCGGTCGCGCAGCAACTGCAGTTCCTGCTCACCGGTGTGCCCGTCACGGCGGTGCGCGAGGATATTCGAACCGTGCAGGTGATCGCGCGTTCGGGCGGCGATACGCGGCTCGACCCGGCGCGGCTCGACGACTTCACGCTCGTCGGCGCGAACGGCCAGCACATTCCGCTGTCGCAGGTCGGCAAGGTCGACGTGCGCATGGAGGAGCCGATCATGCGCTGGCGCGATCGCGTGCCGACTGTCACCGTGCGCGGCGACATCGCCGATGGCTTGCAGCCGCCCGACGTATCGGCCGCGATCACGAAGGCGCTGCAACCGATCGCCGACAAGCTGCCGAGCGGTTACCGGATCGAGCAGGCCGGCTCCATCGAGGAATCGGGCAAGGCGACCGCGGCGATGCTGCCGCTGTTCCCGATCATGCTCGCGATCACGCTCGTCATCATTATCTTCCAGGTGCGCTCGATCTCCGCGATGGTGATGGTGTTCCTGACGAGCCCGCTCGGGTTGATCGGCGTGGTGCCAACGCTGATCCTGTTCGGGCAGCCGTTCGGCATCAACGCGCTGGTCGGGCTCATTGCGCTGTCGGGGATCCTGATGCGCAACACGCTGATCCTGATCGGGCAGATCCATCAGAACGAACTCTCGGGGCTGGACCCGTTCCATGCGGTCGTCGAAGCCACCGTACAGCGGGCCCGCCCGGTCATCCTGACCGCGATGGCCGCCGTGCTCGCGTTCATTCCGCTCACGCATTCGGTGTTCTGGGGAACGCTTGCATACACGCTGATCGGCGGCACGTTCGCCGGCACGGTCCTCACGCTGGTGTTCCTGCCGGCGATGTATGCGATCTGGTATCGAATCCGGCCCGGCCATGCCGCCGGTTCGCGCCGTGGCGAACACGAGGCGTCGCTTCCCGAACCTACGCTTGCACCCGCGCTCGACGCGCGCGATTGATACCCAGCCCGTTCATCGTATCGAAGGAAGCAGCCATGTCGAACCCCACCGTTGTCGTCGTGACTGGCGTGTCGTCGGGCATCGGGCGCGCCGCCGCCGAGAAGTTCGCGAAGCGCGGGTGCCGCGTGTTCGGTTACAGCACCGCCACCGCCTTGATCTCGACGATATAGCCCGGCGAACCGCCCAGCATGTGCGCACCGACCGCCGTCCACGCAGGCCGCGGATGCGCATGGAAATAACGGTCGCGCACCTGCATGAACAGCGGCAGGTCGCGCATGTCAGTATGGAAGGTCGTCAGGTCGACCACATCGTCGAGCGAAGCGCCGCCGGCCTCCAGCACGCGCTTCAGGTTCTCGAACGCCTGCACGATCTGCGCTTCGCGGCCTTCCACCAGTTGCATCGCGGCGTCACGGCCGATCTGGCCGGACACGTAGACGGTATCGCCGACCTTGATCGCCGGTGCATAGCCGATTTTTTCGTACACGGCCTCCATTCCGGCCGGAATGATCGCTTCGCGTTCGCGCATGAGTGTCTCCGTGGCCGGGCTCGCGGCGCCGGCCGATTAGGTGAGTGTCGGATAGCGTGCCCGCACGGCTGCGGCGTGTGCACGCATGAAGCACGGTTCGGCAAGTGGTGCGCCGCTCAACCCGTATCGCCGCCCGCGACCGGCAGCACCGTGCCGGTGATGTAGCTCGCTTCGTCGGACGCGAGGAACAGGATCGGCGCGATCTGTTCGTCGAGGCTGCCGTAGCGCTTGAAGAACGTCGAGTCGGTCACCTGCCGCACCGCTTCGGCCATCCACGCCTGTTCCTGCTCGCTGTCGCCGGCCGCATTGCGCGGCACGCGGCGCGGCGGCGCCGCGGTGCCGCCGGGCGCGGTCGCGACCACGCGGATGTTGTGCTCCGCGTATTCCATCGCGAGCGCCGCCGTCAGCGCATTGACGCCGCCCTTCGCGGCCGAGTACGGCACGCGGCGAATCCCGCGCGTCGCGTTCGACGACACGTTGACGATCGTGCCGCCGCCCCCCGCTAGCAGATGCGGTAGCACCGCGTGGCAGCTGTAGAGCGTCGGCATCAGCGAGCGGCGGATTTCCGCGTCGATCTGCGCGGGCTCGAACTCGGCGAACGGCCGCATCCGGATCGCGCCGCCGACCCCGTTGATCAGCACGTCGATCCGGCCGAACGTCGCGACCGCGAACGCCATCGCCGCGTGCGCGCCATCGTAGGTCTCGAGATCGGCGACAAAGCCGGCCGTGTTGCCGCCCGGCGCTTCGGCGGCCACCTCGGCCACGAATTCCGCGCGATCGACGAACAGCACGCGGCCGCCCTCGGCCGCCGCGCGCAGCGCGACGCCGCGGCCGATGCCCTGCGCCGCGCCGGTGACGACGACGACCTTTCCGGAGAATCGTTGCATGGTCATGCCGCCTTTGCCGTCGTCACGTTCGGGGTGAACTTCTCGTAGTGGAAGCTGTTGGGCTTCACGCCCTGGTCGTCGAAGTACTGGCGCACCGCATCGACCATCGGCGGCGGCCCGCACAGGTAGACGTCCACGTCGCCGTCGTTCAGCGCATCGGCCGGAATGTGCTGCGTGACCCAGCCCTTGCGCGCATGGCTCGATGCCGCATCGGCGACGACCGTCGCGAAGCTGAAGTTCGGCAGCTTCGCCGCATACGCTTCGATCGCGTCGACCAGCACCAGGTCGAGATCGCGCGTCACGCCGTAGATCAGGTGCACCTTCTGCTGCGAGCCGCTGCGCGCGAGCACCTCCAGCATCGACAGGAACGGGGCGAGGCCCGTGCCGCCCGCGAGGAACAGCAGCGGCCGCGCGACGTCGCGCAGGTAGAAGCTGCCGAGCGGCCCGTTCAGCTCGAGCGTGTCGCCGGGCGCCGCCGATTCGAGCCACGTGCTCATCACGCCGCCGGGAATCTTCTTGATCAGAAATCCGACCTTCGTGTCGCCCGGCGCGGACGAGAATGAATACGACCGGTACTGGCCGCTGCCCGGCACGCCGATGTTCACGTACTGGCCCGGCAGGAACACCGGCGCGGCCGCGTCGACGTCGAGCTCGAGCACGATCGCCGCATCGTTGTGCGGCTCGACCCGCGTCACGGTCGCGGCAAACGCGCTGTGGCCGGTCTTGCACGCGACCGACGAGGTCGGCACCGCGATCACGCAATCGCTTTGCGGCACCATCTGGCACGTCAGCACGAGGCCGCCGTCCTTCTCGTCCTCGGTGAGCGCGGCGTCGATGTAGTCGTCGCCGAGGTCGTAGCTGCCGCTTTCCGCGCGGCACTTGCAGGTGCCGCACACGCCGTCGGAGCAGTCCATCGGCAGGTTGATCTTCGCGCGAAACGCGGCGTCGAGCACCTTCTCGCCGGCCTTGCAGTCGATGAAGCGGGTGACCCCGTCCTCGAAGTTCAGTGCAATCTTGTAGGTGGACATGACCTCGTCTCCCTCGGTTACTGTCGAAACAATCGGCGTCAGACGTGATACACGTCGAGCACCTGCCGGATATAGTCGTTCTTCAGCACGATCTTCTTGTGCGAGATCAGCAGCGCGTCGTTCACCTTGCGCAGCGTGACGAACATCGTGCCGAAGTAGTGATCGGTCACGCGGTAGCGATGGTTGAGCGTGTCGAAGTTGTAGCGCACGTCCACTTCGCCGTCGCGCTCGGCCAGCACCTCGACGTTCGTCACGTTGTGGCTGGTGCGCGGCTCGGGCGTCGACGCGCCGCTGCGCTCGGTCTTGATCCGGAACACGCGATCCTCGAGGCCGCCGCGATCCGCGTAGTACATCAGCGAGATCTCGCTTTGCGGATCGTCGGTCGGCCGGTCGTCGTCGTCCCACGCGGGCATCCAGTACGTGACGTCCTCCGTGTAGCAGGTCAGCCACTCGTCCCACTCGCGATCGTCGAGCAGGCGCGCTTCGCGATACAGCGCCGCGCAAATGGTCCGGTAATCGATGTTCATGCCGTCACCTCCCCGCGTTCCTTCTTCAGGGCATCACGCATCACGTGCACCCAGTGTTCGTGCTGGCACACGAACAGCCCTTCGTCCTCGCTGCGCTCGCCCGAAATGCGCGGGTTCAGCCCCATCTTCTTCGCGTTCTCGTCCGGCCCGTGGATCCACAGCGGCGCGCCGCGCGACAGGTCGTTCCACATCGCCGTGATGCCCGCGTAGCCGGCCTGGCATGCGCGGAATTCCTCGAGATCGTCGGCCGTGCCCATCCCGGTCACGTTGAAGAAATCCTCGTACTGGCGGATTCGCGTCGTGCGGTCCGCTTCGCTCTCGCCCTTCGGCGCGAAGCAGAAGATGCTGACTTCGGTCTTGTCGACGCCGAGCGGACGCACCACGCGGATCTGCGTGCTGAACTGGTCCATCAGGAACACGTTCGGGTACACGCACAGGTTGCGCGTCTGGTTCACGATGAAGTCGGCCTGCACTGCGCCCACGCGCGCCTCGATCTCGTCGCGGTGCTGGTACACGGGCCGCACTTCCGGGTTCATCGTCTTGGTCCACAGCAGGATGTGGCCGTTGTCGAAGCCGTACACGCCCGCGACCGACTTGCTCCAGCTGTTCGCATCGACGGCCTTGGTGCCGTCTTCCTTGCGGCGGCCCATCGTCGCCGCGTAGTTCCAGTGCACGGTGCTCACGTGATAGCCGTCGCAGCCGTTCTCCATCTGCATCTTCCAGTTGCCTTCGTAGATGTAGGAGGAGTTGCCGCGCAGCACTTCGAGCCCGTTCGGCGCCTGGTCGACGATCTGGTCGATGATCACGCGCGCCTCGCCGAGGTAGTCCTCGAGCGGCAGCACGTCGTCGCTGAGGCTGCCGAACAGGAAGCCGCGATAGCTCTGGAAGCGCGCGACCTTCTTCAGGTCGTGCGAGCCGTGCGTGTTGAACTGCACCGGATACTCGGTCGTCTTCTCGTCCTTCACCTTCAGCAGCTTGCCGGTGTTCGAGAAGGTCCAGCCGTGGAACGGGCACGTGAAGCTGCCCTTGTTGCCGTGCTTGCGGCGGCACAGCATCGCGCCCTTGTGCGCACAGGCATTGATCACCGCGTGCAGCTCGCCGGCCTTGTCGCGCGTGATGACGACCGGCTGGCGGCCGATCCACGTCGTGTAGTAATCGTTGTTGTTCGGGATCTGGCTCTCGTGCGCGAGGTACACCCAGTTGCGCTCGAAGATGTGCTTCATCTCGAGCGCGTACAGCGCCTCGTTCGTGAAGATGTCGCGGCGGCAGCGGAACACGCCGGCTTCCTTGTCGTCCTGCACGGCGGTGGCGAGCAGGTGGTCCAGTTCGGTGGTGGGGTCGATCGTGGCGGACATGTTGGTTCCTCCTGTGCGCGTGCCGGGTCCTGCAAGCACGCTCGCATCGGTATCGATTGAATCTCGCGGGAGCCCGGGCGGCGGCGGCGCATGCGCGCCGCCGGGCCGGCGGGCGGTTATGCCGTGGCGGAAGCGCGCAGGCGTTCGACGATCTGGTTGTCCTTGCCCTCGACGCGCGGCGTCAGGACGAAGTTGAACTCGATGTCCTGATACGCGTCGGCCTTCAGCCCGAGCGCGGCGCCGCCGGTCTTGGTCGTCACGGGCGGAATCAGCTCCTCGCGCGTCGCATACGCGAAGTCATCCCAGATCAGCGGGTCGCCGTCGATGTTGAACTGCGTCGTCAGCTTGCGGTGGCCGTCGCTGGTCACGAAGAAGTGCACGTGCGCCGGGCGGTTGCCGTGACGGCCGAGGCGATCCAGCAGCTGCTGCGTCGCGCCCTGCGGCGGGCAGCCGTAGCCGACCGGCATCAGCGTGCGGAATTCGTACTTGCCGTCCGCGCCCGTCTTCACCGCGCCGCGCAGGTTGAAATCGCTCTGCTTGCCGGTCGGGTCGAAGTGCGAATAGAAGCCGTGCGAGTTCGCGTGCCAGCATTCGACCAGCGCGCCGGCCACCGGCTTGCCGTCGAGCCCCGTGACCGTGCCGTGGATCACGAGCGGGCCCGCGCCTTCGTCCGCGTCGAGGTCGATCTTCGCGACGCCTTCGCGCACCGGTGCGCCGGCGACATACAGCGGGCCTTCGATCGTGCGCGGCGTGCCGCCGTCGAGACCAATCGCCTCGTCCTCGGCGTCCATCCGGATGTCGAGATACTTCTCGAGGCCGAGGCCGGCCGCGAGCAGCGCCGCTTCGCCGTCCTGGCCGAGCTTGTTCAGGTAGTTCACGCCGGCCCACACTTCGTCGGGCGTGATGTCGAGATCGTCGATCGCCTTGAACAGGTCGCCGAGCAGCCGCTGGACGATCTGCTGCGTGCGCGCGTTGCCGCCGTTCGTGCCGTTCGCGCCGTTCGTGCCCGCGTTCGACGCGGCCTTCAGCAGATCCTGCACTTCCTTCGTATCGAAAACTTTGACGCTCATGATGGTGTCTCCACGTGTATTTAGGGGAATCGTGACCCGGGGTGCTCGCTGTCGGAGAACGAGCGGCTCCGTGGCTCAAACGTCGTCGTGTATCGACGACGGGTGGCGACACAACGGCGTCACCGAAATCTTCATGTACGGAAACAGCGGCAGGCCGGTCAGGATGTCGTGCAGCTCGGCGTTGCCCGACACGTCGAACACGCTGTAGTTCGCGTACTCGCCTGCGATGCGCCAGATGTGGCGCCACTTGCCGCTGCGCTGCAATGCCTGCGAGTACGCCTTCTCGCGGGCCTTGATCTCGTCGGCGACCGCGGCGGGCAGATCGGCCGGCAGGTTGACGTCCATGCGTACGTGGAAAATCATCGTGATGTCCTGATACGTAATCGGTTAGCGCGGGTTAGCGGGAGACTTTCGTCAGCCCGTCTCGGGTGAAGCGCGCGACCTTCGCTTCGTCGAGTTCGATGCCGAGGCCCGGGCCGCTCGGCACGGTCAATTCGAAATCGCTGTAGTCGAGCGGGGTCGTGAGGATTTCTTCGGTGATCAATAGTGGTCCGAACAGTTCGGTTCCCCACTGCAGGTTCGCGAAGCTCGCGAACAGATGCGCGGACGCGACCGTGCTGAACGCGCCTTCGAGCATCGTGCCGCCGTACAGCTCGATGCCGGCCGCATCCGCGATCGCCGCGACGCGCTGCGCGGCAAAGAGGCCGCCGCTCTGCTCGATCTTGATCGCGAACACGTCCGCGCCGTGATGCTTCGCGATCTCGAACGCGCTGTCCGGGCCCTGCAGGATTTCATCGGCCATCAGCGCGACCGGGAAGCGGCGCATCAGCCGTGCGAGCGCCGCGGCCGACGCCACCGGCTGCTCGACGAGTTCGCAACCGGCATCGGCCAGCGCCGGAATCGCGCGCGCCGCCTGCGTTTCGCTCCAGGCCATGTTCACGTCGACGCGCACCGACGCGCGCTCGCCGAGCGCCCGCTTGATTTCGGCCACGTGCCGGATGTCGTCGGCGAGCGGCTTCGCGCCGATCTTCAGCTTGAACACGTTGTGGCGGCGCAGGTCGAGCATCCGCTCGGCCTCGGCGATATCGGTCGCCGTGTTGCCCGATGCGAGCGTCCACGCGACCGGCAGACGATCACGCCGGCGACCGCCGAGCAGCTCGCTGACCGGTACGCCCAGGCGCTTGCCGTGCGCGTCGAGCAGCGCGGTTTCGAGCGCGCTCTTCGCGAAGTGATTGACCTTCGCGAGCTTGCCGAGGAACGCCATCAGCGTCTGGATGCGCGTCGCATCCTGGCCGATGATCGCCGGCGCGAGGTACGTGTCGATCGCGAGCTTCATCGCTTCGGGACTTTCCGGGCCGTAGGCCATCCCGGCGATCGTCGTGCCTTCGCCGAGGCCCGTCACGCCGTCGCTGCAGAGCACCTTTACCAGCATCAGCGTCTGGCCGTGCATGGTGGCGACCGACAGCTTGTGCGGACGGATCGTCGGCAGGTCGACGAGGCTGGTTTCAATGCGTTCGATCGTGATCGGGGACATGGGGTGCGCTGCGTGTGGGGAGTTCATGGAACGGATTTATACGCGGCGGCGAAATGGAGCGTCCAATACTTTTGGGCGCGGTTTTTGATACCTGGGAGGTATTGAAATCGGGTTTTCGACTAGGAATATTGCGCTGCGCCATACCTGTTTTGCTGGGTATGCGGGCTAAGAGGCTTGCTGGAGCTTGGTCGGGCGTGGGCTAGGTGTCGCGTGGGTGGAGGTGCAATGCGGCTGCTTTCGGCAGTGGGAAAACCGGCTGAAACGGGTGGTATGCCTGACTCGATCAGGGTTTTCCTGAGGGCAAAACGGTGGGGTTGGCCGGGGGGCTTCGGCTACGGCATTCGGTAGTGGGCCTTAATGCGGACTGCCTTCGTCCGCCGCTCGCACAACATCAAATCCCTGCGTTGGTCCCCTGCATGCCCATTTTTGGTGTGACGTTAAAGGCACCAAAGCTTCGTTCGGAAGGAAGCGGTCATTGACGCTCACTTACCGTGACCGGGACGATTTTTTCTAGGTTGTCCAGCAACAGTTCCTTTTGCTGCTCCGGGAGCTTGACCAGGCTGGGATACATGTTAATCAAGGCCAGCCGTTGCGATGCCGACCTGGATGGCAGCAGCATGAGCAACCCCGCTCTCTCACGGTCGGACAGCGATGACAGATGCGGTAGCACGCTGAGTTGCACCATCTTGGCAGAGCCTGTCAACGGCACGGGAGGTTCGTCCACCACTCCCAACGGTGCCGATTTTTCCCCTCCTGGCGGCGTGCCATGCGCCGCCAAGGGGCCCACTCCCGACGAAGCTTGCTGCGGAGCTGCCGTTGATGGTGGAGCGGAATCCCCTCCGCTGCATCCGGTGATCAGCAGACTAAACAGCAGCATCGACCGAGCGTGCACAAAATAGCGCGCTGCATGTGGGACATGCCACGCGCGGCAACCAGGGTGAACATCGTGTTGCATGACCAAGGATCCGATGATTCAGGAAAAAGTGGGCGTTGCACCGTAGGAAATGACGGCACTGGTAGTCGCCGCCGATTGCAGACGTGCCAGCGGATGCTGGCACGCCCATCCTATGGCTTAGGGCGTTCTCGCTAATGTCGGGGTCTTCCCGTTCAGTGGAATGTGCCGAAGCCTGTGCCACGTCAATCAAGGACCCACGAGGCTAAAATAAGGCCCGCTGAAGCCCGCGAAGGTGATCGTATAGACGAAATTCGCGAGGGCCGGGCCCGCGGTAAGCTGCTTGGTCCAGTTCCCGTTGGGGCAGCTGGCATTGGCAAGTAACTGTTGCGCCGTCGGCGCCACCACACCGAGCGGCGGCACGACGATTTGCCCGTTCTTGGACGCGATCAGCTTTCCCGACGAAGCAGCATCCGTGACCTGCGTCTTCACGTCAACGACCTGACCGCCATGGTTTCTGCACTGTACGGTGCCCGAGTAAGTCGCCGACAGGTTCGCTGTCGCATTCGTGTGGCCGATCCCCCCGATGGTAGCCCCGGTACAACTGACATCCAGAGTGGATTGATCTACGGTGCATACCGGCGCAGCAGTTGCAAAATGCGCTCCACTGGGCCCATCGGCGGCATTGGTTTCGGCCCATGCCGCGGGAGCGACCAGCACCGCTGTCAATGCAATCAAAGCTAGATTCTTCATGCTTGTTCTCCAAGAAGCTATTGATAAATAACCGGCTTGCTAATTACCATTTTTCTCCTTTCATCAGATTAAGGAAGCACCGATCAATCACCTTTTTGTCGGTGAGGTTTTCGACTTAATCCAGAAATTAAAATCGTGATATAAAATACGCGCCGGGAATGTTTTCGCGAAAATGAGCCGAGTTTGGTCTCTCTCCTGAATCGCTTTACGCACTCAGGGCAGTACTCATCGTCGGACCTTTGTAGCGCACCTTACCGCGACCTGACTGATCGCTGACCACGCGAAAAGGATGCTCGCCCCGCGCCTGGCTCTCGGCCTTGCTTTGTTCCGCAATAGTCAGCAGACACGTCAAAGCCATGGCGAAAATCGCGCTTCATATTAATAATATTCACTTCGGAATTTTATTGGCGTTGCCAATCAACGATTAGAAAGTATAGAAAAAGAAAGGCCGTGAACTAGAAATTTCTTTTTTGCTTGAGGAAGTTTCGCGCTCCATGTTGGCGCATAACTTATGTGCAGCCCAATCTATACTTAAAAATTTGTATCGCCGCAGGCCGGAATTCACCTATTATTAATAGAAGAACGACAAAGCGTATATTTTCACAATTATCGAATCTGCGAATAAGTTCGCGTTTGAGTTGCACGTAATACACGCTATGCCGACGATGCAGTCGCAGAGGTGACGCCTTATTCAAACGTCCGGAGAGGATCCGGTACTAGCCATTGTCGTCAACAGGCGTCGGAAGACGGCTTCGGGTGCAATCCACGCAGTGTCATCAGCCCGCAAACGGCAACCATCCGCGCAACGACTGTTCAATTTCCGCACACATAACCACAAACGCCCCACGCCCCGCGCAGCCCCGGCGGGTGGGAACAAACCCGTATAGCCCCCTTCCGCCGCCCCTGCCTACCCTCGCCCGCATGCCGGTCGACACCCAAGCCCCCAGCAACACCCGATCCGGCCGATCCGAATTTCCCCAGGAGCGTAAATGGATAGCAGCACCAGCACCAGCACCACCACCAACACCGCCCTCTTCGACGCCGACATCTGGCGCGGCAAGACCTTCAACGGACGCTGGCACGCGAGCGCGCACGCCGCCGACGTAATCGAACCGGCGACCGGCAACACGCTGGGCCGCATCGGTCTCGCCGACGGCGCGGCCATCGCCGACGCGTCGGCCGCCGCGCATCGCGCGCAGCCCGCATGGTTCGGCCTGCCGTACGACGAGCGTGCGGCGATCCTGCGTCGCACGGCGGCCGTCGCCGAAACGCACTTCGATGCAATCGTCGACTGGCTCGTGCGCGAAAGCGGCTCGACGCGCGCGAAGGCATCGTTCGAAACGTCGGTCACGATCATGGCAATGCACGAAGCGGCCGGGTTGCCGTCGCGCGCGGCCGGCGAGGTGCTGCCGTCGGCGGCCGGCCGGCTGTCGCTCGCGCGTCGCCGCCCGCGCGGCGTTGTCGGCGTGATCTCGCCGTTCAACTTCCCGCTGTACCTCGCGATGCGCGCGGTCGCGCCGGCGCTCGCGCTCGGTAACGCAGTCGTGCTGAAGCCCGATCCACGTACCGCCGTGTGCGGCGGCGTCGCGATCGCGCGCGTGTTCGAGCTCGCCGGCTTGCCGGCAGGCGTGCTGCACGTGCTGCCCGGCGATGGCGCGGCCGGTGCCGCGCTGGTCGCCGATCCGCATGTCGCAATGATCCAGTTCACCGGCTCGACCGCGGCCGGGCGCAAGGTCGGCGAAGCGGCCGGCCGCCATCTGAAGAAGGTGTCGCTGGAACTCGGCGGCAAGAATTCGCTGATCGTGCTCGACGATGCCGATCTCGACCGCGCGGTCGCGAACACCGCATGGGGCGCGTATCTGCATCAAGGCCAGATCTGCATGGCGACCGGCCGCGTGCTCGTGCAGCGCGCGATTCACGACCGCTTCGTCGCGAAGCTCGTCGAGAAGGCGCAAAGCCTGCGCGTCGGCGATCCGGCCAGCGGCGACGTCGGCCTCGGCCCGCTGATCAACGCCGCGCAACGCGACCATGCGGCGAGCGTGGTCGACGCGGCTCGTCGCGCCGGCGCACGCGTCGAGACGGGCGGCGGCTATCGCGACCTGTTCTTCGAGCCGACCGTGCTGAGCGGCGTCGCGCCTGGCAATCCGGCGTTCGACGAGGAGATTTTCGGGCCGGTCGCGATCGTCGTGCCATTCGATACCGACGAAGACGCGATCGCGCTCGCGAACCGGACCGAATACGGGCTGTCGATGGCGGTCCTGTCCGCCGACGTCGGCCGTGCGCTGAGGATCGGCGAGCGGCTGAATACCGGGCTGCTGCACATCAACGACCAGACGGTCAACGACGAAGCGATCAACCCGTTCGGCGGCGTCGGCGCATCGGGCAATGGCTCGAGCATCGGCGGTGCGGCAAACTGGGAAGAATTCACGCAGTGGCAGTGGCTCACGATCAAGGGCGAAGCGCCGCTGTATCCGATTTGACGAGGAAACCGACCATGTATACCGAAAACGATACGCGCGCCGTCACCGCGGCCGTCGCCCGCGCCGCCGGCGCGCCCTTCTCGATCGAACCGGCCCGAATCCGCGCGCCGCGCGGCGACGAGGTGCTGGTGCGCGTCGTCGCGACGGGCCTGTGCCACACCGACCTGATCGTGCGCGACCAGTACTATCCGGTGCCGCTGCCGGCCGTGCTCGGTCACGAAGGCGCCGGCGTGGTCGAGGCGGTCGGCCCGAACGTGAAGACGCTCGCCGCCGGCGATCACGTCGTGCTGACCTACGGCGCGTGCGGCCATTGCGCGTCGTGCGTCGGCGGTCACGGCGCGTATTGCCGGCAGTTCTTCGCGCTGAACTTCGGCGGTGCCGATGCCGACGGACAGACGGCCATCCGCGACGCAGCGGGCGAACCGCTGCACGATCATTTCTTCGCGCAGTCGTCGTTCGCGAGCTACGCGCTCGCGCGCGAGAACAACGCGATCAAGGTGCCGAAGGAAGCGCCGCTCGAACTGCTCGGCCCTCTCGGCTGCGGGATCCAGACCGGCGCGGGCGCGGTGATCAATTCGCTCGCGGTACGCACGGGCAGCAGCTTCGCGAGCTTCGGCGCCGGCGCGGTCGGAATGAGCGCCGTGATGGCCGCGCGTATCGCCGGCGCGACGACGATCATTGCCGTCGACATCGTGCCGTCGCGGCTCGCGCTGGCGCTGGAACTCGGCGCGACGCATGCGCTCAACAGCAAGGAAGTGGACGTCGCCGACGCGATCCGCGAGATCACCGGCGGCGGTGTCGACTACGCGCTCGAATCGACGGGGCTGCCGGCCGTGCTGTCGCAAGGGATCGACGCGCTCGGCTCGCGCGGCACGATGGGTGTGGTCGGCGCGCCGAAGCTCGGCACGAAGGCCGAATTCGACGTGAACAGCCTGCTGCTCGGCGGCCACACGATCCGCGGGATCGTCGAAGGCGACAGCGTGCCGCAGACGTTCATTCCGCAACTCGTGCAGCTGCATCTGCAAGGCCGGTTTCCATTCGACCGGCTGGTGAAGTTCTATCCGCTCGAGCAGATCAACCAGGCCGCCGCGGACAGCAGCAGCGGCATCACGCTCAAACCGATCCTGCGATTGCCGCATTGAGCGCGGGGTGCCGCCAGCGGCATCCCGATGCAAATCGACGGCACGCTGCGCCCTTGCACCGCACGACGATACCCCGCTTCGGGCACCGGGCTATATTACGCATTCGCGCGACACGCCGGCCGGCATGCCTGGCCCGGCCATTCGACCCACATGGAGCGCATGTGTGAATACAGCCCCTGAATCTCCTGCACGGCTGGTCGACCTCGACCGGCTCCGCGCCCGGTTCGCCGCGGGTGAGCCGCTGCCCGAAACGGCGTTGCCGGCCAGCGTCGCGCGCTCGTGGCTGCGTTCGCGCGACGCCGGGCTGCGGCCATGGCAACACGCCCGCTATGAAATGCAGCGCGAGCTCGACGAATCGCGCGCGGACCGGCGGCTCTACCGTTGCGTCGCCCAGGAGATCGAGCCGCTGTGGGCGGCGTTCGGCGGCCGCGATTGGACGATCTTCTGCGTCAATCCGCGAGGCACGATCGTGCATGCGCGGCGCAGCCCGCAATGCGACGACGCGCTGCTGACGCCGATCGTCGCCGGCCGCCGGATCGTCGAACCGAACATCGGCACGACCGCGCCGAGCTGCGTGATTCACGACGGCGCCGAGGCCGTCGTCGCGGGCGCCCAGCACTATCTCGACGAGTTCTCGCGGGTATTCTGCCTCGCGGTGCCGCTGGTCGGCCTCGACGGTGAAGTGATCGGCGCGCTCGACATCACCGGCATCGGCCGGCGCAACGTCATGCAGCTGCGCGAGCAGTTCCGGCACGCGGCGCTGTCCGCCGAGCAGCGGCTGTATGCGATGTTGCGCGACTGCCATCTGCTGCAGGTCCAGCATGATCCGCGCTGGCTCGGCACGCCGCTCGCCGGCGTCATCGCGCTCGACGGAGCGGGCCGCGTGCGCGCGGTGAGCCGGCTTGCCCGGCAGATGCTCGATCTCGCGCCCGCAGGGCCGGTCGCGCCGTACGACCTCCGGCAACTGTTTCCCGGCGCGACGCCCGCGCAACAGCGTCGTTTGCTGACCCCGGCGCGCACGCCGCAGCGAATCGCGCGCGACGATGGTAGCCACGTATGGGTGCGCACGCTGCGCGCGCCGCTCGATCGGGCGACGACGGCGCGCCACGCCGACGTGCTCGAAGACGCCGCCGATGTATGCACCGCGGCGGCGGCCGCGAGCCCGCAGGCAAGCCTGCACGAACAGTCGCTCGAAGCCATCCGCCGCGCGCTCCGCGAACACGACGGCAATGTGTCGGCGGCCGCGCGACAACTCGGCATTTCACGCACGACGCTGTATGCGAAGCTCAGGCGGCTCGAAGCTGCGGGGATCGGGACTGACGGGCTGCATTGACGCGGCGTAGAACGTGCGGCCGTGCGGCGTGCGGCGTGCGGCGTGCGGCGTGCGGCGTGCGGCGATAAGCATGAAACGATGGCGGCCACGCCATCGCCCTGCCCGATTCCTTGCGAACCCGATCGCCGCCGTCGCATCCCCCGTCGCGAACCGCTTGCTCGGGTATTCGCTGGATCAGGGAACGGACCCGCCGCCGCAATCGTCGAGCACGACAGGTCGATGCCGCCATGGCGGCGTGATCGTCAATCGCCGGCGCGACGGAGAATCGGCCCGCTACGCCACCGCCCGCCGCTCATGCAGCCGCAACGCGGCCCACGCGATCCCGGCCGAGAAGATCCCGACCACCCCGCCGAACGTGCCGATCCACGGCAGCCCGAACGCGCCGGCGATATGGTTGCCGAGCAGCGCACCCGCGCCGATCCCCACGTTGTACAGCCCGGAAAAGATCGACACGGCGAGATCGGTCGCCTCGGGCGCCAGCTTCAGCACCCACGCCTGCATCGCGAGACCGAAGCAGACGATCGCGCCGCCCCACACCAGCGTGTGAACGGACAGCGTGACGATGTTCAGCGCGCTCGGGAACAGGATCAGCAGACAGGCCGACAACGCGATGATCGACGCGATCAGGAAATCGGCCGGCCGCTCCGGAAACACGCGGTTGAAGCAGAGCGCGGCCGGCACGCCGGCGACGCCGAACAGGATCAGCACGTAGGTAATCCGGCTGCTGCTCGCATGATTGACGCTCTGCACGAACGGCTCGATATACGTATACGACGTGAAGTGCGCGGAAATCACCAGCACGGTGATCGCGTACAGCGACACCAGCGCCGGCTTGCGCAGGAACGTGCCGATGCTCGCGAGCGAGCCGGCGCCCTGGCTGGGGAGCGTCGGCAGCGTCATGCGCAGCGCCAGCAACGCGACGGCCGCCGCGCCGCCGATCACGAGGAACGTGACGCGCCAGCCGAGCGCCTCGCCGATCACGCGCCCGAGCGGAATGCCGGCGACCATCGCGGTCGCCGTGCCCATCGCCAGCAGGCCGAGCGCGCGGCTTTTGCGGTCGCTCGGCGCGAGCCGCACGGCCAGCGGAACGGAAATCGACCAGAACACCGCATGCGCGCACGCGATGCCGAGCCGGCCGAGCATCAGCACCGTGAAATTCCACGCGACGCCGGTGAGGACATGGCTGCCGATGAACACCAGCAGCGCGCAGCTCAGCAGCTTGCGCCGCTCGACGTGACGCGTGACGAACGTCAGCGGCAGCGACACGACGGCGACTGTCCACGCGTAGATCGTCAGCATCAGGCCGACGGCGGTCGGCTGCATCTGCAGGCTGTCGCCGATCGCGCTCAGCAGCGCGACGGGCACGAATTCGGTGGTATTGAAGATGAAGGCAGTGAGTGCCAGGGCCAGAACGCCCCACCACGACTGTTCGGAACTGACGGCGTCCGGGGTTGCCATACGGGAATTCGACGAAGGTTGGTGGCGCGGGCAGCCGGCCCGGCGCATCGGCGCGATTGTACCAGCGGCGCTTGAAACGCCGCTGCCGGCCGCGATGCGCGAACACGGCAATGACACGGCCGTGCGCCGATAATGTGTCGAATCCACTTTCCCCGAACGAATCGCCCGAACGCCATCGGGCCAGGAGATTTACATGCGCATTGAAACGTCATTTCTGTTCGATCTCGACGGCACGCTCGTCGACAGCGTCTATCAGCACGTGCTCGCGTGGAAGGAAGCGCTCGATGCCGAGGGCATCGAGCTGTCGGTGTGGCGCATCCACCGCAAGATCGGGATGAGCGGTGGCCTGTTCCTGAACCAGCTGCTGCGCGAGACGGCCGGCGACATCGACGCCGAGCGCGTCGAGCGGCTCGCGCGGCTGCACGCGGCCGCGTATCAGCGGCTGCGCGCGCAGGTCCGGCCGCTGCCGGGTGCGCGCGAGCTGCTGGCCGCGCTGACGAATGCCGGCATTCGCTGGGCGATCGCGACCAGCGGACGGATGGAAACCGCCGCGATCAATCTGGAGGCGCTCGGCGTCGATCCGGAGAAGAACGTGGTCGTCACGCGCGATCAGGTGAAGTACGCGAAGCCGGATCCCGACCTGTTCCTGACCGCCGCCGCGAAACTGAACGTGCCGATCGAACATACGGTCGTGGTCGGCGACAGCATCTGGGACATGCTCGCCGCGAGCCGCTGCCGGGCGCTCGGCGTCGGGCTGCTGTCGGGCGGTTACGGCAGCGACGAGCTCGAACGCGCGGGCGCGCTGCGCGTGTATGACGATCCGGCGGATCTGCTGTGGCATCTGGATGAGATCGCGGCGCGGCCGTAACGCCTGAATCGTCCGGCCGACCCGCATCGGCCGACTTCCCCGCGATCGCCTTCCCCGACTTCGTTCCCCTCGGCGGGCACGCGCCTCCATGCCGGACGCGCGTGCGAACACCGTGCCGGCGGGATCAGTCGTCGTCGACGCGCTTGTCGACCAGATAGCGCCCGCGCTCGACGCCCGCCCGCAGCGCCTCGTCCTCGGTCAGCCACTCCGTGCCGGCCGGCTCCGGTACGTACAACTCGATGCGCGCGCCGTCGACATACACCTGCACCTCGTCGTCCCACGCACCCCGCGCGTTGCGGCGCGCCCATACGCGAATCTCGTGGCCGCGATACGGGTCGCGAACCTGTGCGTCCTGTTGATGTTGCATCCTGGCCCCCTGTACTTATCTGCGATAAAGATGCAAAAAATGCGCGCCGCATGATCGCCGCGCGCGCCGCCGGCCCCGCGCGCACGCGGCGTGCCCGGTATCGGCCGATCCGGCACGGGCCTTGCGTCCCTATTGAGCAGCGAACCGGGTATCGAACCGGTAGCGAACCGCTCCAGTACGCCAAACAAAAGGAGGCCACGATGATCGGCCATCTCGAACTCCTCGGACGCCTGCTGCTCGCCGCGCTGCTCGGCAGCGTGATCGGACTCGAACGCGAGCGGCTCAACTGGGCCGCCGGCTTGCGCACCCACATGCTGGTATGCGTCGGCTCGGCACTCGTGATGCTCGTCTCCACGTTCGGCTTCGAAGACGTACACGGCCAGAGCGGCGTCGTGCTCGACCCGTCGCGGGTCGCCGCGCAGGTGGTATCGGGCATCGGCTTTCTCGGCGCCGGCTCGATCCTGCTGCGCGGCGAAGTCGTGCGCGGACTGACGACCGCCGCGAGCCTGTGGGCAGTGGCCGGTGTCGGTCTCGCGGTCGGCGGCGGCATGTACGTTGCGTCGCTCGGCGCGACCGTGATCGTCCTCGTGATCCTGGCGGGCGTGAAGCCGCTCGAGCGCCGCTTCATCACCCAGCGGCAGCAGCGCACGCTGCGGCTCGTCGTCCAGCGCGGCGGCCTGACGCTCGGCAAGCTGCACGACACGCTCGGCACCGACCGCGTGCGCGTGAAGCGATTCATCGTCCAGCAGTCGGACGACGATCCGGACACGGACGACATCTCGGTGTCGTTCTCGCGCACGAGCGGCGCGGAATTTGCGGCGATCTGCGCGGCGCTGCAAAACCTCGCCGGCGTACGGACCTGTCGCCCCGATACTTCTTCAAGGAGTTTTGCGTGACTCAGACCGACCTGCTCTCCTACCTCGTAACGAGCCAGCTGACGGCGCGCATGCGCGGCGGCGCGTGGATGACGGCCAGCCAGACGGTCGGCGCGCTGCGCGCGTGGCTCGCGTGCCATCACGCCGAATGCGGCTGGCTCGACCGGATCAGGATCGCGGACGCGTCCGCCACGATTGCGCAAGGCATCTACGAGATCGCGTGCGCGTACGGTGATCCGGACAGCGGCGAACGCATCCGGCTCGACGCCGATTCACCGGAACTGCAGGCGCTGCGCGCGCGTTGCGACGTGCTGCTGCAACGCATCGACGGCGACCGGGACGTCGACGCCCGATGATCGTGCCGGGACGCATGACGCGCGCCAGCGTCGCGACGGCGCGCTCCGATGGCGCGACAGCCGACCCGTCGCGCACGGACGAGCTGCTGCGCCACGGGCTGCTCGAGCGCGGGCGCAACTGCGACACGATCCGCCATGCAGACCGCTTCGCGATGCTGGTGGACGGCGACGCGTATTTCGCGACGCTGCGTGCCGCGTTGCTGCGGGCGCGCCATACGGTGTTCATCGTCGGCTGGGACGTCGACAGCCGCATGTACCTGCCGCCTGCCGACCCCGGCGACGGCCTGCCCGACACGCTCGCCGCCTTTCTGCACGCCCTGGCATCGTCGCGGCACAACCTGCGCATCTACGTGCTCGCGTGGGACTTCGCGATGATTTATGCGCTCGAGCGCGACTGGCCGCCCGTCTATCGCGCCGCGTGGCGCGCGCATCGCGGCATCCGGTTCCGGCTCGACGACACGCATCCGCGCGGCGCATCGCATCATCAGAAGCTCGTCGTGATCGACGACCGCCTCGCGTTCGTCGGCGGGCTCGACCTGACGCGCGCACGCTGGGATACGCCCGCGCACGCGGCCGACGATCCGCGCCGCCGCGACGCGCACGGGATGCCGTACGGGCCGTTTCACGACGTGCAGGCGATGTTCGACGGCGACGCAGCCGCCGCGATCGGCAAGCAGGCACGCGCGCGCTGGTTCAATGCATGCGGGCGTCCGATCGCGATCCGCGCGCAGCGGCATCTCGATCGTGAGGAAGACGTCGATCCGTGGCCGCCCGATGCGCGCGTCGACCTGCGCGACGTGCGGCTCGGCATCGCCTATACGGCGCCGCGCCACCGCGATCGCGAGCCGGTGCGGCAGGTGTCCGCGCTGGTCGAGGACACGATCCGCGCCGCGCGCCGCCATCTGTATATCGAGAACCAGTATTTCACCGCGGCGGTGGTGCGCGAAACGCTGTCCGAGCGGCTCGCCGATCCGGATGGGCCCGACGTGACGGTCGTCGCACCGCGCGTGCAGAGCGGCTGGCTGCAGGAAGCGACGATGGGCGTGCTGCGCGCGCGGCTGCATGGCACGCTCAAGGCCGCCGATCGCTTCGACCGCTATCGGCTGCTGTATCCGCATGTCGACGGGCTTGGGGACGCATGCGTGAACGTGCACAGCAAGATCGCGATCGCCGACGACGAATGCATCGTGATCGGCAGCGCGAACCTCAATAACCGGTCGATGGTGCTCGATACCGAATGCTGCATCGCGCTCGTCGCGGCCGGCGAGCCGCGCATCCGCACCGCGATTGCCGGCCTGCGCGACCGGCTGCTGGCCGAACATCTCGACACGACGCCGGCCGAGGTTGCCGCCGCGCTCGCGCATGACGAACGTCCGAATACCGTGCTCGACCGGTTGCGCGACAAGCCCGGCCGCACGCTGCGCACGCTCGAGCCGGTCGTGACGCCCCAACTCGACGCGCTGGTGCCGGTCAGCGCGCGGCTCGACCCCGAGCAGCCGATCGAGCCGGACCGCTTCGTCCGCGAGTTCGTGCCGCGCGAGCAGCACCGCGTGCTGACCGCGCGCTTCTTCGTGCTCGGCGCGGCCGTGCTGCTGGTCGCGGCGCTCGCGCTCGCGTGGCGCTTCTCGCCGCTCGGCAAGGAACTGAACATCGCGTCGCTCGCGCGAATGGCCGCTCACGCCGCGCAACTGCCCGGTGCGCCCGCGCTGCTGCTGGCCGGCTACGTGATCGCGGCGACGCTGTCGGTGCCGATCACGCTGCTGATCACGGTGACGGGCCTGGTGTTCGGCGCGTGGCCGGGCTTCGCGTATGCGGCGCTCGGCACGATGGCAGCCGCCGCCACGACGTACGGGATCGGACACTGGCTCGGGCGCGACGCGGTGCGCCGGCTCGCCGGCGCGCGCGCGAACCGGCTCAGCGAACACCTCGGCCGGCGCGGCGTAGTCGCGATGGCCGTGCTGCGGCTGCTGCCGATCGCGCCGTTTACGATCGTGAACCTGGTCGCCGGCGCATCGCACATCGGCCTGCGCGACTATCTGGTCGGCACCGCGATCGGGATGCTGCCCGGTATCGTGCTGACCGTCACGTTCGCGCACCAACTGACCGCCGCGTTCAGCCATCCGGGGCCCGGCGCGTTCGCGTGGCTCGCGGCGATCGGCGCCGTGCTGGTCGGCGTGTCGGTGCTGCTCGTCAGGGTGCTGCGACGATGGCGCTGAGCGTGCAACCGGCCCCGCCGCCGGACATCGTCACGTCCGACGGCCCGCCCCCCGCCGCGCCGGGCGGGCGCGACCTGCGGATCGCGACGTACAACATCCGCGGCGGCTACGGCAAGTGGCACACACGCGCGGCCCACCGGATCGCGCAGGTGATCCACGAACTCGACGCCGACGTGATCGCGCTGCAGGAAGTGCCGCTGGGCGGCACGCACGCGCCCGACGTGCTCGCGCATCTGCGCGACGCCACCGGCATGCACGCGGTGGCCGGCCCGACCATCGACACGCCCGAGCGCCGCTACGGCAACGCCGTGCTGTCGCGCTGCCCGATTCGTGCGGCGCGCACGCTGGACCTGTCGTTTCACCAGCGCGAGCCGCGCGGCGCGCTCGATGCGGACATCGACTCCAGCGCGGGCATGATCCGCGTGGTCGCGACCCATCTGGGGCTGTCGGCGAGCGAGCGCAGCGCGCAGGTGCAGCGGCTGCTCGCCGCGTTCGACACCGGCGCGATGCCGGTGATCCTGATGGGCGACATCAACGAATGGTTCGTGCGCGGCCGCGCGCTGCGGGCGCTCGTCACGCGGTTCCGGCGCGCGCCGGCGCCGCGTACGTTCCCGACGCTGTACCCGGTGTTCTCGCTCGACCGGATCTGGATCCATCCCGGCGAGTGGCTCGTCGACGTGAACGTGCATCGCAGCATGCGCGCGCGGCGCGCGTCCGATCACTACCCGCTCGTCGCGCGCATGCGTGCGACGCCGGGCACGCCGCTTGCGCGACGAGCGCCCCACCCTGATGAAACCTGACGGAGCTTGCCGATGCGAACCGACGAACTCGCCGGAGCCGCCCTCGATTACTGGTGCGCACGCGCGTTGTGCGCGGATGAGGAAGACACGCTGTGCTTCACGGCCGTCGACCCGAAGGTGATCCTGACCGGCGCGTGCGACGCGTTGCGCCGCCTCGACGCGCATTTCGCGCCGTCGGCGTCATGGGCCGATGCGGGCGCGGTGCTCGAGCGCGTGGCCGACCTGCGGATCACGCGGCGCGGCGATGGCGTCGAATGCGACGCCAGCTTCATCGACGGCCCGTCGACCTGCGCGGCACGCGCGCCGGACGTGCGCACCGCGGTGCTGCGCGCGTTCGTGCGTGCGCGCTTCGGCGACGAGGTCGACGCTCCGCCGTCGTTCGCGCACCGGATCGAGCATGGGGCGGCAGTGCGCTACGACCCTGGGGTGCCGATTCCGGAAGCGGACGATGATACGGCGACGGGAGACAGTTCGGATATTCGGTCGATTCCGCGGATGTGAAGGGTGTGTTGCCGGGGGTATCGGCTGCTTGCGGGTTGTCGCGATGATGACAGCGCATGCGCCGAGTTTTTCATCGGTATCTCGACGCCATTGGCAAAAGTTTCACTCTGCCGCCCCCCTTCTCGAACGTGCGCCCCCGCATAAAAGCACCGCCACCGCGCCCCAGGCTGCAAAAAACGACCATCCCAACCGCCCCGAATCGCGCGTGAGCGTTTGCACCCCCTCCGTCTCATAGCAGGAACACGCATTGCGACAAGCACATCTGTTGCCGATCCGGCCGCCGCCTGCACACGCTACCCATGAACCCCACACCGCCCTTCGCTCCTCACATCTACTTCTGCGACGCCCGCCTCGTCGGCCCGCTCGATGCATGGCCCGATACGTTCCAGCACATCGCCGGCATGGGCTTCGACCACGTGCTGATCGGCGGCTTCTGGGCCGCCAGCGTCGCGGGCTTCCCGCGCCACGTCGCCGACTTCCACCGGCCAGCCGCAACGTTCGCGACGCGCGCCGGCGCGCTCGAGACGTTCTCGCGGCTCGCGCAGCTCGCGCACGGCCACGGGCTGCGCGTGCTGCTCGAAGTGGTGCCGGACCGCATCGCGCGCGACAACCCGCTGCGCGCCGAGCATCCGGACTGGTACGTCGAGCGCGCGCACGACGACGCGTTGATCGATCCGCGCAGCGCCGCGCATGAAATGGATGTCGCGCATGCCCAGGTCGGCGAAGACGCCGCGCACGACGCGCTGTCCGCGTGGTGGTGCACGCACCTCGCCACGTTCGCGGATGCCGGTGCGTCGGGTTTCCTGATCGACGCGCCGCATCACCTGCCGGCCGCGTGGTGGCCCGGCTGGCGCGCGGCACTGCGCCGCGCGCGCCCGGACGTCGCGGTGCTGGCCGGCGTGCCCGGCCATGCGCGCGACGCGCTCGCCCAGCTCGAGGCGGCCGGCTTCGACGCGGTGTTCTCGTCGGTACGCTGGTGGGACCTGCATGCGCCGTGGTTCGTCGACGAACACCGGCTGCTGCGGCGCATCGGCTCGCCGATCGCGTTTCCGGACGCAATCGACGGCCCGCGCCTCGCCGACAACTGGAATACCGCTCCAGACGAGACGGTCGCCCGCGCGTACCACCGCGCGTTGTGGACCGCCGCCGCGGTCGGCACCGGCTGGCTCGTGCCGATGGGCTTCGAGCGCGGCGTCACGCTGCCGCTGATGGCGCGCGACGCGGACGCCGTACGCTTCCGCGCCGCGCTGGACGACGCGCGCTTCGACCTGTCCGGCGCGATCGCCGACGCGAATGCATGGCGCCGCGCGACACCACTCGCGGCCGAGCGCGGCGAAATCGCTCAACTGAGCGCGCCGGGCGCGCGCGCGACGGCGCTGCTGCGCGGCAGCGGTCCGTCGCTCGAACACGACGACACCGCCCTGCTGATCGCGTTGAATCCCGATCTCGATGCGCCGACGCACGTCGATCCCGCGACGATCCTGTCCGGCGTGCCTGGCGGCTTCACGCAGATCTCGCCACCGAACGGCTCGCGCAAATCCGCGCCCGCCGCGCCGGTCGCGCTGCAAGCCTTCACGCTCGAGCCCGGCGGCTATGCGTTGCTCGACGCGCGGCGCGCGCCGCCCGCGCTCGCTCGCACCGATGCGGCGGGCGAGCGCACCGCGCTGTCGGCCGCGCTCGCGGCCGACCGGATCGCGATCGAGCGCGTCGAGCCGGCGGTCGACGGCGGCCGCTTCGCGATCAAGCGCGTGATCGGCGAAACACTAGTTGTGCACGCATCGATCTTCACGGACGGCCACGCGCATCTCGCGGCCGCACTGCAATGGCGAGCCGACGACGAAGACACATGGCGCGAAGTGCCGTTCGTCGCGGAGCCGAACGATCGCTGGCACGCGTGCATCTCACTCGACCGGCTCGGCCGCCACGCGTTCCGTGTGATCGCATGGCGCGACGACTGGGCATCGCTCGTCACCGACATCACGAAGAAACGCGCGGCCGGCCAGGACGTGACGCTGGAGCTACGCGAGGCGCAACTGCTGCTCGCGACCGCGTTGAAGCACGCCGATCCGGCCGACCGGCGCGCGCGCACGCGGATGGAACAGCTCGCGGCCGAGTTCAACGACGCATCGCCCGACAAGCGGCTCGAACTGCTCGGCGCGCCCGCGCTCGCCGATGCGTACGCGGCGTTGCGCTACCGGCCGTTCGTCACGCACGATGACGCCGTCTACCCGGTCGACGTCGAACGCCGCGCCGCGCGCTTCTCGAGCTGGTACGAGATGTTCCCGCGCTCGGCGAGCAACGACCCGCACCGGCACGGCACGTTCGACGACGTGATCGCGCAATTGCCGCGCATCCGCGACATGGGTTTCGACGTGCTGTATTTCCCGCCGATCCATCCGATCGGCACGACGGCGCGCAAGGGCCGCAACAACACGCTGACGGCCGGGCCCGACGACGTCGGCAGCCCGTACGCGATCGGCTCGCCCGAAGGCGGCCACACGGCCGTGCATCCGCAGCTCGGCACGCTCGCGTCGTTCCGCACGCTGGTCGACGCGGCGCATGCGCAGGGTCTGGAAATCGCGCTCGATTTCGCGATCCAGTGCTCGCCCGATCATCCGTGGCTCGCCGCGCATCCGGGCTGGTTCGCGTGGCGGCCCGACGGCTCGCTGCGCTATGCGGAGAATCCGCCGAAGCGCTACCAGGACATCGTGAACCCCGATTTCTATGCGCCGGATGCGCTGCCCGACCTGTGGGTCGCGCTGCGCGACGCGGTGCTGTTCTGGGTCGACGCCGGCGTGCGGATCTTCCGCGTCGACAATCCGCACACGAAGCCGCTGCCGTTCTGGGCGTGGATGATCGCGGACGTGCGCGGCAAGCATCCGGACGTGGTGTTCCTGTCGGAGGCGTTCACGCGGCCGGGGATGATGTACCGGCTCGCGAAGGTCGGCTTCTCGCAGTCGTACACGTATTTCACGTGGCGCGAGACGAAGCGCGAATTCATCGACTACCTGACCGAGCTGACGGCCGGCCCCGCACGCGAGTTCTTCCGGCCGAACTTCTTCGTGAACACGCCCGACATCAATCCGCGCCACCTGCAGAACGCGCCACGCTCGCAGTTCGTGATCCGCGCGGCGCTGGCGGCGACGCTCGCCGGGTCGTGGGGCCTGTACTCGGGCTTCGAGATCGGCGAATCGGCGCCGCTGCCCGACAGCGAGGAATACGCGGACGCGGAGAAATACGAGCTGCGCGTGCGCGACTGGCGCAAGGCCGCGCACATCGGCGGCGAAATCGCGCGGCTGAATCGCGCGCGGCGCGACCATCCGGCGCTACAGACCCATCTCGGCCTCACCTTCGTCGATGCGGACAACGACCAGGTGCTGGTGTTCGTGAAGGCGACGCCCGCGCACGACAGCGTCGTCGCGGTCGCGATCAGCCTCGACCCGTGGCATCCGCAGGCCGCGAATTTCACGCTCGATGCGGCGCTGTGGCGCGGCTTCGGGCTCGTCGACGGCGAACCGCTCGACGCGCTCGAACAGGACGCCGCGCATGCCGAAACCTGGCGCGGGCATCGCCAGTACGTATCGCTCGACCCGCATGTACGGCCGTATGCGATCTGGCGGCTCGCGCCGTCTCCCGGCGCCGCGCGAGCGGCGGCGCCCGACCCGGCCGATGCCCGGGGCCATTCCGGAGCACACGGATGATGAAACGCGAAGATCCCCTCGACGACGTGCGTCGCGCGCAATTCCCGTCCCTCGCACCGGCCGGCACGCCGCGCCGGCGCCGTTCACGGCGCCGCGCGCCCGCGCTCTGCGCGGACGATCCGCTGTGGTACAAGGACGCGATCATCTACCAGGTACACGTGAAGTCGTTCTACGACTCGAACAACGACGGGATCGGCGACTTCCCGGGCCTGATCATGAAGCTCGACTACATCGCCGAGCTCGGCGTCGACACGATCTGGCTGCTGCCGTTCTACCCGTCGCCGCGCCGCGACGACGGCTACGACATCGCCGACTACCGCGACGTGCATCCCGACTACGGCACGCTCGCCGACGTGCGGCGCTTCATTCGCGAAGCGCACGCGCGCGGCATCCGCGTGATCACAGAGCTGGTGATCAACCACACGTCGGACCAGCATCCGTGGTTCCAGCGTGCACGGCGCGCGAAGCCCGGCTCGATGCATCGCGACTACTACGTGTGGTCGGATACCGACACGAAATACGCGGGCACGCGGATCATCTTTCTGGATACCGAAACATCGAACTGGACGCACGACCCGATCGCCGGCCAGTACTACTGGCACCGCTTCTACTCGCACCAGCCGGACCTGAACTTCGACAACCCGGCCGTCGTACGCGAGGTGATCCAGGTGATGCGCTTCTGGCTCGATCTCGGCATCGACGGGCTGCGGCTCGACGCGGTGCCGTACCTCGTCGAGCGCGAAGGCACCAACAACGAGAACCTGCCCGAAACGCATGCGATCCTGAAGCGGATCCGCGCGACGATCGACGCCGAGTATCCGAACCGGATGCTGCTCGCGGAAGCGAACCAGTGGCCGGAGGACGTGCAGGAATATTTCGGCGAGGAGAACGAATGCCACATGGCGTTCCACTTTCCGCTGATGCCGCGCATCTACATGTCGATCGCGAGCGAGGACCGCTTCCCGATCATCGACATCATGCGGCAGACGCCGGCGCTCGCGCCGAGCAACCAGTGGGCCGTGTTCCTGCGCAACCACGACGAGCTGACGCTCGAGATGGTGACCGACTCGGAGCGCGACCTGCTGTGGCAGACCTATGCGAGCGACCGCCGCGCGCGGATCAACCTCGGGATCCGGCGCCGCCTCGCGCCGCTGATGGAGCGCGACCGGCGCCGCATCGAGCTGATCAACTCGCTGCTGCTGTCGATGCCCGGCACGCCGGTGATCTACTACGGCGACGAGCTCGGCATGGGCGACAACATCCACCTCGGCGACCGCGACGGCGTGCGCACGCCGATGCAATGGTCGTCCGACCGCAACGGCGGCTTCTCGCGCGCGGACCCGGAACTGCTGGTGCTGCCGCCCGTGATGGGCGCGCTGTACGGCTATGACGCGGTCAACGTCGAGGCGCAGACGCGCGACCCGCATTCGCTGCTGAACTGGACCCGCCGGATCCTGTCCACGCGCCGCGCGACGCAGTCGTTCGGCCGCGGCACGATCCGCTTCCTGCGTCCGGAGAACCGCAAGGTGCTCGCGTATCTGCGCGAGCTCGAAGGCCACGAGACGGTGCTGTGCGTCGCGAACCTGTCGCGCGCGTCGCAGGCGGTCGAGCTCGACCTGTCCGAATTCGCGGGCCGCGTGCCGATCGAGATGACGTCGGACTCGCCGTTTCCGCCGATCGGGCAGCTCACGTATCTGCTGACCTTTCCGCCATACGGGTTCCTGTGGTTCGTGCTGTCCGAGCACGGCCGCGAGCCGTCGTGGCGGCAGCCGCACGCGGAGCCGCTGCCCGAATACGTGACGATCGTGATGCGGCGCGGCGACGCGCGACCCGACGTCGGGCAACTGCACACGCTCGCGCACGATGCGCTCGCGTCGTGGCTCACGCGGCGCCGCTGGTTCGCATCGAAGGACCGCAAGATCGGCGACGCATGGCTGAACGTCGTCACGCCGATGCCGGACGAACCGTTCCAGTACGCGGAGGCCTGGGTGTCCGCGAGCGACGGCGGCGTCGAGCGCTATGTCGTGCCGCTCGCCACCGCGTGGGGCGGCGAGACCTCGCATCCGCTGTTCACGCAGCTCGCGCTCGCCCGCGTGCGGCGCGGCCATACGGTGGGCTACCTGACCGACGCGTTCGCGCTGCCGGCATTCGCGCGCGGGATGCTGCGCAAGCTGCGCGACGGCGCGACGGTGCCGACGTCCGACGGCGGCCGCCTCGATTTCCTGCCCGAGCACGCGCTCGCGGGGCTCGATCCCGGCGAGGAGGCCGAAGTGCGCTGGCTTGCGGCCGAGCAGAGCAACAGCTCGCTCGTGATCGGCGACGCGATCGTGCTGAAGCTCGTGCGCAAGGTCGCGCACGGCATCCATCCGGAAGCGGAGATGAGCCGGCACCTGACGCGGATCGGCTATGCGAACACCGCGACGCTCGCGGGCGAAGTCGTGCACGTCGATCCGGACGGCACGCCGCATACGGTCGCGATCCTGCAGCGCTACGTCGACAACCAGGGCGACGCGTGGACGCGTTCGTTCGACTTCCTGCGGCGCGCGATCGACGAACTTGCGCTGCCGGCCGCGGGCGACGGCGACGCGGCCGAAGTCGACGACGAGCCCGATGCGCTGCTCGGCTACGCGGCGTTCGCGGGCATCATCGGCACGCGGCTCGGCCAGTTGCACGTCGCGCTCGCGCAGCCGTCCGACGATCCCGCGTTCGCGCCCGAAGCCGCGACTCCCGAGCACGTCGACGGCTGGTGCGTGGATGCGATCGCGTCGTTCGAGCGCGCGCTCGACGTGCTGCGCACGCAGCTCGACAAGCTCGATCCGGTCAACCGCGCGGCAGCGGACACGCTGCTCGCGTCGCGCGACGCGGCCGTGCAGGCCATCGGCGAACTCGTGCCGCGCACGCTCGACGCGCAATGCACGCGCATTCACGGCGATTTCCATCTCGGCCAGGTGCTCGACGTGCAAGGCGACGCGCTGCTGATCGACTTCGAAGGCGAGCCGGCGCGCGCGCTCGACCGGCGCCGCGCGAAATCGCATCCGCTGCGCGACGTGGCCGGGCTGCTGCGCTCGCTGTCGTACGTGAGCGCCACCGCGCAGTTCGCGATCGAGAAG
Organism: Burkholderia sp. 567; assembly: GCF_040545115.1. NCBI lineage: Bacteria > Pseudomonadati > Pseudomonadota > Betaproteobacteria > Burkholderiales > Burkholderiaceae > Burkholderia > Burkholderia sp. 567. The sequence goes on from NZ_JBEPLG010000004.1 coordinate 125,235, forward strand.
GCGCCGCCGCAGACGGCCGGCCGCAAGCGCGCGCTGTTCGACCGCTTCGGGCAGGCCGCCGCCGACCGCTTCGTCGAATGCTATCGCGCGGCCGCCGATCAGGCGCCCGAGCGCTTCGTCGACCCGCGTTACGCGGACCGCCTGCTCGCGCTGTTCCTGATCGACAAGGCGTCGTACGAGCTGTGCTACGAAGCCGCGAACCGCCCGGACTGGCTCGGCGTGCCGGTCGGCGGGCTCGCGGCGCTGATCGAACGCCTGCTCGCGACCGACCGCGCGCCCGACCACGGAGGCAACCGATGACCGACATGCTGTTCGACCGCACCGACATCGACGCGCTGCTCGCCGGCCGCCATCCGGACCCGTTCGCGTGTCTCGGCCCGCACGCCGACGCCGGCCGGGTCGTCGTGCGCGCGCTGCTGCCCGGCGCGCAGCGCGTGCGGGCGGTGACGCCCGACGGCGACGAACTCGGCGCGCTCGCGTGCGTCGACGACGCCGGCTGCTTCGCGGGTACGCTCGCGCACGACGGCCGCTACCGGCTGGCCATCGACTGGCCGGACACGCGCCAGATCACCGACGACGCGTACGCGTTCGGCACGCTGCTCGACGAGGCCGCGCTCGCGCGTTTCGCGGCCGGCGACCCGGCCGCCGTGCTCGACTGCCTGGGCGCGACGCCCACGCGCGTCGACGGCGTCGACGGCGTGCGCTTCGCGGTGTGGGCGCCGAACGCGCAGCGCGTATCGGTCGTCGGCGACTTCAACATGTGGGACGGCCGCCGTCATCCGATGCGGCTGCGCCGGCCGTGGGGCGTGTGGGAGCTGTTCGTGCCGGGCACCGGCGCCGGCGAACACTACAAGTACGAGCTGCGCGCGGCCGACGGACACGTGCTGCCGCACAAGGCCGACCCGTGCGCGCGCGCGACCGAAGCGCCGCCGCGCACCGCGTCCGTCGTCGCCGACACCGCGGCGCTCGACGCGTTCACGTGGCACGACGACGGCTGGCTGCACGCGCGACCGCCCGCGGACCGGCGCTTTCGGATGCCGTGGTCGATCTACGAGGTACATGCCGAATCGTGGCAGCGCGTGCCCGAGGAGATGGACCGCAGCGCCACCTGGGACGAGCTCGCCGAGCGGCTGATCCCGTACGTGCGCGGCATGGGCTTCACGCACGTCGAATTCATGCCGATTTCCGAATACCCGTTCGGCGGCTCGTGGGGCTACCAGCCGCTCGCGCAGTTCGCGCCGTCCGCGCGCTTCGGGCCGGTCGACGGCTTCGCGCGCTTCGTCGACCGCGCGCACGCGGCCGGCATCGGCGTGATCGTCGACTGGGTGCCCGCGCACTTTCCGAACGACGCGCACGGCCTCGCGCAATTCGACGGCAGCGCGCTGTACGAGCACGCCGATCCGCGCGAAGGCATGCACCCGGACTGGAACACCTGCGTGTTCAATCTCGGACGCAACGAGGTCGGCGCGTTCCTCATCGCGTCCGCGCTCGCGTGGGCGCGCCGCTATCACGTCGACGGCATCCGCGTCGACGCGGTCGCGTCGATGCTGTACCGCGACTATTCGCGCAACGAAGGCGAATGGGTGCCGAACATCCACGGCGGGCGCGAGAACCTCGAATCGGTCGCGTTCCTGCGCACGCTCAACGACACGCTGCACGGTACGCTCGCGCCGCCGGGCGTCGTCACCTTCGCGGAGGAATCGACCGCGTGGCCGGGCGTCACGGCGTCGACCGGCGACGGCGGGCTCGGCTTCGACTTCAAATGGAACATGGGGTGGATGCACGACACGCTGTCGTATGTGCGCGAGGATCCGATCCATCGCCGCTATCACCACGACCGGATGACGTTCGGGCTCGTCTATGCGTTCTCCGAACGATTCGTGCTGCCGCTGTCGCACGACGAGGTCGTGCACGGCAAGGGCTCGCTCGCCGTGAAGATGCCGGGCGACGCGTGGCAGCGGCTCGCGACGCTGCGCGCGTACTTCGGCTTCATGTGGGCGCATCCGGGCAAGAAGCTGCTGTTCATGGGCAGCGAATTCGCGCAGTGGGCCGAGTTCGCGCACGATGCGACGCCGCACTGGGACCTGCTCGACGCACCCGCGCATCGCGGCGTGCAGCGGCTCGTGCGCGACCTGAACCGCACCTACGCGGCCGAGCCGGCGCTGCACGCGCTCGACTGTCACGCGTCCGGTTTTTTCTGGCTGATCGGCGACGATCGAGACAACAGCGTATTCGCGTTCGCGCGCCGCGACGATAGCGGGCGCCTCGTCGTCGCGATCTGCAACTTCACGCCGGTGCCGCGCCCCGGCTATCGCATCGGGCTGCCCGCGCCCGGGCACTGGCGCGAACTGATGAACACCGATGCCGCCGTGTACGGCGGCACGAATGCCGGCAACGACGGCGCCGTGTGGACGGAAGACGTGCCCTCGCACGGCCAGTCGTGGTCGGCCACCTTGCGCCTGCCGCCGCTCGCGACCCTATGGCTGAGCCCGGCCTGACGCCCGGCGCCCTCGACACGGAGACCATCCCCCCATGCCGACCGCCCTGCCTTCCCGTCTCGAACCCGGCCGCTGCTATCCGCTCGGCGCCACGTGGGACGGCCTTGGCACCAACTTCGCGGTGTTTTCCGCGCACGCGCACCGTATCCAGCTGTGCGTGTTCGACCCGACCGGCCGCAAGGAACTCGCGCGCCTCGACCTGCCCGAATGCACCGACGAGGTGTGGCACGGCTACCTGCCGAACGCGCATCCGGGCACCGTATACGGCTTTCGTGCGGATGGCCCGTACCAGCCGCAGCACGGCCATCGCTTCAACCCGACCAAGCTGCTGCTCGACCCGTACGCGCGCAAGCTGGTCGGCCAGTTCCGCTGGTCCGACGCGCTGTTCGGCTATCGCGTGCATTCGAACCGCGCGGACCTGTCGATGGACCGCCGCGACTCGGCGCCCGCGATGCCGAAGGCCGTGGTCGTCGACGAGGCGTTCGACTGGCGCAACGACCGGCGCCCGGACGTGCCGTGGCGCAGCACCGTGATCTACGAGACGCACGTGCGCGGCGCGTCGATGCGCCGCGCCGGGCTGCGCGTGCCGGAGCGTGGCACGTTCGCGTCGCTGTCGCATCCGGCGTTCATCGATCACCTGCTGTCGATCGGCGTGACGACGATCGAATTGCTGCCGGTGCACGCGTTCCTGCAGCAGCGGGCGCTGGTGAACCGCGGGCTGCGCAACTACTGGGGCTACGACACGGCCGCGTTCTTCGCGCCGGAGCCGTCGTACCTGACGACGCGGCGGCTCGACGAAATGCGCATCGCGATCCGGCAGCTGCACGCGGCCGGCATCGAGGTCGTGCTCGACGTCGTCTACAACCACACGTGTGAAGGCAACGAGCTCGGCCCGACGCTGTCGTGGCGCGGCCTGGACAACGCGAGCTACTACCGGCTGCGGCAGGACGACCGGCGTTACCACGTCGACGAGACCGGCTGCGGCAACACGCTGAACCTGTCGCACCCGCGCGTCGTGCAGATGGTGATGGATTCGCTGCGCTACTGGGCCACCGCGTTCAACATCGACGGCTTTCGCTTCGATCTCGGCGTGACGCTCGGCCGCGAGGATCACGGCTTCGAGCCGGGCGCGGGGTTTTTCGACGCGTTGCGGCAGGATCCGGTGCTCGCGCAGCGCAAGCTGATCACCGAACCGTGGGATCTCGGCCTCGGCGGCTATCAGCTCGGCCGTCATCCGCCCGGCTTCGCCGAATGGAACGACCGCTTTCGCGACACGGTGCGGCGCTTCTGGCGCGGCGACGCAGGCCAGCGTCCGGAACTCGCCGCGCGCCTCGCGGGCTCGGCCGACCTGTTCAACCATCAAAGGCGCCGGACCTGGGCGTCGGTCAATTTCGTCACCGCGCACGACGGCTTCACGCTCGCCGATCTGGTGTCGTATGCGCACAAGCACAACGAGGCCAACGGCGAGGACGACCGCGACGGCCGCGACGACAACTGCAGCGCGAACTGGGGCGTCGAAGGCGCCACCGACGATGCGTCGATCCTCGACCTGCGCGCGCGTGTCGCGCGCTCGATGCTCGCGACGCTGTTTACCGCGCTCGGCACGCCGATGCTCGTCGCCGGCGACGAATTCGGCCGCACGCAGCACGGCAACAACAACGCGTACTGCCAGGATAACGAAATATCGTGGCTCGATTGGGACCTCGCGCACAGCGAGGAAGGCGTCCAGATGATCCGTTTCGTGTCGCGGCTCGCCGCGCTGCGGCGCATGTACCCGGTGATGTCCGCGCCGCGCTATCCGTCGGGCGACCGCGACGGCGCGCCGGGCATGCGCGAGATCGGCTGGTTCGACGAACACGGCCTCGAGCTGAGCGTGCCCGCGTGGGAAGACGGCGAGCGCCGCGCGCTGACGATGCGGCGCGTGGGCACCGGCCGCACCGGGCGCACCGAGGCGTTGCTCGTGATGCTGAACGCGTCGGCCGGCACCATCAAGTTCAAGCCGCCCGCGCCGGTGCTCGATTACCGCGTGCTGCTCGACACCGCGACGCCCGACTCCGGCCCGCGCTCGTGGCCGGAGGCCGGCCTCGACGTCGCCGCACACACGGCCGTGATCGCGGTCGCGGCCGTGCCACCCGACCTGCCCTCGTGAGGAACCGCCATGTCGTCACGTACCGCACCACCATCCGGCACGCACGCGTTCGCGTCGTCGTTCGGCGCGACCTGCGTCGACGCGCAGCACACCCGCTTCCGGTTGTGGGCGCCCGCGAGCCGCACGGCCGCGGTCGAACTGCACGGCGACGAGCGCATCGCGATGCAAGCCACCGGCGACGGCTGGTTCGAGGTCGTCGCGCGCTGCGGCGCCGGCACGCTGTATCGCTTCCTGCTCGATGATGGCCTCGCGGTGCCCGATCCCGCGTCGCGCTTCCAGCCGTCCGACGTGCACGGCCCGAGCCAGGTCGTCGATCCCGCCGCGTACCGCTGGCGCAACGACGCGTGGCGTGGCCGGCCGTGGCACGAGACGGTGCTGTACGAGCTGCACGTCGGTGCCTGCGGCGGCTATGCGAGCGTCGAGCGGCGCCTGCCCGACATCGCCGCGCTCGGCGTGACCGCGCTCGAGCTGATGCCCGTCAACGCGTTCCCCGGTGCGCGCAACTGGGGCTACGACGGCGTGCTGCCGTTCGCGCCCGCTGCGTCATACGGCCGGCCCGAGGAGCTGAAGGCGCTCGTCGACGCCGCGCACGGGCTCGGACTGCAGGTGTTTCTCGACGTCGTGTACAACCACTTCGGCCCCGACGGCAACCTGCTGCCGCGCTATGCACCTGAATTTTTCCGGGCCGACCGGCAGACCGCGTGGGGCCCGGCGATCGATTTCTCGCGCGCGCAGACGAGCGCGTTCTTCATCGACAACGCGCTGTACTGGCTCGACGAATTCCGTTTCGACGGCCTGCGCATCGACGCCGCGCATGCGATCGACGACGATGCGTGGCTGCGCGAGCTGGCGCGGCGCGTGCGCACGCATTTCGGCGATGCGCGCCACGTGCATCTGGTGCTCGAGAACGAACGCAATACCGCGAGCCTGCTCGGGCCGAACGGCTTCGATGCGCAGTGGAACGACGACTTCCACAACAGCGCGCACGTGCTGCTGACCGGTGAGCACGAAGGCTACTACCGCGCGTATGCCGACGCGCCGCTGCGCCGTCTCGCGCGCACGCTCGGCGAAGGCTTCGCGTATCAGGGCGAGCCGTCGCCGCTGCATGGCGGTGCGCCGCGCGGCGAGCCGAGCGCGCACCTGCCGCCGACCGCGTTCGTCACGTTCCTGCAGAACCACGACCAGATCGGCAACCGCGCGTTCGGCGAACGGCTGCGCGCGCTCGCGAACGACGACGCGGTGCGCGCCGCGACCGCATTGATGCTGCTCGCGCCGCAGATTCCGCTGCTGTTCATGGGCGAGGAAGACGGCAGCACGCAGCCGTTCCAGTTCTTCACCGACTATCGCGGCGAGCTCGCCGATGCGGTGCGCGAAGGCCGTCGCCGCGAATTCTCCGCGTTTTCCGCGTTCGCCGATCCCGCGCATCGCGATGCGATCCCCGATCCGAACGATGTCACCACGTTCGTGCGCTCGTCGCCGGCCCACGCGGACGACGATGCGTGGCCCGATGCCGACGCATGGCGGCACTTCTACCGCAGCGCGCTGACGGTGCGCGCGGCGCTGGTGACGCCGCACCTGCCCGGCGCGCGCGCGCTCGGCGTCGAGTTGCTGGCGGGTCACGTCAGCCCCGACGCGGAGGCGCTCGTCGCGCGCTGGCGGCTCGGCGACGGCAGCACGCTGACGATCGCGTTCAATCCCGGCTCGCACGACGCGGTGCTGCCCGCGCTGCCGGTCGGCAAGATCGTGTTCGAGACGCCGCCGCGCGCGCGCGACCGGCTCGCCGACCAGCGGCTGCCCCCTCGCACCTGCATCGCGTGGCGCGACGGCGCGGTCAACCACGATGCGCTGAAACACCGCGCGAACGGGCACACGCGACCATGACGACCGACGTACCGATCGCCGAACTCGCGCGTGCGGCCGGGCTCGAACCCGACTGGATCGACGCGGGCGGCGTCGCGCGGCGTGTGACCGACGATTCGCTCGTCGCGCTCGTCGATGCGCTCGGCTGGCCCTGCGGCACGCCGATCGAGCGGGTCGACAGCGCGGCCGCGTTGCTCGATGCGCACGACGCCGCGCCGCCGGTCGTGACGGGCGACGCGGGCGTGCCGCTGACGCTGCCGCGCAGCGTCGCGCCGCGCGGCGCGCGCTGGCGGATCACGCTGGAATCGGGCGAGCACGTCGACGGGCGCGTGGCCGGCGCGGGCGAATACGGCCGGCTGCCGCCGCTCGCGCAGCCCGGCTATCACACGCTCGACATCGGCGAGCACCGCATCGGGCTCGCGATCGCGCCGCCGCGCGCGCGGCCGTTTGCGGCTGCCGACGGCCTGCCGGATGCGCCGCGCCGCTGGGGTATCTCGGCCCAGCTCTACGGCCTGCGGCGCGCGGGCGACGACGGCTCCGGCGACTACACCGCGCTCGCGCGCCTCGCCGCGCACGCGGCACGGCACGGCGCCGACGCGGTCGCGATCAGCCCGACGCATGCCGGCTATCCGGCGCTGCCCGAGCACGACAGCCCGTATTCGCCGTCGTCGCGGCGCTGGCACAACGTCGCGTATCTCGACGGCGATGCCGTACCGGGGGCCGATGTCGTGCGGCGCACGAACGGCGCGGCGGCGGACGTCGCGCCCGCGCCGGATATGCCGCTGATCGACTGGCCGCAGGTGCTGCCACAGAAACTGCGCCGCCTGCGCGCGTGCTTCGATGCGTGGCGTGCGAACGGCGAGCCCTCGCGCGACGCGTTCGAGCAGTTTCGCGCGGCGGGCGGTGCGGCACTCGACGCGCATGCGCGCTTCGACGCGCTGCAGGCGTTCTGCATCGAACACGGAATCGGCGCCGACTGGCGGCATTGGCCGGCGCAGTGGCGGATGCCGGCCACCGCCGAGGTCGACGCATTCGCGCATGCGCACGCCGACGCGATTGCGTTCCACGCGTTCCTGCAATGGTGCGCGTCGCGCGCGCTTGGAGACGCTCAGCAGGCGGCGCGCGATGCCGGGATGGCGGTCGGGCTGATCGCCGACCTCGCGGTCGGATCCGATCGCGCGGGCAGCGACGCGTGGGCGCACGGCACGACGCTGTTGCGCGGCGTGTCGGTCGGCGCCCCGCCCGACCTGTTCAATGCGGACGGCCAGGCGTGGGGCGTGACGACGTGGACGCCCGCCGCGCTGCGCGCGAACGGCTTCACGCCGTTCATCGACCTGTTGCGCGCGGCCTTCGCCCATGCCGGCGGAATCCGCATCGATCATGTGCTCGGCTTCGCGCGGATGTGGATCGTGCCGGAAGGCGGATCGGCGCGCGACGGCGCATACCTGCGTTATCCGCTCGACGATCTGGTGAGGCTCGTCGCGCTGGAGGCCTCGCGGCACCGGGCGGTCGCGATCGGCGAGGATCTGGGCACGGTGCCGGCGGGTTTTCGCGAGCGGCTGGGCGCGCAGGGCATCGCCGGGATGCGCGTGCTGTGGTTCGAACGTGACGCGGATCGCGCGTTTCGGCCGCCGTCCGCGTGGGATCGCGACACGATCGCGATGACGTCGACGCATGACCTGCCGACCGTGGCCGGCTGGTGGCGGGGTGTCGATCTCGAATGGCGGCGGGTTGCCGCCGAGGCCGCTGCGGCGCCGGCGAAGCCGCACCCTGCCGGTGACGACGTCGGCCGCGCCGCGGCCGCACACGACACCGGCCACGACGCACGGATCGATCCGGTCCTGCGCAGCGATGCGCCCGCGCAGGATGACGGCCCCGACGCGCCGCCCCCTGCTTCTTTCGACCTGCGCGCGGCCCAGGCCGAACGCACCACCGACCGCGCGGCGTTGTGGCGCGCGTTGCAGCACGCGGGCTGCGCACCGGCCGGCGATCCGATTCCGTCCGCCGACACGCCGCCCGTCGACGCAGTGCTCGCATACGTCGCGCGCAGCCCGTCACCGCTCGCGATCGTGCCGCTCGAGGATCTGCTCGCGCTCGACGAGCAACCGAATCTCCCCGGCCCCCCGTGCGGCCATCCGAACTGGCTGCGCCGGCTGCCGCGCGCGGTCGACGCGCTGTTCGACGCCGACGCGCGCACCCGCATCGCGGCGATCGAGCACGCGCGCCGACCCGCGGAGGACGACGCATGACGCCGCGCGCGACCTTGCGATTGCAGTTGCACGCGGGCTTCACGTTCGACGACGCAGCCGCCCACGCCGACTATTTCGCGCGCCTCGGCGTGAGCCATCTGTACCTGTCGCCGATCACGACGGCCGAGCCCGGTTCGCTGCACGGCTACGATACCGTCGACCATCGCGCGATCAGCACGGAGCTCGGCGGCGAAGCCGGCTTCCGGCGCCTCGTCGACGCACTGCGTGCGCGCGGCCTCGGCGTGATCGTCGACATCGTGCCGAACCACATGGGCGTGGGCGGCGTGTCGAACGGCTGGTGGAACGACGTGCTCGAATGGGGACGGGCGAGCCCGTACGCCCGCTACTTCGACATCGACTGGCACCCGCCCGATGCGGCGCTCGACGGCAAGGTGCTGCTGCCCTGCCTCGGCGTGCCCTACGGCGACGCGCTCGCGTCCGGCGACATCACGCTAGGCGCCGATCCATCGGCCGGGCGCTTTTTCATCGCGTGCCCGGGCAGGCGGCTGCCGGTCGCCATCGCCACCTACGCGGAGATCCTGCGCATCGCGAACCGCGCGGACCTGAACGCGCTCGCCGAGCGTTTCGCCACTGCATCGGCGCGCGGCGGCCCGCGTGTCGCGGCCGCGCACGCGGCGCTGCGCGACTACGCCGCCGCGCAGGGTCCGCACGCGTTCGACGCGATATTGCGCGGCGCCGACCCGCGCCGCGCACGCTCGCGCGCGTGCCTGCACCGCTTGCTCGAACGCCAGCACTACCTGCTCGCGTGGTGGCGCACGGCCGCCGACGAGCTGAACTGGCGGCGCTTCTTCGACATCGCGACGCTCGCGGCCGTGCGCGTCGAGGACGATGCGGTGTTCGACGCGGTGCACGCGCTGCCGTTGGGGCTCCATGCGGCCGGCTACATCGACGGCCTGCGCGTCGATCACGTCGACGGCCTCGCCGATCCGCGCGCGTACTGCCGCCGCCTGCATGCGCGGCTCGCCGCGCAGCGCGACGAGCGGCCGTATGTCGTCGTCGAGAAGATCCTCGCGCCGGGCGAGACGCTGCGCGACGACTGGCGCGTCGACGGCACGACCGGCTACGACTTCATGAACGACGTCGCCGCGCTGCTGCACGACCCGGCCGGCGCCGCGCCGCTCGCCGCGCACTGGGCGGCCGTGTCGGGGTCCGCACGCTCGTTCGCGCAGGAAGCGGTGGCCGGCAAGCGGCGCGTGCTGAAGCGGCAGCTCGCCGGCGAGCACGCGCGCGTCGCGCGCGCCTTGCACCGCATCGCGCGTGCGGCGCCCGCTACGCGCGACGTCAGCCAGATTGCGATCCATCGCGTGCTCGGCGAACTGGCCGTGCATCTGCCCGTGTACCGGATGTACCCGACGCCCGGCGACGAGCCCACCGGCGCCGATGGTCGCGTGCTGGCGCTCGCGTACGACGCGGCATGCGCCGCGATCGATCCGTCCGACCGCTACGCGCTCGATCGCGTCGCCGGCTGGCTCGGGCTGCCGGGCATGCGCGTGCCGCGCGCGGATGCCGCGCTGCTGCACGCGGCGCGTGTCGCGTTCGCGCAGCTCACCGCGCCGCTCGCCGCGAAGGGCGTCGAGGACACGGCCAACTACCGGTACGGACGACTGCTGTCGCGCAACGAAGTCGGCGCCGATGCGGGCGACTTCAGCCTGTCGCGCGGCGCGTTCCATGCGCGCAACCGGCGGCGCGCGCGCACCGTTCCTCATACGCTCGTCGCGACCGCGACGCACGATCACAAGCGCGGCGAGGATGCGCGTATGCGGCTCGCGGTGCTCAGCGAAATGCCCGACGCGTGGCGCGCGGTGTCGCTTGACTGGTCCGCGCTGAACCAGCCGCACCGCGGCGGTGCGCATCGCGATCTCGCGTGGGCGCCGGGGCCGGCCGCGGAAGCGATGCTGTACCAGACGCTGGTCGGCTGCTGGCCGCCGGGGCTCGCGCCCGACGATGCGGCCGGACTTGCCGCGCTGGCGGAGCGCGTGGTGCGCTGGCAGACGAAGGCTTTGCGCGAAGGGAAACAGCACACGGACTGGCTCGCGCCGGACGCCGACTACGAGCGCGCTTGCGAGCAGTTCGTGCGCGCGATCCTGACGCCGCGCGGCATGGGCGATTTCGTGCATCGGCTGCATGCGTTCGTCGCGCGGATCGCGCCGGCCGGCGTCGTCAACAGTCTCGCGCAGGCGGCGCTGCGCATGGCGTCGCCGGGCGTGCCCGATCTGTACCAGGGGACCGAGTCATGGGATCACTCGCTCGTCGATCCTGACAACCGGCGCGACGTGCCGTTTGCCGCGCTGGCGGCCGAGCGGGTCGATGAACCGGTCGCCGCGTATCTGCGGCACTGGCCCGATGCGCGCGTGAAGCGCGCGCTCGTCGAGCGGATGCTCGCGCTGCGCGCACGCTGGCCCGCGACGTTCGCGGATGGCGCCTATGTGCCGCTGCGCGTGCGCGGCCGGCTCGGCCGGCATGCGGTGGCGTTCGCCCGGCGCGACGAAAGCGCAACGATCGTGGTGATCGTCACGCGGCTCGCGTGTGGCTGGCTGGGCGAAGCGCCGGAATTGCCGCGCGTCGAGCCTCGGGAATGGGGAGATACGGCCGTGGTGCTGCCGCGCGGCGCCGGCGAGCGGTGGATCGACTGGTTGAATGACGGCAGCGAAGTCGAGACGCCGGACGGCACGATGCGGCTCGCTCGATGTCTTGCCGTGTTGCCGGTTGCGGTGCTGGTGGCGGGCGATACGAAGCGCCGCGAGCTGTAGTCGGTTTCGTGCAAAGGCGGGCGGCTCCCGCAGATCAATCTACATACGGCGGTCCCACCTACCCGCTCAACACGCCAATAACATCGCGGTGGCCGTCTGCGGGCACACACCACGAAACTGGCTGGATGCCAGCAACGGCCCCGGTACATCCTCACGGGCAACCGGCACGAAACCAAAGCCGGCGAAATAGTCCTCCGCGGTGGTCGTCAGCAATCCGATCGACCTGACAGAGCGTGCGCGACACGCCGCGATCAACCGTTCCACGATCGCACCACCGAAGCCTTTTCCGTGCGCGTGCGGTACGACGGCAACCGACCGGATCAACGCGCAGTCTTCGTGGTATTCAATACCGCCGCATCCAATCAAGTCGAGCGGATTGGCAAGCACGACGAAGTTTCCCAGATGCTCCGCGACACCGGCAGTCGGCAGGTTCGAAGCGCGCAGCAATGCCTCGATCGAGGCCAGGTCGAATAACGCTGCCGAGCGAAGTTGCATGACATCGACTCCTGATTGGATTGACGGCACGTTGCGTGTCAGATCCCCCGCTGATTCACCCGCTTCGACAATTCCTCCGCGCTTTCCTTCCTTTCGCTGTACCGGTCGACCAGATACGGGCCGATATCACGCGTCAGCAGCGTGAACTTCACCAGCTCCTCCAGCACGTCGACGACCCGATCGTAATAGGCCGACGGCTTCATCCGCCCCGCTTCGTCGAATTCCATGAACGCCTTGGCCACCGACGACTGGTTCGGGATCGTCAGCATGCGCATCCAGCGCCCCAGCACGCGCATCTGGTTCACCGCGTTGAACGACTGCGAGCCGCCGCTCACCTGCATCACCGCGAGCGTCTTGCCCTGCGTCGGTCGCACGGCGCCGACCGACAGCGGAATCCAGTCGATCTGCGACTTCATGATGCCCGTCATCGCGCCGTGTCGTTCCGGCGAGCACCACACCATCCCTTCCGACCACGTCACAAGTTCGCGAAGTTCGACGACTTTCGGATGGCTCTCCGGCGCATCGTCGGGCAGCGGCAGGCCGCTCGGATTGAACACGCGCACCTCCGCGCCCATCGCGGTGAGCAGGCGCTCGGCTTCCTCGACCAGCAGGCGGCTGAACGAACGCTCGCGCAGCGAACCGTACAGCAGCAGGAAACGCGGCGGATGGGTGGACGGCGATGCCGGCCGCAAGCGGCTCGCGTCCGGCACCTGGAACAAAGCGGGATCGAGTTGCGGCAGGTCGGTCAGTCGGTCGGTCATGGAGGGATTCCGGAGTTGGCTCACACGCGCTCGTACCAGCCCTTCGACCGGTTCACGATGCGCACCACCAGCAGCATGACCGGCACCTCGATCAACACGCCGACGACGGTCGCGAGCGCCGCCCCGGAGTGAAAACCGAACAGGCTGATCGCGGCCGCGACGGCGAGCTCGAAGAAATTGGATGCGCCGATCAGCGCGGACGGACACGCGACGTTGTGCTTCTCGCCCACCGCGCGGTTGAGCCAGTACGCGAGCGCCGCATTGAAGAACACCTGGATCAGGATCGGCACCGCGAGCAACGCGATCACCAGCGGCTGTTTCAGGATCGCTTCGCCCTGGAACGCGAACAGCAGCACGAGCGTCGCGAGCAGCGCGGCGATCGACCACGGGCCGATCCGCGCCATCGCGGCATCGAACGCGGCCTGGCCGTTCCTCAGCAGCCGCTTGCGCCAAAGCTGCGCGAGGATCACCGGAATCACGATGTAGAGCACCACCGACGTAAGCAGCGTCGCCCACGGCACGGTAATCGCGGACATCCCGAGCAGCAGCCCGACCAGCGGCGCGAACGCGATCACCATGATGCTGTCGTTCAGCGCGACCTGCGACAGCGTGAATAGCGGATCGCCACCCGTGAGCCGGCTCCACACGAACACCATCGCCGTGCACGGCGCGGCGGCCAGCAGGATCAGGCCGGCGATGTAGCTGTCGAGCTGGTCCGCCGGCAGCATCGGCGCGAACAGCTGCCGCACGAACAGCCAGCCGAGGAACGCCATCGAGAACGGCTTGACGAGCCAGTTCACGGCGAGCGTGACGCCGATCCCCTTCACATGTCGGCGCACTTCATGCAGCGCGCCGAAGTCCACCTTCACGAGCATCGGCACGATCATCACCCAGATCAGCAACCCGACCGGCAGGTTGACCTGCGCGTATTCGATGCGGCCGATCCGCTGAAACAGGCCGGGCAGCAGCTGGCCGAGCGCGATGCCGGCGACGATGCACAGCGCGACCCAGAGCGTCAGGTAGCGTTCGAAGAAGTTGATCGCGGGCCTGACGGCGGCGTTGCGAGGCGGGACGACGTTGGACGTGTTCATCGGACGTGGCTCGGGAGGGAGGAAGGCACGCGGCATGCAGGTTCGTGCATGCCGCCGCGCGACCGCTCAGTTTTGCGCGATGGCGGTCAATGCCGCCTGGAGTTCGGCGTTGCTCATGCGTTCGAGCGGCAGCGCCAGCAGTTGCAGCATCCGGTAGCCGAGCGCCTCGCGCGTCAGTTCGAACGCGAGCTGCTTGCCCGCATCGCCGCCCGTCGCGTTCGACGGATCGGCGTAGCCCCAATGCACTTTCACCGGGCTGCCGGGCCAGTACGGGCAAGTCTCCGCGGCCGCGCTGTCGCAGACGGTGATGACGATGCGCATTTCCGGCGCGCCGTCGCCGACGAATTCGTCCCAGCTCTTGCTGCGGTATCCGCTGACGTCGACGCCGGCGCGCGTGAGCGCATCCAGCGCGAACGGATTGAGCCGGCCGCTCGGCGCACTGCCGGCGCTGTACGCGCGCACGTCGCGGCCGAGCTTCGCGGCCCAGTGATTGAGCATGCCCTCGGCGAGCACGCTGCGCGCGGAGTTGTGGGTACAGAGGATCAGGACGTTGGTGGTCATCGGCGGGGCGCGTGAAGGTGGCTTACGTTGGATCGGTGCAGGCGGGCGAACAGGCGGAAACCGGCGAGCACGGATTACCGCCGCAGCAGTTCTCGGTGAGGTAGCCGACGAGGCCGTTCATCGTCGCGAAGTTCGCGCAATAGAACACGAAGCGGCCTTCCTGGCGGCTCGTGACGAGCTGCGCGTGGGCCAGTTCCTTCAGATGAAACGACAGCGACGACGGCGGCACGTCGAGCAGCGTCGCGATTTGGCCGGCCGCCAAGCCCAAGGGGCCGGCCTGCACGAGCGCGCGGAAGACGGCGAGGCGGGATTCGTGCGCGAGGGCGGACAGCGCGGCGATGGTCTGGTTCGTTTCCATGTTTCGATAATACTCGAAATGTGGAAACGATGGAACTTCCGCATCGCAAAAAAGCCTGGGCCGTGCCAGAACCGGGCGGTTGAGCCACCGGCACCGCACCGGCCCCGCCCGGCGCCCGTTACATCATCACGACCATTCTTCCGGCGGCATCTCCCCGCTGTCGTCCTCCCAAAGCGGCTTGCCCGTCGCGTCATTCCCGCCCGTCGTCACCGGCCCGTTGTCGCTCCTGCGCTCACTGCGCCGCGTCGGCTCACGCGACGTCGCCGCGCGCACTCGCGCCCGCGTGCGGGTCGGCGCCACGGTCCGCTGCTCGCCGCCGCGGCGCTCGCCGGTCGAAGCCGCGTCATTGCTCTGTCGTCCATTCGAATCCGCATTCATGTTTGCCCTCCTGGTCATCGAAAGAAGAAAAGAAGAAACGATCGCCCGAGCGCCGCAATTTCGGTGCCGCGCGTCGGGCAAGCGCCTTGCTCTTCCTTGCTATCCGTTTCGTACCCCAACCGGAGGTGACCATGCCGACCGACCGCAGCACGCCCGCCACCCGCCATCGCCTCGGCGGATGGATGGCCAGCGAGGAAGCGCACATGGCCGCGTATCGTGAAAAAATTGCGGGCGAAGCGCGCGCGCATGCCGGCGAACGGCTGCGCACACCGGCCGTGCAGGAACTCGCGCGACTGTTCGACGACAATGCCGTGCTGCGCATGAGCCTCACGCGCGCGATCGACGAGGCGCTCGAATCGGGCCGTAAGCTCGGCTACGCGTCGATCGGCGAGTTGATGACCGTGATCGATCACCTGATGACCTACACGCCGCCGTTCAGCGAATCGAGCCTGATCGTGTGCCCGCTGAACGCATTCCTCGACTGGCCGATGTGCATGCCGTCGGGCCACGCGGTGTTTCGCGACGCGGCGGTGAACGCGCATCTGAAGCAGGTGCTGAACGTATGGTGCGACTTCCTCGGCGGCCCGCATTCGTGCACGCATCTCGACACGTCGGCGCCCGACGGCTGGTTCTGCGACGAAGCGCGCGAGCGCCTGGGCCTGTCGCAGTTCCAGTATCAGGAAGATCAACCGCACTGGGGCTTTGCTTCGTGGAACGACTTCTTCACGCGCCGGTTTCGCGCGGATGCGCGGCCCGTCGCGGCGCCGGGCGATCCGCACGTGATCGTCAGCGCGTGCGAGGCCCAGCCGTATCACACCGAGTCCAGCCTGAAAATCCGCGACAAGTTCTGGATCAAGGGGCAACCGTATTCGCTGCGCGACATCTTCACGCCGGCGCGACTGCCGCTCGCCGAACGCTTCGTCGGCGGCGACCTCTATCAGGCGTATCTGAGCGCGTACAACTATCACCGCTGGCACGCGCCGGTGCGCGGCACCGTCACGCATGCATACCGCGTCGACGGCACCTACTATTCGGTCGCGGAAGCCGAAGGTCCCGATCCGGCCGGACTCAACGACTCGCAGGGCTACATGACGGCGGTGGCCGCGCGCGCGGTGATCGCGATCGATTGCGACGATCCGGGGATCGGCACCGTGGTGGGCGTGTTCGTCGGGATGGGCGACGTGTCGTCGTGCGTGATCGAGGTCATGCCGGGGCAGCGCATCGACAAGGGCGAGGAGATCGGCTATTTCCAGTACGGCGGCTCGACCTACTGCCTGCTGTTCGAACCCGGCGTGATCGACCACTTCGTGCACACGCCGCCGTTCGACGACGATACGCCCGTCGTGCAAGTCAACGCGCCGGTCGCGATCGCGCGCTGAGCCGCGTGCCGGCCGGCGCCGGCGCTGGCGCGCGATGGTGCGATCGCGTTACGCGATCGCGTTACGCGATTGCCTCACGCGTCGGAGCCGCCGTGCCGTTGCATGCACTGCACGATCGACAATCCGTCGGGGGTGAGCGCGGGACGGCTCGCGCCCGACGCGTCACACCGTATCTCGATCAACTGTTGTTCGACCAGCGCGACGACGTCGTCGCGGTCGCTCTGAATCTGTTCCGGCGCGCGGTGCACCAGGAACAGCGCGGCAAATTCATGGGCTGTCAGCATGTTCGTCTCCCCCGTGTCCAGCTTCGTGCGAGGCGGCAGCGCACCGCGTCGGCGCGGGCGCGCATCGGGCGCCTACATCGAAAGCTACATGCAGGGAGCGTGCCAGTATGTGAGACGCAGTCGCGCCGCGCGCGGCCTGCGCGCGACGCGATGTGTCCCTGCGAGCCGCATGACGGCCGCTGCAAAGTTTTCAACCGCGTGTAACGGAGCGACAACGCCGGCGCGACGGCGAGCATGATACGGCGCGCGCCCGACCTGGGCTCCGGCGACTTACGATTTCCGCGAGCGGGCCATGCCGGCGCGGGCCGTGTTGCCCGCCGCCTTGTCCTGCACGCGGAAGTAGCCGCTGTGCAGCTCGGCGCCCCCCTTGCCGTCGGCGAGCACTTCCGCGCACGCGGCTTCGATGCGTGCACGGCCGCGTTCGAATGCTTCGCGCAGGTCGGCTTCGAGCGCGGAGCGCGCGCCGAAATGATCCTCGAGCGCCTCGACCGTGATCGCGCAGATCTGCGGCTTCCCGTCGAACTCGACGACGAAGCGCATCTGCATCACCGCGCCGTCGAACTCCGGCGGCGCGTCGGTCAGTCTCGCGCGGTGAACGGATTCGGTCGGCATCGCTCACGCTCCTCGCGACGCGAGGGACTGCACCAGCGCGCCGTTGAATGCAGGCAGGTCGTCGGGCTTGCGGCTCGTGATCAGGTTGCCGTCACGCACCACCTCCTCGTCGACCCACTTGCCGCCCGCGTTGCGGATGTCGTCCTGCAGGCTCGGCCAGCTCGTCATCGTGCGGCCTTCGACCAGCCCCGACGATACGAGCAGCCAGCCGCCATGGCAGATGGCCGCGATCGGCTTGCCCGCGCCGACGGCCGCGGTCACGAATTCGCGCGCGGCCGGCAGCATCCGGATCGCGTCGCCGTTGACGACGCCGCCCGGCAGCACCACCGCGTCGTAATCGCCGATGCGCGCATCGTCGAACGTATGGTCGACCTTCACGCGATCGCCCTTGTCGACGTGCCTGAAGCCCTGGATCTCGCCGGGCTTCTGCGAGATCACGTCGACTTGCGCGCCTTCCGCCTTCAGCGCGCGCTGCGGTTCAACGAGCTCGGCTTCCTCGAAGCCGTCGACCGCGAGTATCGCTACCTTGCAATGGTCCAGCTTGCCTGTCATGGAATGCTCCCTGTTGTGTTGCGGCACCGGTCGTGCCATGCCCGTCGCGAAGCAAACGGCGTGCCGCAGCCTCGTCGAGGCAAATCGTACGAGCCGATTTCAACAGGGCACGACCCCGGTATCAACGAAGGCCCCGAGGTATGCCGCCGCGTGGCGCGCGCGATTCGCCGTACGTCGGGCGCCGCGGCGCCTGCAAAGATTTCAATGGAATATGTAACGTGACTGCGCGCGCCGTGCTCATTGCAGGTGACGCGCGGCGTCGAGCATCGCGTCGGTCAATTCGACCGTCACAGTCAGGTCCTCGGTGGCGTCCGACAGCGATTCGAGCGTGGCCTGCACGCTGTCGTGCAGCATCGCGTGCACGCGCATCCGCGCGCCGTCGTCGAGGTCCGCGTAGCGCGCCATCGTGTCGCAGTCGAGCGCGAGCACGACCGAGTGCCGCGCGATGCCCTGCGGTGCATGGGGCGCAAGCGCCCACGCCGCATGAAAGGTGATCCTGCCGGTCTCGACGTCGAGATTCACCGCCGTATCGAGCTCGTCGCTATCGACGTCGTCGGTATCGAGGTCGATTGCGTCGAACGTAGTTCGGTAATTCGATTGCATGATGTTCTCCTGCGTGGTGGCGGCGTGACGGCCGCGGGGCCGCCGGCCGCCATCGCGCCGCGCCGGCCATGCCGGCGCGACACGGGAATCGTCAATAACCGCTGGAACCCGCGCCGCCGGTGCCGCCCGCGCCACCGCCACCGCCACCTGCGCCTGCGCCACCGCTGCCTGCGCTGCCGCCGGCCGCGCCGCCGCCGCCCGTGCTGCCGCTACCGCCGGTTCCGGCCCCGCTCGGGCCGCCCGGCTTGGGCCGTACCTGCGGGCGCACGTGCGAGCGGGTGCCGCGCGGTTCCTGCATGCGGGTCGCCGGCGGCGGCGCCGCGGTATTGCCGTTGGTCATGCCGCCCGTTCCCTGCGCCGACGTGTCGTCCGCCGGCGACAGGATGGGCGCGCCGGTGCCCTCACCCGGGCGTTGCGAATTCTGTGCCCACGCGGCTGGCGCCGCGGCGATGAGCGCGACGGCCGCGCATGCGGCGATCCGGCGCGCGGCAGCTTTCGATTCGGATGCTGGTTTCATGGAGCGTTCTCCGTCAATGGAATCGCTGGTCGTGAAATGTCTGTCCTGCCCCTGCGATTCAGCAAGGCCCGTGCCGGTCAGCCGGCGCGGCACGCGGCTTGCGGCCCCGTCACCCGTCATCCCGAATCCGTACGGAGCCCCGCCATGCCTTCAGCTTCCGCTTCCCATCCGCACGGTAAACGCGCGACCCGCCGTCCGGGACGCACCCGCGGCCACGCTTCGCATTCGCGCAAGCGCTGGTCCGCGGAGGTCATGCAAAAGAGCGACGCGCTCGACATCGAGCCCGACATCTTCAAGTCGGACGATCCGGGCGAGATCGCCGCTTCGCTCAAGCGCTCGGCCGAACATAGCCGCCGTCGCAAGGCCACGCCGTTTCAGTCGGCGATGTCGATGCTGAACTTCTACGTGAATCGCGCCGGCCGCACGCTGCCGAAAACGCGCCGCACGACGCTCGAACGCGCGAAGCGCAAATTGCGCGAGGCGTTCGGGCGCAAGCCGTGACGGCCCCCGCCTGCCTCGTATCGAAACATTCCGCTTCCTCGCATGCATGAAACGCTGTGGTATCTGATCATCGGCGCGGTGCTGATGGGCATGGGCGTCGCGACGTCGGCGCTGCGCCGTCTGCCGTGCAGCACCGCGATGATCTATCTCGTGCTCGGCGTCGCGCTCGGTCCGTCCGGCGTCGGGCTTCTCCACCTCGATATCGAACGCGACGCGCGGTTGCTGCGCGAGATCGTGGAGGTCGCGCTGCTGGTGTCGCTGTTCGCGATCGGGCTGCGGCTGCGCGTGCCGCTGTCCGACAAGCTGTGGCTCGTGCCATGCCGGCTCGGCCTGCTCGCGATGATCGTCACCGTGCCGCTGCTCGCCGGCTGCGCGGTGCTGACGCTCGGCCTTGGCTGGGGCCCGGCGCTGCTGCTCGCGGCGATCCTCGCGCCGACCGACCCCGTGCTCGCGCACGACGTGCAGGTGCACGATCCCGGCGACCGCGATCTGGTGCGCTTCGCGCTGTCCGGCGAAGGCGGGATGAACGACGGGATCGCGCTACCGTTCGCGCTCGCGGGCCTCGCGCTGTGCGGCGTGCCCGATACGCCGCACGGGCCGCCGCCGTTGTCCGGCACGTTCGCACTGGCCGTGCTGTGGGGCATCGTGGGCGCCGCCGCGATCGGCGGCCTGCTCGGCGCGGCCACGACCAAGGCGATCGGCCGGTTGCGCACCCGCTATGCGCAGGCGCTCGGCTTCGAAGGCTTCTTCGCGCTCGCGCTGATCGTGCTGTCGTTCGGCGCCGCGCAGTTCGCGCATACGTTCGGCTTCATCGCGACGTTCGCCGCGGGCGTCGCGATGCGCCGCGTCGAGCATCAAGCCAGCGGCGATCGCCCGCCGCGCGAAGTGATCGGCCAGGTCGATTCGGAAGACGTGAGCGCGACCGAGAAACATCCGGAGAAGGTCCACGCGTTCATGGCCGAATCGGTGCTCGATTTCACGATCGAGCTCGAGCGCATCGCCGAGGCGCTCGTGATGACGATGATCGGCAGCGTGCTCGGCACGCTGTCGGCTCCGCTCGTCACGTGGGGCGCGATTGCGCTGGCCCTCGTGCTGTTCGTCGCCGTGCGGCCGTTCGCGGTGCTGCTGACGCTCACCGGTTCACACGCGACGCTTGCGCAGCGGCGGCTGATGGCCTGGTTCGGGATACGCGGGATCGGTTCGTTCTACTACCTGCTGTTCGCGCTCGAACACGGGCCATCCAGCACCGTGCGGCCGCTCGCGGCGCCGGTGCTTGCCGTCGTGGTGGCGTCGGTGATCGCGCACGGGATCTCCGCGACGCCGCTGATGGATTGGTATTACCGTCTGCAGCACCGGCGCGGACCCTGATTGCGTCACGACGTGCCGAGCCGCGCGCGCATTTGTGCGGTGATCCGCTGGCGCGTGTCGTCATAGCCGTCCCACGGATCGCGCTTCAGTCGATCGAGGCGCTCGTGCAGCGTGTCGATCGTCCATTGCGCGCCGCCCGTCGTGTCGGGCACCTCGTCCCACCGCAGCGGCACCGACACGCCGAGGCCCGGCCGCGCGCGCACCGAATACGCGGCGATCGTGCTCGCGCCGCGGCCGTTGCGCAGATAGTCGATGAAGATCTTGCCGCGCCGGTGCTTCGGGCCCATCGTCGCGGTGAAGCGATCGGGCAACGCACCCGCGACATGCTGCGCGACCGCGCGCGAGAAGTCCTTCACTTCGTCCCATCCCATGTGCCGCGTGATCGGCACGACGACGTGCAGCCCCTTGCCGCCGCTCGTCTTGCAGAACGAGATGAGGCCGAGTTCGTCGAGCAGCCCGCGCACGAGCTGCGCGGCGTCGATCATCGCGCTCCACGGCAGCGCCGGATCGGGATCGAGGTCGAACACGATCCGGTCGGGCCGCTCGATGTTCGACGCGTGCGCATTCCACGTATGCAGCTCGATCGTGCCCATCTGCGCGGCGCCGAGCAGCGCATCGACGCTGTCGAGCGACAGCAGCGGGCCATGGCCCGGATCGAGCCCTTCGTGCTGCGTGACGAACGGGATCTCGCGGCGCTCCGCGTGCTTCTGGAAGAACAGCTCGCCCGAGATGTCGCCCGGCGCGCGCACGAGCGACACAGGGCGGCCCTTCAGGTCCGGCAGCAGCCACGGCGCGACCCATTGCCAGTAGCGCGCGAGATCGATCTTGCGCGTGCCGCTGTGCGAATCGATCACGCGCTCCGGATGGCTGATGCGGACGCGGCCGAGCTGGTCGGGGCCGGTATCGTCGGCCTCGGCGCGACGGGAACCGCGGGTGCGCGCGGGGTGTTTGCCGTCGCTGGTGTCGCTTGCGTCGCGCTCTGCGTGCGCCGCGCCCTTGGGTTTGTGTCTTTCGTGCTGCGTGGTTTGACGCTGATCCATCTGCACCTCCGTTTCCGTATGCTTCGGCACCTCGCGGACGATCCGAGCCGCCGGCTTGTCGTCGCGCAGCGCGATGAACGCGGCCTGCCGCACGATGCCGTCGCCGGTCCATTCCGCGAATTCGCATTCGGCGACGAGCACCGGCTCGATCCAGTGCACGGGCGTGCGCGAGCGTTCGCGCGGCGGCGGATCGAACGGCATCGTGTCGCGTTCGTGCTTGCGCAGGATGGGGGTAAGCCGGTCGAGCATCCGCGTGTCGAAGCCGGTGCCGACGCGCCCGACGTAGCGCAGCGGCCCCGGCCCGCGCCGCCGCTTGCCGTCCGGCGCCGGTTCATGCACGCCGAGCAGCAGCGCGCCGAAGCCGTGCCGGCTGCCCGACGGCTCGGTATAGCCGCCGATCACGAACTCCTGCCGGCGCCGGCACTTGAGCTTGATCCACGCGGGTGAGCGTCCGGCGCGATAGCGCGACTCGGCACGCTTGCCGATCAGCCCTTCGAGGCCGGTGTCGCATGCGCTCGCGATCAGCGATGCGACGTCGTCGCCGAGATCGGGCGAAAAGCGCAGTCGCGTGGGGTCGCTGTCGGCGAACAAGGGTTCGAGCAACGCGCGGCGCGCGGTCAGCGGCGCGTCGCGCAGGTCGTAACCGTCGAGATAAGGCAGGTCGAACACGAACAGCGTGATCTCGTCCGAATGCCCGCCGCCGAATGCGTTCTGCAATGCCTGGAAATCGGGCAGGCCGTTCTTGCCGAGCACGACGGCCTCGCCGTCGAGCCACGCGGCGTCGACGTCGAGCGCTGCGAGCGCATCGCGTTGCGCGCGCAGCTTCGCGGTCCAGTCGCGGCCTTCGCGCGTCATCAGCTTCACATGCCGGCGCGCGCCCTTGCCGGAAATGCGGGCAAGAATCCGGTAGCCGTCGAACTTCAGTTCATAGCACCAGTCGCCCTGCGTCGGCGGACCGTCGACCAGCGTCGCGAGTTGCGGCGCGACGTGCTCGGGCAGCGGCGCGCGCACCGCGCCTTCGATCCGGGAAGGATCGACAGGCGCGCCGGCGTGGCCGTCGTGGCCGTGGTCGTCATGCCGCGCGGCGGACGTGCCGGACTTCTCGCGCTGCCCGCTTCGCGACCCGCGCGCCGAGCCATTCTTCGCGGCCGCACGCTTCGACGCCGCGCCGTCGTGCACACTGCCCGGCCGCTCGCCGACGACGTCGAATTCATCCATGCTGCGCGCGTCGTCGTCGCGCTCCTTGATCAGCAGCCACTGCTCCTGCCGGCCCTCCTGCCGCCCGCTGCGCACGAGCGCCCAGCCGCCGTGCAGCTTTTCGCCGTCGAGCCGGAACGTCAGCTTGCCCGCGCGATAGCCTTCGCGTGCCTGCGCGAGGCCGCCATCGGGCGTCCACGTGCCTTCGTCCCATACGACGACCGAGCCCGCGCCGTAATGGCCCTCCGGAATCTGGCCTTCGAACGACGCGTATTCGAGCGGATGGTCCTCGACGTGCACGGCAAGGCGCTTCACCGACGGATCGAAGCTCGGCCCCTTCGGCACGGCCCACGACTTCAGCGTGCCGTCGAGTTCGAGCCGGAAGTCGTAGTGCAGTCGCCGCGCGTGGTGCTCCTGGATCACGAAGCGCAGCGGGTGAGCGCCCCGTGCGCGCGTGCGCGCGGCGGGCTTCGCAGCGGCCTTCGCACGGTGCCCGTGCGCGCCTTCGGGTTCCGGCGTCGCGCCGAAGTGGCGCTTGCGCCGATACGGATCGAGCTTGCCGGCCATCGCATCACCTCGCGTCGTGCGGCATCATGCGGCGTGCTTGCCGCGCACGGCGGTTTTCTTCGCCGCATGTGCGCCCGTCGCCGCGCGTTTCGCGGCCGGCCGCTTCGCCGCGGTCTTTGTGGCCGCGCCTTTCGACGCGGATTTCGCGGCCGGCTTGCGACGTGCGCCGGCGGGCGGCGACGTCTCCGCCTCCTCTTCCGCGCGTTCGTCGCGCAGGTCCGATGCGCGCGCGCCACCGCCGCCCTTCAGGCTGCGCTTGAGCAGCTCGGTGAGGTCGACCACATTGGTCGCGGCGCGGCCCGTCTGCGCCGGCCGGTCCTCGATTTCCTCGATCTTGCCGGAGCGCACCTTGCGCTCGACCAGTTCGAGGATGTCGTCGCGGAACGTGTCGTGATACTCGTCGGGCGTCCACTTGCCCGCCATGTCGTCGATCAGCTTCTTCGCCATCGTCAGCTCGCGCGCGGTCACACCCGCGTGCTTCGCGTCCTCCGTCGGCACCGAAAGTTCGTCGAGCGGGCGCAGCTCCTCCTGCCAGCGCAACGTGTCGAGCGCGAGCAGCGGCCCGACCGGAATCAGCGCGCCGAGATGCTGGCGGTCGCGCATCACGACGAGCGCGATGCCGATCTTGCCGCTGTCCTTCAGTGCCTCGCGCAGCAGCGCATAGACCTTCTCGCCCTTGCGGTCCGGCACGAGGTAGTACGGCGTGTCGAGATACAGGAACGACACCGCGTCCGCGTCGACGAACGTCAGAATGTCGACCGTCTGCGTCGATTCGGGGTTCGCCGCGCGAATCTCTTCGTCGGTCAGTACAACGTAGCGCTCCTTCTCGTACTCGTAGCCGCGCACGATGTCCTCGCGCGTGACCTCCTTGCCGGTGCGCTTGTTGATCTGCCGATAGCCGACCGGATCCATCGAGCGCTTGTCGAGCAGCCGGAACGACGGCTTCACGGTGCGTGTCGCCGGGAACAGCTGCACGGGCACGTGAACGAGCCCGAAACTGATCGCGCCTTTCCATATCATCCGCGGTGCCATGCCTGTCCTCCTTGCCGCACCCGCGCCCGCCCCCGAAGGGGCAGGCGCCGTGCGACGCTATGCCGGCAGCTCGGCCGCCTGCTGCTCGCGCGACCAGACCCGATGCCGGCCGATCTCGTCCGAAAACGTGCGCAGCAGCGCGTCGAGATCGGCCGCTTGCGCGACGCACACGCCCTCGGCCGGATCCGGCAGATGCGCGGCGCTCAGCAAATGACGCCCGGAGCCGACCGCCGCGATCGGCTTCAGGTGCTTGAACGCCTCGCGCACGAAGTGCCGCGCGTCGGCACTGTGCGCGAGATTGCGACCGTCGCCGTCGCCGCCGCACACGAACACCGCGTCGAACATCACCGACGGCATCCCTGCGAGCGTCGCCTGCGGCACGATGCTGCCGATCGGCGCGAGGGTCGGCGCGACGATCGTCGGCACCGCGCCTGCGGACGTCAGCGCGCCGCGCACCTGCTCGACGAGCGTCTGGCTCACGCCGGGCGTCGCGATCAGCGCGATCTTGCGCGAGCGCATACCGGGCTTCGACCGGCCGATCAGGCTCAACGACGGCGCGCGCTGCTTGACTGCCGGCGTCGTGGCCGTTTGCGGCGCCGGCAGCCCGAGCCGTTCGGCGACTTGCGCGGCCAGCCCCGCGTCGAACCGCGCGATGATCTCGTTGACCACGCGTTCGCGAATCTCCGGCTTCGTCACCTTGCCGAGCTCGAAGCAGTACGCGTCGCGGATATGCCGCTGCTCGATCTCGGTCATGCTCTGGTAGAACAGCGCCGGCTGCGAGAAATGGTCGGCGAACGTTTCGCTGCGCACGCGCACCTTGTCGCCTTCGAGCGGTTCGTGCACCGTCTCGAAGCCGCCGCCGGACGGCGCGGGCGGCGTCTCGCGCGGCCAGCCGCCGTTCAGCGAATTCGGTTCGTACGACGCCTGCCCGACCGCGATCGTCTGCCGGTGCATCGCATCGCGCTGGTTGTTCGCGAACGGGCACACCGGCCGGTTGATCGGAATCTCGTGAAAGTTCGGGCCGCCGAGCCGGCTCAGCTGCGTGTCGGTGTACGAGAACAGGCGCCCCTGCAGCAGCGGATCGTTCGTGAAGTCGATGCCGGGCACCACGTGGCCCGGGTGAAACGCGACCTGCTCGGTCTCCGCGAAGAAATTGTCCGGATTGCGGTTCAGCGTCATGCGGCCGATCGGGCGCACCGGCACCAGTTCTTCCGGCACCAGCTTGGTCGGGTCGAGCAGATCGAAGTCGAACTTGTCCGCGTCGGCGGGATCGATCAGCTGCACGCCGAGCTCGAACTCCGGATAGTCGCCGCGCTCGATCGCCATCCACAGGTCGCGCCGGTTGAAATCGGGGTCGTGGCCGGCGATGCGCTGCGCTTCGTCCCACAGCAGCGAATACGCGCCGCTCACGGGCCGCCAGTGGAACTTCACGAAATGCTCGGCGCCGGCCGCGTTCACGAAGCGGAACGTGTGCACGCCGAAGCCGTCCATCGCGCGAAAGCTCGCAGGCAGCGCGCGGTCGGACATCAGCCACAGCACCGTATGCGTGGTTTCGGGCACGAGCGATACGAAATCCCAGAACGTGTCGTGCGCGGACGCGCCGGTCGGCATCTCGTTCGGCGCCTCGGGCTTCACCGCGTGCACGAAGTCGGGAAACTTGATCGCGTCCTGGATGAAGAACACCGGCATGTTGTTGCCGACCAGGTCGTAGTTGCCCTCTTCGGTATAGAACTTCACCGCGAAGCCGCGCACGTCGCGCACCGTGTCGGCCGAGCCGCGCGGGCCCTGCACGGTGGAAAAGCGCACGTACACCGGCGTTTCGGCGGCCGGGTCCTGCAGGAACGCGGCCTTCGTGTAGTCGGCCATCGGCTCGTAGACGCGAAACACGCCGTGCGCGGCCGAGCCGCGCGCGTGCACGACCCGTTCGGGAATCCGTTCGTGATCGAAGTGCGTGATCTTCTCGCGCATGATGAAGTCTTCGAGCAGCGACGGGCCGCGCGCACCGCCGCGCAGCGTGTTCTGGTTGTCGGCGATGCGCACGCCCTGGTTGGTGCGCAGCGCCTCGCCATCGGGCCGCAGCCGATTCTCGTCGAGCTGGCGCGACTTCGCGCTGTCGGGTTGCGGCGGATTGGGCGTCGGATTGCCGGATTGCGGGGGATTGGTCATGCGCGCGTCCTCTCGTATCGGTTCGGTTTCGGTTCGGTTTCGGTTCTGTGAAGGGCGGCGTGTACGGGCGCGTAGCGGCGCACACGGCTGCCGGCACGTAAAACGGGCGAGCCGCGCGGCGTATGCCGCGGCGGCCCGCCTGCGGTGTCGCTGCAGGCTGCGGCGCCTGCGTCAGGGCGCGCGCAACGCGCTGTCGAGCTCGTCGCGCGTCACGTCGAGCGCGACGTTGCATTCGATCTCGGCGTCCTCGACACGCGGCTTTTGTTCGTCCACCGCGCGCCGCGCGAGGTCGCACAGCCGGGTGCGCACGCGCAGCCGGTCGTCCGCGCCGAGCGACGCATAGCGCGTGAGCACATCGGGATCGAAGCGCAGGTCGACCACGCAGCGCCATTGACGCGCGTTTTCATCGGCCGGCACCCGCACCCATGACACCTGAATCGTGAGCCGGCCCGATGCGTCGTCGGTATGCACGACGAGGGTCGACTCCGATGGAAAGCCGTTCGCGAGCGCAGTCTCGAGTTCCGCGATGCGCTGCGAACGGTCGGGGGTGGCCGTCATCGGCGTACGACACCCAGCAGCAACGTGACCAGGAAGATCACGACGAAGATGTAGAACAGGATCTTCGCGATCTCGGCCGCACCGGCCGCGATGCCGCCGAAGCCGAACACGGCCGCGATGATCGCGATGACGAAGAAGATGATGGCATATCTCAGCATGAATTCCTCCTGGAGTCCTGAAGAACGACGATCGTCGGCGCGGGTCGCCGTCGATCAATGCTTGTGCTTGGGTTTGCCGTGCGCCGGCGTCGAAGCCATTTTCTCGAGCTCCTTCTCGCTCATCGACTTGGCCATCGACTTCGACGGCGCCTTCAGATCCTTCATTTTGGTGTCACCGCGCTTGGCCGACAGGGCGGCCCCCGCCGCGCGCTGCTGGGCCTGGGATTTGGCTGGCATGATTTCCTCCTTTCGGTGGCGCGCGCGACGGTCGCAACTCGCGGGCCGCGCGCGGTTTGGACGGTATCGTCAGGCGGCGTCGCGCCGACGCAATTCGGCCGGCGGGATTTTCATGGCCTGGCGATACTTGGTCACCGTACGACGAGCAAGAAGGATGCCGCGCCCCGCGAGGTTCTGCGCGAGCGCGACATCGGACAGCGGGTCGGTATGGCGCTCGGCCGCGATCATGTCGCGGATCAGCACCTTCGCGGCCGACGCCGAGCACACGCCCTTGCCGGCCGCTTCCAGCTTGCGCGGGAAGAAGTGCTTGAACTCGAACGTGCCGTGCGGCGTGGCCATGTACTTGTTGCCCGTCGCACGCGACACCGTCGATTCGTGCAGGTCGAGCTCTTCCGCGATATCGCGCAGCACGAGCGGCTTCATCGCGATCTCGCCGTAGCGGAAGAAGTCGCGCTGCCGCGCGACGATGCATTCGCCGACACGCTGGATCGTGTCGAAACGCTTCTGCACGTTGCGGATCAACCAGCGCGCTTCCTGCAATTGCTGGCCGAGCGGCGAATCGCGCTCGCCGCTCGACTGCGCGAACAGCGTCGCATAGCGTTCGTGCAGCCGCGCGCGCGGCAGCACGGCCGGGTTGATCGTCACGATCCATTCGTCGCGCACCTGGCGCACGATCACGTCGGGCACTACGTAGTCGCCGCGCGTGCTGCCGTAATGATTGCCGGGGCGCGGATCGAGCCCGCGTACCAGTGCGCACGCGGCCTGCATCGTCGCCTGGCTGCAGCCGACGCGCCGCTGGATTTCTGCGGTCTCGCGCCGCGCGAGCCGTTCGAGATGTTCGCGCGCGATCACCTTCGCTTCCGCGAGCGCCGGCGTGCCGGCGGGAATCGCGTCGAGCTGCAGCAGCAGGCATTCGGACAGCGAGCGTGCGGCGATCCCCGGGCGGTCGAGCATCTGCACGAGCCGCAACGCAACCCCGAGATCCTGTTCCGACAGCAGCAACGCGGGATCGGCCGCGACCAGCAGTTCGGACAGCTCCTGACGCAGGTAGCCGTCCTCGTCGAGCGCGTCGATCACGATGCGCGCGGCCTCGCGGTCGCGCCGGTTCAGCGGATAGAGACGCAGCGCGTCGTGCAGCTGCTGGTGCAGCGACGGTTCGGCGGCCATCCATTCGCCGGGCGACAGGTCGCTGACGTCGTCGCCCTGCCGGCCCGTGGTGCGCGGCGCCGGCGCGGCCGTGTACGACATGTCGCCGTCCGGTGGACGCACGTCATCGCCATCGGGCAAGGGCTCGGGCGCGGCGGCCTCGGCCGGATGTTCGGGCGCGTCAGCCTCGGCGACGGCTTCGTCGTCGCCCTGGCCATCTTCGAGAAACGGATTCGAGTCGAGCGCCTGCCGCAATTCCTGCTGGAATTCGAGCGAAGACAGCTGCAACAGACGCAGCGATTGCTGCAGCCTCGGTGTGAGTGCCAGATGCTGTCGCATCTGGAGCGCAAGCGTGACGGACATCGATGCCCCTCCTGACTGTGTGCGAAATTCACGTGCAGGGATTCATGCACCTTTCATGCCAGGGCGGCGAACCGCCGTCCGGCGCGGCTTTCGCCGCTTCGCACCATATGATCCGGGCGCTTCGGAGCCGCTTTTTTACAAGCGCCGGGAAGTTAGGGGGCACGAAATTCGCGCAGGGCGCGCGCGCCGGAATGAATGGATGGCATCGCGCCCTTCGGTGCTTCGGTGCTTCGGTGCTTCGGTGCTTCGGCGCTTCGTTGCTTCATCGCTTCGTCGCTTCGGCGCTTCGGCGCTCGGCAGCCTCCCCCGCGATGCGTACCGCGTCAGGTCAGTACTGCATCAGCGGCGGCGTGCCCGGCAGCGGCCGGTCGCCCTCCACGCCGTTCGGCCCCGGCTGCGGCACGTCGACCGCCGCGCCGCCGGTCGCGCCCGCGGGCATCGTGTTGTGCGGCGACGGACGCGTGTCGTAGCGCGTATTCGCGTCCGGCATGGTCGTGGTCGGCGACGCGCCATGCGCGCCCGGCGGCGCCGGCGGTGCGCCGCGCGGGCCATAGGTTTGCGGTTGCGTGCATGCGCCCAGCGCGCACGCGGCGGCGCACGCACATGCGCCTACGCGTATCGTCTGGATCGGCTTCATCGGCATCCTCCGTGGAATCGGCGGCGCTGGCCGGCCATCGCGGCGCGGCTCAGAGCCGGTTGAAATGGAAATCGCCCGCGTACGCGGTCGGCGCACGACGCGCCATCATCGTGTCGAATTCGGCCGCGACGCGCGTCAGCGCGCCGCGTTGGCGGTCGGTGCCGGCCTCTTCGAGCGCCGCGAACGCGTCGGCGTCGAAGGTGACGGTCAGCGACGCCGGATGGCCGTCGACGCGGAAGCCGAAATGCAGCGCGCCGGACGGCTGCTCCTCGACATGGAACGGCATCGCACGCGCCTCGAAATGGCGGCCGAGGGTCTCGGCCATGTCGCGCAGCATGCCGGGTTTCACGCTGATGCTCATCGTGGGCCCTCCATGGATGGGGTGAACGCGGCCGGCGGCACGCCCGTCGGCAGCGCGTGAACCGGCGGCTCCCGGGTCGGCGGCTCGCGTTCCGGCGGCGGGTGCACCGGCGGGTCGCCCTCCGGATCGTGAAACGGTTCGGGTGTGCCGGGCGGCACGATATCCGGCTCGGGCGGCTCGGGCTCCGGCGTGATGCCGGGCGGCGGCGGCTCGGGCCGGTGCAACGACTGGGCGGGGTGTCGATTCATGGGCATTCGATCGTGTCGCTCCTCAACGGCCCGGACCGGTGATGCGCGGGCGCACGCCGCTCGAGGGTCTACGCACTCGTGATCCGCAAGCCGCATGCCGGGCGGGGCGTTCGCGTGGTGTCCGCGAGCCTCCGTGCCGTCCACGTGCCGTCCGCGTGCCGGCCGTGTGCCATCTGCGCGCCGTCCACATGTCGTCTGCCTGCCCTCTGCGTACCCTCTGCGCCCCGGCCGCGTGCCCGCTGCGTGCCATCTGCGTCCCGGCCGCGTACCCCCCGCGTGCCGTCCAGTCCGGCACCGTCCGCATGCACACGCATGCCGCCACACAGCGCGCCGTGCATTCGCTACACCGCGCGCTGCAATTCTTTCAACAGAGTCGCTACGCTTCGTATGCGGCCATCACGAGCCACAGCTCGCGGCCGTCGTCGCGCACCCGCGCGGCGAGCGCATACGGATCGTGCGGGTCGCACGCGCGCTGCAGGGCCAACCGCGCCGGCTCAGTCGAGCCGAACGTCTCGTCGCCGAGCGGCCGCACGTCGGCCTTGCCTTCGAACATCCTGCGATCGGGCCGGTAGATCAGCGGCTCGTGTTTCCACGTGCTGAAATGGCTCTTCACCGAATCGAACCCGCCGCCGCATACGTTGACTTCATAGCGCACCCCTGGTCGCTGTTTGGGATTGGTCATCGTGCCTCCTGTGCGTGTGTGCATGTGCGGCATATCGGGCCGCGCGTCGTCGTCGCCGCCCAAGCGGCAAATCGCGTGCCGCATCCCGCCGCGGGCACGGCCGTTGCGCTGAATGGTTCATCGTCACCGACACGGAGGCTTGCCATGAAGGATTCGACCCGGTCCGGCCGCGACGCGCCGGCGCACGAGCAACCCGACACGTCGCCGCCGCTGAAGCACCAGGATCAGACGAAAACGCGCCACTCGGAGCGGCATATCGACAAGCAGCTCGAGGACACGTTCCCCGCCAGCGATCCGCCCGCGACCGGCGGCGTCACGCGCATCGAACCCGACACGCCGCCGGGCACGCATGACGACGGCCCATGGCAAGACCCGGCCAAACGTCGCGACAAATGACGGATGACGGCCGGGAAGGTGCGGTGGCCGCGCGCGACGCGGCACGCCGCTTGCTGAATCGAATGGCCCCGCTTCAACCTGGAAGGAGGACCTGATGCATCGCGTCAACGAAATCATGTCGCAGGACGTCGTGCATATCGCGCCGACCGACTCGATCCGCCATGCCGCGCAACTGATGGAGCGCTACGACATCGGCGCGCTGCCCGTGTGCGACAACAACCGGCTGGTCGGGATGGTCACGGACCGCGACCTCACGGTGCGCGCGATCTCGGTCGGCAAGCCGCCGGAAACGCGGATTCATGAAGTCGCGTCGGGCCCGATCGAATGGTGTTTCGAGGACGATCCGCTGGACGAGATCCAGCATTACATGGCGGACGCGCAGTTGCGCCGCCTGCCGGTCGTGGATCACGACCAGCGCTTGGTCGGCATGCTGTCGCTCGCGGACATCGCGACGCGCACGGCCGGCCCGATACGTGACGAAGTCGCGAACACGCTGGAAGGCGTGTCGCAACCGAAGCGGACGTGACGGGGCGATCCTCGCCTCGCCCGATAACCCGCGCGACCCGGAGGGCCCATCCCGGGCACGGTCGCGCCCCATGCAGCCAGGAGGACAACCATGCAGACTCCCGATCAAGGACGGACCCGCATCATCGGCAAGGGCGCCGCGACGGCGGCGGGCCCCGGCCCCGACGTGATGGCGGCCGACACGCTGGAAGGCGACAAGGTCTATACGACCGATGGCGACGACGTCGGCAAGATCAAGGACATCATGCTCGACGTGCGCTCGGGCCGCATCGCGTATGCGGTGCTCTCGAGCGGCGGCCTGCTCGGCATCGGCGACAAGCTGCTCGCGATTCCATGGAGCGCGCTGACGCTCGATACCGAACGCAAATGCTTCCTGCTGTCGGTATCGTCAGAGCGGATCAAGAACGCACCGGGCTTCGACAAGGATCACTGGCCGGCGATGGCTGACCCGCAATGGGCCGAGCCGCTGCACGAGTACTACGGCAGCACGCCGTACTGGAGCGCGGGCGATGAGCTCGGGCTGACCGATCCGACCGAAGACCTCAACGATCCGCGTACGCGCGGCACACATTAAAACCGTTCACGATTTGCCGGTGAGTTAGCCGACAGGGCCCCGCTCGATGCGGGGCTTTTTTTGTCTCCGGACAAGCGCCGCGCATGCGACGGTGCGTCAGTGTTGGAGACATCGAGCCGGCACACCATGACGCGACGCTCCGGCCCGGCCTTGGTTGGTAGTGCGCAACGTTGATTGCGAACGATGGCGATGCAAACATCGACTCGCCGGATGAGCATATCTGCGAAACAACAAGCAATTGCCCACAGTCTGAACAACGGTTCACGCGTTTATCGCGCGCGCCGCGCCGTCTTCTCGATATGTTCGAGTTCTTTTTGAATCAAGGCCCGCATCCAGTCCGCGATAGTCAAATCGGCCTCGACTGCCAACATCTTCAACCGCTTGTGAATCACTCTTTCAAGGTCGAAATTGATCCGTACGGAACCCACGGGCGCGGCCCTCTTGGGAGAGGCTTTCGCCGTCGGCTGCGTGGTAGCGGGCCGTGATGCCGTGGGCCGTTTGACAGCGGACCCGGCGCGCGTGCGCTTGGCAGGTGCGGCTGCTGCGCTCGTTTTGTCGTCCCCGAACAGATCCCGATTTGCCGTGGCGGTCTTCGATGCCGGACCTTTCGCGCGCTTTGCCGGCGCCGGAGTGTCACTGAGCTTTTGAGTTTTTACTTTACTCATTTACGTTACTCACTTGATTTCCACGAAGCTCGCATCGTAACCGAAAACCCACGCCAACTGACACAGGGGAAAGTCCTTCTCGCAAACGTTGGCCGATCTGGTAATTCCGATTTTTCTGTAATGCTTTCGACACAGTCGAGTAAAACGCTTCCTGGTTGATAATCGGTCGGCTTTTTAGTGCGGAAATTCAAGGGTTTACGGGGCGGCGCTCAGTGCGGGCGCAATGCCGCCTTACAACGATCTTGCGTCAGGCATTATCACGCGAGCTATATCACGTATAACAAACAAAAAAGCCGCCTCGTGGGCGGCTCGACGGGAGTCCATGATCGCGTTATGCCGCGCTCACGGGTTGCGATATGGCGTCAGCACATCGCACCCCGGACGGCCGGCGCATGTCCGTCGCAGTACTCAAAAACCATGCTATAGCGAAGGCGGGCTGCGTCGCTCGGGAAGATCCGCATATAACCATCCTCGTGCTCCGCACCGGGAAAGAGTCTGGTGCATCTTCCTGCCTTCGGATCGAAACGGACGTGGCTACGTCGGTCGACAAGGTGCCCCGCGCACATCGCCGAACGAAAACATTGCGGTTCGCGAATGATCGGGTGTGTGAATCTCTCGATCACTGCAATGGCCTTCACCGCTCTGCCTGCTTAGCGTCGCTGCTGGTGCTCGGGCCGCACGAGCCCGTCAATCAGCGAACGAACGACTTCCGACACACTCATCCCGTTTTCGAGCGCGTACAGCTTGAGCAGTCGGTGTACCGCCGGAGCGATATCGAGGTTGAGCCTGATCGGCTTCTCCGGGCGGCTCTTCGCCGCCTGTGACTGCACGAACGTTGCGCCCGCGATGAGGTCGATGGGTTTGCTCGGCGCACTCTCATCCGCCGCATAACGCGGATTCAACTGAAATTTGTTCATTTCATTCCTGTTTTAATCAAACACTCATCCGTGTATTAACTCATGCGCTCGCGGAAAATTAACCCGCGATGCGTGCGGATCCGCTAGACAGATACCTCGCGAGGGTTGACGGCGCTCGTGGATTTTCCAACGCAGCTCTTTTCATCGACCCCTTGCACAATCATATATTCACCGCCAATTTCGATTACTCAACTCAACGCATCAATATATGCTATTGAGTCGTTGAGTTAAGTATGCGTGGTTAATAGATACAACGTCAACAATGTAGCGAATAATTTTTCTGTCTTGTAGCAAACCCGCGGGCGCGATCATGCATTTCGCAGGAAAACGTGGCCCAGAACCCGCAATACGTCACAACGTGATTGAATTCCGGCCGCGTGGCGCGCCCGCGAATGCATGACCTGGAACTGGCGGAAAACCAGCGCAACGAGCGCGGAGTCGTACTCTCGTTGTTACGCGATTCAGCGGCGGACAATGTGATTGCGACAGCCGATCGCAGGTGCACGCGCACTGAAATCAGGAAGGACCGCACGTGCAATCCAGGATGATGATCGCCGCCGTAAAGACGGCGCGCCCCGAACATATGCGTTAGCGGTTTGCGCCTCGTAGAGCGTTCCATAAGCCGCAAAATTCCCCGTTCGTTGTACTTGTGTCTACCGTCCTGTCGGAGGCAGCCACTTGTTGAATTTGCTTGATGAGCTGTCGCTCGACTGTCGGCTTGCCGACGATGTCAACAGACAACTGATAAGTGAGCGCGAGTGTATCGAGTTTTGTGTTCGTGCGCACGGCTCCACGGCATCGCATGCCCCTGACTTAACCATGCTTGACAGTTGATAGTGACGCCGAATGCTCCGCGAGTGAGTCGCGGGAGTTTCTAATCACCGTCCCTTTTCGCGTTCGGCGAACGTATTCAGCTCGACGTGATCGTTTGCGCGCATCGGCGCCGCGATTCGGGGCCCTGCGCGCAAGCCTCGCGCGTCGCGATCACGCCTACCGCAACCGCGACGGCAGCCGACGCGCATCGAACCAGAACCCACGCCTGCACACGAAAGCGGCGACACCAACGAGGACCCGTTTGCTCTGGCAACGTCGGGCGTACCGGTCAGCGGCATGGCGCACCGAGTGACCGCAAAAACAGCCGCACGTGTATCTGGAATCGCACAACGCGTCGCTTGCTGCCATAGCCGCCGGCACTGCAGACGGCACCGCGATCACGCGCACGGAAATCACCCGCCCGATGCATTTGCCGGATAGATATCGAGAACAGGTCGCCGCCACACCTTAAAAATCCTTAAATATTCTTAATCATGTGTGGCGAGAAAGACACGACCGCATTTTCCATGCTTGGAACTTTCACCACTTGCCGCGCATTAAATCAGCTCTTTTATATCTTCGATTCACGCCCGGCTTCGCGGAATAACACACCGCCCCGCCCCGCAGCATAAGGCTTCGGAAAATATTGCACGCCCGTAACACCTTAATTCAATTGGGTTTTTGAATAACTCAATTCCACTCCTGATTAACTCCTTTACTCATCCACTCATATACGTTTTTCGTGTTGTTTACGTTAGGATCGCCGCGGAGTTTTTGAGTAATAAAGGATGGCGCATTTAACACGCACGAACCTCCCGGTGCGTGAACGCGGTGGCTGTCGCGGGAGAGAACGGGGCGCATTGCTGTAGGCGCGCAAACCTTCGTCAACAGGAATCAGAGAATGAACAAGAACTATCGATCCATATGGAACGATGCTCTCGGCGCGTGGGTCGCTGTGTCCGAACTGGACTCGGCGTGCGGCAAAAGCGCCAGCAGTGTCGTCACTACCTCACCGGGCTCGAGCATCGGCGCCATGGGTGTCGGCATCGTGGATGGCTTCCTGGATGGGATGCCGGCGCTGAGTGTGCTGACGGTCGCAGCGGTCGCGGTGGTTGCCGGGCTGAGCGCTCCCGACGAAGCGTATGCGCAGGTCGTCAATATCCCCGGGACCGGATGTTCGGAGTCGACGGTCACTGCGGCGTTCAAAAGCGTTGCCGTGGGTTGCGGCGCCACGGCGGGTGCATCGGGGACGACCGCGGTAGGTGCGGACACGCAGGCAACGGGCATCAATGCCACGGCGATGGGGATCTTCGCGGTCGCCTCGACACAAGGTTCCGCCGCCTTCGGTACTTCGGCGCGCGCGACCGGCCTGAACGCAGTTGCGTTCGGTTCGGGTTCACGCGCCAGCGGTGAAGCAAGCGCGGCGATCGGGATTTCCGCGCAAACCGTCGGAGCGAGTAGCGCGGCGATCGGTGCGGGAGCGCTGGCAACCGGTGACTACGGCCTTTCCCTTGGCGCTGCTTCGATCGCTTCAGCAACAGATTCCGTCACGCTTGGACATTCGGCATCAGCCTCAGGAATTGCAAGCATGGCGCTCGGTGCAACAGCGACCGCAAGCGGGGGAAACTCGACCGCCGTAGGCGCCGGCGCAATCGCGACGGGCACGAACAACACCGCCATCGGCTCGTTGGCAACCGCAAGCGGCACGGGCTCGATGGCGATCGGCAGTTCCGCGGTCGGCAGCAACACGAATTCGCTCGTGATCGGTAACGGCGCGGAGTCGTCCGGCGTCAACGCGACTGTCATCGGCATCAATTCCACATCATCGAATACGAATGCGACGGCGATCGGTGTATCGGCAGTCGCGTCAGGGCTTCGCGCCATTACCATCGGCTCGGGAAGCAAGGCAAACGGGACCGATTCATTCGCGGCGGGCACCAATGCAGTTGCGGGGGCGGCCGGCACCGCGTCGACCAGCAACGATGTGGCGCTCGGCAATGCCGCTTCGGCTGTCGGTGGAAATTCGCTTGCGCTGGGCGGCGCAGCGCTTGCATCGGCCGCCGGCGCAACCGCGATCGGTCAGGGAGCGACTGCTTCACTCGCCGGCGCCATGGCGATCGGTCAGGACGCAACCGCTGCCAACGCGAACAGTCTCGCGTTGGGAACCGGCTCGGTGACGGCTGCGGCCAATCCCACGGCGACCGGCAGCATCGGCGGCAAGTCGTACACGTATGCCGGGGGCACGCCATCGAGTGTCGTGAGTGTGGGCAAAGTCGGCGCGGAACGGCAAGTCACGAACGTCGCCGCGGGTCGTGTCACGGGCACCAGCACCGACGCAATCAACGGTTCGCAGCTCTTCGCGACCGACACCGCGATCGACTCGCTGTCGACGTCGACTTCCACGGCTGTTTCGAGCCTGAGCACCGGCCTTTCCACCACGGACAGCAACCTCGATTCGCTGTCGACCTCCACATCGACCGGAATGTCGAGCTTGAGCA
The DNA here is from genome assembly GCF_040545115.1 of Burkholderia sp. 567. NCBI lineage: Bacteria > Pseudomonadati > Pseudomonadota > Betaproteobacteria > Burkholderiales > Burkholderiaceae > Burkholderia > Burkholderia sp. 567. The sequence continues at coordinate 163,002 of NZ_JBEPLG010000004.1, forward strand.
CGGGCGTCAGTTCGCTCAGCACCGGCCTTTCGACGACGAACAGCAACGTCGCGTCGCTGTCCACTTCCGCATCGACAGCCGTTAGCTCCCTGTCGACCGGCGTTTCCAGTCTGTCCACGGGTGTCAGCTCGCTGTCGACCGGTGTATCGAGTTTGAGCACGGGCGTGTCTTCCCTTTCGACGGGACTGTCCACGACGAACAGCAACGTGTCGTCGCTGAGTACGGTCGTTTCCACGACGCGCACGCATTACGTCAGCATCAACGACAACGGCACGCAGCAAGGAAACTACGACAACAAAGGCGCGACCGGCGTAAATGCGATTGCCGTCGGCACGAATGCGACCGCAGGCGGCACGAGCGCCGTGGCATTCGGCGATTCGGCAAACGGCGCGGCGGCCGGTTCCGTCGCGATCGGCCAGAATGCAGCAACGACGAATGCCGGTGATGTGGCGTTGGGCTCCGGTTCGGTGACGGCAGCGGCAAACCCGACCGCGGGTGCAACGATCGGTGGCAATGCGTACACGTTTGCAGGCGCGAAACCGGCAAGCGTGGTGAGCGTCGGCGCGAAAGACGCAGAACGTCAAATCACGAACGTCGCGGCCGGACAGCTTACGTCGGACAGCACCGATGCCGTGAACGGCTCGCAGCTCAACGCAACGAACCAGGCCGTCGATTCGTTGAGCACGTCCACATCGACCGCTGTTTCCAGCTTGAGCACGGGCGTGTCGTCGCTGTCGACGGGAGTTTCCTCGCTGAGCACGTCGACATCTACCGCCGTTTCCAGTCTCAGCACGGGCGTGTCGTCGCTGTCGACGGTCGCCAGCTCGTTGAGCACCGGTGTTTCGTCGTTGAGTACGGGCCTTTCGTCGTTGTCGACTTCCGCATCCACCGGGATTTCGTCGCTGAGCACCGGCATTTCCGGTGTGACCAGCGCGGTCAACTCGCTGTCGACTTCGGCATCGACCGGTATCGGCAGCCTGTCCACGGGCCTGTCCACGACGAACAGCAACGTCGCATCGCTCAGCACCGCGGTCGATGCGAACAAAACGCACTACTACAGCGTCAATGACGGTGGAACGCAGGGCGCCAATTACGATAACAAGGGGGCAACCGGTGTCAACGCAATTGCCGCAGGCGTAGGGGCGTCGGCGGGCGGCGTGAATGCCGCGGCGGTGGGCTACGACTCGCAGGCACTGGCTGCTTCCAGCGTCGCCATGGGTGACAGTAACAGCGTCGCGGCAACGGCCGGCCCCGGCTCGGTGGCCATCGGTTCGAAGTCGGCCGTGCTGAGCGGCAGCGCCGTTGCGATCGGCAACCAGCAGACGGCAAGCGGTAACGGCGCGGTTGCGATCGGCGATCCGAATTCGGCGATCGGCGACGGGGCCGTCGCGGTCGGTATGAACAATACGGCGAACGGCACGGGTGCACTCGCGATGGGCAATTCGAACAGCGCCACGGGCACCGGTTCGATCGCATTGGGTAACGCTTCCGCCGCAGCGGCCAGCGGTGGCATCGCATTCGGTTCGGGCGCCACGGCGACGAACGCGAACGATGTCGCGCTGGGCACCGGCTCCGTGACCGGCACGCCCAATCCGACGCCGAACGCAACGATTGGCGGCACGCAATACGCGTTTGCCGGCACCAACCCGCAAAGCGTCGTCAGTGTCGGCGCGAAAGGTTCGGAACGACAAATCACGAATGTAGCGGCCGGTCAGCTGAGCCCGGATAGCACCGACGCGGTCAACGGTTCGCAACTCAATGCAACGAACCTCGCAGTCGATTCGCTGTCCACGAGTGCGAGCACGGGGATTTCCAGCCTGAGCACGGGCGTGTCGTCGCTCAGCACGGGTGTGAGCTCGCTGTCCACCGGTTTGTCGTCGCTGTCCACGTCCGCAAGCACGGCGGTGTCGTCGCTTTCCACTTCCGCATCGACCGCTGTGTCCAGCCTGAGCACGGGCGTGTCCTCGCTGTCGACCGGCGTATCGAGCTTGAGCACCGGCCTGTCTTCGTTGTCGACCTCGGCTTCGACCGGCATGTCCTCGTTGAGCACGGGCGTCAGCTCACTTAGCACGTCCGCTTCGACGGGCATTTCCAGCCTGAGTACCGGTCTTTCGTCGCTGTCCACGAGCACCAGTACGACCGCCAGCTCGCTGTCCACCGGCCTGTCCGGCGCGATCAGCAACATTTCGTCGCTGTCCACGAGCGCGAGCACCGGTATCGGCAGCCTCAGCACCGGTGTTTCCTCGTTGAGCACGTCGACTTCCACGATTGCAAGCTCGCTTTCGACGGCCATTTCCGCCAGCAAGACGCACTACTATTCCGTCAACGACAACGGCGTCCAGGGCGGCAATTACAACAACGACGGGGCGTCCGGCATCAATGCCATCGCGGCAGGTGTCGGCGCCACCGCAGCCGGAAGCAATGCGGCGGCCGTCGGCTATGCCGCGAATGCAGCCGGACAAAGCGCAGTGGCCGTGGGTGACGGCGCAGAGGCCACCGCGACGAACGCTGTCGCGATTGGTCAGGGCGCCAGTGCCTCGACCGCGAATTCGGTTGCGCTGGGCAATGGTTCCGTGACCGCCGCGGCTGTTCCGACCACGAGCGGCACGGTCGGCGGCACGACGTATCAATACGCGGGCGCCGCGCCTGCAGGCGTCGTCAGCGTTGGGGCGCCGGGCAGCGAACGTCAGATCACGAACGTCGCCGCCGGACAGGTCACGCAGGACAGCACCGACGCGATCAACGGCTCGCAACTCTTCGCCACCAACACCGCGATCGACACGCTTTCGACTTCCACGTCGACGGCCGTTTCCAGCCTGAGCACGGGCGTGTCGTCGCTGTCCACGAGCACGAGCACGGCGGTGTCGAGCCTCAGCACCGGTGTTTCGTCGTTGAGCACCGGCGTGTCTTCGCTCAGCACGTCGGCATCGACGGGCATCTCGTCGCTGAGCGCGTCGACCAGTACGGGCCTGTCGACCGTCACCAGCGGCATCAATTCGCTGTCGACCGGTCTTTCGACCACCGACAGCAACGTCGCGTCGCTGTCCACGTCCGCCAGCACCGGCATTTCGTCGCTGAGCACGTCCGCATCGACCGGAATGTCGAGCTTGAGCACCGGTGTGTCGAGCCTGAGCACGTCCACTTCCACGGCGGTTTCCAGCCTCAGCACGGGCGTGAGCTCGCTGAGCACCGGTTTGTCGTCGCTGTCGACTTCGGCCTCGACCGGCATTTCGTCGTTGAGCACGTCGACCAGCACCGCCTCGTCCACGGTCTCCAGCAATATCGGATCGTTGAGCACGGGCGTGTCGTCACTGTCGACCGGTATGTCGTCGCTCAGCACGGCAACGTCGGCCAGCCTGTCCACGATCGCAAGCGGCATCAGCTCCGTTTCTTCGTCGACATCGACGGGTCTTTCAACCGTCGTGAGCGGGATTGGTTCTCTGTCGACCGGTTTGTCGAGCGCAACGAGTTCGCTGTCTACCGCGATTTCAGCGAGCAAGACGCACTACTACTCCGTGAACGACAACGGCGTACAAGGCGCGAACTACGACAACGACGGCGCAACCGGTATCAATGCGCTGGCGGCCGGCGTCGGTGCAACGGCGGGCGGCGCGGCAAGCGTCGCGGTGGGCAACAACGCGAACGCGGCCGGCGCAACGTCGGTTGCGATCGGCTCGGGCGCAGCGGCCACGAATGCCGGCGACGTAGCACTCGGTTCCGGTTCCGTTACCGGCGCCGCAACGCCGACTGCGGGTGCGACGATCGGGGGAAATGCGTACACGTTCGCAGGTGCAAATCCGCAAAGCGTCGTGAGCGTCGGCGCGAAGGATGCCGAACGCCAGATCACCAACGTGGCCGCGGGCCAGATCACGCAGGACAGCACCGATGCGATCAACGGCTCGCAACTTTACGCGACCAATACGGCGATCGAAACCCTGTCCACGTCCACGAGCACGGGCATTTCTTCGCTGTCGACCGGCATGTCGTCATTGTCGACGTCGACCAGCACCGGTTTGTCGACGGTGACGAGCGGCATTGACTCACTCAGCACGGGCATTTCTTCGCTGAGTACGTCGGCTTCGACGGGTCTGTCCACGGTCACCAGCGGAATCAATTCGCTGTCGACGTCGACCAGCACGGCAGTTTCGAGCCTGAGCACCGGCATTTCGGGCGTCACGAGCAGCATCGGTTCGCTGTCGACGTCGGCAAGCACGGGCATCTCGTCGCTCTCCACTTCTGCGTCGACCGGGATCTCGAGCGTCAGCGCAAGCCTGTCCACGGTGACGAGCGCCGTCGATTCGCTCAGCACGTCCACGAGCAGCGGCATTTCGTCGTTGAGCACCGGCGTGTCGTCGCTCAGCACCGGTATTTCGTCGTTGTCGACCTCGGCGTCGACGGGCATTTCGTCACTGAGCACGTCGACGTCGACGGTGGCAAGCTCGCTGAGCACCGGTGTTTCTTCGCTCAGCACGAGTGCGTCGACCGGCATTTCCAGCTTGAGCACGTCCACCAGCACTGCCCTTTCGACGGTCACGAGCGGGATCGATTCGCTTTCGACCGGCGTATCGTCACTGTCGACTTCGACCAGCACCGGCATTTCTTCGTTGTCCACCGCTATTTCTGCAAGCAAGACTCACTACTATTCCGTCAACGACAACGGCGTGCAGGAAGGCAACTACAACAACGACGGTGCAACCGGCCTGAATGCGTTGGCGGCGGGTACGAACGCCACCGCCAGCGGCGCGGGCGCGGTTGCGATCGGCGACGGCGCCAATGCGAAGAACGACAATTCGGTCGCATTGGGTGCAGGCTCGATCACGGACGTCGCACACCCGACGCCGAGTGCGGTGATCGGCGGCACGACGTACTCGTTCGCGGGTGCGAATCCGGTCGGCGTGGTGAGCGTCGGCGCACCGGGCCAGGAACGCCAGGTGACGAACGTGGCGGCCGGTCAGATTTCGAAGGACAGCACGGACGCAATCAATGGTTCACAGCTGGATGCGACCAACCAGTCGATCGAATCGCTCAGCACGTCGACGAGCACGGGAATCTCGTCGCTGTCGACTTCGACTTCGACCGCCGTTTCGAGCCTGAGCACGGGTGTTTCGTCGCTCTCGACCTCGACGTCGACGGGAATTTCTTCGTTGAGCACGGGGCTGTCCACGGTCGTGAGCAACGTGGATTCGTTGAGCACGTCCACGTCCACCGCGATCGGCTCGCTGTCGACGTCGACCAGCACGGGCATTTCCTCGCTGTCTACCGGCCTGTCGTCGTTGAGCACGGGCGTGTCTTCTCTGTCGACGTCGACGTCCACGGCGGTATCGAGCCTCAGTACCGGCGTGTCGTCGCTTTCGACTTCCACGAGTACCGGCATCTCCAGCCTGAGCACGGGCATCAGCTCGCTGTCGACCGGCCTGTCGACCGTGACGAGCAGCGTCGATTCGTTGAGCACGTCGACTTCGACGGCGGTTTCCAGCCTGAGCACGGGCGTTTCGTCGTTGAGCACGTCGACTTCCACGGCGGTTTCGTCGTTGAGCACCGGTGTTTCGTCGCTGTCCACGTCCACGTCGACCGCGGTGTCGAGCTTGAGCACCGGCCTGTCGACGGTGACGAGCAGTGTCGATTCGCTCTCGACTTCCACGAGCACGGCGGTTTCCTCGCTGAGCACGGGAGTGTCGTCGCTGTCGACGGGCGTGAGCAGCCTGAGCACCGGCCTTTCGTCGCTGTCGACGTCGACTTCCACCGGCATCTCTTCGCTCAGCACCGGCGTGTCATCGCTGTCCACGAGCACGAGCACGGCGGTGTCCAGCCTGAGCACCGGTGTTTCGTCGCTCAGCACGGGCCTCTCCACGGTGACGAGCTCGGTCGACTCGCTGTCGACCTCGACCAGCACCGGTATCAGCTCGCTTTCGACTGGCGTCAGTTCGCTCTCGACCGGACTTTCGACGGTGACGAGCGGAATCGATTCGCTCTCGACGTCGACCAGCACCGGCATATCTTCGCTGAGCACGGGCGTCTCGAGCTTGAGTACCGGCCTGTCGTCGCTTTCGACGTCGACTTCGACGGGAACTTCCAGCCTGAGCACCGGGATGTCTTCGTTGAGCACGTCGGCCAGCACCGGCATTTCTTCGCTGAGCACGGGCGTGTCCTCGTTGTCGACGGGTCTTTCGACCGTGACGAGTTCGGTCACGTCGCTCTCGACTTCGACGTCGACCTCGGTATCGAGCCTGAGCACGGGCGTCAGCTCGTTGTCCACTTCGACCAGCACCGCTGTGTCGAGCCTGAGCACGTCCACGAGCACCGGTATGTCGTCGCTGTCCACCGGTATGAGTTCGCTTTCGACGGGTCTTTCCACCGTCACGAGCGGGCTTGATTCGCTCAGCACGAGCACGAGCACCGGCATCACGTCGCTGTCGACTGCAATTGGCGCGATCGGTGCGGCGAAGCCGCACTACGTCAGCATCAACGACAACGGCACGCAAGGCGGGAACTACAACAACGATGGCGCAACGGGTACCGATGCTGTCGCGATTGGCGTGAACGCGACCGCCGGGGGCGTCAATGCTTCCGCATTCGGCAACAAGGCAAACGCCGCTGGAAATGCTGCAACGGCGATCGGCTACCACGCGAACGCGACCGGCGCGAAATCGAGCGCGATGGGCGTCGACTCGACTGCATCGGGCGACAACGCGACCGCGTTGGGCGCCGGTGCGATCGCGAGCGGACGCAATTCCGTTGCGTTGGGCAAGGATTCCGTCGCGGACCAGGAAAACACCGTGTCCATCGGCTCGGCCGGCAACGAACGCCGTTTGACCAACGTCGGGCCGGGCATCAACCCGACCGATGGCGTGAACATGTCGCAACTGCAGAACGTGCGGAACGACCTGAGCAACTCCATCAATTCGGTTGCCCGCAAGGCATACGGCGGTGTCGCTGCCGCGACTGCGTTGACGATGATCCCCGATGTCGACCAGGGCAAGACGATTTCGGTCGGTATCGGCGGCGCGAGCTTCCAGGGTTACGGCGCGACGGCCATCGGCTTCACCGCGCGCATTACCAACAACCTGAAGGTGCGCGGCGGTGTCGGTATCAGCAGCGGCGGTCAGTCCTACGGCGTCGGCGCGTCCTACCAGTGGTAACGATTCCAGCGAAGCCGTAATGCGATGACGTTGTGACGCGCGGAACGGACGCTCTCTCAGGTCCGTTCCGCGCAACCGATCAGGCAAATCAAACAAGGAAACCAAAAATGTCAGTGAAATCCCTTCTTGTTATCGGTGTAACCGTGCTGCTGGCGGCTTGCGCTTCACAAGGCCCGACGTGGAATGCGTATCGCGTCAGCATGCCGAACGGGCAACAGGCGTACCGCGTCGATTGTCATGGTCTTTTCGAAGGGCAGGAAGCGTGCTATTCCGAAGCGGTGGAAATGTGCGGCAAAAAGCAGGTGCAGCCGCTCGAAGCAGTGGCACCGCTGGGTGACGAGCAGAATCCGCGGGACGTGCGGATCCTGACGTTCCAGTGCGCGACGCCGGCTCAGCCCGCGCCGCCGGCCGCGGTAAAACCTGCGCCGGTCCCGGCGCCCGTCGCGGCTGCCCCTGTTACCGCGAAGCACATCACACTCGACAGTGACGCCAACTTCGACACGGACAAATCGACGCTGAAGGCGGATGCTCGCGACAAGCTCGATGCGCTGATCGAAGCGGCACACGGTACGCCATTCAAAACCGTGACGATCAGCGGCTATACCGACTCGACCGGCACCGCCGAACATAATCAACAGTTGTCGCAGCGGCGCGCTCAATCCGTTGCGCAATATCTGCGTGAACACGGCCTGGCGGCACAGAAATTCGACGTGCGCGGCTACGGCGAGAACAACCCCGTGGCGAGCAATGCAACACCGGCCGGACGCGCGAAGAATCGCCGCGTGGACATCACGCTCGAATGATGCTTGAGTCAATGAGAAACGCATGATTCGAGGCTTTGAGTATCTGACTCGGCCCGTAAAATTTTCCCGTATTTCACCGTTCCGCCCTGCCGATAACCGGATTTGTTGAGTCGTTACTCAACACAACGAAAACCCTGAGAACCAGAACATGAAGATTGGAATTTCCGTACTCACGCACGCGGGTCAATCCATATGGGAAAACGGGCTAGGTCAGAACATCTTCTATTTTGTGCAGCTGCTGCGCGAGTTGCCTTTCGTGGCGGATATCGTGCTTCTGAACTGCGGCGATCAGCCATCCTTGCCGCCGGAAGCCATCGCACTCGCCGGCGACATCCCGCTCGTCGCGCCACGCGATCTTCCGGAGCCGCCCGACGTGATCTTCGAAATGGGCGGCGGGCTCGACGTGGAATGGCTCGACTATGCGCGAGCGCAAGGCAAAAAGGTCGTGTTCTTCTGCTGTGGTCAGCCTTACGTCGGTCTTGTCGAGCCAAGCGTATTTCAACGCAGCGGCTATTTCTCGCGCGCGAATCGCTGCGATGAAATCTGGATTTTGGGCAAGGATCGCACGCTGATGCCGATGCTGCGCACCCTGCACCGTTGCCCCGTGCACGAAGTGCCGTTTCTGTGGGACAGCACGTTTATCGAACAGCGTATTCAGGCGATCGAACAGGCCGGACTGCGCTTCGGATACGAATCCCGCTCGACTCGCGGCGAAACCGGCCCGCGTGGGCTGCGCTTCGCCGTCTTCGAGCCCAATATTTCGGTTGTGAAATGCTGCGTGATCCCGATGCTCATCGGTGAGGCGGCGTTTCGCGCAGACCAGCACGCGGTTCGCGGATTGCACGTGCTCAACAGCATCCAAATGCGCGAGCACGCGTCGTTCTCGTTTCTCCTGAATTCGATGGATTTGAGCCGCGCCGAGCGGGTGCGGCTGGATGGCCGTCACGATTTCGCCGGCTTCATGAGCCAAAACGCGGACGCTCTGATAGCGCACCAATGGCAGAACGATCAGAACATCCTGTATCTCGACGCGCTGTACGGGGGCTATCCGCTCATCCATAACTCGCCGTGGCTGTCGAGCCTCGGTTATTTTTACCCGGAATCCGATATCGAGGCGGGCGCGGTGCAGCTGCTGCGTGCCGTTCAGCGCCACGACACCGAGCACAAATACTACACACAGCGCGCGCGCAGCTTTCTCGTGTCGCTCGCGCCCCGCGCAACCGCGAACTGCTCCGTGTACGCGCGCCGCCTGCTCGCGCTGACCGGCAAAACTGCGCGGAATTGCGTTGCACCGGGAGTCGTCGCATGAACAAGCTGAACGTCGGTGTGACGATTTACCTGCGCAAGGGGCAACAATCGATCTGGGAAAACGGCATCTTCCAGAACTGCTACTTCCTCGCGATGCTGCTCAAGCATGCACCGAACATCGAATCCGTGTATCTCGTGAACGGCGGCGACGGAGATCCCGCATCCGCCGCGCAATTTCTCGAGTTTGCACCGGTCCCGGTGATCGATCTCGACACCGCGCGACAGAAGCTCGACGTGATTATCGAACTGAGCGCGCAACTCAATCCCGACTGGGCACGCGCTTTCCGGGAGAAAGGCGGTCGCGTCATCGGCATGCGCGTCGCGAACGATTACGTGATCGATATCGAGCGAATGATGTTCGCGCTGCCTCACGGGATGCTCGTCTCGGGCACGCCGTACAGCGCAATCTGGACGCTTCCGGCATTCGAGAAGACGTGCGCCAGCTACTACGAAACGGCTTTGCGCGCGCCCGTCACGGCGATGCAGCACCTGTGGAGCCCGGCCTTCGTGGAGCGCGCGACCGACGGCGGATTCGGATATCAGGCAGGCCGCTCGCGCTGGCGTATCGCCGTGCTCGAACCGAATATATGCATGGTCAAGACGTCGCATATTCCGATGCTGGTGGCCGACCTCGCACACCGTCAACAGCCGGATCTCATCGAATACCTGCGCGTGTTCAACACGATGCAACTGAAAAGCGATGCGCAATTCGTGGGCTTCGCACGCAGTCTCGACCTGGTTGTGCAGGGTCGCGCGACGTTCGAGCCGCGTTTGCCCGTCCACGAAATTCTCACGCGCGAAGCCGATGCGATCGTGTCGCACACGTGGGAGAACACGCAGAACTACATCTATTACGAAGCGCTGCACGGCGGCTACCCGCTGATCCACAACTCCGATTTGTTGCGCGGTTGCGGGTATCGATACGAAGGATTCGATTGCGAAGACGGTGCGTTGGCGCTTCGCGAAGCGTTCGCGGTACACGACGCGAATCTCGACGACTACAAGACGAAAGCGCGGGGCTTTCTCGCGACGCTCGATCCGCTGGCGCCCGCGAATGTCGAGCAATACAGCGCCGCGATCGCGGCGGCGGTAAGTGGTTGAGTGACTGGCTGGTTCATCAGAGAAAACGACGGAGGGTAATGATGAAGTTTCCATGCGGATTACGCATCGGCATCACCATCGGGCTTCGCCATGCGAACGAAAGCCTGTGGGTCAACGGCATCAAGCAGAACGCGCTGTATCTCGCGAAGCTCTTTCAGCATTCGCCGCTGGGTCACGATGTCGTGCTCGTCAACACCACGGACGTGCCGATCACTTCCGCCCTGCCCTGGGATCTCGAACAGTTTCCCACGTGCACGTTCGAAGAAGAAAAGGACACGCTCGACGTGCTGATCGAGCTGGGCGGCCAGATCAGCAACGAGCAGACCGCGTACCTGAAATCGCAGCACACGAAGATCGTCAGCTACTGCTGCGGGCCCGAGTACGTACAGATGACCGAAGCGATGATCTTCGGCCGCCGCCTGACCGATCACGTGTTCATCAATCAGAACTATGACCAGGTTTGGGTCATCCCGCAGGTGATGGAGACGACGGCCGGTTTTCTGGGCGTGCTTCGCCGCCAGGAAGTGGTGCCGGTGCCTTTCGTGTGGGACCCGATGTGTCTCGACATGCGTACGCACCATTTACCGTCCAAAGGCGAGTATCGACCGGGACGAGCAGCGGCGATGCGCGTCTCCGTCATGGAGCCCAATATCGACGTGCTGAAGTTCTGCCTCAATCCGCTCTTGATCGCGGAGCGCGCCTATCGGGAAATCGGCGAGCGGATGGGGTTCGTCCACGTGACCAATGCCGAGCATCTGGCGCGCTCGTGCCCGGAATTCATCGGCATCGCCCATTACCTCGACCTCGTGCGCGACGGCAAGGTCAGTTTCGTCGGCCGGCACGATACACCGCAGTTTCTCGCCGATCACACGGATATCGTCGTGTCGCATCAGTGGGGCCTGGCGCTCAACTACTTCTATTTCGACGTGGCATGGAACGGCTATGCGCTCGTGCACAACGCGCACCTTTGCAAGGACGTCGGGTACTACTACGCGGACAGCGATATCGACGCGGGGGCGAAGCAGCTCGTTCACGCGATCAAGCATCACGACGACGATTTCGACGCATACCGCGAGCGTCAGCGTGCCGCCATTGCGCCGTTCCTTGCCACCCACCAACCGCTCATTGCCCGTTACGACGAACTGCTCGGTCAGCTCGTGAAGCCCGGATTCGAATCGATTGCGGCCTGACAAAAAAACACAGGAGGAAAACAACCATGCGAAGCATTCGAACGCCGCGCGTGCCAGGCTGGGTGGCACTCGCAATGATGGCGGCGACATTGCACGCTCCCGCCGCGTCGGCGGCTTCCGATGATGTGGTCGCGACGGTGAACGGCGTCGCGCTGCATCGCGTCGAACTGGACGAAGCGATGACCGGGCGCCCCGAATCGGCTCGCGGCGAAGTGTTGCAGGGGCTCGTCGCGCGCGAGCTGCTTCGTCAGGCAGCCGAGCGCGACGGTTTGGGTAACGCACAACCCGTGCGCGCCGCCATGCAAAAAGCGAAAGTCGATACGGAGAATCGCCTGTACGTCGCCCGGCATGTGCCGGTGCAGCCGGTTACGGACGACGAAGTTCGCGAGCGCTACAACGAAATCGTCAGCCAGCTCGGACCGACCCAATACAAGGTCAGTCAAATGTCGTTCGCCGACGAACCGACCGCTCGCTTTGCGCTGGCGTTGCTCGAAAAGGGGGAAGCGTTCGCGAATGTCGCGACGCGCAGCCACGCAAGCGACGCGCAAACCGGTTGGATCAGCTTCAAGCTGCCGGTGAAAGAACGCCAGACGCTCGGTTTGCCGTTGCCGCTCGCGCAGGCACTCGCGACGATGCAGCCCGGCCAGTTCACGAACGCGCCATTGCACGTCGGTGACCGATTCATCGTTGCCCGGCTCGACGAGCGGCGCGATACGGTCATCCCGTCGTATGCGCAGGCCGGCGGCGCAATGCGCAAGGCGATGGAAAGCAAACGCAACGATGACGCCTTCGTCACGTTCATCGGCCAGCTTGCCCGAAAGGCCGAGATCCGGCCGGCTCAAATTCTGCGGAGTGCATCGCAATGAAATGGCTCTCGGACGTAGAAACCCGCATCACGCGCAGCGATTTGATCGGCGCATCGCGCCTGCTCGATACCGATCGTGCAATCGAGTCGGGCAACCCGCGAGCCTTCATTGCGTGCAGCCGGTTGATGCTGCTGCGCGGTCGGCTTCATGACGCGCAAGATATGCTCGATCGGGCGCTGCACATCGAACCGGACAGTGTCGACGCGCTGATCGAACGCGGGCGCCTTTCCATTCGCTTGGGAGACGATGTCGACGCATGCGAGTGGTTTCATCGCGTGGGGTTAAAGGAAAACCTCGGTGATAGCTGGCTGATCGATTGGTTCGATGCGTCGCTGCGTTGCAGTCGCGTCGAAGATGCCACCCATATCGCGCTCGTGCTGTGTCGGCATTTCGCTGCCGACGCTCACAACTGGTTCCGCCTCGGGCTCGCGAATCACGCTGCGCGCCACTACGCGCAAGCGCTCGCCGCCTATGAGAAGGCGGCTGACATGAATCCCCGCTTGCCGATGCTGCGCAACAATTGGGGCGCGGCTTACCTGGAATTGGGCCGGCATGACGAGGCGCGCAAGCTGCTCGAAACGACGATCGAGGAAGAACCCAACCATGCGTTGGCATGGACGAACCTCGCGTCCGTGCTGCTGAAAACCGGCAACATCGCCGATAGCCTCGTGGCAGCGGAGCGTGCTTGCGCCCTTGCGCCGAACTACGTCACGGCATTGCAGACGTATTCCTACGTGCTGCGTGAATGTGGGCGGTTCGACGCGGCGCTCGACATCGCGCAGCGTGCGCTGAGCCTCGAGCCGAACAACCCGTCGATCGTGTGGACCGTCGCGATGCTGCAATTGCTGCGCGGCGACTATGAGAACGGCTGGCGCAATCACGAAGCACGGTGGGCCGGATCGCCCGAACTGCGCGACATTTCACCGAACATCCCGGCTCCGCTTTGGAACGGTGAACCGCTCGCCGGCAAAACGATTTTTGTGTGGGGAGAACAGGGCCACGGCGACGCATTGCAATTCATGCGTTTCGTCCCGGCATTTGCCCAATACGTCAGGCAGCAACACGGAAAGCTCGTGTACTGCTGTTTCGAACCGCTGCATGCGCTTTTTGCACGCAGTCTTGGCGATGCGGTCGAAACGGTCATCGCACACAATCAGTGCCCTCTACCGCCGTTCGACTTTCATTTGCCGGTCGGCAGCCTGCCTTGCGTGCTCGATGCGCGGCTGGCCGACCTGCCCGGCACACCGTACCTGAAGGCCGATCGCGCGAACGTGGCCAACTGGCGTTCTGCGCTGCCAGGCGAGCGGAAATTGCGTGTCGGCATTGCGTGGAGCGGCAGCAAGACGCATCAGCGCAATCCGCTTCGCTCGGTCGATCCGATGGATTACGTCCATGCGCTCGCGGGCATGAGCGACGTGACGTTCGTCAATTTGCAGATGGATGCACATGGCGATGTGCTGCGTCTGCAAAACGCGGGGCTGCCGCTGCTCGATCCGACATCCGGTCTGTCGTCGTTCGACGATACGGCGGCGCTCGTCGCGAGCCTCGATCTGGTCATCACCGTCTGCACGTCGATCGCACATCTGGCAGGCGGGCTCGGCGTTCCAACCTGGGTACTGCTCGACGTGAATCCGCACTGGATCTGGATGACCGAGCGGGCCGACAGTCCGTGGTATCCGAACACCCGCCTTTATCGGCAGCCCGCATACGGGGAATGGGCGCCGGTGTTCGAAGCGTTGGCGCGCGATCTGGCGGTGCTCGCCTCGAAGCGGGACACGCACGAACCCATCACAACGAACCCAACGGGGAGCCTCCATTGAAACGGATCAATCTTTCAGCCGCGCTTCGCGCATGCGCCGACGATGTCGTTCGTCAGAAACTCGCGCAACAAGTCGGATTGCCGCCGCAAGCCATCGAACAGGTGTTTGCATCATCCGCGGCGATCCTGATTGCGGCATTGGCAGCCCGCGCAGCGGAAGGCCGCGATGAAACGATCGCTGTGTTCGGCGCGCTCATGTCGCGCACGATCAATCCGCGTATTCGCGACGAGTGCGCGACGTGGGTCGAGTCGACCGGAAAATTGAAAGAGCTCGAGCATGCGGGCTTCACGCTCGTCGCACACGCAACCGGCATCGATGCAACGGAATTGAGCGATCACGTGGCCGCGCGGGTTGCGGTGCCGGCCCAGGCGACATGCGCCCTCACTTGCGTGAGCGCGGCCATCGTCGGCGGGCTCGTCAAGCACCATATGCTCATCGAACAAGCTGACGTGTCCGACTTGCCGGGACTGTTCGCCGCACAACTCGCGACGATTGCCGAGCATCTGAACGACGATTCGATCGATGTGCTGGGTTATTTGCACGCGGATGTGAATGCGTTCCTCGATCAGGTGTCCACGCGACTCACGTCAGTCACCGCCGATTTCGAACCGGTGCGACCTCGTATCGGCGAAGGGACGACAGCGATCGATGCACCCGTGCGATCGCATCCGCAGTCGCAGCCGCCGATTCCGGCGCACAACCGCTACGACATCGGCAAGGTGTTCGTCAACGACATCCGCTTCACCAGCGCGATGCAGCCGTCACAAATGGGGCCGGCGGGGCCCGCGGCGAAGCGTGGCAAGCCGACATCCCGCCGCACGTGGAAAGTGTTCGCGCTGACGACGGCAACCGTCCTGGTTGTGGTTCTCGCATGGGGCAAGGTCTTTCACTGGCCGGACATGCAGTCGGCGCTTGCGCAGGTGACGCGTCCAGCAGTCAAGTCGATCAGCGTGATATCGGGTGCCATTTCTTCGCCCGACCTGAAGACTGCCAGCGTGAAGTAATTCCCGGACGTCCGGTCGCCCGTACCCACTCAATTGAGTCGTGCGTTCATGTCCCGGCACCCCCTCCTGAGCCGGGACATTTCAGCCGGCGAGGCTTCCCCTGCCTCGCCGGTTCTTTTTGATCGTCCGGGGCGCGTTCGTTGCCCTGCCAGTGGCGCAGCCGGGCTTTTGTCCAATCAAATCCCCGCCGCCCATTGATAACCAAACAACATCAATCCTTCCAAAAATCGCACTTATCGTTTCCCCGTCTCCGGGCGAACATGCCGAAAACGACAATCAACCGCTCCCCGCGCATTTTCCCGATTCACTGGAGACACCCAGATGCACCCCTCGCCCAGCCTTCCGACCGGACGTTCGAAGGCCGCCGCGGTATTCCGCGTAACGGCCGGCAACTTCCTCGAGCAGTTCGACTTCTTCCTGTTCGGCTTCTACGCCACCCAGATCGCGGCCGTATTCTTTCCCGCCGCGAGCGAGTTCGCGTCCCTGATGATGACGTTCGCCGTGTTCGGCGCCGGCTTCCTGATGCGGCCGCTGGGTGCGATCGTGCTGGGCGCATACATCGACGACGTCGGCCGCCGCAAGGGCCTCATCGTCACGCTCGCGATCATGGCGAGCGGCACCATCCTGATCGCGTTCGTGCCGGGCTACGCGACGATCGGCCTGCTCGCGCCGGCGCTCGTGCTGCTCGGGCGCCTGCTGCAAGGCTTTTCGGCGGGTGCCGAGCTGGGTGGCGTGTCGGTCTATCTGGCCGAAATGGCCACGCCCGGCCGCAAGGGCTTCTTCACGAGCTGGCAGTCGGCCAGCCAGCAGGTCGCGATCGTCGTCGCGGCGGCCCTCGGCTTCGCGCTCAATCACTGGCTCAGCGCGTCGGCGATCGCCGCGTGGGGCTGGCGCGTGCCGT
This sequence comes from Burkholderia sp. 567, assembly GCF_040545115.1. NCBI lineage: Bacteria > Pseudomonadati > Pseudomonadota > Betaproteobacteria > Burkholderiales > Burkholderiaceae > Burkholderia > Burkholderia sp. 567. The sequence continues at coordinate 179,134 of NZ_JBEPLG010000004.1, forward strand.
TCTTCGTCGGCTGCATGATCGTGCCGTTCATCTTCATGCTGCGCCGCAAACTGGAGGAAACGCAGGAGTTCAAGGCACGCCGGCATCGTCCGACCATGAAGGAAGTCTTCACCACGCTGATGCATAACTGGCGCGTCGTGGTCGCCGGCATGATGCTGGTCGCGATGACCACGACCAGCTTCTATCTGATCACGGTCTATGCACCGACCTTCGGCAAGACCGTCCTGCACCTGAGCACCGCAGACAGCCTGCTCGTCACGCTGTGCGTGGGCCTGTCGAACTTCGTCTGGCTGCCGATCGGCGGCGCGCTGTCCGATCGCATCGGCCGCCGGCCGCTGCTCGTCGGCATGACGGTGCTCGCGATCGCGACCGCCTATCCCGCGCTGTCGCTGCTCGCTCATGCGCCGTCGTTCGTCAACATGCTGCTCGTGCTGCTGTGGCTGTCGTTCATGTACGGGATCTACAACGGCGCGATGGTCGTCGCGCTCACGGAAGTGATGCCGGTGGAAGTGCGCGTTGCCGGCTTCTCGCTCGCGTACAGCCTCGCGACGGCCGTGTTCGGCGGCTTCACGCCCGCCATCTCGACCGCGCTCATCCACATGACCGGCGACAAGGCCGCGCCGGGCTACTGGATGAGCCTTGCCGCGGCGTGCGCGCTGCTTGCGACGTTCGCGCTCTATCGCCGGCACCCGGCGACGCTCACGCCCGCGCACTGACGCGTGATGCCGAACGACCTGCCCCGACTTCGTAAGACCCGGACCAAGACAACGACCATGACGATGAAAAACCTGCTTCTGAAACTGTGCGCGACCGCGCTCGTCGCCACCAGCGCGGTCAGCGCGAACGTGCAGGCCGCCGACCTGCACGTGATGAGCTCGGGCGGCTTCACCGCCGCGTACAAGCTGCTCGGCCCGCAGTTCGCGTCGAGCACGGGCAACACGCTTGCCACCGCGCTCGGCCCGTCGATGGGCAAGTCGCCCGAAGCGATTCCGAACCGGCTCGCGCGCGGCGAGCCGGCCGACGCGGTGATCATGGTCGGCTATGCGCTCGACGATCTGATCAAGCAAGGCAAGGTGATCGCCGGATCGCGCGTCGAGCTGGCCGATTCGCGCATCGGTATGGTCGTGCGCGACGGCGCGGCTAAACCCGACATCAGCTCGCCCGACGCGCTGAAGCAGGTGCTGCTGCACGCGAAGTCGATCGCCTATTCGGACAGCGCGAGCGGCGTGTACATCGAGCGGGAACTGTTCAGGAAGCTCGGCATCGAGGATCAGGTGAAAGCGAAGGCGAAGATGGTCCCGCGGATTCCGGTCGCGTCCGTGGTCACGAACGGCGACTACGAAATCGGCTTCCAGCAGGTCAGCGAACTGCTGCCGGTTAAAGGCGCGACCTTCGTCGGCAAGATTCCCGAATCGCTGCAGTCGGTCACGCGTTTTGCCGCCGGCATCCCCGTCGGCGCGCAACATCCGAAGGAAGCGAAGGCGCTGCTCGACTATCTCGCGTCGCCCGACGTGCAGTCGGAAGTGAAATCGACCGGACTGGATTCCGTCTCCGCACACTGAGCACGCACCAAAGGGAAGGCGTGCGTCAGACCGCCTTCCCGTCACGCGCGGTATCGGCCTCGGCATCACCAGCGCCGTTCGGGCCCGCGGGCCCTGCCGCGTTCAGCATCCGCGCAAGACGCGCGCGATCGCACGCCCCTTCCCACGTCGACACGAAGATCACCGCACACGCGTTGCTGACCACGCTCGTCAGCGCACGCGCCTCCGACATGAAGCGATCGATCCCGACCAGCAGCGCGACGCCGGCCACCGGCAGATCGGGCATCACGGCGAGCGTCGCGACGAGCGCGACGAGTCCGCTGCCGGACACGCCTGCCGCGCCCTTCGACGTCAACAGCATCACCGCCAGCATCGCCGCGATTTGCGGCGCGGACAGCGGCACGTCGCACGCCTGCGCGATGAACAATGCCGCGAGCGTCAGGTAGATCGCGGTGCCGTCCAGGTTGAACGAGTAGCCGGCCGGCAGCACGAGGCCGACCACACCCTTGTCGCAACCGAGCGACTCCAGCTTGACGATCAGCCGCGGCAGCACCGGCTCCGTGGACGACGTCGCGAGCACGATCAGCAGCTCCTCGCGCAGATAGCGCAACAACCGCCACAACGCGAAGCCGTGCAGCCGCGCGAGCGGCGCGAGCACCAGCGCGACGAACAGCACGCAAGCCACGTAGAACGCCACCATCAGCCGCGCGAGCGAGCCGACCGAGCCGATGCCGAAGCGTCCCACCGTGAACGCCATCGCGCCGAATGCGCCGAGCGGCGCGAGCCGCATGACCATCGCAAGCACGCGAAACACGATCTGCGCGACGCCGTCGATCAGCGCCAGCACGGGCCGACCGGCCTGCGGATACGCATTCAGCGAAAAACCGAACAGCAGCGACAGCAGCAGCACGGGCAACACCTCGCCCTTCTGGAACGCGCCGAGCATCGTGTCGGGGATCACGCTCAACGCGAACTCGACGAGCCCGTGCGGTTGCGCGTGCGGTGCATATTGCGCGAGGATGCTCGCGTCGAGATGGTGGACGTCGACGTGCATGCCGGCGCCGGGCCGCAGCACGAACGCGGTGACGAGCCCGAACGCGAGCGCGATGGCGGTCAGCAGATAGAACAGCACCAGCGCGCGGACGATCGTGCGCCCGATGGCCTTGCCGTTCGCGAGCGACGTGATGCCGGAGACGATCGTGCAGAACACGATCGGCGCGATCATCATCCGCACGAGACCGACGAATGCATCGCTGAGCGGCTTGAGCATCGCGCCCACCGACGGCCAGAAGTGCCCGACGCTCACGCCGAGCACCATCGCGAGCAGAACCTGCACGTAGAGCGAACGAAGCGGTCTTGCCCACCTCACGATGCTGTCTTCCTCGATGTTCCTGTTGTATTCATCGGATATTTTGTATTCGTCACGTCGATCCGTCGCTGCGTGCGGCGCCGGTGCCGGCGCCCGCACGTTTGGCGTCGACGATGGCGCGGTGAAACTCTTCCGCGGCCGGCGTCAGCGGGCGCCCGCGCCGTTTCACGATACCGACCCGGCGCTTGACCACCGGTTCGACGAGCGGCACGCTCGTGAGCAGCGGATGGTCGTGTCCGGGCATCGCCATCGACGGCACCGCGGCCACGCCGAGCCCGGCTTCGATCAAGCCGAGCAGCGTCGTCACGTGGCGCGTTTCGCATACGCTCGGCGCACGCGGCGCGACGGTCGTCAGCGCCTGGTCGAGCAGCAGGCGGTTGCCGGACGTCTTGTCCACCGACACATACTCGTACTCGTAAAGCTCGTTCCAGGTCACGCGCTTCTTGCGCGCGAGCGGATGGTCGCGCCGGCATGCGGCGACGAAGCGCTCCTGCAGCAGCAGCTTGAAGTCGATCTCGGGCTCCTGGCTGCCCATGAAGCTCACGCCGAAATCGGCCTCGCCGCTGATCACGGCGCTCAGCACCTCGTTCGCGCCGGCATCCAGCAGCTTGACGCGGATGCGCGGAAAGCGGCGATGATAGCTCGCGATCACGTTCGGCAAGAAGTAGTACGCCACCGACGGCACGCACGCGATCGTCACATGACCGAGGCGGCTCGTTGACACGTCGCGGATGCCGAGCAGCGCGACGTCGAGATCGTCCAGCAGTTGCTCGGCGCTCGGCGCGAACACGCGCCCGACGGTGGTCAGCGTGACGCTGCGCGTGGTGCGCTCGAACAGGCGCACGCCGAGCGCTTCCTCGAGTTTGTCGATCCGCCGACTCAACGCGGGTTGCGAAATGCTGATCGCGTCGGCGGCCTTCCGGAAGCTGCCCAGCTCCACCACCGCGCGAAACGCCTGCAAGTCGGTCAGATCGAAGTTGATTCCCACGGGCCGTCTCCCCATCTCAGTTGCCGCGTATTGTGCATGATCCGGGCAAAGCCGACCCACACCATCCCGCTATGCGCGATGCCGCAACGCATCGATCACGATCGAGAACGCGCGCGATGCCTGGCGGCGGCTCGGATAGTACGCGTGATAGCCGGGAAACACCGGGCACCAGTCCGGCATCACGATCCGCAGTTGCCCGCTGCGCACGTGGTCGAGCACGATGTCCTCGGTGACGAACGCAATGCCGAAGCCGTCGAGCGCCGCCTGCACCATATGCGGTTGCGTATTGCAGGTGATGCGGCCGCTCACGCGCGCCTGGATCTCGTTCCTGCCCTTCTTCAATTCCCACGCATAGATGCCCTTCGCGGTCGCGAGCCGCAGCGTCACGCAGTCGTGATCGAGCAGGTCCTGCGGCGTTTTCGGCGGCTTGCGGCCGTCGAGATAGGCCGGCGACGCGACCATCGTCATCCGGATGTCCGGGCTGATGCGCACCGCGATCATGTCCTTCGCGACCTGGTCGCCGTAGCGCACGCCGATGTCGTAGCGCTCCTCGACGACGTTCGCCAGCCCGTAGTCGACCGACAGCTCGACGCGGATGTCCGGGTAATCGGGCAGCACGCGCCTGAGCTTCGGCCAGATGATCGTGTCGATCGGATGCTCGGTGGCCGTGATCCGCACGACGCCGGCCGGCTTGTCGCGGAAATCGGCCACCGCGGCGAGCTTCATCTCGATCTCGTCGATGCGCGGCGCGACGGCCTGAAACAGTTCCTCGCCGGCTTCGGTCGTCGACACGCTGCGCGTCGTGCGCGTCAGCAGCCGCACGCCGAGGCGCGTCTCGAGATCGCGGACCGTCTGGCTCAGCGCCGATTGCGACACGCCGAGCCGCGCCGCCGCGCGCGTGAAGCTCCGGTCGCGCGCCACCGCCAGAAACACGAGCAGATCGTTGAGGTTTTCGCGCGGCATGTCGGGCGGCTCCTGTCGAAACGGACGCCCATCGTAGCACCGACACCTCCCCGCGCCGCCCGCCGCGGCCTCGGTCGATTCATCGGCGCAGCTTATAAGTCCAAGCGCGCCGCGCTACTTAATCGATCGATCGCGGGCCGATAGACTGCGAAGCGTTCAGGCTGCCGTGCGCCTTCCCAGCCTCGGGAACCTTCCACGTATTCTCCCCGGAGTCCATCCCATGAAATCCCTTCTTCGTCTCTTCGTCGCCGCGCTTGCCGTTTCCGCTCCGTTGCTCGCCCATGCGCAGGGCCTGACGCGCGAGCAGGTGCGCGAGGACATGATTCGCTACGAAGCCGCCGGCTTCAATCCGGCGCGCGCCAATCCGCGCACGTGGGTCGACGATGCGCGGGCTGCATCCACGCACGTAATGGCGGCGCGCGATGCCGACGGCCGCACGTCGTTGGCCGATCGCGGCACGGCGGTCGTCGCGCATTGCGACTGACGCGCCCATCGCCGACGCCACCGATCCGCACTCTTCCCGATTCCACGATGCAAGCCGTTTCCTCTTCCGATCGCGGGCCCGCGCCCGTTCGCGCCGCCGCGTGGGGCGCCGTCCTCGCGATGGCGCTCGGCGCGTTCGCGCTCGTCGCATCCGAATTCATGCCGGTCAGCCTGCTGACGCCGATCGCGCACGACCTGCGGATCAGCGAAGGGCAAGCGGGCCAGGCGATCTCCGTGTCGGGCGCGTTCGCGCTGCTCACGAGCCTGTTCATCTCGTCGCTGGCCGGGCGGCGCGACCGCAAGCGGGTGCTGCTGTCGCTGACGGTGCTGATGATCGTGTCCGGCACGGTCGTCGCATTCGCGCCGAACTATCTGGCGTTCATCGCCGGGCGCGCGCTGATCGGCGTCGCCATCGGCGGGTTCTGGTCGATGTCGGCGGCCACCGCGATGCGCCTCGTGCCGGACCGGCAGGTGCCGCGCGCGCTGGCGATCGTCAACGGCGGCAACGCGCTGGCCACCGTCGTCGCCGCGCCGCTCGGCAGCTTCCTCGGCGGCATCGTCGGCTGGCGATGGGCGTTCTTCTGCGTCGTGCCGGTCGCCGCGATCGCGTTCGGCTGGAAGCTCGCGAGCCTGCCGCGGATGCACGCCGCGCACGGCAGCGCCTCGCCCGGGCGCGCGTTCGCGCTGCTGGCGAGCGCGCCCGGCGCGCTCGGCATGGCGGCGGTCAGCGTCTTTTTCATGGGGCAGGTCACGCTGTTCACGTACTTGCGGCCGTTCCTCGAAGCCGTGACGCATGCGGGCGCCACCGGGTTGTCGGTGCTGCTGCTCGTGATCGGCGTCGCCGGGTTCGCGGGGACGATCCTGATCGGCACGTTCCTGCAACGCGGGCTGTACCGGACGTTGATCGTCATCCCCGGCCTGATGGCGGCGGTCGCCGTCGCGCTGATCGCGTTCGGCCATTCGATCGGCGCGACCGCCGCGCTGCTGGCCGTCTGGGGGCTGCTCGGCACCGCGGCGCCCGTCGGCTGGTGGACGTGGCTCGCCCGTGCGCTGCCGCGCGACGCGGAAGCCGGCGGCGGCCTGATGGTGGCGGTCGTGCAGCTCGCGATCGCGCTCGGCGCGACGGCCGGCGGCGTGCTGTTCGACCTGCACGGCTATCGCGCGACGTTCGGGCTGAGCGCGGGCCTGCTCGTCGTCGCCGGCGTGTTCGCCGCGCTGGCGGCGCGGGCCGCGTTGCGCGCCGAGGCCGCCGGCCGCGCGTGACGACCGCAGCCGGCCGTCGCGGTTTTTTTACACACCCCGTGTAACGCCCGCGTCCTGCCGCGCGCCGCCGTAGGCGGCGTCCAGATAACGCAGCAGCCGGTGCGGCGTCAGCGGCTTCGCACAATGCGCGTCGAAGCCGGCTTCGCGCGCACGCTCGCGATCGCTCTGCGACGCGAATGCGGTGCACGCGATAAGCAGCATGTCGGCGGTGTGCGGGTCGCCGCGCAGCCGCGTCGCGAGTTGCAGGCCGTCGAGGCCCGGCATCGCGATGTCCAGCACGATCGCGAACGGCTGCCAGTCGCGCGCGAGATCGCAGACGGCGAACGGATCGTCCGCGACGCGGCATTCGAAGCCGCGCGCCTGGAGCAGCAATCGCAGCGCATCGGCCGCGTCGCGATAGTCGTCGACGACCAGCACGCGGCGCAGCCGGCGCGGCACGCTATCGGGTGGGCGCCACAGCAGCACGTCGTCGGCGGCCGGATCGTCGCCGGAGAGGATTTGCATCGCGTTTCTCCTGTGATCGGACACGGCCCCGGCGCAAACTGCGCGCCCATATTGGCGCAACCGCCTGCACGCGGCATGCCGGTTGCTGCAAATGGTCGAAATCGTCGATATGGGAGCCGTCGATGCGCGCACCGCCGCTGTTCCGACCCGGTAGGGACTTCAATCCGCCTGCAGCCCGCCGGCGAACGCCCCGTGACACAGGGGCGGCAACTACCCGCGCGGGAGGCCATGCATGACGCGCCACGCGCCCGCAAAGCCGGCCTCGCCCGACGACCAAGCGCCGGCCACGCTCGACGCGTGCCGCCGCTGCGGACTGTGGGAACACGCGACGCAGCCGGTGCCCGGCGCGGGGCCCACGAACGCGCGCATCATGCTGGTCGGCGAGCAGCCGGGCGATCAGGAAGACCGCACGGGCATCCCGTTCGTCGGCGCGGCTGGCCGCATGCTCGACCGCGCGCTCGACGAAGCCGGCATCGAGCGCGCGAGCGTGTACGTGACCAACGCGGTGAAGCACTTCAAATGGGAGCCGCGCGGCAAGCGGCGGATGCACAAGACGCCCGCGCAGCGCGAGGTTGCCGCGTGCCATTACTGGCTCGAGCGCGAGCTCGCCGCGCTGGGCCCGCGCGTGATCGTCGCGCTCGGCGCGACGGCGCTGCGGGCCGTGCTGCAGGACAACGACGCGACGCTGGAGCGCACGCGCCAGCCCGTGCGCTCGCCCGACGGCTGTCTCGTCGTCGCGACCTATCACCCGTCCTACGTGCTGCGCACGCGCGGCGCCGATTCGCGCGAGCAGGCTTACCGGACGCTCGTCGACGCGCTGCGCACCGCGTCGCGCCTCGCGCGCGGCAGCGGCGGCACGCACGGCGCTCGGGGAGACGCCGAATGAACGATCTGCGCGGCGACGACGCGTCGCGCGAGGCCGGCGCTGGTGCTGGTGCTGGTGCTGGTGCTGGTGCTGGTGCCGGTGCCGGTGCCGGTGCCGGTGCCGGTGCTGGTGCCGATGCTGGCGCCGGTGCCGATGCTGGTGCCGCTGCCGGTACCGCCGCCGCTGCCACCGCCGCCCCCGCCGCGAAGCCCTGGTACCGCCGGCTCGGCCCCGGCCTGCTCGCGGGCGCGTCGGACGCCGACCCGAGCAACATCGCGGTCTATGCGCAGGCCGGCAGCCAGTTCGGCTTCCACATGCTGTGGATGACCATCGTCGCGCTGCCGATGATGGTGGCCGTGCAGCTCGCGTCGGCGTTCATCGGACGCACCAATCGCGAAGGCCTCGTCGCGGGCATCCGCAAGCAGTTCTCCGACCGGCTCGCCAAAGGGCTGATCGTGATGATCGTGATCGTCAACGTGATCAATGTCGGCGCCGATCTCGCCGCGATGGGCGACGCGACCGCGCTCGTCGCCGGCGGGCGCAGCTACTGGTATGCGCCCGTCTACGGCCTCGGGTCGCTCGCGCTGCAGGTGCTGCTGTCCTACGAGCGCTACGCGCGCTGGCTGAAATGGATGACGCTCGGCCTGCTCGCGTACGTGCTCGAACTCGGCTTCGTGCACATCGACTGGCGCAACCTGCTGCACGCGCTCGTGCTGCCGCATGTCGCGTTCACGCACGAATACGCGACGACCGCGGTCGCGGTGCTCGGCACGACGCTGAGCCCGTACCTGTTCGTGTGGCAGGCCGCGCTCGAAGTGGAGGAAACCCAGGCCGAGCGCCGCAACGGCGACACCGCGTGCGCGCCCGGCGCGCGCCGCGAGGCCGAACGACGCATCACGTTCGATACGTGGACTGGGATGATCGTGACCAACGCGGTGTCGTTCTGCATCATGGTGATCGGCGCGGCGGTGTTCTTCACGCACGGCAAGCACGACATCGGCTCCACCGCGCAGGCCGCCGAGGCGCTGCGCCCGATCGCCGGCGAAGCGGCGTTCCTGGTGTTCGCGTTCGGCATCGTCGGCTGCGGGCTGCTCGCGATCCCCGCATTCGCAGGCAGCGCCGCCTATGGCTGCGCGGAGGCCTGGCGGTTCCGCGAAGGCCTGAACGAGCCGGTGCGGCGCGCGCCCGCGTTCTATGCGGTGCTGGCGGCCTGCGTGCTCGTCGGCATCGCGATCTGTTTCAGTCCGGTCAATCCGATCAAGGCGCTGTACTGGAGCGCGGTGCTCAATGGCATCGCGGCGGTGCCGATGCTCGTGCTGGTGATGCTGCTGTCGCAGCGGCGCGACGCGGCCGGTCAGCCGGGCAGCGGGATCGTGTCGAAACTGTTCGGATGGCTCGCGGTCGCGCTGATGGCGGCGTCGGTGGTCCTGATGACTGTGGACATGCTGAGCTGAGCGTGACGATGCGATTGAAGGCGGTTGCGTGCGCAACCATTGAAGCGAAAACGGGAAAGGAAGAGCACAGAGGAAAAAAGCCGGCCAACCGAGCGGCCGCGTGTGCGACACAGCCCGGTTGCCGGTCCGGCGCGGTTACATCATCTTGCCGCGCGAACGTTCGGCACGCGCCGCATCGGCCGCCGATTCCACCTTCTTCACTTCCTCTGGCGGCGGCAGCACGGCCTTGAAGCCCATCGACTCGATCCACATCTCGCGCGCCCAGCCGCGGGTGTGATACAGGTGATGGTCCTCGTCGGCCTCGACCTCGTCGTGCGCGGCCTTCAGCGCCTTCGCCGCGTCGCTGTCGCGCAGTTGGTCAGCCGCATAGCCGATCAGCTCCCAGTTCAGGTGATCCTTGGTTTCGGCGAGCACCACGCATTCGGCCGCGACGACCTGCGCGACCGCCGGATCGGCCTGCTTCTTCGCCTGCTCGATCACCTGGACCAGCGACTTGCCGGTCGCCGCCACCGCGGCACGCCCCGGCGACTGCGTGTCCGGATCGAGACCGAGCGTTTCGAACAGCTTGCGCAGCACCTCCTGGTGATGCATCGTCTCGCGGTGGTACTTCTCCCATTCCTTGTGCAGGTCCGCGTCGGTCGCGCACTTGATCGCGGCCTCGTAGATCTTCGCCCCGCCAAGCTCGGTCTCGTACGCCTGACAGAGCAGTTCGAGGATGCCTTCGTGCTTCGATTGCCGTTGGGCCATGACTGCTTCTCCGAAAATGCGGGCCGCCCACGCGGCCCTGGGGTTGAACCGGGCGCGCGTTACTGCGCGCCCACCTTGCGTTGGAGCGCCTCCGCCATGCTCAGGTGATGCTTGAGCGTCGGCAGCGTGGCTTTCGCGAATGCGCGCAGCTGCGGATCCTTGCCGTCGCGCGCCTCGCCTTCGAACAGCGCGACCGCCTTGCGGTGCGCGTCGGGGCCGGCCGCCGCGACATACGCGGTGTCGAAGTCGTGGCCGCTCTTGCCGCGCAGCGCCTCGACGTCCGGATCCGAGATCTGCTCGACCTGCGGCTTCATGCCCTTGCGCGCGGCGATCTGGGTGAGCTTCGCGTTCGCCTTGCCGTGATCGGCCACCATGCGTTTCGCGAATGCGCGCACGTCCGCCGACTGCGCCTGCTTCAACGCGAGCTGGCTCGCCTGCACCTCGGCCTTGCCGGCCATCGCGGCCTTGTCGATGAATTCCGCGTCGCCGCCCTGCGGCGCCTTCGCCATGCCCGTGTCGCCCATGGCGGCGCCCGACGACGGGTTGATCACGCCGCCCGGCACATGCGAATTCGATGCGGGCGGCTCGCTCGGCATCTGTGCGTGCGCGAGTCCCGACACGGCGAGCACGCCCGCGGCGAGCGCCGCGATCGTCCAGTTGGGTTGCTTCATGCGCTTTCTCCTTGTGTGGGGGGAGCCGTCAGCCGCCGACGATCGAGCCGCCGTTCGGATGCAATGTCTGTCCCGTCATGTAGCTCGCGCCTTCCGATGCGAGCAGCACGTAGCAGCCGATCAGCTCGTCGGGCTGCCCCGGCCGCTTCAGCGGCACGTTCGAGCCGAACTTCGCGACTTCGTCGGCGCTGAAGGTCGACGGGATCAGCGGCGTCCAGATCGGCCCCGGCGCGACGGCGTTCACGCGAATGTCGCGCTCGGCCAGCTCGATCGACAGCGAACGCGTGAACGCGACGATCGCGCCCTTGGTCGCCGAGTAGTCGAGCAGCTTCGGGCTGCCGTGATACGCGGTGACCGACGCGGTGTTGACGATGCGTCCACCGGGCTTCATGTGCTGAAGCGCCGCCTGCGTGCAGAAGACCATCCCGTACACGTTGGTGCGGAACGTGCGCTCGAGCTGTTCCTCCGTCACGTCCTCGATGCCGGGTTGCGGATGCTGTTCGCCCGCGTTGTTCACGAGCACGTCGAGCCGGCCGAACTTTTCGACGGTGCGCGCCACGGCGTCACGCGCCTGGCGGCGCTCGCCGATGTCGCACGCGATCGCCTCGCAGCGCCGGCCCGCCTGCTCGATCAGGTGCTTCGTATGCGCGGCATCGTCCGATTCGTTCAGGTAGACGATCGCGACGTCCGCGCCCTCCTTCGCGAAACCGATCGCCACCGCGCGGCCGATGCCGCTGTCGCCGCCGGTCACGAGCGCGACCTTGCCGGCGAGCTTCCCGCTGCCGACGTAATCGGCCGCTTCGTCGCGCGGCTTCGGATGCATGTCCCGCTCGCTGCCCGGCTGCTGCGTCTGCTTCTGGGGCGGCGGGGTCTTTGCCGTGGTCATGGGTTCCTCCTTGAACGGGTGTCGGCGACACGTGTCGCAATCGGCGTGCCACGTCCGGCACGCCGGCCCGGGCAAGGTGACAGGGCCCGAGCGCCACACCGCATTGCAAGCACGTGCAGAAACGACCTGCTCAATGCGGCGCGCCCTGCGTGGTGCCGTCCGGCCGGCGCACCGGATCGAAGTCGCGCCACTGGCCGTCCTGCCAGTCGCCTTCGACGCGCTCGATCGATTGCGCGCCGGTCGCGCGCAGCACGTCTTCCGCGGCGGCGGCGGTCGTCGCCGTCACGCGCGCGGCCAGGATCACGCCGGTTTCGGTGTGCGCGAGCGTGCCCTTGCCTTCGGCCTGCTGGCCGCGCATCCGGCCGAGCGCGCCGCCGAAGGCGCCGAGATACGCGCCGGCGAGTGCGCCCGCGGCCGGCACGAACCAGTAGTGCACGCCGATCGCATAGACGATCATCCCGACGACCGCGCCGATCGCCAGCCCGCGCAGCGCGCCGACCATCGCGCCGCGCCCGCCCGGCTTCGCGGCCGTATCGGCATACACGTCGCCGCCGATCGGAAAGCGCGCGTGCTGGCCGCCCGGGTTCAGGAAGAAGATCGACACGTCGTCCGGGCCGAACGCGCGCTCGTACAGGTGGCGCGCCCCACCTTCCGCTTCATCGAACGTCGTGAAGCGGCCTGCGACGATCATCGCCATGCTCATGCTCCTCCTCGTGACGGTGACGGTAATGGTGATGGTGACGCGCCGTGCACGCGACGGCGCGCACGGCGTGACCCGGCAGCGCTCACATCAGCCGCCCGAGTTCCTTCGAGACCGACGCGGGCGTGCCGTATTCGCGATCGGGAATCTGCCGCAGCATGTCGAGCACGCCCGGATCCGCATTCGAGCGTTCCGCGCACTCGACGATGTCCGACTTGCTGGCCGGATAGTCCATCCCCTTCAGCGCCTTCTGCACGTCGACGGGGCTGGGCGCCTTGCCGTGCCCGGTCTGATGGCCGCCCTTGTCGTGGTCCTGCTGCACCCGCTCGCCTTCGTGCGCGCGCGAGTGGCTGTACTCGTGGCCCGTATGTTGTCGGGATGACATGAAAACCTCCTTCAGATGAAATAACGGAAAGGCGCGATCAGGTCGGCGCGCGGCGCGCGCGCGCCAATGCGGCAACCGCCAGCGCCGCCGCGCCCAGCGCGATCGCGCCGGCCACCTTCGGCCGCTGCACCACCGCGTTGTACGCGCAGCCGCGCAGCACGTGGCCCTCCATCCCTTCGCGCTCGTGCAATACGTGGCGTGACTCGTACAGCGCGTTGTCGTCGCGCGGGCGTGCCGGGCGCACCGTGCGCTGGCCGCGCGAGAACAGCGTGGCCGCGACGCGATCGAACAGCCGCGGCGCGTGGTACGCACTGGCCGACGTAAACTTCGCGGCGCCGCCGACGAACAGCGTGCGGCGCGGATGCGCGGCCGCGTACAGGATCGCGTCGGCGACGAGCTCCGGGTCGTAGATCGGCGGCGGCAGCTTCGCCTCGACGTTCATGTAGTTCTTCGCGTGCATCACGAACATCGTGTCGATCGCGGCCGGCTTGATCAGCGTGACGGATACCGGCAGGTGATCCGACTCCAGCTCGAGCCGCAGCGAATCGGTGAAGCCCTTCACCGCGTGCTTCGATGCGGTGTACGCGCTTTGCAGCGGCAGCGGCGCGTCGGACGCCTCGCTGCCCATGTTGATGATCGCGCCGCCATGGAAATCGTTCTTGCGGCGGAAATGGTCCGATGCGACGAGCGAGCCATGCACGACGCCCCAGTAGTTGGTGTCGAACAGCCGGCGCTGATCCTCGAGCGGCACCGCGGCCGCCGTACCGAAGATCGACACGCCTGCGTTGTTGACCCACGTGTCGAAACCGCCATAGGTATCGGCCGCCTTCGCGGCCGCGCGCTGCAGATCCTCGACATTGCCGACGTCGCCGGCGACCGGCACCGCGAGGCCGCCATGCTGGCGAATTTCCTCGCACAGCGTGTTCAGCGCGTCCTCGTTGCGCGCGAACAGCACCAGCTTCGCCCCGCGCCGTGCCGCCTTGCGCGCGGTGACGAGGCCGATGCCGCTCGTGGCGCCCGTGATCACGATCGTCTGCTCGCCGACCGGTTTGAGCATGCACTTCATCAGTGGACTCCTTTCACGGGGCCGCGGTTATTTCGGGCGGATGGTCAACTGGTCGCGCACGTCCTGCACGCCCTCGATCTGCTTGACGACACTCACCGCCTGCGTGCGCTGCTGTTCGTCCGGCACGCTGCCGGTGAGCATCACGATGCCGTGACGCGTCTTCACGTGAATGTCGCCGGCCGACAGGCCGCTCGTGCCGACCAGTTCGGCCTTGGCCTTGGTCGTGATGGTCGCGTCGCGGATCTTCGCGCCGGTGCTCGTATGCGTCGACGACGACATGGATGACGATGCGCCGTCGTCGCCGGCGGCGAACACGTTCGGCGCGACGGCCGTGCACGCGACGGCCGCGGCGATCGCGACCGCCATGCCGAGGCGCGTCGCCGGACGACGGCGAAAGCGCGGTGCGCGGGCTTGCAGCGGGAATACCTTCATCGTGACCTCCTTTCGTGGGGCCGGCATGGCCGGCGGGTATCGACACGGCGCAAATCGCGTGCCGCGCGCTGCCCGCCGGATGGGCGTGCGACACGCCGATCAGACGCCCTTTCATCCAACGCGTTGTAATTTTTTCGGCGCATCGATGGGGGGTTTCGCCCGCAAAACCCCGGGCATGCCGATTGCCGAATCGGGACGCAACGGGGCCCGTCGGCGCGGCCTCGACCACCGGAGCAACACCATGCAGAGAATTGCGTTGATCAGTGAACATGCGTCGCCGCTGGGGGTGATCGGCGGCGTGGATGCAGGCGGACAGAACATCTACGTCGCGAACGTCGCGAAGCAACTGGCCGAGCGCGGCCTCGACGTCGATGTCTACACGCGTTGCGACAATGCGCACCTGCCGGAAGTCGTTGAGATCGGCCCGCGCATGCGCGTGATCCACGTGCCGGCCGGCCCGCCGGTCGACGTGCCGAAGGAGCGGCTGCTGCCGTACATGGGTGCGTTCGCCGACTACATGATCGCGCGCATGCGGCGCGAAGCCGATCCGGTCGACGTGATGCACGCGAACTTCTTCATGTCGGGCGAGGCCGCGCTGCGCGTGAAGAAGCGCCTCGGCATTCCGCTCGTCACGACGTTCCATGCGCTCGGGCGCGTGCGGCGGCTGCATCAGGGCGCGGCCGACGGCTTTCCCGATGAACGCTTCGCGATCGAGGACACGCTCGCGCGCCGCTCGGACCGGTTGATCGCCGAATGCCCGCAGGACGCGCTGGATCTGACCACGCACTATCACGCGGACGCCGCGCGCATCGAGATCGTGCCGTGCGGGTTCGATGCGCGCGAATTCCGGCCGGTGCCGCGTGCCGACGCGCGCGCGCAGCTCGGCTGGCCGCAGCACGCGTTCGTCGTGCTGCAGCTCGGGAGGCTCGTGCCGCGCAAGGGGATCGACACCGTGATCGACGCGCTCGCGCGCATGCCGCGCGACCCGCAGCGGCCGACGCGGCTCTATATCGTCGGCGGCAGCCACGCGACGCCCGATCCGGCCCGCGATCCGGAACTCGCTCGGCTCGCCGCGCTCGCGCACGACACCGGCATCGCGGAACGCGTGATCTTCGTCGGACGGCGCGAGCGCGACGTGCTGCACCTGTACTACAGCGCGGCCGACGTGTTCGTGACGACGCCGTGGTACGAGCCGTTCGGCATCACGCCGGTCGAGGCGATGGCCTGCGCGGCGCCGGTGATCGGCAGCGACGTGGGCGGCATCCGCACCACGGTGGACGACGGCGTGACCGGCTACCTGGTGCCGCCGCGCGATCCGGCCGCGCTCGCCCAGCGGCTCGTGCAGCTGCGCGCGCGCCCCGACCTGTGCGACGCGCTCGGCCGCGCCGGCTACCTGCGCGCGCACCGCTTCTATACGTGGCGCGGCGTGGCCGATCGCCTCGTCGACATCTACCGCGACGTCGCGCATCCGCAGCGCGCCGGCACGGCGGCCAACAGCCGGCGCACCCCCGTCGCCGCGACGCCGGCCGTACTCGCGAACCGCAAGGAGAATGCATGATGAAGGGCTACGATCGCAAACGCGTACTCGTTACCGGCGGCGCCGGCTTCCTCGGTTCGCATCTGTGCGAACGCCTCGTGACGTCCGGGCACGACGTGCTGTGCGTCGACAATTTCTATACGGGGACGAAGGACAACATCGCGCACCTGCTCGACGCGCCGAACTTCGAGCTGATGCGCCACGACGTGACGTTTCCGCTGTACGTCGAGGTCGACGAGATCTACAACCTCGCGTGCCCCGCGTCTCCGGTGCATTACCAGCGCGACCCCGTGCAGACGACCAAGACCAGCGTGCACGGCGCGATCAACTTGCTCGGCCTCGCGAAGCGCGTGAAGGCGCGCATCCTGCAGGCGTCGACCAGCGAGGTGTACGGCGACCCCGACGTGCACCCGCAGGACGAGCACTACTGCGGCCGCGTCAATCCGATCGGCGTGCGCGCGTGCTACGACGAAGGCAAGCGCTGCGCGGAAACGCTGTTCATGGACTATCACCGGCAGTACGGCGTCGACGTGCGGATCGCGCGCATCTTCAATACGTACGGGCCGCGCATGCATCCGGCCGACGGGCGCGTCGTGTCGAACTTCATCACGCAGGCGCTGGCCGGCGAGCCGCTGACCGTCTACGGCGACGGCCGGCAGACGCGCTCGTTCTGCTATGTCGACGACATGGTCGACGCGCTGATCCGTCTGATGAACGAGCCCGGCGACGCGTGCGAGCCGGTGAACCTCGGCAGCGACGACGAGATCGCGATGATCGATATCGCGCGCGAGGTGGTGAGGATCGTCGGCGCGACGGTCCCGATCGAGTTCCGCCCGCTGCCGTCCGACGATCCGCGCCAGCGGCGGCCCGATCTCGAGGTCGCGCACCGGCGCCTCGGCTGGCGCGCGACGACGCCGCTCGCGACCGGGCTCGCGCATACCGCGCGGTATTTCATCCATCGGCAGGCGATGCATCACGAGCCGGGCGACCTCGTGCGCAGCACGCAGATCGCGTCGCACATGCTCGCGCAGATCAGCACGCAGAACCGGCCGGCGGCGGCGACATGAGGATCGATACGATGACTTGAAGCGACGTTACCGCGCGCGCCGCCGCGACGGCCGATGCGCACCACGCATCAGCCGTCGCGCTGCGTCACGTCCGCGATCTTGTGCGCGAGTTCCCGCACGTCGACCGGCTTGCACAGAAAGCCGTCGAACCCCGCTTCGAGCGCGCGCCGCTCGTCGGCGGGGCCCGCGTGGGCCGTGACGGCCAGCACGCGCAGGTCGCGCGGCGTCGCGCCGTGCGCACGGCCGTGCCGCAACGCGTCGAGCAGCCAGAAGCCGTCGCCGTCGGGCATCGCGAGATCGGACAGCACGACAGTTGGCTGAAGCTTGGCGACCACCGCGAGCGCTTCGCGGCCCGAGGACGCGATCGACACGGCCGCGCCGAGTGTCGTCAGCGCGGCCGTCAGGCTCGCGCGCGTGGTCGCGTCGTCGTCGACGATCAGGATGCGCTGCGCATCGAGCATCAGCCGCTCGCGCCGGGCATCGGCCTGCGCGATGCCCCACGCCATTGCGCCGGTCGGCTGCCAGCCGGCCGGCAGCGTCACCGTGAAGGTCGCGCCGCGATTGCGGCCCGCGCTTTCGACCCGCACCTGGCCGCCGTGCAGCCCGGCGATGTGGCGCACGATCGACAGGCCGAGCCCGAGCCCGCGCCGCGGCGACGCGGGCGAATCGTCCGCGCGGCGGAACATGTCGAATACATGGGGAATGAACGCGGGCGGAATGCCCTGCCCGGTGTCCGCGACGACCAGCACCGCGTGCGCGTCGTCGCGCGACAGCGTGACCGTCACCGCGCCGCCGCCCGGCGTGAATTTCAGTGCGTTCGATACGAGGTTCGCGAGCATCTGCCGCAGGCGTTCCGCGTCGCCCGACACCACACACGCGCTCGCCGCGCACTCGAACTCGAGCACGATGCCGGCCGACGACGCAGCCGTCTGAAACGCGCCAACCGTATCGGAGAAGAGCCGCACCACGTCGACCGGCATCGGATCGATCCGCAACTTGCCGGTCGCGAGCGACGACGCATCGAGGATGTCGCCCACCATGCGCGTCAGCGACCGCGCGCTGCGGTCGATCGCATCGATCGCCTGCTGTTCCAGCGCGTCGTCGCGCGTATTGCGCAGCACCTCGATCCAGCCGTAGATCACGTTCAGCGGCGTGCGCAGTTCGTGCGACACGGTCGCGAGCAATTCGTCCTTCAGACGATTCGACGTATCGGCGCGGTCGCGCGCGTCGCGCGCACCCTGCAGCGAGCGCTGCGTGCGCAGGTCGCGCCGGCGCTGCGCGCCCGTCTCGCGCAGCGTCAGCGACAGCGCGACGCAGCTGCGCGCGTCGCCGCGCACGGGGCCCGCGGACACCGTTGCGCGAAAACGCCGGCCGTCGCGGCGCACGCACAGCAATTCGAGCGGGCCGACCGCTTCGCGCATTGCGTCGAACGAATCGGCGAGCGGATTGCGCCGCAGCCAGCGCATCGCGACCAGCGTTTCGAGCGGGCGCCCGCGCGCGTCGGCTTCGTCATACCCGAAGATCCGCTGCGCGGCCGGGTTCCAGCTGACGATGCGGCCCTCGCGGTCGATCCCGACGATCGCGTCCGGCGACGCGTCGACCACCGCGCGCTGCAGGCGCGACACCTCCGCCAACGCGCGCTCCGTGCCCGCATCGCGCAGCAACAGCACCGCGCCGTCGAGGTTGCCGTGCGCGTCGACGATCGGCGACGCGGCCTCGACGATCGGTACCGGCGGGCTGCCGTCCGCGCCGTGCAGCCAGTGCCGGTCGGACAGCGCATGCGCGCCGGTGAGCGCGCGCTCGAGCGGTGTCGGCTGCACGGGCCGGTCGTCGCGGTCGAACACGTGCAGCACGTCGCGCACAGGGCGGCCCGTCGCATCCTCGAGCGCGCCGCCGGCCAGCGCGATCGCCGCCGCGTTCACGTAGGTTATGCGGCCTTGCGCATCGGTCGCGATCACGCCGTCCGGCAACGCCTGCAGCACGGAGTCGAGCTGCCGCCGCGCGGCGGCCTCGCGCTGGTAGGCCAGATGGTTCGTACGCCGTGCGTGCCGCAGCCGCGCCGCAATCGCGCACACCAGCACGCCGACCAGCATGAAGATGCCGAGCCGCACGAGGCGGTCGGGCAGCGGCCCGGTATACGCGGATGCATCGGACAGGAACAGCGTCCAGACCAGCAGCCCGCTGAGCACGGTCGACAGGATTCCGAACAGGAACGACGTCGCCCACGCGGCGCCGGCAAGCAGCGGGTAATACAGGATCAGCGGCAGGTTCACGCCACCGAAGCGGATCGCCAGCGTTTGCAGCACGGTCGCGGTCGCGACGAGCATCACGGCGGTTGCGTAATTTCCGGCCTGCGGCCGTGCAATTTCACTCATCGGACACGCTCCTGCCGGAAGCTCGACGGCACCCGGCAACGGGCGAACACACGGGCATGCCGCCTGCTTGTCCGCATGCCCGCCGGTCGGCTCCGCCCGCTCGGCCGCTTACATCGGATACCAAGGAGACTCTGAAAAACATGACCGCTCCGACACGCTGGCTCGTCATCTCGCCGCATCTCGACGATGCCGTCTTCAGTTGCGGGCAGTTGCTCGCGCAGGCGCCGGACTCGGTGGTCGTCACCGTCTTCGCCGGGATTCCCGCGCGCGGATCGGACGCGCCGCCATGGGATCGCCGGGCCGGCTTTCGCACCGCCGACGAAGCGGTGCGCAGCCGCCGCGACGAAGACCGCCGCGCGCTCGCGATGCTCGACGCGCAGCCGGTATGGCTCGACTTCCTCGACGACCAGTACGGCACGCGGGCCGCGTCGACGGCGATCGCCGCGCGCCTTGCCGACACGATCGACGCCCACCCGGGCTTCGGTGTGCTCGCGCCGGCCGGCCTGTTTCACCGCGATCACATCCAGGTGCAGCAGGCGGTGCTGACGCTGCTGCGCGACAACAGCCGCGCGGGCGACGCGGCGCGCGTCTGGCGCTTCTACGAGGATGTGCCGTATCGGCGGATCGACGGCTTGATGGCCAAGCGCGTGATCGACTGGCGCGAGCATGGCTGGATCGGTCACCCGGTCGGCCCGCCGGCGGGCAATCGCACCGACGGCGCGGCAGCGAAGGCCGCCGCCGTCGACGCGTATGCGAGCCAGATTGCGCTGTTCGAGCCTCATATGCGCGCCGATCTCCGTGAACCCGAAACGTACTGGCGGCTCGAATGCGACAACGTGTCCGCGTAACGCCGCCGCGCGTCGCGCTGCAGCCGCGCGAAGCGCGCGTGACCGCGGTCGTGCTGACGTACCGGCGCGCCGATGAACTCGCGCGCACGCTCGCGCGGCTGTCCGACTTGCCGGACCGGCCCGCGATCGTCGTCGTCGACAACGGCTCGGACGACGATACCGCCGCGCTCGTGCGCGACCGCTTCCCGCACGTGGCGCTCGTGCATGCGCCGGCCAATCTCGGCGCGGCCGGCCGCAATCTCGGCGTGGCCGTCGCGCGCACGCGCCACGTCGCGTTCTGCGACGACGACACATGGTGGGCGCCCGGCTCGCTCGCCGAAGCCGCGAACCTGCTCGATGCGTATCCGCATGTCGCGGCCGTCACCGCGCGCGTGCTGGTCGGCCCGGAACAGCGCGAAGACCCGACCTGCCGGCTGATGGCCGACAGCCCGCTGGATGCGAGCGTCGCGCTGCCGGGCCGCCCGATCCTCGGGTTGCTGGCCGGCGCGACCGCATTCCGGCGCGACGCGTTCGTGAAGGCCGGCGGCTATCATCCGCGCTACTTCCTCGGCGGCGAGGAAGCGCTGCTCGCGCTCGACCTGTATCGCACAGGCGCGTGGCTCGTATATGCACCGCACCTGACGGTCCATCATTACCCTTCGAAGCAGCGCGACGTGCACGCGCGCGCGAGCGTGTCGACCCGCAACGCGGTATGGACCGCATGGCTCCGATGGCCGGCCGGCGCCGCGCTCGCGCATACGCTGCGCATGCTGCCGCGCCTGTGGCGGGAACGCGGCGTCACGCCTGCGCTCGCTGGGCTGCCGTGGGTCCTGCGCGAGCGGCATGCGATTCCGCCGGAGGTCGAGCGCATGCGCCGCCGCGTGGACGACGCCGAGCGCCGCCGCACGCGCGCACGCGCATGAGCGCAGCGCTGCGCGCATCAGGAGTCCGGCTTTTCCGTTTCGTCTTCGAGTTGCGCGAGCCGGTTGTAAATCGTTTTCAGGCTGACGTCGAGCACCTCGGCGGCCTGCGCCTTCACGCCGCCGCATTGCGCGATCGTGCCGAGGATCAGCTTGCGGTCGACTTCCTCGAGCGGCGTGCCGAACGGCACCGTCACGCGATCTTCGTGCGACTCGACCATGCTCGACAGTTCGTCCATGATCGGCGGCGGCAGCGTGTCGATCACGTCGGCGTCGCTGAAGATGCTCGCGCGCTGCACGAAGTTGCGCAGCTCGCGTACGTTGCCGGGCCATGCGTACGACTTCAATGCTTCGCGCGCGGCCGGCGCGAAGCGCAGGTTGCGGCCGCTTTCCTCGTTGTAGCGTTGCAGGAACGCGTCGGCGAGCATCGGGATATCGTCGCCGCGCTCCCGGAGCGACGGCAGCGGGATCGGAAACACGTTGATCCGGTGATACAGGTCGGGCCGCAGCTTGCCGTCCGCCATCGCGGCTTCCGGATCGCGGTTGGTCGCGGCGACGATGCGCACGTCGACGTCGATCTCGCGCGTCGAGCCCAGCCGCGTGAGCCGCCCGGTTTCGAGCACGCGCAGCAGCTTGACCTGCGATTCGACCGGCATTTCGGTGATTTCGTCGAGGAACAGCGTGCCGCCGTCCGCGCGCTCGAAGAAGCCCTTGTGCTGCCGCTCCGCGCCGGTGAAGCTGCCGCGGTCGTGGCCGAACATTTCACTTTCGACGAGGTTCGCGGCGATCGCGCCGCAGTTCACCGCGAGGAACGGGCCGCGGCGGCGCAGGCTCAGGTCGTGCACGGTTTGCGCGGCGAGCTCCTTGCCGGTGCCCGATTCGCCGGTGAGCAGCACCGACGCTTCGGTGCGCGCGACGCGGCCGATCGCGTCATAAACGGCCTGCATCGCGGGCGAGCTGCCGAGCATCCGGCCGAAGCGGCCGAGGCGTTGCAGTTCGGAGCGCAGTTCGGCGATTTCCTCATGCAGCGCGGTGGTGCGCGGCACGCGCGCGAAGATGCTGTTCAGCCGCTGCATGTTGAGCGGCTTCACCAGATAGTCGGACGCGCCGCGCCGCAATGCGTCGATCGCAGTTTCGAGGCTCGCGTGGCCAGTGGTCAGCACCATTTCGCAATGCCCGCGCTTGGGCAACGCGTCGAACAGATCCATTCCGTTGCCGTCCGGCAGCACCAGGTCGCACAGCACCAGATCGGGGGTATTCGTCGAGACGAGCGTGCGCGCTTCTTCGAGCGTCGCGGCCGTGTCGCATGCAAGCTGCTGCGACTGGGCAAGTGCCGCGAGCATCGCGCGCGTATCGGCGTCGTCTTCGACAATCAGGACATAAGGCATCGAAGCTCCTTGTGATGCGGCCGGCTCGAACATCGGCCGAAACCGCGGCGGGCATGCGATGCGGGGTACGACGCCGGGGCTCCGGAACTACGATCGCACCGCATACGAACAAGCAGACAAGTTGTCCTGCCATGACAAACGACTGCTTAGCAGTATAGAAGAGGCGTGTGATGCATTCGCCGCTCATCGAATAAATCTATCCGCCCGCGCCGATCGCATTGCCAGATTCAATCTGCGGTCGCACGTATAAGCGGTATGCTTTCTACGTGAAAAGCGGCGTATACCACGTCATTTTTTCACCTTGTCTCGGCGGCTTCGGTCAAAACTTCCCAATGCGATAACAACACCCATGTCGAAATCCGACGATGACGGCACGCGGCTGTTCGGCCGTTCGCGAACCATCCAGGACTTGCTGCTGAAAATTTCGCGCGTCGCCGCGACGCGCGTGAGTGTGCTCGTGGTCGGCGAAAGCGGTGCCGGCAAGGACATCGTCGCGCGGCTGATTCACGACATGAGCCCGCGCCGGCGCGGCCCGTTCGTGCCCGTCAACTGCGGTGCGATTCCGAAAGACATCGCGGAGTCCCATTTGTTCGGACATGAAAAAGGCAGCTTCACCGGCGCGGTTGCACAACATGTGGGCATGTTCGAAGCCGCGCGCGGCGGCACGCTGTTTCTCGACGAAATCGCGGAAATGCCCGCGGAATTGCAGGTGAAACTGCTGCGCACGCTCGAATCGAACACGATCGTGCGCGTTGGCGGCCACGAGGCGATTCCGCTCGACGTGCGGATCGTCGCGGCCACCCATCACGATCCGGTCGAGGCCGTGCGCAGCGGCCGGCTGCGCGAGGACCTGTTCTACCGGATCGCGACGATCGCGCTGCACGTGCCCGCGCTTCGGCAGCGCGAGGACGACGTCGGCGACATCGCGCTGCAGATCGTCGAGCGGCTGAACGCGCGGCACCGCACGCGCAAGCGCCTGTCGATGCAGGCGATGAAGGCGCTGCGCGCATACACGTGGCCCGGCAACGTGCGCGAGTTGCGCAATGCGCTGGAGCGTGCGTTCATCCTCGCGGACGACCAGATCGAACTTCAACTGCCGCGCCGCCTGCCGCCGCGCGAGGAAGTGCGCCACAACGCGATGACGCTGCATATCGGCACGACGCTCGCGCATACGCAGCAGCGCTTCATCGTCGCGTCGCTGCGTCACTTCAACGGCGACAAGCCGCGCACCGCGAAGGCGCTCGGCATCAGCCTGAAGACGCTGTACAACCGCCTCGCGCTGCTGCCCGAACACGAGCGCAACGTGACGAACGGCACCGCGGCGTCGACGTCGGGCACAAGCAGCAGTGCCAACAGCACGAGCGGCAGCACCACCAGCAGCGCCGCGAGCGTGCCCTCGCCGGCGAGCCCGTCGAGCGCCTAAGCGCACCCGCTTCAAGGGCTGCATCGCGTCGATCACGGCCCCGCTCACACTACGACGCAACGTCGCGCAATGCGTTGTCCCAGTCGCGCGCGAAGCGCTCGATGCCGAACCGCTCGCACGCATCGCGCTTGGCCGCCGCGCCCCACTCGCGCGCGAGTTCCGGATCGCGGATCAGCATGCGCATCGCGTCGATCAGCACGTCGGGCCGCGTATCGGCGACACCGTTGTAACCGGTCTTCACGAGCTGCGCCATCTCCGTCGTCGCGAGCGCGACGATCGGCAGCCCGATCATCATCGCCTCGATCACCGCGAGCCCGAGGCTCGTGTAGCGGATCGGATTGAAGAAGAACCGGTAGTGCGACAGGAACTGCGGCAGCGCCGGGTTCGGCACTTCCCCGATGCCGCCGAGGTCGGTCGAGCCCATCCCGACCAGATCGAGCGGCACGCTGTGGCGCACGACCTCGAACAGGTCCGCGCCGAGACGCCGCCCGCGCCGCGCGAGGTTGTTCACGACCGTCACGCCCTTCGGCAGCGTGCCGCGATACTCGATGCCGTCGGGCAGCAGCACGCCATGCTCGATCACGCGCGTCGGCGTGACGCCGTTGTCCCACATCAGCGCGTTGAACGGCGTGACGTGCACCAGCAACATGTTCGGATCCTGCACCGGATGCAGCGTATCGGTCGGATGCTCGCGCGGCGGATCGTGCTCGACGAACAGCGCGGGCAGCGCCCGCTGCGCGTCGCTCAGCAATCGCAGCCGGTCTTGCTCGTAGTGCCGGTGATGCTGGTACAGTACGCAGTCGAACTCGGTGTCGCGCACGCATTCGACGCTCACCTCGTGCACGTTGTCGCCCCACGGCAGATGCCCGACCCGACCCGCATAGCCGGGCGGATGCTGCGGCTTCGTCACGAGGTAGAAATCGTGCGGCGCCTGCGACAGGTAATACAGATAGTTGCCATGCACGTGCCAGGTCAGCACGCGCAACCGCTTACGTGACATGACGTCTCTCCTCCGCGAGCAGTTCGCCCGCCCGTACCATCACGTCGTCGACGCCGATCGCGCTCGCGCATTCGTGCCCGTACGGGCAGGTGTCGAACATGCACGGCCGGCACGCCGGGTAGTTCGCGATCACGCGATGACGTTCGCCATCGAGCGGCGCCCAGCGCGCCGTATCGCTGCCGCAGGCGACGACGATGCTCGGCGTGCCGAGCGCCGCCGCGACATGCGACACGCCCGTGTCGTTGCATAGCAGCAGCCGCGCGCGGCCGATCAGCGCGGCCAGCGCGCCGAGCGGCGTGCGCCCGCACAGGTTCACGCACGGCCGCCCGAGCTGCTCGGCGAATGCGGCGGCCAGCGCGATTTCCGCGCGCGTGCCGGTCAGCACGATCTGCCAGCCTTCGGACGCGAGCTGCCGCGCGGCGCTCGCGAAACGCTCGACCGGCCAGCGCCGCGACGCCATCCGCGCGCCCGGATGGACGATCACGTAGCGGCCCGGATCGAGCGCGTGTTCTTCGCACAGCACATGCCAGAGCGCGTAGTCGAGCCCGCCGAGCGGGAATTCGAGGTAGTCGCCCCAGTCCGGATAGCCGAGCTTGCGCGTGAGCGACAGGCAGTGCGTGACCTCCGGTTCGCCGTCCCGCCACGGGACCTGACAGTCGAGCGCCGTCGTGCCGCCGTCGGCCGGCACGAAGCCCGCGGTGCGCGTCGCGCCGAGCGACGCGACGATCGCGTTGGTCTGCGCGCCGCTGCCGTGCAGCTGGATCGCGAGATCGAAGTCGCGCGCACGGCATTCCGCGACGAACGCCTCGCGCGCGGCTGCGTCGGCTTCCGGCTGCTCGCCGAGGCCCGGCGCGCCCGGAAACGCGATGAAGTTGTCGATGTAGTCGGAGAAGCGCGACGCGAATTCGCGCGCCCACGGCAGCCCGATCAGCGTGATGCGCGCATCCGGTTCGCCGCGCCGCAGCGCGCGCAGCGCCGGCACCGCGCACAGCATGTCGCCGAGCTGCAGCGCGCGGAATACCGCGATGCGGCTCGGGCCGGACGATGAAGCGGAATCGAACATCATAGGAAGAACACCCGGAAGTGAAGCGCGCCGCGCATGCGCCAGTACAGCGACACGGGCGGAATCGCGATCGACGTGACGATCATCTCGGCGACATGCGACGGCGTGAGCCGCGTGCCGCGCAGCCGCTTCGCGCAGAATGCGGCGGTAATCACCCCCCATGCGAGCGCGCACGCGATGCCCGCCGTGCGCCAGCCGGCCGCGAAACAGCCGATCGCGCCGAGCGCGAACAGCACGGCCGCGTAGTAGTTCCACGGCGGCATCGGCCGGATATGACGCCGGTAGGTCGCACGATGCTTCTTGTACAGCAGCGCGTCGAAATACACCTTCGACTGCTGGCCGATGCTCGCGCCCCAGCGCGCGGGGCGCACCGGATGCACGATCCGCGCGGCGTCGACCTCGACGATCGGCCCCGCATGCTCGCGCAGCGCGAACATCAGGTCGGCGTCCTCGCGCCACGCGCGCGTGAAGCGTTCGTCGAAACCACCGACGCGTTCGAGCGCCGCGCGCCGCACGAAGCAGTTCGCGGTCGCGAATTCCGCGTGCGCGAGGCCGGCGGCATCGCGTTCGTAGTCGGTCGGGCGCGGCCGCAGCGGCACGTCGATGCACCCGGCCGCCGCGGCCGCCGACGGCTCGGCCTGCAGCGCGGCCGCGCCGTGGCGCAGCCAGGTCGGATCGGGAATCGTGTCGTCGTCGGTGAACGCGATCAGCGCGCCGCGCGCGCCGCGCCAGCCGACGTTGCGTGCGCCGGCCGGCCCCTGCGTATCGGGCGCGGTCATGTAGCGGATCACCGGCACGTCGGCCACGCGCGTGCGGCACGCGTCGACGACGGCCCGCGCGCTGCCGGCTGGATCGTCGTCGACGACGACGATCTCGTAGGTCGTCGGATCGAACACCTGCACGCACAGCGCGTCGAGGCAGCGCTCGAGCAGGTCGGGCCGCCGGTATGTCGGCACGACGACCGACACGACCGGCGGCAGTTGCGTGGCGCGCATGTTCATCTCGGCTTCTCCAGCAGGAACGAACCGATCACGAGCGCGTCGAGCGGCGAAGTCCAGAAGCATTCGATCGCGTCGCGCGGCGAACAGACGATCGGCTCGCCGCGCGTGTTGAACGACGTGTTGACGAGCACCGGCACGCCGGTGAGCGCGTCGAACTCGGACAACAGCGCGTGCAGCAGCGGATGCTGCTGTTCGTCGACGGTCTGCACGCGCGCGGTGCCGTCGATGTGGCGCACCGCCGGAATCTTCGCTTCCGCACCCGGCGCGACGTCGTATACGAACAGCATGAACGGCGCGCGCAGCGGCGTGCGTCGCCCGCCGATGAACCACTGATGCGCACGGCTTTCGAGCACGACCGGCGCGACCGGCCGGAAGTCCTCGCGGTCCTTGATCCGGTTCAGCTTGCGCTGCATGTCCGGATCGATCGGCGACGCGAGGATCGAGCGGGCGCCGAGCGCGCGCGGGCCGAACTCCATGCGGCCCTGGAACCAGCCGATCACGCGGTTCGCCGCGAGCAGCGCGGCCGTCTGCGCGGCGACGTCGGCCAGCCGCCGGTACGGCAGCTGCGCCTCCTTCAGGAACGCCTCGATCGCGTCGTCGCTGTACGACGGTCCGAGATACGCATGGTCCATCCGCCAGTCGCCGCGCCTCCCGCGCATCCGGAAGTCGGTCCACAACGCGGCGCCGAGCGCCGTGCCCGCGTCGCCGGCGGCCGGCTGCACCCACACGTCGTCGAACGGCCCGCGATCGCGGATCTTCGCGTTCATCACGCAGTTCAGCGCGACGCCACCCGCCATCGCGAGCTGCTTCTCGCCGCTCTCGGCGGCGAGCCAGTCGACCGCCTGCAACACCGTTTCCTCGAGCACCACCTGCAGCGCGTGCGCGATGTCGCAGTGATGCGGCTCGATCGGGCCGCCGCGCTCGCGCGGCGCGCCGAACCGCGCGGCCAGATCGGCTTCGACGACCTCGTAGCGGCCTTCGCCGTTGTAGCTCACCAGCTTGCGCATCTCGTCGGCGAGCACCGGCTTGCCGTACGACGCGAGCGCCATCACCTTGTACTCGTCGGACGAATGCAGGAAGCCGAGGTAGCGCGTCACGTGCTCGTACAGCAGGCCGAGCGAGTGCGGCAGGTTGATCTGCCCGAGCCGCCGGTAAGCCTGGCCGTCGAACACGCCGTAGCTCGTCGTCGCGCGTTCGCCGCGTCCGTCGAGCGTCATCACCGCGCAGTGGTCGTACGGCGCCGCGAGAAACGCGCTGGCCTCGTGCGCGAGATGGTGCTCGATGAAGTGCCAGCGGAACGGGCCGTCGTGCGCGACGCCGCGAAAGCGCCGCTGCAGATGATGCGGCGCTCCGCCCGCGAGCTGACGCGGCGCGTTCACGATCGACGACAGGAACAGCGGATGCCAGGGCGATGCGCCGTCGGCACGCGGCGCGTGCGCGGACGGCGCCAGCGGCAGCGTCAGCTCGGGCGTGTTGCCGTGCCGATCGAGTTCGAGCCACGGATCGTACGAATACGCGACATGGTCGACCTCGGCCAGCGTGATGTCGGCTTCCGCGAGACAGTAGTCGATCGCGTGATACGGCAGCTCCCACGTCGAAAACGGCACCGGCCGCTTCGCGTGCTTCACGTGCGTGAAGCGTTCCTCCTCGGCCGCGGCGAGCACGACGCCGTCGCGCACGAGGCACGCGGCGCTGTCGTGGAAGGCGGCGTTGATGCCGAGCGTGTAAGTGGAGTCGGGCATGCGTCAGCTCCTGGTGATGACGTGCGCGAAGGGAATCACGTTCGATGCGTTCGCGGCGACCGGCTCGACGCCGCGTACGGCGGCGCGCGCGGCCGCGCGTTGCGCATGGCGCTCGCTGCCGCGCAGCAGCGCGTGCGTCGCCGCGACGACGTCGTCGACGCTCACGCCGAGCAGGCACGGATGCCCCGGCTGGTTGCATACGCTGCGATAGCAGTTGCGACACGGCACATCGACGTTCAACGCGCGATGCGGCACACGCCACGGCGTGTGCTGTGGGTTGGTCAGTGCGTACAGGTCGACGACCGGCGTGCCGAGCGCGGCCGCGAGATGCACGGGGCCGCTGTTGTTCGACAGCAGCAGGTCGGCCGTCTCGATCAGCGCGCCGAGCTCGCCGAGCGGCAGCGCGCCGGCGAGCGGCACCGCGCGCGGCCCCGCGCGTTCGCACACGGCCTCGACGAGCGGCCGCTCGTCGGCGCTGCCCGTCACCGCGATTCCGTCGAACAGCGGCGCGAGCCGCGCGGCCGCCGCGCCGAAACGCTCGGCCGGCCAGCGCCGCGACGCCGCGCTCGCGCCGGGATGCACGACGAGCCAGCGCGCGCGCGCAGAGCCCGGCCGGCGCGGGCCGCCGATGCGCTCCAGCGCGGCACGCAGCCGGGCGTGCAGCGCATCGCGCGCCGCGTCGCCGGGCTCGAACGCCATCCGCCAGTCGGAGGTCTTCGCGCCGATCGAGCGCACCAGCGCCAGCTGGCGCGCGACCTCGTGGCGCACGAACGATTCCGGCTCGGGTTCCGGCACGCGGTCGGTCAATAGTTCATACGGATTCTCGCGACAATGCGCGAGCCGCAGCGGGATGCCCGCGAGCCAGCACATCATCGCGGCCGGCAGCGGACTCTGGCTGTACACGGTGAAGATCACGGCCGCGTCGAAGTGACCGGCCAGCAGCCGGTCGATCATGTCGAGATCGACGACCGGATCGCCGCGGGCCTCCGGATGCTTGACCCAGGGCGCGTCATACGTCCACACGTCGTCGACCATCGGCAGATGCGGCGCGAGCGCGGCGCCGGTGCGCGACGTCAGCAGCGTGAGCCGGCGGCCGTGGCCGCTCTCCTTCAGCGCGCGCAGCGCGGGCGTCGTCATCAGCACGTCGCCGAGGCTGTCGAGCCGCACGCACAGGATCCGGCGTGCACGATCCCACGCCGCGCTCATCGCCGCACCCACGAGCCGTGACGGCGCACGGCCTCGCGCACGACGATGTCGGCGGCGAGGTCGAGACGGGTGACCACGTGGAGCGGCGTGCGCGTCGCATCGATCCGCCATTCGGTCTCGTTGCCGCAGTCGACCAGGATCGTGCCGCAGCGTGCGGCGCGGCCGGCCTCGACGTCATCGAGGATGTCGCCGATCATCCAGCTCCATTCCGCGACCGCGCCGAGCGTGGCGAGCGCGCGGCGCAACATGCCGGGGCGCGGCTTGCGGCAGATGCAGTCGCACGTATAGCGCGGCACGCTGCCCGCCGGGTGATGCGGGCAGTAAAAAAAGTCCGCCAGCACCGCGCCGTTCGCTTCGAACAGTTCGGCGAGACGCTGGCGGACCGCGCCAAGCTCACGTTCGGTAAAGCGGCCGAGCGCGACGCCCGGCTGGTTCGACACGACCGCGATCGGCATGCCGGTCTCGCCGAGCGTGCGCAGCGCGCGCGCCGCGCCCGGCGCGAGTTTCATCCGCGCGGGATCGACGTTGTACGGCACGTTCTCGAGCAGCGTGCCGTCCTTGTCGAGCAGCACGGCGCCCGGCAGCCGCCGTTCGCGCTTCAGGGCCATGACGTCTCCTTCATCGGCAGCACCATCAGCTCCGGCACGACGGTCCCCGGCGGCTGCGTCAGCACGAACCGCACGGCGGCCGCGACGTGCTCCGGCGGCTGCAGCGTGTCCTCGTCGATGTCGGGGAAGCGGTCGAGCAGGAACGGCGTGCGCATCCCGCCCGCGACGATCGCCGACACGCTCACGCCGGCCGGCCGCAACTCCGCATGCAGCGCATGCGACAGCCCGAGCAGCCCCCACTTCGTCGCGTGATACGCGGACGCATTCGGCCACGCGCGCTTCGATGCCGTCGACGCGATGTTGACGATATGGCCGCTGCCGCGCGCCTTCATCATCGGCACGGCCGCGTGGCACATCAGGTACGGGCCGAACAGGTTCGTCATCATCACCTGCTGCCACGCTGCAACGCTGACGTCGTCGATCGGCGCGGTCACGTCGATCGCCGCGTTGTTGACGATCACGTCGAGATCGCCGAGCGCCTCGCGCGCGTCGTGCACCACCTGCAGCACCGACGCTTCGTCGCGCACGTCGAGCGGCCGTCCGACCGACTGACCGCCATGCCGCTCGAGTCGTTGCGCGACGGCCGCCGCGCGGTCGCCGTCGAGATCGGCGACGATCACGTGCGCGCCGTGTTGCGCCAGCTCCTCGCAGATGGCCTCGCCGAGGCCGCGGCCGCCGCCCGTCACGAGCGCGGTGCGTCCGGCAAGAGATTGGCGGGCGGGATCGTGAGTCGCGTTCACATGCACCTCCTGTATGCGTCCGAAGAATCGGCGGAATCGTGGCCGTGACACTTGTCGCGACAAGCGTCGGTACAGGGGTACAGCGAGAAGCATGCCCGTGCGCGCGCGCCCGTGCCGTGTCGGCGGGCGGCGCGCGGTCGCTGGCTTTTTTATAACGGGCTGTAAAAACGTGCCCGCGCGCCCGCGCTCAGATAGCGAGCGCGTCCGGTGTCGCCTGCGCGCGGTGCTTCGCGACCGCGCGCAGGCAGTGCGCGATGCAACCCGCGAACGCCTCGTCGAACCACGGTTGTGCGCCCGACACGCCGACCACGATGCCGTGCTGCGCGACACCGCCCCACAGGTTCGTGTCGCCCGCGCGCAGCCGGTACGGCTCCAGCGCCTGCACGACGTGGCCGTCGCGGCCGGTTTCCCACGACAGCCGCGCCTTCGCGCGTGCGTACGCGCGATAGTCGGCATCCCAGTCCTTCGGGTCGGGCAGCGAGAACTCGTAGAGGATGGCGTCCTCGAATGCAGCGTCGCGCGGCCCGAGCGCCGGATCCATGATCACGATGTGCAGGCAGCCGCTGTCGCCGACGAAGTCGCTCTGCAACGCGGCCGACAACGTCGGCAGCAGCAGCTCGACGGCCGCGACCGCGGCCTGGCGATCGGCGAACGCGCTACCGCCGCGGCGCTGGGTCAGGGTTTCGGGGGGCGTCGGATTCAGAAGGTTCGGCATGGAGTTCTCCGGAGGAAAACGCGAGCGCGCGCAGCGCCGCGATCAGGTCGTCCGCCGCGGCGGGCTTGGTCAGGTAAGCATGGAAACCCGCTTCGACCGCGCGGGTGCGGTCGCGTTCACGCGCATGGCCGGACAACGCGAGCGCCTCGAGCGGCGCGCGGCCGTCGCGCGGGCGTTCGGCATCGAGCTGGCGGACCCGGCGCATCACCGTGTAGCCGTCCTCCTCGTCGTCGCCGAGGTCGATGTCGCACACGAGCAGCGCCGGCCAGTCCGCGCGGCGCGCGTGCCACAGGTCGTCGAGCAGCGCCTGTCCGGACGCGAACGCGCGCACGTCCGCCCCGGCAAAGTTCAGCAGCGCGGTGAGCGCCTCGCGCGCCTCGTCGTGATCGTCGACGCAGGCGATGCGCACGCCGTCGAGCGGTTTCGTCGGCACGGTTGCGCCGGCACCGGCCGCCTGTAGCGATGCCGGCGCCACCGCGCACATCGGTAGCGACAGGTGCAACGTCACGCCGTGGTCGTCGCGCTCGCGCACGACGTAGCCGCCGGCATCCTCGATCGTGTCCTGCAGCCGTTCGAGATCGAGCAGCGACAACTCCGGCGCCTCGACGCCCGCGCAGGTGATCGTGATGCGCGCTTCCGGGTCGTGGCGCGCGGTGCGCACCTCGACCTGGCCGCCGCCGCTCACGTCGATCCCGCCGCGGCACAGCTCCCACACGAAGCGGCGCAGCGCGGCCGGATCGGCCTCCACGACGAGATCCTCGTTCGACAGTTCGCGAAATACCGGCACGCCGCGCCGGGCGGCCGCCTCCGCCAGCGAGTCGAGCACGTGCGCGACGAGCGGATTGATCCGCACCGGCTGCCGCGCGAATTTCGCTTCGGTGCGCTCCAGCTCGCGCTGTTTCGCCTGCAGCGACCACATCTGCGCATACACGCCGTCGCTCGCCAGCAGCTCGTCGTGCGTGCCCTGCTCGACGAGCCGGCCGTGCTCCATCACGAGAATCCGGTCGGCGTCGACGATCGTCGACAGCCGGTGCGCGATGATGAGGCTCGTGCGGTGCCGCGCGACGCGCATCAGCTCCTGCTGGATCGCGCGCTCCGAGCGCGTGTCGAGCGCCGACGTCGCCTCGTCGAACACGACGATCGGCGGCGCCTTCAGCAACGCACGCGCGATCGCGACGCGCTGCCGCTCGCCGCCCGACAGCCGCACGCCGCGCTCGCCGACGCGCGTGTCGTACGCATCGGGCAGCCGCTCGATGAACGTGTCGAGCTGCGCGCCGCGCGCGGCCGCGATCACGTCGCCGCGCGTCGCGTCGCGCCTGCCGTACGCGATGTTGTAGGCCAGCGTGTCGTTGAACAGGATCGTGTCCTGCGGAACGATGCCGAGCGCATCGCGCAGGCTGCGCTCGGTCACGAGCCGCAGGTCCTGCCCGTCGATCCGGATCGTGCCGGCATCGGGCTGGTACAGCCGGAACAGCAGCCGCGCGAGCGTCGACTTCCCCGAGCCGCTGCCGCCGACCACCGCGATCGATTGCCCGGGCTCGATGCGAAACGATACGTCCCACAGAATCTGCCGGCTCGGCTCGTAGCTGAAGTCGACATGCTCGAACTCGATCGCGCCGCCGCGCACCACGAGCGGCTGCGCGCCGGGCGCATCGCCGTCCTCGCCCGGCAGGCCGCGCGCATCGAGCAGCCCGAACAGGCGCTCGATGTTGGTCATCGCGTCGTTCGCCTCGCGGAACACGAAGCCGAGCGCGTTCAGCGGCAGGCTGATCTGGATGATGTATGCGTTGATCAGCACCAGGTCGCCGACCGTCATCGTGCCGCGCGCGACATACTGGCCGGCCAGCAGCATCACCGCCGCGATGCCCGCGCCGATGCACGCGCTCTGCCCGATGTGCAGCGTCGACAGCGCGTACTGGTTCTCGACGCCCGCCTCGCGCCAGTCGTCGAGCACGCGTTCGAGCCGGCTGCGCTCGACGTCCTCGCGCGCGAAGTACTTGACGGTATCGACGTTGAGCAGGCTGTCGACCACGCGCGAGTTCGATTCGGCCTCGAGCGCGTTCACGCGGCGCTGGTAGCGCGTGCGCCGGCGGGTGAACACGGTCGTATACGCCGCGTAGACCGCGAACGTGACGAGGATGACCGCGGTGAAGCCGCCGCCGTACTTGCTGATCACGATCACCAGCACCGAGCCGATCTCGATCGCGGTCGGCACGATCGTGAACACCGCGACGCCGAGCAGGTACGCGATGCCGGCCGTGCCTTTCTCGAGATCGCGCACGACCATGCCGGTCTCGCGCTGCGAATGAAAGCGCGCGCCGAGCCGGTGCAGATGGCCGAACGTGCGGACGGTAAACGACGCGACCGTGTGCTGCGTGACCTGCACGAAGGTCATGTCGCGCACTTCGTTCAACGCGTTCGCGGCGAAGCGCACCACCGCATACGCGAACAGCAGCAGCACCGGCAGCGCGATCGGCTGGCCGGCCGCGCGGCCGAATCCGTCGACGATATCCTTCAGCAGTAGCGGCACCGATACGGCCGCCGCCTTCGCGAGCACCAGCAGCACGATCGCGGCGAACACGCGCGTGCGGTAATGCCGGATCGCGCGCCACAGCTCGAGCGCGATGCGCATGCGCAGGCCGCGCACGTCGTGGTCGCGGCTGTCGCGGGGATCGCGGCGGTCATGGCGCGCGCCGTTGCCGCGCGGGTCGCGGCCGTCGCGCGCCAGCTCGTCGGTGCCGGCCGTCATGCGCGCGAGGCCTGGGTCCGTGGTCGGGTCGTCCCGCGCATCGTCCGTCAATGGTGCGATTCGCGGTCGCGGCCGGTGCCGCTGCCCGGTTCGGGGTCGCGCACGGCGGGCTGCGTCGGCGTGACGGTGCGTTGGGACGGATGCAGCACCGTGCCCGGTTGGTGTTCGTCGTCGTTGCGGCGCACCCGCACGCGGTTCTCGACGTCGCGCACGCACATGCAGCCGTCGGCGATGTCCTCGATGTCGTGCTTCATCCAGCGCGACGGCACGGTGCCGTCCAGTTCGACGCGGCCGTCGCGCACCTGCACGGACACGTCGCTCACGTCGATGTCGAGCGCGTGCGCCAGCCGCTCGCAGACGTCCTCGCGAATGCGCTCGTCCGAGCGCGTATAGCCTTTCGGGCCACGGCGCTGGCGCATCGCTTCGCGTTGCGCATCGGCACGGCGCGGATCGTGTGGATCGCGCGGATCATGGTCGCGCTCGCCGCCGTACCCGCCCAGGCGGTAATGCTCGCGGAAACCCGGCTGATCGCCGCCATACCGGCCTTCGCGACCTTCGCGGCCTTCACCACCTTCCATGCGACGACCGCGGTTCCCATAGCCGCGCTCGGCTTCCCATTCCGGATCGCGCGACCCGCCCGGCGCGTCGCGCCAGTCGCCGACGTCGCCCGGACGCCGCTCGGCCGACGTGCGCGCCGAGCGTTCGCTCCATTCGCTGCCCCAGTCTTCCGGGCCGACGTTCTCGCTCGCGAAGCGCCGGTACGCGGATTCATAGTCGGCGTCGTGCCGCCGGGTTTCGTCGCCGCGAAAGTCGCGCTCGCCGCCCCGGTACGCACGTTCGCCGCGTTCCTGCCAGTCGGGCGGCCCGCTGCGTTCGGCTTGCCGTCCCGGATATCGTCGTTGCATCGTGTCCTCCTTGCGCGCCCCAGTGCCGCGCACGGCTCCATGCCGCAGCGCGGCGCGCGTCGTTCGGTCGGTTGCAAATCGCGTGCCGCGTTCGTGGCAAGGCCCGACACGACGACGCGGGTTGGCGACTCGCCGCGGCTCCTCGGTTTACGCCGCCCGCTGCTTCTCCGTGTTCTTGGGCGCTCTCCGGTCGAACGCCGGTCGGCGGCGCCGGCTGCCGCCCCTATCTGCAACGCGATTGCAGTTTTTGCGCGGAACCTCGCCGTATCGGGCCCTATGCGCCACCGGTGCCCGGGCCTGTCGGCTCGTCCGGGTCCTCAAGGCCGCCGGCCTCGTCGAATCGTTCCGTGCGGTCCGGCTCGATATCCGCGGCGTCCTCGAGCCCCGCATCGCCGTCCGCGGATGCGCGTTCGCCGGTGCCCGCGCGGTCCGTATCGCTGTCGAGCGCCGCGTCGCCGCGTTCCAGCGCGTGCTCGTCGAGCGGCGAATCGATGTCGAACGGATGGCGCCGCGCGCCGGCCGTGTCGCTGCCGCTGTCGGACGAGTCGCTCGGGCCCAGCGCGCGGCCGTCGCGCCCGCGCGACGCGTTCTCGTCGTCCGGGCCGACCGGCTCGTTGTCGGGATTCAGTGTACTGTTCCTGTCGATGTCCTCGTGTTCCGCCGGGCCGCAGGACCGCCTGCGTGCCCGATGCGCCCGTGTAGCGCGGGTCGGACCACGACGCAATCGGCATGCCGCGTCCGCGGCGATCGGGCGGCTGGCAGCCCGATCGGCCGCGCCATTCAATACGCGGCATGCACAATGCGCACCCATTGATCAGGTGAATCGGGTTCCCGTATGCTTTCGAGCGACTCAATCCGGTTCGAATCGCCGCCGCCGGTCCCGCCAGGCGCGGCCGGGTTGGCCCGAGGCCTCCCTCATTAGACTCAGGTTCGATGAACAAAGACGACGCCATTTCCGAATTGCCTCCGCCGCTCGGCCCCGCCGATGCACGCGATCTGCTGCATCGCTTCGCCGAGTTCCGCTTCGAAACCGTCGTCGGTGCGATCACCGACTACGCGGTGTTCATGCTCGATCCGCAAGGCAACGTCGCGACCTGGAACGCGGGCGCGGAGCGCATCAAGGGCTATCGCACCACCGAGATCATCGGCCACCATTTCTCGCGCTTCTATCCGGCCGACGCGATCGCCGCGGGCCGGCCGGCGCTGGGGCTCCGCGAAGCGAGCGCGCACGGCCGTTTCGAGGACGAAGGCTGGCGCGTGCGCAAGGACGGGTCACTGTTCTGGGCCAGCGTGACGATCACGGCCGTGCGCGATCATGGGGGCCAGTTGGCCGGCTTCATCAAGATCACGCGCGACATGACCGAGCGCAAGCGGCTCGCCGAACTGGAAATGTCGACGCACCGGCTCAGCGTGTTCATCGCGATGCTCGCGCACGAACTGCGCAACCATCTCGCGCCGCTGCGCCACTCCGTCAGCGTGCTGCAAACGCTGCCCGATCCGGCGCCGGTGCTCGCGCAATGCCGCGACGCGGTGCACCGTCAGGTCGGACAATTGACGCGGCTCGTCGACGATCTGCTCGACGTCGGGCGCATCACGGCCGGCAAGGTCGAGCTGGACAACGCGCCGGTGACCGTGCGCGACGTCGTGTGCCGCGGCGTGGAGAGCATCCAGCCGAAGCTGGCCGCGCGTCAGCAGCATCTTCGCGTCGAACTGCCGCCCGAGCCGGTGGTGGTGCGCGGCGACGCTGCGCGGCTCGTTCAGGTGCTGCACAACCTGCTCGACAACGCGTCCAAGTTCTCGCCGCCCGGCGCGCGCATCGACGTCTCCGCCGACCGCGAAGGGTCGACCGTCGCGATTCGCGTGACTGATCACGGCGTCGGCATCGCGGCGGGTTCGCTCGAGACGATCTTCGACCTGTTCGACCAGGACGGCGTGCCGGGCCGGCGCCCGTCCGACGGCTTCGGGCTCGGCCTCGCGATCTGCCGGTCGTTCATCGAGCTGCATGGCGGCAGGATCTCCGCGGAAAGCGACGGCCCCGGCCACGGTGCGACGTTCACGGTACGGTTGCCCGTCGAGCACCACGTCGAAACGGCACGGACGGAAGCGCCCGCGCCGCGCGCGGGGAAGCCGGCCGCCGCGCCGCTGAACATCGTCGTCGTCGACGACAACCGCGACTCGGCCGACACGCTAGCCGTGCTGCTGCAACTGAAGGGGCACGTGCCGCGCGTCGCGTACAACGCGAGCGACGCGCTGGCGCTCGTGCGCGAAGCCGTTCCGCACCTGATGCTCATCGACCTGTCGATGCCCGACGTCGACGGCTACACGCTGCTGCACGAACTGCGCGCGATCGACACGCCGGGCGGCATGATCTGTGTCGCGCTGTCCGGTCATGCCAGCTCGTCGGATCTCGCGCGCACGGCGCGCGAGGGCTTCGACGATCACCTCGTGAAACCCCTCGAGATGGCCGTGCTCGACGCGCTGCTGCAGCGTGTCGCGCGCACGGTGCATGGCACGCCATGACCGTGTGCGCGATCGCTTACGCCTTCGCTCGAGCCCTCGAGCAGGCGCGCACTTAGGCCCTGCTCAAGCCATCGCGCGGCACATCGCCGCGCACGCGTCGCACGCCAGCGCGCAGCGCCGGCAATGTTCGTGCAGATGCCGCAGGCATTCGACCGCGCACAGCTCGCAGACCTGCGCGCACAGCGCACACACGCGCGGCGCGACCACGCTGCCGCGCGCCATCACGCCCGACGCGAAGCGGCACAGCTGCGCGCATTCGATGTCCAGCGCGATGCAGTCGGCCAGCTTGTGTGCGTCGGGCTCCGCCAGGCACGCGGCCATGCACGCGTCACAGGCGTGCGCGCACGCGTCGCACGCGGCCATGCAGTTGTCGTAGCGAGTATTCGTATCGCTCATCGCAGTGCTCCTCGTTCCAGTGGGATCGTCATGGCGTCAGCTTCACTTTCATCCAGCCGGGCTCGCGCACGTCGAACGCGCGGTACGCGTCGATCGCGTTCGTCAGCGGCTCGCAGCGCGTGAGCACCGACACCGGGTCGAACGCGCCGCTGCGCACCAGCTCGATCAAGTGCGGCGTGATGGTCCGGTGATTGCAATTGCCCATCTTGATCGTGAGATTGCGGTTCATCGCCTCGCCGATCGGGAATACGCGCGCCTGCGGCGGATACACGCCGATCACCGCGACCGTGCCGGCCTTCGCGACCGCGCGCACCGCCCATTGCAGCACCTGCGACGGCCCGTCGCCCGGGGTCCAGTAGCGGCCGTCCGGCTTGCGGCGCGGCGCGACGGCGTCGACTTCCGCATCGAAGGCGCGCGCCGCGTCGCGGTCGGCCGCGGCCGGGCCGTGCGTCGCGCGCATCGCGTCGACGCCCACCGCGTCGATCACGCGATCGACGCCGATCCCGCCGGTCAGGCGCAGCACCGTGTCGACCGGGTCTTCCTCGGAGAAGTCGATCGTTTCCGCGCCTTGCGCGCATGCCATGTCGAGCCGTGACGCGATGCGGTCGATCGCGATCACGCGCCCCGCGCCCAGCAGCTTCGCG
Source organism: Burkholderia sp. 567 (assembly GCF_040545115.1). NCBI lineage: Bacteria > Pseudomonadati > Pseudomonadota > Betaproteobacteria > Burkholderiales > Burkholderiaceae > Burkholderia > Burkholderia sp. 567. The sequence continues at coordinate 218,277 of NZ_JBEPLG010000004.1, forward strand.
CTCGCGATCGCGAACTGGCCGACCGGCCCCGCGCCGAACACGGCCACCGTGTCGCCCGGCTTCACCTCCGCGAGCTGCGCGCCGAAATAGCCGGTCGGGAAAATATCGGACATCAGGATCGCGCGGTCGTCGTCGATCGCGTCGGGCAGCCGGATCAGGCTCGCGTTCGCAAGCGGCGTGCGCGCGTATTCGGCCTGCAGCCCGTCGAACGGGCCGGTGTCCGCCGGGCCGCCGAAGAACGCGGTGCCCGCGCGCGGGCCGCCTGGATTCGCGACGTCGCATTGCGCCGTGTAGCCCGCCCGGCAGTATGCGCAGCTGCCGCACGCGATCGTCGACGGAATCAGCACGCGATCGCCGCGCTTGAGGTTGCGCACGTCGCGTCCGACCGTCTCGACGATGCCGACGCCTTCATGGCCGAGAATCGTGCCCGGCTTCATTCCGCCGAGCGTGCCGCGCACCATGTGCAGGTCGGTGCCGCAGATCGCGCTGGCGGTCAGGCGCACGACCGCGTCGGTCGGTTGCGAGACTTCCGGGTCGGGTACCGTATCGATGCGAATGTCGCCGATGCCGTGAAATACCACTGCTTTCATGTCAGGCCCTCCTTGTCGAAAGCGGGAACGGTGAAGTCACCGTCGCGCTTTCGAGCAAGGTGCGCGCCTGTCAGGGCGTGCTGGGGTTGTCGTGCTTGTCGTGCTTGTCGTGCTTGCCGCGTGCGCGGTTGGTCGGCCTTAGGTCGCGGCTTCAGCCGCCGCGCGACGCAGTCAATGCGCGACAAACGCGACCATCAGCGTGACCCTGCACCACCCTGCTGCTCCAGCGCCTCTTCCGCCTTCAGGCAGTCGAGATCGCGGCCGATCGTCGCGACCGCGAGCCGCTTGTCGCCGCGCCAGTACGTCACCGAGCCGTCGTGCGCGCGCAGGTCGCCGTCGATCTCGACGCGGTCCCATTGCTCCGCATGTCCCACATAGCGGACAGTCAGATCGTAGTGCTGGGTCCAGAAGAACGGCACCGCGTCGAACGGCCGCTGCTGGCCGAGCATGTTGCGCGCCGCCGCGATGCCCTGCCGCTCCGCGACGACCCAGTGCTCGACGCGAATGCGCTGGCCCGTCAACGGGTCGGGCCAGCGCGCGATGTCGCCGGCCGCGTAGATGTCCGGTGCGCTCGTCTGCAGGAATCGGTCGACCGTCACGCCGCGATCGACGGCCAGCCCCGCGTCCTGCGCAAGCGTCACGTCCGGATGCACGCCGATGCCGACCACCACGACGTCGGCCGGCAGCCCGTCGCCGTTCGACAGCATCACGTCATCCGGCGTGATCTGTGCGGGCGTCACGCCGAGATGGAACGTCACGCCGTGCGACTCGTGCAGCGCGCGGAGCGTGTCGCCGAGCGCGTCTCCGAGCACACGCGCCATCGGATGCGCATCGGGCGCGACCACCTGCACGACGAGCCCGCGCGTGCGCAGCGCGGCGGCCGCCTCGAGACCGATGAAGCTCGCGCCGACCACGACGCAGCGCTGCGCATGCTTCAGCGTGCCGATCAGTGCATCGCAATCGGCGCGCGAGCGGAGCACGCGCACGTGCGGTAGCTCGGCGCCCGGCACGGTCAGCCGGTTCGGCTCGGCGCCCGTCGCGAGCAGCAGCGCGCCGTAGCCGACGCGGCTGCCGTCCGCGAGTTCGACCGCGTGCGCCGCGGGATCGATCCGCGCGACACGCGTGCCGCAGCGCACGTCGATGCGCTGCTCGGTATAGAACGCCGCACCGCGCAGCGGCAGCCAGTCGGCTTCGGCCGTGCCGGCCAGATAATCCTTCGACAGGTTCGGCCGATCGTACGGCGGCTCGCTGTCCGCGCTCAGCAGCGTGATCGCGTGCGGATAGCCTTCCTGCCGCAGCGTCACGGCCGCCGCGATCGCGGCCGCGCCGCCGCCGACGATCACCACCGATTCGGGCAGCCAGGCCGCTTTCAGCACGGGCGGCGACGCGGCAGGCTGTGCATCGAGCACGACCGCGCGGCCATCGCGACGCTCGACGCGCCAGCACGTCAGACCGTCGAGCGCCGGCGCGCGCAGCATTGCGCCGGTGCGCAGACAGAACGCCGCGTGATGCCACGGGCAGCGGATCGTGTCGCCGACGAGCAGCCCGTCGGCCAGCGGCGCGCCGTAGTGCGGGCATTGCCCGGTCACGGCGAATAGTTCGTCGGCGCGGCGCACCAGCAGCACCGTTGCGTCGCCGACCCGGCCTTCGATCATCGCGCCGTCGGCGATGTCGTCGAGCGCGATGCCCTGCGCGAGATCGGGACGTGAAGACGAGGCGTCACTTGCGGACATGGCATGGCTCCCTGAGTGTGGGGTAACGGTCCCATTATCGGCGTCCTCCCTGAAAAGAACAGGTACGGACGACCCCGCAGCGCATGCAAACGTGGAGTGTGGCTCGTGTGCGATTCACGACTGGCGTACAACGTCATCCACGTTGCGGCGCAACATGTCGAATGCGTGGGGGTGTAGCGACGCGCGCAATCCGCATGCCACGCCCTTCTTCATCCCGTCACGCGAAGCGACGTGATGGCGATGTGGGACGTGACCCGAACGTCACTTCGCGCACTACGCCACCGCGCCGTCAATTCATGCAAGCCGCCGCGAGCTTGCCGACCGTGACGATCGCCCGCTCGATCTCCGGCGACCACGGGCTGCTGTAGTTCAGCCGGATGAAATTGCGGTAGGTGTCCGCGATCGAGAACATATAGCCGGGCCCGATCGTGATGCCCTGCTCCAGCGCGAGCTGGTACAGGCGCATCGCGTCGACCTGTGCCGGCAGCTCGACCCACAGCACATACCCGCCCGCCGGGCTCGAGATGCGCGTACCTTCCGGAAAGAACCGCGACACCATCGCGCGCATCAGGTTCGCCTGCTGCGCATACGCCTTGCGAATCCGCCGCAGGTGATGCTCGTAGCCGTCTCGCTCGAGAAACTCAGCGATCGCGAGCTGCGGTAACGACGGCGTCGCCAGCGTGTTCAGGAACTTCAGCTTCTCGACCTGTTCGCGATAGCGGCCCGGCAATGCCCAGCCGATCCGGTAGGCGGCCGTCAGGCTCTTCGAGAACGATGCGCAATGCAGCACGATGCCGTTGCGGTCGAACGCCTTCAGCGCGCTTGGGTGTGCGTTGCCGAAATACAATTCGTTGTACACGCCGTTCTCGATGATCGGCATGTCGGCTTTCGTTGCAAACTCAACCAGTTCGCGCTTGCGCTCGTCGGGCATCTGAAAGCCGAGCGGGTTCTGGAAGTTCGGCATCACCATGCACGCGGCGATCGGCTGCGACTTCGCGATCGCTGCCAGCGCCGCGATGTCGATTCCGTATTCCGGGTGCGTCGCGACCTCGATCGCCTTCATCCCCATCCGCTCGATCGCGTGCAGCATCGCGTAGAACGTCGGCGACTCCACCGCGATCGTGTCGCCCGGTTTTGCAACCGCCTGCAGGCACAGATTGATCGCCTCAGTCGCGCCGACCGTCACGATGATCTCGTTCGGATCGACCGACATCCCGTTTTCCAGGTAGCGTCGCGCGATCTGCCGGATCAGGCGCGGATGGCCGGGCGGCAGCCCGTCCGTCACGCCCCACAGCGACTTGTCGCGGCCGGCTGCGTACGCATAGCGGTTCAGCTTCTCGAACGGAAACAGGCTCGGGTCCGGATACGGCGAGCCGAGCGGCACCGCGTCGTCGGTGCCGATCGCGCGCAGCGTCGACAGCACGAGCCGGCTCATGTCGACCGACGACGAGATCGCGATCGGCTTCGACGGCCGCAGCTCGCGCACCGGCGCGTGGTTGTCGTCGCGGCGCAGGTTCACGAAGTAGCCGGATTGCGGCCGGCTTTCCAGCAGCCCGCGGCTTTCGAGCAACAGGTACGCATGCAGCACGGTCGTGATGCTGATCCGATGCTGCTGGCTCGCCTGCCGTACCGACGGCACACGATCGCCATGTCGATACACGCGTTGCCGGATGAGTCTCTCTATGTCGTTCGCGAATTTCTCGTAGAGCTTCATCCGCCTCGCCCCGCCAGCGGTGAACCGGCCCGCGACGCGTGTGCGCGCGTGCCGCGCCGATGCGCGAAGCCGGATAGCCGTGCCCGCTGGCGGGCGTCCTGGTGCGAGCGTCGGCCGTTACCGAAATTGGAGGCGGGTAGCAATGCGAAATCCATCATGACGAGGATCGGCATCCTACTGCGTCAATTCGGCGAATGTAAGTGACAGTTTGGCGGCCAAACGTCAAATCGCGCAGGTGTGGTGAACAGATGGGAAGACCGTGGCAAGCAGCCGCGTGTCGTGTCATCCATTCCTTCGCGTACGTGAGGTCGTGACGCGAAACGGCACGATGCGATTTGCGTGGCGACGTTTGAGCGTCACGTCGTGCGCACCGACGCTCGGTATAGCTGATCGTCTAAGTCCCTAAGTCCCGCGCACGCGCAATGCCGGTTCGTGCGTCACGATGCTCGGCGTCGCACGAACGCGCAGGTGTCGTCGACGCGATCCGCGCGGGCCGAACGCCGGCGTTCATGCGGTTCTAACGCCGCAAGTCAGACCTAGCCGATTACATGGCGCACGACCTTCCCGCCGAATCCCGTGACGATGTTGTCGACCGAGAACGGCGTCGCCTCGTCCGCCTCGACGATGACCGCGACGCTGCCCGGCGCGAGCCGTGTCGCGACCGATTCGACGAACTGCCCGTCGAGCAGCGCATTGCCGGCTGCGTCCGCGACGATGCCGGCCCCCGCGCCGGCCGCCATGCCGGCGATCGCGCCGAGCGGCCCGGCGAGCATCCCGAGCAGCCCGCCCGCGATCGCGCCGATCAGGCCGCCCTTGAACGACCGCGATTCGGCGTCGAGCACGGCGAGCTTGCCGTTCGCATCCTTTTCGACGACGACGCCATTGTCGACGTGAAATCCTTCATGCTTGTCCGACAGCGCATCGAAATCGTTCGCGGCCTGACGGGCCGTGTCGACGCTGCCGAATACGGCGACGATCAGTTGCTTGGTCATGCGACACCTCTCGGGTTGATGAGCCACGCGAGCGCCGCCAGTCGACGGTCATCCGCGGATGGGTCGGACCGGGCGCGCGTTGCGTTCCGGGATCCGTGGGTGCGATACGCGCGCCTGCCGCTGCGTCACGAGCACGAGCGATGCGGGCCGCACGTTACCGACGCGTATGCGCATCTTCCTCGACATCGTCGACCTCCGCCGGAAAGCGATGCTGGCCGAAGCTCAGAATCAGCACGCCCACCGCGAGCAGCACGATCCCGCACGTGGTCATCAGCATCCGCTCCGGGCCGTCGGTCGCGCCGCGCAGGATCAGGTCGCGCGCGAGCGACGTCATCGCGATGAACAACGGAAAGCGCACCGGCAGCCGGCCGAGCCGCAGATAGCGCACGTTCATCGCGAGCACTTCCAGGTACAGGAACATCAGCAGCAGGTCGGTGAGCGACACCTCGCCCGCGAGCACGACCTTCCACGCTTCCTGCGTCATCGCGAACGCGGTCGCCAGACCGATCACGATCAGCCCGGCCAGCTCGGCCGCATGGAGGAAGTGGCCGAAGCGGCGGCGGATGCGCTCGGCGGCCGTATCGGCGGAAGCAGTGGACGTGTTCAAGGCGATGACCGTTGCAATGAGGTAGGTGCCGCGCTCGACGCCCCGTCGACGCCGTGCTCAACCCCCGCGACAAAAATTCGCATCGCTTCCAGCAGGTTCGTCATGGTGGTCCTCGTCGGCGAGTGGAGCGAACCAATCTACTGCACGCGTCGCGCCCGCTCAAGAGCACAGCGGCGCGCGCTTCAGGAGTACAGCTGCACGCATGCGTTGCAAAATCGAACGCCGATCAACCGATTCGAATGACAGATCGTCGATACGTGTTCCAAAGACCCGCCGAAGCTGCTAGATTGCAGGCTCGACGACGTTACGCGGTGCGGCGAGGTCACGCGCCGGGCGAACGCGCGGCCCTCCTGCCTGCCTTCCCTTTCGCGCCCGGACGGCAGGCCGCCGCCGCTGCGGCCCGTTGCGCGATGCCCGCGCAACGTCCTTCATCCGCATGTCACAAAGAGAACAGTCGCATGACACAGTCCACTCGCTCGTCTTCGCGCGCCGCGGCAGCCGCGGCCCGTCCGTCCCGACATGACTGACCGGCAGGCCGCGATGCAAACCCGTCCCCCGCTTTCCCAGGCCGTTCACGAGCCGATCACGCGCAGCGCGATCTTCCTCGTCGCCACCGTCAACCCCGGCGCCGAGCGCGCCGACACGATCCGCGCGTGGTGCGGCGACATCGCCGCGCTCGTGCGCTCGGTCGGCAAGCGCGTGCCGGGCGGCAACCTGTCCTGCGTATGCGGCTTCGGCTCCGACGCATGGGACGCGCTGTTCGGCGATCCGCGTCCCGCGTCGCTGCATCCGTTCCGCGAATTCGGCGCCGGCCAGCGCGTCGCGATTGCGACGCCGGGCGACATCCTGCTGCACATTCGCGCCGACGCGATGGACCTGTGCTTCGAACTCGCGACCCAGTTGCTCGCCGCGCTCGGCGATGCGGTCACGGTCGTCGACGAGGTGCACGGCTTTCGCAACTTCGACCAGCGCGCGATGATCGGCTTCGTCGACGGCACCGAGAACCCGGAAGGCCGCGACGCGGTCGACTTCACGGTGATCGGCGACGAGGACGCCGAATTCGCGGGCGGCAGCTACGTGCTCGTGCAGAAGTACCTGCACGACATGGCCGGCTGGAACGCGCTCTCGGTCGAGACGCAGGAGCGCATCATCGGCCGCACCAAGCTGTCCGACATCGAGCTCGCGCCGGACGTGAAGCCGTCGTGCTCGCACAGCTCGCTGACCACGCTCGACGAAAACGGCCAGGAAGTGAAGATCCTGCGCGACAACATGCCGTTCGGGCGCCCCGGTTCCGGCGAATTCGGCACCTATTTCATCGGCTACGCGCGTTCGCCGGCGCCGATCGAAAAGATGCTCGAGAACATGTTCGTCGGCCGCCCGCCCGGCAACTACGACCGGCTGCTCGACTTCAGCCGCGCGGTCACCGGCTCGCTGTTCTTCGTGCCGTCGGCCGACCTGCTCGAAGCGCTCGCCGATCGCGCCGCACCGGCCGACGCTGACGCCGCCGCGCAGCCCGCACCCTCATCGCCCGAGCCGCGTCGTGACGGCTCGCTGAATATCGGATCGCTGAAAGGAGTCAAAGCCTATGAATAACCTGCACCGCGAACTCGCGCCGATTGCCTCGTCCGCGTGGGCGCAGATCGAGGAAGAAGTCGCCCGCACGTTCAAGCGCTCGGTGGCCGGGCGCCGCGTGGTCGACGTCGAAGGCCCGGCGGGCCCGGGGCTGTCCGCCGTCGGCACCGGGCATCTGCGCGACGTCACCGCGCCGCGCGAACAGGTGAGCGCGCGGCTGCGCGAGGTCCGCAACGTCGTCGAGCTGACGGTGCCGTTCGAGCTGAGCCGCGATGCGATCGACAGCGTCGAGCGCGGCGCGCGCGACGCCGACTGGCAGCCGGCGAAGGATGCCGCGCAGCGCCTGGCGTTCGCGGAAGACGGCGCGATCTTCGACGGCTATCTGGCCGCGGACATCGTCGGCATCCGCGAAGGCACGTCGAACCGCAAGCTCATACTGCCGACCGACGTCAGCGCGTACCCGGACGCGATCAGCGATGCGCTGGAAGCGCTGCGGCTCGCGGGCGTCGACGGCCCGTACACGGTCGTGCTCGGCTCGGACGCCTACACGGCGCTCAGCGAAGCGCGCGACCAGGGCTACCCGGTGCTCGGCCACATCAAGCGCATCGTCAGCGGCGAGATCGTGTGGGCGCCGGCGATTAGCGGCGGTTGCGTGCTGTCCACCCGCGGCGGCGACTACGAGCTGCACCTCGGCGAAGACGTGTCGATCGGCTATACGAGCCATACCGACAAGGTCGTCCGCCTGTACCTGCGCGAAACGTTCACGTTCCTGATGCTGACGAGCGAGGCATCGGTGGCCGTCGCGCCGCAAGCCAGCACGGCGGCCTGACGGCCTGCCCGCGCGCGATGCCCGGCGGGCGTCGCGCACACCGGCCGCGTTGCCGGCCGCACGTTCGTCGCCGGCCGAACCCTCCTGGATGGAGCGTGACATGAGCGATTCGAATCAAGCATTGCAGTCGTTGCAAGCATCGGTCGACAGCCTGAAGCAAACCATCGACGCGAACGCGAGCCGCCAGGCTGCCGACACCGCCGTATTGTTCACCGTGGTGTCGCTGATGCTGGCCGAACTGCCGCCCGACACCCGCAACCTGATCGAGGATTCGTTCTCCGTCTGGGCCAATGGTCTGCAGGATGCGGCACTGTCGACCGACGTGAAGCAGATTGCGCGGCAGCGCCTCGCGATGAAACTCTCCGACTGACGCCGGTTCGCCACGGTTGCGCCTGATCCGGCCAGCACCGTGCAACCCGCCCGCTTCGCCGTCGGCCGCGCGCCATGCACTGGTTGCGGGGCGTGCGCGGCCCGGCGTAATCCGCCCGCTTCCCTCACCACCCCGCGCGATCGCGCCGCTGCCCATGCACCGCGTTTCACCGCGTGCGGCCCCTTCCCGTTTGCGTCTGCCGGCGCCCTGCGCGCCGATGTCGCACCGCGCTTCGCGCGCGTGGCGTGCCGCGCCGTTTCCGGATCCCGCACGCCGCACCCGCATGCGCGCTCGTCTGTACTCCTTGCACCGGACGCACGCGTGCATGTGAGGGTGCAATTCCCGGCCGGGCCGGTGCGGAACTGTGTCTTGGAGGCCTTCGGCCAATTCGCTATTTTGAACGCAGTCGAAGTGATGCCGCGGGCTGAGCGACGCACCGGTGTTGCCGTGCCGTCGCGCATCGGGATTTCCCTTTCGATCCACGTTCATTGACAGGAGCCAGACCACCATGCCCGCACTTTGCGATATCTGTCACGCCCGGCCGGCCGTCGCGCGCGCCACCGTGATGCAGGACGGCGAGCGCAAGACGATCTCGATCTGCGACTACCACTTCCGTCAGCTGATGCGGCATCAGAGCATGCTGAACCCGTTCGATTCGCTGCTGGGCGGCGGTGGGTCCTCGCTGTTCGGCGAGGACGGCGACGCGTCGCCGCTGGCCGCCGAGATTCCGCGCGAATCGGTCGACCCGACCGACGCGTTCAGCGAGCAGACGCTCGAACTGCTGCAGCGCGCGGCCGAGAAGGCGCACGAACTGCGCCGCAGCGAACTCGACACCGAACACCTGCTGTACGCGCTCGCCGATACCGACGTGTGCGCAGCGCTGCTGAAGGAACTGAAGCTGTCGCCGCAGGACCTGAAGGCCTACATCGACGAGCATGCGCACACCGGCACGGCTGCCGCGGACGCGTCGCTCGACAAGCTGTCGATCTCGCCGCGCGTGAAGAAGGCCGTGCAGTACGCATTCCAGGCGTCGCGCGATCTCGGCCACTCGTACATCGGCCCCGAGCACCTGTTGATCGGTCTCGCGGCGGTGCCGGACAGCATCGCCGGCACGCTGCTGAAGAAATACGGCGTGACGCCGGAAGCGCTGCGCCAGAAGGTCGTGAAGGTTGTCGGCAAGGGCGCGGAAGATGGCCGCGTCGACGCGCCGACCGGCACGCCGAATCTCGACAAGTTCGGCCGCGACCTCACCGCGATCGCGCGCCAGGGCAAGCTCGACCCTGTGCTCGGCCGCGCGCAGGAAATCGAGAGCACGATCGAAGTGCTCGCGCGCCGCAAGAAGAACAACCCGGTGCTGATCGGCGAGCCCGGTGTCGGCAAGACCGCGATCGTCGAAGGCCTCGCGCAGCGGATCGTCAACGGCGACGTGCCCGAAGTGCTGCGCGGCAAGCGGCTCGTCGAGGTCAACATCAACTCGATGGTGGCCGGCGCGAAGTATCGCGGCGAATTCGAGGAACGCGCGAAGCAGTTGATCGACGAAGTGACGGCCAAGCATGACGAGCTGATCCTCTTCATCGACGAGCTGCATACGATCGTCGGCGCGGGCCAGGGCGGCGGCGAAGGCGGCCTCGACATCGCGAACGTGCTGAAGCCGGCGCTCGCGCGCGGCGAACTGAGCCTGATCGGCGCGACCACGCTCAACGAATACCAGAAGCACATCGAGAAGGACGCGGCGCTCGAACGGCGCTTCCAGCCGGTGTTCGTGCCGGAGCCGAGCGTCGAGCAGACGATCGTGATCCTGCGCGGGCTGCGCGACAGCCTCGAGGCGCACCACCAGGTCACGTTCGCCGACGACGCGTTCGTCGCGGCCGCCGAGTTCGCCGACCGCTACATCACCGCGCGCTTCCTGCCCGACAAGGCGATCGATCTGATCGACCAGGCCGCCGCGCGCGTGCGGATCGGCGCGACCTCGCGCCCCGCCGACATCCAGGAAGACGAAGCGCAGATCGTGCAGCTCAAGCGCGAGCAGGACTACGCAACGTCGCGCAAGCGCTTCGACCAGGCGAAGCAGTTCGAGGAGCAGATCAACGCGAAGCAGAAGTCGCTCGACGAAAAGATGGAGGCGTGGCAGCGCAAGACCGGTTCCGAGACGCTGGAAGTGACCGTCGAATCGGTCGCCGAGGTCGTGTCGCGGCTGACGGGCATTCCGGTGTCCGAGCTCACGCAGGAAGAGCGCCAGAAGCTGCTGAAAATGGAAGAGCAGCTGCGCGAGCGCGTGATCGGCCAGAACGATGCCGTGGTCGCCGTGAGCGACGCCGTGCGGCTGTCGCGCGCCGGGCTCGGCCAGACGCACCGGCCGATCGCGACGTTCCTGTTCCTCGGGCCGACCGGCGTCGGCAAGACCGAGCTCGCGAAGGCGCTGGCCGAGACCGTGTTCGGCGACGAGCAGTCGATCATCCGCATCGACATGTCCGAGTACATGGAACGGCACGCGGTCGCGCGGCTGATCGGCGCGCCGCCCGGCTACGTCGGCTACGACGAAGGCGGCCAGCTCACCGAGCGCGTGCGGCGCCGCCCGTACAGCGTGATCCTGCTCGACGAGATCGAGAAGGCGCATCCGGACGTCTACAACGTGCTGCTGCAGGTGTTCGACGACGGCCGCCTGACCGACGGCAAGGGCCGCGTGGTCGACTTCAGCAACACGATCATCATCGCGACGAGCAACCTCGGCGCCGCGATCATCATGGACAACCTCACGCAGCCGGAGGCCGCGCGCAAGACCGACAAGGCGATCCGCGAGCAGCTGATGCAGGTGCTGAAGGGCCATTTCCGCCCCGAGTTCCTGAACCGGATCGACGAGGTGATCGTGTTCCATGCGCTGTCGAAGGAGAACATCCGCTCGATCGTGCAGATCCAGCTCGACCGCGTGGTACGCACCGCCGCCGCGCAGGACATCACGCTCGTGATGGGCGACGCGCTCGTCGAACACCTGACCGAAGCCGGCTATCAACCGGAATTCGGCGCGCGCGAGCTGAAGCGGCAGGTGCGCCAGATCATCGAGACGAAGCTCGCGAAGGAGATCCTCGCCGACAAGCTGCAGTCCGGCGATCGCGTCGAAGTCGATTACGACAACGCGAGCGACGCGGTGACGTTCAACAAGCTCGCGCGGGCCGAGGCCAAGGACGTCAAGGATGCGAACCGGAACGCCGACGGCAAGGCACGGCCGAATGGCAAGGCGGCGAAGGCAGCGTCCGATGCGAAGGATAACGAAGCAAAAGACGAGACGCCGGCACCCGTGCCTGTGCCTGCAGCCAAGCCATCCGGCAAGAAGTCGTCCGGTGCGAAGAAGGACCCGCAGTAATAACACGCGGGCCCGCATGCACGGGCCCGCTTGCCCCCCAACGCCGCGATGCGGCGCAACCCGAGCCGGCCCGCAGCGGGCCGGCTGATGGAGATTCAGATGACAAATCGACGCGAAGTGCCAGGCATCAGGAAGTACGATGGGCCCGCCGGCGGTTGGGGCGCGCTTCGCGCGACAGCCGAGGCCGTGCGCACGCAGATGGAAACCTTCGAGGCGCCGATCGTGCTGATGCGGACCAACCAGCCCGACGGCTTCGACTGTCCCGGCTGCGCGTGGCCCGACAAGGAGCACAAGTCGACGTTCCAGTTCTGCGAGAACGGCGCGAAGGCCGTCACGTGGGAAGCGACCACCAAGCGGGTGACGCCCGAGTTCTTCGCGGCGAACCCGGTGTCGTCGCTGCTGCGGATGTCCGACTACGAGCTGGAGAACATGGGCCGGCTCACGCATCCGCTCGTCTACGATCGCGCGACCGACACGTTTCGCGCGGTCGAATGGGACGATGCGTTCGCGCGCATCGGCGAGGTGCTGCGCGCGCTGCCGCCCGAGCAGGTCGAGTTCTACACGTCGGGCCGCGCGTCGAACGAAGCCGCCTATCTGTATCAACTGTTCGCGCGCGAGCTCGGCACCAACAACTTCCCCGACTGCTCGAACATGTGCCACGAGCCGACCAGCGTCGGCCTGCCGCAGTCGATCGGGATCGGCAAGGGCACGGTGTCGCTCGAGGATTTCGACCACTGCGAGCTGATCATCTCGATCGGCCACAACCCCGGCACCAACCATCCGCGGATGATGGGCACGCTGCACGAGTGCGCGCGCCGCAACGTGCCGATCATCGTGTTCAATCCGCTGCGCGAGCGCGCGCTCGAACGCTTCGCGGATCCGCAGGACATGATCGAGATGGCGTCGTTCGGCTCGACGCGCATCGCGTCGACGTACTACCAGGTCGACGCGGGCGGCGACGCGGCCGCGCTGAAGGGCATCATGAAGGCGCTGCTGCAGCTCGAGGCCGAGCGCGGCGACGTGCTCGACAAGGATTTCATCGCGCAGCACACGAGCGGTTTCGACGCGTTCAGCGCCGACCTGGAGGCCACGTCGTGGGACGACATCGAGCGCGCGAGCGGCTTGAGCCAGGCGCAGCTCGAACAGGTCGCGCTCGCGTATGCGAAGTCGAACGCGACGATCGTCACGTACGGGATGGGCGTCACGCAGCACAACAAGGGCACCGCCACCGTGCGCCTGATCGCCGACCTGCTGCTGATGCGCGGCAACATCGGCAAGCCCGGCGCGGGCGTGTGCCCGCTGCGCGGCCACTCGAACGTGCAGGGCAACCGCACGGTCGGCATCACCGAGAAGCCGTCGGCCGAGTTCCTGCAGAAGATCGAGGACGTGTGCGGCTTCAAGCCGCCCGCGCAGCACGGACACGATGCCGTGCAGGCGATGCAGGCGATGATCGACGGCCAGGCCAAGGCGCTGCTGTGCTTGGGCGGCAACTTCGCGGTCGCACTGCCCGATCCCGAGCAGTCGTTCCCCGCGATGGCGAAGCTCGATCTCAGCGTGCATCTCGGCACGAAACTGAACCGCTCGCACCTGCTCGTCGCGAAGGAAACCTACATCCTGCCCGTGCTCGGCCGCACCGAGCTCGACATGCAGGCGAGCGGCCGGCAGTCGATCACCGTCGAGGATTCGATGTCGATGGTCCACGCGTCGGCCGGCAAGCTCAAGCCCGCGTCGGACCAGCTGCGCTCCGAGCCCGCGATCGTCGCCGGAATCGCTCACGCGACGCTGCCGGCCAGCAAGGTCGCGTGGCTGGACCTGATCGCCGACTACGACCGCATTCGCGATCTGATCGACCGCACGGTGGCCGGCTTCGAGGCGTTCAACGAGCGCATCCGCACGCCGGGCGGCTTCCGTCTGCCGCTGCCGCCGACCGAGCGCGTATGGCCCACGGCCACCGGCAAGGCGATGTTCTCGATCTACAAGGGCGTGAAGGAAGACGCGGACGTGCTCGGCGCCGAGCAGGTGCTGCGGCTGATCACGCTGCGCAGCCACGATCAGTACAACACGACGATCTACGGGCTCGACGACCGCTATCGCGGTGTGTTCGGCCGACGCGACGTGCTGTTCATGAACGCGGCGGACCTCGCGAAGTACGGACTCGAACACGGCGACCTCGTCGACATCGAGACGGCCACCGCGTCGGGCCGCACGCTGCGCCTCGAGAAGATCACCGCGATCGAGTACGACATCGCGCCGGGATCGGTCGGCGCGTATTACCCGGAAGCGAACGTGCTCGTGCCGCTCGACTACATCGACAAGGAAAGCGGCGCGCCGTCGTACAAGTCGGTGCCGGTGCGCGTCGCGCGCTCGGCGGTCGGCGGTCGTCTGACCCGCGGGTAAGCAGGCTGGCGACGCACGGCTCGATAGGACACGCCCGCGCATCGCCCCACCTTCTCCTCTCGCGGCCGCCGCATCGCTATCGATGCGGCGGCCGTTTTCGTTGATCGCGTCGAACGACGATCCGCTTACCGCGCCGCCGACGACGGCAGTTGCGCGCCCGTCTGCCGGCGCCGGTACGCGCTGTCGCGCGTCGCGAGCCAGTAGTACAGCGGTGACGTCAGCACCAGCCCGACGAGCCACGACAGGTCGGCGCCGCCGAGATGCGCGGGAATCGGCCCCGCATACATCGGCGTGTTCATGAACGGAATCTGCACGGCGATCCCGATCGCATACGCGAGCAGCGCCTGCGGATTGAAGCGGCCGTACACGCCGCCGTCCGCCATGAAGATCGACTGGATGTCGTACTTGCCCTTGTGGATCACGTAGAAGTCGATCAGGTTGATCGCCGTCCACGGCACCAGCACGACGAGCAGCGCGAGCACGAGATCGACGAGATTGCCGACGAAGTTGGTCGACGCGCCGATCGCCGCATAACAGCACGCGACGAAGATCACCACCGACACCACCGCGCGCGTCTTCGCGGTCGGAATCCACCGGTATGCGAAGGTCTGCACCGACGTGATCACCGCGAGCACCGCGCCGTACAGGTTCAGCGCGTTGTGGCTGATCACGCTCAGCAGGAACAGCAGCAGCATCAGCGGGCCGAGCGGGCCCGTCGCCTGCTTGACCGCGTCCATCGTGTCCGCGCCGGCCGGCACCGCGAGCACCGCGACCGCCCCGAAGATGAACGCGAGCGTCGAGCCGATCGTGCAGCCGAGATAGGTCGCCCAGAACGTCGACGCGACGCCGACGTCTTCCGGCAAGTAGCGCGAATAGTCCGACACGTACGGCGCGAACGCGATCTGCCACAGCGCGGACAGCGACACCGTGGCGAGCCACCCGGCGAAGTCGAAGCCGCCGCGCGTGAGGAAATCGGTAGTGCTCACGTTCGACAGGATCATCCAGAAGCCGACGAGAATGCCGATGCCGAGCACCCACGTGCCGATCCGGTTCAGGATATGGATGAACCGGTAGCCGACGATCCCGATCAGCCCCGAGCCCACCGCGCCGATCACGATGCCCACCGGCACCGGCACCGACGACGCGATGCCGTGCACCGACTTGCCGGCCAGCACGATGTTCGATGCGAAGAAGCCGACGTACATCACCGCCGCGATCACCGTGACCAGCAACGCGCCCCACGAGCCGAACTGCGCGCGGCTCTGGATCATCTGCGGGATGCCCATCTGCGGCCCCTGCGCGGAATGCAGCGCCATCAGCACGCCGCCGACCGCCTGGCCGACGACGATCGCGACGATCCCCCACATCAGGTTCAGGTGAAAGATCTGCACGCCGAGCGCGCCGGTCACGATCGGCAGCGGCGCGATGTTGCCGCCGAACCAGAGCGTGAACAGGTCGCGCACCTTGCCGTGGCGGTCTGCGGGCGGCACGTAGCCGATCGTGTGTTTCTCTATCATGGGGGACGCGTTGCGATCCGCGGTCGTCATGGCTAAGTCTCCTGTCCTGCGCGGCGATGCGCGCGTGCCGTTTCCGCCGGCGCGCGACGATGCGCGCGCCTGCAATCGGGTCCGGATACGCGGGCAACGGTGTGCCGCATGCGGGCGGAGGCGGATGACCTGCCCCGCCCGCGCATGCGCGTTTTTGTCGCGATCCGGATTGCAGACGATGGTGCGCCACGCATGCGGCGACCGGAAAATACTAAAAATATTTTCGGGACATACGAAAAAGCTCTGCAGCGGAAATTCCGGCGTCGGGCGTCTTCGGGTAAGGTGCTACGCAAAACAGCGGACAGAACACGCCCCGCGGCGGCACGCGCGCGGGGCCGGCATCAGAGGTGCTCGTGGCTCACTACACTTTGCGGCAACTGAAATATTTCGTGACGACGGTGGAATCCGGCAGCGTCGCCGAGGCGTCGCGCCAGCTCTTCATCGCGCAGCCGTCGATCTCCAGCGCGATCAAGGGGCTCGAGGAAAGCTTCGGCGTGAAGCTGTTCATCCGCCACCACGCGCAGGGCGTGTCGCTGACGCCGAGCGGCACGCGTTTCTACCGGAAGGCGCAGGAGCTGCTGCGCATCGCGCACGAGTTCGAGCAGAACGCGCTCGCCGACAACGACGTGATCAGCGGACAGATCGATATCGGCTGCTTCGAGACCGTCGCGCCGCTCTATCTGCCGCAGCTGATCGCGGGCTTTCGCGAACGCTATCCGGGCGTCAACATCCGGCTGCGCGACGGCGACCAGCAGGAGCTCGTGCAGGGCCTCACGGCCGGCACCTTCGATCTCGCGTTTCTCTACGACCACGACCTCGACGGCACGATCGAGACCGAGCCGCTGATGCCGGCGCAGCAGCCGTACGTGCTGCTGCCGGAGAACCACCGGTTCGCGGGCCAGTCGCACGTGTCGCTGCACGAGCTCAGCGTCGAGCCGATGATCCTGCTCGACGTGCTGCCGAGCCGCACGTATTTCGTCAGCCTGTTTCACGAGCTCGGGCTCACGCCGAACATCGTGTTCGCTTCGCCGTCGATCGAGATGGTGCGCGGGATGGTTGGCCAGGGGTTCGGCTTCTCGCTGCTCGTCACGCGCCCGCATTCCGAATACACGTACGACGGCCGGCGCGTCGTGACGATCGGCCTGAGCGAAACGGTGAGCCCGTCGGGGCTCGTGAGCGCGCGGCTGAAGCGCGGGCAGCTCACGAAGCAGGCGCAGTCGTTCGTCGAGTTCTGCCGCGAACGGCTGGCGCAGATCGTCGCGGAATCGGCGCGATAGCAACGAAGGAACCGCACGCGCCGCCGAACGGCGGCGTGCGGCATGCGGTTGGACGGCCGGATCAGCCGGATTAACCGGCCGACGCGAGATACGTCGCGAGACGGCCGAGCATCGCGTCGCAGCCGTGCAGCTGTTCGAGCGTGACGAACTCGTCGGGCTTGTGCCCCTGGTCCATGCTGCCCGGCCCGCACACCACCGTCGGAATGCCGGCCTGTCCGAACAGCCCGCCCTCGGTGCCGAATGCGACGGTGCCGAACGCGTCGGAGCCGCTCAGCATCGCGAGCAGCCGCGCGGCTTCGCTGTCCGGCGAAGTCGCGAGCCCCGGATACGCGCCGAGCGGCTGCAGACGGATGTCGGTATCGGGCTGCACCGCGCGCATCCTCGGTAACAATTCGGATTCCGCATAATCCTGCAGCTTCCTCGGCACGTCGTGCGCATCGAACGCCGGCAGCGCCCGCACCTCGAAATCGAACTCGCATTCGGCCGGCACGATGTTCAACGCGCGGCCGCCCTTGATCAATCCGGTCTGCACGGTCGAGAACGGCGGATCGAAGCGGCTGTCGTGATGCTCCGGCCGCGCGAGCGACGCGCCGATCTCGCCGAGGCGGCCGATCAGCTTCGCCGCGTAGTCGATCGCGTTGACCCCGAGCGGCGCGTACGCCGAGTGGCACGCGGCGCCCTTCACGTGGCAGCGCATCGCGAGCTTGCCCTTGTGACCGAGCACCGGTTTCAGTTCGGTCGGCTCGCCGATCAGGCACAGGCGCGGGCGGTGCTCGCGCGTCGCCAGTGCGTCGAGCATCGGCCGCACGCCGAGACAGCCGACTTCCTCGTCGTACGAGAACGCGAGATGCACGGGCGGGTTCAACGGCCGTGAGACGAACACCGGCACGGCCGCGAGCACCGACGCGATGAAGCCTTTCATGTCGGCCGTGCCGCGCCCGTACAGCCGGCCGTCGCGCTCGGTCAGCCGGAACGGCTCGACCGTCCACGCCTGGCCGTCGACCGGCACCACGTCGGTATGGCCCGACAGCGCGATGCCGCCGCGATCGCGCGGCCCGATCGTCGCGTACAGGCTCGCCTTCGTGCGCTCCAAGTTGTAGAACAGCTCGCTCGAGACGCCGAAGCCGTCGAGGTAGTCGCGGATGAAGTCGATCATCGCGAGGTTCGAGTCGCGGCTGACCGTCGCGAAGCCGATCAGCCGCTCGAGCAATGCGCGGCTCGACGTGTCACTCATCGCCGGGCACTCCGTAGCTCGGCGCGGCGGTCGGGTTCAGCGCGCGCGTCTGGTAATCCTGCATCTGCGGACGATAGGCCTGCCACAGCGCGCCCAGCTGCCCGATCGGGTCGGCGTCGGCCCAGTCGACGCGCAGGTCGACGATCGGCCAGGTCACGTCGCCGGCCACCTTCAGCGCGGCCGAATGCACCGGCCCCGCCTCGCCGCCCGCCGCCATCGCCGCGTGCATCGCGGCGAGCAAGCGATCGGCCAGCAGCCCGGGCGCCTGCTCGAACGCGCGCGCCATCGCGTCGATCACGGCCGGCGCGGACAGCAGATTGCCGGCCGCCACACATTGCTCGCCCCGCACCGCATGGTGCGTGCCGAGCGCCTCCTTGCCGGTGAAGCACGCCGTCTGCCCCTGCCCGTCGATCACCGTGACCTGCCGGTACTGGCTCCAGCCGTTCGCGCTGAGCGCGCGGTCGAGCGCGGCGGCCGGCGCGAGCTGCTGGTGCTCGATCAGGTCGAGAATCTGCGGACCGAGCGCCGGCAGCGTGATGTTCTGCGTCGCGACCGCGCCGACGCCCGCCCGCACCCACGGGCAGCGCGCCCCCACCGCGATGCTCGACGAGCTGATCGCGATTCCGAGCTGGCCCGTTTCCGGGCAGCGCCCGACGATGGAGAAAGTCATGTCGCCTCCTATGTGCGGTTCGGCTGCCAGTTGTCCGGGATCACCGCGATCACGTCGATCTCCATCAGCCACTGCGGCTGGCCGAGCGCCGAGACGACGAGCCCCGTCGAGATCGGATAGACACCCTTCAGCCACTTGCCGACCTCCTGGTACACCGGCTCGCGATAGCGCGGGTCGATCAGGTACGTCGTCGTCTTCACGATGTGCGTGATGTCGCTGCCGGCTTCCTCGAGCAGTTGCTTCACGTTCTTCATCGCCTGCTCGGCCTGCGCGCGCGGATCGCCGAGGCCGATCAGATTGCCGTCGAAATCGGTGCCGACCTGGCCGCGCACGTAGACGGTGTTGCCGGCGCGCACGGCCTGGCACAGGTCGTTGTCGAGCGTCTGGTTCGGGTAGGTATCCTTCGTATTGAACATCCGGATACGGGTATGGGTAGGCTGGCTCATCGAGGTCCTTCGAAGGTCGGTGTGTGCGCCCGTCGCGCGGGAAACGGTCACGATCGCGGTGCGGCGGGTGCTGATAAGTGTTCGTGGGTGCGGGTAGCGGCGCGGATGCCGAATGCCGAATCGGTATCAGCCGATCGCGTCGACCAGCGGGCGCGCGTCGGCCTGCGCGGTGCGGGCCGTGTCGCCGTGCCCGGTGCGCGTTTGCGCGCGGCGTTGCGACGCGTCGTGATAGTCGAGGTACTTGCGCTGCGTGACGATGTGGTCGGCGATGTGTTTTGCGTCGTGCCACACGCCCCAGATGAAGCTGGAGCCGCGTCGCGACAGCCACGGCAGGCCGAGGAAATAGACGCCCGGCTCCTTCGACACGCCGCGCTGATGCTGCGGCTTGCCGTTCGCGGCGAACGCGTCGACGTTCAGCCAGCTGTAGTCGAGCGCGTAGCCCGTCGCCCAGACGATCGACGTGACGCCTGCGCCGGCCAGGTCGAGCGCGAGGATCGGCTGCGTGACGCAGTCCGGATTCGGCAGGATGCGGCGGGCTTCCGGTTCCTCAGGCAGGTCGAGGCCGTTGCGCGCCGCATAGGCGTCGGCCGCGTCGAGCAGCGACAGGTAGTTCTCGTCGCCGCGAGCGAGATTGCTCGCGAGATCGCTTTCGAACGTCGCGACGCCGCCGTCGAATGCCTTCGTCAGCCCCACGAGCGTCACGCCCTGGTGCGCGAGGGCGCGGAAATCGACCGTGTGGCCGCCGCGCGCGCCGCTCACCGCGATCGTCACGTGTTCGCGGCCGGGTGTCGCGACTTCCTTGTCCCATTCGCCGAGCACGCCGAGCCACCAGCAGAAGTCGCGGCCGCGATAGGCGCGCGGCGGACGATCGTGCGGGCCGACCGACAGGTAGACCTGCCGGCCCGCGCGCTGCAGTTCGTCGGCGATCTGCACGCCCGACGAACCCGCGCCGACCACCAGCACCGCGCCGTCCGGCAATTGCGCCGGGTTGCGATAGTCGGCGGAATGGATCTGCACGAGGCCGGCATCGTCCGGCGCGATCGGCGGAATGACAGGACGCTGGAACGGCCCCGTCGCGACGACCACGCGGTTCGCCTCGATCGTGCCGTCCGACGTTTCGACGATGAAGCCCGCCTTGCCAGTGTTGCGCACGACGTTTTTCACTTCGACGCCGGTGCGGATCGGCGCGCTGAACTTGCGCGCGTAGGCTTCGAAGTAGTCGGCGACCTGGTCTTTCGTTGCGAACGCATCGGGATCGAGGCCATCGAATTCGAGCCCGGGAAAGCGGTCGTGCCACGCGGGGCCGTTCGCGACCAGCGAATCCCAGCGCCCGGTGCGCCAGCGCTCGGCGATGCGGTCGCGCTCCAGCACGAGATGCGGCACGCCGAGCTTGCCCAGGTGCTCGCTCATGGCCACGCCGGCCTGGCCGGCACCGACGACCAGCGTATCGATTGAGGTTGTTTCCACTGCCACGGCTGTCTCCTTGAAGTGCGGCTCGCTGCGATGCTCGTGTCGTCGCGCGAGGGGGAATGGAGACATTCTGCTGACAGGCAGGCTAGGGCGAAACGATCATTTTTGTCGTTGTTGACGAGAAAAAAGCTGGGGGTGGTGAGGACGGCCAGTGGACCGGGCATACGGCGCAGCGCCCGGGTCACCGGTCAGGGCTATCCCTGTGGCTGCGCGTGGTCGGCGGCACGATGCCCGACGGAGGTAGAAGGTGCGGGCGAAACCGACGTCAGAGGTTGCGCCGCATCGATCAACGTCTTCTTGTCGCCATTCCACGTCGGCAGTCTGGCCGGCGGCAGCGGCACAACCTTGTCCAGGTTCGGCAGACGCAGGTCCGGATCGCGCTCGAGACGGTCGGCGAGAATGATGTAGCGCTCGGCGCGGGCGCGATCCTTTGCGTTACCGGCCACCGGATCACCATCATCGAACGCACCGAACAAATACGCAGCACTCCGGGCGCTGCCGTACTTCACCCCGTCGTGCAGAATTCTGAGGGCGCGTTCATTGTCTTCGCCTCGCGACTTGTCGGAACCAACGAGTGTTGTCCCGAGCGCATACGCTGCATCTCCATTCCCCTGCGCAAATCCACACTCGAGCATCTGAAGCGCAATCTTGCGATTACCCCAGAAGCCCGCTTTGGGATCGTCATACACGGCATCCATCTTGCCGCCCAGATATGCCATCGCATTCGGGTTGCCCATATCGGCAGCGAGTTGCCGGAACCCATACGCGCGGCTCGCGTCCTGCTTCACGCCCGTCCCGTTCATGTAATACGTGCCCATCAGGTCATAGGCCGCAGGTATGCCGAGTTTCATTGCCTGCTCGACAATCTGCACGGCACGTTCCGAATCTCGATCCACGCCATCGCCCTGAGCGTACGCACTCGCCAGATTCAACATCGCCTTCCAGTGCTTGCGCTCGGCGGCCTTCGTCCAGAGATCGACAGCGCCCTTGTAGTTGCGCTGGTTCGGCCACAGCAGCGAACTGGTGAGCGCCATCGCTTGCCGGTTCCATCGATCCGCGTCCTGATCGATCGGCGGAACGACGTCGGCTTCATGCTTGCACTCGAATGCGGCGCGATGCGGGTTGAAGGCAGGTAGCGACATATTGCGGGGAAGCGCATCGGTCCGCGAGCAGGCCGCACACCCGACGAGCAGAAAAACGCAAGCCCATCGGATCAAGCCGATACGGTCGGTGGCGATCGGACGCAATTGAGTTCGCACGATATCGAATACCTGAAAAATGAACGCATTGCTGGCATGCGCATCACGGATGCGGATACAAAAGCCCGGTCGGCAAGCCCTGGTTCCGGGAAATTTCACCGGCCCTCGGCAATGGCGCCGAACCGAAAAAACACCTTCGCCAACGCTGCGCCAATTTTAGGCGATGACCCTTGATCCGACCATCACGCGACAATTGTTGACTGTCCTCCCGCGCCCGAACTGGTACGATGCGCGTCGCGTCTGCGATGCGCCCAGGGACGCCTGATCGTTCCCTTTTTCGATCCCCCGCGCGCGCTTCTTTCCGCGCCGAATCGCCGGCCCGGCCTCTCGTTGAACCCCGTAGCATCTCGGAGCCGCCCTACCCGGCGCCGTTGCAGCAACCGTTGGAGTGGCGCACGTCGCGCCTGCAAGCATGAAGAAACTGAAGCAGCACATCATGACCCTGAGCGGGAAAGACCGAACGCCGATGGTACGCGCAGGCGCGCTGCTGTTGATGGCCGGCCTGCTGTACCTGCTGTGGCCATCCGCCGAAACCGCCTACCTCGCGATGGAGTCGGTGATCCGCTGACGCGCACGGCGGCCCGCGCCCTGCGCTATACTCGCGCCATGGAAATCAAACCTGCCTCGCCGAACGTGCATCGCTGGTGGCGCGCCTGACCCAGGCGGCCCGTTTCCTTTTGCATGTCCCGAACGTGATGCCGCCAGCCATGGCGGCATTGTCGTTTCTGCGCCTACGTCATGGCTGGTGGCTTCGATAACCCGGAGCCAACCCGTACCATGACGCACCCGACCCGTCCGACCATCCTCACCGGCGACCGCACGACCGGCCCGCTGCATCTCGGCCACTACATCGGCTCGCTGCGCGCGCGCGTGCAAATGCAGCACGAGGCGACGCAGTTCCTGCTGCTCGCCGACACGCAGGCGCTGACCGACAACATGGGCCGCCGCCAGCGCGTCACCGAGAACGTGATCGAGGTCGCGCTCGACTACCTGGCCGTCGGCATCGACCCGGCGATCTCGACGGTCGTCGTCCAGTCGCAGGTGCCCGAGCTCGCCGAGCTGTCGCAATACCTGCTCAACCTCGTCACGGTCGCGCGCCTCGAGCGCAACCCGACCATCAAGGAAGAGATCCGCCTGCGCGGCTTCGAACGCGACATCCCGGCCGGCTTCCTGACCTACCCCGTCAGCCAGGCCGCCGACATCAGCGCGTTCAAGGCGACGCACGTGCCCGTCGGCGACGATCAGTTGCCGATGATCGAGCAAACCAACGAACTCGTGCGCCGCTTCAACGCGACGGTCGACAAGCCGGTGCTGGTCGAATGCGAGGCCGTGCTCTCGGCCGTCACGCGGCTGCCCGGCATCGACGGCAAGGCGAAGATGAGCAAGTCGCTCGGCAACGCGATCACGCTCGGCTCCACGCCCGACGAGATCACGCAGGCCGTGAAGGACATGTACACGGACCCGAACCACCTGCGCGTCAGCGATCCCGGCCAGGTCGAGGGCAACGTCGTGTTCACGTTCCTCGACGCATTCGAACCCGACGTGTCGAAGGTCGATGAACTGAAGGCGCACTATCGCCGCGGCGGCCTCGGCGACAGCGTCGTGAAGCGCGTACTGAACGAGCGGCTGCAGGCGCTGATCGAGCCGATCCGTGCGCGCCGCCGCGAATTCGAGGTGGACAAGGCCGAGGTGATGGCGATCCTGAAGCGCGGCACGCTGCATGCGCGCGAGGTAGCCGGCGCGACGCTGGCGGAGGTGAAAGGCGCGATGGGGCTCACGTATTTCGATTGAGCGGTGACGGCGGCGGCGCTTGGACTCCGGCGTCGCATGCAGGGCGCGCCGCCGGTCGCGGCGTGCCGATGAGCGCGCCGATATCCGCGCCTTCGCGTCACTTCATCTGCATGAGCTGCACGAGATTCCCGCACGTATCGTCGAGCACCGCGATCCGCACGGGCCCCGCGTCCATCGGCGCCAGCGTGAAGCGCACGCCGAGCGCGTCGAGCCGCGCGAACTCCGCGTCGAGATCGTCGACCTGGAACGACGCCGCCGGAATGCCGTCCTCGTAAAGCGCCTGACGGTAAGGCGCGACCGCGCGATGATGGCTCGGCTCGAGCATCAGCTCGGTGCCGTCGGGCTGGCCCTTCGACACGACCGTCAGCCAGCGGTACTCGCCCACCGGCACGTTGTTCTTCAGCCGGAAGCCGAGGGTGTCGGTGTAAAACGCGAGTGCCTTGTCCTGATCGTCGACAAAGATGCTCGTCACGTAGATACGCATGACATGTTCTCCTGATCGTGCGTGCCGCCGCGCGGTGGCGCTTACGTAATCTGATACGTCGACGCCGGCACGAATTCCTCCGGCATCGCGCGATCCCCAAGCTCCAGCACCGACCGTTCGATCGTGCGCGCCATCGCGTCGAGCGCCAGCGCATTCGGTGCGAGGCCGAACGGCTCGGCCACCTCGTTCGCGATTGCTTCGAGCGCGATCAGCGTGTACGAAATGAATACGCAGATCAGCGGCGTGAAGAACTCCGTCGAATCGACGAGACCGAACGGCAGCAGCACACAATAAGCATAGACAGTGCGATGCAGCAGCACGCTGTACGAAAACGGAATCGGCGTGGTGAGGATCCGCTCGCAGCCGCCCACCGCCCGGCCCAGCTCGACCAGTTGCGCATCGAACATCCAGCACGTCGCGTCGTGGCCGGCCCCCCGGCCCAGCGCCCGGACGATCCCGCCGCGCAGTTCATCGAGAATCGCGACGGGCTGGTAGCACTTGTGCGCGAACGCGGCGGCACGCTCGGCACCGAGGATGCGTTGCAGGTCTTGCGTCGCATCGGTATGACGCAGCTGATGTTTCAGCGCATACGTGAACGCGATCAGCAGATCGGCGAGCCGGTTGCGCTCCGCGTCGCCGACGCTGTCGGGCAGGTAGCGGTGCAATTGCGACGTGACGGTGCGCGCCGCGATCAGCAGGTTGCCCCACAGAAGCCGCGCCTCCTTGAAGCGCTCGAAGCTCGCGTTGTTGCGAAAGGCGAGGAAGATCGCGAGCGCGAGCCCGAACAGCGTGAACGGCGCGGTGTTCAGCGGAATCTTCTCGCCGAAGATGCGCCCGTTCGTGAAGACCGCCAGCGTGCTGACGATTGCCATGAACACGAGTTGCGGAATGATCGACTGCAGCACGGAGCCGTTCCATACGAACAGCATCCTGAGCCAGTTTTGTCGTGGTCTGACGATCATGGTGTGGTCTCGACTGCCAAGAAAATACCAATGCCGGCGCCGGCGCCCGATGTGCGACGGCCCGCGCGTGGCGGGCCGCTGTCGGATCGATACCGCGCATCGCTCAGTGATAGCCGATGTCGCCCTCGCGCACCTTGCCGCGGAACACGCGGTACTGCATCGCGTTGTACACGAGAATGACGGGCAGCACGATCACCGTGCCGATGAGCGCGAACAGCTGGCTCGAATGGCTCGACGACGCCTCCCAGATCGTCAGCGACGGCGGCACGATGTTCGGCCAGATGCTGATCACGAGCCCGGTGTAGCCGAGGAACACGAGCGCGAGCGTCAGCAGGAACGGCGTCGCCTCGTGCTGGCGCTTCACTGTATGAAAGATGCCCCACACGCACGCGGCGACGAGGATCGGCACCGGCAGGAACCAGCCGAGGTAGCCGCTGCCGAACCAGCGGTGCGCGACCGCCGGCAGCCCGATCACGGTCCACAGGCTGACCACGCCCATCACGGCGAGCAGCACGCCCGCGAGCGGCTTCATTAGCACGCGCATCTTGCGCTGCAGTTCGCCGTCGACTTTCAGGATCAGCCAGCCGCAGCCGAGCGTCGCATAGGTGACGAGCACGCCGATCCCGCAGAACAGGCTGAACGGCGACAGCCAGTCGAACGGCCCGCCCGCGAACTGGTGGTTCACGATCCGGATGCCCTGCAGCAGCGAACCGAGCACGATCCCCTGACAGAACGCGGCAAGCGCGGAACCGCCGATGAACGCGAGATCCCACAGGTGCTGCGTGCGGTTCGCCTTCGCGCGCAACTCGAACGCGGCGCCGCGGAAGATCAGCCCGACCACCATCAGGATCAGCGGCAGGTAGTTCGCCGGCAGCAGCGTCGAGTAGACGACCGGGAACGCGCCGTACAGGCCCGCGCCGCCGAGCACGAGAAAGGTCTCGTTGCCGTCCCACACCGGCGCGACGGTGTCGAGCATCACCTGCCGCTCGGCCTTCGCATCGAAGAACGGAAACAGCAGGCCGATGCCGAGGTCGAAGCCGTCCAGCATCACGTAAATGAACACGCCGAGGCCGATGATCGCGGCCCACACGACAGGAAGATCGATGTGCATGGTTACTCCGCCTCGGTGACGTTCAGCGGCGTGGACAGCGCGCTCTTGCGCAGCCCCGGATGCCGGTGCAGTTCGATGTAGCCGGCCTGGGCTGCCGGCCCGCGCTTCATCAGTTTCATCATGTAGTAGATACCCGTTCCGAATACCAGGAAATACACGACCACGAAGACCAGGAGCGACACGCCGACCTGCTGCGCGGTAAGCGGGGAGACCGAATCGACGGTGCGCAGCACGCCGTACACGGTCCACGGCTGCCGCCCGACCTCGGTCGTGATCCAGCCGGCCAGCAGCGCGATGATGCCCGACGGCCCCATGCACACGACGAACCACTGGAACCAGCGGGTTTCATACAGGCGCCCGCCCTTTCTCAGCAGCAGCCCGAGCAGCGCGGTGAGCAGCATCAGCATCCCGAGGCCGGCCATGATCCGGAACGTCCAGAAAATGATCGGCGAATACGGGCGGTCCTGCGGCGCGAATTCCTTCAGCCCGCGAATCTCGCCGTCCCAGCTGTGCGTGAGGATCAGGCTGCCGAGGTGCGGCACCTGGATCGCGTAGCGCGTCGTTTCGGCCTGCATGTCGGGCAGGCCGACGAGGTTCAGCGCGGTGCCGCCCTTCTCCGTTTCCCACAGCCCCTCGATCGCCGCGATCTTCGCCGGCTGGTATTCGCGCGTGTTCAGCCCGTGCGCGTCGCCGACGACGATCTGGATCGGCGCGAGCAGCAGCAGCATCCATAGCGCCATCGAGAAGCTGCGCTTCACGGGCTCGTCGCGACGCCCCTTGAGCAGATGCCACGCGCCGCACGCGGCAACGATGAAGCCCGCGACGATGAACGCCGCGATCGTCATGTGCACGAGGCGATACGGGAACGACGGGTTGAAGATGATCTTGAACCAGTCGACCGGCACGACGAGGCCGTTCTCGATCTTGTAGCCCTGCGGCGTCTGCATGAAGCTGTTCGACGCGAGAATCCAGAACGTCGAGATCAGTGTGCCGACCGCGACCATCAGCGTCGCGAAGAAGTGCGCCCGCGGGCTGACGCGCTGCCAGCCGAACAGCATCACGCCGAGGAAGCCGGCTTCGAGGAAGAAGGCGGTCAGGACTTCGTAAGTGAGCAGCGGGCCGGTGATGTTGCCCGCGACGCGCGAGAAGCCCGCCCAGTTCGTGCCGAACTCGTAGGCCATCACGACGCCGGAGACGACGCCCATCCCGAAGCCGATCGCGAAGATCTTCGACCAGAACTGGAACATCGATTTATAGGCGGCGTCGCCGGTGACGAGATAGCGCCATTCCAGCACCGCCAGAAAACTCGCCATGCCGATGCTGATCGCCGGAAACACGATGTGGAACGACACCGTGAACGCGAATTGCAATCGTGCGAGATGGAACGCATCGAAGATTTCCATGACCGTAATTTGCTCGTGGTTGTGAGGACGTCAGCTCGAAGCAGGAAATCGCGCGACGGCTTCGCGACGGCACGCGCCGACCTGAACGGATCGCGGTGCACGGCAACGAAGCGTGAATGACGATATCGCGTTTCGGACGATACTCGCAATCGCGCGAACGTGCGCTGAAACTGTGCTTTCCCCCGGTCCAAAGATGTGTGTACGGAAAACCCGTTTCGGGGCCGGGAGGCCGTCAGCTGTACTGCTTTCCGCATCGCGACGCTGTGCATCCGCGCCCGGGCCGAACGCCCGTACCATCGGCTCGAAGCCTGCCCGTGGCGAGCCGGCGCGACGCCGCGCACCGCCCTTCGCAGAAGCCGTTTCCGTCGCCCGGCGCCCGCGCCGGCCGATTCCCGATTTCCCCCTGGAGAAAACCGCATGGAGCCCAGCGACCGCCCCGACGATCCGGCCGGCAGCCGCGCATGTCATGTGACGCGTCACCGTGCCGGCGACGCGCTGGGCGCCGTCGACCGCGTCGTCGACGAGACGCCGGTTGCCCTCGTGTTCAACGGCATCGCGCACACGGTGATGATGGCGACGCCGATCGACCTCGACGCGTTCGGACTCGGCTTCGCGCTGAGCGAAGGGATCGTCGAGCGCGCGTCCGACGTCTTCGACATCGAAACCGAATGCCGGCCCGACAGCGCCGAAGTGCAGCTCACCGTGTCGCAGCAGGCGTTCATGGCGCTGAAGGCGCACCGGCGCGCGCTGGCCGGCCGCACCGGCTGCGGCGTCTGCGGGATCGAAAGCATCGCGCAGCTCGACCTGCATCCACCGCGCATCGCGGCCGCGGGCGCGGCGGCCGGCATCGGTGCCGACGCCGTCGCGCGCGCCGCCCGTGCGTTGCCGGCGCGGCAGCCGCTGATGCGCGCGACCGGCGGCATCCATGCGGCCGCGTGGTGCGAGCGCGACGGCACCGTGCTGGAAGTCTTCGAGGACGTCGGCCGCCACAATGCGCTCGACAAGCTGATCGGCCGGCTCGCGCGGCGCCGCGCCGACCTGCGCGCGGGCTTCGTGTTCCTGTCGAGCCGCGCGAGCTACGAGCTCGTGCGCAAGGCCGCACGCGTCGGCATCCCGATGATCGCGACGATCTCCGCGCCGACGTCGCTCGCGATCGACGTCGCCCGCGAAGCCGGCGTGCGGCTGCTCGGCTTCTGCCGCAACGACGGCTTCGTCGAATACGTGTCGCCCGACGCGCTCCCGTTACCCGAACCCACGCATGCGCAACCGCATGCGCTCACCGCTCGATGACACCCCTGACCGATTTCGATACCGCCCAACGGCATTTCGCCGGCGCGTTCGCCCCGCCGCCTGCGGCCGTCTCCATTCCGGTCGCGCAAGCGGCCGGCCAAGTGCTCGCCACGCCGCTCGCCGCCGTGCTCGACCAGCCGCCCGCCGACCAGAGCGCGATGGACGGCTATGCGGTCCGGCACGCGGACCTCGCGCACGGCGAGCCGTTGCGCGTCGCGCAGCGCTGCTATGCGGGCGACGCGCCGTCGCCGCTGGCCCCGCGCACGGCCGCGCGGATCTTCACCGGCAGCCTGATTCCGCCCGGCGCCGACACCGTCGTGATGCAGGAGCACGCACACGAGCAGGACGGCTGGGTCGCGTTCGACGCGCCGCAGCGCGCCGGATCGCATATCCGCCGCCGCGGCGAGGAAGTACGCGCGGGCGACCTGCTGATGCCGGCCGGCGTGCGGCTCGGCGCGATGCACGTCGGCGTTGCGGCCGCGCAGGGTTGCGCGCACATCGATGTGCGGCCGCCGCTGCGGGTCGGCATTCTCGCGACCGGCGACGAGCTCGTCCCGTGCGGCCAGCCGCGTGCGCCGCAGCAGATCTACAACAGCAACGCGCCGATGCTCGCCGCGCTGGTGGCGGGAACCGGTGCCATCGTCGCGGCGAGCGAGCATGCCGCCGACACCGCGACCGCCGTCGATCAGGCATTGCGCACGCTGGCCGCGCGCTGCGATGTGGTCGTGTGCGTCGCCGGCGCATCGGTCGGCGACAAGGACCTGCTGCGCCCCGCGCTGACCGCGCTCGGCGCGTCGTTCGTGGTCTCCGGCGTGCGGATGAAACCCGGCAAGCCCGTCGCGCTCGCGCGGCTCGACGACCGGCCCGTCGTGCTGCTGCCCGGCAATCCGGGCGCCGCGATGACCGCGTTCGCGCTGTTCGTCGCGCCGCTGATCCGCCGCCTGCAGGGGCGCGACGACTGCGTGCCGGCCGTGCCGTCGCTGCCGATCGATATCGACGTCGAGCCGGATGCGCAGCGCGAACGCTTCGTGCGCGTGCGCCGCACCATCGACGCCCACGGCGCACCCGTACTCGACACGCTGCGGCAGCAAGGCGCCGGCACGCTGCAATCGCTCGTGCAGGCGAGCGGGCTCGCGCGGCTGCCGGCCGGTCGACGCATCGCACGCGGCGACGCGGTGCCGTATTACGATTTCGCGCACTGGCTCGCATGAGCATGCATGCGATGCCCGCCTTTCGTGCATGCAGGATCGCGAACTGTATTCCTGCATTTCGGGCGGGATTGTGCCTCTGCCGGAAAAGTCCGGCGGACTATCCTCACGATGACGCTCGTCACGACCTGTGCGCCGATACGTCGGCGCATACGCGGCCGCTCGGCGACGCCGTTCCGCTCACTTCATGCAGGCCGACGAACCGATCGTGAATGCCATCGTTTCCGCGCCGGCCGCCGCCGCCTCCGGCGGCGCATCGCCCGGCGCCTTCTCCCGCCCGCTCGACACGCTCGCGCGGCCGCTGCGCGATCTGCGGCTGTCCGTCATCGACCAGTGCAATTTCCGTTGCGGCTACTGCATGCCGCGCGACAGCTTCGGGCCCGACTATGCGTTCATGCCGTCGTCCGAGCGGCTGTCGTTCGCGCAACTCGAGAAGATCGCGCGCGCGTTCATCTCGCTCGGCGTCGAAAAGATCCGACTCACCGGCGGCGAGCCGCTGCTGCGCCGCAACCTCGAAGCGCTGATCGAACGGCTCGCGACCCTGACGACCATCGACGGCAAGCCCGTCGAAATCGCGCTGACGACCAACGGTTCGCTGCTCGCCGCCAAGGCATGCTCGCTGCGCGATGCGGGCCTGTCGCGCGTGACGGTGAGCCTCGACGCGATCGACGATGCCGTGTTCCGCCGGATGAGCGATGCCGACGTGCCCGTCGCGCGCGTGCTGGCCGGCATCGAGGCCGCGCAGGCGGCCGGGCTCGCGCCGGTGAAGGTCAACGCGGTGATCGAGCGCGGCGCGAACGACGACCAGATCCTGCCGCTCGTGCGTCATTTCCGGCATAGCGGCGTGGCGGTGCGCTTCATCGAATACATGGACGTCGGCGGCGCGAGCGCGTGGTCCGGCGACAAGGTCGTGCCGGCCACGCGGATGCGCGAGCTGATCGAAGCAAGCTATCCGCTCGTGCTCGTCGGCGAACCGGGGCACGACGCCACCGCGATCCGCTGCCGGCACATCGATGGCGCGGGTGAAGTCGGCTTCATCGCGAGCGTGTCGCATCCGTTCTGCGGCACGTGCTCGCGCGCCCGCGTGTCGGCCGACGGCCAGCTCTATACGTGCCTGTTCGCCACGCAGGGCACCGATCTGCGACCGTGGCTCGACGACAACGCATCGACCGGCCAGCTCGCCGACGCCGTGCGCGCGCGCTGGATGCAGCGCGACGACCGCTATTCCGAGCGGCGGGCGACGCGTGCGGCGCGGCCGTCGGGCAAGACCTATCCGACCGTGCGCATGTCGCTCGTCGGCGGCTGACGGCTGCCGCGCGAAGCGGCGCGCACCGCTTACAGGAGAACCCCGTCATGACGAGTTTCACCGAATCCCGTGGCGCGCCACCCGACGATCCGTCGCGTGACGACAGCCATCCCGAGCCATCCGCGCTGCACAGCGAACCGCCGCCGGCGATTGCCGCCGGCTTCGAGGTGCGCGTGCAATACGCGGCGATCGACGCCGGCGCAGAGATCGCGCCGATCGTTCGCAATCCGAATGTTGGCGCGGTCGTGAATTTCCTCGGCGTCGTGCGCAACGAAGGCGACGTCGACGACGTGATCGCACTCGAAGTCGAGCACTATCCGACGATGACCGAGCAGGCGCTATGGAGCATCGTCGAGGAAGCCGGCGCGCGCTGGCAGCTCGAAGCGGTCAGGATCGTGCATCGCGTCGGGCGGATTCCGCTCGGCCAGCCGGTCGTGATCGTCGTGGTCGCCGCCGCGCATCGCGCATCGGCATTCGATGCGTGCGAGTTCATCATGGACTTCGTGAA
The DNA here is from genome assembly GCF_040545115.1 of Burkholderia sp. 567. Lineage (NCBI taxonomy): Bacteria > Pseudomonadati > Pseudomonadota > Betaproteobacteria > Burkholderiales > Burkholderiaceae > Burkholderia > Burkholderia sp. 567. Next base: position 250,408 of record NZ_JBEPLG010000004.1, read on the forward strand.
GACGCACGCGCCGTTCTGGAAGAAGGAGATCCGGCACGACGGCGTGTCCGGCTGGGTCGAGCCGAAGGCGCATGACGATCAGGCGATGCGGCGATGGGGATGAACGTGCCGGCCATGCCTTTTCCGATTTTTCCGCTTCCTCCGATTTCGCCCGGGACATCGCGATGAAACTGACGATCAAATACTTTGCGAGCATTCGCGAACAGTTGCATACCGACGGGGAAGTCGTCGAGATCGATGCGGATGAGGTCACCGTCGACGCGCTGCGCGGCACGCTCGCCGCACGCGACGCGCGGAGTGGAGAAGCGCTGCGAATGGATCGGCCGGTGCGGGCGGCCGTGAATCTCGAGATGGTGACGGGCGGCTTCGTCGTGCGGGAGGATAGCGAGGTGGCGTTCTTTCCGCCGGTGACGGGCGGGTGATCCGTTCGCATCGAGCGGCGATCACCGCTCGGCAAATCGTCGCCGCGCGATGCGAAACCGATCGCTAGTCGAGCCCGCGAAGAAAATCCGGAACCGGATGATCGATCGAGGCGAGATAGCCCGCCATCGCGCCGGCCACTTTCCGCACGGCCGGACGCGCGGTCATTCGTTCGCGCCACGCGAGCAGATTCGGCGTCTCCGACGTCATCGGCGCGCCCTTGCGCGCGCCGAACAACTGCGCCATGTAGAACGCGATGTCCGCGTAGGAATAGGTTTGCGCCAGATATTGCCGGTCCGCCAGCACGCCTTCCATGCGTCGATAGTATTGCCGCGCTGCGTCGCGTGCGGCCTGCGCGTCGGGATGCTCCGGCGTCGCTTCGAGGCCCATCAGCCGGATGACGTGCGGGAAATAGATCTCGTCGCTGCAGTGCTCCAGCTGACGCGCAACGGCGCGCGCCTTCGGCTGCACCGGCCATAACGCGGGATCGGGCTGCACGTCCTCGAGATATTCGAAGATCTGCGTGGAATCGAAAATCTCCAGCTCGCCGTCGATCAGCACCGGCACCTGACGCTTCGGGTTGATGCGCAGGACGTCCGGATGCTTCGGGTCGTAGCCGCGCTGCTGGCTGAACGGCGCCAGCACGCGCTCGAAGGCGATGCCCTTCTCGTGCGCCGCGATCTCGACCTTCGCGCCGAACATGCTCAACGGACCCGTGATGATTTTCATTTGTCGCTCCTCCATGGGTTTTCACGTCGTGACGGTCACGGTGACGCTTCGTGCTTCGGCGCCGTTCGTTCGGCGAGATGCCGCGCATCTTCGGTGTGGGACGCACGCCGAAGCGGCGCGTAAAAGCCTTCCTCACCACGTCGGCGCTGCCGTGACCATGCCGGCCGCTGATATCGTGCATCGATTTTTCATCCAGCGCGAGCGATCGGCAAACGGTCGGGGTGATCGTAGTTGCATCTCCAAGCCGCTCTGACACGACGCCCAGCACCGGTTCAGTGCACTGAACGATGCGCCACACGTGGAAGCCGCAGCCTCGCGCAGATGCAAGTGGGGCCTGATTCCGCGCCTACCCCGGAATGAATGCCTTCGGGGGTTCGCGCCGCGGTCGGCTTCCGCTCAACCGCCGCGCCGCGACCCGCCAACAGGAAGCCTCAAACCCCAACTCTTATATAAGACATAAGACATTTGACGCCTGACCCGATTGCGATTAGAATCCCGTCGAAAGCAGTGAAGCAGTGTCCGGAACAGCAGCCTCGGCGTGCCTGGAAAGCCCTTCCCCTGAAACGCAATCTCAGCAGGTCCCCCCATGCTTGAAAACTTTCGTGCTCACGTGGCCGCCCGCGCCGCGCTCGGTATTCCCCCCCTGCCGCTGACGGCTCAGCAAACCGCCGAGCTGGTGGAACTGCTGGCGAACCCGCCCGCCGGCGAAGAGCAGACGCTAGTCGACCTGATCACCCACCGCGTCCCCGCCGGCGTCGACGAAGCCGCCCGCGTGAAGGCCGGCTTCCTGGCCGCCGTCGCGAAGGGCGAGACGGCCTGCCCGCTGATCTCGCGCGAGCGCGCGACCGAACTGCTCGGCACGATGCTCGGCGGCTACAACATCCAGCCGCTGATCGAGCTGCTGTCGGACGACGCCGTCGCGGCCGTCGCTGCCGACGCACTGAAGAAAACCCTGCTGATGTTCGACCAGTTCCATGACGTGAAGGAACTCGCCGACAAGGGCAACGCGCACGCGAAGGCCGTGCTGCAGAGCTGGGCCGACGCCGAATGGTTCACGAGCCGTCCGGAAGTGCCGGAAAGCCTGACCATCACCGTGTTCAAGGTCACGGGCGAAACCAACACCGACGACCTGTCGCCGGCGCCGGACGCCACCACCCGCCCGGACATCCCGATGCACGCGCTCGCGATGCTGAAGAACGCGCGCCCCGGCATCACGCCGGAAGAAGACGGCAAGCGCGGCCCGGTCAAGTTCATCGAATCGCTGAAGGAAAAGGGTCACCTGGTCGCCTACGTCGGCGACGTGGTCGGCACCGGCTCCTCGCGCAAGTCGGCCACCAACTCGGTGCTGTGGTTCACCGGCGAAGACATCCCGTTCGTCCCGAACAAGCGTTTCGGCGGCGTGTGCCTCGGCGGCAAGATCGCCCCGATCTTCTACAACACGATGGAAGACGCCGGCGCGCTGCCGATCGAACTCGACGTGTCGCAGATGGAAATGGGCGACGTGGTCGAACTGCGCCCGTACGAAGGCAAGGCGCTGAAGGACGGCAACGTGATCGCCGAATTCCAGGTCAAGTCCGACGTGCTGTTCGACGAAGTGCGCGCCGGCGGCCGCATTCCGCTGATCATCGGCCGCGGCCTGACCGCGAAGGCGCGTGAAGCGCTGGGCCTCGCACCGTCGACGCTGTTCCGCCTGCCGCACCAGCCGGCCGACAGCGGCAAGGGCTTCTCGCTCGCGCAGAAGATGGTCGGCCGCGCATGCGGTCTGCCGGAAGGCCAGGGCGTGCGTCCGGGCACGTACTGCGAACCGAAGATGACCTCGGTCGGCTCGCAGGACACCACGGGCCCGATGACCCGCGACGAACTGAAGGATCTGGCGTGCCTCGGCTTCTCGGCCGACCTCGTGATGCAGTCGTTCTGCCACACCGCCGCCTATCCGAAGCCGGTGGACGTGAAGACGCACCAGACGCTGCCGAACTTCATCAGCACGCGTGGCGGCATCGCGCTGCGCCCGGGCGACGGCGTGATCCACTCGTGGCTGAACCGCATGCTGCTGCCCGACACCGTCGGCACCGGCGGCGACTCGCACACGCGCTTCCCGATCGGCATCAGCTTCCCGGCAGGCTCGGGCCTGGTCGCATTCGCGGCCGCCACCGGCACGATGCCGCTGGACATGCCGGAATCGGTGCTGGTCCGCTTCAAGGGCAAGATGCAGCCGGGCGTCACGCTGCGTGACCTGGTCAACGCGATTCCGCTGTACGCGATCAAGCAAGGCATGCTGACGGTCGCCAAGCAAGGCAAGAAGAACATCTTCTCGGGCCGCATTCTCGAGATCGAAGGCCTGCCCGACCTGAAGGTCGAGCAAGCGTTCGAGCTGTCGGATGCGTCGGCCGAGCGTTCGGCGGCCGGTTGCTCGGTGCACCTGAACAAGGAACCGATCATCGAATACCTGAACAGCAACATCACGCTGCTGAAGTGGATGATCGCGCAGGGCTATCAGGATCCGCGCAGCCTGCAGCGCCGTATCGCGGCGATGGAGCAGTGGCTGGCCGACCCGCAACTGCTGTCGCCGGATGCCGACGCCGAATACGCGGCCGTCATCGAGATCGACCTGGCCGACATCCACGAGCCGATCGTTGCATGCCCGAACGACCCGGACGACGTGAAGACGCTGTCCGACGTCGCGGGCGCCAAGATCGACGAAGTGTTCATCGGCTCGTGCATGACCAACATCGGTCACTTCCGTGCGGCGTCGAAGTTGCTGGAAGGCAAGCGCGACATCCCGGTCAAGCTGTGGGTCGCCCCGCCGACCAAGATGGACCAGAAGCAGTTGACCGAAGAAGGTCACTACGGCGTGTTCGGCACGGCCGGCGCCCGCACCGAAATGCCGGGCTGCTCGCTGTGCATGGGCAACCAGGCACAGGTGCGCGAAGGCGCGACGGTGATGTCGACGTCGACCCGCAACTTCCCGAACCGCCTCGGCAAGAACACGAACGTGTACCTCGGCTCGGCGGAACTGGCGGCGATCTGCTCGCGTCTGGGCCGGATCCCGACGAAGGAAGAGTACATGGCCGACATGGGCGTGCTCACCGCGGACGGCGACAAGATCTACAAGTACATGAACTTCGACCAGATCGAAGACTTCAAGGAAGTTGCCGACACCGTGCAGATCTAAGCACGCGGTCGAGCTGCGGCGGGTCGTACCCGCCGTGGCGACACGCAATGGCGCCGCGGGCTGAATGCCTGCGGCGCCATTTTTTTTGAAGGTCGCCTGCGTCGCACAGCGACCCGGCTCACGCGTCAGGCCATCGTCCTCAGCCAGTCGAGCAGCGCCGACTGCGCGCTTCCGTCCTTCACCGGCTCCGGCGTCAGCAGGCAATAGTGCGAGCCGTCTTCGACGAAACCCATCGGCGCGACCAGCACCCCGCTTTCGAGGTCGTCGCGAACGAGATGCCACGGGCCGATCGCGACACCCAGCCCCGCGACGGCCGCCTGAAGGCTGAAATAGAAATGGTCGAACATCTGCCCGCGCCCGCTGCCCGCCGGTTGATGCGCGGCCGCCGCCCATTCCTTCCATGCGTCCGGCCGCGTGCGCGTATGCAGTCGCGGCGCGCCCCGCTTCAACGTGCGGTCATCGCGACCGCCGGCAAACCACGTATCGACGCGATCCGGCCGGCACACCGGCCCCACCCTTTCCGTGAACAGTCGCTCGGCGTGATACCCCGCGGGCCATGCAAAGTCGTTGCGGCGGATCGCGATGTCGATGCCGTGATCGAACGAGAACGGGCCGCCCGCCGCGGCGAGATGGATATCGACGCGCGGATAGGTTGCCTGGAAGTCCGGCCAGCGCGGAATCAGCCAGCGCATCAGCAGCGTCGGTTCGCACGACAGCACCCACCGCTGCGCACGGGCCGCGTCGGTCCGTAACTCATGCGCGGCCTGCCTCATCAGATGCAGGCCGTCGTGGACGGCCTGCGCGAGCTTGCGGCCCGCGTCGGTCAGGAACACGCGACGACTGCGCCGCTCGAACAACGCCACACCCAGGTCGTCTTCGAGCAGACGCACCGCACGACTGACCGCGCCGTGCGTCACGTGCAGTTCGTCGGCGGCACGGCTGAAATGCTCGTGGCGCGCCGCCGCTTCGAAGCAGCGCAAGGCCATCAGCGACGGCAGCGCGGCACGGACGTTCTGTGAGCCAAACTCACCATCCTGGTCAGAAATCATCGCTTTTCCCGGCGAATCGTGATCCCTAATATTGGCGCATCACGAAGAAAACCGAAAGGACGATGCAATGACGGAATGGATAGTCGTAGTCACCATCACTATGCTGGCCGTGATCAGCCCGGGGCCGGATTTCGCGATGGTCACGCGCAACAGCCTGATGCTGTCGCGCCGATCGGGCTTGCTCACCGCATGGGGGATCGCGCTGGGCGTGACGGTTCACGTGAGCTATACGCTGCTCGGCGTGGGCCTGCTGGTCCGCCAATCGGTGTGGCTCTTCAACGCCGTCAAGCTCGTCGGCGCGATCTACCTGATTTACCTCGGCGTGAGGATGCTCGCAGCCAGGCCCGCCGACGGTCGGCCCGCGACGCAGGCCGCGCCGCTGTCCGATCGGGCGGCGCTGCGCACCGGCTTCCTGACCAACGCGCTGAATCCGAAAACCACCGTGTTCATCGTCAGCCTGTTCATGCAGGCGGTCCGGCCCGACACGCCGTTGCACGTGCAGATCGGCTACGGCCTGTTCATCGCGCTGGCACATGCAGGCTGGTTCAGCCTGGTGGCGGTCTGTTTCTCCGCCGATGCCGTCCGAGATCGCTTGTTGTCGTTACGTCACTGGATCGACCGCACCTTCGGTGTTCTGCTCGTCGGCTTCGGGATCATGCTGGCCGTTGCGCGCGGCGGTCGCTGAGCGGCACGGAATCGACTTGATCGACGGGCTCGGCTTCCTTTCACACTGTCCATAAAATATAGATTTTTAGTCTACTCTGGACATTATGTTTTGAAAGGCAGATACTTGGCAGCATCGCTTTCCAGGCCAACCGGACAAAGGAACGACCATGAAGATCAAGGAATTCGGCGTCGAACGCTGGATGGATCTGTACGAGAACCGCTGTACGTACAACCTCGCGGAAACGTGCGTCGAATCGCTGACCGTCGATCAGCTGCTGACGATGACCGGCACGCAGGACACGCTGCTCGACGCGCTACGGCCGATGAAGCTCACGTATGGCGCGATCGAAGGCACGCCGCGCCTGCGCGAAGCGATCGCGTCGACCTACGCGCGCCAGTCGGCCGCGAACGTGATCGTCACGCACGGCGCGATCGGCGGCAACGCACTCATCTACGAAACGCTGGTCGAGCCGGGCGATACGGTCGTGTCGGTGTTGCCGACCTACCAGCAGCACTACTCGATTCCGGAAAGCTACGGCGCGAACGTGAAGGTGCTGAAGCTGCGCGAGGAAGACGCGTTCCTGCCCGATCTCGACGCACTCGCGTCCCTCGTCGACGACAAGACGCGCCTGATCGCGATCAACAACCCGAACAATCCGACCGGCTCGCTGATGGACGAAGCGCTGCTCGGCAAGATCGTCGAGATCGCGCGACGCTGCGGCGCGTACGTGCTGTGCGACGAGGTCTATCGCGGCACCGACCAGGCCGGCAGCGGCTACAGCGCCTCGATCGCCGACCTGTACGAACGCGGAATCAGCACGGCGAGCATGTCGAAGACGTACTCGCTCGCCGGGCTGCGGCTCGGCTGGATCGCGGGGCCGGTCGAGCTGATCCACGCGGTGAGCGTCCATCGCGACTACAACACGATCAGCGTCGGGATGATCGACGACTACCTCGCGACGCTCGCGCTCGAGCACCGCGACGTGATCCTGAAGCGCAGTCACGACATCACGCGCACCAACCTCGCGATTCTCGAAGCATGGGTCGAACGCGAGCCGGCGATTTCCTGGGTCAAGCCGAAGTCGGGCACGACGGCACTGCTCAAGTACGCGTTCGACATGCCGTCGCGCGCGTTCTGCACGGAGCTGATCGAGGCAACCGGCGTGATGTTCACGCCCGGCAGCGCGCTCGACATGGAAGGCTATGTGCGGATCGGTTACGCCAACAACCGGACGGTGCTCGAGCAAGGGCTCGCGCGCGTGTCGGAGTATTTACGCGCGAAAGCCGGCTGAGCGAAGGCGGTGCGTGCGACGCGCACCGCCCTTCGCTTCACGACTGCATGCACGATGCCGCGAGCTTCCCGACCGCGATCACCGCCTGCTCGATCTCCGGTGACCACGGGCTGCTGTAGTTCAACCGGATGAAGTTCCGGTAGTTGTCCGTGATCGAGAACATGTAGCCTGGCCCGATCGTGATGCCCTGCTCCAGCGCGAGCTGGTACAGGCGCATCGCGTCGACCTGTGCCGGCAGCTCGACCCACAGCACGTACCCGCCCGCCGGGCTCGAGATGCGCGTGCCTTCCGGGAAGAACCGCGACACCATCGCGCGCATCAGGTTCGCCTGCTGCGCATACGCCTTGCGCAAGCGCCGCAGGTGATGCTCGTAGCCGTCGCGTTCGAGAAACTCGGCGATCGCGAGCTGCGGCAGCGACGGCGTCGCCAGCGTGTTCAGGAACTTCAGCTTCTCGACCTGATCCCGATAGCGCCCGGGCAACGCCCAGCCTATCCGGTAGGCGGCCGTCAGGCTCTTCGAGAACGATGAGCAGTGCAACACGATCCCGGTGCGGTCGTAGGACTTCAGCGCGCTCGGATGCGACTCGCCGAAATACAGTTCGTTGTACACGCCGTTCTCGATGATCGGCATGTCGGTTTTCGTTGCAAACTCAACTAATTCGCGCTTGCGCTCGTCGGGCATCTGGAAGCCGAGCGGGTTCTGGAAGTTCGGCATCACCATGCACGCGGCGATCGGCTGCGACTTTGCAATGGCCGCCAGCGCCGCGATGTCGATTCCGTATTCCGGGTGCGTCGCGACCTCGATCGCCTTCATCCCCATGCGCTCGATCGCGTGCAGCATCGCGTAGAACGTCGGCGACTCCACCGCGATCGTGTCACCCGGTTTCGCGACTGCCTGCAGACACAGATTGATCGCCTCCGTTGCGCCGACCGTCACGATGATCTCGTTCGGATCGACCGACATCCCGTTTTCCAGATAGCGTCGCGCGATCTGCCGGATCAGGCGCGGATGGCCGGGCGGCAGCCCGTCCGTGACGCCCCACAGCGACTTGTCGCGGCCGGCTGCATACGCATAGCGGTTCAGTTTCTCGAACGGAAACAGGCTCGGGTCCGGATACGGCGACCCGAGCGGCACCGCGTCGTCGGTGCCGATCGAGCGCAGCGTCGACAGCACGAGCCGACTCATGTCGACCGACGACGAGATCGCGATCGGCTTCGACGGCCGCAGCTCGCGCACCGGCGCGTGGTTGTCGTCGCGGCGCAGGTTCACGAAGTAACCGGACTGCGGCCGGCTTTCCAGCAACCCGCGGCTTTCGAGCAGCAGATACGCATGCAGCACGGTCGTGATGCTGATCCGGTGCTGCTGGCTCGCCTGCCGTACCGACGGAATCCGGTCGCCGTGCCGGTACACGCCCTGGCGGATCAGGCGCTCGATGTCGTCCGCGAGTTTTTCGTAGAGCTTCATCGCGCGCTCCCCGCCGGCCTGCGCATGCGCGCCGCCGTCCCGTGCGCGTCCGATACGCGCGTGTTCTGCCCGCCGACCGGGCTGTCGTTCTGCCTGATTGCTCCCTCCGGTTTTGCCTTTTCCATCGCAGTGGCTCGCTTTTGAAAATGCGCCGGGAGGTTCCGTTACAACGGGATCCGCGGCACTGTGCACTTGATGGATGAATCTTAAGAGCAGAACAGTTGGTGGCGGGTACACACATCGAACGTGGGAACAAGAGTACAGTTCGGCCCGACTCGCGTAGGGCGGGACAACTGTACGTCTTATGAAATGGCCGAATGGCCGGAACGCTTGGGCGGTGCGGCCGGATCGCCCGCCGCGCGGGCGTTCGTCGGCTATCGCAATTGGGGTGCAATACTGTGCGCCCGCTCGGTTTCATTGCCGGAGTCAGACCATGCACTATCCAATCGACCAGACAGCCGGCCCGGGCGACGGAGCCCGCGCCGCCGGGCAAGTACCGAAATGGCGCCAGAACGAACCGACCGACCCATCGGAAAGCGCATGACTGATCGCCCCCTCGTTGCGCTGCTGGTCGCACGGCTGACCGGCACGGCCGACCATCCGCGCTTCACCGGCTCGCCGATCGACCTGTCGGCGCTCGATGCGCATGCGCTCGGCGCGGTCTGGCCGGCATTGCGCCGCGTCGAGCACGAGATCATGCAGCGCGACCACGCGTACCACGACCCGCGCGCCGAATTCGCGCGCTGGCTGCGCCGGCAGATCGATGCGCTCGGCCTCGTGCCGCTCGTCGACGCCGATGCGGCACTCGAGCTGTTCCGCGACATCCCGGCCGGCGGATGGAAGCGTGCGCTGGAGGATCTGCCCTGCCTGGACGCGCTGCCGTCGCCCGCGCTGCAGGCCGAACTCGCCCGCATCGTCGCCGAACCGGAGGAAGGCAGGCTGCGCGCGGTGTCCGCGTATGGCGCGTATGCGCTCGACTGGTTCGCCGGCCGCCGCGACTTCTCGGCACGCCGCGACGCGTATGCGCAAGCGCTGGCGGACTCGCCGTTTCGCGTGCGCGAACTGGACGTGCTGCCCGAGCTCGGCCCGGCCGCGCTGCTCGCGCTGGCCGCGACGAACGACGGCTATTTCGCGCCGAAGCGGCTGTGGATCGACTTAAGCGATCCGGCCGTCACGCTCGCGCAAGACGCCGCGTACGTCGCATTCGCGCGCGACGCGCTGACCGACGCCGCGCGGCAGGTCGCGGCGCTTCATGCCGGCGCCGTGCCGTACGAGGCCGACCGCGCATTCACGACGGACGACGCGCAGGTCGTCGCGCGCGCCGCGCGCGTGGCCGCGTATCGCGACGAAGCCTGGCTGCGCCCGCTGATCGGGCCGCTGCTGACGGGCGTGTGCGTCGCACCAACAGCCGCGAAGACCGCGCCGTCGCAGTCGCTCGCGATCGCACTCGGTCACGCGGTCGAGACGATCCCGACGCCCGAGAGCGTGCGCGCGCTGCGCGACGCGCTGACCGTCGTGCGTCATGCGGGCGTGCAGAAGAAGCTTGCGCGCAACCTGAAACCGGCAGAACGCGCGCTCGGCGAACGGCCGCACACCGCGCTGCGGATGACGCTCGACGCGAAGCCCGACAAGAAGCAGCTCGCGATGCTCGCCACTTGCATGGAAGCCGGCTTCTGGCAGCCGATGTCGCTCGGCCACGCGGAATGGCGCGAGCGGCTCGTCGATGCGCCGGCCGGCGCCGCGTTCTCCGCTCGGATGATCTGGCAGGCACGCGGCCGCGATGGCGCTACGCAGTCGTTCATGCCCGAGATCGCGAAGGGCAAGGTCGTGCCGCGCGACGCGGCCGGCCACCCATGCGACATCGCGGCCGACAGCGACATCCGGCTCTGGCACCCGCTGCTGGCCGACGCGGACGAGCGGCTCGCATGGCAGCGCGCGATCGTCGGCCGTTCGCTGCGGCAACCGGTCCGGCAGGCCTTCCGCGAGTATTACGTGCCGCCCGATGGCGACGCGTCGGCGAGCGACTGCGCGATGTTCGAAGGTCACGTGCTGTCGAGCCGGCCGCTGCTCGGCGTCGCGCGCCGCGAAGGCTGGTCGATCCGCGCGTACGACGACGGGCTCGTCCGCGAGTTCGGCGACGTGCGCGCCACCTTTCTCGTCGACGCGCGGCTCTATCCCGGTTCGGAAGGCCACGGCACATCGCGCCGGCTGCATGTCGAGCGCCGGCACGAACGGCGCTGGGCGCCGGTGCCGATCGGCGAGATCGACCGCGTCGTCTTCTCCGAAATTGCGCGCGCGGTCGACCTGCTCGTCAGCGTGGCCGCGTTCGCGCTCGACGACGACGCGACGCGCGCGGCGGCATCGGCGCTCACGACGGACCCGGTCCGCCAGCGCGCGCTCGACACGGAGCGCCAGCACCGCCTGAACCGGTTGTCGGATCTTCCACTGGGCGTGATGGCGCGCCATCGCCGGCACGTGCTGTCGCTCGTGTTCGCCGAACCGGTTGCGCAAGGGAGGATCACGCTCGATGAACGCCATGTACGCGTCGGCGCGTGGGCGGTGCATTGCGCGACCGGACGCGTGACGCGTGACGGCGAGCCCGTCGAACCCGCGATCGAGCCGCCGCCGTCGCCGCTGCGCGCGGTGCCGTGGCTGCCTTACGACGAAGCGCTGCTGCAGCGGATTGTCGACGTCGTGGCGGGGTTACTGATCGACTGATCGACGCCCGGCAGCCGGCGTCATCGCGCCGCCTGCTGCCGCTGCACCTCCTGCGCTTTCATCCGCAGATACGCGGCCCGCTCGACTTCATGCAACTGCTGCGGATACTGCTCGGTAGCATCGAACCAGCGCCCAAGGCGCTGCTCGAGCGGTTTGTCGAGCGTCGCCAGATACGTGTCGATCGCGAGGTAGTAGCGCATCGTGTTGCGCTCCAGCAATCCGCGCACGCCGCCGATATATTGCGGCTGCGCCGTCGATGCGCCGCTCGCGAGCGTGAAGCCGACCTTGTCGCTGCCGGCCGTCGCGAGGTAGGTCTTCATCGCCATGCGGCCGACCGTGCCGAAGCCGTACGAATACGTGAGGTGCAGGAACGTGCGCGATGCGCCGATCGGCACGGCCTCCAGCGCGATCCGGTAGTCCTTCGTGCCCATCGGGCCGCTGTCGGCAGTCAGGTCGACCTGAAAGTAGTCGGGCGTCGCGGCGGCCACGCCGTAGCGGAACTGCACGCGATAGGTATCCGACAGTTTCTGCTCGATCTTGCGGCCGAGGTTCACGTCGAGCACCGGGCCGTCGCTGCCGGTCGACGCATGGCAATATTTCGTGTTCAGATGCAGGATCAGCACCGCGCACCAATTGGCGGGGCCCTGCGCGGGATCGTTGAGCTTGCCGTTCACGACGGAAAACGGATAGTCGACGACCGCGTAGATATCACCCTTCAACGTCGACGATGCCTCGGACGATTCGAGGTACAGCGGGCGGTGGAACGGGTTGTTCTTCAGTTGCTCGCCGAGGCTGTGATAGCGGTCGAGCAGCGCCGCCGCGCCGTCCGCGCCGAACGACAGCGCACTCCAGCCCACGCATAGCGCCGCGACGAGCGCGTGCCAGGCGCGGCGAGCGTATCGCGGGGCTTGCGGGTGTAGGGTTGTCTCCATTGTTGTGCTCCAGTGCGGCGTGCGGGTTGGCGCGCCAGTTTCACGGAAGATGCCGACCGCTATCGACTTCGCTTCACCGGGACCGGTAATTGCGCGGCGGTGATCCGGATCAGCGTCGACAGCCATTCGCGGTCGTCCCAGCGATCGCCTCCAATGACGAGATGCGGTTTTGCTGCCGGATACGGTGGAGCTTCGTCGCAGGTACCGACAAACGCACGCCCGTCGGACGTCGGCTTGACGAACAACCGGTCGTCGCACACCAGCGCGACCATCTTGCCGTCACAGTAGATTCCGTATTCGGCGAACATCTTGCGGGCCGACACCGTGCCGGCCGAGGCCATCTGCTCGACGATGAAATCGACGGTTCCCTGACTCGATGCCATCCACCCGCTCCGTGACCGAATAACCGTTCTGACCGTCATCGATGCCGTGTCGTTCCGTTCGATCCGCTCGCGCCCCGCTTATTTGTCCGCCGAAAACGCACTCGACATCTGCCGTGCCCGCTTCACGTCGTCCCCGTGCAGATAGATCGACGTCGTCGAGATCGACGCATGCCGCAGGTTGTCGCGCACGGTCGTCAACTCGGCGCCCCGCGCGAGCGCGTGCGTCGCATGCGTATGCCGCATCCAGTGCGGGCTCGCCTGCCGCAGCTTCTGCGCGAGCGCCGGGTTGTCGGCATCGACGAGCGCGGCCGTCTGCGCGAAGAACCGCTGCATCACCTTCCACAGCCGCACGCTCGTGATCGCGGCCGCGCCGTCTTCCGCGAGGCTCGGAATCAGCGGCGTGTCGGGCCGCCAGCGCACGGGTGTGACCGGCAGCCGGCGCGCGACCAGATAGCGATCGAGCGCCGTGCGCGCGAGCGGCGGCAGCGCGACGCGCGCGGCCTTGCTGCCTTTGCCGATCACCTTCAGCCATGCGTCGCCGTGCGCGTCCGTGTCGATGTCGCCGAGCGTCGCGCCGACCAACTCGCTCGCGCGCAGCCCGGTCGCATAGCCGAAATCGAGGATGAAGCGCAGCCGTTGCGCGGCGGCCGGCGTCCAGCTCGATCCCGGCGCACCGGACGGCTTGTCCTTGCGAAACTCGAGCCCGTCCGCGATCGTGCGCACGAGCAGCCATTCGCCTTCGGTGAACGCATGCGACGTGTCGAGCGCATTCGCGCCGCGCGTGTCGCGCACCTTGACGCCCGCGAACGGATTCGCGAGCAGGTAGCGCTGCTCGATCAGCCAGCGGAACAGCGCGCCAAGGACCGACAGCGTGTACGCGGCCGAGCGCGCGGACAGCCCGCCCGAAAACGGCCGCCAGTCCGGCGCGCCGCGCGGCCGCACGGGGCCGACCCAGCGCTCGTGCGGCGTCGGGCGCCGGATGAACGCGCGATACGCGACCGCATCCTCGGTCGTCAGCGACGACAGCGCACGGCCGCGCTCGACGATCGCCCACAGGATCAGCCGCTCGGCCTCCTTCCGGTACGCGCGTCGCGTCGCGGCCGATTCGTGCAGCGACAGCCACGCGTGCACGGCCGCGTAATCGTTGTCCGCATCGAGCGTGCTGGTGGCGCGCGGCGCGCGGAACGTGCCGGCCGATCCGTCGACCTCGTGCGGCAGCTTCAGTTGCTCCCACGGCACGATGCTGCCGCGCGGCGTCGCGGCAATCAGTGCGCGCGCCCGCTCGGTCAGGTCGGGATGCGCGGAAAAGAACGCCTCGATATGCCGCGCGCTCGCCACGCCGAGCCCCGCGATCGCGCGCCACCACTGACGCCGGCGCGGAATCCGCACGGTCAGATCGGCCAGCGTCGCGATCCCGTGCGCACGCAGCGCGACGACCGCACGCGCCGGCAGCCACAGGCCGACATCATCGCTGATCTGCGGCACCGGCGCGCGCGCATGGCGCAGCACGCCGATCGCATCGGTCGCGGCCTTCGCCATCTGCATGCGCTCGCTGTCGGCATGACCGAGCTGCTCGGCGAGATCGGGCCGTCCGGCCTGTCGCGCGACCCGCACGAGGCGACGCCGAATTGCGCCGATCACGCCGCGCGCCGAGCGCCCTTCGCCGAGCCGGCCAGGCAGGTAGTGCTCGACGGCCTGGCGCACGGTCATGCCCGCGTACCACGCACGCAGCGCGGCGAGTTCGTCGGCGTCGGGAAAGCCCGCGAGCGCGGGCGCGGAATCGGAGGAAGGCGGCAGGGTGAGGCGCGGTGTCATGGGCGCAAGTTTGACAGAACTGCGCACGGTCGCAAACGGCCGACGCGCGGTACGACTACCTGGGCGAGGCCGGACGCTACCGGCCTCGCGCAACCGCGCTCAACCCGCCACGGGCGTGCGCCGCACTTCCGACAGATAGATGAGGATCAGCGACACCCACACGATTCCGTACAGGAACATGAAGCAGGTCGTGCGCACGCGCAGCAAGTCGAGCAGCATGCCGAACAGGATCGGCAGCAGGAAGCCGCCGAGCCCGCCCGCGAGCCCGACGATGCCCGTGACGACGCCCATGTTGTCCGCGAAATCGTCGGCGACGTACTTGAAGGTCGACGCCATCCCGAACGCGAACACCGCGCCCAGCACGAAGGTCAGCGCGACGAAGCCGGCCACCGGCATCGCCAGGTTCAGCGACGCGGTGCCGTCGATCGTGTGGATCACGAAGTCGGTCGCCGGATACGACAGCACGAACAGCGCGATCCACGCGACCCACAGCCCCCACCACGTGACCGCATGCGCGCCGAAACGATCGGACAGCGCGCCGCCGAGCGCGCGCAGCACGGAGCCCGGCAGCGAGAAGCCGGCCGCGAACGCGGACGCCATCACGAGCGACATCCCGTATTCGCTCTTCAGGTACTGCGGGATCCACAGCGACAGCGCTGTGAAGCCGCCGAACGTGATCGAGTAGTACTGGCACAGCCGCCACACGCGCGGGTCGCGCAGCACCTTGAACGAGTCGAGCATCGAGCCGCCGCGCTTGCCCGCGCCGGGATCGGGCGCCGACGCGAACCAGAAGATCACCGCGGTGACGAGCAGCGCGACCGCATACACGCGCGGCACGAAGCGCCAGCCGTACGCGGCGAGCAGCAGTGGCGTGACGAACAGATTGACCGCCGCACCGCACGTGCCCGCGCCGAACACGCCCATCGCGAGCCCGCGCCGCTTCGGCGGGAAAAAGCGCGCGACATACGGGGTGCCGACCGCGAACGACGCACCGACGCAGCCGAGGAACAGCCCGATCACGAGGAACTGCCAGAGCTGCGTCGCGTAGCTGACGATGTAGACCGGCACCGCGCACACGACGAGCAGCACCGTCATCACGATACGGCCGCCGAAGCGGTCGGTCCACGTGCCGAGCGGCAAGCGCATCAGCGCGCCGGTCAGCACGGGCGTCGCCGTGAGCAGCCCGAACTCGGTGCTGTTCAGGCCGAGATCGGTGCGCAACTGCACGCCAAGCACGCCGAACATCATCCACACGACGAAACACACCATGAACGCGAGCGTGCTCGCGGCCAGCACCGACCACGCGCGCAGCGGAATGGTCTGCGGATCCGCAGCCACGCCGACGTTAACTTGTTGAGTTGCCATATGTAAAACCCCGTTTCATTGGACGAGCGGCCCGTTCGCGCCGTCGAAGGTCACGCCTTCGACGTGCGCGCCGGCCGCGAGTATCGCCACGTACTGCCGCATCGCCCGTTGCCGCACGCGTTCCGACAGGTATGCGGCGATCTGGCCGGCGGCTTCGTCGAACGGCACGATGTCGCCCGGCACGCGGCGCTCGATGCGCACGATGTGAAAGCCGAAGCGCGTGTTGACGAGTTTCGGCAGCACGCCGAGCCCGTCAGTGTCGAACAGCGCGGCCTCGAATTCCGGCACGGTGTCGCCGCGCAGCAATTGCCCGAGGCTGCCGCCGACTTGCGCCGACGGACAGTTCGACGATTCGCGCGCCACTGCTTCGAACGTATCGGGCGCGGCGACCACGTCGGCGAGCGCGCGTTCCGCGCGTTGCCGCAGCGGCGCGAGCGGCACGCGGTCGGTCACCGCGAACAGCACGTGGCTTGCATACACGATGTCGTTGCGGCGAAAGCGCGCCGGATGCTGCGCGTAGTAGCGCTCGCAATCCGCGCGATCGGGTTCAGGGACGTGCGTCAGCTCGCATTCGAGCAGCGCGTCGACCGCCGCGTCGTCGAGCGGCGCGCGTTCGTCGATCAGCGCGAGCGACACCGCGCGCTGCCGCAACAGCTCGCGCACCGCGAGCGCATGCCGCGCCGCATCGAGTGGATCGCGTGCATCGCCGTGATGCGCGGCTTCGGCCGCGATGGCCGCGTCGTCGATGGCAATTCCGTTGATCGTCAGCGGCACCGTCGCGACTTCGGAGAGAACGTTATTCATGCCACCTCCTCAGCGCTTGCGCACGAGCTGGTACGGGCGGATCAGGTACGCGACCGATGCGATGCCGCTCCAGATATGCACCATCCGTGTAAACGGCGACACGAGGAAGATCGTGAAGCCGAGCAGGATATGAAGCCGGTACGTCAGCGGCACGCCGACGAGCAGGCTCGCGATGTCCGGCCGAAACGTGACGACGCCCTTCACGTAGTCGGTGAGCTGCTCGAACATCACGCCGTCCATGTGACGCGTCGACAGCACGACGGTGCCGAGCCCGAGCGCGAGCTGCACCCACAGCATCAGCACGATCACGATGTCCGACGTGCGGCTGTTCTTGCGGATGCGTGCGTCGCCCAGGCGCCGCCAGATCAGGATCGTCAATCCGATGATCGCCGCGACACCGGCCGCGCCGCCCGCCACCATCGCGACCAGCTGGTGCCCGGACGCCGACAGGAACGGCGACACGAGCCAGTGCGGCGCCAGAAAACCGCCGAAGTGCCCGAGCACGACGACCAGCACGCCCCAGTGGAACAGGTTGCTGCCGAGCCGCAGCATGCCGTGGCGCAACAACTGCGACGAATCGCTTTTCCACGTGTATTGCTCGCGGTCGAAGCGGATCAGGCTGCCGACCAGCAGCACCGCGAGACAGATGTACGGGTAGATCCCGAACAGGAACTGATGCAAGTAAGCGTTCATGTCTTTCCCCAGTTGAGCCCGCGCTCACGCGCCGCGGGCCGGCCGCTTGTCGTGGAACCGCACCGTCTGCTCCGTCGACGCCGGCGTTGCCGCGCCGACGAAGCGCACGGCTTCGTCCGCATACGACGCGTCGAGCGCGCGATAGTCGTCCGCAGTCGGACGCTCGGCGGCGACGTCGTCGTCCGCGGCGGCCGGTGCATCGACCGGCGCGAGGCCGGCCATCGGCAGCAGCGCGCAGACGACGAAGCTGTAATGGCTGCCGCGCTGCGCGAGCTGGCCGGCCAGCGCGCGCAGGATCTCGCCGGTTTCGGCGAGCAGGTTGCGCGCATCGGGCGCCGGCAGCCGCGACAGGTATTCGAGGAACACGGGCAGGTAGTCGGGCAGCTCGCCCGGGTTCAGCGCGAGCCCGTGCCGCTCGTACATCTGCAGCAGGTCGACCATCGCCTGCCCGCGATCGCGCGATTCACCGTGCACGTGCTCGAACAGGTGCAGCGACGTCGCGCGGCCGCGATCGAACAGCGCGACGTAGTTCTCCTGCAGCGTCAGCAGGTCGCGCTCGCGCACGTACGCGAAGAACCTGTCGAGGCCCACACGCACCGCCTGCGGCACGCGCATGCGCTCGCGCAGATGAACTTCGATCGAGTCGAGCACGTCGACGAGCGCGTCGTCCGGATAGTCGAGCAGCGCCGCGAACGCCGCGTAGGTCGGATCGGGTGCGGTGCTCATCGCGATACCTCGTGGATCGGAATCGTCCTGGTGCCCTTCTCCTTCTTCGCGCTGAACAGGCTCGCCGACGAACGGCCGTCGGAACAGCCGTTGCCGAACGAGAAGCCGCACGACGCGCGCAGGTCGTACGCGTTCTCCGCATACTCGCGATGCGTCGTCGGGATCACGAAGCGATCCTCGTAGTTCGCGATCGCGAGATAGCGGTACATCTCCTCGACCTGCGCGAGCGACAGCCCCACCTGGTCGAGCACGCCGCGCGCGTCGATGCCGTCGACGTGGCGCGCGCGCATGAACGCGCGCATCGCGAGCAGCCGTTCGAGCGCGAGCTTCACCGGCGCCTCGTCGCCGGCGGTCAGCAGGTTCGCCAGATAACGCAGCGGAATGCGCAGCGATTCGACGTCCGGCAGGTAGCCGTTCATCCCGAGCGCGCCGCTGTTCGCGGCGGCGTTGATCGGCGACAGCGGCGGCACGTACCAGACCATCGGCAGCGTCCGGTATTCCGGATGCAGCGGGAACGCGATCTTCCAGTCGATCGCCATCTTGTAGGTCGGCGAGCGCCGTGCGGCGTCGATCCACGCGGCCGGCACGCCGTCGCGTTCGGCCTGCGCGATCACGGCCGGATCCTCCGGATCGAGGAACAGCGACAGCTGTGCTTCGTACAGGTCCTTCTCGTTCTCCGCGCTGGCGGCCTCGCTGATCCGGTCGGCGTCGTACAGCAGCACGCCGAGGTAGCGGATGCGGCCCACGCAGGTCTCCGAACACACGGTCGGCTGGCCGGCCTCGATGCGCGGATAGCAGAAGATGCACTTCTCGGCCTTGCCGCTCTGCCAGTTGTAGTAAATCTTCTTGTACGGGCAGCCCGACACGCACATGCGCCAGCCGCGGCACTTGTCCTGGTCGATCAGCACGATGCCGTCTTCCTCGCGCTTGTAGATCGAGCCCGACGGGCACGCGGCGACGCATGCCGGATTCAGGCAGTGCTCGCACAGGCGCGGCAGGTACATCATGAAGGTGTTCTCGAACTGCCCGTAGATGTCCTTCTGCACGTTCTCGAAGTTGTAGTCCTTCGCGCGCTTCTCGAACTCGCCGCCGAGGATTTCCTCCCAGTTCGGGCCCCACTCGATCTTCTCGAGCCGCTGGCCGCTGATCAGCGAGCGCGGTCGCGCAACCGGCATCGCGCGTGTGTTGCCCGCTTCCTGCAGATGCGCGTAGTCGAACGTGAACGGCTCGTAGTAATCGTCGATCTCGGGCAGGTGCGGGTTCGCGAAAATCTGCGCGAGCAGCCGCCACTTGCCGCCGAGGCGCGGCTCGATCCTGCCGTCCGCACGCCGCTGCCAGCCGCCGCGCCAGCGGTCCTGGTTTTCCCAGTCCTTCGGATAGCCGATGCCCGGTTTCGTCTCGACGTTGTTGAACCACGCGTATTCCATCCCTTCGCGGCTGCTCCACACGTTCTTGCAGGTCACCGAGCAGGTATGGCACCCGATGCACTTGTCGAGGTTCAGCACCATCGCGATCTGTGCACGTATTTTCATGACGTTTCTCCCGCCCGCACCGCTTGCGTTGCCGGCTCGACCGCGCGCTCTTCTCCGTCGAGCCAGTCGATCCTGCTCATCTTGCGCACGATCAGGAACTCGTCGCGATTCGAGCCGACCGTGCCGTAGTAGTTGAAGCCGTACGACAGCTGCGCATAGCCGCCGATCATGTGCGTGGGCTTGAGCGCGATGCGCGTGACCGAGTTGTGAATGCCGCCGCGCGTGCCGGTGATTTCGGAGCCCGGCGTGTTCACGATCTTCTCCTGCGCGTGGTACATCATCACCATCCCGGACGGAATCCGCTGGCTCACGACCGCCCGCGCGCACAACGCGCCGTTCGAGTTGTAGCACTCGATCCAGTCGTTATCGACCGCGCCGATCGCCTTCGCGTCGTCCTCCGACATCCACACGATCGGGCCGCCGCGCGACAGCGTCAGCATCAGCAGGTTGTCGGTGTACGTGCTGTGGATGCCCCACTTCTGGTGCGGCGTCAGGAAGTTCAGCACGCGCTCGGGGTTGCCGTTCGAGCGCTTGCCGACCATGTGTTCGTAGCTGCCCGTGTCGATCGGCGGCTTGTACGCGCACAGCGACTCGCCGAACGCGCGCATCCACGGATGGTCCTGGTACAGCTGCTGACGGCCCGTCAGCGTGCGCCACGGCACGAGTTCGTGCACGTTCACGTAACCCGCGTTGTACGACACGTGCTCGGATTCGATCCCGCTCCACGTCGGCGACGAGATGATCTTGCGCGGCTGCGCCTGGATATCGCGGAAGCGGATCTTCTCATCCGCGCGCGCGACGGCCAGGTGCGTGTGATCGATGCCGGTGAGGCCCGACAGCGCATGCCACGCTTTCACCGCGACTTCGCCGTTGGTCTCCGGCGCGAGCGCGAGGATCACCTCGGCCGCGTCGAGCGCGGTGTCGATGCGCGGGCGCCCCTGCGCGGCGCCGTCGGCGACCGTGTAGTTCAGTTCGCCGAGCAGCTTCACTTCGTCCTTCGTATCCCAGCCGATGCCCTTGCCCGCGTTGCCGAGCTTGTCCATCAGCGGCCCGAGCGACGTGAAGCGCGCGTAGGTGTTCGGGTAGTCGCGCTCGACGGCGATCACCGCCGGCATCGTACGGCCCGGCACCGGCTCGCATTCGCCGCGCTTCCAGTCGTGCACGTCGAACGGCTGCGCGAGCTCGCCCGGCGTGTCGTGCGCGATCGGTGCGAGTACGACGTCGCGTTCGACGCCGAGATGCCCGACGCACAACTCGGAGAAGCGCTTCGCGATTCCCTTGAAGATGTCCCAGTCGCTTTTCGATTCCCACGCGGGATCGACCGCCGCCGACAGCGGATGGATGAACGGATGCATGTCGGACGTGTTCATGTCGTCCTTCTCGTACCACGTCGCGGTCGGCAGCACGACGTCCGAATACATGCAGGTGGTCGACATCCGGAAGTCGAGCGTGACGAGCAGGTCGAGCTTGCCGCGCGGCGCGTCGTCGTGCCACTTCACTTCCTCGGGACGCGCGCCGCCCGTCGCGCCAAGGTCCTCGCCCTGCACGCCGTTGGTCGTGCCGAGCAGGTGCTTCAGGAAATACTCGTGCCCCTTGCCCGACGAGCCGAGCAGGTTCGAGCGCCACACGAACAGGTTGCGCGGGAAGTTGTCCGGTGCGTCCGGGTCCTCGCACGCCATGCGCAGCGTGCCGGCCTTCAGCTGCCGGGCGACGTCGGCGCCGGCTTCAGCTGCATCGCCCAGACTCGCGCCGACCTTCAGCGGATTCACCGCGAGCTGCGGCGCGGACGGGAGCCAGCCCATCCGTTCCGCGCGCACGTTGTAGTCGATCGGCGAGCCGTGGAACTGCGTCCTGTCGGCGAGCGGCGACAGCAGCGCGCTCGGGTCCATCGTGTCGTAGCGCCACTGGTCGGTGTGCGCGTAGAAGAACGACGTCGCGTTCATGTGCCGCGGCGGCCGGTTCCAGTCGAGCGCGAACGCGAGCGCGGTCCAGCCCGTCTGCGGGCGCAGCTTCTCCTGGCCCACGTAATGCGACCAGCCGCCGCCCGGTTTGCCGATGCAGCCGCACATGATCAGCATGTTGATGATCGCGCGGTACGACATGTCCATGTGGAACCAGTGGTTGATCCCCGCGCCGATGATCACCATCGACTTGCCTTGCGTCTTGTGCGCGTTCTCCGCGAACTGCCGCGCGACCGAGATCACGTCCGCGCGCTTCACGCCGGTGATCGTTTCCTGCCACGCCGGCGTATACGGCAGATCGTCGTCGTAGCTCGCGGCCACGTCGCGCCCGCCCAACCCCTGGTCGAGCCCGTAGTTCGCGACGAACAGGTCGTAGACGGTCGCGACCAGCATCTCGCCGTCGCGCGTCGCGACGCGCCGCACGCCGATCCGGCGCGACAGCTCGGAGCCGTGAGCGGTCGAGTTGAAGTGCGCGTGCGGCTGGTTGCCGAAGTACGGGAACAGCACGTCGACCACGTCGTCGTGCTCGGCCGTGCAGGACAGCCGCGGCGACAGCGCCGCGCCCTTCGACGTCTCGCCGCGCAGGTTCCACTTGCCCTTGTCCGCGTCCGCCTGCTGCCCCCAGCGAAAGCCCACCGAGCCGACCGGCACGACGAATTCGCCCGTCGCGTCGTCGATCATCACGGTCTTCCAGTCCGGGTGCGCGGCTTCGTCGAGCGCGTCGTCGAAGTCGGATGCGCGCACGAGACGCTCGGGCACGTAGCCGTCGCCGTGCGGCACGAGACGCACGAGGCACGGCATGTCGGTGTAGCGCTTGCAGTAGTCGATGAAGTAGTCGCTCTTGCCGGCCAGGTGGAACTCTTTCAGGATCACGTGCCCCATCGCGAGCGCGAGCGCCGCGTCGGTGCCCTGCTTCGGATGCAGCCACAGGTCGCCGAACTTCGCGCCTTCCGCGTAATCGGGGAACACCGACACGACCTTGGTGCCGCGATAGCGCGCCTCGACGAGGAAGTGCGCGTCGGGCGTGCGGGTCTGCGGGACATTGGAGCCCCACATCATGATGAACGTCGAGTTGTACCAGTCGGCCGATTCCGGCACGTCGGTCTGCTCGCCCCAGGTCTGCGGCGACGCGGGCGGCAGGTCGCAGTACCAGTCGTAGAAGCTCAGGCACACGCCGCCGATCAGCGACAGGTAGCGCGAGCCGGCCGCATACGACACCATCGACATCGCCGGGATCGGCGAGAAGCCGACCACGCGATCGGGCCCGTACCGCTCGACCGTGTAAACGTTTGCGGCCGCAACGATCTCGTTGACCTCGTCCCAGCTCGCACGCACGAAGCCGCCGAGCCCGCGACGGCTCTGGTACGAACGCCGCGCGTCGTCGTCCTCGACGATCGAGCGCCACGCGTCGACGGCGCCGAGCGTGCGGCGGCGTTCGCGCCACAGCTTCACCAGCGCGCTGCGCACCATCGGATGCTTCAGGCGGTTCGCGCTATACAAATACCAGGAGTACGAAGCACCGCGCGAGCAGCCGCGCGGTTCGTGGTTCGGCATGTCGGGGCGCGTGCGCGGGTAATCGGTCTGCTGGGTTTCCCAGGTGACGATCCCGCCTTTCACGTAGACCTTCCACGAGCATGAGCCCGTGCAGTTCACCCCGTGAGTCGAACGGACGATCTTGTCGTGCTGCCAGCGCATCCGGTAGCCGTCTTCCCATTTGCGGTCTTCGTCGGTGACGGCGCCGTGTCCGTCGGAGAAGGTTGGCCTCGTGGTGGAGAAATAACGCAATCTGTCCAGGAAATGGCTCATGGGGATCTCGTTTTTCCGGTCTGTTCGCAGACCCTGATTATTTAAGGAGGTGAAATACCGGTTGTAAAGGACCATCGAATTTCGATCGCTGCGTCCTTCTCACCGTGGTCGAATCCATTGTCGGGCGAAGCGACGTATCACGATTTGATACAAATCACGATATCGTTCATCCGTCTGCAACGATCGCAAACAGGACGATCGAGCGGCACCACCTGTTATGCTGCACGCGGGCGCTCCGCTGCGCCTGCCCGTCCGTTTCCCCGTGGATCGGTCGGGCGCAATCCGCCTCGAATGGCATTGAATGAACGGCGATTCCCGTCGGGCGATCGCCGGCCCGCAGCACGTTGTTTATAGAAGACTGCGCAATGCATTCGAAGGTTTACCGGCCGTCGGTCAATAACACCTTTACCTATAAGAACCGCATTTCATGACATCACGCCTTTTCACCGCATGCATTGCCGCCGTGATCGGCTGCGCCACGCTGCCCGCCGCTCACGCCCGCACCTATATCGCGCCGACGACGTCGCTCGGCAAAGGCGCCTACGTCCATCAGTTCGTGCTGCGCGACCCGGTCACGCACCAGCCGCTGCCGAATGCGCGCTACCGGCTGTTCCTGCCGGGCCAGGTCATCGCGGGCCTGCCGGTCAAGCCGGGCCAGCACGACAGCGTCGTATTCGGCACGACCGACGACGCCGGCCGCACCGTGCGGATCCGGCTGCCGAAATCGCATCCGCAGAAGCAGTGGGTGTTCAACCCGGTCATCGGCGACGGCGACCTGGGCGAATCGTTCCGGCTCGTCAATGCGGGCAGCGACGCGCCGCTGCGCGGCTTCCCTTACCTGCTGGACGTGGAGCACGAATATCTGGCGTGCGGCCACTCGGACGCGAACGGCTACACGTACTACGCGCAATCACGCACGCCGCGCACCGTCAATCTGTACACCGGGATGCTGGGTGATTCTGCCGACACCGACTGGTGCGCGGGCCCCGGCGCGGCGATTGCGAACAGCGCAAACGTACCGGGTTCGCCGGACCTGTACACGCAATACCTCGGCAGCCTGGTCGCCAACGGCGACCGGATCGGCAGCGAGTTGCGCCAGCAGATCGTCATCAAGCTGCTGTCGCTCGCGACCGAAGAACGCGACGCCGGCCGCGTGGCCGCCGTGCTCGATCTCGGCGAGATCCCCGACGACCGCCTGAACGACACCGGCTATCGGCTGGTCGACGCGGGCGTCGCCGTCGATCGCGGGCTCGCGATGATCGACGCGCATCTCGCGAAAGCGCCCGACGATGCGTATGCGCTCGACAGCAAGGGTTGGGCGCTATATCGGCTCGGCCGCAACGACGAAGCGCTCACGTGGTTCGACCGCTCGATCGCGATCTTCGAGAAAAATGGTGACGGCGACAGTGACACGCGCGAAGCGTGGGCGACCGGCCTCACGCACAAGGGCGAGGTGTTGTGGAAGCTGGACCGCCAGGATGAAGCGCGCGATGCGTTCGCGCAGGCGAGGAAGATTCAGCCGAAGAACACGGAGCTGGCGGAAACGTTGAAGCGGCTGAATGTGCAGGAGAAGCCTGCCGAGGCCGGTGCGTCGGCGTCGGGTACGACGGGCACGTGATCCGTCACGGGCCCGCCGCACGCGGCAGGCCGTGATCGTCGGGCCCCGGCGGCCACTACCGGGCGCCGGCACGCGCCGTTAAGAGAAGACCGGTGTCTTCCCCGTCTCACCCTTCACCCTTGGGCCCCGGGTTGAGCATCACGACGAAACCGGCCACGCCGACGATCAACGCGATCGCACCGCCGCGCAGCGCGATCGCCTGGTCGAACAGCAGCCCGGTCACGACGGCCATCATCCCCGCCAGCGACAGGAACACGGCGATCGTCGCGACGACGATCCGGGACTGGCGACGTATCATCGCGCGCCCCCGTGTCAGGCCGCCGCGGCGGACGCCGGCACGTCGCCGTCGTCGCCGCGAACCAGCAGCACCGGGCACGTTGCGCCGCGCACGAAGCGCTCGGCGACGCTGCCGAGCAGCACGCGCCGGATGCCGCGCCGCCCGTGCGTGCCGACCACCGCGAGCTCGATGCCGCACTCCTTCACGTAACGCTGCAGGCGTTCCGCGATGTCCTCGCCGATGGTCTCGGTCTCGACGAGTTCGCCCTCGCCCTTCGCGCCGGCCAGCGCGATGATCTGTTCGGCTTCACGCAGCACCTTGCGCCCGTCGTCGCGGATTTCCTCGATGAGCGAATGCGGATCGAAGCGGCCCGCGTACGTAAACAGCACGGACTTGTCGACCACGTACACGACGCTGACATGCGTATCGGCCGCCACTGCCATCTTCACGGCCTCGGCAAGCGCCTGTTTCGACGAAGCGCTGCCGTCGATGGCCACCATGATCTTCTTGTACATACGAACCTCGCTGGGGTGAGTTGCCGCGAGCGGTCGCGCGCGGCCATGCCCCCATCATCGGCGGACGGCGGGTTCGAGGGTTGACGGCGATCAAGGTCCGTCCGAAGCCCGTCGTGCGGCAAAGCGCCACGCGGGGAAATCGACGTGCCGGGCCTGCGGCCGCGCCGCGCGACCGAGCAGCCAGGCTGCCGAAGGCGCTATCATCAGAGCTGCGATCTTCGTCCGGCCCCTTTTTGCCGGTTCACTTTCAACTCGCTCAACCGACATGACAACGACTACCGAACGCGTGGACGGCGCCGCCCAGCATCTCGTCGCCGCCCGCCATGCCGGCGCGCCCGGCCCGCTGCTGCCCGACGCCTTCCGCCCCGAGAACGTCGACACCGCGCTCGCGATCCAGCATCGCGTCGCCGATCTGCTCGGCGAAACGATCGGCGGATGGAAATGCGCATTGCCGCCGCCCGACCGCGTGATCGTCGCGCCGATCTTCGCGTCGACGATCCGCGAAGCCGATGCGCCGTACCGCGTCGTCGGCGGCCCGATCGTGCGGATCGAGCCGGAAATCGCGTTCGTGCTCGCGCGCGACCTGCCGGCCCGCGCGCAGCCGTACGACGAGGACGACGTACGCGGCGCGATCCGCGAAGTGCGCATCGTGCTCGAGGTATTGGGCTGCCGCTATGCGGAGCCCGCGCGCGCGTCGAAGTTCGAACTGCTCGCCGACGGGCAGTTCAACCAGGGGCTGTGCGTGGGCCCCGTCGTGCCGGACGGCCTGAACGTGCCGCTCGAGACGCTCGCGCTGTCGTTCGAAGGCGCGCTGAATCGCACGATCGACGGCCGCCATCCGGACGGCGATCCGCTCAAGCCGCTCGTATGGCTGGTGAATTTCCTCGCGTCGCGCGGCGACGGCGCACGCGCCGGCCAGATCGTGACGACCGGCTCGTATGCGGGCGCGATCGACGTGCCGCTCGGCGATGCGCTGACCGTGCGCTTCGGCGAGCTCGGCAGCCTGTCGGTAACGCTGACGGCGTAACCTGGCGCGGGCGCCGCTGCCCGGGCTGGGGTGAAGCCCACGTCAACGCGGCCCGGCGATCCTGATGAACGTGCAGCGCGCTGCGCACGACGTCGACGGCGTCACGAGCTGAAGCCGATCCACGACGGCGGGTTGGCGGCGGACCGTCGCCAGCTGCATGCCCGGCCGCTCGCGTTTCGTGGCCCGCCGGCCGGCTTCGTCCTGCCCGGCGTGATAACGTTGCACATCGTCGCCCGCGGTTCGAACCGCGGGCACGCGAACCGCTTTCACGCCCATACGCCATGTCGCTGACACCGCTGCCCGCCCTGCTCGACGAAATCCTGCTCTCCGTCACGCGCCGCTATCAGCTGCCGCCGTTCGACGGCGCGCCGACGCCGGCCGATGCCACGAACCCGGCGGCGACCCTCGCGCGCGTGATCGAGGACGCACGCCGGATGCTGGCCGACGACCGGTCTCCCGGCGCGGCGCTGCGGCAGCGCTTCATCGATGCCCTTGCGCACATGATCCGCGCTGCGATGGATCCGCATGCCGGCGATCACGCGTTTCAGGCGTCGGTCCTGCGGCACGACGCGCCGAGCGTGCGCGAATACGCGTCGCTGCATGCGCATGCCGAGCAGGACCGGCGCGCGCTGCACTCGGCCGTCAACGCGATCGCGCACCCGGCCAAGCTCGAGCGCAGCGCGCAGGCGTGGCAGCGCGACGGGCTCGCGCGGTTGCATGCGGCCGCAACGTCCGCATCGTGGGGAGAACTGCATGCCACGCTGGAGCAGTTGCTCGCGCTGCCCGGCATGGCGACCGACACCCCTTTCGAGCAGGACATCGTGAAGTTGAAGGACGGTGCCGCACTCGAACGCCTGCTGCGTCTCGACGCGCTGGCATCGGACGAACACGTCCGTCGATACCGCGCACTGTGGGTCCGGCAAGGCCCGCTCGAAGGCAGCACGGTCGCCGTCGCGCAGGGCGTCGCGTCCCAGCAGCGCGGCGCGGCCGTCGAAGCGCTGGCCGCGCAGGCGCTCGACGCACTGGCCCGCCGGCTCGACGCGATCGACCAGAAGCGCATGTACCGCGTGGTCACGTCGATGCGCGTGCCGTCATCGATACCGGGCCGCCACGACCGCGCGAAGACCGAATGGGATGCGATCCTGCTCGAACGCACGCGCGGCGACGAAGCGGCGCCCGTGTGGAACGTGCGCTTCCTCGTCGAGGCGAAGGCGTCGGCGGACGCCGCGACGACCGATTTGCCGCGACTGCTGCGCGGCCTGAACCTGCTCGCGCAGGCCGACGCGGACACGATCTATTCGTTCGAGACGCATCAGGGCACGGTGCGCGTGCACGGCGCGTCGCTGCGCGCGTTGACGACCGACGACGCGGCGCTGCGACGGGAAGTACTCTATTGCTGCGATGCGTCCGCGGACGCGACGCCGCGCCTGCTGGGCGCCGCGAGCCGGATGCAGTTGCTGTCGGCGCAGGCGAGCCTCGAATACGCGAGCGCGCTCGCGCGGCAGCCCGATACCGATCCGGCCGGCCTCGGTGTGATCTGGCAGGCGCTGCTGACGCAGCCGCAATGGCATGCGGTGCTGCATCAATACCCGTCGTTGCGGCAGGTCCGCGAACTGATGGTGGCCATCGACGACTTGCGCGCCGCGATCGACGACGCGGACGAAGGCGGCGTCGCGAGCAGCGCGTGCGCGTGAAGGTCGAAGCGGGCCGCCGCCGCATAACGGCGTCGCGCGGCCCGCTCAATTGGTGAGCACGCCGAACGGCAACGTCCATCCCGCCAGCCGGCCGCCGTCGCCCCATCGATCGTCGCCCGCACCGCAAGGCAGCAGCACCGGCGCGGCCGCACACTCGAGCGTTTCCTTCGGCGTATGGCCGAACTCGGCCTTGAACAGCCGGTGGAAATACTTCTCGTCGGGAAAGCCGTGCGCCCATGCGATTTCCGCGATGCGCCGATGGCGGCGCTGCGGATCGGCCAGCACGTGGTATGCGTGACGCAAGCGCCTGCGCGTGATCTGCCGCATCACGCCGCCCTCTTCCTTGAACAGCTGATAGAGCCGTGCCCGCGACACGCCGATGTCCCGGCAGATCCGCTCGGGCGTCAGGTCGGGTTCCAGCAGGTGCAGGTCGATGTAGCGCCGCACGCGCTCGACCAGCGCGTTGTCGATCGGGCCGCGCGCTTCGCCGAGTGCCTGTGCGCTCGGCGCCACCGCCGCCGCCAGCAGCAGCAACAACGATTGCACGACGCTCGGCACGTCGTGCATGCGCAGGTCCGGCAGATTCCGGAACAACGACAGCATCTGATCGCCGACCAGGCGGCCCACGCCGCTCGTCAGCGTCTGCCCGTGCGCTTGCGCCGCATGGCTCGGCAGCAGGTATCTGGGCACGACCAGGCTGATCACGTCGCCGGCCTCGACCCGGCAGTCGTTGATCTGCGCGACGTCGTACACGAACACGTCGCCGGCGCGCTTGATCAGCTCGGGGCCGCCGGTATGGCTCGCGAGCCGGCCGCCGAGCAGCAGCGTGAAGCGGATCGAATCCTGCCCGTCGAGCCGGATCCGCCGCGTGGTCCGGTGAACCATATAGGTCGGCGCGCGCGAGCGCCATTGCCGGCCCGACAGGATCAGCGGGCCGAGCGCCGCACCGCTCGCTTGCGCGTCGAACGGGCCGTGGCCGCCGGGGTCCTCCAGCCGGTAGTCGCACAGCATGTCCTTGACCCAGACGTGGAACCGGTCCGGCTCGGGATAATCGGTCGTGCGAAACTTGAAAACAGGGACGAATGCCGCTTGATCCATGACGGTTTTTTTATCGAGCCGACGGGAAGGAATGAATCGGTTCGTCGATTATCGGACCAAATTGCGCCGACGCAAGGCCGGCGCGGCATATCGTCCACAAGCGGTCGACCGACGCCCCGCGGCAGGCGTCGTCGTGATCGCAGCCATCAGCGTTGCGGATGGCACTCCCAGTTGTTGTACGTCGGCCGATCTATCGGCGTGAGCCCCGGAATCATGAACACCGTACAGCCGAAACGCCGGCCCTTGCCCGTCGTCGCGTTGTAACTCACCTTCTGGCCGCCCAGCGCGTCCTTCTTCCCGTACTGCACGTTGGCGATGGTGATCTCGTCGGACGACGCGAGCCCGAGCGTCTTCGCGGTCGACGTCTGCACGTCGACCATGTTCATCTGCGTCGTGCCGCACGCGGACAGCACGAGGCCGGCAACCGCGGCGCCCAGCGCGGTCCGTACGGTGCAATGCAAGGTTTGCTTCATCGTTTCTCCTTCGGTTTCCCGCGCAACGCGATTTACGAGCCGGGGGTATAGAAACTGGACTGCAGCTGGCTGCCGATACTCGCGACATACGACTGCCAGATAAGCGCCATCGACCCCGTGCCGTTGACGGCCAGCGCCGGCCACGATGCACTCTGCGCCGCCACCGTCGACGCGCTCCATGCACCGTTCCGGTAGGTGGCCGCGATGACGGCCGACGCGCCCGGCAAGCCCGTGTCCTGCCAGGCGGCCGTCACGTTGCCGGCCGCGTCGATCACCAGCGGCGGATACTGCGCGGCCGCCCCGTTCAGGTGCTCCGTCAGCCGCTGCAGCGGTCCCCAGTTGCCGCTGGCATCGGATACGCTCGCCTGCAGCACGGCGCCCCCTTCGGCCCACATCGCGGCGGCCACGCCGTTTTCGTTGACGGTCAGCATCGGCGTCGCGATGAACCCGGTCGGCTCCGCGATCGCCGGCACGACGGGCTGCGCGGGCTGCCACCCGGTGCCGGCCACGTAGCGTTGCGACATCGTCGCCGTGAGGATCTGGCCGCCCGTCACGTCGAGCTGCCCCCAGAGCAGCGTGATGTTGCCCTTCGCGTCCATGCCGGCCACCGGCGAGATGATCGTCGTGAACAGGCTCGAGTTCGAGACGGCCTGGTTGACGTCGGTCCAGCCGTTGGTCGCGTCGTAGGTCGCCGTCCACAGCGCCGACTTCGTATGGTTGGTCTGCCGCCATGCGAGCACCGCGCGGCCGGACGGCAGCACCGACATCATCGGCCTCACGTTGTCGGTATCGCCGGTCACCGCGCCGGGCCCGGTCTGCACCGGCATCTGGATCAGCGCCGTCGGCGACCACTGTCCCGCCTGCGTATAGCGTGTCCATGCGATGCGCGTATCGAGCAGGCTGATCGATTGCGTCCACGCGACGAGCGCGTTGCCCTGGCTGTCGATCCCGGCCGTATAGGACGAACCGGCCATGTCCGCCGCCAGCTCGAGCGGCGCGCCCCATCCGGTAGCCGGGCTGTACGGGCGCGCCCACAGTGCGTACGTGTTGGGGCCCGGCATCCATTCCGTCCAGAACGCGACCGCTTGCCCGCTCGCGTTGCCGACCAGTTGCGGCTGAACGCCGGTCAGCCCGTTCATCGAGTGCGAACCGTCGCTCGTGTCGAGCCGCGTCGCGCTGGCCCAGCCCGAGCCCGGGACATAGCGCGCGCCCCACATTTCGTTGCCGTTCGTGCCGGCCGGGCCAAGGGTCATCCACGTGGCGAGCGCATTGCCGCTCGCGTCGATCGACACGCTGGGGTCCCCTTCCGGTCCCTTGCCGTCCACCGCGACGGCCGTCGACCAGCCGGCCTGCGGCTGCGCGGTGCCGCCGCCCGTCGGGCCGCCGCTCGAACCGCCGCCGGGCGGTGTCGTCCCGGACGGCGAACCGGGAATGCCGGGCGTCGACGACGACGCGCCGCCGTTCGTGGCGACGTCGTCGCCGCCGCATGCGCTCAGCGCGAGAACGGCTGACACGACCAACCATGTAATGGGTTTCATCGGAATCCTCTTGTTTTCTTTTTTCGGCATGCTCTCGTCTGCCGTTGGCCGAAACGCCGCCGCATCGCGTCTGTCGGCCGATCGATTAGCAATACTATTGAACAGGCATGCAACGCGGCGCCGTTTCATGTCCCCGTCAGGATCGATTCCGTCGCGCGGATCAACCCGAACGCCGCCTTCTGCAGACCACCCCCGTCGGACGGCGAAGACGACGACTTGTCGTCGATCGCCGGATGTCCGTCACTGCCGGCTGCATCTTAATTCATGCGCTCCGGATTCAAGGTGGCGTTGCGTCTACAGTGAGTGGACTTCCATCTCGCCGGGCCGGCGACCGAACCGGCTCGTGAGGTACGATACGCGCCCAGGCGAAATGCCCGCTGAGAGAACCGGCCCTCGCGGCCCCACCTAGTACAAGAAAAATGCCGAGAAACCCGACGCTGAACCGAAACCTGCTCGCCGCACTGGCGACCAGCCTGCTTTGCCTGCCCGCCGCCCACGCCAGCTCGGACGACAGCTGCAACGTGCCGCCCACGCTCCGCCAGGGTACGTACTCGTGCGGCAACGTGCCGATGCTGAGCCCCGCCAACGACACGCGCATCAACGCGATGCTGATGATGGTCGACAGCGCCAAGGTCGCGCGGGTGTTTCCGGATCCGAAAACCATCCCGCCGAAAGACCGGATCAGCCAGATGATCGTGCCGTTCCCGATGGATTTTTCCGGGTGGATCGATATCGGCCAGAAGGCGCCCGACCCGGCCGGCGGCGCAGCGGACGCCGATGCGCCGTCGAACCGGTACGCCGACGGCGAAGGCAGCATCTGTCGTAGCAAGGACGCGGGCGCGGATGCGTTCAACGACGCACTGGACGGTGCCGGCGGCCTTCCCCCCGACGAAGCCGCCCGCCTGCGCGCGGC
The DNA here is from genome assembly GCF_040545115.1 of Burkholderia sp. 567. Lineage (NCBI taxonomy): Bacteria > Pseudomonadati > Pseudomonadota > Betaproteobacteria > Burkholderiales > Burkholderiaceae > Burkholderia > Burkholderia sp. 567. The sequence continues at coordinate 283,089 of NZ_JBEPLG010000004.1, forward strand.
GCGCGCCGACATCGCTCAGAAAACCTGTGCGGCGGGCGGCGCAAGCGCCGCGTGGACGAAGCCGCCGGTCAAGTCGCCGCTCGGCCAGCAGTTCGCCACGTACCTCGACGGCGCGAACGCGTTCTACCGTGCCGACTTCCACGCCGCGACGCGCGCCTTCGCGAGCGCATCGCACAGCGCGAACCCGTGGCTGAAGGAAACCGGCCTCTATATGGCCGGGCGCGCGCAACTGAACGCCGCGCAGGCCAACGCATTCGACAACGACAACCCGACGCCCTCGCGCGCACGCGTCACGAAGGTGTCGCTCGACGCCGCGAACACCGTGTTTCGCACCTACCTGAAGGTGTATCCGCAGGGGCGCTATGCGGTTTCCGCCAACGGGCTGCTGCGGCGCGTCGCGTGGCTCGGCGGGGACGTCGCACAGCAGGCCGACCTCTACGGTCACGCGCTCGCGCGCTGGTCGCCGGCGACGTCGAACGTGCCGCTGATCCAGCTGGCGAACGAACTCGACAGCAAGCTGCTGTTCGGATCGGAACTCGACGCGCGCCAGATCCAGTCGCCGACCGTGCTCGCGACCGTCGACCTGCTGCGCATGCGTACGCCGGAAAACAGCGAGTCGAGCCGCGGCAAGCCGCTGACGCTGGACGACCTGCAGGCGCAGAAACCGCGCTTCGCGAACGCGCCCGCGCTGTACGACTACCTGCTCGCCACCTGGTATGTGCAGATCGGACGCAAGCCCGATGCCGCGCTCGCGCTGCTGCCGCCGACGCCCGCCGCGCCGCTCGACTACTTCGGCCTGAGCCAGCAGGCGCTGCGCGCGTTCGCGCTGGAGGATAGCGGCCAGGGCGACAAGGCACGCCAGCTGTGGCGCGACCTGATTCCGCTCGCGAAATTGCGCTTCCAGCGCGAGGCGCTGGAACTCGCGCTCGCGATCAACCTGGAGCAGGCCGGGCTCGTCAACGACGTGTTCGCCGACGATTCGCTCGTGCAAAACGCCGCGATCCGGGCCGTCCTGCTGCAGCACACGGCCAATGCGGACCTGCTGCGCACGCAGGCGCAGAACCAGGCGGCCGGCGGTGCGCTGCGCGACACCGCGCTGTACACGCTGCTGTACAAGGAGCTCACGCGCTCGCACTACGCCGACTTCATCGCCGATACCGCGCTGGTATCCGGCGCGCCCGCCGCTCCGTTGAAACCGTTCATCGCGTCGGGCGCCCGGAACGACGACGGCTATGTGTGCCCGTCCGCGCGCGAGATCGCCGCGGCGCTGCAACAGAATCCCGCCGACGCGAAAGGGCTGAACTGCCTCGCCGATTTCGTGCGCCTTCATCCGCCCGCGGTCGGCCTCGAGAGCGACGCGGTGCCGCCGTGGATGCGCAACGCGTCGGCGGCGGCCGCCACGCGCGTGCCGCCGACGCTCGGCGGCGCGCCGTCGCAGTTCGCGGGCAAGCCGTACGAGCGGATGTCGAGCTACGTGACCGTGATCGCCGATGCGCAGGCCAGCCCGAACGACCGCGCGTACGCGCTCTACCGCTCGATCAACTGCTATGCGCCAGGCGGCACCAACGAATGCGGCGGCAAGGACGTGCCGAAGAACGTGCGCAAGCGCTGGTTCGACACGCTGAAAACCGCGTATCCGGGCACGCCGTGGGCGCAGAAGCTCCGCTACTACTGGTGAGCGCCGCGTGAAGCGCATCGCGTGTGTCGTTCTGCTGCTGGCCTGCCGCGTCGCGCTGGCCGGCACCGTCGACGCCGCGCGGTACGACGCGTTCTGGCTGTGGGCCGGCGTGAAGCCGCAGCCGGTCGTCAGCGGCGCGCGCACGCTGTACGTGCTGCAAGGGCAGATCGAAGCGTCGCCGCGCGACGAGTCGCAGGTACGCGTCATCGCGCAGGGCGTCGCGCTGCCGCCCGCGCCGAACGCCCGGGTGTGGCTCGTCTATCGTGCGCATACGCTGCGCTGGACGCCGCGCGTGACGCGGATCATGCTCGCGCAGCTCGAGCGCTGGCGCGCGTCGGGCCGCACGATCACCGGTATCCAGATCGACTTCGACGCGCGCACGCGGCATCTGCAGGATTACCTCGAATTCCTGCGGACGCTGCGCGACACGCTGCCCGCCGATTGCCGGCTGAGCATCACGGGGCTGCTCGACTGGAGCAGCCGCATCGATACCGACCAGGTCAACCAGCTCAGGGGGATCGTCGATGAAGTGGTCGTGCAGACCTACCAGGGCCGCAGCACGATTCCGGACCATGCGGCCTACCTGCCGCGCGTCGCACGGCTGCAGCTGCCGTTTCGCATCGGCGTGATCCAGGGCGGCGAGTGGGACGCGCCGCCGTACCTCGCCGCGAATCCGTGGTTCCGCGGCTACGTCGTATTCCTGCGCAACGACTAGCGGGCGAAAACGCGGTGGCCGCCATCCCGCCCGCACATCGGCGTCGCAGCCCGCCGAAGCGGGCATGCACCGCTTACACCGTTATGCCTGCACGAAAGCCAGCAGGTCGGCGTTGAGCACGTCCGCGTTGATCGTCAGCATCCCGTGCGAGTAGCCCGGATAGGTTTTCAGCGAACCGTTCTTCAGCAGCTTGATCGACTTCAGCGCGGCATCCGCGATCGGCACGATCTGGTCGTCTTCGCCGTGCAGCACGAGCGTCGGCACGGTGATCGCCTTCAGGTCCTCGGTCTGGTCCGTTTCCGAAAAGGCCTTGATCCCGTCGTAGTGCGCCTTCGCGCTGCCGATCATGCCCTGGCGCCACCAGTTCTGGATCACGCCCTGGTGCACCGTCGCGCCGGGCCGGTTGAAGCCGTAGAACGGGCCGCTCGGCACATCGACGAAGAACTGCGCGCGATTGTCGGCGAGCGCCTTGCGGAAGCCGTCGAATACCTCGAGCGGCAGGCCTTCCGGGTTCGCGTCCGTCTTCAGCATCAGCGGCGGCACCGCGCTGACCAGCACCGCCTTCGCGACGCGGCCGGCCGGCTCGCCGTGCCGGGCCACGTAGCGCGCGACTTCGCCGCCGCCGGTCGAGTGACCGATGTGCACTGCGTTGCGCAGGTCGAGCGCCTCGGCCACCGCGAACGCATCCGCCGCGTAGTGATCCATGTCGTGGCCGTCGGACACCTGCGCCGAGCGGCCGTGCCCGCGGCGGTCGTGCGCGATCACGCGATAGCCTTTCTGGACGAAGAACAGCATCTGGGCATCCCAGTCGTCGGACGACAGCGGCCAGCCATGGTGGAACACGATCGGCTGTGCATCCTTCGGGCCCCAGTCCTTGTAGAAGATCTCGACGTTGTCCTTCGTGGTGATGTAAGGCATGGCTGCAGGCTCCTTTGGGGTAGATGAACGCGTGCCGGCCGGGCACCCGGGCGGGTGTCGGCACGAACCGCGGCGCGGCGGCACACCGCGCCGACCGATGCGGCACTTAGCTGTTGTAGCGGAAAACCGCGACCCTGTCATGAAATGAACTGAATCAGCATGAACGAGGCCCGGCGGGCCGCCGCGCGGTATGGCAATATCGCGTCGGATCCGCCGTGCAGCCCCACTCACTTCAGGGACATTCATGTTCGATCACGTCAAATTCGGTGTCAGCGACTACGCAGCCAGCAAGGCGTTCTTTCTCCAAGCACTCGCACCGCTCGGCGTGGCGGTCCTCGACGAAGGCGTGCCGACCTACGGCGTCGAACTCGGCGTGCCGGGCAAGCCGACGCTGTGCCTGTTCCAGACCGACGAGAAGCCGGCCCATCTTCACCTCGCATTCGCGGCCGACACGCGCGCGCAGGTCGACGCGTTCCACCGTGCGGCGCTCGCGGCCGGCGGCAAGGACAACGGCGCACCCGGCCTGCGCCCGCAGTATCACGCGCACTACTATGCGGCGTTCGTCATCGGCCCGGATGGGCACAACATCGAAGCCGTTTGCTCGCGCGCCGAGGCCTGATCGTTCGATCGGGCCACGATGCACTGCATCCGTGCGTCACGCAGCCGAGCGCGGATGCGTGACACGCGAGCCATTGCGCGTCAACCGTCCGTCGACACGGTCACCGCCTCCCATGCGCGCATCTCGTCTTCCAGCGCCGCCCATTTGGCGCGCACGAGCCGCAGCGCATCGCTGCCGAGCAACAGATGGGCCGGCGGACGGTCCGCCGCGATGACCGCGAGCATCGCGCGCGCGGCCTTCGCGGGATCGCCCAATTGCCGGCCGCTTTTTTCCTCGCGCGCCTGGCGGATCGGATCGAAGATCGCGTCGTAATCGGCGATCGAACGCGGCGTGCGTGCCATCGAGCGGCCGGCCCAGTCGGTGCGGAACGAGCCCGGCGCGACGGCGGTCACCGCGATGCCGAACGGCTCGAGCTCCTTGCCGAGCGTTTCCGAAATCCCTTCCAGCGCGAACTTGCTGCCGCAGTAATACGCGATGCCCGGCATCGTGATGTGGCCGCCCATCGACGTGATGTTCAGAATGCGGCCGCGCCGGCGCTCGCGCATGAACGGCACGACGGCCTTGATCATCGCGACCGCGCCGAACACGTTCACGTCGAACTGCCGGCGCATCTCCGACAGCGGCGACTCCTCCAGGATGCCTTCGTGCCCGTAGCCGGCGTTGTTCACCAGCACGTCGACGGGGCCGACGTTCGTCTCGATGTCCGCGACGACGCCGTCGATGCGCTCGAAGTCGGTCACGTCGAGCACGCGCCCGATCGCCGCCTGCGGGGCCAGCGCTTCGAACGCCTGCCTCGCCGCTTCACTTCTGACGGTGCCGACCACCGTATGACCCGCGGCCAGCGCTTCCTGCGCGAGCGCGCGGCCGAAGCCGCTGCTGACGCCGGTGATAAGCATGAGGTTGCCGGATGCCATGTGAGCTTCTCCCAAATGTCGATCGAAGCATGCATACTAGTCTGACGACCTACGCCGAATAAGCCCAATTCTGCTGATTTTCTTGCACAAAACTATGAGCGCCGCGCCCTCCTCGCCCCGATCGCCGTCGCTGCCCGCGCGCGGCCGCCAACGTCTGATCGCGTTGCTGCACGCGTTGGCGCCCGACGAAGGCTACAACCTGACCGCGCTGCCGAGCGTGCGCATCCTGCGGTCGAACCGCGCGCTGTCGCGCACGCCGGTGTTGTACGACCCCGGCATCGTGATCGTGTGCCAGGGCCGCAAGCGCGGCTATTTCGGCGGCGAACGCTATCTGTACGACGAGGATCACTATCTGGCGGTGTCGGTGCCCGTGCCGTTCAGCATGGAAACCGACGCGACGGCGGAGCACCCGCTGCTCGCGCTGTATCTGCACCTCGATTTCCCGATGGCCGCCGAACTGGCCGCGCAGATCGATCGTGCAGGACTCGCGGAGCCCGTGCAGGCGCCGCGGAGCATGATGTCGACGCCGATGGACGAAGCGATGCAGGCGAGCGTGCTGCGTTTCGTCGAGGCGATGCATCGGCCGCTCGAAGCGGCGGTGCTCGGCCCGGGGCTGCTGCGCGAGCTGTATTTCCGCGTGCTCACCGGCGCGCAGGGCAGCGCGATGAGAAACGCGCTGGCGATGCGCGGCCAGTTCGGCCGAATCGGCCGCGCGCTGCGCGTGATCCACGCCGACTACGCGCAGGCGCTCGACGTGTCGCGCCTGGCCGGTGAGGCCGGGATGAGCGTGCCGAGCTTCCACAGCCACTTCAAGGCGATCACGCAGGTGTCGCCGATGCAGTACCTGAAGTCGACGCGACTGCATCAGGCACGCCTGCTGATGGTGCGCCAGGACCTGACCGCGGAGGCGGCCGGTTATGCGGTCGGCTATACGAGCCCGTCGCAGTTCAGCCGGGAATTCAAGCGGCTGTTCGGGCTCACGCCCGCGCAGGAGACGAAGCGCATGCGCGCGCAGTTCGCGATTCCGGCGGCGTTCGACGATGCGGTGTATGTGTCGTCGCATTGACGTACCGCATCCCGCCGCGCGTCAACGCGATCATCGCGCGCCCACCTTCCACACCGTCACCTCGTGCAGCGTCTGCCCCGGCTTGAGCACGGTCGTCGGGAATGACGGATGGTTCGGCGAATCGGGGAAGTGCTCGGCTTCCAACGCGAACGCGTCGGTCTGCCGGTAAGCTCGCCCGCCCTTGCCCGCGACGCTGCCGTTCAACCCGTTGGCCGTATAGAACTGCAGCCCCGGTTGCGTCGTGTACACCTCGAGAAACCGCCCGGACGCCGGATCGTACGCGCGCGCGGCAAACGCCGGCGCCGACTGGCCGCCCTGGTCGAGCACCCAGTTCTGGTCATAGCCATGCGCGACGACGAGCTGCGCATCGTTGTCACGCAGGTGCGCGCCGATCGGCGTCAACTGGCGCAGGTCCATCGGCGTGCCCGCCACGCTCGCGAGTTGGCCGGTGGGGATCGACGTGGCGTCGGTGGGCGTGAAACGCGATGCGGCGATCTCGATCAACTGCCGCTCGACGCTGCCGCCATCCTGCCCGGCCAGGTTGAAATAGCTGTGGTTGGTCAGGTTGACGACCGTGGTCTGGTCCGTCGTCGCGCGATAGTCGATGCGGACCAGGTTGTCGCGCGTCAGCGTGTAGGTCACGTCCGTCGTCAACGTACCGGGGAAGCCGTTTTCGCCGTCGGCGCTCACGTAACGCAGCGTCACGCTCGCGCCGTTCCCGTCGCTGTGCGTGCCGGTCACCGTCCATACCTTCGCGTCGAAACTGTCGGGGCCGCCATGCAGCGTGTTGGGCGGGTCGTTGACCGGCAGCGTCCACGTCTTGCCGCCGAGCGTGAAGCGCCCGCGTGCAATGCGGTTCGCATAACGGCCGATCAACGCGCCGAAATGGATGTTGCCGTTGTGCGCTTCGTAGTCGCGCAGCGAACCGAAGCCGAGCACGATGTCGGCGATCTTGCCGGTGCGGTCGGGCACCTCGAGCGTGGTCACGATGCCGCCGTACGTGATGAGCTTCAGCGTCACGCCGCGCGCGTTGGCCAGCGTGTACTGGCTCACCGCCTGCCCCGCGGCGGTCGTGCCGTAGTCCGCGCGGCCGAGGGTCACGTCAGGCGCCGTCGATGCGGCGGTTGCGTATGGCCCGAACGTTGCGAGCGCACAGATCGCGAGCAGCGAGTGAAGCGGGTGGAGCGGCCAAAGTGGTTTCATGGAATGCCTCCGAAGCGGGTTTTTCGCGTGGGGCAAATTGTATGCCCGTGCGGCGCCCGGAGATAGGCCGACCAGCGCGCTCGGGGAATGCCGCCGGCCATCGCGCATGAACACATTGGACGACGGTCGACCCGCGCCGGTTCACGTCAACGCAGGTCCCGATCGTCGTGCGGGCCGGTCACTGCTTCGAAATGGCCGCCTCGATCCCAGATGACGACCGTGCGGGGCGCAACGCGAAGCCTGCCAGCGCGCCGACGATGCACAGCGCGCCCACATAAATTTCCGGCGCCTGCGGGTTCGATTTCAGCATCACGGACACGAACACCGGCGTCAGGCCGCCGAACAGCGCATACGCGACGTTATACGAGAACGAGATCCCCGAAAAACGCACGACCGGCGGAAATGCATTGACCATGGCGACCGGGATTGCCGCCACCGCGCCGACGAAGAAGCCGGATACCGCGTAGAGCGGCAGCAGCAATGACGGATCGACGGCGAGCTGCCGGAGCATGAAAAAATACGATGCGCCGAGCAGCAGGCAGCCGCAGAAGATCGTGCGGGCGGTGCCGATGCGTCCGGCCACCGTACCGGCGACGATACATCCGATGATCAGGCAGAGCGTCGCGACCGAATTGGCCTGCAGCGCAAGCGCCGGCTCGATATGAAAACGCTTCGCGACGAGCGTCGGCGTCATCAGGATCACGACGACGATCGCGGCGGTCAGCGTCCATGTGAGCATCATCGACACCAGCACGGCCCTGCCGTGATCGCGCAGCACCGCCTTCAACGGCACTTCGCGGGTCAGCGCCCGGCTGCGCTTCATGTCGACGAACACGGGCGTTTCATGGAGCCAGCGTCGCAGAAATGCAGATAGGATCCCGAACAATCCGCCGATCACGAACGGAATCCGCCATGCATACGCGCCGATGGCGGCATGCGAGTAGTGCTGGTTGATCCCCGCCGCGATCAGCGAGCCGAGCAGGATGCCGAGCGTGAGGCCGCCCGTCAGCAGGCCGCACGCATAGCCGACATGGCGCGGCGGCACGTGCTCGGACACGAACACCCACGCGCCGGGCACCTCGCCGCCTACGGCCGCGCCTTGCAACACGCGGCACAGCAGGAGCAGCACGGGCGCGGCGACGCCGATCGATGCGTAAGTCGGCAGCAACCCCATCATCAACGTCGGCAGTGCCATCAGCATCACGCTCATCGTGAACATGCGCTTGCGGCCGACGAGATCGCCGAAATGCGCCATGATCACGCCGCCGAGGGGGCGCGCGAGATAGCCGGCCGCGAACACCCCGAACGTCTGCACCTGGCGCAGCCAGTCGGGAATCGACTGCGGGAAGAACAATTGACCGATGACCGTCGCGAAAAACACGTAAATCACGAAGTCGTAAAACTCTAGTGCGCCGCCCAGCGCGGCGAGCACCAGCGTTCGGTGGTCGCTGCCTGTCAGCGGACGGGGCGGCGCAAGCGGAATCTGAGACGCGTTCAATGAATTCATTCCTGGAAGAGGTTGGGTTTCGGATCGGCATGCCGATCCCGTGCCGATGACGTGCCACCTCACGAGAACACGCGACGTGTTCGCGTCATTCCGTCGCGCATCGATTTATCGGCGTCACGGCGGTGCCGGGAATAAACCGGCGGTCTCGCGTGTTTGACGTGCATGGACGGGCCGACGTGCCTGTTTCACCCATGCGGCTTGTTCGCGCATGCCATGTTCATTGATTCCCTCGGAGACAACATGCGGTTTGCAGTCCTCGGCGCCGGCGCGGTCGGCTGCTACTTCGGCGGCATGCTGGCGCTGCACGGCCACGAGGTCATGTTCATTGGCCGTCCGCTGCATGTCGACGCGATCCGCGACCACGGCTTGCGCATTCAGACGCGCACGTTCGATACGCGCGTGTCCGCCGATGCGTCGACCGACATCGCCGCGGCCGGTTCGGCCGATGTGGTCTTCATCTGCGTGAAAGCGGGCGATACCGCCGAGGCCGCGCGCGGGTTGCGTCATGTGCTGGCGCCGGACGCCATCGTGGTCAGCCTGCAAAATGGCGTCGACAACGCGGCGCTGTTGCGTGCGGAGATCGCGCAGCCGGTCATTTGCGCGGCCGTCTACGTGGCGAGCGAGATGGCCGGCCCCGGGCATCTGCTCCATCATGGCCGCGGCGATCTCGCGATCGAAGCGTCGCCGTCCAGCGAACGGCTGGCACAGGTGCTGCGCGCAGCGGACATTCCCACCCGGATCGCCGACGACGTGCGCGCGGTACTCTGGCGCAAGTTCATGCTCAACTGCGCATACAACGCGATTTCCGCGATCGTGCACCTGCCGCTGGGCGAGATGCCGCATCGCGATGCGTTGCGCGAAACGATGTGCGCGATCGTCGCCGAATGCATCGCCGTCGCCGCGGCCGAAGGCGTGCATGTCGACGACGAGCCGGCCGATATCGTCGCGCACATCGAAGCGACGATTCCTCCGGGCCAGTATTCGTCGACAGCGCAGGATCTGGCGCGCGGCAAGCCCGGCGAAATCGACCATCTGAACGGCGCGGTCGTTCGGCGCGGTATGGCCGCACGCATCGGCACGCCGGTCAATCGGACACTCCATCTGCTCGTGAAGATGCTGGAAGCCAAGGCCGCGGCGCGCTCGTGACGGGCGACGATCGCGCGCGGTCGACCGGGGCAGGCAGCCAGGTCGACCGAGACGGACGAACACATTCAGCCTATCGCGCGAGATCGGATACACCGTCGCCTTCGCCAACAGCGCAGCCGCGTCGCCGAATCCGCCCGTGGTGGCGGCGGCGACGCCGGCGCCCGATAGCCACAGAAGCCACCTATCGGCGTCACCGCGGTGCCCGTGACGCACCGGCATGCCGGCCGCGACGCGCTCACGGTGTCGCCGTCGCGAACGCTCAGCTCGCGATCGCCGGGCCGGCCTGCTGCAGCTCACCGAGCACTTCTTCGATGCCGTTGTCGGCGATCCGCTTGCCGATCGCGCCGAGATCGGTGTCGCCGGGCGCGGCGATCAGCGCATAGGTGACGCTGGCACGGCGCCAGGTCACGACCTCCATGCTGCCGACCTGTTGTCGCGCGAGCGCCGTGTCGGGCCGTTCGTCCTTCATTACGCACAGCGCCACGGGCAAGCCTTTTTCGGGCAGATAGACGATCTGCACCAGCGGCTTGTGATTGAAATTCAGCCGCTGTATGCGCTTGAAGGTCAGCCCGACCGAGCGCAGGTCCGGAATGCGGATCCGCAGCCCGTCGTCGCGGCGAATGTTTTCAACCATATGCGCGGCGGCCGCAAGATTCGACGAATCGAAAGCAACGGTGTCGCGCGTATAGAGCCGCTGATAGTTCACGGCCGCCATGATCCACGGGGATATCTGCGTCCGCGCGGTCATCAGCGCATCCTGCGGCACGAAGTGCAGGACGGCGCCGCAGCAGAACGCGCCCGCGACGAACGCGGCAGCGAGCCACGGCACCATCGCGCGAATGCGCGAGCGAACCGGTGCGGAAGACAGCGCGTGCGCGTTGGGCCGCGACGCCGGCGCATCCTTTCGACGCACGCCGCCGGCCGCGGACGGCGCCGAAGGCCCGGTATACGCCCGCGCGATTTCAGCGACCTTGCTGACCAGGCTCTGCGGCAGCGGCGGCCATTCCTGGCGCTGGAACGCATACTGATAAGGCAACACCGATGCTTCGAACAGGGCAACCCGCCTGGCGATATCGGCCGACGTGTCGATCGCCCTGTCGACTTCCTCTCGCTCGTGCGACGTGAGTTCGCCATCCACGTATGCCATGAGCAGGATGTCGTCCATTTTCATGCCCCCTGATCCTCACTCTTCGCTGCGCCCTTCATGGGTCGTTCCTTTCCATCGCTGAACAGGGCGCCGATCGTCTGACGGGCACGCGAAAGCCGGCTCATGATCGTCCCGATGGGTACGCCGAGCGCCTCGGCCGCTTCGCCATAGCTGAGCCCTTCCACCGCGACCAGCAGCATGACCACGCGCTGCGCTTCGGGCAGCCGCTGCACCGCCCTGACGATCTGCGCATCGAGCGCCTGCTGTTCCAGGGTCGGCGCGGTGGGATCGGCGATGGTTTCGAGCAGGTCGTCGTCCCAGTCCATGCCCGAGCGCCGACGCACGCTGCGTGCGCGGAGTTCGTTGAGCCACGTGGATTGCACGATCGAGAACATCCAGCTGAGCGGCGCGGTTCCTGGTCGTAGCTGATGCGCGCGTTCGAGCGCACGGACGCACGCGCCCTGCACGAGATCCTCGGCGTCGTGCCGGTCGCCGGAGATTCGCAGCGCGAAGCTCCAGAGACGCGGCAGCATCGCGGGGAGCATGGCTGACAGTTCGGCTGCGGTCATCTACGTCGATCCTCCCGCGGGGCTACCAAGCCGACGTTGACGAACTGCAGTATCTGACGTGTATCCATGGGTTTAGGCGAAATTAAGCGGGCAACACCCCTGCAGTGCACGTAAACAGCTGGACGGCGCAGATATTCCATCCGCCGTCGCGTATTACCCGAACTGCCGGATCACAGGTCCACGTGCCAGAGCGCGCGTTCGCTCAGGCCCGGGCGATGAATGGATAGGTCAGCAACCCGAACTGCACCAGATTGACGCCGAAGTGCGCGAGCACGGCCGATTGCAAGCCGCCGGCGCGAGCGGCGAGCCCGTAACCGATGCCGGACAGGCCGGCCAACAGAACCAGCAGCACGCCGCCCTGGTAATGAGCAAGGCCGAACAGCGCGGCGCCCGCGACAAGCGCCAGCCAGCCGGCATTCGGTTGCGCGCGCATCAACCGCGTCGCGCCCGCCTGGACATAGCCGCGGAAAAACGCTTCTTCCGCGAACGCGACCAGCAGCAGGTTGTCGAGCATCCACAGCCACGCGAAATGCGGCCACTTCGGCGCCCACGCAATCAACCCGGCCCACCACGCGATCGAGAAGCAGACCGCCGATGTCACCGCGCACGCGACGATCGCCGCGATCACCCGTGTCGACAGCGGCTTCTCCGGCAGCACCCACGGGTAGGCCAGCACCAGCCAGAACGCGATCAGCGGCTTGTCGAAGTTCAGATACATCGTGTAGGGCGCCGCAGCCGGCGTCAGCCGTGCCGCATGAATCACCCTGAGATTGTCGAAACCCGGCAGCCAGTGTTGAAACAGTCCGACCGCAATGACGCAGAACACGACGTTGCACACGACCTTGCCGGCGAACGGCAGATTCCGCTGCAACAGCACGCCGGTGCCGACCAGCAGCGCGATCGGCACCAGTGCGATCGGATGCAACTGCCGCGACGCGAACGCGATCGCATAGCCGATCGCGAGCAGGCTCAGCGTCAGCCCGCGCGGCAGCCTCGAGATCGCCGTCAGTGCGGCAAGAAAAATCGCACACCACGTCAATGCGGTCATTGCACCTTCCGGAGAGTTGCCAATAGCGCATCGATCGCGTCGAGCGCCGCACGCGTATCAGGCCACCGTGACGACCACGTCGATGTTGCCGCGCGTCGCCTTCGAATACGGACACGTCTGGTGCGCCGCATCGACCAGCGCCTGCGCGACGTCGGCGTCGACGCCCGGCACGCTGACGTTCAGCCGTGCCTGGAGGAAGTACGCGCCGTCGTTCGTGGCCAGATCGATCTGCGCATCGACATGCGTGTCGCGCGGCAGCGAAACCTTCAGCTTCTGCGCGGCCAGGCCCATCGCGCCGATGAAGCACGCCGACCAGCCCGCGGCCAGCAGCTGCTCGGGATTCGTGCCGGGCGCGGCCGAGCCGGGTGCGGAGAGCTTCACATCCAGGCGGCCGTCCGCGCTGTGCGCGGCGCCGTCGCGTCCGCCGGTGGTGCGAACTTCGCCGGTGTACAGAATTTTCGTTTCGTGGTTCATGGTCGGTGTCGTGTTGAAGAACGGGGTGGGTGAATGGCGAGGCCCGCGATCAACTGCCGCGGTAAAGCTGTTCGAGCGCCGCGAGCTGGCCGTCCTTCTCCGCCTGCACCAGTTCAGCGCGAACCTGGGCGCGCGTCTTGCCTTTCGGCGCCTTGCTGCCCGTCGCCCATTGGCTCGCTTGCCCGACGGTCTGGTCGTTGATGCTCGTGTCGGCGGCGCTGCTTGCAAAAGCGGAAGTGGTGGCTGCAACGGCGGCGCACGCCGCGAAAACCAAAGCGATCGTCTTTACTTTCATGTCGTTCTCCTGGATAAATTCGGCTGTCGCGAATCTGTCGGAGCGCTCGGCGGTCGCTGATCTCGCGAAGCCGTGTCGCGCGCCCCGATCGGATTCGATCGATGAGATGCATTAAATCCAGACGACGTATCTGACGTGTGTCTCGACAAATGGCTTTTGCAAGGCCATGTATCCAGACCGGTTTCATACACATTGAGAAACAAAACTGCCGTCTCGTTTTCGATCGATCGCCAAACGAAGGCAGGTTTTTCCGACAAAATGGCGCCACGCAAGCGCGTTCACGCTTAACGTCGCTGCCACGCAAAAACCAAAGGAGAGATAGCCGATGTCCAGATACGCCCTCGCAGCGCTGCTGTCGTTCAGCGTCATGACTGCGGTCGACGCGCACGCCGAAACGATCAAGCCGATCAAGGCGTCGAGGTCCGACCTTGCCGGTGCGATATTCAATCGCGCCGACGCCGTGAAAAAAGACGAAGGCGGCGAAACGAACGCGGACGTCGCGACGTTCACGTCGACCGACAACGCTTACCAGACCGGTGTATATCGATCGGGGCCTTCGCATGAAGAAATCAAGGGGCCGCACGGGCTGCCGTACAACGAGTTCCTGTACTTTCTTTCGGGCAGCGTGAAGCTCACGTCATCGGACGGTTCGGTGATGCTCGTGAAGACCGGCGAGGCCGTCACGCTTCCGAAGGGATGGACCGGACATTTCGACACGCCGGGCTATACGAAGCTCTATGTGACCTACAACCCCGACGACAGGAAAAAATAGTCCGGCGCATGTCGAGCGAATCGGCCATGGCGGAATAGCGCACCCACTTCGATTGTTCTGTTGAGGCAGACCATCACTTCGGGAGTCATAGGGTGCGGAATCAATCGCAGGAAATCGACGACAATCAGCGGCTCGTGCGGGCGCTCGGGAGCACGGAACACCTGTTCTGGCTGCTCGATCAGAATCGGCCGACGCATTTCGCGATGGTCGCGGAGATCGACCGGCGCTTTGCGACGGACGCATGGCACGCGGCGTTTCAGGCGCTGCAGCACAGGCATCCGCTGCTATCGACCTGCATCGCCATCGACGCGCAACAGCATTCAGGCTTCTATCGCGTGACTGACGCCGCGGTGCCGTTGCGCGTGCTCGAGCAGGACCCGACTGCGTGGCAGGCGGAAGCGGCCCGCGAAATCGCCACGCGCTTCGTCGGGTCCGCGGCGCCGCTGCTGCGCGCGACCTTGCTGCAAGGCGAATGCAGCTCGACGCTGATCCTGGTCGCACATCATTCCGTGATCGACGGCATGGGCAGTGCATCGCTGATCGAGGATCTGTTGAGCGTCCTGTCGGGCGAGCGACTGGCACGGTTGCCGCTGGTGCCGTCGCTGCAGACCGTGCTCGATACCGATCTGAGCCACGCGGCCGTCTTGCCGCCCCCGTTGCCGGCGCCCGCGCCCAAGCCATTTCGTCCGGACGCCGCGCAAGCGCCGCATGTCGACGCCCTTGCGCTTTCCGCCGACGTCACCCGCCGGCTCGTGGTCCGCGCCCGTGCCGAGCAAACCACCGTGCACGGCGCGATTGCCGCGGCCGTTCACGAAGCCGGCCGGCGTCTGTCCCGCGCGTGGACCGAACGCGCGTTGAGGACCGTCACGCCGATCGACCTGCGCGGTCTCTCCGACGACGCGTGTGTCGCCGCCGGCGTCTACATCACGCAGACCATCACGATCGACGATCACCCGCGCGGTACGGATCTATGGACCGCCGCCCGCAAGATCAAACAGGATCTTGCACCGTCACAAGCGCGCGAAAGCGTGGCGGCCGAACTGAAGGCACTGGATGCCGTGATGTCCGCGCGGCCGAGCGTCGAGCATGCGGCCGGGTTTCTGTCGGCCGTGCTCGCCTTCGACGTCATGGTGTCGAATCTGGGCAATCAGCCGATTGCTTCCCAGTACGAAGGCGTGTCGCTCAACGCGCTGTGGGGCCCCATCGTGACGTCGGGCTTCGCCGACGACCAGATCATCGGCGCATGCACGATCGATGGCGTGCTACGTCTCACGCATACGAGCCATGGCGCGATACGCGGACTGCTCGAGGAAGTCCGCGCGATTCTCGAGGAAGCCGTGAGCTGACCGTCGGAGGCTGCTCGCCTCGTATGCGCGCGACGTCGACCATCGTCGCGCGTCGCGGCGGCAGACGGATTCCGGAACGCCGGCGCGTGCGTTCAGCAGGCCACCGGCAATACCCGCTTGCGGTGCTCGACGATCGACAGAAGCAGCGCCGCGAGGCCGCATGCGGCGATCAGTATCAACAGCATCGTCTTGCCCATGCTCACCAGCACCATGCTGCCGAGCGCGGGGAATCCGAATGCGCCGACGAAATACGACGCCACGAACCACGTCAACACCGCGTGCCGATGCCGCGCGTCGGCGCTGTTGACGGCCTGCGCCTGCACGATCGGATAGACGAGGCCATACCCGGTGCCGAGCAGCACGGCGCTGGCCGAATGAAGCAGTGCGTTGTGCGGCACGGCGAACGTCACGGCGACGCTCAGGATCATGAAACCGAGCAGGATCTGCGTCGTCGCGCTGACGCGGATCTGAATCACGACCGCGCCGAGCAGCCCGCGGATGACGACCACCGTGGCGGAATACAGACCGAAAAACGTTCCGGCCTTCACGCCGGGGCCCTGCGCCATCGACATCTGGAACGTCATCAGCCCCGAGAAGACGCTCGAGCCGAGCGCGATGATCGCGATCGGATAGATCGCAGGCGTGCGAAAGATCGCGCCCATCTCGCGAACCCATCGATCGCGCACCGGCAGCGCGACGGCGTGCGACGCCGGCGACAGGCGACCGAAACATTCCAGCATCACCGCGGCCGTCGCGCACAGCGCGCCGACCGTGCAGAACACCGCGCCCGTCGTCCAGTGCCAATTGCGAATCGCGAGTGCCGCAACGGCCGGACCGCCGCCGACGCCGGCCATCTGGAACGACCCGAACCGCAGGAACCAGCGCTCACGTTCGATATCCGCCGTGCGCTCCGCGATCATCATCGGCGCCGCGAGGCAGAAGCCGCCCCAACCAATGCCGACCAGCAAGCCGGGCACGACGCTCAGCGAGCCGGTGCGCGCGATCAGCGCGAAGCCGACGACGCCCGCGCCGACGACCAGCGCCGCCAGCGCGGTCGCCCGCGCGGCGCCGATCCGGTGCGCGCACCACGCGACCAGCGGCAGGCCGAGCAGCGCACCGATCATCGCTTCGGCCAGTGCGGCCCCCGTGTCGATGTCGCTTCCGCCCGCCACGCGGAAATGCATCGACAGCAGAAATGTCGCGCCGTAGCCGCATGCCGTCAGCAGCGCGCCGAGCAGCACGAACGCGGCGACGCGCGGCGACATCGTGCGTGGATCGGCCATCATGCTTCCCCTTGTTTCAAGATTCCGGTCGATTCGGGCGGCGGCGCGACAAGCTCGCCGCCCCCGGGCCATCGCAACATGATCCGCACAATCCGCAATCGAAGAAATGAACTGTTCCGATGATGCGCCGCATACGTTCGTATAGGCGCCGACGACCGCCCACCGTCCCGCACACGCGTGCGACGCGCTCAGGTATCGGCGAGCGACAGATCGGGACGCTGCGCGACGGTGGCTGCGAGGATCGTGAGCTCCCGACTGACCGGAACGCGCGCCTCGCCGGCGTGAGGGCGAAACACCGGGTCGCCGCGGCCGATGCAACGCCCGGTCAGTGCACAGACCGCCGCGCCGTCGGCGAACCCTCTGCTCCAGATCTGCTCGGTAGACTTGCCCAGACACGCGTCGCTCCACGAAACGCTGATCGCGCTGGCCGAGATCCGCCTGACGATCACGACGTTGACGGGCCGCCGCGCCGTGCGCGAACCCGTGCTTGCACGGCGCGGCCGGTGGCCGACGGCCCACTTCTTCGTGCACGCGTGGAGCTGCTCGGCGGACGGATCGAGCACATTCAGCAGCACTCGCGCGACGATGTTGTCTTCGGACAGCGTGATCATCTGCAGTCTCCGGCAGCCGGCTTCATTCGGTCTGCACCGGCGGAAACGAAACCGATTCGCTCAATTCGCGCCATTGCGCGTCCTCTTCCGCACGGAACCTTGCGGCCGCGCCGGCTACCGCAACCGCGTCGCTGCCCATCAGCAATCGCAAAGGCGCGGTCGGCGATCCGGCGATGCCGAGCAGCGCGCGGGCAATCCGCGCGGGATCGCCGGGTTGCGCACCGTCGATGCTGCGCAAGCGTGCCGCTACCGGTTCGATGATCGGCTTGTACGCATCGCTGATCGGCGGAATGGTCATCGACGAACCGGCCCAGCGGGTCCGCATCGATCCCGGCTCGACGATCGTGACCTGGATGCCGAAATCGCGCACTTCCTTCGCCAGCACTTCGGAGAACCCGCCCACTGCCCACTTGGCTGCCTGATAGGCGGCGAGCCCGGGGCCGCCGACTCGTCCGCCCACCGACGAGATCTGAATGATGTGGCCGGCCCGTTGCCGACGCATGAACGGCAGCGCCGCACGCGTGACGTTGCACACGCCGAAGAAGTTGACCTCGATCTGCTCGTGCAGCGCCTGGTCGGTGATGTCTTCGATCGACGCCAGATCGGCGTAGCCCGCGTTGTTCACCAGCACGTCGAGACGGCCGAATTGCTCGACCGCCAGACTGACGGCGCCGCGCGCCGCGTCCGGGTCGGTGATGTCCAGCGGGATCGCCAGAATCCGGTCGCCATATGCGTCCGTCAGGCTGGCGAGACGCGTCACGTCCCGCGCCGTTGCCGCCAGTGTGTGGCCGGCGGAAAGTACCGCCTCGGCAAGCTGAAGACCCAGGCCGCCGGAGCAGCCCGTGATGAACCAAACTTTGCTGTCATGCATTGTCGTACTCCCGGTCAATTGCGATCGACGTCCGGTCTTGCACACGTCGTGGAAACGGGTGTTCGCCGTGCGTCCGCGGGATCGCGGACTCGCCGAACCCGACGTCATGCACCATTGGGAGCCCACCATGTATCTCGTGTATGTCCGCGGCGTATCGGAATGTATCTGGCGGTACCGTGAGTACGACGCGGTGATCGCGCAATTTCCACGAAGAACGTCGCGCAGTCGATGCACGGCCTTCACAAATTAATTAATCATCTGGATAACTACACGATTTCGTGCGCGTTGTTGAATGGCTATATGAAATCGGACGCCGGCAGAGCATGGGCCGTTCATCGCGCATGTGTCGAGATTCGCGGCGAGCGGGCGACCGCTGCGTGCGTCAGGACAGATAGCGTCCGCAACGACAGGCGCGTGCCGGCTCGCACGCGACATCGTGTCCACCAGTAGCAGCAAGCGGCAACGTCACGCGCGCTTCGAGGCCACCGGTGCTGCGATTGTTCAGCTGCAGCTCGCCCTGCATCGCTTGCGTCAACCGCCGTGCGATCGCAAGTCCCAAACCGGATCCCGGCGCACGCGCCGCTGTCTGCGGCGCCCGGTACCACGGCGTGAACACCGCTTCCATCTCCGCCGGCACGATACCCGGCCCCGAATCCAGCACCGCAAGCATCACGCGCCGCGCATCGACGCGAACGCACAGGCGGACATCGCGCCCGTAACGCAGTGCGTTGTCGATCAGGTTGACGAGCACGCGCCGCAGTGCGTGCGGAAACGTCACGAGCGGACAGTCCAGCCGCCCGTCAAGCGCGACGGCAAGCCCCGCGTCGCGGTAGTTGTCGACGAGCGAGCCGAGCAACTCATTCACGTCGACGCTGCGCGGCGGCTCCGCCACGCTGCACTGAAGCCGTGCGCAGGCAAGGCTCGCGTTGATCAGCTCGCCCATCTCGGCAAGGTCGCGCTCCATCGCATCGCGCAACGTGCGATCTTCCAGCATGCCGCTACGCAGCATCACGCGCGTCAGCGGCGTGCGCAGATCATGCGCATAGGCGGCGAGCACATGCAGCAGTTCCGTTACGCGATCGGCATGCTGGTGATGCGCGCCGTTGATCGCGGCGGCCAGTCGCGCAATCGACGGCGTGCCGCGCTCGACCAGTGAACGGGGCAGCTCTTCCAGCCCATGATCCTCGAGTGCCGCGGCGAGTTGCCGGATTGCCGCGTCCAGCCGCAGCGCACGCAGCCACAGCACCGCCGCCACCAGCGCGAGCAGCGCGCACGTCGCGCTCGCCATCAGAAGATCGCGGTCGACGGCGGGAAGCAATGCATGCGCGAGCAAATCGCGAGCGTCGTACAGCGCTGCCGCGACGAACAGCACGCCAGCGACGACGAACAGCCGGGCCGGACACGCGACGAAACCGCGTGCATGCTCGCGGCAAGTGCGGCTGAAGTTGCGTATGGAGCGCGTGAGCCGAGCGTCAAACCAGGCTCCGGACGATAAGGTAGGAATGTTGGCCATCTACGTTCTCCTGTCGCCGTCGCGACGGACGGTACAGGGAACATGAAAACATGCGTGCGGGGGTTCGCACCATCAAACAAGCGGCCATCTACCCCCTACGAAGGTTTAGGTTGCCGTTGCGGCGCGGGCAGGCGATCAGCCGTATCCGAGCGCACGGGCGAGCCAGCCTTCGAGCTCCTGTGCGTCGATCGGTTTCTCGAGGAGACACAGCGCGGTGCTGGCCCGCGCGCGCTCGGACGTGCGAGCGCTGACGAACGCCGTGACGAGCACCGTAGGAATGCGCAGCCCGCGTGCTTCCATCCGGGCCAGCACTTCGAGGCCATCCATGTCGGGCATCTGGAGGTCGCAGATCAGGCACCGCGTGCGCGACACCGCGTCGGACGCCAGGAATGCCGGCCCCGACGCGAATTCGCGCGCCTCTCCTCCCAGCGAACGCACGAAACTTCCCGCGGCGGCGCGCACGAAGGGATCGTCGTCGACAATGGACACGAGATCGGAGGCTGAGAGTGAAAAAGGCATCCCTGCTTAATGACGAGGGGGACGGACCGGGCCCGTCCCGAGCACTGTTACCCAAGTTGCCAGCATACCGTCACACCGCGGCATCGCCATCATACCTACGTATGGGTAGGCCCGGCGCGGGTGCTTGGGCCGGTCGATGAAGGCTCCGGGTAAACGAGTGACGCTCGGGCTTTCCCAAGCCGGGCGCGCGGAGCACCGCGCCGACACGTTTCGCGCCCGTGCCGCCGCTAGCGCGACGGCACGTTGATGCCGAGTGCGGTCATCTTGCGCACGAGTTCGGCCACCGAGCGGCACTTCATTTTTCGCATCGCCTGGCTGCGATGAATCTTGGCCGTGATCTCGGCGATGCCCATGTTGCCCGCGACCTGCTTGTTCATCAGGCCCGTCGCGACGTGTTGCAGCACCTCGCATTCGCGCGGTGTGAGCGATTCCCAACACGCGCGCAGGTCGAGCAGCGAGTGATCGTCCTGCAGCCGTTTCGCATCGCGCTCGAGCGCCGCGATCACCGCGTCGATCATGTCCTGGTCGCGGAACGGTTTCGTGAGGAAATCCATCGCGCCGGCTTTCATCGCCTTCACCGTCATCGCGATATCGCCGTGCGCGGTGATGAAGATGATCGGCATCTGCGGACCGCCGCTCTCCGCCAGCGACGTCTGAAACGCGATGCCACTCTGCCCGCGCAGCCTCACGTCCAGCACGAGGCACGACGGTCCCGCGCCCTTCGGTGCCGCGAGAAACTCTTCCGTCGACGCAAAGGCGCGAACCTCCAGGTCGATCGATCGCAGCAGGCTGATCAGCGCGGCACGCACGAATTCGTCGTCATCGACGACGTAGACGGTGCGGCTGTTCCGATCAGGTGTCGCGTGGGGCATTCTGGTTTCCGGCATCGATATTCGCTGATGAATTTTCAGGAGTCACCGCTCAGCGGCTCAAACACAACAACGCGAAGCACCTGTCCGCCGGCTGCGCGCCGACGGACGACACATCATGGATCGACGCGCGGCAGCATCACGGTTGCGCGCGTACCGGCACCTTCTCGCGGCGACAGCGTCAACGTGCCGCCGTGCGCGTCCACGATCGAATGCGAAATGGCGAGGCCCATGCCCATCCCGTTCTCCTTGGTCGTGAAAAGCGGTTCGAGCAGCCGGTCCGCGATATCGGGTGCAATGCCGCTGCCCGAATCCTCCACGCTCACGCACACACTGTCAACGCCGTGCGCTTCGCACGCAAGCGAAAGACGACGCGCCGTCTCGAGTTCGGCCATTGATTCGGCGCCGTTCGTCAGCAGGTTGATCACGACCTGCTGGAGCTGGATCCGGTCGCCGTATACGTAGACGGGGCCCTCGTGACTGCGCAGCTCCAGCACCACGTCCAGCGTGTCGAGCTGCCGCGCGACGAGCGCCGCGGCCTCGCGCACGGCCTCGGCGAGATCGACCGTCGCAAACTGCGGCGCGGCCTTGCGGGCCTTCGCGCGCAGCGCCTGGATGATGCTCTTGGCCCGCGCCGCGCTCCGGTTGATGTGCTCGAGCATTGCCCGCGCTTCGCCGAGGTCGGGCGGTTCCCGGTTCAGCCAGCGCAACCCGGCGCTCGCCGACGTGTCGACGGCGGCAATCGGCTGTCCGATCTCGTGGACGATTGACGCGACGAGTTCGCCCATCGCGGTCAGCCGGCTGGCGCGCTCGAGGCCGGCCAGTGCGGCACGCAACTGTTCCTCGGCATGCGCGCGCTGACGGTTCTGCTCGAGCAGCTCCTCGTAGAGCCGCGCGTTCTCGAGCGCGAAAGCGGCCTGCGATGCGATCACCTCCACCAGCGCCGCCTTGGCCGCGGTAAACATCCGCGCCGCCAGATTGTTTTCCATATACAGCACGCCGACGAGCGTCGCATAACGCATCAGCGGCACGCACATCACCGAACGCGGGCGCCGACGGCGAACGTAGGCATCCTGACCATGAACCGGCGACTCCGATGCATCGTCGATCACCACGCCTTCCTGCGTTCGCGCGACCGCCTGCAGGACCGAGACGGGCAGCACGCTCGCCGTCAACGACACGGCCTCCTGCGTCACGACGATCGTGCCGTCGATCACGTCCGCGCGCGCCGGTACATGCCAGACGCCCTCGCGCAGCACCGCGAGCGCGCCATGCTCGGCGCCCGCGCTTTCGAGCGTCGTGCGCAACAGCGTTTCCACGAGACGCGCCGGCACGATGTCGCTCGCCAGCGCGTTCGACACGCGCAGCACCGCGTTCACGTCCAGTGCGTGCATCCGGCTCCCGACCGGATTGCCGGCGCCGGCATCGAATACATCGGGATGCGCGGCCTGCAACTCGCGCACCTTCGCGAGCGCCCCCCAACGCTGCCATGCGCTCAGCGCGTGGCGCAAATACGCGTGCGCGGCAATCGTGTCGCGACCGGCATGGAAGCGCGCCGCATACTCGGCCGCCAGCGCCTCGACCTGCGTGAAGCCATGCCTGCCCGCGTGCACCACGGCGCGCGCATAGGCTTCCGCGGCATCCAGCGGCTGCCCGTTCACGCGCGCGTGCTCCGCGCGCACCAGCTCGCGTCGCGCGACGAAGTTCTCCGGGCATGCGCGCGCCCAGACGTCGAGCTGCTCGACATGGCGCTGCAGCGCAGCCTCGTCGGACGCATCGCGGCAGGGCAGCGCAAGCAGCGCGAGCGCGCCGTAGAACGGCAGATCGGCCCGCTCGGCAAACGAACGCGCCGCATGCTCGCAAGCTTCCGCGTGCCGACGCGCGTCGAGCGCGTCCGGAAGATCGCCGAACAACAGTGCGGCCTGCAGCCGGTAGACCCAATACGCGAGATCGACCAGGGTCGGCGGCCGGCCCTCCGGCGGCGCCAACAGGTCGCGATCGTCGCGCTCGCCTTCCTGTAATTGCTTCAGCAGCATCTGCTGCGCGAGCAGCGCATCGATCACGAGCTGGAAATTCGCATCGCGCGCGATCGCAAGCCCGTGCGTCACCGTATCGCGCACGTCGCCGAGAAATTCGCCGGCGAACAGCATGCCGGTCGCCTCGTTGCGCTTGCAATAGAGCGCGAACGTATGGTCGCAGCACTCGACCGTGATCTCGAATGCCCGCGAGATATACGCGCGCGCCGAGCGCGCCGGCAACACCCACGGCACCACGATCGTGCCGTGCGCCATGTAGACGCGGCCGCGATACCGATCGAGCCCGCGCTCGTCGACCAGATGCAGCGCGAGCTCGCCAAATGCCAGCGACGCGGCGTAATCGCCGTAACGTACGCCGAAGATCTGGTTCATGCAGACGTAGACGTCGGCCGATGCGTCGGAATGGCCGTGCTCGATCGCCAGATTCACAGCGCGCAGCAGAATCATGTCGACCAGATCCTGGTCGGAATAGAGTGCCGGCGGGATCAGGTCGGCAAAGATGTCGACGATCGCGCGCTGCAGCGGATCGGCGATGATCGGCAGGTCGCGCAGCGCGTCGATCCCGTTGCGATCCAGCCAGCCGCGCAGGCGCAGGTATTCGCGATGAACGTCCGCGCTGTCCGGATGGGGCGGAATATCGATGCCGGCGCGCTTCAGGAACGCCAGGCCGACACCGAGCGCGAGATCGAAGCGGCCCAGCGCCGTGTACAACGCCGCACGCAGGCGCGTGAGATCCGCGCCGAACGTGCCGTCGCCGGCTACCCGCTCCAGCTCGGCGAGGCGCGCTTCGGCCGCTTCGAGCGCACCGGTCATGAACTCGGCCTCGCCGCACAGCATGCGCGCGTCGAGCCCGTCGTCGCTGGTGTCCCGCTCGCCGAGGAAATCGACGGCCGCGCGAAAGAAGCCGAGCGCGGAATGATGCGCGGTGGCGGCCCGGGCTTGCTGCCCGGCCTCCAGGTTCACGCGCGCGAACGCGCGGCGCTGCGCGGGTGTCGCGACCATCGTGCCAGCGAGGTTCGCCTGCGCGGCCAGCACGAAGGTGTCGGCGCAGGCCTCGCCGGCCGCCAGCAAACGGCACGCGATTGCATGATGCAGCGGCGCGCGCTCGTCCTCCGGGATCGACGCATACGCGGCCTCGCGAATGCGATCGTGCCAGAACGTCCAGTCGTCGCCGTCGCGCTGGACACTGCCGGCATCGAGCGCCGCCTGCAGCCCCTCGATCGCATCGGGCTCGCTCAAGCCGGCCGCCGTGGCCAGCAGGCGCGTCGACGCTCGCTGGCCGATGCAGGCCAGCAGGCGCAACATGAATCGTGCGGCGTCCGGCAGCAGCTCGAACTGCCGCGCCAGCATCATCGCGACGTCGTCGCCGCCGCGATGCGCGGCGATGCGCGCCATGTTCCAGCGCCACAGGCCGGCGCCCGCATCGTAATCGAGCATGCCTTCGTCGGCCAGCAGGCGCAGCAGATGATGCACGAAGAACGGATTGCGGCCGGTTCTCTGCCCGATCAGGTCGGACAACGGGCGAAGCGCATCGGTGTCCTGATGCAGCGCGTGGGCGATCAGCTCGGTCGTCGCGCGCTCGTTCAGCGGCCCGAGTTCCACCGTCAATGCATCGGGAACGTCGGCCAGCGGGCCGGCCCGCAACGGGTGACCCGCATCGATCTCGTTGCCGCGATAGGCGCCGACGAGCAGCAACGGCGTGTCGCGGTGTTGCTGCACCAGCCGCTCAAGCACCTGGATCGTGCCCGCATCGGCCCATTGCAGATCGTCGAGCAGCAGCGCGAGCGGACGCTCCGGCGCCGCGAAACACGCGATCAACCGGGCGATCGCTTGCAGCACGCGCTCGCGCTCCAGCCCGGGCGCCAGTTCGGATTGCTCCGGCGGCCCCGCTTGCGGGCCCAGCACCGCCGACAGCGCCGGCAGGAATCGCGCGAGCGTGCGTCCGACGGGCGCCACCGCCGTTCCGATTCGCGCGCGCCACCTGTCGAATTCGTCGTCCGCGCAACCCAGCACGAACTGCAGCAGCGGCGCCAGCGCCTCGGCAAGCATCGCGTACGGCGTGCCGCGACGCCCTTCCTCGCCCTTGCTGGTGGCCACGAGCAGCGCGCCGTCGTGCCTGATGCGCGCGACGGCCTCCAGCAGCAGCGTCGACTTGCCGATGCCCGAGTAGCCGGAAACCCATGCGACGCGCATCTCGCCACCGTCGGCGACGGCACGGTACTGCGCGCGCAACGCGTCGATCTCCGGTTCGCGGCCCACCACGTGATCGGCGTGCTGAAGACGCTGCAGCGCGGCGTGAACATCGAGCGCGAACATCGGAATGCGACCGTCGCGGCGCAGGCACTGCTCGCATCGCTGCAGGTCGGCGACGAGCCCCGCCGCTGTGCGGTAACGCTGCTCCGGCGCCTTTTCGAGCAACTTCACGACGATCCGCGAAATCTGCTCGGGTACGTGCGGGACGAGTTCGTGAGGGGCGCGCGCCGAATGCGTGGCGTGCGCGTGCACGAGCCCGGCCGCATCGGTCGCATCGAACGGCGGCACGCCGGTCAACTGCTCGTAGAGAATGCAGCCGAGCGAATAAAGATCGGCCCGCGCGTCGACACGCAGGTTCATGCGCGTGCCGAGCTCGGGCGCCGTATAGACGAAATCCGTGTCGTCCCCCTCGAGAGCGGTGTCGCGCAACGGGTCAGCCGCATCGGGGCCGATCGCATGGCCGAAGCCCGTCAGGAACGCACGATCGTCGTCATCCACGAGGAAGCGATGCGGCGCAAGCGCGCGATGCACGATACCGGCCGCATGCATCTCGCCCAGCGCGGCGGCGAGCGAAATCGCGCGCCGCAGAAACGCGGACAAACGCTGCTGCGGGATAGCTTCAACGGAGAGCGGCATCCCGCCCGGATCGGCCAGGACGAGCACCGCGCCGCCACCGTGCGACACGATGGCTTGCGGCACGGCGGACCAGCGTTCGTGCAGTGCCGAGCGCAATACATATTCGCGTTGCAGCGCCGCGACCGCGGACGGCGCCGCCGCGCCGCGCCCGGCGACGAGCACCGGCGGCGCATGGTCGTCGATTGCGCGGTGCAGCCGTGGCGGGCCGGGGCTCAATTCGATAAAGCGGCGTGTCGAAAGTTCGATCATGCGAATGCAGTAAGGAAACGGTGGCGTTCATCAGCTCGAACGCCGCTGGCACGGCGGCGTGGAGCACGGCATGCGACACCCGTGCCACCGGCCACGTGTTGCGGCGGGATGCCGGGTTGTATCCGTTCGTTCGAACCCGCGGTCGTGACGCAGGCCGCGGGGCGCACTCGATGTCGCTCGTGCGGTGTCGCACCTCACCGGCCGCCTCGCCTTCTTCCAGGTACCCGTGATAACACGCGAACCCGCCGATTATTCCAGCCCGATATCGTCAATGCAACAACGCGCGCCGGCGAATGCCTGCGCGTTGCCGAAGCGCACTCGCGTCGCGCCGTGATCGGCGCTTTCGTATCCGGATGTATCGCGTGTCCGCATCGATACATGACATTGCAAAACACCGCGCCGCGGACACATGCGGGATACCTTCGCGGCGCTCAATACAGATGCGACGGATTCTGACGACATTCGCGGGGCGGCCGGCGCATCCGGCTCCCGCGTTCGCCAGATACCGTGCATACCATTCGATCGACTCACCTTCCGGATTCCGACATGAAGACCTCAAGGATCACCTTCGCGCTCGTCGCGTTTGCTACCGCAGCCTGCGCCCATGCAGCGGCCCCCGTCGATTCGATGACGGCGAATCAAGATGCCGTCGCCACGACCCAATGGACACCGGCCATCGCGATGCCGACGGGAAAGACCCGTTCCGAAGTGCGTCAGGAGCTCGCTCGTGCGCGCCAGAGCGGCGAGCTCGACGCGCTCAGGAAACTCTATTCCGGCCATTGAAGCACCGACGTTGTCCGGAGGTCCGGCACGGGCAGGCGCAATGCTCGCCGGCTCGCGCGCGCGCTTCATCGGCCGGCCTCGCATCCGCGTGCGGGCGAAGCCACGAAGATGCCGGGATTCCTCCGCACGGCATGTGTGACCTACGCGTCGCATGACGTGCACCACAAGACGGGATATCGCATCGACGCGCAGAGCTGACGTCGACGCGCGACGTCGCGCGCCTGCCGATGTGAACCAACCGCGACACGATCGCCGGCCATGGCGATCGCATCGGAATAAACGATCGCCATCGCGTGTTCAGTGTTAGCAGTCGCGCCCGCTTCCGCGCACGTACCCGCAACCGGTGCCCGTCACGGGCGATCTCATTCCCCCGCCGCCAATATCGAAGATGTCATCGCTGTCCAGAATGCTGCTCGTCTATGACGGATCCCACGAAGCCAACGCCGCGCTCGCACGATGTGCGTCGCTTTCCCGCGCATTGTCGGCCACGGTCGACGTCGTCGCCATCGTCGACAATGTCACCGCGAACGCGCGGTCGGCCGGACTGCTCAGCGAGCTCGCCCATCAGCGGCTGGCGGAATCCGCGCATCGCGATCTTCAACGAGCGATCGACGACCTGACGGACCACGGCATCACCGCGCGCGGCTATGTCCGCTTCGGACGCGCGGCCGATGCCATCGCCGCACATGCGTCGACAGCCTGCGTGGACATGATCGTCGTCGGTTATCGTGCGCCCACCGGGTTCGCGCGCTGGTGGCGCGAGCCTCCCGTTCACTTCGATCTGGCCGAACGCGTGCCGGGTGCAGCGCTTGTCGTCGTCACGGTCGCGTCGACCTAGCGCCGCAGCGCATCGATACGCGCGGACGACGCGCGATCGCGTTCGTCCGCCGTTCTCCGGCCGACTTAATTCGCGTCGACCGCATCGATGCATGGCTGAACGGTCGCGGCAAGAATCATCCGCTGGCGGTTGCCGGGCAGACAGACATCGCTCCCGCGCGGACGAAACACCGGATCGCCGCGTTGGATCGCGCGCCCCGTCAGCGCGCAGATCGACGGCACGCGCGCGCGGCTCCTGCACCAGATTTGCTCCGCATACCGCCCTGAACAGGAGTCGCTCCACGAAACAGTGATCATGGACAACGACAAGCGCTCCATCACGGCTATCCTGGTAGGCGGCTCGCTGCGCGCACGCGCGTCGTCCTCGTTCCATTGACGCAGCCCGACGCGTCGCGCCTTGTATCGCGTGCGCTGCGCTCGCAAGCACACGCTGCGCTGTTCCTGCGAAGGATCCAGGACATTGATCAACGTGCGAGCCACGATGTCCGCTTCATGCAGCATCCCCATCACCTCTTCTCCCAATCAATCGGATCGATCATGTGAAAGCGGACGCACGAATCACCGACACCCCGTCATTCGGCCCCGCGATGCGCGCGCCCTCGCTCAGGCGCCCCCTTTCTCACGCAGCATCAGCTCGCTTTTCACCGACTTGACGCCGCGGATCTTCCGGGCCGATTCGACCGCGAGATGATCTTCGTCTTCGGTTTGTACCTGGCCGGCCAGCGTCACCTGCCCGGTCGCCGCATTGGCGAAAACCGTGATTGCTTGCCCTTGCAGCCCCTTCGTTCGCGACAGCGTCCTCTGAATCGACCGCGAGAACGTGCGATTGGCCGCACGCGTGGCCTTCTTCGTCTGGGCGGCTGTCGGGGTGGACGTCACCGCGGCATCCGTGCCCGCCGCATTGGCACTTTCGTCGGCAAATGCCTGCAGTTGCAGGCCAGCGAGCAGGACGGCCGCGAGGCCGCCATTCAGGATGACTTGTCGAATTTTCATGATGGGTTCCTCGGGTTGCTGGTATCGAATGGCACGCAGGTTCCGGCCGCATCGCGAAGCCGACTCGATCACCTGTCGCCCGAGTCGTCACCGATGCGATTCGTGTACCGGTGGAACCAGAATAAGGCGCTGCGTCGACGGCATCCATAGCATCTGAAGCTAGCTGCACAACCCGTCAGGATAGATGGCCGCATACGTTCGTATAGGCTGCGGACATGGCTGCACGCGTCGCCGCGCATCACGCCGCCCGAGGCGCGGCCACTGCACCGTCAATCGAAAAACGCGGGAGCGTCACCATTGCGCGCGTGCCGCCTTCCGCGCGCGGCGTCAGTACCAGTTGACCATCGTGCGCGTCCACGATCGACTTGCAGATGGAAAGGCCCATGCCCATCCCGCGCGGCTTCGTGGTGAACAGCGGTTCGAAGATGCGTTGCGCCACCCGCGGATCGATGCCGTCGCCGCTGTCGTCGATCCGGATACGCAAGCCATCCTGAGCGGCCTCGCACGCCAGCACGAGTACGCGGCGCTCCTCCGGGATGCACAGCATCGATTCCGCGCCGTTCATCAGCAGGCCGATGACGGCCTGCTGCAACTGAATGCGTTCGCCGCGCATCGGCATCGGAGAAGCGAGCCCGTCGACGCGCAAGCGCACCTTCATCGCGTCCAGCGTGCTTGCCATGATCTCGGCCGCCTCGGACAGCGCGTCGGCGAGATCGAACGTCGCAAAGGCGGGCGCTTCGTGCCTTGCGTTGGCGCGCAGCGCGCGGATGATGGTGCGCGCACGTTCGGCGCACGCGCAGATGTGGGCGAACATCTCGCGCGCGGCGTCGAGGTTCGGCGCGGCGCGATCGAGCCACTTCAGCCCCGCGCGCGCGGACGTATCGATGGCCGTGATCGGTTGCGCGACTTCATGCACGATCGAAGCCGCCAGCTCGCCGTACGCCTTCAGCCGATCCGCACAATCCGCGTCGGAAGGCGTATCGCCGATCCTTGCCGCGATGCTGTCCGCGCGGGCCTGCCGGGCGGCAAGCTCGTCGTGCAGACGCAGGTTCTCCAGGACGAAACCGGCATGCAGCGCAAGGATCTCGACCAACGCGGCGTTCGCCGGTGTGAAAACGCCCGGCAAATCCCCGTGTTCCAGATACAGCGCACCCAGCAATGCGCCATTGCAGCGGATCGGCACGCACATCACCGAGCGCGGCTTGCGACGGCGCACATAGTCGTCGGTCCGCCAATGGTCGGCGGCGCAGGCGTCGCGCAGCACGAGCCCGTCGCGCAGATGCACGGCGGCGGCAATGATCGGCACCGGCAACCGGTCGGCCGGCAGCCGCTCGACGTGCGACGGAGGCGCCGCCGTCGCGCTGGCGGCTGCCTCCCAGGCGCCGTCGCGCATGACCGCAATCACGCCCCACGTCGCCGCCGTGCCCTGTATCGCGGCCTCGAGCAATGTCCCGACGCGCGTCGCGGGCGCGACCTCGTCCGCCATCGTGTGGGAAAGCTGGCGCAACACCTGCACGTCCAGTGCGAGAAGCGATTGAGACATGAGTTCCTCGATGACCGGGGTCATTTCAGGGCCGCTCGGGCCGGAGAGCGATTTCCAGGTAGTCCGCGCAGCGAAAGCGCTGCAGGAATCGTCGAGTTCGTTGTTCATTCGTCTATCTCCTGCGTACCGGGTTGCGGCCTCTGCCAACCTGAAATTAACGTTTCATGTAGTGAGTACTCCACAAACGAATGTTAGCAGCAGTTTCTCGAAATAAAAATATGAAGATAGCGGAATTCGTTCGCGGCGGCGCGGGATCGGCTGTGTAGCGCGGATACAAGCCATTGAATCTACACGGAATTTATGTCAGGTTGCGGATACGAGAAGAGTTCCGTAGAATTCGAAGTTCATGTAGCGTTCCCTGTACGAAAGTTTGCGGGAACGCCGCCCGTGCAAGTTTTTTCAGGCGGCATGGCCCGGTTGGCGGCCGCCATAGGAACGGTATGGCTCAAGCAGCAAAAGGCAAGACTGTGCGTGGAACCGGCGTCCGGGAGGCGGCGGCGCAGGAAACCCGCGACAAGATCCTGCACGCGGCGACCAAGGTCTTCGCGCGCTACGGTTACGAAGGCGGCAGCGTCGAAAGGATTTCGCGGCTGGCGAAGTCGTATGACCGGATGATCTATTACTACTACGGGAGCAAGGAGGGGCTGTTCGTTGCGGTGCTCGAAGGCATCTACCGACGGATGGACGAGGCCGAGCTCAAAATGGCGCCCGATGCTTCGAACCCCGTGGAAGCGCTCAAGTCCGTGATTCGCTTCAAGCTGGACTATTATTGGCGCAATCCGGATTTCATCACGCTGCTCAACACGGAGAACCTGCACAAGGGCAAGCACTTGTCCAAGCTCGAGCGCCGGGGCGAGTACTCGTCGCATGCGGTAGAGATCATCGCGAAGATTCTCGAGAACGGCGTCGAACAAGGCCTGTTTCGCACGGGCCTCCGGGCGCGCGACGTTTTCCTGCTGATCATCTCGACCGCGTATTTTTATACGTCGAACCTGTATACGTTGTCCGCGTTCCTCGGAGAGGAGCTGAACGCGCCGGATGCCGTGCGCCATTGGGAGACGTTCGTGATCGACAGCGTGCTGCGGGTGGTCCGCAAGGACGCGTCGATCGATGCTTGAGCGTGTGCCGGCGCCGCTGTCGACCCTCGTGACCATCAAGATGCAGGCCCTGTTGCGATGAACTATCTTCGCGCCCACACCATCGACGAAGTGCTCGGCCGGCTGGCGGCCCAGCCGCGGCCGCGCATCGTGTGCGGGGCCACCGATGCCTTCGCCGATATCGGCCTCGTGCCCGCCCGCTCGGCATGGGTGGATATCAGCCGCGTCGACGCGTTGCGCGCCATCGAGCAGCACGACGGCATGATCCGCATCGGCGCGGCCAGCACGTGGGACGCCATCGCGCGTACGACCTGGCTGCCCGTGGCGCTGACGGCGGCCGCCGCTTGCGTCGGCCCCCGGCAGATTCGCGTCCAGGGCACGATCGGCGGCAACGTGTGCCATGCGTCGCCGGTGGCGGACGGCATCCCGGCGCTGCTGGCGCTCGACGCGCGCGTCGAGCTGGCGAGCCTGCGCGGCGTGCGCCGCCTGCCGTTGGCGGAATTCCTGCTCGGCAACGGCCGGACCGCGCTGCACGCGGACGAACTGCTGGTCGCCGTGCAGCTTGCACCACCGCACCCGCACGACCTGACGTCGTTCATCAAATGCACGAATCGCGACGGCTCGGCGATCGCCGTCGTTTCGGCCGCCGCGCAATTACGCGTGAGCGCGGACGGCACGGCCGACGCGGTCGCCGTCGCGATCGGCGGCGCATCCGACGTGGCGCGCCGGATGCCGGCGCTCGAGGCGGCACTCACGGGCCGGCGGCCCGACGAACTGGCCGGCGCGATCGCGGCGGCACCGCTTGCCGAGCTGTCTCCGGTCGACGACTGCCGGGCGACCGCGTCGCATCGCATTCATCTCGCGCGGCTGGCGGTCACGCGCGCTTTCACATGCTGCATCGAGGAGAACGCACGTGGCGCATCCACTGCCTGATCAGCTGGCCGACGTTCGCGAAACCATCGCGGGCGGCAGCACGCCGGTTTCGCCGGAACCGGACTGGTTCGAGCTCAACGGCACGCGGCGAAGCCTGCCGGCCGACCACTCACAGCGGCTCATCGAGCATCTGCGCGCGGACCTGCGCCAGTTCGGCACCAAGGAAGGTTGCCGCCAGGGCGATTGCGGCAGCTGCACGGTGATCGTCGACGGCGACGCGCGCTACGCGTGCCTGATTCCGGTCGGCCAGGTCGCGGGGCGCCGTGTCGTCACCGTCGAAGGCCTCGCCGAAGGCACCCGCTGCGGCGGCCGCCTGCAGCACGCGTTTCTCGCGCATCAGGCGGTGCAATGCGGCTTCTGCACGCCCGGCATGCTGACGGCCGCGGCGGCGGCGATCGATGCCGGCGAGGTGAGCGACCGCGCCAGTGCGCGGGCCGCCATCGACGGCGTGCTGTGCCGCTGCACCGGCTACCAGAAGATCGTCGACGCGGTGACCGAGGCGGGCTGCGGCGCCGCCGCGCGATGCGTGACGCCTCCTCCGTCCGAAGGGCCGTCCGTCGGCGTACCGCTCACGCGCCTCGACGGCCCGGAAAAGGTCGACGGAAGCCAGCGTTTCGGCGCCGACGGCTATCCGGCCGACAGCCTGTTCCTGCGCGCGGTTCGCAGTCCGCATCATCGCGCGCGTTTTGCGTTCGGCGACCTCGACGCATTCGTGCGCGCCCATCCGGGCGTGCACCGCGTCCTCACCCACGCCGATGTGCCCGGCATGAATCTGCACGGTGTCGCGACCCCGTACATGGATCAGCCCGTCCTTCCCGAGACGGAAGCGCGCCACCATCTCGAGGCGGTGGCGCTGGTGGTCGGCGAGCGCGCCGCCATCGCGGCGCTCGACCTCGACTGCTTTCCGGTGAACTGGGAACCGCTGACGCCAGTGCTCGCGATCGCCGATGCGGTGCTCGACGACAGTCCGCTGCTGCACGCCGATCGTCCCGGCAACGTGCTGATCGAGGGGCACGTGCGCCGCGGCGACCCGGAACGCGCGATGCAACGCGCGCGTCACGTCGTGAGTGCAACGTTCGAATCCAGTTTCGTCGAGCACGCGTACCTGGAGCCCGAGGCCGGCTGGGCGCGACGCGTGGGCGACACGATCGAAATCCATTCGTCCACGCAGGCGCCGCATCCGCATCGCGCCGATCTCGCCCGCATTCTCGCGGTCGCGCCGGAGCAGGTGCGCGTCGTGGCGACCGCGGTCGGCGGCGGTTTCGGCGGCAAGCTCGACATGACGGTCCAGCCACTGCTCGCGATCGCGGCCTGGCATCTCGACAGGCCCGTCGCGATGGTGCTGTCGCGCGAGGAATCGATGGCCACGTCGACCAAGCGCCATCCCGGCCGCATGACGTCCAGCATGGCCGCCGATGCCGATGGCCGGCTCCATGCGGTGACGTTCGACGCCGACTTCAATACCGGCGCGTTCGCGTCGTGGGGCACGGCCGTCGCCAACCGCGTACCGGTGCATGCCGGCGGCCCGTACGTCATTCCCCACTATGCGGCGCGGGCCCGTGCAATTCATACGCACGTGACGGCCGCGGGCGCGTTCCGGGGCTTTGGCGTGCCGCAAACGACGATGTCCCAGGAACAGCTCATCGACGAGCTGGCGTTCACGACCGGCATCGATCCGCTCGAATTCCGCGCGATGAACGCGCTGCGGCCGGGCGACACCCTGCCGACCGGGCAGGTGCTGGACGACAGCGTGGGGCTGGTCGCCTGCCTCGATGCACTGCGGCCGGCATGGCGTGACGCACATGCGCGCGTCGCCACGCTGAATGCGGCGGCGCCGGGCCATCTGCGTCATGGCGTCGGGATGGCGGCGTTCTTCTACGGCTGTGGCAACACCGCGTTGCCGAACCCGTCGACCGTCCGCTTCGGCATCCGGCCCGACGGCACGATCGTGCTGCACCAGGGCGCGGTGGACGCCGGCCAGGGCGCGAACACCGTGATCCCGCAAATCGCGGCCGATGCGCTGGGCGTACCGGTCGATCGGCTGCACTTCGTCGGCCCGGACACGTCGGTCACGCCGGATTGCGGTCGCACGTCCGCTTCGCGTCAGACATTCATTACCGGTCGAGCGGCCTTCCTCGCCGGCACGACGCTGCGCCACCGGCTGCTCGCCTTCGCCGGTGCGTCATCCGACGCGCGGATTTCGGCCGATGCGCGCGGTGTTGCCGTCGATGGAAAGGTACTGGATCTCCGGGCGCTGCCGGTCGATGCACACGGCTACGTCATCGCGGCCGAAGAGAGCTTCGATCCGCCAACGACGTCGCTCGATGCGTCGGGGCAAGGCTCGCCTTACGCCACCTACGCGTTCGGCGCGCAGATGGCCGAAGTCGCGGTGGACTGCGACAGCGGCCGCGTCCGCGTACTCAAGGTCGTGGCCGCGCACGACGTCGGCAAAATGGTCAATCCGACGCTGCTCGAAGGACAGATCGAAGGTGCGGTGGCGCAAGGTATCGGCATGGCGCTGATGGAGAAGTACCACCCCGGGCGATACAACAATCTGCACGACTATCTGATTCCGACGGTGCATGACATGCCCGACGTGCAATCGATTTTCATCGAGGCGCCGACGGCCGTCGGCCCGTATGGGGCAAAAGGTATCGGCGAGCCGGCGCTGGTCCCCACGGCTGCGGCCATCCTGAATGCGATCCATCACGCAACCGGCGTACGCATCCGCCAGGCCCCGGCCACGCCGGATGTCGTGCGTGTCGCGCTCGCGGCCCACCGCTCGCCATCCGCGCGCCGATAGCGCCGTTCCCCACCCAGCGAACAACACGATGACGCCAACAAGAAATGCCGAGGAAGTCTCACTGCGGGCCGGATCCGGCTCGTCCTGGTACGCGGAACTCGATCCCGCCGGCAAGCGCGCGTTCAAGGCGTCGTTCGCCGGCTGGGCCACCGATGCGTTCGACTTCATGGTGTTCAGCTTCGTGCTGGCTTCACTGATCGACCTGTGGGGCCTCGATCGTGGCAAGGCCGGCCTGCTGAGCACCGTGACACTGCTTTTCTCGTCGGTGGGCGGCTGGATTGCCGGCATCCTCGCGGATCGCTACGGACGGGTCAAGGTACTGCAAGGCACGATCCTGTGGTTCTCGGTCTGCACGCTGGCGATCGGCTTCGCGCAGAACTTCGAGCAGATCTTCGTGCTTCGCGCGCTGCAAGGGCTCGGGTTCGGCGGCGAATGGGCGGTGGGCGCCGTGCTGATCGGCGAGATCGTTGCGCCCGCACATCGCGGCAAGGCGGTCGGGCTGGTACAAAGCGGCTGGGCGATCGGTTGGGGTTGCGCGGCGATTCTCTACAGCATTGCGTTTTCCGTGCTGCCCGAGTCGCTGGCGTGGCGCAGCCTGTTCTGGGTGGGCATCGTGCCCGCCCTGCTCGTGCTCTACATCCGCAAGCACGTGCCGGAGCCCGACGTGTTCGTGCAGGCGGACGCAGCCCGGAAACAAGGCGCGAGCCAGCCGTCGGTGTGGGCGATCTTCTCGCGTTCGCAGGTGCGACGCACCGTCCTCGCCGCGCTGCTGTGCACGGGCATCCAGGGCGGCTTCTATGCGATGTCGACCTGGCTGCCGGCGTTCCTCAAGATCGAGCGACACCTGTCCGTGCTCGACACCAGCGCTTACCTGTTCGTAATTATCGTGGGGTCGTTCTGCGGATATGTCGTCGGCGCGTACCTTTCCGACTTCTGGGGACGCCGGCGCAACTTCATGCTGTTCTCCGCGCTGTCCCTCGTGTCGGTGTGCCTGTACCTCACATTGCCGCTGTCGAATGCGCAGATGCTGTGGCTCGGCTTTCCGCTGGGTTTTTCTTCATGCGGGATCTTCAGCGGGGTCGGCGCCTACCTGACGGAACTGTATCCGTCGAACTTTCGCGCGAATGCGCAAAGCTTCACGTACAACTTCGGCCGCGGCATCGGCGCGCTGTTCCCGAGCCTCGTCGGGATGCTGAGCCATTCGCTCGGTCTGGCGCTGGCCATCGCGATCTTTTCGGGCGCGGCCTATGGCGTGGTGCTGTTGGCGGTGCTCCTGTTGCCGGAGACGAAAGCGCGATCGCTTTGATGGTTGGCGATGGAATGAGCGTCGTTCGACGCCCGGCGAATTCGCCGGGCGCTGCCCGGACGACGCGAGCGATTCCCGCCTGCGCCCGCCCGCGTCACTCAGCCACCGACGTACACCTGCCACTCCTCGCCGCTGGTAAAGCCCATCGACTCGTACACGTGGCGCCCTGCCGGCGTGCAATGCAGAAACGCGGTATGCGCGCCGGTCTCGAACGCGGCATCCAGCACCGCCTGCGTCGCAGCCCGCGCGTAGCCTCGTCGCCGATAGGCCGGTAGCGTCGACACATTGAATACGCCGACCTGAGCATTGCGCACGACGCCGAACGAAGTCGCGACCGGCATCCCGTCGACCTCCACCCAAAAGCCCATCATGCCGTCGGCTTCCAGGACGGCCGGCGCGCTCAGTCTTCGAAATACGCCTTCCGGCGCCTCATAGCCCGCGGCAAGCGCGCCGTTGTACCGTTCGCTGTCCGCTGCCGTGACGCGCCGCACGACCACGTGCCCGTCGCTGTTCGCCGGCACGGCGGCGCGCGCGAGCCGCTTCGTCATGAACGGCAACGCGACGCGTTGCGACAGGCCATGATCATCCGCGATCCGCGCGATCTCGTCGGCGTGCGTGCTCGCATCACGGGTCTGAATGCTCCACGGCACTGCGCACGTGCTGAACGCGTCGGAAAGCAGCCGGATTTCGTCGACATCAGGCTGACGCGTCATGCTGATGACCGCGTTCAGCACGGACACGGGCGCGCCACTGTAGATCGCCTTCGTTCCATGCGCGCCGCGTTCGACGAAACCCACATCCTGCAAGCGGCAAAACGCGTCGATCGACGCGTGCCACGCGGCCACGGAAGCATCCAGCAGTTCGGTCGGAGAAGTCATTTCGGTCCTGAAGTCGGTGGCTGATATCCATCGACAACACTCGAGCAAACCGATTCATTCCGAGCCGGCACGCGGATGCCATGTGTGAGACCTGCCGCGAGCCCGGCGCGTTGCGATTCCCGGCACGCTCAGCATCACGACAACCCTCACTGCGTCGGGTCTTTCAACTCGATCAGCAGATCCTTCGCCGCGACCCGGTCACCCGGCTTCACATGCACGGCCGCGATCTCGCAATCGCGCTCTGCCGCGATGTGCGTTTCCATCTTCATCGCCTCTAGCGCGAGCAGCGTCGTGCCGGCCGTCACGCGCTGTCCCGGCTGCACGACGACCGTCACCACCGAGCCCGGCATCGGCGCGGCGACATGCAGCGGATTCGCCGGATCCGCACGCTGCAAGCCATGACGCTCCTTGCC
Organism: Burkholderia sp. 567; assembly: GCF_040545115.1. Classification (NCBI taxonomy): domain Bacteria; kingdom Pseudomonadati; phylum Pseudomonadota; class Betaproteobacteria; order Burkholderiales; family Burkholderiaceae; genus Burkholderia; species Burkholderia sp. 567. The sequence continues at coordinate 320,932 of NZ_JBEPLG010000004.1, forward strand.
CGCCTGCACGACCGTCTTCTGCTCGACGAGCGCGGAACGCGACTGGCCGTTCAGCTCGAACAGCACCTTCACGATGCCGTCCTGCGCATCGGCGTGCTGACCCTGCAGCGACACGAGCAGCGTCTTGCCCGGTTCGATGTCGATCGCCGCTTCCTCCTGCGGCTGCAGCCCGTACAGGAACGCCGGCGTCGGCACGACCGACGTGTCGCTGTACGCGCGAACGTGCGCGTAGTAGTCGACCGTCTGCTTCGGATACATCAGATAGGAAGCGAGCTGCCGATCGTCGAGCGGCTGCTCGCAGGCGGCCTCGGCCTGCGTGCGTACCGCGTCGAGATCGACCGGCGGAATCTGGTCGCCGGGACGATACGGCGCCGGCGGCTCGCTCTTGAGCACCTTGCGCGACAGCTCCGCCGGGAAGCCGTCCGGCGGGAAGCCCAGCTCGCCCTTGAACAGCGACACGACCGACTCGGGGAACGCGAGGTCCTTGTCCGGGTTGCGCACGTCGTCCACGCTCAGGTCGTTCGCGACCATCATCAGCGCCATGTCGCCGACCACCTTCGACGTCGGCGTGACCTTGACGATGTCGCCGAACAGGCGGTTCACGTCCGCATACGCGCGCGACACCTCGGTCCAGCGATGATCGATGCCGAGCGAGCGTGCCTGCTCGCGCAGGTTCGTGTACTGGCCGCCGGGCATCTCGTGCCGATAGACGTCGGCCGTGCCCGCGCGGATCTCCGATTCGAACGGCGCGTAGTAGCGGCGCACGCCTTCCCAGTACATCGACGCTTCGTGCAGGCGGTCCGCGTCAAGCCCCGGATCGCGCTCGCCGCCGGCCAGCGCGGCCGCGATGCTCGACAGGTTCGGCTGCGACGTGAGGCCGCTCATCGCGTCGAGCGCGCCGTCCACCGCGTCGCAGCCTGCTTCGACCGCCGCGAGCACGGATGCTGCGGCGATCCCGCTCGTGTCGTGCGTATGGAAATGCACGGGCAGCCCGGTTTCCTCCTTCAGCGCCTTCACGAGCGTCGCGACCGCCTTCGGGCGGCAGATGCCGGCCATGTCCTTGATGCCGAGCACATGCACGCCGGCCTGCTGCAACTCGCGCGCGATGCCGACGTAATACTTGAGGTCGTATTTCGAACGCGACGTGTCGAACAGGTCGCCGGTGTAGCAGATCGCGCCTTCGCACAGCATCCCGCTTTCGCCGACCGCATCGATCGCCACGCGCATGTTGCGCACCCAGTTCAGCGAGTCGAATACGCGGAACACGTCGACGCCGGCGCTTGCGGCCTGCTGCACGAAGAAGCGCACGACGTTGTCCGCGTAGTTCGTGTAGCCGACCGCGTTCGAGCCGCGCAGCAGCATCTGGAACAGGATGTTCGGCACGCGCTCGCGCAGCAGCGCGAGGCGCTCCCACGGGTCTTCCTTCAGGAAGCGCAGCGCGACGTCGAACGTCGCGCCGCCCCAGCATTCGAGCGAGAACAGTTGCGACAGCTCGCGCGCGTAGAACGGCGCGATCGGCAGCATGTCGGCCGTGCGCATGCGCGTCGCGAACAGCGACTGGTGCGCGTCGCGCATCGTCGTGTCGGCCAGCAGTACCTGCTTCTGATCGAGCATCCACCGCGCAAATTTCTCGGGGCCGAGCTCGCGCAGCCGATCGCGCGTGCCGGCCGGAATCGCCACGGCCGTATCGATCTTCGGCAGCACCGGCTTCGGCAACGGCAGCGCCGGCAGCGCGCGACCGTTCATCTCCGCGTTGCCGTTCACGTTCAGCTCGCCGAGATAGCGCAGCAGCTTCGTCGCGCGATCGCCGCGCTTCGCGAATGCGAGCAGCTCCGGCGTCTTGTCGATGAAGCGCGTCGTCACTTCGCCCGCGATGAAGGCCGGATGATTGATCACGTTCTCGAGGAACTGCAGGTTCGACGTGACGCCGCGAATCCGGAACTCGCGCAGCGCGCGATCCATCCGGTGAATCGATTCGGCCGCCGTCGGCGCCCAGGTCGTCACCTTCACGAGCAGCGAGTCGTAGTACGGCGTGATCACCGCGCCGCCATAGGCCGTGCCGGCATCGAGCCGCACGCCGAAGCCGGCCGCGCTGCGGTACGCGGTGAGCCGCCCGTAATCGGGCAGGAAGTCGTTCTCCGGATCCTCGGTCGTGATCCGGCATTGCAGTGCGTTGCCGTTCAGCGGAATCGCCTGTTGCTCCGGCACGCCGGCCGCGCGCGCGACGAGCGCGCCGTCGGCGTCCGTCGCATCCTCCGCCAAGCCGATCCGGCCGCCTTCGGTGATGCGGATCTGCGCCTTCACGATGTCGATTCCGGTGACCATCTCCGTTACCGTGTGCTCGACCTGGATGCGCGGATTCACCTCGATGAAGTAGAACTGGCCGGTGTCGGCGTCCATCAGGAATTCGACGGTGCCCGCGTGCGTATAGCCCACCGCACGCATCAGGCGCAGCGCGGATTCGCACAACGCGTGCCGGCTTTCGCGATCGAGATACGGCGCCGGCGCGCGTTCGACGACCTTCTGGTTGCGCCGCTGCACCGTGCAGTCGCGCTCGTACAGATGCACGACCGTGCCGTGCAGATCGCCGAGCACCTGCACCTCCACGTGCCGCGCATTGCGCACGAGCTTCTCGACATACACCTCGTCGTTGCCGAACGCGGCCAATGCCTCGCGGCGCGCGACGGGCAGCAGCGTTTCGAGATCCTGATCATTTTCCAGCACGCGCATCCCGCGTCCGCCCCCGCCCCAGCTCGCCTTCAGCATCAGCGGATAGCCGACTTCCGCGGCCAGCGCCCGGCACGCGTCGAGATCGTCCGGCAGCGGCGCGGTCGCGGGCATCACGGGCACGCCGGCGGCAATTGCCGCATTACGCGCGGCCACCTTGTTGCCGAGCGTGCGCATCACGTCGGGCGACGGGCCGATCCAGCGGATGCCGGCATCGATCACGGCCTGTGCGAAATCGGGGTTCTCGGACAGGAAGCCATAGCCGGGATGGATCGCGTCCACCTTCGCCTGCCGTGCGACGCGCAGGATGTCGTCGATGTCGAGATACGCGGCGAGCGGCTTCTTGCCCTCGCCGATCAGGTAGCTCTCGTCCGCCTTGAAGCGATGCAGCGCCAGGCGGTCTTCCTTCGAATAGATCGCGACCGTGCGGATGTTCAGCTCGGCGGCGGCACGCATCACGCGGATCGAGATTTCCGAGCGGTTCGCGATCAGGATGGACTGGATGGGGGTAAGCATCACGGCAGCCATGGGTAGTGAAGGGTTGAATTGAACGCGCCGATGTGCCGTCCGCCACGTGCACGCGTTACCGGTCGGCATGCGGAGCTTCGCATCGGTCGTTCGCGGCGGCATCGTCCCGGCTTTCGCCAGCCAACATGTTCGCCATATCGCGCGACAGCCGCTATCGACATCGCGACGGCGAATAGCATCCAGCCGACCAGCAGGAAATAAGGGACCGGCTCACGGGCCGCTCGACCGGCCGGTTCATTTCACTCGGAAAGGCCGGTCAACTAATAGACATCGATGGAGGCTGTCGCTCATCGATGCAAACGGCACGCCCCATCGAATACCCGACGGACCGGTCGGTCATTGCTCGATCTCGACGCCGGCATCGAGCCAGCCGCGCATCATCACGCCGACCTCGTCGTTCAGCCACTGCCGGAACTGCTGATATTCGGGGCGCGGCTGCGCATTCCGGTGCGTGATCAGATAGTGATGGCGATCGCGAAACACCAGCACGTCCTGCACCGGCCGCATCAGGATGCCCTGGTCGATCTGCCGGTGCACGAGGTGATGCCAGCCCAGCAGCGTGCCCTCGCCGGCCTCGGCCTGCGCGACGAGCAGCCGGTAGTCGTTGCTTTCCAGATACTTGTTCTCGGTCAGCGTGTCAGTGCCGTCGCCCTGCTGGAACCAGTTGCGCCACACGCGCCAGTCGACGTGCTCGCACACCTGCGCGCGGCCGAGCATCGACAGGTTCAGGGTCGGACGCGACAGCAGGTCGAGCGGCTTCAGCGACCGGCCATGAAAGTGACGTTCGTGAAACGCGGGGCTGCATACCGGATACACGATGTCGTGAAACAGCGGCTCGACGTCGAACTCGGGCTCGCGCGGCGGGTTCTTCGTGATGATCACGTCGGGCTCGATGAGCCCGTCGAGCTCCATGAAGTGCTCGGTGACGATCAGGTTCAGCCGGATATCCGGAAACAGCCAGGATGTGGCTCGTATCCGCGAACCGAGACATTCCGATTTCTCACTTAAAATAAAATATTCGTTAATACAATTACGCAAATCCATATGGGCGCAATCCGAGACCCCGGCGCCCGAATCCCTGATTTTCCATCCAGATCGATTCAAGCCCCGCTGCTCCTGAGAGCGCGGGTCTTTCGCCTTTCGCGCGGGGCAATCCACTTCGTGACGCGATGCTCGTTTCGCCTTGGTGAACTTCCCGACGCTTTATTCAGTGCTCCGACAACCAGCTCCACCGAAGTCAACAAATCGCAAGATGGTTAACCGAAATCGATTAATTCAATAAAACGTCGACGCTTAATGGAATCGATTTCAACAAATAATTCCAATCACCCCCTCATATGACCATTTACTTTCCAAGTTTACTTCCGCTAAGCTTACGGCACACTTTCTAAACCCACCAAATCGATCGACGCATTTCCAACCTCAAGCAATCCGCACTAAATAGCTCGATTATTGTTTATTTTTAAAATCAAATGAGACGAAATCAATCCATAAACACCGGCAAGCCATCATGTGATTGACCGGGCTCTCCGTGCGTCGGTCGTCGACATGTGCCTGCCGCCCCGACGCCGTCTCTTTGGCATCGCGATTCAGGTTGGGCGGGCCGGGCCCGAGCATCTGGCCCGGCCCGCGCCGCACCACTATCTCGAACTTCAAACTCACACTCTTGCGAGCGCTGACGATGGATGACTTTTGCCGCGCGAACTTGCCCCCTGCCGAACTTTGGCCGACGTTTGTCTTTGAGTTGCCGGGGCTGCAGTTTCCGCCGTTTCTCAATTGCGCCGCCGCGCTGCTGGATACCGCAGTCGAAGAACGAGGCTGGGGCGATCGCATTGCGATCAAGACCGAGTCGGGCATCGCGTGGTCGTATCGCGAATTGCGCGATGCCGGCAACCGGATCGCCAACATGCTGGTCAGCGATGCGGGCCTGGTGGCCGGCAATCGAGTGCTGTTACACGGCACCAATCACCCGATGCTTGCCGCCGCATGGTTCGGCGTGGTCAAGGCCGGTGGCGTGGCCGTCGCGACGATGCCGAAGCTGCGCGCGGGAGAGCTGTCGACCATCATCGCGCGAGCCCGGGTCACGCACGTCATCTGCGAAGCCGAGCTGTCGACCGAGCTCGACGGGGCGATGGCGAGCGTGCAGTGGCGCGGCGAAGTTCGACGCTACGAGACGGACGACACGCATCCGCACGCGCGCTGGCTCGATGGCTATTCAGCGGAATTCGCGGCCGCCGACACGCGCGCGGACGATCCTTGCCTCATCGCGTTCACATCGGGGACGACCGGGGAACCGAAGGCAACCGTCCATTTTCATCGCGACGTGATGGCAGCCTGCCACTGCTTTCCGGAGCACGTGCTCCGGCCCACGGCCGACGACGTGTTCTGCGGGTCGCCGCCGCTCGCGTTCACGTTCGGGCTCGGCGCGCTGCTGCTGTTTCCGATCAGTGTCGGCGCGAGCGTCGTGCTGTTGCCGAAGGCGAGCCCGGAACGGCTGCTGGCCGCCGTCGACCGGCACCGGGTCAGCATCCTGTTTACGGCACCGGCGGCCTATCGGTCCATGCTCGACCATCTCGACAGGCATGACGTGTCGTCCCTGCGCAAATGCGTGTCGGCGGGTGAGGCGCTCTCGTCGTGGACGCGCGACGCATGGCAGGAGCGCACCGGCCTGCACCTGATCGACGGAATCGGGTCGACCGAGATGCTGCATATCTTCGCGTCGACAGGCGACACCGGCGCGAAGAACGGCGCGATCGGCAAGGCGGTGCCCGGTTACCGCCTTGCCGTCGTGGACGAGCACGGCCAATGCCTGCCGCCCTACGAAATCGGCTATCTGGCCGTGCAGGGGCCGACCGGGTGCCGCTACCTGAATGACACGCGGCAACGCGACTACGTCAAGCAAGGCTGGAACCTGACGGGCGACAGCGCCTACCTGGACGAGGACGGCTATCTGTTCTATCAGGCCCGCGCGGACGACATGATCATCAGCTCCGGCTACACGGTGTCTCCCGGCGAAGTGGAGCAAGCGCTGCTGCGCCATCCCGATATCGCGGAATGCGGCGTCGTCGGCCAGATCGACGAACGGGGCGGCACGCTCATCTGCGCGCACGTGGTGCTGCGACCTGGCGTCGACGGCTCGGAAGCGTTGACGATGCAACTGCAGCAGCACGTCAAGAGCGTGATTGCGCCGTACAAATGTCCGCATCGTATTGCCTACCACGCCTGCAGTTTGCCGCGCAACGAATCGGGCAAATTGCGTCGCGCCGTGCTCCGGCAGGCAGGTCATGGCGTGACGCGTCCCCTGAATCAAGCAGTCCAGAACGAACATACCCTATGAAAATTCTCGGAGCCGCGGTAGCCATTCCGGACCCAGCGGCCACGGCGCAATCCTGCGCCAACGATTACGCGATCAAGGCAGCCAGGCAGGCGCTGCTGCAAGCCGGTTGCCTGCCGTCGGAACTGGATCTGATCGTCAGCCTGTCGATTTCTCCCAGCCGGATGGCGGACGCCCCGACGATCGCCGGGCCGCGGCTGGCGCACCCGGTGCAGCGCGATCTGCGTGCGCGACATGCGGCCGTGTTCGATCTGCTCGACGCGGACTGGACGCTCGCACTCGATCTCGCGCAAAGCCATTGCAAACAGCTCGGCTATCGACGCGCGCTCGTCGTTCGCGCGGAGGCGCTCGCGGACGTCGAACAGGTGGCCACGAGCGGCTTCGCCGACGGCGCGGGGGCGATCGTCCTGACGCCTGCCGGCCATGACCGAGTTTATGCCAGCCGCTACGCGGACCTCGAGTCGCCCCCGTTCGCGACGCTCGACGCGCTTCCCGCCCGGCGCGTGAACGGCATCCTGTCACTGGCCCGCTTCGAGAGCCGGTTCGATCACGCAACCGGTCGATTCGACGCCGAACCGGCCAATGCGGCCACCGCGCTGCGCGCGATGGTCGACGCGGTGCAGAGCCGCATCGACCGGCGCGTCGCCACGCTGTTTTGCGAATCGTGGTTGAGCGGATGGCCATCAATCGTCACCGGCGTGGGTCGCGATTTCCACGTCGATGTCGTCGCCGGTTCGACGGACATCCCGAACCCATTCCAGTTGCCCGCGTGGCTCGCGTCCCGCGTCGCACATTCGAGGTCGTTGCGTGACGATGAACATACGGTGGTCGCCATGACGCTGGATCCGTTCAGGCCGCGCATCGCCTGCAGCACGATGGAGATCTGATGGTGCACAACGTCCGAATCGCAAGTCTTGCGTGCCGCCTGCCGGCACGCCAGGTACCCAACGACGATCCCGTCTTCGCGGGCGTCGAGCCCATTCCGTCGGAATGGTGGCAATTCTGGGGCATCGAATCGCGCTACATGATCGATCCCGATGCCGGCGAATCCGAGCTTGCGCTGGCCGAGCGCACGGCCCGCGACGCACTCGCCCGTGCCGGCGTGGAGGCCGCCGAACTCGATCTGGTGCTGTTCAACATGACGTCGCCGTTCGTCTCGCTCGCCGACGGCCGGCGCCGTTTCGCGCCGCGGCTGGCGCGTGCGCTGCGCGACAGGCTCGGCGCCACTCGCGCGCTCGATGCCGATGTCGAGATGGAATGCGCGAGTTTCGTGCTGCAACTACAGATCGCCACCAACCTCATCAAGCAGGGACGGGTGAAGCGGGCCCTGGTGTGCTCGTCGGAGCGCATGTCGGCCGTGGTCGACTACACCAGTAAATCGTCGACGAACTTCGGCGATGGCGCGGCCGCGGCCGTGCTCGTCGCCGAGCCGGCCGATCCCGATGGCGCCGATTGGCTGGATGCCGCGTATCACAGCGATGCAACCCGCTACGACCTCGTGACGATGCAGTGGCGCAATGCGCGGGCGGCGGCAGACGACGCGGCAACCGACGCCGACAACCCGTTCGGCGTGTATTTCACGCTCAAGCCCGAAGCGCAGGAGGCGATCTCGCGTTTCATGCCGTTGGCCATTCCCGATATCGTCGAGCGGCTGTTGCACCGGAGCGGAACGGGCATCGCCGACATCGACGCGATGGTGTTCCATCAGCCGTCGGCGCTGCTCGTGCGCGCATGGGCGCAACGGCTCGGGCTCAAGCCCGACCAATACGTGATTCGCGTGGCCGATTGTGCGTGCCTCGTGTCGGCCGCCGTGCCGTTTGCGCTGTACGAGTCGATCCGGGAAGGCGTGATCCGGCCAGGATCGTTGGTCGTGATTGCCGGCGCAGGCGCCGGCTGGGGCTTCGGCGCGCAATTGTGGCGCTGGGGCGAAACCGTCGTGACCGATGCGGGCGATGCCGTCGCCGCCGTGACGGAGCAGGAGGTGCGGACATGACCGCCAGACTCGTCATCGCCGGGATGGGCCACGCACTGCCGGACCGGATCGTCAGCAACGACGAAGTCGCCGGCATGATCGACACCAGCGACGCGTTCATTCGCGAACGAACCGGCGTCGTGGCGCGACGCTATCTCGCTCCCGATCAGCATCTGGCGGATCTCGCTTGCCCGGCCGCGGAACGGGCGATGGCCGACGCCGGCGTGACGGCGCGCGACGTCGATCTGCTGATCGTCAATACGCTGTCGCCGGATCACCACGATCCGTCGCAAGCATGCTACATCCAGCCCCGGCTCGGATTGCGGGAGATTCCGTGCTTCGATATCCGCGCGCAGTGCAGCGGCGGGCTCTACGGGATCGAGATCGCGCGTCACTTCCTCTCGAGCGGCCTGTATCGCAACGTGCTGCTGATCTGCGCCGAAGCCCTGTCGCGGCGGATCGACTCCAGCAATGCCGGCCGCAATCTGTCGATCCTGCTGAGCGACGGCGCCGCCGCGCTGCTGCTGCAAGCGACGGACCACCCGGCGCACGGGCTGATCGACCTGACGCTCGGCGCCGACGGCACCCAGTTCGACCTGCTCAGCACGGAAGCGCCCGGCGCGCGACGTCCACGCTTCATCGACGCAGACGACATCGCGGCCGGCCGGCACCATTTCCGGATGAAAGGCAAGCCGATGTTCGAAGACGCCACGCGGCGCATCGTCGACGCGTGCCGGCAGATGCTCGACAAGCACCGGCTGACGATGTCGGATATCGGCCTGGTCGTGCCGCACCAGCCGAACCTGCGCATCCTCGACGCGGTCATCGGGCAACTCGGGCTGCCCCGCGAGCGGTGCATGATTTCCGTCGATCAGCTGGGCAACATGGCGAGCGCGGCGTTTCCGGTCGCGCTCGCCATCGCACGCGAGCTGGGCCGCATGCCGGCCGGGCAGCTCAACCTCTTCGTGACCTACGGCGCGGGCGCGACATGGGCCTGTGCGCTCTATCGGAGCTGAACGACATGCTGAACGCTTCCCCGGGGTGGATCGATCGGCGGCTGGCCCTCGTCGGCACGGCCGACGTGCCGCTGTACGTGATCGTCAACGACGAGGCCGCGACGCTGATCGAGGGTGGCCTGAGCGGCATGACGGAGCTCGTGTGGCAGCAGCTTCATGACCTGCTGCGGGACTTTGGCGGCATCCGGCATTTGCGCTACTGGCTGATCACCCATTCGCACTATGACCATTGCAGCCTGCTGATGACGCTCAAGTCGCGCATGCCGTGGCTCCATGTATCCGGTTCTCCCGACGCGTTCGATGCGTTCCAGAGCCCGTCGGCCTGCCGAACCATCCGTCAGCTCGACGCGCAAGCGTCACGGTCGTGGGATCCCGCCGTCGGCGTCGATTTCACCGAGTTATCCGACCTGCCGTTCTACCCGGTCAATCCGGACACGCAGCTCGACATCGGCGACGGGATGCAGATTCGCACGATCGCGCTGCCGGGCCACAGCCGTTGCCAGTTCGGCTACTACTGCCCGCAGCTGGACATCGGTTTCGTGTCGGATGCGCTCGGCGAATTTCACGGCGCCACCAGTTGGCTGCCGCTGGTCTTTCAGGACCTGTTTGCGTATCGGCACACGCTGGACGTCATCGAGCAACTGCAGGCGCCGCGGCTCGCATTGGGGCATCACGGCATCCTCACCGGCGAGCTTGCCCGATCGGCCGTGCGGCATGCACGTGCGTGCCTCGATGCGCGCGAGGCCGACGCACGCGCGGTTCGCGGCAACGCCACCGCCACGCACGAACTGGCCCACCACTGGACTGCGCGTTATGCGGCACGGAGCGAACGGGTGGTGCCGCATTTCCTGCATCTCAAAAGCATGATGCACATGATCGATCTGTTCCATCGCGCCGAATAGCCTCCTACGGATTCCCGCCGCAGCAACGCATGGGCGCCGGCCGGCGTCAGGCCGCTGCTCGCTGTTTTCATTCCTCTTCCGACGACATCATGACCACTGCGACCTTGCCGACCACGCTTAGCGAATTGCTTCAGAACCGGGCCGCCACACTCGGCGACAAAACCGCCTACGTGTTCCTGAGCGGCCCGCCCGAACAGGAACAGGCCGAATCGATGACCTTCGCGGAACTCGACGCACGCGCTCGCCGGGTCGCCGCGCTGCTGCAGCAGAACGCGATCGACATCGGCGACCGGGTGCTGCTGCTGTGCCGGCCGGGGCTCGACTATGTCAGCGCCTTCATGGGGTGCCTGTATGCCGGTGCCATCGCAGTTCCCGTCTACCCGCCGCGCAACAGGCAGCATATGGTGCGGATCGCCGGCATCGTCGAGAACGCAGGCGCGAACACGATTCTGTGTTCGGCCGAGGACCATGCGCGCTGCGCGACCTGGCTCGCCGATACCGACGCATCCGGCAGCACGCTGCTCGACGTCGGGGGCGCGCAGGTGCTGGATCCCGTGCCTTCGCCCGCCAGCGTGCAGCCATCCCGGATCGCCTTTCTGCAATACACGTCGGGAACCACCGGTAGCCCCAAGGGCGTGATGGTGTCGCACGGCAACCTGATGCATAACCTGGGGCTGATGCGCGAATGGCTCGGTTACGACGAGCAGAGCACGATCGTCAGCTGGCTGCCGCCATACCACGACATGGGCTTGATCGGCGTGATCCTGACGTCGCTCTACGGCGGCTTCCGGAGCGTGCTGATGGCCCCGGAACGCTTCATCCAGCATCCGTACCTGTGGTTGCGTGCGATCAGCCAGTACCGTGCGGATCTGACGGGCGCGCCGGATTTCGCATACCGGATGTGCTGCCGGCGGATCTCCGACGAACAGCTGGCGACGCTCGACCTGTCGTGCCTGCGGGTCGCCTATAACGGCGCCGAGTCGGTGCGCGCCAGCACCTTGACTGATTTTGCGCAGCGCTTCGCCGCCGCAGGCTTCGCTGCCGACGGCTTTCTGCCGTGCTACGGGCTGGCGGAGGGAACGCTGTACGTGGCCGGTCGCGCGAAGCAGCATCCGATCCGGACGCTATGCGTCGACCAGGCTGCGCTCCAGCGGCAATCCGTGGTGGTGCGAGGCGAATTCCTGGGCGTGTCGCCGCAGCCGCTGGATCGTCCGGGCGAACGGGTCCTGGTCAGCGTGGGTCGCACCGACGGCGAACAACACGTGATCGTGCGCGACCTGGAGACGAACGAGCGTTGCGCCGATTGGACCATCGGCGAAATCTGCGTGGCCGGCCCGAGCGTCGCCGCCGGCTACTGGCATCTGGACGAGCAGACGCATTCGACCTTCCAGCACAGTCTGGCGGGCCATCGGGATCAGGTGTTCATGCGCACCGGCGATCTCGGCTTCATTCTGGGCGACGAGCTTTACGTCACCGGCCGGCTCAAGGACATGGTGATCCTGGCCGGCCGCAACTACTACTCGGAAGACATCGAGTACGCGCTGATCGTCGGCGTGCCGGAACTCGTGCCGAACGGTTGCGCGGCCTTCATGGACGACCAGGTCGACGCGGAGCGCCTGATCGTCGTGGCGGAAGTCGAGCGCACGCAACGCAAGGGCAATCTCGACAGCTTCATCGACGCGATTCGCCAGGCTATCTGGAACCGCCTCGACATCGGCCCGAGCGCGATCGTGCTGGTGTCGCCCGGCAGCGTGCCGAAAACGTCGAGCGGCAAGGTGCGCCGCAGCACGTGCCGCACACAGCTGCACGACGGCGCGCTGACGATCCTCGCGCAGTGGGACGTCGAGGGCGGTATCCATACGCCCGCGCCCGATCGCCGACAGCCCGCACGCCCGACAGCTGTTGCCGACCAGCCGGCGGCCAACGATCGCCGGCGTGATGAAAGCGCCACCGTCGACGAACTGAACGACTGGCTCAGGCACTACGCGCGCACGCGGATCGATTCGCGAACCATGGACGAGCGTCGCACCATTCCGCCGCACGTCGTGCTCGATTTCGGGAATCGGGGCCTGCTCGGCATGCCGATCGACCGTTCGCATGGCGGCCTCGGCCTCGGCCAGCGCGACATGTTGCGCGTGTTCGCGCAGCTGGCCGCGATCGATTCGACGCTGGCTTTCTTTGTCGCCCTGAACAACACGCTCGGGATCCTGCCGATCATGCAGCATGCGCAGCCACCATTGCGCGAGGAATTGCTGCCGAGCCTCGCGAGCGGTCGGATGCTCGCCGCATTCGCGATCACGGAGCGGGCCGCGGGCTCGCATGTGCGCGCGATTGCCTCCCGCGCACAGCGCACCGAGTCCGGCGACTGGCTGGTCACGGGGAACAAGCGCTGGAGCGGCTCATCCGCCTGGGCGGGAATCATCAACGTGTTCGCGAGGCAGGCCGACGGCACCGGAATGGTCGGGTTGGCGGTGCGCCCCGGCACGCCAGGCGTGCGGATCGGTGCCGAGGAGCTGACGATGGGCGTGCGCGGCATGATCCAGAATTCGCTCCATCTGGATCGGGCACGAATCAGCGACGCATACCGGCTCGGCGACATCGGCCAGGGGATGCTCGTGGCGCAGCACGCGATGAACATTGCGCGCCTTGGCATCGCTGCCGTCTGCGTGGGCGCAATGAGACGCTGTGCGCAGCTGATGCATCGCTACGGAGCGCGGCGCCAGGTCGGCACCGGCCTCCTGCTGGACAACCCGCTGAGCCGCCTGCGCCTGGGCGAGCTGCGTGACCGCATCGACGGGCTCGATGCGCTGGTCGAGCGCCTGGCCACCGAACTGGACCTCGGCGTCGCGGTGCCTGAAGACTGTCTCCTGATTTCGAAGATTCTCGGCTCCGAGCTGCTGTCGCAATCCGCTGACGAGATGATGCAGTTCCTGGGTGGCCGCGGTTATATCGAGACCAACCTGGCACCGCAGATCTTCCGGGACGCGCGCCTGACCCGCATCTTCGAGGGGCCGACCGAAACGCTGCTGGTTCACCTGGGCAGTCGTCTGCTCCACGGGAGCGACGATTTGCTGCGCTATCTGGAGAGTGCGCTGAGCGCCGGTGCGCTGGCCAGGGAGCTGCGCGAACTGGGCGCACAGCTGACGCAAGACGGGCTCGCCAATGCGTCGAAACTCGGCGGCACCGCGCACGCTGCCGTGTGGGTCAATTATTGGCTCGGCACGATCGCGCAATGGGGATTACTGCTGGCGGTGGCCGAACGCGCGGCTGCGCAGCAGCGCATCGGCGACGGCACGCTGCGCTGGGCGCAGAGCCAGTACGAACTCGCGATCGAGGCGGCGCAACGGCAGGTCGGCTTGCGATCTGCGTTGTCCACGACAGTGGAATTGAACGAGTGGGCAGCGCGCATCGGGTTCGAGATCGGCTCGATCGAGCAAACGATCCCGGGCGCAAGCCAACTCGTCGATCCGTTGCTGGACGCCAATGCCGACGCGCGTTCGGTCTCCCGCGCGCCCGACGCGCCAGCCGGCGAAGACACCGGTTCGGCCGCAACCCCGATCGTGAGTGAGCCGGCAAGCCTGCTCGATCGCCAACAGATTCATGCCGTCGAACAATGGCTCATCGCGTGGCTGGGCGAGCGCCTCAAGCACCGCAAGCTTCGATTGACGCGCGAGTCGACGTTCGCCGAAATCGGCTTCGATTCGATCCTCGCCGTCGAAATGACGATCGTTTTCAGCGAGACGTTCAGCGTGACCGTCGATCCGTCCGCGGTCTGGGACTACCCGTCCATTCGCGCGCTGGCCGCCCATCTTGCACCCCGGACTCACGGCGCCGCGCCGGCAGTTGCCGTAGCGCACGCCGATTCGGATGCATCTTCATCCATTGCAGCCCAACCTTCGACCCTGTGAGACCGTCCAACATGCACGCCCGATTCGACCTTGGTGATTCCACCACCGCACTGGCCCGGCAGCTCGAACACTATCTCGACGCCTATCCCGACGAAACACGCATATTGCTCGGCCTGTCGGCCGGCACCACGATCGGCGTCGAGGTGCTCGACATGGAGCTGCCGGTCAAGCTCGAGCAACACACGCATGCAGCCACGCTGCGCATCGGCCGACACGACGCTCAGCGCGTAATGGCCTATACGCGCAGTTGCAACTGGGCGAACGGTATCGTGCTGGTGCCGACGCTGGCGCGCCTGGTGCTTGCCGGCGCGTTCCGCGGCCTGCGGGCCGGAGCGCCCCGCGCGATGCGCGCGTTCGCAAAGTCCCGCCAGCCCGACCCGACCCGTAACCTGGGGGTTCTGTGGGGCGCCCTCAACCTGTTGAGCCTGGCCGGCTGGCTGACCCTCGATCGCGGCGACGAAGACGCCGAATATGCGCTCACCCCGGCCGGTGAATATGTCGTCGCGTGCGTCGAGCACACCCGTCCGCTGTTCGAGCAATTGGCGAATGCCACGTCGGTGCTCCAGCATCTGCACGCCCTGTGTCACCGAACGCGCATCGCGGCCGACGACAGCGCGCTGTATGCACAGCTCGCGCGGATCTGCGTAGCGGGTTGGCCGGAGCTTCCGATTCCGGCCACCGATCTGGAGCGCCAGGTGAATGGACAGCTGCGCACGGCGATGGACGGCCTGTTGCTCGGCCCGACCTGGGTCGCGCTCGATATGCCGGTGTTCGACAGGCAGCCGGATGGCCAGTACACGCAATCGGCGCCCGGAATCCTCGGCAAGCTAGACCAGCAGCCCGAAGGGGTCGCGGTCGGCGCCTGGACGCAGGCTGATCCTGTCGTGCTGCACGCGGCATGGGCGCTGATGTGCAAGTTCGGCATGGCGGAAATCGATCGGGAGAAGGTGCGCCTCACCGAGGCGGGCCGGATTCACCGTCCGATTGCCGCCCCTTACGCGGGGTTGCCCGCGTCCTATCTGCGTTCGTATGCGTTGCTCGACGAACTCCTGTTCCGCAACCCCGATCCGCTCGATATCGATAGCGACGGCCACATCGATCGCGTGATGAACGTGTATGCGTCGAGCGGCGCCGGGTCCGGGCCGGCGTCGCAGGAAATCACGACAAAAATCCTGCGCAAGTTGTTCGACGACACGCCGCTGGATCGCCAGCCGGCCGGCATCGCGGACATGGGCTGCGGCGACGGCAGCGCGCTGAAGCGCCTGGCGGAATACGTCATTACGTCGACGCGGCGCGGCCGGCACCTCGCGGCCTATCCGCTGCTCGTGATCGGCGCGGACTACAACGAATCCGCGCGCGGCCGCGCAGCCGCCACGCTGTCTGCGCTGACGGACATCTCCGGCGTGCAGGTACGCGTGATTGCCGCCGACATTTCCCAGCCCGACCGCTACGACGAAGCCGTGGCCGAAAGCGGCCTGACCGTCAGGCAGCCGGACGGCAGCGTGCGCTCGGCGCGACTGAGCGACTTGTTGCATACCTTCATGTTCCTCGTCCACAACCGCCGGCTGAGCATTCGTCGCAAGGACGCCGCCGAAGCGATCCTCGAGCGCCACCTCCGCACCGTCGATCGAGCGCGCCTGCGTGCGGTTATCGATCAGCACTATGCGGGCGTCCTGACGGTATCTGATCAGGCCGAGTTGCCGATCGCGCTCGACCAGATCAAGCTTGCGTTCAAGGTGGCGTATAGCGATGCGGAAGGCCTTGTTCCCGGTTACGTGGCGGCGGCTGATCTCATCGATTTCCTGACCCGCTGGAAGCGCCACGCGAAGCATGGCTTTCTCATCGTGGAGGGGCATAGCCCGTGGGCGGAGAATCTTTGCGCGCGTGCGCCGGGCGGGCCGGGTGGGCCTGACACGTGGTTGCGCACCGAGCAGCTTCCGTCGGTGTTCAACTGGGGCATGCATTTCGTGTCGCGCCAATTCATGGCGCCGTTCAACGAATTCACACTCGCGTTGACCCTGGCTGGCCTGCGTCCCGACAGCCCGATTTATGGGCGGATTCATCCGGAGGGGTTCCCGGCGCCGGATCTGCTGAGCGACTATCGATTCTTCAGTATCGCAAACTATGTTGCCGATACCGGCAACGCCGTTTCCGGCTAACGGTCCGTTCGGCGCCACGCAGCGTGCGGCTACGCCGCGAATGGCGCCAAGAAAACACCCCGGAGGCCGGATCGAGATTCGGCCTCCGGGGTGCGGTGCCAAACCTGTCTTCACGCCGGTTTCATGCCGGCGCCGGATTCACGCGGAAGCGTACACGCCACCCGCGCCCGACGCTCGCATCATGCGCTGTAGTCGTACACCCCCCGCCCCGTCTTCCGCCCCAGCCTTCCCGCCGACACCATCTCGCGCAGCAGCGGGCACGCACGATACTTCGTGTCGCCGAAGTCCTTCAGGAACACGTCCATCACCGCGAGGCACACGTCGAGCCCGACGAGATCGGCCAGCGCGAGCGGCCCGATCGGATGGTTCGCACCGAGCTTCATCCCCGCGTCGATCTCCTCGGCCGACGCGATGCCTTCGGCCAGCACGAAGAACGCTTCGTTGATCATCGGCACGAGGATCCGGTTCACGACGAAGCCCGGCGCGTTGCGCACGCCGATCGGCGACTTGTCGAAACGCTCGGTGAGCGCGCGCACCGCCGACGCGGTCGCGTCGCTCGTCTGCAGCCCGCGGATGATCTCGACGAGCGGCATCAGCGGCACCGGATTGAAGAAGTGCATGCCGACGAAGCGCGACGGATCGGCAAGCAGCGCCGCGAGCGCGGTGATCGAAATCGACGACGTGTTGGTCGCTATGATCGCATCGGGCCGCGCGACCGCTTCGATCTGCTTCAGGATGCGGCTCTTCAGCTCGACGTTCTCGGTCGCGGCTTCGATCACGATGTCGACCGCGGCGAGCTTCGCGTAATCGGTCGACGTCGTGATGCGCGCGAGCGCGGCGTCGCGTGCGCCTGTGGTGAGCTTCTCCTTCGACACGAGCCGCTCGAGGCTGCCCTTCAGCGCGGCGACGCCCTTGTCGAGCGCCGCATCGCTGACGTCGATCATCACGACGTTGAGTCCTGCAACGGCGGCGGTTTGCGCAATGCCGTTGCCCATGGTTCCGGCGCCCACGACGCCGACGGTTTCGATGGCCATGACGATTCCTGTATGTTCGGGTGCTGTGCGTTCGATTATCAGATGTTCTCGAAGATCGCCGCAATGCCCTGGCCGCCGCCGATACACATCGTCACGAGCGCATAACGCCCGCCGATGCGCTTCAGCTCGTACAGCGCCTTGACCGTGATCAACGCGCCCGTCGCACCGATCGGGTGGCCGAGCGAAATGCCCGAGCCGTTCGGATTGACCTTGGCCGGATCGAGGCCGAGCTCCTGCGTGACCGCGCACGCCTGGGCCGCGAACGCCTCGTTCGCCTCGATCACGTCGAGATCGCTGATCTTCAGGCCCGCGCGCTCGAGCGCCTTCTGCGTGGCCGGCACGGGGCCGATGCCCATGTACGCCGGATCGACGCCCGCATGCGCATACGCGACCAGACGCGCGAGCGGCTTCACGCCCTGCGCACGCGCGGCATCCGCGCTCATCATCAGCACCGCGGCGGCCGCATCGTTGATCCCCGACGCGTTGCCGGCCGTCACCGTGCCGTCTTCCTTCGCGAACACCGGCTTCAGCTTCGAGAAATCGTCCGGGCCCGCATCGTGACGCACGTGCTCGTCGGTGTCGAACGCGACCTCGCCCTTCTTCGTGCGGATCGAGATCGGCAGGATCTGATCCTTGAAGCGGCCTTCGGCGATCGCGCGCGCCGCGCGACGATGCGATTCGAGCGCGAGCGCATCCTGCGCATCGCGCGAAATGCCGTACTTGCGTGCGACGTTCTCGGCCGTCACGCCCATGTGGATCGTCTGGAACGGGTCGTGCAGCGCGCCGAGCATCATGTCGACGAGCTTCGCGTCGCCCATGCGCTGGCCGAAGCGCGCGGCCGGCACGGTGTACGGTGCGCGGCTCATGCTCTCCGAGCCGCCGCCGATCGCGATGTCGGCATCGCCGAGCATGATCGTCTGCGCGGCCGACACGATCGCCTGCAGGCCCGAGCCGCACAGACGGTTCACGGTCAGCGCCGGCGTGTGCTGCGCGACGCCGCCGTTGATCGCCGCGACACGCGCGAGATACATGTCCTTCGGCTCGGTGTTCACGACGTGGCCGAACACGACATGCCCGACCGCATCGCCCGGCACGTTCGCGCGCGACAGCACTTCGCTCACGACCTTCGCGCCGAGATCGGTCGGCGAGAAATCCTTCAGGCTTCCGCCGAAATCGCCGATCGCGGTACGGACACCGCTCACCACCACGACTTCCTTCGCTGCATTGCTCATCGTCTCACTCCGGTTCGTTCGCGCCCGCGGGCGCGGGGATGCGTTGCGTTACATGTTCGGGTAATTCGGCCCGCCACCGCCTTCCGGCGTGACCCACACGATGTTCTGCGTCGGGTCCTTGATGTCGCAGGTCTTGCAGTGCACGCAGTTCTGCGCATTGATCACGAGGCGATCGCCACCGTCGTCGTTCTTCACGAACTCGTACACCGCCGCCGGGCAGAAGCGCGCCTCCGGCCCCGCGTACGTGCGTAGGTTCACGTTCACCGGCACGCTCGCATCCTTCAACGTCAGATGCGCCGGCTGGTTCTCTTCGTGGTTCGTGTTCGAGATGAACACCGACGACAGCCGGTCGAACGTCAGCTTGCCGTCCGGCTTCGGATACTCGATCGGCGTGCATTCCGATGCGGGCTTCAGCATCTCGTGGTCCGCATGCTTGTGGTGCAGCGTCCACGGCACGTTGCCGCCCATCACCTTCTGCTCGAGCCCGACCATCAGCGTGCCGAGATACAGCCCCTTGGCCATCCACTGCTTGAAGTTGCGTGCACGGTACAGCTCCGTGTACAGCCACGATTGCTTGAACGCATCCGGGTACGCGTTGAGCTCGTCGCTCTGACGGCCAGCCTGCACCGCGTCGAATGCGGCGTCCGCCGCCAGCATGCCGGTCTTGATCGCCGCGTGGCTGCCCTTGATCCGCGACGCGTTCAGGAAGCCCGCATCGTCGCCGATCAGCGCGCCGCCCGGGAATACCGTCTTCGGCAGCGACAACAGGCCGCCAGCCGTGATCGCGCGCGCGCCGTACGACACGCGCTTGCCGCCTTCGAGGAACGCGCGGATCGACGGATGCGTCTTGTAGCGCTGGAATTCCTCGAACGGCGACAGGTACGGGTTCGTGTAGCCCAGGCCCACCACGAAGCCGACCACCACCTGGTTGTTGTCCATGTGATACAGGAACGAGCCGCCGTACGCATCGGACTTCAGCGGCCATCCGGCCGTGTGGATCACGAGGCCGGGCTTGTGCTTGGCCGGGTCGATCTCCCACAGCTCCTTGATGCCGATCCCGTATGCCTGCGGATCCGCGTTCGCGTCCAGTTTGAACTTCGAGATCAGTTGACGGCCGAGGTGGCCACGGCAGCCTTCGGCGAACAGCGTGTACTTTGCGTGCAGCTCCATGCCGAGCTGGAAGTTCTCGGTCGGCTCGCCGTCCTTGCCCACGCCCATGTTGCCGGTGGCGACGCCCTTCACCGAGCCGTCGTCGTTGTAGAGAATCTCGGCGGCCGGGAAGCCCGGGAAGATCTCGACGCCCAGCGCTTCCGCCTGTGCCCCGAGCCAGCGCGTGACGTTGCCCAGCGAGATCACGTAGTTGCCGTGATTCTGGAAGTTGGCGGGCAGCGCCCAGTTGGGCGTGGTGACCGCGCTGTTCTCGGACAGGAACAGGAAGCGGTCTTCCGTCACCGCGACGTCGAGCGGCGCGCCGCGTTCCTTCCAGTCGGGGAACAGTTCGGTGATCGCGCGCGGGTCCATCACCGCGCCCGACAGGATGTGCGCGCCGATCTCGGAACCCTTCTCGAGCACGCACACGCCGATCTCGGTGCCTTTCTCGGCGGCCAGCTGCTTGAGCCGGATCGCCGCCGACAGCCCGGCGGGGCCGCCGCCGACGATCACGACGTCGTATTCCATCGATTCGCGCGGGCCGTATTGCGCGAGCAAGTCCTGTGTGGTCAAAATCCTGTCTCCTCCTGCGCCCCGACCGTGACGGTCAGAACTGGTCTTCCGTCAACGCGAGCACGCTCTCGTTGCCCTTCGCGCCGACGATCGACGCTTCGAGCGCGCCGGCCTGCACGAGCACGTGTTCCGCATAGCATTGTGCGATCGCGATCTTCGCATCGTAGAACGCCGTGTCGTGCGCGCGGTTCGCGTGCGCCGCCAGCAGCGCGCGTGCCATCTGCCATCCGCACAGCACCACGCCCGCCAGCTTCAGGTACGGCACGCTGCCGGCGAACACCGCGTTCGGGTCCTGCTTTGCGTTCGCGAGCACGTAGTCCACCACCGACGACAGCGCACGCGCGCCCTTCTCGAGTTGCGCCTTCATCGACGCGGCCGCCGCGCCGTCGAGCTTGCCGAGCGCCGCGACCGTGTCGCCGATCTCCGCGATCAGCGCCTTCGCGACCGCGCCGCCGTCGCGCAGCGTCTTGCGGCCGACGAGGTCGTTCGCCTGGATCGCGGTCGTGCCTTCGTAGATCGCCAGGATCCGCGCATCGCGGTAGTACTGCGCCGCGCCGGTTTCCTCGATGAAGCCCATCCCGCCGTGCACCTGCACGCCCAGGCTCGCCACGTCGTTCACCATCTCGGTGCTCCAGCCCTTCACGACCGGCACCAGATATTCGTAGATTGCCTGATGACGCGTACGCGTCGCCTCGTCCGAATGGCGGTGGGCAATGTCGCTGTGCGCGGCAGCCACATACGCGAGCGCGCGAGCGCCTTCGGTCAGCGCGCGCATCGTGCCGAGCATCCGGCGCACGTCCGGGTGATGGATGATCGTCACCGACTGCTTCGCCGAGCCGTCGACCGGGCGGCTCTGCACGCGCTCCTTCGCGAATGCCGCGGCCTTCTGGTATGCGCGGTCGGCCACGCCGATCCCCTGCATCCCGACGCCGAAGCGCGCGGCGTTCATCATGATGAACATGTATTCGAGGCCGCGGTTCTCCTCGCCGACCAGATAGCCGATCGCGCCGCCGTGGTCGCCGTATTGCAGCACCGCCGTCGGGCTCGCCTTGATCCCGAGCTTGTGCTCGATCGATACGCAGTGCACGTCGTTGCGTGCGCCCAGCGAACCGTCGTCGTTGACCATGAACTTCGGCACGATGAACAGCGAGATGCCCTTCACGCCTTCCGGCGCGTTCGGCGTGCGCGCGAGCACCAGGTGGACGATGTTGTCCGCCATGTTGTGCTCGCCCCACGTGATGAAGATCTTGGTGCCGAACACCTTGTACGTGCCGTCGCCCTGCGGCTCCGCGCGCGAGCGCACCAGCGCCAGGTCCGAACCGGCCTGCGGTTCGGTCAGGTTCATCGTGCCCGTCCATTCGCCCGAGATCAGCTTCGGCACGTAGCGCTGCTTCTGTTCGTCGGTGCCGGCCGTCAGCAGCGCCTCGATCGCGCCGTCGGTGAGCAGCGGGCACAGCGCGAACGACAGGTTCGATGCGTTCAGCATCTCGATGCACGGCGTCGCGATCAGCTTCGGCAGCCCCTGGCCGTCGTATTCGGTCGGATGCTGCAGGCCCTGCCAGCCGCCCTCGACGAACTGGCGGAACGCCGCGCCGAAGCCGGGCGTCGCCGTCACGACGCCGTCCTTCCAGCTGCTCGGATTGCGGTCGCCCTCGACGTTCAGCGGCGCCAGCACCTCGCCGCAGAATTTCGCGGATTCGTCGAGCACGGCCTGCGCGGTGTCGTAGCCGGCTTCCTCGAAGCCCGGCAACTGCGCAACGGTGTCGATGCCCGCGAGTTCCTTCAGCACGAACAGCATGTCCTTGACAGGGGCGTTATAGCTCATGGTCGATGTTCCAATCAGGCGTTGAATGAGGCGCGCGGCCCGGGCGGCTGCGGCAAAACCGGCCAGCGTCAGGCGACGTCGTGACCCCATCGTACTGCCGCGGCGGCGGTTTCCCATTGTCATATCCGGCCCACATGGTGACAAAATCGGCCACGGGATGCGTGGGGTGACGCCGGGAACGGCCGGCCCGGGGCGGCTTGGCGGGTGTCGGTTTTCGGAGAAATGGCGGGCAATTGGGTGCCGCCGTGGCCCGCGCTGGCGGGGTCGGAGTGGTCGAACCGGCCGATTCCGGCTCCGTTCAGTACCGACCGTCCGGAGACACGCGAACTCGCGCGGATGGACACCCACCTCCCTGGTCGAGCTGATCGGCGAACCGGAAGCCGGCTGCCGGCTGTCGACTATCGGCTACGCGATCGATTGCGCCGGCTTCGCTATCGTTGCACGAACGCAGTGAAACGTCTGACTCGACCACCTGCCGCAACATCACTTCGGCCATCGCCAGACTGGATCGCTCAGATGCTCGGCGAAGTGGTCGGACAGCGCCGTCACCTTCGCGGGCCGCGCCCGCGCCGACGGCGTAACGAAATAAAGACCGCCCTTCGTCAGCGACCAGTCGGTGAGGATCGCCTCGAGACGGCCGTCGGCCAGATATTCGCCCGCGATGAACTCGGGCAGCTCGGCGATCGCCAGGCCATCGAGCAGCGTGGACAACAGCGCATCGGCGTTCGTTACCCGCAGCGGGCCCGTCGGCATGACCGGCTCCTCGTCGCCCACGTCGTTCGTGAAGCGCCATACGGCGCTGCGCGCGCGATACGCGTACGACAGGCAAGGACGATCCGCCAGCTCGCGCGGATGCGTGGGTCGCCCTTCGCGCCGCAAATAGTCCGGCGACGCCACCACGAATTGCGTGACGGCGCACAGCCGCCGCGCGACCAGCGACGAATCCGGCAGCGCGGCGATCCGCAACGCGGCGTCGAATCCCTCGGCGATCAGATCGACCGACGCATCCGATAAATGCAGGTCGATCGACACCTCCGGATAGGCGCGAAAGAAGCCCGGCAGCAACGGCGCGACCCAGCGCAGCCCGAACGACATCGGCACAGCCAGACGCACCAGCCCACGGGGCTGCACCGACATCTCGCGCGCCGAGCTTTCCGCCTCCTCGGCCCGGCGATAGATCTCGCCGGCTTGCTCGCTGATCGTCCGACCGAACTCCGTGAGAGACAGCTGGCGCGACGTGCGATTGAAAAGCCGCGCGCCCAGCCGGCTCTCCAGACGGGCCACACCGCGCGAAACGGTGGCGACGGACACCCCGGTCGCGCGCGCGGCAGCCGCAAACGACCCGTGCTCGGCCACCTTCGCGAACATCGCGAGCCCCTCGAAATCCGGCAGTTGCGCCATTGCTCCTCATCTTTGCATATCTGCAACGTTTGATTGCGATTAATTCTATTTCGAAATGATGGAGCCGTCGATATTCTCCTCACATCGCAGCACGCAACCGCGTCGCGAACCCACTGACCTAACGAAAGGAGCAATACCATGGCACGCAAACTCGACAACAAAATCGCACTCGTCACCGGCGCAACCAGCGGCATCGGTCTTGCCACCGCCCAACGTTTCGCGGCCGAAGGGGCGCACGTTTATCTCACGGGCCGACGCCCGGCCGAACTCGATGCCGCCGTGACGGGCATTGTCGAAGCCGGCGGAAAGGCGACCGGCGTACGTTCGGATTCCACCCGGCTCGATGAACTCGACGCGCTGTATGAGCAAATCAAGAAGGAGCACGGCCGCCTGGACGTGCTGTTCGTGAACGCCGGCGGCGGTTCAATGCTGCCGCTTGGCAGCATTACCGAGGCGCACTACGACGAAACCTTCGACCGCAACGTGAAGGCCGTGCTGTTCACGGTGCAGAAGGCACTGCCGCTGCTCGCCGATGGCGCGTCGGTGATTCTGACCGGCTCGACCGCGGGCAGCGCGGGTACCGCTGCGTTCAGCGTGTATTCGGCTTCGAAGGCGGCAGTGCGTGCCTTTGCACGCAGCTGGATTCTCGACCTCAAGGAGCGCCATGTCCGCGTGAACACGATCAGCCCGGGCGCGACGCGCACGCCCGGCCTGCTCGATCTCGCCGGTGACGATGCGACTCAGCGTCAGGGGCTCGCCGATTACCTGGCTGCCCAGATCCCGATGGGGCGCCTTGGCGAGCCGGGCGAGATCGCGAGCGCGGCGCTGTTCCTGGCCTCGGACGACGCGAGCTTCGTGAACGGCATCGAATTGTTTGTCGATGGCGGCCAGCAACAGATCTGAGCGTGGCTTGGGTGCGGCGGACGCGTCTTCGACGATCGCACGCCGCGCCCGGCATACGCGTACCGAGTCCCGTCATGATTGAACGACGCGCTTTTCTTGCGCTTGCCGCGATCCGGCGCGACGGTGTCGACGTCCGCCAGCATTTCCGCGTGAGCGAATCCGGGCACGCAGGAGAAGCGCCGCTCGGTCCGCTCCTCGTGTGGAACGACGTCGAGTTCGCGCCGCACTCGGGCTTCGGCCTGCGTGCTCATCGCGACGTCGAGATCGTCACGTGGGTACGTTCGGGCGCAATCACGCACGAAGACGACGCGGGCAATCGCGCGCGCCTGGTCGCCAATTCCGTCCATGTGATGAGTGCCGGCGCGGCGCTCCATTGCGCAGAGCGCAACGACGAAAATGTACCCGCGCGGCAATTCCAGATACGGCTACGTCCGCGCGCACCGGCCAGTACGTCGCGCTGCGCGACGCGCGTCTGTTCGCTCGGATGTCGCGAGAGTCGATTCGTTACGCTGGCGAGTGGCGATCCGGAGGATGTCCGCGCCGGCGCATTGCCCATTCACGCGGACGCACGGATGCGTATCGCGACACTGCGCGAAGGCACGGCGATGCAGCACGCTTTGCCGCTGTCCGGCTCTGCCTATCTGGTGGTGGAACATGGGCGAGTGGACGTGGGGCATATCACGCTGGCGCGACGCGACGGCATCGCCATACGCGGTGAAACGTGCGTTACGTTGAGCGCGAAAGACGACACGGATGTCGTGATTGTCGAGCTCTTGCGCTAGGACAGGTGCTTCACAGATGATCGCGGTCTGAGCAGCGGCTTGAATCCGAAATGCAGTCATCAACATGGTTCATCTGGCCGAAATGGATTGCCAGGCGACCTCCACGGAAATCCACGAAGAACCCACAGCATGGCGGTCGCTGCCAAATCGCCCGCCCTTTTTCGCTGTCCGGACGCACGCGTTTCTGCGTAGACTTTCATCTGATCAGGCCACTTGACCGGGAGCAGCGACGAAGATGAATGAACGCCCGAAGCCCATCGCGGATTTCGTCCGGATCGCCGCCGGACTGTTCCAGTCGGACAAGCTTCCCCCTGCCGCGCGCGCGTTCGCGCCGCGAGTATTCGCCCGGTTGCAGCAGCCGTCGGATAACGGAACACGGCTAGCGGCGCGATACCCCGCATGCGAATGGCTCGACCCGGCGCTCGAATCGGTCGCGCGCGTCGACCCGACGTTCGCCACCGTCGCGCAACTGATCAAGTCGCTCGAGCCCGACGTGGGATGGTCGCGTCGCACATCGGGAAAGGACGGTAGTCCGAACTATATCGACGGGCACGTGAACGGAATGATTTGCGGGCCCGGCGGCGCGGAGAGCCGCGACGACATCCAGCTCGGCTTCTCGTTGATGATGTCCAATGTCAGATATCCGGATCATGGTCACGCGCCGGAGGAAGCGTACGTGCTGATGACCGCCGGTGAATTCCGGCAGCAAAACGGCGCGTGGTTCGATCCCGGCATCGGTGGCGGCATCCACAACCCGCCGGGAGCGTTGCACGCGATGCGCTCCGGCGACGCGCCCTTCCTCGCGATCTGGTGTCTGCTGAATTGATCCGGCGATCGACGCGATGTGCCGACGGCGCTGCATGCGATCAGCGGCCGGTCATTGACCTACCGACCGGTCGGCATCGCTTCAGGCCGTTGTTAAAAGGCGCATATGCGTTTCGGAGCCAGCCCGATCGTCTCCGGCGAAGATGTGAACGATTTCACGCGAAGGCAGCCGCAGAGGGGAGCCGGCCATGGGAACCCGCAAAGGAACCCGGTTATGGGAAAACACACCGGGTGCCGCCGCCCGCAGGCCCTCTCGAGCAACACCGCCCCACCGCGAAAGCGGCAGTAAGCGCACGCGGTCAACATCCGTTCGACCGACGCGATATCGCTCCCGCGTGGATAAAACGCAACAGTAGAACGGAACACGCGCTCGACGCGCCCCACCCCGATCGCGCCGTCGTTATGAGGCATACTCTATTTGCGTACATCGAACGATCGTTCTTTTTTAAACGCCATCCGTCGCGCGAACCACTAAACACACACATGATTCTGGTACCTTGACGCACCGGCCCGCGCGCAATGCAATGGCCATCACCCATCTTTCACACTATGACACTACAGATTGGGATTCCTCTGGAGACAGCCACCGGCGAACGGCGCGTTGCGACCGTACCCGAAGTGGTCGAGAAACTGATCAAGCTGGGGTTTTCGGTGGCCGTGCAAAGCGGCGCCGGCGCCGGCGCGAATTTTGACGACGATGCGTATCGCGCGGCCGGCGCGAGCATCGCCGCGTCGGCGGCCGAGCTTTGGTCCGGCAGCGACATCGTATTCAAGGTGCGCCCGCCGAGTGCCGACGAAGTCGCGCTGATGCGCGAGGGCGGCACGCTGATCGGCTTCGTGTGGCCCGCGCAGAACCCCGAACTGATGCAGCAGCTCGCCGCGAAACGCGCGACGGTGCTCGCGATCGATTCGCTGCCGCGCACGCTGTCGCGCGCGCAGAAGATGGACGCGCTCACGTCGATGGCCGGCATCAGCGGCTACCGCGCGGTGATCGAGGCCGCGCATGCGTTCGGCCGCTTCCTGAACGGTCAGGTCACGGCGGCCGGCAAGGTCCCGCCGGCCAAGGTCTTCATCGCGGGCGCCGGCGTCGCGGGCCTCGCCGCGATCGGCACGGCCGCGAGCCTCGGCGCGATCGTGCGCGCGAACGACACGCGCGCCGAGGTGGCCGATCAGGTCAAGTCGCTGGGCGGCGAGTTCGTCAAGGTCGACTACGAAGAGGAAGGCTCGGGCGGCGGCGGTTACGCGAAGGTGATGAGCGAAGGCTTCCAGCAGGCGCAGCGCGCGATGTATGCGCAGCAGGCCAAGGACGCCGACATCATCATCACGACCGCGCTGATCCCCGGCAAGCCGGCGCCGAAGCTGATCACCGCCGAGATGGTGCAGTCGATGAAGCCCGGCAGCGTGATCGTCGACATGGCCGCCGAACAGGGCGGCAACTGCGAACTCACGGTGCCCGGCGAGGCGGTCGTGCGCCATGGCGTGACCATCGTCGGCTATACGGATCTCGCGTCGCGCCTGTCGCGGCAGGCGTCCACGCTGTACGGCACCAACCTGCTGCGCGTGATCGAGGAGCTGTGCAAGGGCAAGGACGGCACAATCAACGTCGACTTCGACGACGACGCGATCCGCGGCCTCACCGTCATCAAGGAAGGCAACATCACGTGGCCGCCGCCGCCGATCAAGCAGGCGGTCGTCGCACCGAAGCCCCCGGCGGCCGCACCCGCCGCGGCCGCACCGGCGAAGTCCAAGGGCCACGGTCACAGCGGCGAGCCGATGTCGGCCAAGGCGCTCGCGATCGTGTTCGCGCTCGGCGCACTGGCGTTCCTGCTGGTCGGCCAGTTCGCGCCGGCCAGCTTCCTGTCGCACTTCACGGTGTTCGTGCTCGCGTGCTTCGTCGGCTACATGGTGATCTGGAACGTCACGCCGTCGCTGCACACGCCGCTGATGAGCGTGACCAACGCGATCTCGTCGATCATCGCGATCGGCGCGCTCGTGCAGGTCGCGCCGCCGCTGGGCGAGCTGGCCAATGCCGGCGACCGTCCGTCCGGGCTGATCCTCGGTCTCGCGGTGGGCGCGCTGAC
Source organism: Burkholderia sp. 567 (assembly GCF_040545115.1). Classification (NCBI taxonomy): domain Bacteria; kingdom Pseudomonadati; phylum Pseudomonadota; class Betaproteobacteria; order Burkholderiales; family Burkholderiaceae; genus Burkholderia; species Burkholderia sp. 567. Next base: position 349,283 of record NZ_JBEPLG010000004.1, read on the forward strand.
GCTCACGGCCGTCAACATGTTCGGCGGCTTCGCGGTGACGCGTCGCATGCTGGCGATGTTCCGCAAATAAGGGGACGACAACAATGACTTCCAACCTGACTACCGTCTCCTATATCGGCGCCGCGATCCTGTTCATCCTCAGCCTCGGCGGGCTGGCCAATCCCGAGACCGCGCGCCGCGGCAACCTGCTCGGCATGATCGGCATGCTGATCGCCGTGCTGGCCACCGTAGCCGGCCCGCGCGTGTCGGCCGCGGGCATTCCGTACGTGATCGCCGCGCTGGTCGTCGGCGGCGCCGTCGGCCTGTACGCCGCGAAGAAGGTGCAGATGACGCAGATGCCGGAACTGGTCGCGCTGATGCACAGCCTGGTCGGTCTCGCGGCCTGTCTGGTCGGTTTCGCGAGCTATATCGATACGTCGCTGCAGCTCACCGGCGCCGAGAAGGCGATCCACGAAGTGGAGATCTACGTCGGCATCCTGATCGGCGCGGTCACCTTCGCGGGCTCGATCATCGCGTTCGGCAAGCTGTCCGGCAAGATCGGCGGCAAGCCGCTGCTGCTGCCGGCACGGCACTGGCTGAACCTGGCCGCGCTGCTGATCGTGATCTACTACGGCCGCGCGTTCCTGCATGCGGAAACCATCCAGGACGGCATGCTGCCGCTCCTCGTGATGACGGTGCTGTCGCTGCTGTTCGGCGTGCACATGGTGATGGCGATCGGCGGCGCGGACATGCCGGTCGTGGTGTCGATGCTCAACAGCTACTCGGGGTGGGCGGCGGCAGCCACCGGCTTCATGCTCGGCAACGACCTGCTGATCGTGATCGGCGCATTGGTGGGCTCGTCCGGTGCGATCCTGTCGTACATCATGTGCCGCGCGATGAACCGCAACTTCATCAGCGTGATCGCAGGCGGCTTCGGCAGCGGCGCGGGCGCACCGGCGGCAGCCGGCGGCGCGGCGCAGCCGGCCGGCGAGGCGGTCGCGGTGAGCGCGATGGAAACGGCCGAGCTGCTGCGCGAAGCGAAACGCGTGATCATCGTGCCGGGCTACGGGATGGCCGTCGCGCAAGCCCAGCACACGGTGTTCGAACTGACGAAGCTGCTGCGCGAAAAGGGTGTCGACGTGCGTTTCGCGATTCACCCGGTCGCGGGCCGTATGCCCGGACACATGAACGTGCTGCTGGCCGAAGCGAAGGTGCCGTACGACATCGTGCTCGAAATGGACGAGATCAACGGCGACTTCCCCGAGGCCGACGTGTCGATGGTGATCGGCGCGAACGACATCGTGAACCCGGCCGCGCAGGACGACCCGTCGAGCCCGATCGCCGGCATGCCGGTGCTGGAAGTGTGGAAGGCGAAGACGTCGATCGTGATGAAGCGCAGCATGGCGTCCGGCTATGCGGGCGTCGACAATCCGCTGTTCTACAAGGACAACAACCGCATGTTGTTCGGCGACGCGAAGTCGATGCTCACTGAAATCTTCGGCGCACTGAAAGCCTGAGTGCGGCCTCGCGCGCGGAGCGGGCAGCCAGCCGCTCCCGCGCCGCGCCGCCTCCGCAGGCAGCAACAAGGCGGCATCATGTTCGACATCGTCCGTTACGGAACCCATGATGAATATCGATACCGGCCTGCCGGTGATGGTGACCGGCGCAACCGGCTACGTCGCGGGCTGGCTCGTGCAACGGTTGCTCGAAGCCGGCCTGACGGTGCATGCGGCCGTTCGTCATCCAGACGATCCGGACAAGCTCAAGTATCTGCAGCGCATCGCGGCCGGCCAGCCCGGCACGATCCGCTATTTCCGCGCCGACCTGCTCGACCCGGGATCGTATGCGGACGCGATGGCCGGTTGCGGCACCGTGTTCCATACCGCGTCGCCGTTCACCATTACGGTTCGTGACCCTCAGAAAGAACTCGTCGACCCGGCGCTGCTCGGCACGCGCAACGTGCTCGATACGGTGAACCGCACGCCGTCGGTGCGGCGCGTCGTGCTGACCAGCAGCTGCGCCGCGATCTACGGCGACAACGCCGACCTCGACGCGGTGCCGAGCGGCGTGTTCACCGAGGCGAACTGGAATACCAGTTCATCGCTCACGCACCAGCCATATTCGTATTCGAAGACGGTGGCCGAACGCGAAGCGTGGCAGATCGCCGGCGCGCAGCAGCGCTGGCGTCTCGTCACCATCAATCCGTCGCTCGTCATCGGGCCGGGCATCAATCCATACGCGACGTCGGAGAGCTTCGAGATCGTCCGGCAGATGGGCGACGGCACGATGAAAATGGGCGTGCCGGATCTCGGCATGGGCGCGGTCGACGTCCGCGATGTCGCCGACGCGCACCTGCGGGCCGCGTTCCTGCCGGACGCGAACGGCCGCTACATCGTGTCGGGGCACAACACGAGCCTGCCGGCGATGGCGACGACGCTGCTCGAACGGTATGGCGCCGACTATCCGATCCCGCGGCGCATCCTGCCCAAATGGCTCGTGTGGTCGACCGGCCCGCTGGTGAACAAGGGCGTGACGCGCCGCGTCGTCGCCCGCAACGTCGGACTCCCGTGGCGCGCCGACAATAGCCGCAGCCGCAACGAACTCGGAATTCACTACCGCGCGCTCGCCGAGTCGATGAACGACTTCTTTCAGCAGTTGATCGAAACCGGACAGTTGCGGCGAGGAACCGCTTCGTGATTTCACCGGGCCGGCAGATCCTGCCGGTCGGCCGCGGGGTGTGCGTCGATGAACGGCTGCCGCGCGCCGGACGCACGATGATTCGCGCACCAACGGGAGCCGTCCATGGGATCGCACGAAGGATGCCGGTTATGGGAGCGGGTTTGAAAAAACCGCGCTACACGCGCCGCCGGTAAGTCCCCGGCGTACTCCCCGTCCAGTGCCGGAACGCGCGATGAAACGCGCTCGGATCGTCGAAGCCGATGTCGGCGCCGATCGCCGCGATCGTGTCGAGCGTGTCGGTGAGCCGCTGGATCGCGATGTCGCGCCGCAGTTCGTCCTTGAGCGCCTGGAACGTCGTGCCTTCGGCGGCCAGATGGCGGCTCAGCGTGCGCACCGAGCAATGCAGATGCTCGGCCGCCTCGTCGATCACCGGCAGGTCGGGCAGCGCCGCCGACAGGTATTGCCGCACGCGATGGCACACGAGCTGTTCGCTGAACGATTCGAAGATCCAGTCGCCCGGCGCGCGCGCGAGGAACTTGCGCAGGTTGCGCTTGCTCTGCCGGATCGGCGCGTCGAGGTAGTTGGCGCTGAAGCGCATCAGCGTGCGTTCGCAGTCGAACTGCACGGAGCCGGAGAAGAAGTACAGGTGTTCGACCGCATGGCGCGGCCGCGGACACGCGAGCTCGATCCGCAGCAGCGGGATCTTCTGCCCGATCAACCACGAACATACGCCGTGCACGAGCTTGAGCATCAGCTCCTGGCCGAGCGCGCCGATCGGGCCGATGGCCGGGTTCGGTCGCAGCAGCACCTGCGCGACCAGGCCGTCGCGCTTCGATTCGACGAAGAAGTCGTCGAGCAGGATATGGAAGAACTGGCCGAAACGATGCAGCGCCGTTTCGAGGTTGCGCGCATCGAGCAGGCTCAGGCACAGGTACTTCAGCGTGCCGCCGCGCAACGGGCGCGAGAAGATGCCCGGCATCTCGTCGTCGAGGTCGATCGCGAGCGTGCGGTACAGCGTCGAGAACTGCTCTTCCGTCACGCGCGCATGCGGCTCGCCGAGCAGCTCGAGCGGGATGCCGGCCCCGCGCAGGTAGCGCTCGACCACGTCGCGCTGCGCGCCCGCGCTCGCCAGAAAACCGTTGACGAGCGAGATCGGCACCGTCGCGCTCGGCGACGGCAGCGCACGCCCTGGCTGGGCGGAAGGTGAGTCTGAACCGGTCATCGCGTCCCCGTCGGTCGAACCGCCCGCATTGTACTTGAGCGGCCCGGACCGGACTCTCGGGGCTTGCGCCGGCACGCCGGTACGCCGGCCCGCATGTCGGCCGCGGCGCGTCGGCGCCATCAGTCCGCGCGGCTGAGTTCCCGGCGCAGGATCTTGCCGACCGGCGACTTCGGCAGCCGGTCGATCAGGCGGATCAGCTTCGGCACCTTGTACGCGGCGAGGTTCGCGCGGCAATGCGCGACGATCTGCGCGTCGGTCAAGGCCGCGTCCGACGCGGGCACCACGAACAGCTTGACGGCCTCGCCGGTGCGCTCGTCCGGCACGCCGATGCACGCGCATTCGGCGACGCCCGGCAACGCGGTCGCCACCGCTTCCACCTCGTTCGGATACACGTTGAAGCCCGACACGATGATCATGTCCTTCTTGCGGTCGACGATCTTCAGGAAGCCGGCCGCATCGAACACGCCGATGTCGCCGGTGCGGAAGTAGCCGTCCGCGGTGAATGCGGCCGCGTTCGCGTCCGGCTTGCGCCAGTAGCCGCCCATCACCTGCGGCCCCTTCACGCAGATCTCGCCCGCCTCGCCGATCGCGACCTCGCGATCCTGGTCGTCCAGCAGCTTCACGTCGGTCGACGGCAGCGGCAGGCCCGTCGTGCCCGTGAACGCGTCGATCGACTGCGGGTTGAACGTGACCACCGGCGACGTCTCCGACAGCCCGTACCCTTCGCGAATGAAGTTGCCCGTCACCGCCTTCCAGCGCGCCGAGATCACGTCGATCACCGCCGCGCCGCCGCCGGCCGACAGCTTCAGCCGCGACCAGTCGACCTCGTTCAGCCGCGGCTGGGCCACGAGCCCCGCATACAGCGTGTTGACGCCGACGAACACCGTCGGCCGCGCGGCCTTCAGCACATCGATGAAGCCGTCCATGTCGCGCGGATTCGCGACGAGCCAGTTCTCCGCGCCGATCGCGAAGTAGGACAGGAAGTTCACCGTCAGCGCGAAGATGTGATACAGCGGGATCGCCGTGACGATGACCTCCTCGCCCGGCCGCCGCGAATCCGGCACGATCGCGCCGAACTGCTCGATGTTCGCGACCAGGTTGCGATGCGACAGCGCGGCGCCCTTCGACAGCCCGGTCGTGCCGCCCGTGTACTGCAGCAGCAGCAGATCGTCGCCGCCGAGCGCGACCGGCTCGAGCGCGAGCGATTCGCCGGCGGCCAGCGCGTGCGCGAGTGCGATCGAGCCGGGCGGCAGCGCATCGCACGCGCCGGCCGGCGCATCGACGACGCCGAGATCGGCGCGGCCCACGCTCAGCACGGTTCGTATGCGCGTCCTGCCGACCACGTCGGCGAACGTGCCCATCGATCCGCCGCACACCACGGCCACTTCGACGCCCGCGTCGTTGAGCTGATGTTCGAGCTCGTGCGCGGTGTAGAGCGGGTTCACGTTGACCTGGATCGCGCCGATTCGCGCGAGCGCGACGAACACCACCGGAAAGGCGAGCACGTTGGGCAGCATCACGGCCACGCGCTCGCCCTTGCGTACGCCCGCGACCTGCTGCAGGTACGCGGCCAGCGCGGTCGACAGGCGGTCGACGTCGGCGTAGCTGAGCGTGCGGCCGAACGCGCGGAACGCGGGGTGCTCCGCGAAGCGGCGCATCGCGTCGTCCAGCAGCGCGGTTACGGAAGGATGGCGATCGGCATCGATCTCGGCGGGGATCGAGCCGTACGAGCCGATCCAGTGTCTCTTCGTCATGTCCTGCTCCTCGGGGGACGGCGCCGGGCAGCGCCGTTCGCACAGCGGCCCGCGCACCGTATGGTCAAAAGCCGCCGCCTGACCGGCGACTATCGCCCGCCATCGCGGCTTTGAAAATGATCCGGGCGGTCGAAAAGATGATCGAAACGGACACGCGGGCGTGCGGCGGCCCGCCTGTCGCCGCTTCCGCCCGTGCATCGGTCATGCCGTGTCCGTCCGTGCATACCGCTGCGCATCAGGGTGAACCCTATGGCGCCGCCGCGCGTTCCGGCGCAGAATCGCGCACCGGAACGATATCGAATCGGACGTAGAACCCGCCATGCCGCGCAGCGCGCTCTTGAAACCGACGGCCACTGGCCCCGCGTCGCTGCCCGACGCCCCGCCCGCCCACGTGTCGCGCGAGAAGCGCTTCTCGCCGGCCAAGCTGGCCGTGCTCGTCGGCGTCGCCCGGGAACTCGGCCTCGATCCGGCCGCGGTGCTGGACGGCACCGGCCTGTCGCCGGACGCCGTCACCGATCCGTTCACGCTCACGTCGTCGCGGCAGTTCCTGAGCGCCGCGCGCAATGCGCTCGGCCGCTACGACGGCACCGATCTCGGCGTGCGCGTCGGCCGCCGGCTGCATGCGTCGAGCTACGGGATGTACGGTTACGCGATGCTGTGCTCGGAATCGCTCGCGCATGCGTTCGATTCGGCCGTCAAATATCACCAACTCGCGAACGGGATGCTCGCGATCCGCTGGGTCGAACAGGGCGACACCGCGTCGTGGCTGTTCCCGGATCCGCACGAAGCCGCGCTGCCCGAGCCCGACCTGCCGCTGTACCGCTTCCTGATCGACATGCAGTTCGCGCTGCACGTGACGGTCATCAAGGACGTGATGGGTGCGTGGTGCGTGCCGGCCCGCGCGCAGTTCGCGCAGCCGGAGCCGGCGCACGCGGCGCAGCTCGCCGACGCGCTCGAATGCCCGATCGCGTTCGACCAGCCGCACCATGTGTTGAGCTACCCGGCCGCGTGGCTCGCCCGCGCGCCGCAGCTCGCGAACCCGACCACCGCCGCGCAGGTGTCGTCGCACTGCGCGCGCCTGCTCGACGAACTGCGCAGTCAGGCCGGCGTCACGCGCCGCGTGTACCAGGAACTCACGCGCACGCCCGGGCAGTTCCCGGACATCGACGCGATCGCCGACACGCTGTGCATGACGTCGCGCACGCTGCGCCGCAAGCTCGACGCCGAAGGCACGTCGTACAGCGAGCTGCTGACGAGCGTGCGCAAGGCGCTCGCGATCGACTACCTGAGCACCACGACGCTCAGCACCGAGGACATCGCGCTCACGCTCGGCTTCAGCGATGCGGTCGGGTTCCGCCACGCGTTCAAGCGCTGGACCGGCACGACGCCGAGCGACGTGCGGCGCAAGCGCGGCCGGTAAACGCGCGGGCAGATCGCCGCCGGATTTCAACGCGTTTCGCCCGGCGCCGGATGCGCGACCGGCAGCGCGAACTCGAACACCGCGCCGCGTCCGTCCCGATCGACGAGCCGGATCCCGCTGCCGTTGAGCACCAGCATCCGGTGCACGATCAGCAGCCCGAGCCCGCCGCTCGTCGCCGCGCCGCCGCTCATCGGCCGCTGCGGCCGCTGAAACAATCCTTCGCGCCGCGCCTGCGGAATCCCTTCTCCGGTATCCGACACGGTCACCACCACGCGATCGTCCTGCGGCGTCAGCGCCACTTCGACTTCGCCGTGTTGCGGCGTGTGCCGCAATGCGTTGTCGAGCAGGTTGGTCAGCACGCGCTCGATCATCCCGAGATCGGCCGAGACGACCGGCACGCGCGGCGGGATCCGCGCATGCAGCGCGATGCCGCGCGACTGCGCGGCCAGCTCGAACTTCTGGAACACGTCCTGCACGAGATCGACGAGCGAGAACGGCTCGCGCTCGGCCTGCACGCCGCCCGATTCGAGCCGCGCGAGTTCGAACAGCGCCTGCGCGAGCCGGCCGACCTTCGTGCTCTGCGCGAGCGCGATCGACAGGTAGCGGCGGCGCTCGGTCTCGGCGAGCGTGTCGGACTTCAGCGACAGCGTCTCCAGATAGCCGTGCAGCGACGTCAGCGGCGTGCGCAGGTCGTGCGAGATGTTCGTGATCAGTTCGCGCCGCTGCTGGTCCTGGCGCGTCAGCGCGCGCCACTGTTCGCCGATCCGGTCGGCCATCTGCGCGAACGCGGATTCGAGCACCGCGATGTCGTCGCCGCGCGCCCCCGGCGGCGAGCGCGGCACCGCCGGCTGCGTTTCGGGCGCGCCGTTCGCGTCGAAGCGGCGCATCGCGTCGGTCAGCCGGCGCAGCGGGCGCGTGATGAAGCTGAACGCGGTCAGGCCCGCGAGCAGGCCGAGCAGCGCGACGACCGCCATCGACCACAGCGTCGTGCGCAGCACGTTGCCGGCGTCGACGCGCGCGACCAGCCGGTCGTGCGCTTCGCCGAGCAGCACCACGTAGATGTAGCCGGACGGCGGCTGTCCCGGGCGCTGCAGCGGCGCGGCGCTGAATACCTTGCGCGCGTCGGGGCTGCGCGGGTCGTCGCCGAGGATCGGCAGCGGGTCGCCCGCGATGAAGCGCTGCACCGGCGCGAGATCGACGCGCTCGCGCTTCACGTGGCCCGGCGGCGCGTCGTCGCCTTCGATGCGCCCCGCGTTGTCGAGCAGGTACACCTCGACGCTCGGGTTCACGCCCATCAGCTGGCCGAACAGCGTGCGCACGGCGTCCGGGCGCAGCCCGTTCGCGTCCATCAGCGGCGTGCTGCTCGCGATGTGCGCGGCGAGATCGCGCGACAGGCCCTGCACCACTTCCTTCTCGCGCATGTCGTTCGCACGGATCTGCAGCCACGCCGACGCGCCCGAGCACGCGAGCAGCAGCACCGCGAACACGCACGACAGCCGCTGGGTGAGGGTGAGTTTCATCATGCGTCTCGCTGGTCCGGCGCGGCGAGCTTGTAGCCGCGTCCCCACACGGTGAGGATCCGCACGGGCTCGGCCGGATCGGCCTCGACCTTCGCGCGCAGCCGGTTGATGTGGGTGTTCACCGTGTGTTCGTAGCCTTCGTGCTGGTAGCCCCACACCGCGTTCAGCAGGTCCATCCGCGAGAACACCTTGCCCGGATGCCGCGCGAAGAAATACAGCAGGTCGAATTCGCGCGGCGTGAGGTCGATGCGCGTGCCGTCGACGCTCGCTTCCCGCGCGATCGGGTCGATCGACAGCCCGGCGACGTCGAGCGTACCGGCGTCGATCCGCGAATCGCGCGCGAGCGCGTCGACGCGCCGCAGCAGCGCCTTGACCCGCGCGACGAGTTCCAGCACCGAGAACGGTTTCGCCAGATAGTCGTCGGCGCCGAGCTCGAGGCCGAGGATCCGGTGGACCTCGCTCGAGCGCGCGCTGGTGATGATGATCGGCGTGTAGCGCGCCATCGCGCGGGCGCGCCGGCAGATTTCCAGGCCGTCGACGCCGGGCAGCATCAGGTCGAGGATCAGCGCGTCCCAGTTGCCCTGTTCGAGCAGGCGCAGGCCTTCCGTGCCGTCCGCGCTGTGCACGACTTCGTAGCGCTCGTCGCGCAGGTGCAGGCTCAGCACGTCGGCGATGTCGGCGTCGTCTTCGACGATGAGGATGCGTTTGGGGTGGTCCATGGCGGTCGGCGGCGGCACGTCGGTCGGGGGCTCACGGTTGGTGCGAAGGTTCTTTCCGGCGCCCTCTCCGGGCCGGCAGGCCGGCCTGCCGGGGAAGGCGAATGGCGGCAACAACGCCGCGCTGTCGCCATTGTGCAAAATTTTGCCGGCGGCAGGGGTCACAATTCGTTTAAGTTTGAATCGCGCCCGTGACGTGAGCCCATGCCGGCAAGGCTATCCGATCCAGCCCCGGAGCATCCGAAACGAGCAACGCACGCCCGTCTTCCCGCACTGCGATGCGAACGGCCGCCCGTCCGTCACGCATGCCTCAAGCCGCCAGCCCCGCCGACGGAACCGCCTGCATGTCAGGATTGAACCGGGTCATGCAATTGAGATCGAGCGCGCGAATCTGCTCGGTCATGAAGTCGACGAAGATCCGGATGCGCGTCGGCAGATGCTGCCGGCTCAGATAGCAGATGTAGTGGCCGCGATCCTCCGGCACATGCTTCGCCAGTGCGACGACGAGCTCCTTCGACGCGAGATGGTCGCGAATCTGATAGCCCGCCATCTGCGCGATGCCCGCTCCGTTCAGCACCGAGCGCAACACCAGATCCGCGTCGTTGAACGTGAGGCGCGACGTCGGCAGGTACTTTTGCATACGGCCGTCGACATTGAACTCCCATTCGAACACGCGACCGCTCGCGAAGCGGAAATTGATGCATTCATGCCGGTCGAGATCTTCGATGCGCTGCGGGAGGCCATGCCGCGCGACGTACGACGGCGCCGCGCAGAGCGCCATCTGCATCGGAATCAGTTGCCGCGCGATGATGCTCGAATCCTCGATGCGCCCGTTGCGAAACGACACGTCGATCCGCTCCGACACCAGGTCGATCGGCCGGTCGTCGAGCAGCAGATCGATGATGATGTCCGGGTAGGCCTGCGCGAACTTTTCCAGCAGCGGCGCGACGATCTTCCGGCCGAACCCCACGGCCGAGCTGATGCGGATGAGGCCGCGCGGCGGCCCCTGCCGCAACTCCAGCATGTCGTTCATGGCTTCCACGATCTGTGCCACGCCCTGATGGCAGTTCTCGTAGAATCGCCGGCCTTCGCACGTCAGTTCGGTCGTGCGGGTGGTGCGCTGGAACAGCCGCGTGCTCAACTGCGCCTCGAGCTTCTGCACGTTGCGGCTCACGGCCGGCCGTCCGACGCCGAGCCGTTCGGCGGCCTTGGTGAAGCTCCCTTCGCTCGCCACGGCAACGAAGGCAAGGATGCCTGCATAGCTGGCACCAAAGCTCGCGGACAGCGCATCGGCGCGACCGGTCAGGTCGCGACGCACGCCGTGCTCCGATGGTTCCGAATGATTCATTTGCGCTGCCCCCAAGAGATGCCGATCATTCCGGTTGCCCGCCGTCGGCGGGCGTCGGCGAACCGCCGCGTGTGCGAACGCGACTCAGCGCGCGGCGAGCCACGGCTCGAGACCGATGCGGCCGAGCCGCGCGGCCCCGAGCGGCACCAGCGATTTTTCCTCGACGCGGCCGCCGTAGTAGCGGGCGTCGCGATCGGTCACCACCGCGCGCGTGTCGCCGACCGACTTCAGATAGCGTGCGACGATCTCCGCGAACGGCGCGCGATCCGGGCCCGCGATCTCGATCGTGCCGTTCTGCGGCGCGGCGAGCGCGGTCTGTGCGACGAATGCCGACACGTCTTCCGCGGCGATCGGCTGAAACAGCCCGTCGCCGATGCGGACCGTGCCGTCTTCCGCGCCGGCATCCGCGATGCCGCCGATGAATTCCATGAATTGCGTCGCGCGAACGATGGTGTACGGAACGCCCGCCGCTTCGATCGCCTGTTCCTGCGCGACCTTCGCCGCGAAGTAACCGTTCTCCGGCATGCGGTCGCAGCCGACGATCGACAGCGCGACGTGATGGCGCACGCCTGCAGCCACTTCCGCCTTGCCGACATTGCGTGCCGACGTGCGGAAGAAGTCCAGCACCGCCTGCGGCTCCCACGACGGCGCATTCGCCACGTCCACGACGACGTCCGCGCCGGTCAACGCGTCGGCCAGGCCTTCGCCCGTGATGATATTGACGCCGGTACTCGGCGACGCGGCCAGCACCTGGTGGCCGGCTTCGCCGAGCAGCGTGACGACACGCGAGCCGATCAGGCCCGAACCACCGATGACAACGATCTTCATCGCAAAATCTCCTGACGAATGGATTGCATTGGACTGCTAGAGGGACGCGACGGCGCCGGATCCGCTGAAAGGCGGCCGTAACCTCGCATCACGTGCCGCAATTGTGGAAGAATCATGTCCTATCTCATAAGTGCCAAGAATCGTCGATCGGACTGGTCCATACCGCGTCTGTTCCTGTCCTGTTCACGCTACCCGAGAGACCGTGATGTCTGCGCCGACACCCCCGCTTGCCATCGAAATCGACCGGCACCACCAGTTGCCGGTCTATCTGCAGATTTGCGAGCGGTTCAAGGCCGCGATCGCCGCCGGTCATCTGCGTCCCGGCGATCGCGTGCCCGCGCTGCGCGGCCTGGCGACGCAACTCAACACCGCGCGCGGCACGGTTGAACAGGCGTACACGATCCTGGTCGACGAGGGCTATCTGCAGATGCGCGGCGCGGCGGGCACGTTCGTCGCGCCGTCGCTGCCGGCCTCGCTGACGCAGCCGCCGCCCGCGCGCGCCGACCATGCCGACCCGCAGCGTGCGTCGGTCGCACCGAACGACACTCCGCCGCCACGGCGCCCGCAGCCGATCGCCGTCGCGCTGAGCGGCGAGCCGCGCCCGCTGCAACCGGGGCTCCCCGCGCTCGACGCGTTTCCGCGCAAGGTCTGGCACCGGCTCGTGTCGCAGCGCGCGCGCAGCAGCGAACGCGCACTGCTGGCCTACCCGAATCCGGCCGGTTACCGGCCGCTGCGCGAACACATCGCGACCTATCTGACGCTGTCGCGCGGCGTCACCTGCGTGCCGGAACAGGTGTTCGTCACCGGCGGCTACCGCGCGACGCTCGAACTCGTGCTGCGCAGCCTCGCACGGGCGGACGAGCGCGTGTGGTTCGAGGATCCCGGCTATCTGCTCGCGCGCGGGTTCCTGTCCGAGACCGGCATACAACTCGTCCCCGTGCCGGTGGACGCCGATGGGATCGACGTCGAGCGCGGCATGCAGCTGGACGCGCAGGCACGCTTCGCGCTGGTGACGCCGTCGCATCAGAGCCCGCTCGGGCATACGCTGTCGCTGTCCCGCCGGATCGCGCTGCTCGACTGGGCCGAAAAAATGTCAGGGTGGATCGTCGAGGACGACTACGACAGCGAGTTTCGCTATCTCGGCCGCCCGCTGCCCGCGTTGAAGAGTCTCGACCGGCGCGATCGCGTGATCTATTGCAGTACCTTCAGCAAGGCGATGTACCCCGGTTTGCGGCTTGCCTACGCGGTCGTGCCGGAGCGCGCCGTGGAGCGCGTCGAACGCGTGGCGTGCAGCATGAATGCCGGTTCGCCGCCGCTGCTGCAGGCGGCGCTGGCCGATTTCATCGAACAGGGGCACTTTGCCCGGCATCTCAAGCGCATGCGCGCGCTGTACGGCGAGCGCCGCATGCTGATCGTGCACGCATTGCGTCAGGCGTTCGGCGAGCGGCTGATCGTCGAATTGCCGGTGGGCGGCATCCAGTTCGCGGTGCGATTCACCGACGGGCCCGATGGGCCGGTCGACGACGTCGCCGTCGCCGCACGCGCGCGCGAGGCCGGGCTCGCGGTCGTGCCGCTGTCGATCTGGTATACAAATAGCCACACGCCGCAAACGCCGCGCGGCCTCGTCATCGGGTTCGCGAACATCGTCGACGCGGACGAAGCGCAACGTCACGCAAACACGCTGCGCGCCTGTCTCGACCGCTGACGGGCAGCGGGGTCGCGCGTCAGCGGCCCGATTGGTGTCCGACGGGAAACATTGAATCGCCCGCCGCGGCCATACCGTCGCCCGGTGCGCTCCGCTAGCATGGAGGCGTCCTTCTCCGTGGACGAACCCGGATTCGGGCTGCACCGGAAGATCGCCGCGCTCCGCATACGATCGTTCGCTCCACCTGTTCGTGAAGACGCCATCTGCCCGGGCAATGCAGCCCCCTTTCGCAACACGCTTCGACAAATGAACGACGGGGATCGAAGCGTCGCTGAACTCGAGCACGCATCTTGACGTCCTCACCCGCCTAAAGGTAGGTGATTCCCACACCTGGCGATGCACGTCCGCATCGGAGAATGTTCAGCGCAGCGTTGGTATCTCGATCATGCTCGACACCACATTCACTACAGGCCCACTCTCTCATTCGCAGTCCCGCGATACCTTTCGGCCGCGTCGTGCTGTCTCTCGATCCGCACGACGAACAGGACTGGGTAGAACCGCTTTCGTCGACTTCCTCGAACCTGGCCCCGTGCGCCATCGCCTTGTAACGGAGCTTGTTTCGGAAGGACGACCAGGACGCGTCGTAGACGCTCTTCGCCATCCTGGTTCTGGCGAGCTTCGCGGCCGACACGTTGCCGACCGCGATGTAATCGAAACGCCGCACCAGATCGAGCGCGAGCTTGTGCTGAAAATCGGCGCGGGCATTCGCGACCTTGGCGTGCAGCTTCGCGATATGTCGCTTGTGCTTGCGCGCCCGTTGCGCTTTCGCCAGTTTCTCCGCCGCGCGTCGGCCGAATCGGTCGTTGGGCAGCTTCTCGCCGGTCGAAAGTGTGGCGAAGTCTTTCAGGCCGAGATCGATGCCAACACCGGAACGGACCGGGCGGGCCTGCATATCGGGCATCTCGATCACGATGTTGAGAAACCAGTTGCGGCGTGCATCCTGCGCAAAGTTGGTCCCATCCTTGATCTTGCCTTCTGGAAGCGCCCGGCTGTTGAACACGCGAAACGTGTTGCCAGCGAAGCGAAACGCGTCGCCTTCGCGCTTCAGGTCACGCCCCTTCAGCGGCACCCAGCCCAGCGATTTCCTGCCGCGATAGCGCAGGTAGGGCCGACGGTGCTGACTGCGCGACTTCGCGTATTGCTCGCACGTCGCGTTGATCGTGCCGGAGTGGATGCCGAGCGCCTTGCTGCTGCCGGTGGTCAACACGTTCAGATCGAATCCCGTCGGCCACTTCTTGCTCCACTTGAGCGCGTGCTTCTGCGTGTCGTTGCAGAAGTTCCAGACGTAGTTCACCGCACGGCTCTGCTTGTTGAGCAGTCCGTTGAGCGACTTCACGCGGTAGCGGTAGACAAGGATCATGCCGGTGATCCTAACCCGTGGAAGAAGCTGCCTGTCAACAGCACGCCTTTCCTTCCCGCCATCGATGGCGGGGTTTCTCGGAGCAAATTCTGATGAATGACAACAAGCTGCAGGCCCCTCCGCTTTCCCTCCTCGACAGGTATCGGGGCCGGGAATTCCAGCCGCTCTATACGACGAGCGTGACAGTATCCGGTGGCGAGACCGGACACGGCCGCGCCTCCGGCGTCGTGCGCTCGGACGACGGGAACCTCGCCGTCGATCTGCGCCTGCCCGCCGAGTTCGGCGGGCCCGGCAACGGCACCAACCCCGAGCAATTGTTCGCGGCGGGCTTCGCCGCGTGCTTTCACGGTGCGCTGAACCTGCTCACGCAACGCGCCGACATCGAACCCGCCGATACGGTCGTGGAAGTGCGGGTGTCGTTCGGCCGCGATCCGATGGACGGCGGCCATGCATTGCTCATCGACGTCCAGGTGCGGATGCCCGGCGTGGATCGAAGCATCGCGGAAGAACTGGTTCGAGCCGCGGAGCGCCTGTGCCCGTATGCCAAGATGGCCAGACAAGGCACCGTCAATATCGTGACCGTCGTCGACTGACGCGACGCCCGTCGGGCGGTAGCGGCATCTGTCCGCTGAAGACCTTCGTTGCTGCTCCCTCGCGCGTGGCCGCTGCGCCGTGCCTTCGGGGCACGCTGAGTCCTCGATGAGGCAAATGAAATGCATCTCGGAAAATCGTACAAGCTGTCGGAGTTCCTGATCTGGACTCGCTGGAACATCTACGAGCTTTTCGTGTTCGGGACTGTGCCGGTCATTCTGTACAAGTTCCTGTGCGTCACATGGTTGTCGATCCCGCTGACGATCGTGGTTCTGCTCGGCACCGCGACGTCGTTCATCGTCGGCTTCAAGAACGTGCAGACGTACAACCGCGCAACGGACGCGCTGGATATCTGGACCGAAATCGTGAGCAAGAGCCGTCGCTGGGGGCAGCTCGCGCGCGATTTTGCCGGCGACGAAGCGATTTCCCGCACGCTGATCGATCGGCACCTCGGATGGCTGACCGCGCTGCGATACGACCTGCGTCGCCCGCGGGTCTGGGAAAGCACGAGCAAACGCTACAACGCGGAATACCGCCGGTTCTATCGCGTGCCGGAGTGGGAACAGGACATCGCGGACGTGTTGCCGAACTACCTGTCGCCGTCAGAAACGGCACAGGCGCTCTCTTCCGCGTCCATTTCGACATGCGTGCTGAACCTGCAATGCAGTGCGCTCAAGACACTTCACGCGGCCGGTCAGCTGAATACGAGCTTCTACATGGAGCTTCACAAGACGATCGGGGATTTCATCGCGCTCCAGTCGAGATCGGAGCGTTTCAAGAACTTCCCGTATCCGCGACAGTACGCGACCGTCAGCTCGCTGTTCGTCCGGTTCTTCTGCCTGTCCCTTCCGTTCGGTCTTCTGAACGAATTCAACCGGCTCAACGATGGCGTGACCGGCTTCATGCACGGCAACATGGTATGGCTGGTGGTGCCATGCAGCGTCGCGGTGTCGTGGATGTATACGTCGCTCGATCAGGTCGGCGAAGGCACCGAGAATCCGTTCGAAGGCGGCGCGAACGACGTTCCCATTTCGACGCTGTGCGGCACGATCGAGCGCGATCTGAAAGCGATGCTCGGAGAACCGGCCGGCCAGCCGTGCGGCCACTCGGTCATCGCGCTATAGGGAACCGGCGGTTGCTCGCGCGCATCGGCGCCGAAGGCGGCGCCATGCCCGGTTCGCCTCCGTACGATTGCCTGCGGCCCCGTTCAGTGCGCGCCGCCCGCCATGCCGCCGCCGCCCTTGGCGGGTTTGGTGAGCCAGACCAGCGGCACGATCATGATGAAGATGATCGACGACAACCAGAAGATATCGTTCAGCGCGAGCATCGCGGCCTGGGCATTCAGCGTGCGTTCGAAGAACGTCGTGGCCTGATCCGCGCCGCCGCCGAGCGTCGCCTGCAGCTGGGCGATGGCACTCGCATAGACGGGGTTGTTCACGCTCGATTGCTCGGCGAGCCGCGCATGGTGCAGGATCGTCCGGTCGTTCCATCCGGTCGAGATCAACGACGTGCCGACGCCGCCCGCGAACACGCGCACGAAATTGGACAGGCCGGCGGCCGCCGGAATGCGCTCGGCGGGCAACCCCGACAGAATGATCGCGGTCAGCGGCGTGAAGAACAGCGCCATCGGAATACCCTGCAACAGCGTCGGCAGCACCAGCGTATAGGGGTCGACGCCCGTCGTGTAATGCGAGCGCATGAAGAACACGCCCGCAAAGCCCAGGAAGGCCAGCGTCGCAAGCACCCGCGCGTCCGACTTCGGCATGATCTTCGCCATCAATGGCGCCAGCATCACGGCAAAGATCCCGAGCGGCGCCGTCACGAGGCCGGCGTCCACCGATCGATAGCCGAGATAGCCCTGAATCCATTGCGGCAGGATTACGAGGTTCGAGAAGAACACCGCATACGCGACCGAGATCGCAATCGTGCCGCCGCGGAAATTGCGCAACGCGAAAAGGCGAATGTCGACGATCGGGTTTCCCTCCGTGAACTCCCAGATCAGGAAGAACAGGAAACTGATGGCGGCGATGACGGCAAGCGTGCAAATCACGGGCGAACTGAACCAGTCGAGGTCCTTGCCTTTGTCGAGCATGATCTGCAGCGTCGCGACCCACACGATGAGCGACATCAGCCCGACCTTGTCGATCGGGACCTTGCGCACCTGCGTCTCGCGGTCGCGATAGATCATCCACGTGACGCCGGCCGCGAACAGGCCGACGGGAATGTTGATGTAGAAGATCCAAGACCAGCTGTAGCTGTCGGTGATCCAGCCGCCCAGCGCGGGACCGGCGATCGGGCCGACCGTCGCGGTCATCGACCATAGCGCGAGCGCGGTGGCGCTTTTCTCCTTCGGATACGAACCGAGCAGGATCGCTTGCGACAGCGGAATCAGCGGCCCCGCGACGACGCCCTGCAAGACGCGTGCGGCGAGCAGCACGAGCAGGTTCGGCGCGACACCGCACAACCACGACGAAAACACGAACAGCACGATCGCGGCCACGAACAGCCGGATCTGCCCGACGCGCTGCGTAAGCCAGCCCGTCAGCGGAATCGCGACGGCATTGGCCGCGGAGAACAGCGTGATCACCCACGTGCCTTCGTCGACGGAGACGCCGAGGTTGCCCGAGATGGTCGGAATCGCGACGTTGGCGATCGACGAATCGAGCACGTTCATGAACGTCGCGAGCGCGACGGCGAGGGTCGCAAGGATCAGCTTTCCGCCCGTCAGCGGCGGCGGTGAAGGTTTCGTTGAGGAATGCATCGGGCTTCACTCCGGAGTAACGACCGCGCCGGCGTATCGATCCGGCCGGTCAGACGATGGGATCGACCGGCGCGCGACAATCACGCGCACGGGGTCGACGGTTCAGCCGGCGCGCGGGGGCGTGGCGGGTGGCGCCATCGAAAACCGGATGCCTCGACCGCCTTGCCGTGCCGGAATACTAGGAGCGGCGTTCATGCGCAGATAGACCTGCATCGAAACACTTTCCCGTTCCTCATCGGCACCAATCGGTCACGCCACTGCAGTCGCGGAAAAGATCAATGCGCCCTCGCGCCCGTCGCTCACCGTATTGGTACGGAGTAGGCAACACCATGCATCCCAAGCTGATCTGGTCCGGCGGCGCGTCTTTGCCTAGCATGGCAAAGAGCGCGTCGGCCATCGTTGGAATGGCGGTCATCGGGATCGATTTGCCGGCAGGGCCCGCACCCTTGCGCCGATGCGCGTCGACGCACCACGCACCGTCCGGACACGCAAGGTTCGGAACGTTCGCGTTCGCCGATCACAGACCGGGAGAGATATGGAGAACGAGAGGTTGCAACCTCCGCCGCTGACACTGCTCGACAAATACCGGGGGCGGGAATTCGCCCCGCTCTACACGACGACGGTCACCGTGTCCGGCGGCGAAGCCGGGCACGGCCGTGCTTCCGGCGTCGCGCGCTCTGACGATGGCTGTCTCGTCCTCGATCTGCGGTTGCCGACCGAACTCGGTGGTCCGGGCGGCGGGACCAACCCCGAACAGTTGCTGGCCGCCGGCTACGCCGCGTGCTTTCACGGCGCGCTGAGCCTGCTCGCGCAACGCGACCGGATCGATATTCGCGACGCCACCGTGGCCGTCGAAGTGACGTTCGGTCGTGATCCGATGGATGGCGGATATGCGCTGATCGCGAATGTCACCGTCCGCATGCCGGGTATCGATCGACAGGTCGCGGAACGTCTGGTGCGCGACACGGAGCGCCTGTGCCCCTATACGAAGATGGCGCGCCAGGGCATCTGCAATATTCTCGCGGTGTCGGCGTGACCGAATTACGCCGACATACGTGGCGGACGATTGGTGCCGACGCGACAACAGAGTGCGCACGCGCCCGGTACTACTGGCACGCGAGGCCCGCGATTACGATGGCTGCCAAGCGGGTCGTGCGATCGATCGCGATACGCAGGGCCGGCGGTACCCGCTTCCACAAATCAGGAGAACGGATCATGACGCAACGTATCAACTACTTTCAGCAATCGCCGGAATTCACCAAGAAACTCGTCGAGCTCGACGGGTTGTTTCAAAAGACGACGATCGAAGTGCCGGTCCGCGAGCTCGTCGAGATTCGCGCATCCCAACTGAACGGCTGCGCGTTCTGCGTCGACATGCACGTCAAGGCGGCCCGGATCCACGGCGAGCGCGAACTGCGCATGCATCACGTCGCGATCTGGCGCGAGTCGACGCTGTTCTCGCCGCGCGAGCGCGCCGCGCTCGCATGGACCGAAGCGCTGACGCATCTTCAGCCGGATGGCGTGCCGGATGAGCTCTACGAACGCGTGCGGACTCACTATTCCGAGAAGGAGCTGTCGGATCTGACGTTCCTCGTCGGTGCGATCAACTGCTGGAACCGGCTGAATGTCGCGTTCCGCATCGTGCCCGGATCGTTCGACAAGATGTTCGGGCTCGACAAGGCCAACCTGGAGTAACGACATGAAACGCATCATGCTCACGCTCACGCTCGCGCCGCTTACGCTGTCGCTGTTGATGCCCGTCCAGCCGGCCGCCGCCGCCGCACCGCAAGCCAAGGTTACGACGCTGACCACGGAGCCGTTGCCCGAGTATCCGGGCAAGGAGGTCGAGATGATCGTCGTCGATTATCCGCCCGGCAGCGTCGATCCCGTTCATCGTCACGACGCGCACGCATTCGTCTATGTGCTCGACGGCAGCATCGTGATGGGCCTGAACGGCGGGAAGGAGGTCACGCTTCACGCCGGCGACACATACCACGAAGGCCCGAAGGACATCCACACGGTCGGACGAAATGCCAGCAGCACGAAGCCGGCAAAATTCGTCGTGTTCATGATCAAGAACCAGGGTGCGCCGATCCTCACACCGGTGAAATAGCGGGATCATCGTGGAGGCCCGGCGACGCCGGGCCCGCTCAGCGCACCGGAAGCCTGCTCGCGATCCGGTGCGCAAGCTGCGCGGTGCAAGCGGCTCCATGCAGCCGTTTGCACCGCCGCATCACGACGCGTCCTTGGCGACGTCGACGTCTTTCGTCAGGCCACCGTCGTTCTCCCGGCACGATGATTCCTGGAATCGGGACATCGCCGGGTATACTCCCCGCCAGTATCGCCATATACTCCCCCCCAGTTTCACCAGAACCACGAGCGGCAACCTAAAAGGCGCAGAATCGTGGCGTGTTCTTGCGTGCGCGCACGTCGTGCAAAAAGGCAGATCGATGCGTTCGCGCGTGCCGGAGCAACGCGCCGAATACGGGTCGATCTTTCCGGCAAGCGCCGCTCGCAATTACCCGGCATGGTCGAGGACGCAACGAACGGCAAGGTTCAGCTTGCGCCGTTCGTGACACACGCGAAATCGCTCTCCGGCATCAACGAAGCATTCGCTCCGATACGCAACGGGAAGTCGATCCGAGCCGTCGTTCACCAGTGAAGCATCGAAAAGGAGCATGAACATGTCCGTCGCCATTCATCCCGCCGTCGATCGCGGCATTCAAAAGGGCGCCGCCGATTTCGCGGGCGGTACGCTGAGCTGCCAGTGCACACAGGATCCGGTAGAGGTTCGGGTCGATGCGCAGGTCGCATTCAATCACGCGTGCGGCTGCACGAAGTGCTGGAAGCCCGCCGGCGCGCTGTTTTCCGTCGTGGGCGTCGTGCCGCGCGACAAGGTCACCGTGACCGCACATGGCGAGAAACTGCGCGTCGTCGACGACAAGGCATTGATTCAGCGCCATGCGTGCTCCGCCTGCGGCACGCACCTGTTCGGCCGCATCGAAAATGCCGACCATGCGTTTTACGGGCTGGATTTCATTCATACCGAACTGTCGCCGGATACCGGTTGGGACGGGCCCGGTTTCGCTGCATTCGTGTCGTCGATCATCGAGAGCGGCACGCCGCCGTCACTGATGGCGGACGTGCGCGACACGCTGCGCGCCAAAGGGCTCGAGCCCTACGATTGCCTGAATCCGCCGCTGATGGATGCGCTCGCGACGCAAACGGCGAAAGCCAAGGGGACATACCGGGAGGCTTGAGTTCATCGCCACGGGGCGACGCGCTGCGGAGCTGCGCGTCGCGCCCCATCGTGGCGCTCGCGAGCACCGCGGTGCCGCTTTCAACGGCACGGACCAACGCTGCCCAAATTACAGTGGCGTTTTCGATTCCGGCGCGTCCTCGACGAGCAGCATGCACCGGACGGCGATTCTCTCCTTCGCACCGACCGGCCCCTAATTCTCGGGCGCCGATGGAAGCGGAATCCAGTGCGTGTACCCGGACTGCACGTTCGCCACGTCCTCGAATGAAGCGACCACCGCGAATCCTTCCGGAGTCCAGGCCAGCACGTTAAGCGCCTGATCGGCATCCAGACGCGTCGGACAGTGCTGACTCGTCCTGATCCAGCTCTGGCTTTTGCGTGCGCCCCGCCACCCATCCCATGCAGCGGCCACGCGCGTGCCCCGGACGTAGCCGTCCTGGTCACGAACCCGGTTGACGACGTCGGCGCGATATTCGCTAGGCGTATCGCGAAACCACCATTGCTCAAACAGCTCTCGTTCGGTTCTCACAGACGCCTCCCCACACAGTGTTGCGTCAAGCTCAATACGCAAGTGAGCCGGCGCTGATTTCATCAGACGTCGAGCATTCGCTGTTCCCGCACCGCGGCTACGGTCGTCGCAACGGCTTGTCCATCCACTGCACCGGCGACGCTCAAACTGGCCCGAAATCCGTCAGAAACGCGCCCGGGCCATCTCTCACCCTCGACCGAAAAGGCTTGACACCTCTGTCGCCGCCGCGTACTGTCGGCCGTGAAGTATTCAAGAAGCGCGACTGCTGCTCATCATCGACCGCGAACTGCGGTATTCGTTGTCCTTTCCCTCCTTGATTATTTTCCCGCGTCCATTCGTGGCGCATCCGTTCGTCTATTCTCAGGAGATCTAATATGGATACCGGTACTGTCAAGTGGTTCAACGACGGCAAAGGCTTTGGCTTCATCACGCCCGATAAAGGCGGCGACGATCTGTTCGCGCACTTCTCCGAAATTCGCGGCGACGGTTTCAAGACGCTTGCCGAAGGCCAGAAGGTGAGCTACGAGACCAAGAACGGCCCCAAGGGCCTGCAGGCAGCGAACATCACCCCGCTGTAACCGTCTCAAGCCTCGACTTCGCGCAAGGAGCGGCGCATTGCCGCCGCTCCTTGTGTCATGCACGGCCTCGCGGCGCCACGCGTCTCGAGGCCGGCTCGACTGGTCCGTCCGCTTCGCAGGGAGACATTGAACCTGCGCGCAGGCAGATGCCCGTCATGGTGCGCGTGTTCGACCGCGCATCCGGGCCCGGACCAGCCATCCTCGCAGGATCGCGCACGCGACGCAGCAGGAGAATTTCCATGACCCAATATCAGTCCCGCGGCAACAAGGCGCCTCCGCGTACCAAGCAGCCCCCGATGCTGCCGAAGCTCGGCACGGCGTTGAACTGGGTGCCGCCGAAAGAGTCCTCGATCACGAAGACGCAGCAGAAAAAGCGCACGACGTCTGCGCAATAGCGTCGAATCGCGGCTGCACAGGCAGCGGCGACCATCGCGCAACCTGTTGCGGCGCGGGGCGAAGGCGGTCACGATCCGTCACCGCGCGCGTGCCGGTTGCTGCACGTAATACCGAATAAGTTGAAGGCCCGGCCAACGATGCGCGTATGATGGGCTTATCCGAGCGATCACCCGCCCTCCGAACGCTCCCCCCTTCACTACCGCGCGCTTGTTGCATCCCCTCCGCCGCGCTGCAATTTTGTCCCTTTCACCCCCGCCGGCCCGCCCGACAATGGATGGACCTTGGCCGGACGAGTTCGACCGTGCTTTTCGCCGCGGCCGAACGACAGGAGTTTGTCATGAGCATGCATTCCTACCGTGGATTCGAGATCTATCCACTGATTTACCCGCACGTACCGGCAGCGAATGGTGCTCCGCACAACTACGATGCCGGCTTCGACGCAGCAGTCAGGATTTGTCTTCGCGGTGCGACGGACACGCAAACGCAAAGCCAGACGTACCGGCTTCGCGACAACGCGCCGTTCGGCACGGCCGGTGACGCACGTCGCGCATCGGTGCGCTATGCCGAGAACATCATCGACGACAATCGCGAAACACACGCGTTCCTGTCGAACGCAGGCTGAGGCGGCTACCCAGCCGATGCGATGCATCGGCAATCTGGAGAGCAACATGGTCATTGACGAACTACTCGCATTGATCGGACGGCACGAGGTTACGTGGGCCGACACGATCTCGCTTGCCGGAATCTCTGATTCGGCTCTGTGTCACCAGCAAGAGTTGCAAATGTACGGCGCGATACGCGCGCTATCGATCGGTGCCGGACACTCGGAATTCGAGTCCGACGAGATAGCGAGCGCCGTCATGACGCGGCTCGGCTAACTTCTTATACGAACCTTCTCAAACAGGGCAACCATGACAACCGTCACACTGAAAGTCAACGAACCGATCGATGTCGCACTGCGCCGATTCCGCCGCGACATCGAGAAAACCGGGTTGATTCGCGAGCTGCGCAGTCGCACCGGCTATGAAAAGCCGACGACGGAACGCAAGCGCAAAAAGGCCAGTGCCGTTGCCAGGCAGCGCCTGCGCGCGAAGCGCATGTTGCCCCCGCGCAAAATGTACTAGGAGCGCATCGTGTCCAACCTGCCGGCCGATGCCCCACCGTTTTTCCCGTTGACGAAATGCCAGGTGGATTTCGATCGACAGAAAGACATGGTGACGCTACTGCCGAGCTTCTATGCGTTCGGCTGTGAGTACACCAGCCGCGGCCTCCTGATCGGCCGGGACGATGCCTTCAAATTGATTGCAGCCATCGAGAAAGCGCTCAGCGTGCAGAGCTGAGCTGAGCCGCCGGCGCGGACGCTTCACAAGCATCAAAAGCAGAAGACCAACCATGCGCGTCGCGACCCGGTACGTGGACTTGCTCTGTTTCCTTGTTGCCCTTCAACTGGTCACCAAAAGGAAAACGCGCGAGTGGTTGTCGCCGTTTCAGCTCGTGGAATCACTGCAGGCATGGCTTGTCGTCCATCGCGCGAAATGCGAATGGCGCGATCGTGTCTGGATAGGACACGCGTCTCTTCAGATCGCGAAGTCCGTCCACGCCGTGGACGGTCCTCCGCTGCCGGAGCGGCTTCCTGGCGTGGAAGACGACTCGACGGCCCGCCCCCGAGGCGCGATCGCCAATCGATCGGGCCTGCGGATAAAGTGCATTCGCTACCTTCGAGAGCATATCTGACAGTGGCGCGCGCGCACGGCCACGTAGCCCGCGACAACCCTAAATCTGGAGGAGCACATGCTCTTCAATTCGACACGGTTCCGAATCGATCCGACACCACGCCGGGCCGATGGACAGTACATCGCACATGCGAGGATTACCACGTTGCTCGTCGACGGAGATGAGCGACAGGTACTCTGCAGCGGCGACCTGGCCGCTTTCGACCGCCGCGACGAGGCAGTTGCGTACGCAGCGAAATGGGGAGAAGGTTGGTTGACTGCG
This sequence comes from Burkholderia sp. 567, assembly GCF_040545115.1. Lineage (NCBI taxonomy): Bacteria > Pseudomonadati > Pseudomonadota > Betaproteobacteria > Burkholderiales > Burkholderiaceae > Burkholderia > Burkholderia sp. 567. The sequence goes on from NZ_JBEPLG010000004.1 coordinate 373,923, forward strand.
CAATTTGGCTGAAAATGGGAAAGTCGGCGCACGCACGTGAAGCATGTCGCTGACGGCCTCTTCCTTCCACAGCGATCGCCCCGCGCTGAAGACAGACTGGAAGGAGTCCGATTTGCCAACGCCGTCCGAGAAGAAGCCACGCCGCGATGATCACTGACCCAACATCCGTACCGCACTACCTCGTCCTGCTGAGCGGCTGGCAGCCCTATGTGCTGGATATGGAGCGCGTCGTGATCCGGCGGGAAGCCAGTCGATTGTTGCTTGCGTTTGCGCGGACGCGCGGAAAACTCGAGCGTATCGACGGTGACGAATGGAACATGTTTTCCGACGCACAAAACCTGTCGACCCTCGAGCGTGGGCAGGCGCGGTTCTACGCACTGGTGAAAGGGACCGAAACCGAGCATCAGCTGCGGTTGCTGGCCGTTCTCTGAAATCGGATTTCCGAGTGGAGCACGGCGCGGGGAGATTCGACCGCGCTACCTGAATGCCGATCGTTCCGTCCACCGCACGCAAGGCCCAGCATGAAACTGGTTTTGGTAGGTGCATTGTTGTGCTGTGTGATCGTCTTCCTGTTTTGGGGCAACCCAAGAGACGGCGACCGGTAGCGCATCCGTCGCCGTCGTACGACCTCGAGTCGATGGCGTAAGAAGAGCGCCGCCGCGTACGCTCCAGCAGCGCCCTCGCCCATCTCAACGAAGACCGCTTTGCGCCGACGGCCTGCCAGCCGCCGCGCGGCGTGCCGGCTATCTCAACTCCGCACGGCAGGCGCCGCGTCATGCGCGCCGGACGTCAATGCCAGTGCCGCAAGCGCGCCAGCCGGCGCGAGCAGCGCCCAGAATCCGATGTAGCGAAAGCCGAGCGCGCCAGCCATTGCGCCCAGCGCGAACGCGACGATCGCCGGCAGCATCTTGCCGAACCGTGCGCGTGCGGCCACGCGCGCGCTGTCGGCCGTGCCGGCTGACAACAGGTCGACGACATCGAGAATCGCCTGCGTGACGTTGCCCGTCATCACCGTGTTCGGCACGCTTGCGCGGGCGATCACGCGCGGATGCGCGTTCTGCACGCCCATCGCGAACGTGCCGACGATGCCGGCCAACAGCACCGGCAGGCTGTCGGACTGCGTGACGGGCGTCGCCCACACACCGGCCGCACAGAAGCCGAGCAGCATCACGGCCTGCACCGCATACAGCGCACGCGCGCCCTGCCATGCCGGCCGCGCGGACAACGAGCGCGCGATCAGGCTCGCCGCGATGACGCCGCATATGAAGGCGGGAAACACGCTCAGTTTCAGCAGGAGGCCCTGCCCGAATCCGGCAACGCCTGCGCCGATCAGCACGAAGTTGCCCGTCACGTGCGCGGTGAATAGCCCGAACAGCGAGACGAAGCTCAGCGTATCGACGAACCCGGCGACCGCGGAAAGAAGGGTGTCTTCAGATTTCAATTCGTGATGTTTGCGTAAAGGTTGGGCGACGCGGCGACCGTGGATGGCACGGTTGCCGCGTCGCGTTCGCGGGAGGACCGACCCGGCGGTCAGATATCGCCGTCGCCCTCCCCCCGTTGAATATCGCCGACGATGGTGACAAGGACGAGCGCCGCAATCAAGCCCAGGTGTTCAAAAAAGCTGTTCAGCGCCATGAAATGTTCGACGCCCGAGCGGTTCCAGAAATCGTTCGCCACGACCATCGCGACGAGCGTCAGCATCCCGAGGCTGCCCGCGCCGAGCCATGTGAAGCGGCGAAACACCACGCACAGCGAGCCGCCGATCTCGACCGCAATCGCCAGCGCCGCCCACAGCGCCGGCGGGTGCAGGCCGAAATGCGCCTGCTCCGCGATCGCATCGTCGAAGTGCATCGCCTTGTTCACCCCGCCGATCAGGAACGCGGAAACCAGCGCGAGCCGAACCAGCGCGCCGACCCACGCCGGCGACAGGAGCGCGCGAATCCACCCGGGGCTACATCGGCCGGTCACGGTCGTCATGTCAGACCGCCCAGCACGAACAGCCGAACGCGCCCCAGAAGCCCTTCGCGTCCGACGTCGGCAACGTGCGGCCCCACGCGCTCGCATGTGCGTGGCCGTGCATCCCGCACGCGGTCGAACAACCGCACGCGGCAGCGGCCGCTGCTGCGCGCTGCAGCGGCGCGCCCTCGCGCTGCGTCGCGCCCCAGCCGCCATAGCCGCCGTAGGTGCGCACCGGCGACCAGTCCGGCATCGCCGGCGGAATCGGCATATCGTGCGACGCGAACGGCCCGGCACCCCACACGATCCGGCCGCCGACCACCGTCAGCAACGCCGTCGTGTCGGCGATATCGTCCTCCGCGCACGTGAAGAAATCACGATCGGGGACCATCAGGTCCGCCAACTGCCCGACCGCGATGCGGCCCTTCTTGCCCACTTCGTTCGAGAACCACGTCACGTACTCGGTCCACATGCGCAGCGCGGTTTCGCGATCGAGCAGATTGCGCTGCGGATACAGGCGCGTGCCGCCGACCGTCTTGCCCGTCACGAGCCACGCGAGCGACACCCACGGGTTGTACGACGCCACCCGCGTCGCATCGGTGCCGGCCGACACCTTGATGCCCTTGGACAGCATCTTCGCGACCGGCGGCGTCGCCTCGGCCGCCTGCGCGCCATAACGCTCGACGAAGTACTCGCCCTGATAGGCCATCCGGTGCTGCACCGCGATGCCGCCGCCGAGCGCCGCGATCCGGTCCATCGATCGCTCGGAGATCGTTTCCGCGTGATCGAAGAACCAGTTCAGCCCTTCGAGCGGGATGTCCTCGTTGACCTTCTCGAACACGTCGAGCGCGCGGCTGATCGTTTCGTCGTAGGTCGCATGCATGCGCCACGGCCAGCGGTTCTGCGCGAGCACGCGCACGACGCCTTCGAGATCGTCCTCCATCTGCGCCGGGAGATCCGGACGCGCGACGCGGAAATCCTCGAAGTCGGCCGCGGAAAACACCAGCATCTCGCCCGCGCCGTTATGACGGAAGTAGTCGGTGCCGTCGTGATACTTGACGCTCTTCGTCCAGTTCACGAAGTCTTCCTTCTCCGCGCTCGGCTTCTGCGTGAACAGGTTGTACGCGATGCGGATCGTCATCTCGCCTGCGTCGTGCAGCTGGCGGATCACTTCGTAATCGTCGGGGTAGTTCTGCGAGCCGCCGCCCGCGTCGATCACGCCCGTCACGCCGAGCCGGTTCAGCTCGCGCATGAAGTGGCGCGTCGAGTTGTACTGATACTCGAACGGCAGCTTCGGGCCCTTCGCGAGCGTCGCGTAGAGGATCGTCGCGTTCGGGTTCGCGAGCAGCAGGCCGGTCGGGTTGCCCGCGGCGTCGCGCAGGATCGTGCCGCCCGGCGGCTCCGGCGTGTCCTTCGTATAACCGACGACGCGCAGCGCGGCCGCGTTCAGCAGCGCGCGATCGTACAGGTGCAGGATGAACACCGGCGTATCGGGTGCGGCCGCGTTGAGCTCGTCGATCGTCGGCAGGCGCTTCTCGGCAAACTGATGTTCGGTGAAGCCGCCGACCACGCGCACCCATTGCGGCGCGGGCGTGATCGCGACCTGCTGCCGGAGCATCTCCATCGCGACGGCGAGCGAGCGCACGCCGTCCCAGCGCAGCTCCATGTTGTAGTTCAGGCCGCCGCGAATCACGTGCGTATGGTTGTCGGTCAGGCCCGGCAGCACCGCGCGGCCGTCGAGATCGACGACCTTCGTCGCGCGGCCCGCGAGCGGCATCACGTCCGCGTTGCTGCCGACCGCGACGAAGCGGCCGTCCTTGATCGCCACCGCGGCGGCGACGGGGTTCGCACGATCGAGCGTCGTGATGCGCCCGTTGTGCAGGATCAGATCCGGTTGGGTATCGGTTGCGGTCATTGCGTCACCTCACTTCGATCAAAGGCCGATGAGCTGCTTGAGGGCGGGGACCGCCTGCACGCCAATCAACATGCCGAGCAACCCGACCAGGGCGATCAGCGGCGGTGCGGGAGAGCGAACCTTGATAGCGCTGTAGATCACGCCTATCAGCAGGCCCGCACCAAGGGAAACCAGATAAGGTTCCATACGATCAATCTCTCGAACAAATTGGAATGCAGGCGGATGCCCTGCAAACGCTCCGCGGGCGGCCTGCGCGGATGAACCGCGTCACGCCGCCCGCATTGACGTATCACCGCCGCGGCGCGCTCATCGAGCACGGCGCGGCGGCATAGACAATCCCGAGTGGGCGCGTTACTTCGCCGGCACCGGCGGAATCGACTCGTGCGGCGTCGCGGTGCGTTGCGGTGCCTTGTGGACCATCGTGTACGCGTAGTCGACGCCCATCCCGTATGCGCCCGAATGCTCCTTCGCGATCGCCATCACAGCGTCGTAGCTGTCGCGGCGTGCCCAGTCGCGTTGCCATTCGAGCAGCACTTGTTGCCACGTGACCGGCACCACGCCGGCCTGCACCATGCGCTGCATCGCGATGTCGTGCGCGGCTTGCGACGTGCCGCCCGATGCGTCGGCGACCATGTAGATCTCGTAGTCGCCTTCGAGCATCGCGCACAGCGCGAACGTCGTGTTGCAGACTTCGGTCCACAGGCCCGACACGACCACCTTCTTGCGGCCGTTCGCGGCCAGTGCGTCACGCACCTTCTGGTCGTCCCACGAGTTCATCGACGTGCGTTCGAGCGTCTTCTGGTTCGGGAACACGTCGAGCAGTTCGGGATAGGTGTGGCCCGAGAAGCTGTCGCTTTCGACCGTCGTGATCGTGGTCGGGATGTTGAAGACCTTCGCAGCCTTCGCCAGGCCCACGACGTTGTTCTTCAGCACCTGGCGATCGATCGACTGCACGCCGAACGCCATCTGCGGCTGCTGGTCGATGAAGATCAGCTGGCTGTTCTGGGGGGTGAGTACTTCAAGCTTCGGATTGCTCATGGCGATCATGTCCTTTGACGTGGAGAAAAATAAAGCCTGGCTCGCCGGCAAGCCGGGGGCCCGATGTGCTGTGCTGGGAGGTTTTTCCTGCCAACGTCTTCCATTCAACATGGAAACTCGAAGCAATGCCAATTAATCGTTCTGTTTAAAAACCGCCTGAAAACCTATCCTTAAAAGATCTTAAATCGGGGGAATTTTCGCGCCGCGCCCGCGATGACCTGATAGGCTGTTTTTCGACTTCGTCGGTTCATCGGCGGGGGATTTATTCGCACCTTCCACACGGTTGTCACCTACTTCAATTTATATTATGAAACCGTACGTTTCGTCGCTATTGGCCGGCATTCTCGCCGGCGCCGTCTACGCGTTGATCGGCGTGCAAGCGCCCGCGCCGCCCACCATTGCGCTGGCCGGGCTGTTGGGCATCCTGGCCGGCGAACAGATCCTGCCGGTCGCTCGCCGGATGCTCGCGGGCATCCACCTGAAGGCCGCATGGAGCGAAGCGAAGTGCACGCAGCACATGTTCGGCTCGCTGCCCGGCGCGCAGCCATCCAACGCCGCGGCGAAGCACCACGAGTCGACGCCGACCTGACGGATCGCCATTGACTGGACAAAGGGGCTCGGCGCGTTAACATGACGGCCCGACGCCCCGCCTGTGAAATCCATCATGAAGCTGTCATTCGAAGCGCTCGAAGCGCTGGACGCGATCGACCGTACCGGCACGTTCGCCGAAGCCGCGGAACTGCTGCATCGCGTCCCATCGGCCCTGACTTACCTCGTGCACAAGCTCGAGGGCGACCTCGGCGTCGCGCTGTTCGACCGCAGCGGACGCCGTGCGAAGCTCACGCATGCGGGTCGCGTCGTCGTCGAAGAAGGCCGGCGGCTGCTGCATGCGGCCGAGCAGCTCGAACTCAAGGCGCAGCGCGCGCAGCAAGGCTGGGAAACCGAGCTGCGCATCTGTATCGACGAGATCCTGCCGTTCGACGCGCTATGGCCTCACGTGCATGCGTTCTACGGGCTCGAAATGGACACGCGGCTGCGGCTCTCGACCGAAGTCCTCGGTGGTACGTGGGACGCGCTGGTGGCGCGCCGCGCCGATCTCGTCGTCGGCGCGACGGGCGAGCCGCCGGAGCTGCCGGGCATCGTCACGCGGCCGATCGGCACGCTCAGGCACGTGTTCGCGATCGCGCCCACCCATCCGCTCGCGGCCCTGCCCGAACCGCTGTCGATGGCGTCGATCGTCGAGTATCGCGGCGCCGTGATCAGCGACACGTCCCGCGAACTGCAGCCGCGCTCGATCGCTGTCGATGCCGGGCAGCCGACGCTCGCGGTCCCTACCCTCGCGGCAAAACTGGCCGCGCAGTGCGAAGGGCTCGCCGTGGGCACGCTGCCGGACTGCATCGCGGCGCGCGCGATCGCACAGGGCAAGCTCGTCGCGCGCCAGGTGACCGGCATGCGCGACACGACGCATTGCTACATGGCGTGGCGCGCCGACGAAGCCGGCCGCGCGTTGCGCTGGTGGGTCGAGCAGCTCGATCGCCCCGATCTCGTCGACCGGTTTCTCGCGCTTGCGTGATCCCGCCGGTGATCCCGCCGCGCACGCGCTTCATCGCCATCCCGGGTCGCGCAGCCGGATCTGCGCATCGCGCCGAACGTCGTGATCGCACCTGCCGCGTGCGTCGTTACGGTTCGTCGCCTGTCTCGCAAGCGAGCGCATCCGCTTCGGGCCACGCGTCGTGAACGCCGCGGCTCGATCCGCCGCCATGCGCAAGCGCCGCGGTATACGCGGCCAGCAGCCGCTTGCGCGCATCGTCTTGCGAAGGCGTCGCATCCAGATCCCGCATCGCGTCGAGCGCCACGCGCGCACGTTCGCGACACTCGTCCACGAGCGACAGGTCCAGCAGGCACGGCACCGCCACGGCCGCCAGCGCGATGCCGGTCTCCGCGTGGCCGTCCGGCGAAAACGCCCAGTCGAGCGCCGCGCGCAGATTGCCGAGTTCGCGGCGCACCAGATCGCGCCGCGATTCGGCCGGCGACCCATCGCCGCCGTCGGGCGCCAGCGTGAACAACGCAAGAAAGTAGTTCGCGTGCGCGAGCGCGGCGGCCGCGCTTTCGCCGTTGCTCTCCAGCTGCTGCAGCGCATACGCGCGCGTCGTGGTCAACAGCCGGTAGCGCGGCACGCCGTGCGCATTCTCGACGTTCACGAGCGACTTCGACACCAGGCCGGCGATCGTGTCGAGCAGGTCCGCATCGGCCAGCCCGGTCGTGCCGACGATGTCTCGCACCGCCTCGATCGAAAAACCGTCGCGGAACACGCCGAGCCAGCGCAACAGCACGCGCTCCGTGCCCCCCAGCAGGCGGTAGCTCCAGTCGTACATCGCCTGCAGCGTCCGGTGGCGTGGCAATGCCGTGCGAAAGCCGCCGGTCAGCAACCGGAAATGGTCGTCGAGATGATCGGCCAGTACGTCGATGCCGAGCACGGCCGCGCGCGCGGCGGCCAGTTCGATCGCCAGCGGCAGGCCGTCGAGATGCCGGCACACCGACGCCATCAGCGACACGCTGCGTTCGTCGAGCGGAAAGCGCGGATCGGCGGCGCACGCGCGCGCCGCGAATAATTGCACCGCGCTTGCGGCCAGCGTGTCGGCGGCGCCGGCACCTTCGTCGGCGACCTCGAGCGGCGGCACCGGGCACTGTCGCTCGCCGTGGATCCGAAGCGCCTCGCGGCTGGTCGCCAGCACACGCAGCCCGGTATCGGACTCGGTCAGCACGGCGGCGATTCGCGCGGCGGCATCCAGCAGATGCTCGCAATTGTCGAGCACGAGCAACATCCTGCGATGCGCGACGCTCGCGAGCACCGCTTCGAGCGTCAGCGGGCGGGCCGGCAGCGCGAGGCCCAGCGCGTCGGCCAGCGCGGCGGGGACGAATTGCGGGCACGCGACCGTCGCCAGCGACACGAACGCCGCGCCATCCGGAAAGCGCGCCTCGGCCCGGAGCGCGGCTTCGACCGCGACGCGCGTCTTGCCGATGCCGCCCGCGCCGACCAGCGTCACGACGCGCGACGCGTCGAGCGCCGCGAGGACATCGGCGACCATCTGCTCGCGCCCGACGAGCGCGGTCGGTGCGGGCGCGAGCCGGGACGTCGCGGGGCGCACGGCAGCCGCGCCTTCGGCGGGTTCGCTGACGAGCCGATAGCCGCGCCCCGGCACCGTGACGATCAGATGCCGGTCCTGGCCCAGCGCCTTGCGCAACGACGCGATATGCACCTGCAGGTTGTTTTCCTCAACGAACGTGTGCGGCCACACGCGCTGCATGATCTCGTCTTTCGAGACCAGCGCGCCATTTGCCTGAATCAGGAGTTCGAGAATTTCGAATGCACGGCTGCCGATGCGCAACAATTCGCCGTTCGCGCGAATTTCACGTCTGTCGAGAAAAACGTGAAGCGTTCCAATGCGGATCATGGGAGGGTCTAATCGATGGCATTTATCGATGTCAGTCGAAATGACACCGATTTGACACCCAATGCTACGGCATTTGCTACGTATGATGATTCAAATTATCAGAATGGAAAGAGCAAATTTTTTGAATCGTTGAAATCCGCGGGCCTCGCATCTTCTGCGCATGACACGCATCGCGCCGTTCATTCCCCACCGGCGAAGCCGGGATTCACCGATGAATCGGATTTCGTACGATTAAACCGCGATTCGATTGACGCGGAATTCGGGCGAGCCGCAGTTCGGCCCATATTTGAACGCGCGGTTCGAGATGAGCCGCAGCAAGGACGCCGGACGGCCATGTGGCCGCCCGGCTATGTCACGCCAACGTCACGCGCTGACGAACGCCAGCAGTTCGTCGTTCAATCGTTGGGCATGCGTCAGATACAGCGCATGCGGGCCGCCTTCGTAAACACTCAGCGTCGCATCCGGCACGCGCGCGACGGTGGCCGCGGCCGTCAGCGCGAGCGGCGCCGTCTGGTCGTCGTCGCCATGAATCACGCGCGTCGGCACGTCGAACTTGTCGAGATCCGCCCGGAAATCGGTTTCGGAAAATGCGCGGACGCAATCGAGCGTGCCCTTCAATCCGGCCTGCAGCGCCATGAACGACGTCCAGTCGAGCGTGGCGCGCGAGATCGTCGAATCCGCCCGGTTCGAGCCGGTGAACAACGGCCAGAATTGCTCGAAGAACGCGGCGCGGTCCGCCACGATCGCCGAGCGAATGCCGTCGAACATCGCGACGTCGACGCCGTCCGGATGATCGTCGCGTCGCGCGATGAGCGGCGTCACCGAGCCGATCAGGACGGCCTTCGCGATGTGGCGCGTGCCGTGCCGGCCGATGTATCGGGCCACCTCGCCGCCGCCCATCGAAAAGCCGACGAGCGTCACGTCGCGCAATCCGAGCGTCTCGATCAGCGTCGCGAGATCGTCCGCCAGCGTGTCGTAGTCGTAGCCCGTCCACGGTTGGCCGGACCGACCGAAACCGCGCCGGTCGTACGCGATGCCGCGAAAACCGTTCGATGCCAGATGATGCATCTGGACGTCCCACATGTCCGCATTCAGCGGCCAGCCGTGAATGAACACGACGGGGCGCCCCGCGCCCCAGTCCTTGTAGTGAATCGAGACGCCGTCGCGTGTCGTGAACGTACTCATGAAGCTTCCTTGGCGAAGAAGAGGCAGCGGCGCCAGCCGCCGCCGGTGAATGGGGCGCACCGCTCCCGGTCAGGAACGGGACAGCCTGACGATGAACCGGTCCAGCTCGGACGCGAGGATCGCCTCCCAGCAATTCGCGGGACGCTTCGCGCCGCGCCACTGCGGCTTGTAGATCGCATCGCCGGGGCGAATCGGCAGGCCGGTCAGGGCGCAGCGCCCCGGCGAGCGGCACTTTGCGCTGATCCAGCGCTGCTCGTCATACCGGCAGTGGGTCGGATCGCTCCACGACACCAGCAGCGAGGACTCGGTCTGCCGCTCGACCGCGACGATCGCGCACCCGCGACGTGCGCCACCGCTGGACGCGCCGCGCGCGTCGTCGCGATGACGGCGGCGCGCGGCGTCCCGGTCGCGAAGATTCAGCGACGCGCAGCGGCTTGCGCCGGACGACGGATCGAGCAGCGTCATCACGTGCTCCCAGCGATCGAATGTGTCCATGACGGCGTATCCAGGCAAGTGGCGAGAGATTCGGACGTTTCGCATCCGCGCGCATCACGATCGTCATGCGCTCGCGCGAACCGGCAGCGACCCGCGACGGGACGGCTTGATGCTGACGATAGCGAGTGGCTGCTGAAGAGTCTTGATTCCCAGGCTTAATTGTTCTGGCGGCCTGGCTCGCGCGCCACACCGACCGGCCGGTTCATGAAAATTCAGCCGAATTTCAGTACACGCCGCAGGGCCGCGCGATAGGCTCCGGTCGACGTTCGTTCGCTCGCGTCGGGCGCCTGCCGGCCCGCGACCGCGAACGCACGCCGGCTGCCGGCGCAGCGTGCCGCATGCGGGCAGATCCGGACCATCCATTCCAAACGACATCATTCCACCGCACGTACAAGGAGCCTCCATGCGTCCCGCAGACCTCGACGCCGTCCCCTCGGCACGCCGCCGCGACATGCTGCTGGCCGGCGCGACCGCCGTTGCAGCCGCCGCGCTGCCGGCCGCCGCCGCCGCTGCCGCCCCCAAACGCGCGTCTTCCGGCCATCAAGGAACCCATCCGATGAACACGATCACCACGCAAGACGGTACGCAGATTTATTTCAAGGACTGGGGCAGCGGCCGTCCGGTCGTGTTCTCGCACGGCTGGCCGCTGTGCGCCGACGCATGGGATCCGCAGATGCTGTTCCTCGTGCAGCACGGCTACCGCGTGATCGCGCACGATCGCCGCGGTCACGGCCGCTCGAGCCAGCCGTCGCAGGGCAACGACATGGATACCTACGCGGACGATCTCGCCGCGCTGATGAACGCGCTGGACCTGCGCGAAGCGACGCTCGTCGGCCATTCCACCGGCGGCGGCGAAGTCGCCCACTACATCGGCCGTCACGGCACGAAGCGCGTGTCGAAGGCCGTGCTGATCGGCGCCGTGCCGCCGCAGATGGTGAAATCGCCGACCAATCCTGGCGGCCTGCCGATGGACGTATTCGACGGCATCCGCAAGAACGTCACCGAGAACCGTTCGCAGTTCTACAAGGATCTCGCCGTGCCGTTCTTCGGCTTCAATCGTCCCAATGCGAAGGTGCAGCAGGGCACGATCGACGCATTCTGGGCACAGGGGATGATGGGCGGCGCCCATGGCCAGTATCTGTGCGTCAAGGAATTCTCCGAGGTCGACTACACCGAGGACCTGAAGAAGATCGACGTCCCGACGCTGATCCTGCACGGTGACGACGACCAGATCGTGCCGATCGACGATTCCGCGCGACTGTCCGCGAAGATCGTGAAGCACGCGCAGCTCAAGATCATCCCGGGCGGCGCGCATGGCATGTGCGTGGTCGATGCGGCGCGCATCAATGCCGAGCTGCTCGCGTTCCTGAAGGCGTAAACATTGCCGCACGGCGCGCCGCGCGTCGACCTGCGTTGCGACGCCGTCCACGTGATGGCCGATCGCACGCAGGTTCGACAGCGCTGAATCCGGTCACCCACGCGCTCGACGCGATGAACGGGCTGGCCGCGTCGAGCGAACCCGAATGTTCAGAACGTTTCAGCGCGCCTTCAGGAATTGGCGAGCGCGCACACGTAGACTGGTTTCACGAGCCGACGTGCGGGCACTTGCCCGCGCGGCGGCGCCCTTCCTGGAGTGACGAATGATTTTCGGTGCATTTTGTCTCGCGCATCGAATCGGGTACGACCGGCCGATTCGCGTGGAGCACGCATGAAGCACAAACGACTCTGGCTTGGTGCGACCGGCGTCGCGATCGCGGGCCTCGCGATCGCCGTCGGCATCATGGTCCGGCCGTCGATCGCGCCGATCGAGCCGCCCGCACGCGCATCGTTCGATCCGCAACTCGTCCGGGCCGGCGCGCGCGTGGTCGCGCTCGGCGATTGCGTCGTCTGCCATACGGCGAAGGACGGCAAGCCGTTCGCCGGCGGCCTGCCGCTCGCGACGCCGTTCGGCACGATCTACGCGACCAACATCACGCCGGATGCCGATACGGGCATCGGCCGCTGGTCGCGCGACGCGTTCTCGCGCGCGCTGCGCACCGGCATCGCCCGCGACGGGCATCCGCTCTACCCCGCGTTTCCGTACATCCACTTCACGCGGATGTCCGACGACGAGATCACGGCGGCCTACGCGTACCTGATGACCCGCGAGCCGGTGCAAGCAAGCACGCCGAAGAACGACCTGATCTTCCCGCTGAACTTCCGCCCGCTCGTCGCGTTCTGGAACGTGCTGTTCCTGCACGAAGGCGCAAGCACGCCGGACCCCGCGCAATCCGCGCAGTGGAATCGCGGCAAGGCGCTGGTCGACGGCCTCGGCCACTGCGCGTCCTGCCATTCGCCGCTGAATGCGATCGGCGGCGAGAAAGCGGGCAAGGCATTCGACGGCGGCATCGTCGACGGATGGGAAGCCCCGCCGCTCAATACGCTCGGCCACGCGGCACGCCCGTGGACGCAGGCCCAGCTGGTCGCGTATCTGCGCACCGGCCGCGCGAGCGAGCATGGCGCGGCCGCCGGCCCGATGCTGCCCGTCACGCGCGATCTCGCGACCGTGCCCGCGGAAGACGTCGAGGCGATCGCCGCGTACATCCTGTCGATCCAGAAGCCTGCCGGCGCGCGGCCGGCGACGGCCGGCGCCGGACACAACCCGACGACGCCCGCCGGCCAACGCGGCGCGGTGCTGTTCCAGGCGTCGTGCGCGCAGTGCCACGGGCCGGCGGCACCGATGCAATCGATCGGCGAGCGGCCGACGCTCGCGTTCAGCACGGCGATCGCTGCCGACACGCCGCGCAACGCGATCCAGATGATGTTCAACGGTATCGGCTGGCATGGCGAGGACACGCTGAACTACATGCCGTCCTACCTCGACCAGTACGACGACCGGCAAATCGCGGATCTCGCCGCGTACATCCGCGAAACGTACTCCGATCGCCCCGCATGGAGCGACGTCGAAACCCTGGCCGCGAAACTCAGAAAGGAGGACCGCCCGCGATGATCACCCTCACCGTGAATGGCGCGCGGCATACGCTCGACATCGACCCGTCCACGCCGCTGCTCTATGCGCTGCGCAACGACCTGCACCTGCACGGTGCGAAGTTCGGGTGCGGCCTCGGACAATGCGGCGCGTGCACCGTGATCGTCGACGACAAGCCGATGTTCTCGTGCCTGATCCCGGTCGCCGCGATCGGCGCACGCAGCGTCAGGACCATCGAAAGCCTCGGCACCGCCGAGCGGCCGGGCAAGCTCCAGCAAGCGTTCATCGATCATCAGGCGGCGCAGTGCGGCTATTGCATCGCCGGGATGATCATGCGCGCGCAGGCGCTGCTCGAACGCAACCCGAAACCGACCGAACGCGAACTGCGCACCCACATGGAACCGAACCTGTGCCGTTGCGGCACCCACCTGCGGATCCTCGCGGCCGTGCGCCAGGTCGCGGGCCTGCCGGATCCGGAACCGGCCGGCGCACCGGTCATGATCAGCAAAGGCCTCTAATGAACGCACCCGACGATATCGACGAAGGCCGCCGGCACTTCATGGTTTCCGGCGCGCTCTTCGTCGCGTTCAGCCTGGCGCCGGCCGCACGCGCCGCCGCCGAGGTCGTGATCGCCGACGAAGGCGCGGCCGTGCATGTATCGCGCGCCACCGAAACGCTGGCCGGCAGCCTCAAGACCAACCCGCTGCTGGATGCGTGGATCAAGATCACGCCCGACGGCAAAGTCACCGTGTTTACCGGCAAGGTCGAGCTCGGCACCGGCGTGCGCACCGCATTGCTGCAGGTCGCGGCCGAGGAGCTGAACATGAAGCCCTCGCTGATCACGTTCCTGACGGCCGACACCGGCGCGTCGCCGGACGAGGGCCTGACCGCCGGCAGCCATACGATGGCCGACAGCGGCTCCGCGCTGCTGAACGCCGCCGCGCAGGTGCGCGCGCTGCTGGTCGACGGCGCGGCGAAGCAGTTCGGCGTCGATCCGCGCACGCTCACGGTCGCGGATGCGCTGATCAAGGCGCCGGACGGCCGCACGATGCGCTATGGCGACGCGATCCGCACCGTCGACCTGCATCGCAACGCGACGCCGACCTCGCCGCTGAAGCCGCCCGCGACGTTCGCCGTGATCGGCACATCGCTGCCGCGCGTCGATATTCCGAACAAAGTCACCGGTGGCGTCAGTTACGTGCAGGACATGGAGCTGCCCGGCATGCTGCATGCACGCGTCGTGATGCCGCCGGTGTACGACGCGAAACTGCTGTCGTTCGACGAAGCCGCGATCCTGAAGATGCCGGGCGTCGTCCGGATCGTGCGCAACGGCAGCATGCTTGCCGTCGTCGCGCAGGGGGAATGGCAGGCCGTCGTCGCGCAGCGCGCGCTGGCCGCCGCGTGCCGCTGGTCGCCCGGTCGGGCGCTGCCCGATCGCAATACGGTTCATGAGGATCTCAAGCGGATCTCGACGCAGCACATCGAGATCGCCAATACGCATGCGCCGGCCGCGCCGCCGGTGAAGACGCTGAGCGCCACGTTCCTGAAGAATTACCTGCTGCACGGCTCGATCGGGCCGTCCTGCTCGGTCGCGCGTGTCGAGAACGGCATGCTGACCGTGTGGACCCACTCGCAGGGCGTGTATCCGCTGCGCGACGCGCTGGCCGAGATGCTGTCGATGCCGAAGGCGAACGTCCGCTGCATCCATACCGAGGGCTCGGGCTGCTACGGGCACAACGGCGCGGACGACGCGGCCGCGCATGCGGCGCTGATCGCCGCCGCGATGCCGGGCAAGCCGATTCGCGTCCAGTGGATGCGCGAACAGGAACATACGTGGGATCACTTCACGCCGGCGATGGTCACCGAGCTCAGCGCGTCGCTCGACGCGAGCGGGCGCATCGTCGACTGGAAGTACGCGCTGTGGAGCAGCTCGCACAACGAGCGCATCGTCAATGCCGGCCGGCTGCTGCCCGCGCGGATGCTCGAGCCGCCGTTCGTCCCCGCGCCGTCGACGCCGATGCTGCAGCCCGAAGGCGGCGGCGATCGCAACGCGATCCCGCTGTACGCGCTGCCGAACATGCACATCGTCAACAACTTCTCGCCGACGATGCCGCTGCAGACGTCCGCGATGCGCTCGCTCGGCGCGCACACGAACATCTGGTCGATCGAAAGCTTCATGGACGAGCTCGCGCACGCCGCCGGCGTCGATCCCGTCGAATTCCGGCTGCGTCACATGCAGGATCACCGCGCGAGCCAGGTGATCAAGCTTGCCGCGACCAAGTTCGGCTGGCCGCGTCCGCCACGCGCGCGCAACCGCGGCGTGGGCTTCGCGTTCGGCAAATACAAGAACCTGATGGCTTACGTCGCGATGGCGATCGAGATTTCGGTGGTGCCGGAAACAGGCCAGGTCACGCTCGAGCACGCGGAAGTCGCCGTCGACGCCGGGCAGGTCGTGTCGCCGGACGGCATCCGCAACCAGATCGAAGGCGGCATCGTGCAGGCCGCGAGCTGGACGCTGTACGAGGCGTTGAAATACGATACGCAGCGCATCCGCAGCTTCGACTGGAGCAGCTATCCGATCCTGCGCTTCTCGGCGGCGCCGCAAAGCGTGAAGGTCCATCTGATCAATCGCCCTGGCGCACCGTTTCTCGGCGCGGCGGAGGCGTCGATGGGGCCGACCGCCGGCGCGCTGGCCAACGCGATTTTCGACGCGACCGGCCAGCGCTTGCGCGAAATGCCGTTTGCCGGTGACGGGCTGAGGAAACGCATCGACGCATAGCGTCACGACACAACCGATCGCGCCGGCACGAACCGGCGCCGACAACCGACAGGCTGGAGATTGAACGATGGATACCTTGCTTTCGATGCGCGTGTTTACGCGCATCGTCGAAACGGGCAGTTTCACGCGCGCGTCGGACACGACCGGGCTGACGACACCGCGCGTGTCCGCGCTGCTGAGCACGCTCGAACAGCACCTCGGTTGCCGGCTCTTGAACCGCACGACGCGCCGCATCTCGCTGACCGAGGACGGGCAGGCGTACTACGAGCGCTGCGTCGGGGTGCTGCGCGAAATCGACGACATGGAAGCGGCGGTATCGCAGGCGCGCAACGTGCCGCGCGGCCGTCTGAAAGTGAACCTGCCGCCCGCGATGGCCAAGCAGATCATGGTGCCCGCGCTGCCCGAATTTCTCGCCGCCCATCCGAACATCTCGATCGAACTCGGCGTGACCGATCGCCAGATCGACCTCGTCGGCGAGGGCGTCGATTGCGTGGTGCGCATCGGCGCGCTCGACGACTCGGGGATGATCGCCAGGCGGATCGGCAGCCTGACCACCTGCACGTGCGCGGCGCCTGCGTATCTGGACCGATGCGGCGCGCCCGAAACGGTCGACGAACTCGCGCAGCACGTCGCGATCAGCCACATCTCGGCCGATACCGGCCGCCCGCGGCCGTGGGACTACGTCGTCGACGGCGAAACGCGGATCGTGCAGATGTGCGGCACGGTCGCGGTGAACGACGCCGATACCTACATCGAGTGCGGCGTCGCGGGCATCGGCCTGATCAAGACCTCGCTGTACCTGGTCGAACCGTATCTGAAATCGGGACGCTTGCGCGAGGTGCTGACCGATTTCAACGCGCCGCCGCGGCCGATCTCGATCCTGTATCCACCGAATCGGCATACGCCCGTCAAGCTCAAGATCTTCGTCGACTGGCTCACGAGCCTGTTCGCGCAGATTCCGACGCTGCAGGGCCAGCGCGGCTGAACGCCGCCACCGTCGGCCCTGCCCGAACGCCCGCGTCCCGACCGTTTTCACGCCCCTGACACCGCGAGCGCTGCGCGCCTTTGCGCGGCACGCAATGCTCGATTGCGCGACGGACGTATTCCGTTGTCATCGCTCGATCAATAGTCTTGACGGCAATGCGGCGTGCATCGCTCGCCGCTTGCGAAATCGCAATGCGCTGCCCGGCAAACGGGCGTCCGACATCTCGTTCAAGGAGTCGACCATGTCAACGGAATCCCCCGCCCTCGCGGCCCACGGGCAGGCGCCCAGGCTCACGCAGGGCCTCATCCTGCTGTTCGCGTTCAGTTGCGGCGCGATCGTCGCGAACCTGTACTACGCACAACCGATCACCGAGCTCATCGCGCCCGGGCTGCACATGTCCGGCGGGATGGCGAGCCTCATCGTGTCGCTGACGCAGATCGGCTACGCGCTCGGCCTGTTCTTCATCGTGCCGCTCGGCGATCTGCTCGAGAACCGCAAGCTGATGATCGTCACGGCCGTGATCTCGATCGCGAGCCTCGCCGCGGCCGCGGTCACGCGGACGCCCGGCCTGTTCCTCGCGATTTCGCTGCTGATCGGCTTCAGTTCGGTCGCCGTCCAGATCCTGGTCCCGCTCGCCGCGCACCTCGCGCCGGATCATTCGCGCGGCCGGGTGGTCGGCACGATCATGAGCGGGCTGCTGCTCGGCATCCTGCTCGCTCGCCCGCTGTCGAGCGTGGTGGCCGACGCGTTCGGCTGGCGCTTCGTGTTCGCGGCCGCCGCGGGGGTGATGACGCTCGTGACGGTCGTGCTCGCGCTGACGATTCCGTCGCGCCAGCCCGATCATCGCGCGACCTATTTCGACCTGATCGGCTCGCTGCTGCATCTGGTGCGCACGATGCCGGTGCTGCGCCATCGCGCGTTCTACCAGGGCCTGATGTTCGCGTCGTTCAGCCTGTTCTGGACCGCCGTGCCGGTCGAGCTGACGCGTCACTACGGGCTGTCGCAATCCGCCATCGGCCTGTTCGCGCTCGTCGGCGCGATCGGCGCGACGTCGGCGCCGGTCGCCGGCCGCTTGGCGGATGCCGGCCACACCGTGCGGGCGACGCTGATCGCGCTGGTTGCCGGCGCACTGTCGTATGCGGTCGCGCTGCTTCACGGCGTCGGCCTGTACGGCCTCGTCGTCACGGGCATCGTGCTCGATTTCGCCGTGCAGATGAACATGGTGCTCGGCCAGCGCGAGATCTACGCGCTGGATGCGACGAGCCGCAACCGTCTGAACGCGCTGTACATGACCAGCATCTTCGTCGGCGGCGCGATCGGCTCCGCGCTCGCGAGCCCGCTGTACGAACACGGCGGCTGGCCGCTCGTCGCCGCGGTCGCCGGCGCATTCCCGATCGTCGCGCTCGCGCACTACCTCGCGATCGGCCGGCCGTACGCGCAACGCCACGCACGCACCTGAACCGGCGCCGGCCGCCGGTCGAGCGCACGCATGCCGCCCGGCTCGTGCGCGCGCCGGAGCGCCGCCGGCATGTCATTCCGACTTTCCACCGGGGCCGTTGTTTCGCCGTCCCACCGCTTGCGGTGCGATGTGCGACGCCCCTGCTCAACGCACAAGGAGTCCACCATGTCTTCCCTGCTCAGCACCTATGATCTGCGCGGCCTGCCGCTGCCCAACCGCGTCGTGATGGGGCCGATGACGCGCTCGCGCGCACCATCGCGCGGCCTGCCGACCGCGCTCATGGCCGAGTATTACGCGCAGCGCGCGTCCGCCGGCCTGATCGTCACCGAGGCAACCAACGTCAGCCACACGTCCGCGGCGTTCGAACTGACGCCCGGGCTCGTCACCGACGAGCAGGCGGCCGGCTGGAAGCAGGTCACGGACGCCGTCCATGCGAACGGCGGCCGCATCTTCGCGCAGTTGTGGCACGGCGGCCGCGTCAGCTCGCTGACGCTGCTCGGCGGCGACGCGCCGCTGTCGCCGTCCGGCGTCAACGACGATCTCGAGCAGTTGCAGGTGTGGGCCCGGTTGCAGAACGGCTATTACACGAAGATTCACGCGACGCCGTCGCGCGCGATGACGACGGACGAAGTCGCCGCGACGGTCGACGACTTCGGCCGCGCGGCCGCCCGCGCGATGGCGGCCGGCTTCGACGGCGTCGAGATCCACGCGGCCAACGGCTACCTGCCGCACCAGTTCCTGTCGTCGACGCTGAACCGCCGCGACGACCGCTACGGCGGCTCGGTCGCGAACCGCGCGCGCTTTCTCGAGGAGATCGTCGACGCGGTCGGCGACGTGATGCCGCTCAGCCGCGTGGGCGTGCGCATCTCGCCGTACGCGCAATACAACAACGTGCGGGACGCGGATCCCGATGCAACGTACGCGTACGTCGGCCGCATGCTCGACGAAGCGGGCGTCGCCTACCTGCACGCGGCCGATACCAACGGCTGGAGCGGCGAGCCCGACCTGCCGCGCATCATCGAGCACACGCGCAAGACCTTCGGCGGCACGCTGATCGTCAACGGCGGCATCACGCCGGACGCCGCGAATGCGCTGATCGATGCGGGCGACGCCGATCTCGTCGCGTTCGCGCGTGCGTACATCGCGAACCCGGATCTCGTCGAACGCATCGCCACGCATGCGCCGCTCGCCGTGCCGAAGTCGATCGGCTGGTACGGCGGCGAGCGCGCGGGATACGTCGACTATGCGCGGCACGACGCGGCGGCGCCGACCGCCTGAGCCGCGTCGCACGGCAGCGCCATGACCGGCGGGCCGCGCGGGCCGTCGCTTTGAAAAGGTTCCTTCAGGCATCCTTCCAATGCGCACCCAGCACGCGCCCGCAGAAATTCGGCCGGTGAAAATCCGGGTCGGCCCGCTCGAGCACGTCGGCGCTCCACGTGCCGAACGTCGATGCCGGCCGGTGCGCGACCCCGTGGGCGACCGCGTCGAGGAACGCGTCGCCGAACCCGTCGCCGCGCGGATAAGCGGCGAGCAGCGCGCGGCGCTCGTCGGCCGAATACGCGTCGGCGTCGGTGGCCATCAGGTCCGTCGATACGGCGCTCGACAGCGCGCGCGCCAGCGGCGACACGCGGGCGGCCACGCCGGGCGTCGTATGCAGCGCGATCGCGCGCCATACGTCGTCGCATATCGGCTGCGGCGTGCGGTGCCGCGACAGGAACGCGTGCGCGGCATCGGCGCTGTCGAGCTCGTAGCGCGCGCTCGAGCGGCAATACGCGGCACTCAGGCCCATGTTCGCGTACAGGGCGGCCACGTACAGCGCATCGGCATCGCACGTGTCGCCGGCGCGGCGCGCGGCGAGCGACGCGAGGACGAATACCCGGCAAGCGTGGTCGGTGATCACGCGCGGCAGCGACGCGCGCGCGGCCTCGGCGGCCTCGATCGCGATCGGCGTGCGCGGAATGCGAACGCCGGCGACTTCGTCATTCGCCGATGCGCACGTGTGCGCAGAATTCATGTCGTCTCCTTCTGCCCCGTGCCGGGGCCGAAAAATTGCTTGTTCTTCGCGGCGCGCGCGCCGGCACCCGTCGCCTAAAACGCGGCGCCGAGGCAACCGAACGCGCTGCACGGCTCGGCGAGTTCCGTCGCGGCCGCATCCACGCGCTGCGCGCAGCGACGTCCATATTCGCGCGCGAACCCGGCATCGCGGCCGCCGTCGGCCGCGGCTCGCGGCTGCGCGGACGCGACCGGACGCCACCGGCCCATGCCGCCGAACTCGGCCACGGGCGACCACGCGGGGCTCACCGGCAGCGGCGGCGGCGCCAGCGGCGCGAATTCGTCGTCCGCGTGCACGACCTTGCCGTCGACGATCGTCAGAACCGACGACAGGTGCTTGATGCGTGATTCGTCGATCGTGAAGTAGTCGTCGGTCAGCACCGCGAAATCCGCGTAACGGCCGGGCAACAGCGCGCCCTTGCGATCGTCTTCGTTCGAGAACCACGCGCTGCCGACCGTATAGCGGCGCAGCGCCTCCATCCGGCTGAGCCGATTGCGCTCCGGATAGAGCACGGTGCCGCCGACCGTGCGCCCGGACACCATCCAGTACAGCGACACGAACGGGTTGTAGCTCGCGATGCGCGTCGCATCGGAGCCCGCGCCGACCGGCAGCCCGGCCGCCAGCATCGCGCGGATCGGCGGCGTGCGCGTGGCGGCTTGCGCGCCGTAGCGCGCAATGAAGTACTCGCCCTGAAACGCCATCCGGTGCTGCACCGTCACGCCACCGCCGAGCGCCGCGATGCGCGCGATGTTCGCATCCGAAATCGTCTCGCAATGATCGAAGAACCAGCGCAGGCCGTCGAACGGGACATCACGATTGACGGCTTCGAGCACGTTCAGGAAGCGGCCGATCGATTCGTCGTACGTCGCGTGCAGCCTGAACGGCCAGCGCTGGCCGACCAGCAGCCGCACCACCGCGGTCAGTTCCGCCTCGAGCTCGTCGGGCAGGTCCGGGCGCGGCTCGAGGAAATTGCCGAAATCGGCCGCGGAATACACCAGCAGTTCGCCGACGCCGTTCAGCCGCAGGAACGCGTCGCCGTCGCCGGGCTTGGCCAGCGTCATCCAGCGCGCGCAGTCGTCGATTTCGCGTCCCGCATGCTGCACGAACAGGCTGTACGCGATGCGCACCGTCATTTCGCCGCGCTTCGCGAGCGCCATGAGCGCGGCGTAATCGTCCGGATAGGCCTGGAAATCGCCGCCCGCGTCGATCGCGCTGGTCACGCCGAGGCGGTTCAGCTCGCGCATGAAGTGCCGCATCGAATTCATCTGGTCGTCGAAGCCGAGCCTCGGGCCCTTCTCCAGCGCCGCATGCAGCACGGCCACGTCCGGCCGCGCGAGCAGCATGCCGGTCGGCCGGCCGGCGCGATCGCGCTGGATCTCGCCGCCGGGCGGATCGCACGTGTCGCGGCCATAGCCGATCGCGCGCAGCGCGGCCGCGTTCAGCAGCGCGCTGTCGCCCAGGTGCATCACGAACACCGGCGTGTCGGGCGCGATCGCGTTGAGCTCGGCCACCGTCGGCCCGCGCTTTTCGGCGAACTGGAATTCGGTCCAGCCGCCGACCACGCGCACCCACTGCGGCGCGGGCGTGCGCAGCACCTGGCGACGCAGCATGCGCAGCGCCTCGGCCAGCGTCGATACGCCGTCCCAGCGCAGTTCCAGGTTGAAGTTCAAGCCGCCGCGGATCACGTGCAGGTGCGAGTCGTTCAGCCCCGGGATCACGGTGCGGCCGTTCAGGTCGATGTGCAGCGTGTCGCCGCGCGCATGGCGCATGACCTCGGCAGCGCTGCCGGCCGCGAGAATCCGGCCGTCCTTCACCGCGAGCGCGGTCACGAACGACTGCCTGTCGTCCTGCGTCGCGATCTTGCCGTTGAATACGATGAGGTCCGCCGATTCCGCGGATTGCGTCGCCTTAAGCACCGTCAGCCTCCCCGCTTGCGCCGCAGGCCGGCAACCGGCCGCACGCGGCATGCCGGCGGTTTGACGTTACAAGCACCATCCACCCTCCGTTGAATATTGATCGATCGGACGGCCGGCCGCGCTGCGCGGGTGCGTCCTGAGCGGGCCACGCGCGCCATCACGCGGCCGATTGCATCGCATCGAGGGTCTCGTGGCGGAGGTGCGCAGGACCGGTCGGCCGCGCCGTCTCCGAGCGGATGAAGCTCTGCACCCGCGCCAGGCGCCGCACGTCGACCGCGCGCGATTGCGGGTCGAAATGCCCCGACAGGTTCGCCACCAGCGACGATGCCTGCCCGATACGCCCGCGCTCGATCAGATGATCGGCGAGATCGAGCGTGCCGCGCAGCGCCCACATGGCCGCACCTTGCCCGTCCGCCGCATGGATCGCCATCAGCAGATGCCGGTGCCCGTCCGCTTCGCAGGCGACCGCGCGCTCCGCGTCGGCGGTGCGGGCCTGTTCGAGCATCGCCAGACCTCGGGCACGCAGCAGCTCGGGCACGAACAGATGCTCGCCTTGCGCGCGGCAGCACGCGAGCGTCGCGTCGAGCTTCACGCGGGCCTCGGCCGCGCGGCCCGTGCGCGTGAGCCCTTCCGCATACGCGACCACCAGCGGCGCGAGCAGGCGCCGGAAGCCGCTCGCCTCGATGCGTCGCAGCGCGGGTTCGAGCCGCGCCAGCCCGGCGCCCGGATGGCCGGCCTGCATGTCGAACTGCCCCGCGAGACATTCCGCATGGTCGAGCCAGATATCGAAGCCGTTCGCCTCGGCGGCCGAGCGCAGCGTCGCGAGATAGTCGGAGATGATGTCGTGATCGCCATGGCGCAACGCGATCGGCACGGCCGCCGCGCCGAGCACGACGCACAACGCCAGCGCCGACCCGCTGCGGCGCGCGGATTCGACCGCCTGCGCGGCGAGCCGCATCGCATGGTCCACGTCGCCCTGCATCCAGACGAGCCGCGCCAGCACCGTGCGGCCAAGCGTCGCGACGTCGATGCCGAGCGCCGCTGCCGCGCAAGGCGGTTCGCCGGCCACGGCCAGCTCGGCCGTGGCCGCCTCCAGCCGCTCGCGCGCCTGTGCATGCTCGCCGAAGTAATGCAGCGACGTCGCGACCATCGCGTTCGCCAGCAGCCGTTGCGGCCGGTCACCGCGCCGCTCGGCCGCCCGCTCGAAGCGCATTGCGTAGCGCAGCGATTCGTGAATGTCGCCGTGCGACAGCGTCGCGTTCCAGAGCCCGACCATCGCGCTGGCGTCGAATGCGTCGTCACCGACGCGCCCGGCAAGGCCGAGCGTGCGCTCCCACATCGCGGCGGCCGTCTGCGTATCGCCGTCCGTATACAGCAGCGCCGACGCATAGGCCGCGCGCAACCGCATCTCGCTCGACGCGTCGACGGCCCCGAGCGCGCCGGCCTCGATCGCGTCGAGCGCGCGCCTCGCCGGGATCGAACAGTCACGCATGCGCGCCGGCTCCCGCAATGCGAGCGCCAGCGCGTCGGCTTCCGCCACAGGCGGCTCGGCCGCCGCGGGTTCGCGCACGGCTTGCACGGGAGCCGGCATCCGGGCTTGCGCCTGCGCGTGTTCATGGCGTGCATGACGCTCGGCGATGCGTTCGAACTCGCCCTCGTTATGCAGCTTCTCGAGCGCATACGCGCGCGTCGATTCGGTCAATCGGTAGCGCGCCTGCGCGCCGTTGAATTCGACGGTCACCAGCGACTTCGCGATCAGCTCGCCGAGCACCGCGATCATGTCGGCGGGCGACATGCCGGGATCCATCGCGACTTCGCGGGCCGCATCGAACGTGAACGGGCCGACGAAGCACGCCATCCGGCGAAACAGCGCACGCGCGGCCGCATCCAGCAGCACGTAGCTCCAGTCGAACGTCGCGCGCAGCGTCTGATGGCGCGGCAACGCGGAGCGCAGGCCGCCCGTGAGCAGGTTCAGCCGGTCGTCGAGACGCGACGCGACGACTTCCAGCCCGAGCGTCGCGACGCGCGCGGCAGCGAGTTCGATCGCGAGCGGAAGCCCGTCGAGCCGCCGGCAGATATCGCCGATCAGCCGGACACCGGCCGCGTCGATCACGCAATCGGGCGTGGCCGCGCGAACCCGCGCCAGAAACAGCTCGACCGCCGAATGACGCGCGATCTCGTCCACCGTTGCGGCGCCGTCGGGCACCGCCAGCGGACTCACGCGAAACACGGTTTCGACCGAGATATGAAGCGGTTCGCGACTCGTCACGAGCACCCGCAGCGGCGCGGCGCGCGCCGTCAGCGACTCGACGAGGTCGGCCACCAGATCGACCACATGCTCCGCGTTGTCGAGCACGAGCAGGCTGCGCGACACGGCGAATGCGTCGCCGAGCCGGTCGACGGCCGGCACGCCATGCGTGTCGAGCCCCAGTTCCGCGGCAATCGCGAGCAGCACGTCGTCGCGCGTCGTGGCTCGCGCCAGTTCGACGAACAGCGCGCGCTCGCCGACCCGGCCGCGCCACGCGTGCGCGACGCGGTCGGCCAGACTCGTCTTGCCGATGCCGCCGGCGCCGACGAGCGTGACGACCGGCGCACGGTCGATCATGTCGACGATCTGCTCGAGCTCGGCGCGACGGCCGACGAGCGGGGCCTGATGGACGGCTTCGGCGCCTGGCGCCGCGGCAGCCGGGTGCGGCGCCACCGCGTGCAGGAGCGGCGGATTCGCCACCAGCAGGTAGCCGCGGCCCGGGACGGTCTTGATCAGGTCGCGGCTCGCGCCGAGCGCCTTGCGCAACGCCGCGACATGCACCTGCAGCCGGTTTTCCTCGACGATCAGGCCGGGCCAGACGGCATCCATGATGTCGTCCTTCGACACGACGGAACCGTTGGCGCGATGCAGTACTTCAAGTATGTCGAGCGCGCGCGCGCCAATACGCAGCGCCGCGCCGTGACGGCGAATGTCCCGCTGCTCGAAATCCACCGATAAAGCCCCGATCTGGATCATGGCCGCCTCCAGGTTCCCCACGATGACCGCCATGTGAACGGAGCAGGTCACGGGGGCGGGAGTCCGCACCCGGCCTGCCGTTCAGGGCGGGTTCAAAGTCTCGAAAATGTCGGGCCGAGTGTATACGCGGATTTCGTAAAAATCTTGAAGGAAAATGCGCTGATACGGCGCGCCGGCGGCCGCCGCCCGGCGGGAATGCGGATCCGGCGATATCATTCGCCCCAGCGTGTTCGCGTGCTGGTCAGGCCCCGGCACCGCCCGAAACTGTCCGCGACAAGCATTTCGTCAAGCAGCGGACATTTGTTCAAGTTATCTTCGGCCTATCGGGCCCGCTGTATGTACCGGACGCCACGATGCTCGCCCGCCGTCCGACTCCGAAGGAATTTTCGCCATGCCAGATCCCCTCACTGCGCCCGCCGCGGCACCCCCGAAAGACACGCTCGGCTGCATCGCGAACCTGCTATCCAAGGATATTGAAAGGTCCGCGGGCGGCCTGACGCTGCATCGCAAATGCATGCGCGACGAACAGTTCGAGCGCATCGAGATGGCGGCCAGCGATCGCGGCTTCCTGATCGGCGTATCGCTGAACGCCGGCCACCGCCGGACGATCTACCGCGGGTCCGGCAAATCGGAGCGGCGGTTTCAGCACAACTCCATCTACATTCGCGACTTTTCGCGGAATTTCCGCGCGGACCTCTACGGCCAGTTCGATTTCGTCCTCGTCGAGCTGTCGCATCGCTATCTCGGCGACCTCGGCCGCGAGCACGACGGTCTGGAAATCGGCGGCCTGAGTTGCGCGCCCGACGTGCAGGACGCGGTGCTGGGCCACCTCGCGCAAGCCGTCGCCAACAGCCTCGACGGGTCCGGCGCGCTGAACGCGTTGTTCGTCGAGCAGATGGGGCTCGCGATCGGCACGCATCTGGCCTGCCGTTACGGCAATGCGCGCGCGCGCGACCTGGAGCGCAAGGGCACGCTGTCGCCGGTCAAGGTCGCGCTCGCCAAGGAACTGCTGATGGAGAAGGCGGACCTCGGCGTGTCGATCGAGGAAGTCGCCAACGAATGCGATCTGTCGCGCGGCTATTTCATCCGCGCGTTCTCGCGCGCGACCGGACGCACGCCGCATCAGTGGCTGCTCGAACAGCGCGTGGTCCGCGCACGCCAACTGATCGAGACGACCGACATGACGCTCGCGGAAATCGCGGCCGCCTGCGGCTTCTCGGACCAGAGCCATCTGAACCGCCTGTTCGCTCGCATCGTCGGCCATCCGCCCGGTGCGTGGCGGCGCGGCATGGCGCGTTGAGCCGCCGGTGTCGAGGGGTCGTACACGCCGGTCACGGGCTTGCGACGGCCACCGGCCACGCCCGGCGCGACGAACGATTTTTTCCCACGGCGGAACCTGCGTTACTAACGTGAACAAGCGCTATTTCAGCGGCGTCTCGTCGTAGTTCACCGGCACCCAGTCGTACCGCTCGCCGTCCTTTCGCAAATGCCCGAGCCCGGGAAACGCGATGTGCGCGGCACCGACCAGATACCGCTTGCCCGCCACGCGCGCGAGCGTGTCGCGCCGCGTGCGGCGAGCCGCATCGGCATCGGTGTCGTACTGGACGGTGGCGCCGGTGTCCTGCAACTGGATCGCCGCGACGTGGACGATGTCGCCCCACGCGAGCAACCCGGCGTTGCCGCTCTCGATCAGATAGGCCGTATGGCCCGGCGTGTGGCCCGGCATCGGCACCGCGCGAATGCCGGGCGCGAGCGTCGCTTCGCCGCGAAACGTGCTGAAGCGCCCGGCCGCGACGTAAGGCGCGACGGATGCGGCCGCCGCATCGAAAAACGACGCGAGGAACGCCGGCGCCTGCGCCTTGCCGTCCGGATCGAGCCAGTATTTCGCGTCGATCTCGTTCACGCGGACGGTCGCATTCGGAAAGGTCATCCTGCCGTTCGAAACCAGGCCGCCGACATGATCCTTGTGCAGATGCGTGAGCAGCACTTCGTCGATCTGCCCGGGCTCGTAGCCGGCCGCGCGCAGATTGGCGAGCAGCTTGCCGCAGCAGTCGCCATAGAGCGCGCCGGCGCCGGTGTCGACGAGGATCCGCTTCGACCCGGTGTCGATCAGGAACGCGTTGATCGACCCTTGAACCGGCGGCTCGAGAAATTCGCGATCGAGATCGCGCCGGATGGCCTCCTTCGACACGTCGCGAAACACCGTATCGATCGGAAACGGATGCGTCCCATCCGACAACGCGACGATCTGCAGGCTGCCGAGCTGCTGCCGATAGAATCCGGGCGGCTGGCGCCCGCCGCCCGGCTCGTCCGCGCACGCGGCCGACGCGAGGGTGCCGAGACACCCCACGACGAGCAGCATGCGGCCCGCGCGCGCCGCGCGTGTACACCAGTTCAGGTTCTTCTTCATGTGCGATCCAAGGTTTGCATACGGACGTGATGCCGTGACACCGAGCTTAACGGTCAGGACCGGGAATAATCCTGCGCGCCGCATGAATCGTTCTGAACGCGAGACCCGGTGCGATCCACGGCCACCGGCCGGCGCTAGAATGCGGACGGCATGCAACGCATCGTCGCGACAGCGACACGCACCCCGACGACGACATGGACAAATTCTCCGCGCTGCGCGCGTTCGTTGAAGTAGCGGAAGCCGGCGGCTTCTCCAGCGCAGGGCGCCGCCTCGATCTCGCCGCTTCGTCGGTGGTGCGTGCGGTGGACGCGCTCGAGGCATCGCTCGGCACCGTGCTGCTGAACCGCACCACGCGACAGGTCACGTTGTCCGATGCGGGCGCCGTCTACTATGCGCGGGCGAAGCAGCTGCTCGAGGCGCTCGCGGAAGCCGATGCACTCGTCGCCGATCGCGGCGACGAACCGTCCGGACCGCTGCGCGTGTCCGTGCCGGTCGCGTACGGCATGCACCGCATCGCACCGCACGTCGGTGCGTTCCTCGCGCGCTATCCGAGGCTCGATCTCGATCTGCAACTCACCGACGCACGCGTCGATCTCGTCACCAGCCGGATCGACGTCGCGATCCGGCTCGGCGAAGCCGCGCCGTCCGCGGAAGTCGTCGCGCGCCAGCTCGGCACGTTCCGGCGGTATGTCGTGGCGAGCCCCGACTATCTCGACGCGCACGGCACGCCATCGATGCCGGGTGAGCTGGTCGATCATGGATGCCTGCGCTTTCACTTCGGGGGCGATCAGCAGGCGTGGTCGTTCGTCGATGCGCACGGCGCGACGAAGGTGCTCGTCACCGGGCGACTGAAATCGAACCACAGCGAAGTATTGCGCGCCGCCGCGCTCGATGGCGGCGGCATCGCGCTGCTGCCCGACTGGCTGGTCGATGCCGATGTCCGTGCCGGCCGCCTGCGCAGGCTGTTCGAACAGTACGACGTCGTGCCCGACGCGGCACGCTCGATCGTCACCGCGCTCTACCTGCCGAATCAGCGGGGCTCGAAGCGCGTCACGGCGTTCATCGATTTTGTCGAGGCGCAGGCTCGCACGCCGTGCTGAATCGCACGGCATGCGGTGTTACCAGCCGAACTTCGCCTCCATGCCGACATAGTCGGCATTGCGCGCGCCGAGCGCGCGAATCGAATCGGCGACCTGGAAGTGCACGGCTTCGACGGCAAGCGCCACGTTTGCATTGACGAGCCAGTCCACGCGGGCCTGCGCATACATGCCGGTCCACGCACTGCCCTTGCCGGCCGTGCCGGGCACCGCCGACATCCCTTGCCCGTAGATCGCGTCGGCCGTCGTCGCGCGCCACTGGAAGCCGACCGCGGTCATGACCGTCACGTTGCTGGCCGGCTTGAACGTCAGCGACGGCTTCACGTGAATCAGGTTGCTATAGCCGGTGTAGCCGGCAAGCGTGAAGTAATAGCCGTTCGGGAACAGCGGGTTGAAGGTGCCCATGCGCCCGTCGCCCGGATGCCTGTCGCCCGATGCACCGTCGAACTGAATGCCGATGCGCGGCGTGCCGGCCGTTTTGGCGAACGTGTAGCCGGCCAGCGTGCCGAAGGCCCACGCGCCGATCGTGTCCGGTCCGATGTGCCCCGTCTGGAGCATCGCCTCGGCATCCCAGTCGAATTGCCCCGATTTGCCCGCGTAGCGCATGTCGAACACGTCGCGTCGTTCGGTGCCGGCCCCGGCGAGATACCGCGCATTGTCGCGGGTATAGCGCGACCAGTACGCGGATAGGTCGCCAGGACCGGTGCCGCTGCGCTCGACGCGCACGCCGTCGAATCTCAGGTGTCGGTTCGAGACGTCGTCGAACACCGCGTCGTTGCGGTATTGCACCGGGCGCGTCACATAGCCGATCAGCCGCCATTTGCCGATTTCGTAATTGGCCCACAGCGCGTCGAACGCCTGACGCACGTTGGGCCCGTCGCGCACCGACACGAACCGCTGCAAGTCGAATGCCATCTCCTGCCGGCCGATGCGCGTCTTGAAGGTGCCGCCGCCCAGCTGATCGACATACGCGACGAACGCCTGTTCGACGTCGAGCTGATCGCGATCGACCACCCCGACCGTATCCTTGCCGAACGGCCGGGAATCGACGAGCTGGAAGAACGCCTGGAAATGCCCGGCATAGCGCAGATCCGCGTGCACGTTCGCACGCTGGATCACGTAATTGTCGTCATGCGCGGCGCCCAGCCCGAACAGCGGCGCGTTGTTCAGCTCGAAGCGCTCGCGCAGGTTCGCGCCGAGCGACAGGTAGGTCGACGGATCGCCGCCGAGTGGGATGTACTTCAACGCGTCGAGCGGCTTGCGCGGCACGCACGGGTTCGCGAGCACCGACCAGTCTTCCTGCCAGCGGTTGAACAGCACCGTGGGCCGCTTCGCGGTGCACGACGTGCCGGCGGCTGCGGCCGTGGCCGGGTCCGTGGCCGCGGCCGATGATGCGTCTGCACCGGCCGCCGTACCGGCGTACGTCGCGGCGCCCGCCGCCAGCATGGCGGTCGGCAGGACGCCCCGCCACGCACGTTGCGTCGACCGATGTCCCATTACTTCGACCGCGCGTGGATCTCGGCGACATAGCCGCCGGGGAACTGCACGAGCGCCGCGTCGCGGCCGTCCGACGCAAACGTCGGTACCAGCACGGTCACGCCGGCCGCTTGCGCCTGCTTCAGCGTGGCGGCGAGATCGGTCACTTCGTAGCCCGTCATCTCACGGCCGAACGGGTAAGGCAGACGGCCATCCGTCGCGAGCACCGTCATCTTGCCGAAGCCCGATTCGATCCGGATGCGGCGGTACGTATCGTTCGGCCGGCCGATCTCGACGCCCGGCGCGTGGCGCACGTCCGACACGACCTTGCCGCGCGAGAACGCGACGAAATCGCGCACCAGCTTGTTCGCGCTTTCCGGCGACACGTACACGCGGTTTTCCGGCACCGTCTGCAGCGCATCGTAGTGCGGCGCTTCGGTATGCCAGTACAGTTGCATGTTCACGCCGCCCGGCCAGCGGATGATCGCATCGCGGCCGATCGGGTCCGGGAACGTGTCGACGATCACGTCCGCGCCGTGCGCGCGCGCCGACTTCACCGCGACGTCCATGTCGGTGACGAGATAGCCGGTGCGCTCCTCGCAGAACGGATACGGGATCGGCGTCTTGAAGCCGAACACCGACACCGTGCCGACCGGCGTGAGCACGAGCTGCGACATCGTCTGGCTCGGCGTCGGCGTGACCTGGAACACGCCCTGCTTCGACTTCTTGCCGCCGAACGTCGCGACGAAGCTGTCGGTAAAGCGGTCGAAATCTTCCGGCGCGACGCAGACGTGCGTCGTATCGTATTGCGGACCGACCGTGACGGCCGGTACACGCCCGGATGCGGACTCGACCAGACGCGTCGTATCGGCGTGGGCCGGCGCGTTCGCCAGCAATGCGCCGAATACGGCCGTCGTCAGCAATACCTGTCGCAACTTCAGTGCAATCATCGAGTTCTCCTTGAGCTTGCCGACAGGCATGCTGCCCGTGTGGCGATTCGAAACAGACTAGTGAAGGCGGGCCTGAATGTCATGGCGGCATCCTGAATTGTTCTGAATAGGCCGCGCGGGCCTTACGACTTCCTCCTAACGCCCGCCGTCACGCCGGAACAGGCAAACCCAGCCGCCAGCTCAGATTCCCGCGCGCGCGCGCCTCGCAGCGCGTGTAGAAGAAATCGGTCAGATAGATGCGCGGGCGTTCGAGCAGCCCGCGCAGAATGGCACGTTCAAGACGGTCGTAAGCGCGGTCGTCGAGATCCGGACGCTCGGCCCGCAGGCGCCGCCCGTCTTCGCGAAACCGGCTGCGAGACGCACCGAGCACGGCCAGATCGATGTCGCACACGAAACGGGTATCCGGTTCCGCGGCGGGGCCCGCGTGGGTGGTCGCGCGAATCATCGCGCAGACAAGGTCGCACGCGCGGATGCGTCCATCCGCCTGGCGCCGGAACCAGTCGGCGCTCCGCTGCTCGTTATCCTGCGCGCCGGGGACGAAGATCACGTCATGGAACCACAGCGCGAGCTCGACGGTGTCCGGTTCGGGAATCGCGCCGCGCGCGAGGTCGAGATGGCGTAAGCAGCGCCGTACATGCAACAGCGTATGGTAATGGCGCGCCGGCTCCGCATAGCATCGCGCCAGCATGCGATAGACATCCTCGGCACGTGCGCCGCCGCAGCATGACCACAACGC
The DNA here is from genome assembly GCF_040545115.1 of Burkholderia sp. 567. Classification (NCBI taxonomy): domain Bacteria; kingdom Pseudomonadati; phylum Pseudomonadota; class Betaproteobacteria; order Burkholderiales; family Burkholderiaceae; genus Burkholderia; species Burkholderia sp. 567. Next base: position 405,800 of record NZ_JBEPLG010000004.1, read on the forward strand.
AACGAATCGCGCCTGCGTCCGGTTCACGTTCGCTCCTTGGCGCGGGGCGCCGCGCACGATCGCCCCAGGCCGACATTAGCGCGATGCGCTCAGAAAAATTCCCTGCGAATGTCGATGCTGGACCGCTGTCCGATGTTGCCGTAATGATGCGCGAGCCACGCGTCCGCTTCGCGCCGCCCGTGGTCACGCAGCTCGCTCAGGAATCCCCAGTCCGCGTTGTACTTGCTCGATACGCTCAATGCGCTCAGCGCGTCGTCCGCGCGAATCGAATGGATCAGCATTTCCTTCATGTCGCCGCGCTTGACCGTGCCGTCCCGGATCAGGTCGGTGACGAACGCGATGGCGCGCATCTCGCGCATCAGCGACGAGTTGAAACTGATCTCGCTGATACGGTTGAGGATTTCCGCGGCCGTGACCGGCACCCCGCGGCGCACGAGCGGATTGATGTGCACGATCACGACGTCGCGCGTCGCGCAGTTGTAGATCAGCGGATAGATGGCCGGATTGCCCATGTAGCCGCCGTCCCAGTAGAACTCGCCATCGATCGACACCGCCTGGAACAGGGTCGGCACGCATGCCGACGCAAGCACCGCGTCGGCGCTGACATCCTCGCCCGTGAAGATGCGGATCTTCCCGGTCTCGACGTTGGTGGCGCTCAGGTACAACCGGATCGGACAGTGCTTGCGCAGCGCGTCGAAGTCGACCCGGCGCTCGAGCACCTCGCGCAGCGGATTCAGGTTGTTCGGATTGAACTGATAGGGCGAGAAAATGCGCAGCATCATGTCGGCGAACGCATAAATCGGCGAATGATCGAGCCCGAAGCTGTGCGTGCCCTTCAGCCAGGGCGCCCAGCGCAGCGGGTTGTAGTGCTCCGCCGATTTCGCGACTGCCTCCCAGAAGTCGTGCAGCGCTTGACGCGCACCGTCCTCGCCGCCCTGCAGCAGCCCGTACGCGAGTACCGTGGCGTTCATCGCGCCGGCGCTGGTGGCGCTGACGCCCTCGATGTCGAGCCTGCCGTCTTCGATCAGCCGGTCGAGCACGCCCCACGTGAAGGCGCCGTGCATCCCGCCGCCCTGCAACGCCAGCGCGACCGGTTTGCGCGGGACATCGCGGTGACGTCTTGTATGCGTGATTGTCATGCCCGTCTCCTCAAGCAGCGGCGGGGCGCGCGCGGCACGCGGTCACACGATGCGTCGTCGTGCGCCGCGGGCCCGTTCATCCCGCGCGCGCGCCCAATGCATCCAGCAGCGTTTTGGCCTCTCGCAGGTCGCTCGTGTCGAAGCCTTCCGTGAACCACGCGTACACCTCGGACAGCGCTTGCGCCGCCTCCACGGTCTTTCCCTGTCGTTGCAACAGCCTGGCGAGGTCTGACGCCGCCCGCAATTCCAGCGCCCTGGCACCCTGCTGGCGCGCCCGCGCGATCGCCTTGTGAAGGCAATCGACGGCTTCGTCGTCTCGTTCGGGTGCCGCGCCTTCGTTGCCCGCGCCGTCAGCCAGATAGAGTCCGGTGAGCCGGTACACCTCGGCCTCGTAGCAATGCTCGCCGGATTGCTCGACGATCGCCCTGGCCTCTTCCAGCATGCTCAGTGCCGAGCGCTTGTCGCCCGCGCGCCAGTAACTGTCGGCGAGCAACGCGAGCGAATAAGGACGCTGGTCCTCGCCGCCGGCTGCCCGCTGCGCGTCGAGGCCCAGCCGCATCTGCGCGATGCCGTCCGCGATGTTTCCCTGCGCGCTCATCGCCCAGCCTCGCAGCACCGTTCCCCACGCGAGCCAGTACGGCAAGCCGTGCTCGGTCGATACGGCGATGACCGCGTCCGCGCGCTCGGCGGCAAGCAGCGGCTCGCGCCGCAGTTGGTGCAAGTGCGCGGTGTAGGTCAGGCTGAATGCGAGCGAAGGCCCGTAAGAAAGACTCCGTGCGAGCGCCAGTGCTTCGACGCTGCAGTCGAGCGCCTGGTCGGGATACCCCTGAATCCACAGGGTCAGCACGAGGAAACTGAGCGCCCGGATGCCGGGATCCACGCCGTGCGCGAACACGTGCGCCTGATGCTGCTCCGGGTCGTAGATCGCACGGGCCTGCTCCAGATGCGTGCGAGCCGCAGTGAATTCGCCCTGCAGAAAGAAGCACGACCCCAGTGCGCTATGTGCCTCGATGAGGAAGCCCGGATCGTTCGCGTCCCGGGCCGTATCGAGCATCTGCTTGCCCAGCTCGGTCGCGAGCGCATACTCGCCGCGCACCACGTGATGCATCCGCAATCCCAGTTGCGTCGCGAAGCGCGGCGATGCCTCGCCGGTCCGTTCGCACAGCTCGAGCGCGCGCGTATAGACTGCGCCGACCTCGGTCGCGCCATACCCGCGCACGTCCATCAGGACCGGCCCGAGCGAAAGCAGCAGTGTCAGCTCCCAATGCGCACGCACGGGTGTGTCGGGCAAGCCCTTCAGCAACGCCAGCGCCGCGCCGAGGTGATTCATCGCATCGTGATGGGCGGCATGGCGCAACGCCTGCTGGGCCGCGCGATGCAGGTATTCGACCGCCTTCGGAATGTTGCCGCTCTGGCTGTAGTGATGCGCAAGCTCGCTGCAGTAATCGGCGATGCGCGTCGGAAACAGCATCTCGATCGCCTGCGCGGTGCGCTCGTGCAGCGTGGTACGCCGCTCCGTGAGCAACGAGCGCCCGGCCACTTCCTGGGTCAGCGCGTGCTTGAACGAATAATTGACTTCGGGGAAGGCGGGACGCTCGTAGATGAACTCCGCCGCTTCCAGATGCGCGAGCAGACGCCGCAGTTCGTCGTCCCGTGCCGGCGCCTCGCCGCAAATGCGCCGGATCAGGCTGAACGGAAACTCGTGGCCGATCACCGCGAGCGCTTGCAGCAGTTCCTTTTCGTCGAGCGGCAGCCGGTCGATCCGCGCAGCCAGCACGCCCTGCACGGTGGTGGGAATGTGCAGCGTCGCCGGTGTCTCCTCGATCCGATAGCGGCCGGCCTCGCCGAGCAGCGACTTCTCCTCGACGAGCGTCTGGACCACTTCCTCCATGAAGAACGGGTTGCCCTCCGTCTTCTCCAGAATGAGCTGCTTCAGCGGCACGAGCGAGCGATCCTCGCCGAGCAGCGCCGTGAGCAATCCCTGCGCATCCGAGGAGCCCAGCGGTTCGAGCCGCAGCGTGCTCCAGTGCGCCGCGCCGGCCCACGCGGGCCGATACTCGGGCCGGTAGTTCACCAGCAGCAGGATGCGTGCGTCGGGCACGTGGTCGATCAGGTACGTGAGGAACGCTTCCGTTTCACGGTCGAGCCATTGCAGATCCTCGAACAGCAGATGGAGCGGCTGATTCCGGCTCTCGCGCACGAGCAGCTGCCTGATCGCGTCGAAGGTGCGCTCGCGCCGGATCTGCGGATCCATCTCGGCGAGCACCGGGCCGCCTTCACCGATACCCAGCAGATAGAGGACGTACGGCACGAGGTCCTCGAAACTGCGCTCGAGCGTAAGCGCCTTGCCGATGACCTTTTCCCGGCAGCGCCGCTCGTCATCCTGGGTCGTGATCTGGAAATAATTCTTCAGGAGTTCGATGAGCGGCAGATTCGGAAATGCCTTGCCGTGCGATACCGAGAACGTCTCCAGCACCAGCGCGCCGCGCCGCGAACGCTCCTTGAACTCGTGGAACAGGCGCGACTTGCCGACGCCGGCTTCGCCCACCACGCCGACCACGCGCCCGTGCCCGGCCCGCATGGTGTCCAGCGCGCGGTTCAGGTGCTCCATTTCCGTTTCGCGGCCGACGAAGCGCGCGAGGCCGCGGTGCGCCGCCAGTTGCAGGCGCGTGCGCAACGCGCCCAGGCCCAGCACCTCGTAGACGCACAGCGGCGCGGGAATGCCCTTGAGTTGTGTCGCGCCCAGCGCCTTGAATTCGAAATAGCCCTCGGCCAGCTTGTGGGTCGACTCGCTGACGAGAATCGACGTCGGCGCCGCGATGCCCTCGATCCGCGACGCGATGTGGATCGTATGCCCGAGCGGATCGTACTCGGTGTGCAAGTCGTCGGTGCGGATCGAACGGACGACGACCTCGCCCGTGTGAACGCCGACGCGAATCTGCAGAGGAATGCCTTCCTGCAGACGAATGCGGTCGCCATGCTGACGCATCGCCTGCTGCATGCGCAACGCGGCGAAGAGCGCGCGCTGCGCATGGTCTTCGTGGGCGATCGGTGCGCCGAACAGCGCGAGGATGCCGTCGCCGAGCGATTTCGCTACATACCCTTCGTAGTAATGGACCGCCTCCATCATCAGCTCGACCACGGGCACGATCAGGCGATGCGCCACTTCGGGATCGAGATCGTGGATCAACGCGGTCGACCCGGCCATGTCGGCAAACAGCGCGGTCACGGTCTTGCGCTCGCCGGCGGGCTCGCCGCGCGCTTCCATCGCCGCGTGCTCGGCGCGGATTCGCTCGGCAAGATGATCCGGCGTGTAATGAACGGGGGTTGGCGGGGGCTCGGCGGCCGATGGCCGGGAAGGTGGCGGTGCCGCAGCGGGCGTCTCGAGCGACGCTCCGCAATTGCTGCAGAAGCGGGCCGCGGGGTCGGCGTCATGTCCGCATTGCGGGCACGTGCGGGACAGCACGGCCTGACATTCCTGGCAGAACCTCGCACCGGGAGGATTCTCGGACCCGCATAGTGTGCAGCGCATAAAACCCTCTCTTCCTGCCAAGGGTCGACCTCAAAACATTATGCGCCACTCTCCGCGGGTATTCAGGGCCAACCGGCACCAGTTAACCCTACATCTTCCCCGCCAGATGGAACCGCGACGCCGGATGCCACAGCCTCACCGACGTGGCGACCTGCTCGCCGACCCACGTGCGGCGCCGCAATAGCAGACACGGTTCGCCGATCTCCATGACGAGATGCCGACGCACCTGCGCATTCGGCTTCTCCGCGTAGATCCGGAACTCCGCGCGCTGGATCGGCGCGAGCCGCACCATGTAGTGATTCGGCGTCTCGAGCGTGAAATCCTGCTCCAGGTAGTCCGGAAACAAGGCCGGGTTCACGTAGCGATCCTCGAACTGGATCGGCTCGTCCTCCTCGTAATGCACGATGCGCGAATGAAACACGGGCCCCGTGCGAAGCGCCAGCGCCTCGATCGCCTCCGGCTCGACGCTGCGCTCGAGCAGCAACACGCGCGCGCTGTGCCGATGACCGCGTTCCGCAATCTCGTCCGCGATGTTGCGGATCTCCAGCACCGTCGATTCGTAATGCCGGCGCTCGACGAACGTGCCGGCGCCCTGGATGCGCGTCAGCACGCGCTCGGTGGTCAGCTCGCGCAGCGCGCGCGACACCGTCATCCGTGCGACGCCGAACTCCTTGACCAGCTCGGCCTCGGTCGGAATCGCGCCGCCCGGCTTCCAGTCGCCCTTCGCGATCCGCTCGACGACGTAGCGCTTGATCTGCTGGTACGCCGGCAGCGCGCGTGCCGGCACGTCGTCGCCCGACGTGCCCGTCCGGCGCGCCGGTGTATATCGTTCCGTTTCGTTCATGCGCCCTCGACCGATTGAAGGTTGGATGCCCCGCCGCCCATCGCCCGTTACCCTCGCACCGCTACAGCACGGACGGCGGCACGCCCGCGACGATCCCGGCCGCGATCGCGATGTCGTCGGCAAGCGGCCGGTCGTCGTGATACGCGGGCACACGTTCGCGCAACTGCCGCCACAGCGCATCGGTCGACGCGGCACGCGCCGCGCCGCTCGCCTGCAAATCGTAGGCCTGCGCGGCGGCCAGCAGCTCGATCGCGAGCACGCGCGTCGTATTCTCGATGATGTCGAGCGCCTTCAGCGCGGCAGGCGTCGCGTGGCACAGATGATCTTCCTGCAGCCCCGACGTAATGCCGCCGTCGAGGCTCGCCGGTGCCGCGAGCCGCTGATTCTGCGCGACGAGCGCGACCGCCGTGTACTGCGCGATCATGAAGCCCGAACACGTGCCGCCGGGCGCCGCGAGAAACGCCGGCAGCCCGCTCACGAGCGGATTGACGAGACGGTCCAGACGCCGCTCGGCGATGGCCGCCACCTGCGCCATCGCGGCCGCGAGGCTGTCCATCGCAAGCGCGATGCCCGCGCCGACCGCATGCGCCTGCGAATGAACGACCGGTGCGTCGCGCGTACCGGCGACGATCGGATTGTCGGTGACGGACGCGAGCTCCCGGTCGACGACTTCGGCCGTCACCGCGAACACGTCGCGCGCCGCGCCGTGCACGTGCGGAATCGTGCGCAGGCTGAGCGGATCCTGCGTATGCCGCCCGCTCGCCGCGCCGAGCATCGGGCTGTCGGCGAGCATTGCCCGCAGGCGCGCGCCGACGTGCCCGATGCCGGGCGAAATCCGCAGCGCGAGCGACGCCGGGTCGAACGCGGCGAGCTGCCCGCCGAGATTCTCGAAGCTCGCCGCCGCGATCCAGTCGGCCCAGTCGAGCAGCCGCTCCGCGCGAGCCAGCGCGAACGCGGCGAGCCCCGTCACGCACGGCGTGCCGTTGACCAGGCTCAGCCCTTCTTTCGCGCCGAGCGCGAGCGGTTCGCGACCGATGCGGCGCAGTGCCTCGTCGCCGCGTATGCGCTCGCCGCGATGGCGCGCATGACCCTGCCCGATGCAGACGAGCGCGACATGCGCCATGTGGGTCAGGTAGCCGACCGAGCCGTGCGCCGGCACCTCGGGCAGGCAATCGTGTTCGAGCAGCGCGACGAGCTGTTCGACGACGTCGGCACGCACGCCCGAATGCCCATGCGCGAAGTTGTTGATCGCCGCCGCGATGATCGCGCGCGTTTCGGGCGCGCCGAGCGGCATGCCGACGCCGACCGCGTGGCTCATCAGGATATTGCGCGACAGCGTGCTCTGCTGGGCCGGCGACACGATCACGTCGCACAGCGCGCCGACGCCGGTATTGACGCCGTACGCGCGAATCCCGCGCGCGACGATCTCGTCGACGAGCTCGCGCGCCGCGGCGATCCGCCCGCGCGCATCGTCGGTCAACGCCAGCGGTTCGCCGGCCGCGACGGCCGCAATGTGCCGCCAGTCGAGCGGCCGTGCAGAACGGAATACGGTCATGACGTCCTCAGTTCGCGGCGCGGTCGTGATGGCTCGACACGAACTGGCGGAAGCGCTCCGAACACTGGCCGCCGAACAGCGCGTCGGGCGGCCCGTCCGAATCGACCTCGCCCTGATGCAGGAACATCACGCGATTCGACACGTGCCGCGCGAAGCCCATTTCGTGCGTGACGACCAGCATGGTGCGCCCTTCCTCCGCGAGCGAGCGCATCACGCGCAGCACTTCGCCGACCAGCTCCGGGTCGAGCGCCGACGTCGGTTCGTCGAACAGCATCACCTTCGGATGCATCGCGAGCGCCCGGGCGATCGCGACGCGCTGCTGCTGGCCGCCCGACAGGTGCGCCGGATAGTAGCCGCGCTTGTCCGCGAGGCCGACGCGCGCGAGCAGCGCCTCGGCTTCCTCGACCGCTTCCGCGCGGCTGCGCTTGAGCACGCGCAGCGGCCCTTCGACGAGATTGTCGAGCACCGTCATGTGCGACCACAGGTTGAAGTTCTGGAACACCATCCCGAGCTGCGAGCGGATGCGATCGACCTGCCGCCGGTCGCCCGGTTGCAGCTTGCCGTCGCGTGCGCGCTTCATCTTCAGTTCCTCGCCGGCAAGCGCGACGGAGCCGTCGTCGGGCGTTTCGAGCAGGTTCAGGCAGCGCAGGAAGGTGCTCTTGCCCGAGCCGCTCGCGCCGAGGATCGAGATGACGTCGCCCTCGTGCGCGTCGAGCGAGATACCCTTCAGCACGTGATGATCGCCAAACGACTTGTGGATGTTCTTGACCGACAGCGCAACGGGAGCAGCGGTGTTCATCGGATTCTCCGGGAAAGGACGGGGATGCTCAGGACGCAACGCGCCGGGGATTGCGTGCCGCCGCGGCGGGCGCACCGGATGGCTTCGGCGCACGCAGGTGGCCGGAGAGTCGCCATTCGAGCGCGCCGAGCAGGCGCACGACGATGAAGTTCAGGCCCAGGTAGATCAGCGCCGCGCACACGAACACCTCGGTCGTCCGGTAGGTCTGCTGGATGATCTGCTGCGCGACGCCCGTCACCTCCCACACGGTCACGAGGCTCGCGAGCGCGGTCGACTTGACCAGCAGCACGGCTTCGGTGGAATACGCGGGCAGGCACTGGCGCAACGCGATCGGGCCGATCACGCGGCGCAGCAGCGCGAAGCCCGACAGGCCGATCGAATAACCGGCCTCGATCTGCCCGACCGGCACGGCCATCAGCCCGCCACGCAGGATCTCGGCCGTGTAGCCTGCCGTGCACAACGCGAGCGACAGCACCGCGCACACATAGGGCTCGCGCAGCAGCGGCCAGACGAAGCTTTCGCGGATCACGCCGAACTGGCCGAGCCCGTAGTACACGAGGAACATCTGGATCAGCAGCGGCGAGCCGCGAAACACGAGAATGTACGCGCGCGCGAAGCGGTTCGGCAGCCAGTGCGGCGACACGCGCATCGTGACGATCACGAGCGACAGCAGGCCGCCGAGCACGAGCGACGCGAAGAACAGGCCCAGCGTGGTCGGCACGGCCGCGAGCAGCTGGCCCAGCGTGCCGAGGAGAAAATCGAAATCGAATGTCATGCGTGCTCTCCGTCAGTTGCGCGCGAAATTGCGGCGGAACGAGCGGCCGACGATCGCTTCGGCCCGGTTGAACACGCGGTTCGACAGGCCCGTCATCACCAGGTACAGCGCGCCGCCCGCGACGAAGAACACGAAGTACTGATGCGTCGAGCTCGCCGCGATCTGGCTCGTGCGCAGCAGCTCCGCGAGGCCGGTGACCGAGATCAGCGCCGAATCCTTCAGGCTCAGTTGCCACACGTTGCCGATGCCGGGCAGCGCGAAACGCAGCACCTGCGGCACCAGGATGCGGCGCAGCACCATTGCGCGCGGCATGCCGATCGCGCGCGCCGCTTCGAGCTCGCCCTTCGACACCGCGAGCACCGCCGCGCGATACACCTCGGCCTGGTAGGCGCCCGAGATCATCCCGACGGCGAGTGCGCCGATCACGAACGGCGGCACCCCGATGAAGCCTTCCGCGCCGAACCACTGGCCGACGGTCGTGACGAGCGTCGAGCCGCCGAAGTAGAACAGATAGATGACGAGCAGTTCGGGCACGCCGCGAAACACCGTCGTGTACAGGTCGCCGAGCAGGCGGGCGCTGCGGTGGCGCGACAGCTTGGCCGCCGCGATCGCCGCGCCGATCACGGCGCCGACCGCGAGCGCGGCAAGCGTCAGCGCGACCGTCATCAGCGCGGCGAGCAACAGCACGCCGCCCCAGCCCTCGGTACCGAAGCCGAGCATTTCAAGAATCGCCATGCGTGCCTCCCGGCAAGTGTTGGATGAATCCGCAGGATGCGTGCCGCCGCGTGTCGGTCGAGCCGCTCACGCGGCGGCGGCCGGCCACGCGCTTACGGCGTGACGTCGGTCTTGAACCACTTGTCGGCGAGTTTCTTCACGGTGCCGTCCGCGAGCGCCGCGCCGATCGCCGTATCGAACTTCGTCTTCAGATCGGCGTCCTGCTTGCGGAACGCGAGCCCTTCACCCGGGCCCCAGATCGGTCCGCCGAGCTTCGGCCCCGCGAGCACGATCGACGCGTTGTCCTTCTTCGTGTTGTTCGCCGCGTAGTACGTGACGTCGTCGAACGACGCGTCGATGCGGCCCGCGACGAGGTCGAGATCGCGTTCCGGCGAGGTCTTGTACACGCGGATCGACGCGATGTCCTTGAAGCTGTCGTTGATGAACTTCGTATAGACGGTGCCCGACTGGATGCCGATCGTCTTGCCCTTGAGCTGCTTGCGCAGCGTGTCGACGGTCGGCTTGTCGGCATTCGCGTCGCCGGTCAGCTTGACCATCGGCGCGCCGGGCGCGGCCTTCGGCAGGATCTTGGTATCGGTGACGGCGAAGGTCGCCGGCGTGGCCGCATACGGGCGCGAGAACAGCAGGATCTTCTCGCGCTCCGGCGTGATCGAGATCGCATCCATCAGGACATCGAACTTGCCGGCCTGCAGACCGGGAATCATCCCGTCCCAGTCCTGCGCGACCATATTGCACTGCACCTTGATGCGCTCGCACACGTTGGCGAGCAGTTCCGGTTCGAAACCGCCCAGCTTGCCGCCCGGCAGCGTGAGGTTCCACGGTGCGTAGCCGCCTTCGAGCGCGACCGTCACCGTCTTCCATTCCTTTGCCTGCACCGGTGCGGCGAGCGTTGCCGCCGCGGCCGCGATGGCGCCGATCGTCCTGATTGCCCACTTGATGCGCTTGCCGTTCACGAGAGTTTCTCCTTGCGTTGAAGTTCGCCATCCCTTCGGTGCAGCAAGCCGCCTCAGGAATTTGTCTATACAAGCATGCAAGAAGAAAAACAGCGAGACAAGCAGCGATCAAAAAAAACTGCGTAAACGCGGGAAATCCCCTAATTTCAGGGCTCTGACGTGCGTCATCGAGGGGAATCCGGGCACGGATTTGGTGCAATTCCGGCGATCCAATCGCCAGGATGACTAGACAAATTTTGAATTCGATCGGGAGCGGGGCTGGGACTCGGCGCGGACGGCCATCACAATTCATCTGACGATGAATCACGTCCGTGCCGATCCAGCCCCGGGGCGGCGGGCGCTACTTCTGCGTGGTTTGCTCGCGGTCCAGCGCCGCAAAGAGCTGATCGAAACGCGCTTTTGCATCGCGCGGTTGTGCAACGCTTCGGGCCGCGGCTTCGTTCGTCGGCCGTCCGACCACGATCAAGCCGACCATGCCCAACATGTGATGAGGGAGACAGCGATAGCCATAAACACCGGGCGTATCGAACTTCACGGTCAGGTCTTCGCTGATCTTTCCGGCAAACGACCCGGCCCCGTCCGGCGCCATCCCGGGAATGCTTTCGACGCTATGACCGCTGTCGGCCGCCACAAAATGGACGCTATCGCCCGCGTTGATATGGACGAGGGCCGGCTCGAACCCGCGCTGGCCGTCCGACGCCTGATTCAGCATCCTGACTTCGATTTCAGCCGCGTAAGCACCGAGCGACCACAGCACTCCCATCCCGACGATCAACCACGTCAATCCAGATTTCTTCATTTCGTTCTCCGACGGATTGGCCGCGGGATCGCTCCCCCGGCCAACCCGATCACGGTATCAGCTGCGCTTCAGATCGAAGCGATCGAGGTTCATCACTTTCGTCCACGCTTGGACAAAGTCGCGCACGAACTTCTCGTGCGCATCGTCCGACGCATAGACTTCGGCAACGGCCCGCAGCTCCGAACTGGAACCGAACACCAGATCGACCGGGCTTGCCGTCCACTTGAGCGCGCCCGTCTTGCGGTCACGCCCTTCGTAAGTCCCGTCTGCACTGGAGGACTTCGTCCATTGGGTCGACATGTCGAGCAGATTCACGAAGAAGTCGTTGCTCAGCGTGCCGGGACGATTGGTCAGGACACCGAGCCTTGAATGGCCCGCATTGGCGTCCAGCGCACGCAGCCCGCCCACGAGAACGGTCATCTCCGGAACGGTGAGATCCAGCTTGCTCGCGCGGTCGACCATCAACTCGGCCGGCGACCGCTCATTGCTCTTCTGATAGAAGTTGCGGAACCCGTCGGCGGTCGGCTCGAGAACGGCGAAGGAAGCGACATCGGTCTGCGCCTGCGTCGCATCGACGCGTCCCGGCGAGAATGGCACCTTGACGTCGTAGCCGGCCTTGCGGGCCGCATCCTCGACGGCCGCGCTGCCGCCCAGCACGATCAGGTCGGCCAGCGACACCTGCTTGCCATCCGTTCTGTTCCTGTTGAAGCCGGACTGAATGCCTTCCAGCGACTTCAGCACTTTCGACAGGCTCGCCGGGTCATTCACCGCCCAGGCGTTTTCCGGCGCGAGGCGAATGCGCGCGCCATTCGCGCCGCCTCGATAGTCGGTGGCGCGGAACGAGGCCGCGGAGGCCCACGCGGTCTTGATCAGTTCCGACTTCGGCACCCCCGATGCGAGGATCCTGCGCTTCAGCTCCGCGATATCGGCGTCGCCGATCATCTGGTAACCGGCAACGGGCAACGGATCCTGCCAGATCAGATCGACCTTGGGCACATCCTTGCCCAGATAGCGCGCCTTCGGGCCGAGATCCCGGTGCGTCAGCTTGAACCACGCCTTGGCGAACGCCAGCTTGAATTCCTCGGGATGCGCGTGAAAGCGCTTGGCGATCGCGCTGTACGCGGGATCGACCTTCAACGCGATATCGGTCGTAAACATCATCAGCGGATGTCGCTTCGACGGATCGTGTGCGTCCGGCACGATGTCCTGCGCGTCCTTCGGCATCCACTGATGAGCGCCTGCCGGGCTCTTCGTCAGCACCCAATCGTGTTCGAGCAGATTGTCGAGATACTGCATCGTGAAGTGAACGGGGTCGACCGACCATGCGCCTTCAAGGCCGCTCGTGATCGTGTCGGCGCCCTTCCCGGTGCCGCACTTGTTCGCCCAGCCCAGGCCTTGCGCTTCGACGCCCGCGCCCGCCGGTGCCGCGCCCACGCATTTGTCGGGCGACGCCGCGCCATGGGCCTTGCCGAAGGTATGACCGCCCGCGATCAGCGCGAGGGTCTCCTCGTCATTCATCGCCATGCGGCCGAACGCGTCGCGAATGTCCTTTGCCGCGGCGACGGGATCGGGGTTGCCGTTCGGACCTTCCGGGTTCACGTAGATCAGCCCCATCTGGGTGGCCGCCAGCGGCTTCTCGAGCTTGCCGTTCTTGTCGCGGTTATCCGACATGAATTTCGTGCCGGCGCCCCAGTAAACCAGATCCGATTGCCAGTCGTCTTCCCGGCCGCCGCCAAAGCCGAAGGTTTGAAAACCCATGGATTCAAGCGCGACATTGCCGGTGAGGACCATCAAATCGCCCCACGAAATATTCTCGCCATATTTCTTCTTGATCGGCCACAACAAACGGCGCGCCTTGTCGAGATTGGCGTTATCCGGCCAACTGTTCAGCGGCTCGAATCGCTGCTGTGCGCCGCCGGCGCCGCCACGGCCATCGTACGTGCGATAGGTGCCCGCTCCGTGCCACGCCATCCGGATGAAGAACGGTCCATAGTTGCCGTAGTCTGCCGGCCACCAGTCCTGCGACGTCGTCAGGGTCGCGCGGATATCCTTCTTCACGGCCTCGATATCGAGCTTGTCGAATGCCTGCGCATAGTCGAAATCCTTTCCGTACGGATTCGACTCGACGTCGTGCTGGCGCAGCGGTGAAAGATCGAGCCGCTCCGGCCACCAGAAGTCATTCGTGCGCGGCGCACCGTCGGCCCACGCGGCAACGGTGCCGGCGCTCATTGCGATGATGGCGAGCGCGGCCACGACCGATTTTCCGATACGTTTTTTCTGCATATTGACCCCTCCGTAATTGGGCGTAATGTTGGAATGCCGGAGGATTGTGGTCTTTGATGGAATTCGTCGGCCAATCGGTAGTTTTTATTCTTCCGATTAATGCGGACTATGGGCGCGATTCGGAGGCCGCAGGTTCAGATGGCACCGGGCGCGAACGAAGGCGCTCACACAGAATGCGAACCGTCCGCGGTGAGCATGTAGCCGGAGCTACCGTGTCAGACCGCGCGAGCCTCGCGTAGACAGAAATAAAGTTGTCGCCGTTTGCGAAATGAAGATGTCACTTCGCCGAGCGCCATTAACCGCCCGAAGGGAACATTCAGCACCCCAGAAACCGCTCCGCCAACCTCACGAAATAACTCGCCCCCACCGGCAGCAACGCATCGTTGAAGTCGTAACTGGCGTTATGCAGCAGGCAAGGGCCGCCGCCATGCCCATGCACGCGATGATCGCCCACCCCGTTCCCGAGGAACGCATAACACCCCGGCTTCTCGCGCAGCATGAACGAAAAATCCTCCGCCGCCATGGTCGGATCGACGGCGGCGTTCACATGCGCGTCGCCGACCAGCTCGCGCATCACCGCCACCGCCACCGCGGTCTGCTCGGCGTCGTTCACGGTGGCCGGATACTGGCGCTGGAAATCCACCTCGCTCTCGCAATCGAAGGCCGCGGCCGTCCCGGCCACCACAGCGCGCATGCGCGTCTCGATCAGGTCGAGCGCCGCATCGGAGAAGGTCCGCACCGTGCCGCCGAGCCACGCATCGGTCGGCACCACATTCATCGCCTCGCCCGCATGCACCTGCGTGACCGACAGCACCGCGCCGTCGATCGGATTTCGGTTGCGCGTGACGATCCCCTGCAGAGCACTCAGCACCTGCCCCGCCGCGAACACCGGATCGCGGCCCAGGTGCGGCATGGCCGCGTGGCAGCCGGCACCGCGCAAGTTGATCCGGAACAGGCTGGTCGATGCCATCAGCGGCCCCGGCCGCACCGCGAAATCGCCGGCCGCGATGCCGGGCCAGTTGTGCAGCCCGAACACGGCATCCACCGGGAAACGCTCGAACAGGCCGTCCTCGATCATCGCGCGCGCGCCGCCGCCCGCCTCCTCGGCCGGCTGGAAGAACAGCTGCACGGTGCCGTCGAACTCGCCATGCCGCGCGAGATGGCGCGCGGCCCCCAACAGCATGGTGGTGTGCCCGTCGTGGCCGCACGCATGCATCGCGCCGGGCACCGTCGAACGATGCGCGAAGGTGTTGGCCTCCTGCACGGGCAGCGCATCCATGTCGGCGCGCAGGCCGATCGCGCGCGCGCTGCCGCCGCGCTTCAAGGTGCCGACCACGCCGGTGCGGCCGACGCCGCGCGTGACGGCATAACCCCATTGCTCGAGCCGCTCGGCGACGAGTTCGGCGGTGCGGAACACGTCGTAGCCCACCTCGGGATGGGCATGGATATCGCGGCGTAGCGCCGTCAGTTCGTCGGCGTGAGCGACGATGGAATCGATCAGTTTCATGCGGATGGAAGCGCTCTTGTCGGTCGTCGCGGCACGGCGGCGGGCCAGCCCATGCCGCCCGCCGCCGTGCCGCGACGCATCAGATATGGAACAGCTGCGCCACCAGGGTCGCGCCGATGAAGGTGCCGGCATTGGCCACGAAGGACACCAGCACGATGCGCCAGCCAAGCCGCCGGAAGGCCGGAATGTCCTTGGCGATCGACAGCCCCGCGAACACCAGCATCGGCGTGGTCACCCCCAGGAAATCGTTGTGCGAGCTGAGCGCGGCGATCTGCGAAGCCCACGGGGACCACGGCGAGGTCAGGAACATCGCCACCACCGATACCCAGCAGACCGCCGGAATCCGCCGCCCCGTCACGCGCGCCAGCGCATCGCCGACGATCGTCGCGCACACCATGATCGCGATCCCCGGCAGTCCCACCAGCGGTGTGGTGCCGTGGGCGATCCAGTCGCACACCAGCGCCATCGCGGCCGTCACGATCCAGGCCAGCAGCTTGCCGCCGTAGCCGAGCGCGGGCGCGTCGGTCCGCACGTCGCCCAGCGACGGGCTGGCGACTTCGGGCTGCGCCGATGCCTTGGTGGTGCGGCCGATCAGCGGCTCCAGCACGCGATAGCCCCAGACCGCGAGCGGCAGCGAGATGAACAGCGTGAAGTAGGTACCGATGGTGGTGGTGATCAGGTTGCTGGCCGCGGCGAAGGCGAGCACGGATTTCGCCGTCTCCGGGTCCTGCTGCGCGGCGATGGCGCCCGAGGCGGCCGCCATCATGCTGCCCGAGCCGACACCCGAGCCCATCGCCAGCGCGAGCGGATCGAAGATGCCGAGGCTGCTCACGAAACCCGCGAACACGGCGATGAACACCGCACCGAACACGGTGCCGGTCAGGTACTCGGCCAGCACGCCGCGGCCCTCGGCCGAATCCATGCCGTACTTCTCGCCGATGATCGCGAGGCTCGGCTCGCGGCCCACCGAGAAGGTCGCGCCGATCGCCTCGCGCTTGATGCCGAGCAGCAACGCGAGCGGCAGGCCGAGCAGGATGGTGCCGACGAAGTGGCCGAATTCCTGGAAGGCCAGCGCCCAGCCCGCCGACGCCAGCTTGGGCAGCGCGCTGCCCACCATCAGCCCGAGCTTGGAGACGAACAGCAGCAGCGCCGGCTGCAGGATCGCAGCCGCGAAGAACTGGTCGGGCACGCTCAGGCGCGCGCTGCTGTTCCAGCGCGCGCTGGCCAGCCCCACCGCGGCGCCGAGCAGCAGTGCCCAGATCATCGGCAGCAGCACGACCTTGCCCGGCCCGAGCTTGAACGTGAACGAGCCGATCCATTCGGCGACCAGCAGGATGCCGGCCGCGTAAAGCAGGACCTTGGCGGTGGCCGCGCCGCCAAGCTCGCGGCGCTCGATACCCAGTGCGTGTTCCATGACGAATCTCCCCTTGAAGCCCGGCTGCCGTCGAATGCGGGCCGGTGGTTACAGATAACCGAACGCGGTGGGCGGCGCTTCGGCCGTCTCGACCCACACGCTCTTGGTCTGCGTGTATTCGTACAGCGCCTCGACCCCGCTCGAGCGGCCGTAGCCGCTCATGCCGTAGCCGCCGAACGGCGAGGCCACGTTGATGGTCTTGTAGCCGTTGACCCAGAAGGTGCCGGCATTCACCTGCGCGGCCACGCGATGCGCGCGCGCCACGTCGGTGGTCCAGGCCGCGCCGGCCAGGCCGAAGTCGGTGTCGTTGGCGATCGCGATCGCCTCGTCCTCGGTGTCGAACGGGATGGCGGCCACCACCGGCCCGAAGATCTCGGTGCGCGCGACCTCCATCGCGTTCGACACGCCGGTCAGCACGGTCGGCGCCACGAAGTAGCCGCCGCGGCCCTCCCCGACGCGCTCGGCCGAGCCGCAGGCGAGCGTGGCGCCAGCCGCCACGCCGCGCGCGATCATCGACATCACGTGGTCGTACTGCTTGCGATTGTTGATCGGGCCCACCTCGGTCGCATCGTCGAGCGGCGCGCCGACGCGAATCTTCTTCGCCCCGGCAGCCACCATCGCGACGAATTCGTCGTAGACGGCGCGCTGCACCAGCAGACGCGAGCCGGCCACGCAGCTCTGGCCCGCGCCGGCGAAGATCGCCGCCTGGGCGGTCAGCGCGGCGCGCTTGAGGTCGGCGTCGGCAAACACGATATTGGCCGACTTGCCGCCCAGCTCCAGCACGCACGGCAGCACGCGGCGCGCGGCAGCCTCGGCGATGCGCGCGCCGGTGGCCGGCGAGCCGACGAACACCACCTTGCTCACCACGCGATGCGCGATCGCGGCCTGCCCGGCGGTGTGACCGAAGCCGGCCAGCACGTTGACCAGGCCGCGCGGCAATCCGGCCCGCTCGCCGAGTCGGGCGACCGCCAGCGAGGTGAAGGGCGTCAGCTCCGAGGGCTTGAGCAGCACGCCGTTGCCCATCGCCACCGCGGGCGCCACCTGCCAGCCGCAGGTGAACACCGGCGCGTTCCAGGGTGTGATCTGCAGCACCACGCCGGCCGGCTCGCGGCGCGTGTAGTTGAGGTGCGAGGTCGGCACCGGGATCACGCTGCCGTAGAACTTGTCGGTCCAGCCCGCGTAGTACTCGAACATCTCGGCGACCTTGCCCACCTCGCCCCGGCAGTCGCGGATCGGCTTGCCCGAGCCCAGCGCCTCCAGCCGCGCGATCGCCTCGCCCTCGGCGCGGATCGCGCGCGCCACCTCCTGCATCACGCGGCCGCGCGCGGCATGCGTGAGCGCCCACCATTCGCGCTGCGCGCGGCGCGCGCTTTCGGCGGCATGGTCGATCACGGCTGCGCCGGCGTCGCGATAGGCGAGCGTGGCCTCGCCCGTCGCCGCATCGTAAAGCTGGATCGTGTCGCCCTGGCCGGCGACGAGCTCGCCGTCGATATACGAGCCGATCGTGGCGGCGCCGGGGAAGAAATGCGCGAAGGCGGCGAGCAACTGGTCTGCGTGCTGGGTCATGTCAGGTTTCCGTATCGGTGGGTCGAGCGGGATCGTGGCGCGGGCTGCCGGCCTCAGGCGGGGTCGAGGAAGTCGACGATGCGGTTGAAGTCTTCGCCGTCGGCGACGGATACCTCGCTGGCGGCCCATACGCGCGCCGCCTCGCGCGCCACGGGAGCGACGCTGTCGAACTGGTCGAGCAACCCGAGCGCGAGCCGCACGTCCTTGCGCATCAGCTTCATGGTGAAACCGGAATCGAACTTGCCGTTGAAGATCCACGTCGGGTAGTTGGTCAGCGTCGCGCTGTTTCGGCCGGAGCCGCCGTTGAGCGCCTCGACCAGCTTTTCCGGATCGACGCCGGCCGCGCGCGCGGTGCGCACCGCCTCGCTGGCGGCCAGCAGGTGCACGCCGGTCAGCAGATTGTTGAGCAGCTTGGTGACGTGGCCGGCGCCCACCGGGCCCACATGCACGCGCTTCGCGCTGATCGCCGTGAGGATCGGCTCGATGGCCGCGATATCGCTGTCCGAGCCGCCCAGCACCATGGTCATGGTGGCGGTGGCCGCGCCCTTCGGGCCGCCGCTCACCGGGCCGTCGACGAAGCCGATGCCGCGCTCGGCCAGGGCCGCCGCCACGCGCCGCGTGCTGTCCGGATCGGCCGTGGTGGTGTCGATCACGATGCTGCCCGGTCTAGCGTTCTCGAGCACGCCGCCCGCGCCCAGCACCACCGCCTCGACCACCGCCGACGTCGGCAACGACAGCAGCAGCACGTCGGCATCGCGCGCGATTTCGGCCACCGAATCGCGCGCCGACAGCACCGCCTGCTCGGCCAGCGCGAGCGCCACGCCCGGCGCCGCGTCGTAGCCCAGCACCGTGTAGTCGCCGCGCCGCAGCGAACCTGCCATGCCGCGCCCCATGTTGCCCAGACCGATCACGCCCACCGTTTTCATCCGACGACTCCTGATAGCTGTTGGTTCGAGGCCGGCGCGCCAGCTTGGCGCCGCCTTGCATGGCTACGATGTTCGGTCCGGCGATCCGTATAATCAATCAACGCCAATATTGAGATTGTTCTCTTTTTTAGAACACCGGGATTATGAGCGACACCCTTACCGACAGCCGGATCGTCTATTTCTACGAGGCCGTGCGCTGCGGCACGATCCGCGCCGCGGCCGACTGGCTCGACGTGGCGCCCTCGGCCGTGAGCCGCCAGATCGGGTTGCTGGAGAAGGAGCTCGACGCCACCTTGGTGGAGCGCCACGCGCGCGGCGTGACGCCCACCGACGCTGGACGCTGCGTGATCGAGTATTTCCGCGAGCAGCTCGCGCATCGCGACGACCTGATCTCGCGCCTGCAGGAGCTGCGCGGGCTCAAGACCGGCCAGGTCAGCCTGGTGCTCGGCGAGGGTTTCGTCTCGGATCTACTGGCCGGGCCGATGCAGCAGTTCTGCCGGCAGTTCCCCGGGATCCGTGTCAACCTCGACGTGGGCAGCACCAACGACGTGATCCGCAAAATCTCGAACGACGAGGGCGAGATTGGCCTGGTCTACAACCCGCCCGCCGAGCCCAAGCTGGTGTCGCGCGCGTCGAAGCGGCAGCCGATGATGGCGATCGTCGGCCCCGACTTCCCGCGCCGCAGCCACAAGGTGCTGACGGTGCAGCAGCTCGCCACCTACCCGCTGGCGGCCACCCATCCGTCCTACGGCACGCGGCAGATGATGGAGGCCGTGGAATACGCCGAGCGCGTACGGCTCGCGCCGATCATCACCACCAATTCCTTCGCGATCCTGAAGGAATTCGTGAAATCGGGGCTCGGCATCTCGGTGATGCCGGCTTTCGCGGTGGCGGCCGAACTGCAGGCGAAGGAACTGTTCGCGATCGAGATCGCGCATCCGATCCTCGAGAACGCCGAGGCGCACATGGTCACGCGCGTGGGCCGCAAGCTCTCGGTGGCCGCCAACAAGATGCTGCAGATGATGACGGGGCAGATGCGGGCGTTCCGTTAGCGCCTCCTGTTCCTGCCGGCGACGCGAGGCCGGGCTGTCTCGCCAGCCTTCCCGGCGAAGCGTCACGTGCACGCGGGGTGCGCCGTCATGCACCCGCACTTCCATGATCGCCTTGCGTTTTACGGGCGCTCCACGACGGGCGCCGCAAGCAACGCGTGAGCGGTGCGCGTCGCCATGACATCGTCGGATCGGTAAGCCGCCGCATAGGCATAGGTGCGCCACGCCGCATCGCCAAGCGCATACAGGCAAACGGCCGCGAGCGCCATGCCGCGCGACGAAAGCACGCCGCCGCGCTCGACGCGGCGCAATTCGCTCAGCGCCTCGCCCCACGCACGCGCGCGCACATGCCACCACGCCAGCACCTCGCGCATCCCCCCGTTCCCGGGGCGCAGCACCGCCATGGCGTCGAGCAGGTCCAATACGTCGGACAACGTATCGAGCGCCGCACCGGCCCACAGCACGTGCATCATTCCCGTAGCGATCTGGTCGTCTTTCAACGTCTCGATCATATTCTTCTCCAAGCTGCTGCACGCAATGACCATCCGACGCGTGCACGCCGTGTCGGTGGCGCGCGCTTTATCTGCCGCCCGCGATCGCCCGTGCCTCGGCGGCCACGCCCACGAGCGAAAGCTGATCGCGCACCTGATCGATGAAGATGGCCGCCATCAGCGCAAGCATCAGAATCGTGAGCGCGCCTTTCACGGGCTGCGCGAGCGACGGCAGATCGAGCTTTTGCGATACCTTTCCCGTAAAGCCGAAGCCGATGTCGATCAACAGCAGCATCAGCATCATCGGCGTTGCCAGCTTCGCCACCGTTTCCATCAGCGAATCGGTCTTCGAAAGCACGAACGATTCGAGTACCGAGCCGCCCGCGGGCGCGAGGCTGCCGAGCGGCCACCAGGTGTACGACTCGTAAATCGCGCCGAGCAGAAACGTCATGCCGCCGAGACACCAGAACGCCGCAATCGCGAACTGGCTCAGGAGCGTCGACGTCAGCGACGTCTGCTGCCCCTGGCTCGGGTTCTGCATCTGCAGTTGATTGAAGCCGGTCAGATCGTCGACGTACGTGCCGACGCTTTCCGCGGCCCAGAACACCGTCGATGCCGCGAAGCCGAGTCCAACGCCGATCAGCGCCTCCTTCAAGCCGATACCGACGAGTATCGTCGCATCCCCCTGCTCGAGCAGGCCGCGCTGCCCGTATGCGACGAAGCTGCCCCACAGCAGCGCGAGCGCGGTGCGCACGCGGCCCTGCACGACGTTGTCGGACGTGGGCGGAAAGATCATCATCAGCACCATCAATCGCTCGCTGCAAAGGCCGAGCACGATCAGAAACCTGACCAGTTGGTGGCTCGATTCGATCGATGCAAAGGTGATGTCGCTCATGTCGGTCGTCTGTCGTTCAAAGGATGTTTGCCTGCGAGCAAGCTCGCTGCTTCAAAACGCCGGACTGGGCCGGCGGTTCTCCGATGTTTCCTCGTCCTGCGCGTCCTCGATCGCCAGCTCGATGGCCTTGACGAGCGCGTCGCGCCGCTTGCCGTAGATGTCGATGCGCGCGCGGTTGCGCAGAATGTCCGTGCGCATCGCGCCGATCTGCGCCTGCTTCGCCGCCAGCGCCTGCCCTGCCTGATCCGCCCGTGCTTCGAGCATCGCGTGCTGCTCGGCCGCATGCGAGCGGAATTCGCGCAGCTTCAGATACGCGTCCGCCCTGAACGAAGCGCCGCCGAGCATCGTGTCGATCTTGCCGTCGTGCGCAGCCAGCTCGGCCGCATGCGCGCGCACCGCCGCCCGGCACTCTTCCAATACGCCCGCGAGCGCCTGCAACTCGCCGCGCAAAGCGCCGAGCGCCGCATTGAGCTTGCGATCGAGCTGGCGGCGGCGCGAGAGCACGCGCTCGAACGCGGCAACGCGGCGGTCTTTCATCGCTCGCCTCCGGCATCAGGACTGGACGATTTCGCCCAGGGCCGCGAGTGTGTCGTCCGGATCGACGAGCAGATCGGTCGGCTGCCCGAGGAAATCCCGAATCGCGTCGATCTTTGCAATGGCTTCGTCGGCAAGCGCATCGGTGCCGCTCTGATACTCGCCCACCTGCAGCAGAAGTTCGACCTCCTTGTGCTTGGCCATCAGCCGCCGCACGTGCCCGGCCGCCGCCACGTGCTCGCGCGAAACGACCTGCGTCATCACGCGCGAGAGGCTGCCGAGCACGTCGATTGCCGGATAGCGGTTCTGTGCGGCGATCTCGCGCGACAGAATCATGTGGCCATCGAGAATCCCCCGCACTTCCTCGGCGATCGGGTCGCCGCCCGATTCGTCCTCGGCCAGCACCGTATAGAGCGCGGTGATCGAGCCGAGCGCCGAGCGGCCCGCACGCTCGAGCAGCCGCGGCAGCTCCGCGAAGATCGACGGCGGAAAGCCGCGCCGTGTCGGCGGCTCGCCCATCGCGAGGCCGATTTCGCGCTGCGCGCGCGCAAAGCGCGTCAACGAATCCATCATCAGCAGCACGCGCATGCCGCGGTCGCGGAAGTATTCGGCCACCGCCGTTGCCGCATAAGCGGCCTTCGCGCGCTCGATCGACGAGCGGTCCGAGGTGGCGCAGACCACCACGGAGCGGGCCATTCCGTCGGGCCCGAGAATGTGCTCGCAGAATTCGCGCACTTCACGGCCCCGCTCCCCGATCAGCGCGATGACGTTGACGTCGCAGCGCGCACCGCGCGCGAACATGCCCATCAACGTGCTCTTGCCGACGCCCGCCGGTGCGAAGATGCCCATGCGCTGCCCCTCGGCCAGCGTCATCATGCCGTCGACGACGCGCACGCCCGTGGGCATCGGTGTGTCGACGACGGGCCGCGACATCGGATCGGGCGGATCGGCGATCACCGGCTGCCACTCGTCGCATTCGAGCGGCCCCTTGCCGTCGATCGGCTCGCCGAGGCTGTCGATCACGCGGCCGAGCAGGCGAGGGCCGATGCGCAGCGAAAGCGGCCGCCGAAGCCCCACCACGCGCGTGGCCCGCGACACGCTGCCGAGCCGGCCGAACGGCGAAAGCAGCGCGACGTCGCGCGAGAATCCGACCACTTCCGCACGCTGCAGCAATGCGCCTTCGGGCGAGCGCAGCTCGCACAGCTCGCCGAGCGTCGCGTCGAGGCCCGATACGCGTACCAGCGTGCCGATCACTTCCTGCACCTTGCCGCATGCCGCGGGTTGCGCGCGGGCGCGCAGTTCACGCTCCATCGCATCCGCCAGCGCCGAAAAACCGCGCACGGCATGGTGTTGCGCTTCCGGCGTCCCGCTCGCTTTGCCGGTTCGGAGATCGTCCGCGCTGTCGATCATGGCGCTTCCTTCGTTGTCATGTGCTCTTCCGTGTGCCGTGTGAAGCGCGCTCAGACGGACATCGCGTCGGCGTCTTCATGCGCGACGTCGGCCGAACCGTCGGCGGGCAGGTCGGCCGCCGTTTGCATGGCGCCACCGTCTTGCCAGCCTTCTTCGATGCCGATGTTCCCGCCCGCGTCGTCGCCAGCGCGTTCATCTGCTTCGTCGCGGCCCTCGCCAGCGCCGATGGCGTGCTCGCCGGTCAGCGTGTCGGCGTGCGCCGCGACATCCGCCAACGCGCCGAAATCGCGTTCGTCGGAGACGTGTGCATCACCCTCCGGCCGCGCATCGGGCGCGTCACACCCGGGTGCCGGCGCCACGCTGCGCACCGCGCGCGCCAGTGCGCCGCGCATCGCGGCCAGGTGCAACGACAAGCTCGCGTCGATCGCACCAAGATCGGTTTCGGCGATGCACGCGCCGGGCGCGAGCGCCGCATCGGCCACGGCGCGCAGCCGCACGGCGCGCCCGGCCTCGCGCCATGCCAACGCGGCTTCCTCGAACGCCGCGCTCGCCGCGGCCAGATCCGACGGATGAACGCGCAGATGAATCGGGCTGCCGTCCGCGACGATGCGCTCGACCGTCGCGGCCGCGCGCGCGAAGAGCGCCTTGGGATCCGCCGACGCAATGATCTGCTCCACCGCAAGCGTCACGAGTTCGGCCAGCCGGTTCTGCTGCCCGGGCTCGATCCGGCAGGCTTCGGCGCGCGCCGCCGCCGCGCGTTCGTGCCAATCGGTCAGCCCGCGCCGCAAGCCGTCGTCGTAACCCCGCTCGGCCGCCTGCGCAAACTCGCGCATGGCTCGCTCGACGAGGTCGTCCGCGCGGGCCTGCGCATCGTCGAGCAGCATGCGCGCTCGGGCGCGCGCCGCGTCCAGCGCTTCGTCGCATTGGCGATGCATTTCGGCATACGCCGCATCGATCTCGACGATCGCCGCGAGATCGGCATGACGCAGCACGTCGCCTTCGACACCCGCGCCGAGGCCCGTGCCTTCGGCCTGCGGATTGCGTAACCAGATCACCATGACCACTCCGGAAACAAGTCGGGCAGTTGCGAGACGATCGAAAGGCTCGGGTTCGAGCCCTCCGAAGGCAGTAATGAAGGCGGCAACGAAGGTGGCGGCAGCGCCCCCGCGTCGTCGCGCGCCGGCATGGCCAACTGCATGATCGCGAGCGGGCCGCTCGGCGCCCACCGGCAGTCGCGCTCGAAGAGCCGAAAACCGAGCCAGGCAAGCGCATCGCCATCAGCCGAGTCGACCGACACGTGCATCGCCGATGACGTGCCATGCGTGTGCGCGGCAAGCAAGCGGGCATCCCCGCCAAGGTCGCGCCCGCGCGCGAGGAGCAGCTTCACGCCGCGCGCCCCGATCCAGCTCGCCAATTTCTCGCGGCGCGGCCGGTCGATCCAGGTGCGCAACGCGTCGGCCTGCTCCACGAGCGCGCGCAAGCGGAACACGGTCACGCAATCCTGTGCCGGCAGCACGGCCAGTGCCGAGTCCGGCGCGTCGAACGCGGCGAGCGGCGGCACCGGCATGCCCCATTCGTCGAGCAGCGCGGCGGCAAGCGCCTCGACCTGCCCCGGGCCACATGCGTCGAGCAGGGCCGCGCAGGGCACCTGCGCGCGGCGGGCAGGATGCATCCAGTCGAATAGCGTGCGCCGGCGCCGATGATGGCTATCCAGCCGGGCCGCAACGGCCGCCGGCACCGCGACGCAGTCAAGCGCCGTCGCGCCGCTTGCCGCGGCGAGGCTGTCGTCAGTGGCTTCGTATGTGCTCATCGTGGGCTCATCCTGCTTGCCATGCCAGTCGTGCGATCGCGCGGGCCGCCCGTCATGCCGGCGCTTTCGCCGCGCGCCCCGTCCGGCGCGCGAGCAGGCCCGCCAGGCCGCCGCCGCCCTTGAGCAGGGTGCCGCGCAACAGCGCAAAGCCGCCGGCGATCATCAACAACAGCATGCCGAGCGCGCCGCCCGCATAAACGATCCACCCGCCCTGCCGGCGCGGGCGTGCAGGCACATCGGGTGCATCGGCCGGCACGCTCGTCACGCTGACCTGATCGTAGGTCAGCCCCTCTATGCTGTGCACAACGAGGTTCTTGATCGCAGGGGTCATCCGCTCGAGATTCGCATCGGGCCGGTACTTGATGAACACCGACGCAGACGACGGCTTGACCGACTGCGCCAGCGGATCGTTGTTCGGCAGCACGATCTGCACGCGCGCCACGACCACGCCGTCGATCTTCGACAAGGTATCGTCGAGCTCCTGCGACAGCCCGTAGATGAAGCGCACGCGCTCCTCGGTCGGCGTGGATACGAGTCCGTCCTTCTTGAAGAGAGAGCCGAGGTCGTCGAACTTCTTGCGCGGAATGCCGCGTGCGCGCAGCACTTCCACGGCATGCACTATCTGCTTTTCGTCGACGCTGACCGACCAGGTCTTGCCGCCGTCCGGCGTGCTCTTTTGCGCATCGACGCCCGAGCTCAGCAGCGCGGCGACCATCTCGTTGCAGTCGCTTTCGCTCAACTGGCCGTACAGCTCCTGCTTGCAGGCCGCGAGCGACAGCACGAGCACCGCCGCCGCGACGAGCCGCCATGAAGCGCGCGGCCTTGAAGGCAAGAGGTTCGATTTCATCAGAATTTGCTCCGAGAAACCCCGCCATTTCCCCCAAGGGGACTTCCTTCGGGGCGGATGGCGGGAAGGACTGTGGTGTCGAGCATGATCGAGATACCAACGCTGCTGTGAACATTCTCCGATGCGGACGTGCATCGCCAGGTGTGGGAATCACCTGCCTTTAGGCGGGTGAGGACGTCAAGTCATTGGTTCTTCATGAGCGTCTGCACGGCGTCCTTCGACGACTGGACGGTCGCCATCTTCACCTGCAGGTCGGCGTTCAGGCTCGCGATCTCGAGCTGGATCGTCATATCGGCGGCGGCGAGGCGCTCCATCGACAGCGCGCTCATGTGCTGGGTCATGTAGAGCACGTCGTTCGGCACCTGCCGGTAATAGTCGGCCTGCTCCTCGACCGCCTTCGTCACGAGGTCCGCGCGCTCGGTCGGGTGAACGGCTCCCGCGTGCTGCTGCGCCGAGGCCATCATCGCCTGGAATTTATCGACGAGGGGTTGCGACACGGCGTCCGCATTCGGCGCCGCGGACGACGTGCCGGTCACGCGGGCCAGTTCGTACTCGAGTTGCGATGCTGTCGTGATGCTCATTTCGTTTCTCCTGGTAGCGGCAACAGGCTCAGACGCGCATGTACTGCATCGTCAGCAGCATGTCGCTGGATGAGGGCGACGGCGTCGCGTCCGCCACGCTGTCCTCGGCATGCGCTCCGTTCTCGAACGCGAGCGCGGAATCCGGCGCAACGAAGTGCCCCGTGCGCTTCGCCGTCGCGACTGCCTGCTTCAGTTCCTCGCTCGCGAGCAACACCTTGGCGAGCCGTTCGACGTCTTTGTTGCCGCCCTCCTCCAGCAGGGTCCGGGCCTCCTCCTGCCACCCGAACTCCTGGCGGGCCTTCAGGCACTGCAGCAACATTCCCTTGCTCGCCGGCAGGCACACCGAACGCTCGACCAGGTCTCGAAAGAGCCATTCGGCTTCGCTCCATTCCTGACGCACCATATGCAGCCAGCCGTCGAAAAACGCGAATTCGGCGGAATCAGGGCGCAGCAGATGCAGCCCTTCGACGAGGTGCTCCAGATCGTCGATGTCAACTTGCTCCGGCGTGCCGGCGCGGGCCAATGCCACCCTGACCAGGTCGACGATCGCGCCGACGACTCCCGACGGGCACTGCGGCCGATCCTTCAGAACGTCCATCCTTTCCCCCAAGGAAATCAGATTCGATCCGATGAGCCGCACCCGATGGGGGGCGGCCTTCCGTTGACGCTAAGTTACGCAACGCGACGCGGGTGCCGCGTGCCGCGCACGAAGTCGCACAACGAATTGCGAAGCTGCCGCAAGCGACAGGCGACGGCCAGCGTCGCTTTCGCTTCCGTCCGCGCTCGCGCTGCGCCGCGTTGCACGTTGCCTCGTGCGTTGCCCGATTCGCGCAGTCCGCGCTTGCCGTGAAGCGACCTTCCGTCACCTCGCTTCGCAGCCCTTGCCCTTGCTTCGCATCGCCATCGCGCCGGCCGCGGCGCCGCCGCTAACGTTGCATCGGGGCGCCCCATCCCGGGTGCCCGCCTGCGAACAGCAAAGGACAGTCCGTCATGAGCGACGAGAAAACCGAAGAGCCCACAGACAAGAAGCTGGACAAAGTCCGCGAGGAAGGCCAGGTCGCGAAGAGCTCCGACCTCGTCGAAGTCGCGTCGCTGGGCTCGATCGTGCTCGTGCTGACGGCGGGCCAGCACTACCTTGCCGATACGCTGCGCGCGGTCGTCAAGGAGGCGATCGATTTCACGCACGGCCCGCGCGAGTTGCAGGACCTCTCGGTCGCGCTCGTTCATATGGGCCTGCAGGCGCTCGGCCTGCTGTGCGGGATCGCGGCCGTCGCGCTCGTCGCGGCCTTCCTCGCGCTTGCCCCGCAAACGGGGCTCAAGATCTCGCTCAAAGCCGTCATGCCGAAGCTCGCGTCGGTCAGCCCCGGGTCCGGCTTTCAGCGGATCTTCTCGATGAACTCGGCCATCGATCTCGTCAAGATGGTCGTCAAGGCCGCGATTCTCGTCGCCGTCATGTGGCAGACGATCAAAAGCGCGATGCCCGTCGTCGCGAGCGCGCTCGACCGGTCGGTACCCCAGTTGATCGCCGTGCTGTGGTCCGTGCTCATGCATGTCGTCGTCGTCGCGCTCGGCGTGTTCATCGCCATCGGCGCATTCGACTACAAGCTGCAGAAGTGGCTCTTCATCCGCAAGAACCGGATGTCGAAAGACGAGGTGAAGCGCGAGCACAAGGAAAGCGACGGCAACCCGGAAGTCAAGGGCGAACGCAAGCGCATGGCCAGGGAAATGTCGCAGGAAGGCCCGAAAGGCGGCGTATCGCGCGCGAACGTCGTGGTCGTCAACCCGGTTCACTACGCCGTCGCGCTGCGCTACGACCCGACGGAGTTTCCGCTGCCCGTCGTGCTCGCCAAGGGCGTCGACGAGCAGGCGCTGCGGCTGCGCCAGCAGGCGATGCACGCGCGCGTGCCCATCGTCGCGAACCCGCCCGTCGCGCGGATGCTGCACAAGGTACCGCTCAATCAGCCGATTCCGGAAGAACTGTTCGAAGTCGTCGCCGCGATTCTTCGCTGGGTGGACGGCCTCGCGCCTCAAACCGCCATCACGGAGTAGTGGACATGCTGAAGACCATCAAGCTGCCCGGCATCGGCGAGGCCGGCATCGCCATCCTGCTGATCGCGATCGTCTCGCTGATGATCCTGCCGCTGCCGCCCGCCATCATCGATGGTTTGCTCGCCATCAACATCGCGATCAGCATCACGCTGCTCATGGTGACGATGTACGTCGGCCATATCGCGACGCTGTCGGCGTTCCCGTCGGTACTGCTTTTCACGACGCTTTACCGGCTCTCGCTGAACATCGCGTCGACGAAGTCGATCCTGCTGCATGCCGATGCCGGCGAAATCATCGAGAGCTTCGGGCAGCTCGTCGTGGGCGGCAATCTCGTCGTCGGCCTCGTCGTGTTCGTCATCATTTCGGTCGTGCAGTTCATCGTCATCGCCAAAGGCTCGGAACGCGTCGCCGAAGTGGGGGCGCGCTTCACGCTCGATGCGCTGCCCGGCAAGCAGATGAGCATCGACGCCGATCTGCGCGCGAACATCCTGACACCGGAGGAGGCGCGCAGCAAACGCGCGCGGCTCGCTATCGAAAGCCAGCTGCACGGCGGCATGGACGGTGCGATGAAGTTCGTGAAAGGCGATGCGATCGCCGGCCTCATGATCACGATGATCAACATCGTCGCGGGCATTGCCGTGGGCGTCGCCTATCACGGCATGTCCGCCGGCGAGGCGGCCAACCGCTTCTCGGTCCTCTCGATCGGCGACGCCATGGTCTCGCAGATTCCGTCGCTGCTGATCTCGGTGGCCGCGGGCGTCATGATCACGCGCGTGGACGAAGGCGGCGAGCACGGCAACGCCTCGCTCGGCGAGGACATCCGGCGCCAGTTTACGAGCAGCTCGCGCGCGCTGTACTTCGCGTCGCTGCTGCTGCTCGGTTTCGCGGCCGTGCCCGGCTTTCCAGCGGCGCTCTTCGCGTTGCTCGCCGGGCTGCTCGGCTTCGTCGGCTACCGTCTGCAGAAAAAGCAGCACGGCACGGCCAAAGGCGGCGGCAAGCCCGTCGTCGCGCTGCAGCGTGCCGGCGCCAGGGGCGACGCGCCCTCGATCCTGCCGCGCCCGCCGCAGTTCACCTGCCCGCTCGGCGTGCGGCTCGCAGCCGATGTCAGCGCGCGTCTCGCGGCCGATGCCCTTGACCGCGCGTTCGATGCACAGCGCCATGCGCTGCAGTCGGAAGTTGGCCTGCCGTTCCCGGGCATCATGATGTGGACCGACGGCACGCTGCCCGAGGACAGTTACGAAGTGCTCATCTTCGACGTGCCGCAAGGGCGCACCACGCTCGCCGAAACGCGCGCGGTACACGCGGCGGCCGACGGCGCCGCCGCGGGCGCGCCTGCCGCCGCGCCGACACCGGAAGCATTGATCGCTCGCCACACGATCGACCTGCTGCGGCGCAATGCCCATCTCTTTCTCGGCATCCAGGAAGCGCAGTGGATGCTCGATCAGCTCAACGAGGACTATCCAGGCCTCGTCGCCGAGGTGCAAAAGGCGCTGCCGCTGCAGAAGATGGCGGACGTGCTGCGCCGGCTGCTGGAGGAGGACGTGCCCGTGCGCAACATTCGCAGCATTACCGAAAGCCTGATCGTCTGGGGGCCGAAGGAGAAGGACATGCTGATGCTGACCGAATACATCCGCATGGAGCTCGGCCGGCTCATCGCCTATCGCGCGACGGGCGGCCCACGGGATCTGCCCGTCCTGCTCGTGGACGTTCAGTTGGAGCAGCACATCCGGCAGTCGATCAAGCAGACGCCCACGGGCAACTTCCTCGCGCTGCCGCCCGACGAGATCGCCGGGCTCGTCGGCAAGATCGCGGAACTCGTCGGCGACACGCCACGCCAGCCGCTCGCGCTGGTCGCGTCGATGGATATCCGGCGCTACATCAAGCGCATGATCGAGGCGCGGCTGCCCTGGCTGCCCGTCTACTCGTACCAGGAGCTCGGCGCTCACGTCGATCTCCAGCCCGTCGGCCGCCTGGCGATGTGATGGAGGGAGCCACGCCATGCACACCTCCGCCCCTCATCGCGCACGCATCATCGCCGCGCCGACGAAGCATGACGAGCCGGCACCCGACATGCCGGCCGCGCAATTGAACCGCCAGGCCGCCCTGTTTCAGCGCCTGCGCGATGGCGCCCGCGCCCACGCGTGGGAAACGGACGGCGACGAGCAGCCCTGCGCCGCACCGGCCGAGCCTCCATTCGCCGAGCAAGCCGATCCGCTCTACCCGGTCGCCGGGTTCGCCGCAGACGAACATCGCGACGATGCCGGCAGCGGCGAGCGCGACGACGACGCACAGGCCGGCTCCGGCGACGAACGCGATGACGCTACCGCGCACGCTCGATCGGCAGCGCCGGTGCGGGCTCCGGTACCTGCGATGATTC
This sequence comes from Burkholderia sp. 567, assembly GCF_040545115.1. Lineage (NCBI taxonomy): Bacteria > Pseudomonadati > Pseudomonadota > Betaproteobacteria > Burkholderiales > Burkholderiaceae > Burkholderia > Burkholderia sp. 567. Next base: position 436,670 of record NZ_JBEPLG010000004.1, read on the forward strand.
ATCCGCCCATGCATTCGACGATGCATGAGCTCATGCATGTGCCGGCATATTCGACGATGCCCGCACCGACGCCGACGCCGATGCCGGCGCGCGGCGCGGCGCCGCTTTCCCCGCAGAGGCCGCCCAACGCCCAGCCATCGATCGCTGCGCCGGACATGCCGCGCGTACAAGCCACGCGCGAGCCGCAGCGCCCCGAAGCAGGCGGCGCGCACGCCGTGGTCGCCGTGCGGGCACCGGCGCGCACGGGCCAGGACATGAACCGGTTCGTCGATTCGATCGTCGCCGAAGTGTCCGACTTCTGCGCCAATCCGATCGTCGTCGAAAGCGGCGACTGGCAACTGACGATTCCCATCGATCCGGCGCTGCTGCCGGGCTGTACGTTGAACCTCGCGCTTTCGCATTTCCAATTGACGCTTCGCTTCGACACCACGGACGAACGGTCGCGCGAACTAATCTCACAACATGCGACGACGTTGCGCGAAAGCCTCGAGGAAGTGATGCAAAGCCGCTTCGACGGCACGCGCAGCGTCGAAATCATCGTCACGTAAAGCCAATATGGACATCACTCGAACGCTACCGACCAACGACGTTCCCGCAGGCGGCCAACCGCACGCGGTTGCCGTTTTGCTCGATCCCGCGCGGCTGCCCGCGCTTGCGGCCGCCACCGCGCGCCAGCATCGGCTCGCCGTCGACGAGCGCTTGAGCGCGCTTCTCACGCACACGCTCGGCGTCTCTGGCTTCGGCGTCGGCGCGCGCGATCTCGTGGACCCGGCGCGCGCCGCCATCGTGCGCCTGCGCTGGGGCATCGAAATGGCAGCGGTGCGCATCGACGTCGGACAGCACGCGGGGCTCGCGAGCGTGACCGCATCGGACGAGCCCGCCAACGAGCCGCTGCGCCAGGCCGTGTGCGCCATTCTGCTCGAGCCGGTGCGACGCGCGCTGCAGGCGCTCGGGTTCGACGGCGTGGAAGTGCTCTCGCTCGAACGCGCCGCGCCGCAGACGCTGCGTGCGCCTTGCTGCGCGTTCACGTTCCGCGTGGGCGACGCACGCTTCGACGCAGCCATCGAGCACATCGACGGTGGCTGGCTCGACGCACTCGAGGCACTCGTGGCCCGCCAATGCACGCCGTTCGCCACGCACGTCAGCGAGATCGCCGTTCCCGGCCGGCTGCAGATCGGCGAGAAAACGATGAACGTGACGACGCTCGATTCGCTGCGCACGGGGGACGTCATCTTGCGTGCCGTACCCGAAGCCACCCGCGCGCTCTTCGCGAGCGCGCGCCCATCCGCCCCGATGCAAGTTGTCTGGGGCCGCTACGGGACGCGGCAACTGCGCGCCGTGGCAGACGTCACCCACCATCTGATGACCTTGAGCGAGGACCCCACCATGAGCCATGACACGCAGTTCAACGCGCCGCTTACCGATTCGATCGACACGCCCGTCGAAATCAGCCAGCTGGACCTGCCGCTGAAGCTCGAGATCGACACGGTTTCGATGCCGGTCGCCCAGCTCTCGGCGCTGCGCGCGGGCTACGTGCTGGAGCTTCCCACCGCGCTGCCCGATGCGCGCGTGCGGCTCGTCACCTACGGGCAGACGATCGGCTTCGGCGAACTCGTGAGCGTCGGCGATCATCTCGGCGTGCGTCTCGTTCAGCTGTCGCGCGGCCATGGTTCAGTTTAGCGATCTCACCGGGCTGCTGATCACCGTCGTCGCGATCAGCCTGATCCCGTTCGTCGCCATGGTCGCGACCTCGTACGCGAAGATCGTGGTCGTGCTCGGGCTGTTGCGCAACGCGCTCGGCGTGCAGCAGGTGCCGCCGAACATGGTGCTCAACGGCATCGCGGTCCTCGTCTCCGCTTACGTGATGGCGCCGATCGGCATGCAGGCCATGCAAACCATGCAGACGATGCACCGTACCCCCGGCAGCGACACGTCGCTCGTCGTGCTCGATGCCTTCGATGCGGCAAAGGAGCCGTTTCGCGCCTTTCTGAAGAAGCACGCGCACGAGCGCGAAAAGCGGTTCTTCGTGCGCTCGGCAACCGTGGTCTGGCCGAAGGACATGGCGGCGAAGATCCGTGAGGACGACCTCATCGTCCTCGCCCCGGCCTTCACGCTGACCGAGATGGCCGACGCCTTCAAGATCGGCTTCCTGCTGTACATCGCATTCATCGTCGTCGATCTCGTCATCGCCAACGTGCTGATGGCGATGGGCCTGAATCAGGTCCAGCCGACGAACGTCGCGATTCCGTTCAAGCTGCTCTTGTTCGTCGTCATGAGCGGCTGGTCCACATTGATTCACGGTCTTGTCATGACCTATCGCTGAGGCACGCGCCATGGAAACCGATACGCTCGTTCGCATCACCTCGCAGGGCCTGCTGCTCTGCCTGTCCGTCTCGATGCCGGTGGTGGCCGTCGCCGCGCTCTCCGGCCTCGCGATTTCGTTCGTGCAGGCCATCACGTCGATGCAGGACCAAAGCATCTCGTACGCGGTAAAGCTCGTGGCCGTCGTGGCCACCGTGCTCATCACCGGCGCCTGGGGCGCCGCCGCGATCCTGCGCTTCGCCAATCAGATCATCACGCTCGCGGTGCCATCATGAATTCGCCGATCCGCAACAACCACGGCCACCACGCCGCCGATCTCGCGCAGCAGGCGCAGGCCGGCGCCGAGCACATGGGGCAGCTGACCCAGGCGCGCGGCTTCACGGGCGTCAAGGTGCAGCACACGAAGATGCAGCGCGCGCGCATGCAGCACAACAAGATGCTCGCCGCCGCTTTCTACCGCGGCAAGCGTTTTGCCGAAGGCATGCACAAGCCGCCGCCCCCTTCCGCGCAAAAGCTGATGCGCCAGCTCGGCCAACGGCCGCGGCCGGCGGGCTCGGCGAAGGCGCAAGGCAAAGAGGCATCGGCTCGCGAACGGCCGGACGGCCAGCACGCGCTCGAACCCAGGCACGAGCACGAACACCCGCACGAGCGCGAACGCGAGCACGAGCAGGGTCGGCAGCAAAAGCAAGGACAGCAGCAAAAGCGCGAGCGCGATCAGCAACACGGCGACGGGCAGCAACAGCATCGCAACGGCCATGGGCACGATCACGGCTCGAATCCTCAGGGCGAAGAGCACGGACAGGGGCAGCCGCAGCAGAATGCGCCGCGCGACGGGCAGCCTCGGCGCGACGGCCGTCAGTCCGGCGAAGGCCGCGACAAACCGCGCAAGTTCGCGATCGGCAAGGCGGGCCGGGCCAAGGCCGCCGCGCGCAGCCAGCCGCTCGCGGCCACGATGCAGCTGCTCGCGAGGCAAAGGCTCGGTGCGCCGGACTTGCCGGCCGAACTCGCGGCGGCGTGCACGAAGGAGGTGCTGCGGCTTGCCGCGCAGATCGAGCTGGGGCCCTTGCTGGCGGTGCCGATGCTGCTCGCGATGCGCTCGCCGATGGCGCTCCGGCGCAATGCTGCCCGGCTTCACGCGCACCGCCATGCGGCACTGATGCAAAGCGCCGCGACGCCGGGCAAGGCCGCCGCGGTGGCGGGGCTTCTCGGCGTATCGCTCGACAACACGCTCGCGCGCCAGAGCGCGGGCATCGAATACTCGTACGACGATCAATCGATCGCGGCAGTGAAGCAACGCATTCTCGACACGCAAGCCGCGCTGCCGGCCGGCGCGGCACAAGCCGGTGCCGCCGTCACGGGCGGCGCGATCGGTGGTCAAGCCGGCGCCGCGCGGCAAGGGGCGGCCAAGCCCACGGCCGGCGCTTCGGATAAGACGTTCGAAGTTCGCATGGCGCCGGCTGCGCCAACGGCAAAACCCTAAACTGATTTTGACGGTCAAGGCCCGGCGGCCCGATGCGCGAAGCAGCGCAGCAGCGAAACGCCGGAGCGGCGACCCGCAAGAGCAACCGCATGACCCACGTCGGATACACGGATACCACGATCATGAAAGCGCTTCGAGTACTGACCGGCACCCACGCCGGAGCCCAGGTCCGGCTCACGAGCGGCACCTACCGGATCGGCGCGACCGAGCACTCGGATGTCTGCATCAGCGACTGGACGGTCGAGGACATCGAGCTTTGCGTGGGCGAGGACGGTGTGGCGCGGATCCGCTCGGCGAACGGCGATGAGGTGCTCGTGGCGGACTTCGTGGCCGTGCCGTTCGGCGATGTCGTGTTGTGCGTGGGCCCCGATGGCGAAGACTGGCCGCGCGATCTCGATTTGCTGGCGGGCCTCTGGAAGACGGCCGAGCCGCCTGCCGCCGACACCGCGGCGGAGGCCGACGCGGATGGAGACGCGCCGGATCGGGACCCGGCCCATGCGGACGAACCCGGCGCCGGCCATGCGCCGGCCGCTTCGCCCAAGGTGCCCTGGCGCACGGCCGTGCTGGCGCTCGCCTGCACCGCTGCGATCGGCGGCATCGCCGTGACCGGTGTGATGTTCGCGGGCACGCAGTCGAGCGAAGCGGCGAGCGTGAGGTTCGACGCCGATGCGCTCGCACGGCAGTTGCAGGAGGCCCTGCATCGCGAAGGCCTCGGCGATCTGCAGCCAATCGCACGCAAGGACAGTGTGGCGGTGCGCGGCATCGTGACGAGCGCCGACGAAAGCGCGAAGGCGCAGCGGATCATGGACAGCCTCGCGCGCGGCAAGGTGCGGCGCGAATACGACGTTGCGCAGCAAGACGTGGACAACATCCAGCAGTCGCTCGCCGGCACGGGCGCGGCAGTGAGTTACCAGGGCCACGGCATCTTCCGCGTGAGCGGCAACGTGCAGTCGATGACGACCTTCCGCACGCTGATAGCAGGTGTCAGGGCCGACCTCGGCGACAACGTCAAGCGCGTCGACGTCGATGTCAAGGAAGCGCAGGCGCTCGCGCCCGATGTCGAGTACACCGCGGTGATCGCCACGGGCGGGCTGCGTTACATCGAGACGCCCGACGGCACGAAGCATCTGTTCGCGGGCAGCAAGGACGAAGCAAACAATTGACCTCGACCACCAAAGGAACCGACATGTACGACGCATTGCTTCCCATCGCGCAGGATCTGAACGCGCTGGATGCCACGCTCTCGGCGCCCGACGGCGCGCAACGGGTCGCGCGCATCGCGGCGGCCTTCGACGAAACCGCGCGCCGGATCAGTACGGCCACGCAGTCCGCGGCCGACGAGCGCGAGCGGCTCGATCTGCAAAAGCTCTATCGCGGGATGATCGCGGCGCGCCGCATCGTGCTCACGCTGCAGGAGCGCCACAGCGCCCGTGGCGCGGCGCTTTGACGGGATCCGCGGCGATACGGAAGACGGTTAAACAGTTTGCAGTTGCAGCATCCGGCTGCGCGTCAGCCGGTCCGGACCGGCGGCCACCACGGCCAAGGGCCTTTTACCGAAGCATCAGGCATCAACCAATAGCAGTGCTTTTTCCATCACTTTCTTGTTAAGGGGAATACATCATGTCTTCATCGATCGGAAGCTCGGGCGTCTCGCAAGCTGGTGCACAAAACGCCGACATGGTCGGCCAGATGCAGGCCATGGCCAACCAGAACAACGCCATGACGATGGCCGCCATGCAGATCAACATGCAGCAGCAGGAAACGTCGGCGCTCGCGTCCGTCGGCAACAACGGCGCGAAGAACATCGCCGACGCCGCGAAGGGCCAGTAAGCCACTCGCCTTGCCGCAGTCCGTTTGCGCGAGGGGCACGAAAGCGGAAAGCCCGGCTTTCCGGCTACGTGCCCCCGCTTTTTTGCAACCGGGCCGCCATACTTTCGCCGGAGATTGCCGCCCATGAGCAGGGAACGTTTCGTCGAGTTGATTCACGAGGTTTGCGCGGTGGTCGGGCTACCCGACGCCGAGTATGTCGTCGAGACGCAAACGCTCGAGATCGAAGGGTTCGACGTCCATCTCGACCACCACGAGACCGATCCCGATTCGGTCTATGTCAGCTTTCATTACGGCGCCGTCACACCCGGCCGGTCGCTCGTCGTTTTCCGGCTCATGCTCGAGGCCAACCTGCTCGTCTACGCGCACGACCAGGCGCAACTGTGCCTCGAATCCGATACGGGCAACGTCGTGCTGCTCGTCCATCTGCCGATGGGCCCGACGATCACCGGCGATTATCTCGCCGATCTCTTCTCGCACTACGCCGAACACGGCCGCTACTGGCAAAACAACATCCTCGAATCGCCCGACGAAATGTTCGAGGGCATCGCGTCGGGCAATTTCATGTGGCTACGGGCGTAAGCCCGGTGAGCGCAAGCGCGCGTCAGGCAACGGGCGCATCCGCGCATCGATGCCTGGCCAGCCGTCGCATCCGTTCGGACACGGCACGTCGCTTCACACTCACGCCCTCGCGGGCGCTCGCCCGATCGGCGCTATGCCGCCACGCGCGGTATCAGCAAGACGAGGTGGCGGCGCATGCCCCCCTCTCCCGCACCGCCGGAATCGGTATCGTCCGCGCGACGCGCGACATCGCCGCTGTGCCGCGCCGGTCCCTCGATGACGAGGCACTCGCCCGGCGCCAGGCTTTCGTCGACGGCCCGATAGCCGCGCGCATCGCGGGGGCGCCCCAGTTCCACGCGCAAGCCGATACGCGGCATCGACGCGGCGCCTTCGACCGTCGGTGCAATCGACAGCCAGAGATCGCGGGCGCCGTCATCGGGCCGGTCATCCTCATCGCGGCGTGCGAGACGTGCCTCGTGGCGGTCGATGACGGCCGGCGAGCGGTCGTGCGTCAGCGCCGTTTGCGACACCTGGATTTCGGCGCGGCCGCTCCTGGCCAATGCCTTGAGCTGCGCGAGCAGCGCGCGGCCGCCGTCGCGCGCGATACCTGCATCGCGGTGCTCGCGCGCGTCCGCCGTCGCCTGCGCCGCGCCTGCCCCATCGGCCATGGCCGGCGGCAGAGCGGGCCGCAACGCGTCGAGCGCGTCGCCGTCGACATCCACCACCCACGTTTGGACCGATACGAGCTGCGCACGCACGTCCAGGCTGGCGACGAGCGCGCCGTCGGCGTCGATGCGCTCGGCGCGATCGCGTATCAGGATGGAATTCGTGGTCGCATCCGCTTCGATCGCCGGCAACGCCGCATCGAACTCGACGATCCGCGGTGCATCGGAAACGGCGGTCCCGCTCGCCACGGCCGGGCGCTCGAAACGGCGCCGCAAGAGCGTGGCCACGCCGGGCACGACCAGCGTGCGGCCATCGACCACGCGCGTTTCGTCGGCGGCATTCGCGGCATTCAGGCGAAACACCCGCACGGACAAACGCACGCGCTTTTGCGCGTCGCGCTCGAAGCGCTCGGCCGCGGCACGAATACGCTCCACGTAGGTCGCTGGCCCGCGCACGTTCACCGTTTGCGCGGCGGCATCCACCGCCAGCGGGAAGTGCGTATCGGCAAGACCTGCCTGCTCGAGAGACGCACGCAGCCCTTTCGCGGAAAGGAAGTGAGGCCGGATGGCGACATGCGCCTGCTCGTTCGCGGGCGACACATGCAGGACCGCACCGTCGTAGTACCAGACGAATCCGTACGAACGGCTCATGACATCGAGAAAGCGCTGCGGCGGCATGGCGAAGCGGCCGCTCACGACACCCTCCACCTGACCGTCGATGCGCAGGGCAACGTGCTGCCCCGCTGCGAACGCATTCAGGACCTCCGCGAGGCCCGCGCCGTTCGTTACGTAAACGAAGCGGGCGCCGGGGCCGCCGGCCCACTCCATGCTCGCCGCCTGCGCATGCACGGCGGCCGCGCAGGCGAAGACAGCGACAGCGCCGCGCGCGAGCGCCCGCATTCGTGCCACGCTCATGCGGCGCCTTCCGGCGACGCACCGGCGCCCGACGCACCGGCGCCCGACGCATCGGCACCCGACGCACCGGCGCCCGACTGATCCACATCCGGCTTGAGGGTCAGGCGGTAACCCGTCGCATAGACCGATTGCACGGTCCAGCCGACGCCGGCCGCCTTCAGGCTCGCACGCAGGCGGCTCACGTACATGTCGACGGAGCGGCTTTGCACGGCCGCATCCCAGCCCCAGACCACGCTCATCAGATCCTGCCTCAGCACGACGGCGCCCGTGTGCCGGGCGAGATGCCAGAGAATGTCGAACTCCTTGGTGCCGAGCTTGTGCGCGACGCCCGCCACCACGAGCGAGCGCGCCTGCTGATCGAGCGCGCATTCGTCGTCGACGAACATCTTGCGGCCCTGCACGTTCATCGGCGCGAAGCGCCGCAGCAGGGCACGCATGCGCGCGAGCAGCACCTGCCTGTCGTAGGGCTTCACGAGATAGTCGTCGGCACCCGCATCGAGTATGCGCACGATGTCGGACTCCGCCGAGTGCACGGTCTGAAAAATCACGGGCATGATCGATTGCGAGCGGCTGCGGATCTTTTGCAGCAGCTTGTCGCCGGAAACGCCCGGCAGGTCCCAGTCGAGAATCGCGAGATCGGCCCACTGCTCCGAGAGAAATTGCTGCGCGTCGAGCCCGCTGTGAAAAGCGTCGATATGGTAGCCCTCGCTCTTGAGCCAGGAATGGATGAGCGCGTGATGCGCGACGTCGTCCTCGACGAACAGAATGCGTACCGGTTTGCCTGCAAGCGATTTCATTGTGAACCTTTGGTTCTGACGGCCGCGCGAAGCCGGCGCCCGGTCCGCGCGACGCGTGCCAAACGAATACGGGCCGCGCTCTGACACCTCACTCGCGGCCCGCCGCGCGCAACGCGCGGTCGGCATCGACGAGCGATGTCGCGTGCGGCTTCACGGCGACCGGATTCAGGCACGGCAGACGCAGCACGAACATGGTACCGCCTTGTCCGTTGAGCTCGGCGTAAAGTGCGCCGCCGTGCATGCCGACGATCTGCACGGCGAGCTTGAGCCCGAGACCGAAGCCCGCTGCCGTCCGCTTGCCGAGCTTCTCGAAGTCGGTCAGTCGATCGCCCTCGACGAGACCCGGCAGCCCGCCCGCGCGATCGTGGACGACCACCTCGGCGAAACCGTCGGCCTGCCGGACCGACACCGTCACCGCCTCGCCGCGCGGCGACGCGCGAACGGCATTGTCGATGACGTTCTGGACGGCGCGCGCCACGAAGTTGCGCATGCCGCTCACCCAGAGCGGCGCGCTGTCGGGCAGCCACAAGTGTAGCGCGACGCCGCAATAGACGGCGGTGACCTCCAGCTGCGAGATGATCTGGCGCAGCGTCGCGCGCAGATCGAACCGTTTGAAGTCGCGCGCCTGCAAATGCTCGGTCACCGACGAGAAGATGAACTGCTCGCCGAGCGAGAGCACGTACTGCGCGAGCGAGGTGATCTGCTGCATGCCGCCGCAGCGCTCGAACGCGTCGGGGTCGCTCGCATCGAGCTGCGTGAGCGCGCTGATCGAATTGAGCGGCGAGCGCAGATCGTGCAGCAAAAAGCGCAGCGACATGGCCCGCTCGTCGAGCGAGCGCGCGAACGGCGTCACGTCCGTCACGGCGATGACGGATTCGCCCATCCCCGCACCGGCGCATGCACCGGCGGGGCCCGCCTGAATCCAGAAGGTCGAATCGTCCACGCGTACCTCGCGGCCCGCTTCGAGATCGCGCAGCCGCGGCACGTCCGTCATCTCGAAGCGCTCGCTCAGCGCCACGCTGAAATCGACGCCCGCGGGCAGCGTCATCGCCAGCATCTCGAGCGCGCGCGCATTCGCGTGAACGACCGCGCCCGCGCGATCGAGCACGATCACCCCGCACGGCAGCCCGTGCAGCGTGCCGCGCAGGCGGCGCGCGTCGTCGTCGGACAGGCGGCGATCGGCGGCGCCCACGCCGCATGCGTCGGCGGGCAAGCCCGATTGAGTGGGCCGCGGCTCGGGCTGCTGCCCGGGCTGCACGCCGGGCAGCGAATGCGGCTGAGCATCGAATTCGTTCACATGGCCTCCTGCATTCCCCGGCGCGGGCGGTTGCGGTGAATCACGGCGAGATGACGCGCGGCGACAGCAGGAAGAGCCGCTCCATGTGGCTCTTCTGGCGGCTGTCGGTTCTGAAGAGCGCGCCGATCAACGGAATCTTCGAGAGCCCGGGCACCCCGGTCACGCCCATCGTCGCGCTGTCGGCGCGATAGCCGGCGATGAGCAGCGCCTGTCCCTCCTCGATGAACGCCTGCGTGTTGATCGTGCTGTTCTGGATCACCGGCAGGTTGCTGACAGTCCGATCGGTGAGCTGGCCGTCCTGAATCGCCACGTCGAGCTTGATGCGCGTGCGCCCATCCTCCTCCACGACCATCGGCAGCACACGCAGCGAGATGCCCGTCGACACGCTGTAGAGGTCGCCCGACGTGTATCCCGACACCGGCACGAAAAACTGCGTCTGGTTGTCCATCACGGCCTCGATGTTGTTGAGCGTGACGACCTTCGGGCTCGCGTCGATCTTGGCGGCCTTCGTCTCCTGCAGCGCCGAGATGCGTGCCATCAGATAGCGGCCGGCGTCGCCGAGCACCGCGGCCACCGATGCGCCCACGGGCGTTGCCGCCGCGAGCACGTTGCCCGCCAGCGCCGTCTGGCCGAAGTTCTGCGAGAGCGTGCCGTTGTAGGTGCTCTGTCCGAGCGTGCCGGTACCGGTCTGCACGTCGATGTGGCTGTTGTGCGCGGTCCAGTCGACGCCGAGCTGACGCAGCGCGTCGTCGTCGATCTCGATGATGTGCGCCTCGATCTCGATCAGTTGCGGTTTGACGTCGAGGCGATCGATCAGTTTGCCGTACTGATCCATCCGGTCGGCCGTATCGCGAATCACGACGGAGTTCGTGCGCTGGTCCGCGACGATGACGGGCAGTTGATCGTCGCTCGCCGGCGCCGTGCTCGTGTTCTGCGGCGGCGGCGGCTCGCCCACCGCCGCCGCCACGGCCGGCGAAGGCTGCCCGGTGAGCCCGGCGAACATGCCCTTGCCGGCCGCGCCCGACGGCACCGGCGGCGGAATGTACGGGCCGTTGTAGGCATTGCCGTTCACGTCGTTGATCGGCGTGTTGCGCTTCACACCGCCCGCCGGGCGGCCGCCCTCGCCCTCGCCGCGCTTGTCGGCGGCCTTGGCCATGTGCGGGTGGTAGATGCCGTTGAGTACGGCCACCACGCCCTGCAGCGTGACCTGCCGGCCGTCGATGGGCACCGTGCGGTCGTGCGCCCACGCGTGAAAGAGCGGAAAGACGCGTACCTGCGTGCCGCTTCGATGCGCCGCGTTGTTGTCGAGCCGCGAGGCCACGTTCGTCACCATCTGCACGTAGCGAGGCGGCCCGCTCACGAGCGCCGTGCCCTGCGCGCTGTCGTAGACGATCGGAAAGCGCTCGTCGGAGATGCGCAGGCGGTCGAGCGCATCGCGCAGCGCGCCCGTATCGGCCGAATCGAGCTTCACGAGCGTGCTCTGCAGTTCGGCGGCCGTCGTGATGTCGAGCACTTCGCCGTCGTAGTACCACACGAAGCCGAACGACGCCGCGAGCGTATCGAGAAAGCGCCGCGGCGGCAGATGGAACTTGCCGCTCACGGTGCCGCTCACGTCGGCGGCGATGCGCGTGGGGATGCCCTGGCTCGCGCCGAAGTCGCGCAGCACATCCTTGATGTCCTTGCCCTGCGCTTCGTAATCGACGATCGACGCCTTCCAGCGCACGGCCGCCGCCTCGGCGACGGGGGCCGTCGCCCCGAATGCGAGCGCGGCGGCGAGGGCCACGGTGCCCAGTCGGCGAGCCCAGTTCATGACGCGCTGCCTGCGATGAAACGTACGCGGCGCCGCCCGGTGCTTCTCCGACACATAGACAAAGTTTTCATGTAAGTTCCGACTATCTTTCATAGGAAGGGCATTGACGATGAACGTTCCGAGTCACGAACGTCGCGACCTGACGCGCGAGATTCTCGAATTGATCGACCTGCGGCAGACTTTCACCGACATCCATATCGAGCAGGACCGGCCGATCATGATCAAGGCGCCGCGCGGCTGGCTCGCCGTCGGCGAGGAGCCCGTGCTCCACGACGAAATGCTGCCCACGCTGGCCTCGATCGAACCGGACTGGGAGGCGCTGCTTCAGCACGGCGCGATCGATCGCCCGTTCGTGCTGACGCGCTGCCGCCTTCGCTGCAACATCTACCGCACCAATGGCGGCCGCAAGCTCGTCATCTCGATCCGCCGCCTGCCGCTGCAGCCGCTCGCGCTCGACAAGCTCGGCCTGCCCGCCTACGTGCGCTCGATGATCGACAGCGCCAAGGGGCTGATCCTCGTGACGGGCCCGACCGGCTCGGGAAAGACGACGACCATCGCGTCGCTGCTCGAGCACATCAACCGCACGCGCAACAGCCACATCGTCACGATCGAAGAGCCGATCGAATACGAACTCGAGGGCCGCACGTCGATCGTCTCGCAGCGGCAAGTGCCCACCGACACGCCGAGCTTCTCGGCCGGCCTGCGCGAGGCGCTGCGGCAAAAACCCGACGTCATCATGGTGGGCGAGGTGCGCGACCCCGAGACGGCGGAGACGGCGCTGCAGGCCGGCGAATCGGGCCACCTCGTGCTCGCGACGATGCACACGGGCAGCGCGATCGGCACGCTCACGCGGCTGCTGTCGTTTTTTCCGGCCGAGCAGCGCGAGCGCTATGCGGCCGCGCTCGCGAACTGCCTCATCGGCGTGATCTGCCAATGCCTCGTGCCGACGGAGGATGGCGAAAACTTCGTGCTCGCAAGCGAACTGCTCTTCAACAACAATCAGCAGATCAGCGGCCTGCTGACCGATCCGGGCAAGCTGCCGTACCTTGCCGAGTTCATGAAGCGCAAGGAAGACAACATGTCGCGCATGCTCAACGACCACCTCTTCAGCCTCGTATCGAAGCAGCAATGCCTGCCGCGCGACGTGCTGCGCGCGACCTACAACCGGCTCGAGCTGCACGAAATGCTGCAGACGCTCGCGCCGCACTGAGCCCGCGCGAAGACGGTGGCGGCGCAATGGCGCCGCTTTCGCCGCTTTCGCCGCTTTCGCCGCTTTCGCCGGTCGCGCCGTGCGTGGCGGTGCTGCGAAGGTGTGCGGTGTCGATGGGCTCACGGTTGGGCGCTCAGTAGTAGGAGTTGATCGTCCAGCCCGCCGCGACGGGCGTGTTCCAGACCATCTGGCCGGACTCCCCGCAAAAGCTGCTAACCCACGGCGTCGTGATACCGGCGTACGTCGCCCAGTTCGTCGTCACGACGATCGTATAGGTGCCAGGCGTGCCCGCCTGGGACAGCGCGTTGTTGATCCCGCCCGAATCGTCCTGAAGCGTCGGCGTCTGGCTCTCCGTATGCCCGAGGTTGTGGTTGCCGCTGTCGGTGATGTCGATGCTCTGCGAGAGCTGCGCCCGGTTGCCGGTGGGGCCGTTGCACATGCCGTCGTTCAAGTGCGCCCAGGTGGACGCGACGATGATCCCCGGCTTGGTGAGGTTGACGGTCGTCCTGAACGTATACGAGTACGTACCGTTGCTGCCGTTGTACGAATAGGCGCCCGATTGGAAGTTCGTCGCCGGCTGGCCCGTGCAGGCCGAGTAATCGCCCGCGCCGTTCGGGTTGGCCATCACGAGCTGACAGCCCGTGAGCGATGACGCCGGCTCGATTTCGCTTTGCGTTTGCCACTTGCCGCCGCGGCACGACAGCACGCGCCCGTTCGCATCGGTGGAGACGAGCGTCGTGCTCGCCGACGCGGGGGCGATGGCCGAATTCTGCGGCGCGGGCGGGCATGGGTCGCCGACGTTGTGCGCGTTGCCGAGCGCGAGATTGCCCGCTTCGTCCACCGCCAGCGCCTGCCATGTGGCGCCGTTGTACGCATAGGCCCGATTCGTCGCGGTGGTGAGCCGCACGTCGCCCTGATGCGCGGCAACGCCCCCGAGCGCCGCTTCGTCGGCCACCGGTTCGCGCCAGTGATAGGCCGCCTGCGGCACCCAGAGGTTCTGCGTTCCATCGCAATTCAGGACGTTGCCCGAAGCGTCGGCCGCGATGGCGCCGGGCTGCGTGCAGGCGGCATAGTCGATCTGCCGCGCGAGCACGATCGGCACTTGCATCGTGTTCGCCTGCGGATTGCCCGGCACGGCCACGCGGTACAGATAGTCGACGTTCTGCGCCTGCGTGCCGTCGTAGAAAATCAGGCTCGCCAGATGTCCCGTGCCCGTTTTCGAGCTTGTGCAGGAGGTATTCGCCGGGTTGGGCGCATCGATCTTCCAGGTGCCGAAGGCGCCGATGGCCGCGCCGATCGCATTGTTCGCCGCCTGGATCGAACCGCCGCCCGGGCCGGCGTTCGCCGCGATGTAGCCGAGTTCGGGATCGGGAATGATCCGGCCGCCCTCCGTGACGAGCAGCGCCTGCAACGCCACCGGGTTGGCGCCGCCCGGAGCCGCGTAGACGAGCAGGCACGGCGCCTGACCATACGGGTTCGTGCCGCTCAACGCGTTCGACAGGTAGGTCGACAGCTGATACGTCGAGCCGGTCATTTTCGCGATCACCGGCGAGGTGGTCGTGGCCTGGGCCGCGAGCGCCGTGTAGTTCTGTTGAATGAGCCGCGTGGCAGCCGCCGTCAGCTGCGACTGATAAAGCGCGGCCTGCTGCGCGCGCGTATCGTCGAGCGACGAGTTCGTGAGCGTGACGAGGCCTGCCATCATCAATGCGGCGAGCGCAAGCACGGCCAGCATCTCCACCATCGTGAAGCCGGACATGCGGCGAGCCGGCCGCACGCGGGGGCCGGGGCGCCGCATGCCGTTGCGGGCAAGGGTACGGGTGCGCTCAGTCATACGCTTGCGCCATCCATACCGGCATGCCGTTCGGGATCGTGTTCGCCAATGCGGCCGGCAGCGGCACGGCCGGGTTGCCGGGGGACACGAGGTTGGCGCCAAGCGCCACGCCGGCCAGCGCCGAGCCCTGCGCAATCTGCTCGATGCCGTCGACCGCGGCCGCGGCCGACGCCGACGCCGCATAGACCACGACCACGCTGCCCACATAGCCGGTATTGGGCTGAACGTAGTTCCGCCACACCGGATTGGGAACGGTCGCCCCGAGGTAGGGCGCGAGGCTCGCCGCCGGCACGCTGCCGGCGAACAACGGGTTGGCGCGCGCGAAGGCCACCACGGCCTGCCGGTAGGCGCTCATGTTCGCCGCGAGCGCCATCGCCGACGGCGCGAGCGGTGCCGGCGCCGCCTCGGCGCCGAGCAGCGCGTAGGCACCGGTAAGCATCGCGAAGGCGGCGACGATCCAGATCAGGAACATGGCGGGCGGCTCGTGGCGTCAATCGGAGCGAAGGCCGATACTCGGGCCTCGATCAGGCGGAGGTCCAGATGATCTTCTTCGCACCACCGGCACACGCTGCCTGAGCGGCGGCGGGCGTTACCGGCACGGTTTGCACCGAACCGCCGATCGAGACGGCTGTCCAGGTTCCGCCAGCAGATGCCGCGTTGATGCATACGTCCGTCGGCACGGAATCGAATTCGATCGTGAATGTACCGGTGCCAGCTCCCGTAACGGTTACTGCGCCGCCCCAGGCATCGGTGACGGTATTTGCCGCGGTGTCGATGACGAGCGTAGTCGGGATGATGCCGGCGGCAATGGCGACGGTCGTCGTCAACCCGGTGTAGCCGTTGGTCTGCCCCATATACAGCTTCTTGACGCCGGTTTGGATGGCCGTCACCTGCTCGGCCGTCTGATTCGACGAAGCACTGCCGAATGCGCCGCGCAGCAGCGCAATGGCACCGATGACGACGATTGCGGCGATCCCGAGATAGGCGATCGCCTCGAGCAGGGTGGCGCCACGTTGCGTGCGCCGCGACCTACGGCTGCCCACCCTTGCGCGAATCGATGCGACGGTCTTGACATTCATGTTGCTCTCCTTGGTTTCCTCAATCGACACTAGAGAAAGATGTGCCATCTGCTTTCAACACCCGTTCGCTTGCACTGCGTCCGCACTGCGCTTGCACGTCATTACACGGCACGCTCAATGCAGACTCCGAGCCAAAGCCGCAATTTCCTGCTGAATTCCGAAGAAGCCGCTGATGAGCCACGACAGCACGAGCGCGAGCACGACGATCGCCGCGCCGTTGACCACGCGCATCTGCGCCTCGATCGTCTCCACGCCGTCGGTCATCCATTCGCTGGCGATCGCGTGCAGCGCCTCGGCGAAGCCCTTGTATTCGGCATACACACACAGATCGTCGACGATCTCCTCGGAAGGAAACCGGTAGCCGGCGTTCTTCATCGCCTCGCCGACGTTGAGCCCCGATTTCACGCCGAAGAGCATGTCGTCGATTCGCTGCCTGAGCCACGGCTTCGCATCGGTGGCCAGCCGCGCGAGCGAGCGTTCGACCGTGAAGCCCGCCGCCTGCAGCGACGAAAACGCGACGAGAAAACCGCAGCCCGTAATGAGCCGATAGATCGAGTAAGGCGGGTAGCGGTCGAGCCAGACCCGTACGTTGCCGGACCAGCGCGGCATCGAGTAAAAGAGTGCCGCGACGAGGATCGCGAGCACCACGAGGCAGTAGATCATGCCGCCCTGCACGAACCGGGACAGCTCGTAGAGCGACTTCGCCACGCCGTGCCAGCGCTCGGGGCTCACGATCGACGCGAAGCGCGGAATCACGAGCTTGCCGAACAGGTACACGTACCCGATCGTCATCGCCACGATCACGCACGGGTAGGTCAACCCGCCGACGATGGCCGTGCGGATCCGGCGGCTGTACTGCACGACGGTGCACACGTTCAGCAGCGCGGCCTCGAGGCGTCCCGACTGCTCGCCGGCCATGACGATCATCTGCTCGGTATGCGGCACCCACCACGCCATCGCCTCGGCCAGCATGCCGCCGTTTTGCACGACGCTGCGCCAGTCCGCAAGCGTCAAGGCCAGCGGCTCGTTCGGCTTGCGGCCCTCGTGCGACGCACGCAACTCGAGCTCCTCGAGAATCTTGAGCAACGGCAAACCGTTCGCGAGCATTTTCGCGATCTTGCGATAGAGCCGCAGGCGCGCCTGCGTCGTGAATTGCAGGCGCGCCCAGCGCCGGTTGAGCTCAAGTGCCATAGCCGCTTCCGAGCGGCTGCGGCCGCCCCCCGCTGCCCTGCATGAACGGGCCGACCACGCGCTCCGCCATGCGCGGATCGATGAGGCCCGCCGCCACTTTTTCGAGCGCGTGCTGCGCGACCGTCTGCCCCGCGAGCTCGCTGAGCCAGTACGCCTGCGCGTCGGGCTTGCGCCCGGCGCGCAGCAATTCGCAAACCGTCGCGTCGGTGCGCACGATCTCGGCCACCACGGTCCGGCCGACCGTGCCGTTCTTGCAATGCGGGCAACCGGGCCCGGCCACGCGCACCGCGTCGAACCGCGCGCCGACGGCCCGCTTCACGCGCGCGACCAGCCCCATGTCGAGCTGCGCCATCGCCTCGGCCAGCGGGCGCGAGCAGTGCGGACACAGCAGCTTGACGAGCCGCTGGCTGATGAGCCCCGTGACGAGCGATTCGTCCGTCACCATCGCGATCGGCAAGCCGAGATCGACGAGACGGTCCACGATCGCGAGCGCGCCGTTCGCGTGCACCGTCGTCCAGACCTGATGGCCCGTCATCGCGGCGCGCAACGCGCTTTGCGCCGATGCGCGGTCGCGCACCTCGCCGATCATGATCGTATCGGGATCGAGCCGCATCGCATTCGCGATCGCGGCGGCGAACGCGAGCGAGCGCGCCTCTTCCGTCGGCGCGTTGACGACGGGCGTCTGCACGGCGCCCTCGATCGGGTACTCCACCGGGTCTTCCACGGTGATGACGTGGATCGAGCCGGCCATCTCGCACAGTTGCTTCGTCAGCACGCGCTGCAACGTCGTGGATTTGCCCGAGCCGGTCGGGCCGCTGATGATGTTCATGCCGTGCGGCTGCTGCGCGAGCAGCTCGAACGCGTTCGCCTGCGCCACCGTGAAGCCGAGCTCGGTCAGGGCCGTCGCCTCGCCCGCATCGTTGTAGAGCAGCCGCAGCACCATGACGCTGCCGACGCTCGTGGGCGCCGTCGCGATCCGCACGCCGAAAAGCCGGTCCGGCAGCTTGTCGCGATCGCCGATGGCCGCGTCCTGGCGTTCGTTCGGCTTGTAGGTGTTGTCCGATACGCTCGACATCGCCGCATAAAGCGTGGCGAGCAGCCGCTCGCCGTACTCGCGCGTCTGCTCCGAAATGCGCACGAGTTCGTTGTGGATGCGAAAAAGAATCTCCGTGCTGAAGCGGTTCACACGGATATGGATATCCGACGCACGCTCGTCGCACGCCCGCGCGATCAGGTTCTTCGCGAGGACCTGCATCCGCGTGTGATCGATGCGCTCGGCACTGCCGTCGCGGCGCGGGCCCTGATAGCTGCGTCTGATCGCATCGAGTGTCACGAGCCGCGTCGTATAGTGGCAATTGAGCCGTTCGAGCCTCGCGCAGTACGACAGCACGAACGGATTCATTTCGTGCCCTTCGGCAACGAGCAGCGTGCCGTCGTCGAGCAGACAGAGAAACTTGCGCTCCTCCTCGCTCGCGGCGAACTCGCCGCTGTCGGAAAGCGGGCGTGCCACTGCGGCGAGCGGCAGCGCCTGCCCCGGCGGCTGGCTTTGCGACGCTGTTTGCGCGGGCTGCACCGAAGCGGCGGCGGCAGCGGCCACGGCGCTCAGCACCGGCTCGCGTGGCCGCGCAACAGGCGCGAGAGCCGGCCCGGCCGCGGCCGCCGGCTGACCCTGCGTAACAGACGGATCGGTTTCGACCGGCTTCACGGCGCGCGAGAGAATCAGTGGCGTCACGCTTGTGGGCGTCTTGCCCGGAGGTGTCGGAGACGAACTCATGGCATCACCTCGCAGGCATCGGCAAGGCAGGCAGCGTCGGCACCGGCGGCACGCCGGGCGAGCCTGTCGACGCCACGTTGCGCGCGGGCTGCTGCCGCGCGCTCGCGGAGACGGTCAGCGTCGTGCGCCGTCCGTCTTGCGATGCGAGGACGATCGCACCCGGGCGAACGGCCGCCACGCGCATGCCGTTGGGCAGCGTATCGCCGGGCCCGACGTCGAACTCCGCGCCGTCGCTCGTCGCCACCGTTGCGCTGAGCTTCTTGCCGAGCCCTTGTGTCGCCACGAGCGACACGTCCGAATACGAGGAGACGGTACTGCCCATCCGGTGCAGCGCTTCTTGCCGCTCCGCCACCTGCGCCTGCGCATCGAGCTTTTTCAGCTGTGCCTTGAGGACCATCGTTTCCTCCTGTAGCCGCATCAGTTCGTTGGCTGCCTGCACGGCGGCCGGTGTCGGAACGACGTTCATGCGCGGCGCCGCTTCAGCGGGCGCGGCGGCCGTGGCAGCCGCGGCGCTGGCCGCGCCGGACGCGGCCAACGGCCACGCACAGCAGCAGGCGAGCACCAGCACAGTCAATGCATCGTCATTTCTCATAGAGCACTCCGTCGAGCGTCCACTGCCCGGATTTGTATGAAAGCGTCTCGACGCGCACGCCCGGCTCGTCGAGATACCTGATGAGGCTGTCGGGCCGCACGCCGCCCAGTTGCGCCGACATGCGCCAGGTCTGCCAGCTCGGCGCCGGGGGCGGGCCGCCGCCCGGATGCAGCCGGTCCAGCGTTTGCGAAGCGAGGCTGCGCTGCGGCGCGCTTGCCGGCTGCAGCGTGAACGTCAGGCCGATGCCCAGCAACTGGAACGCGGAAAGCATGCGCAAGCGCACGCCGCGCACGCCATCGATCACTTCGTCTCCCCCCGCAGGCAATGCCAGCGGTTCCACGTAGCTCGCATGCTCGCCGTTGCCGTCGATCGTCGCGCGCGGCTCCGCCGCCATCAGCATCGCCACGTTCGATCCGTCCCGCGACCAGCTGTAGCTGACGTTCGACGCGCGGCAAACGTAGTCGTCGAGTTCCCAGCCGCCCGGCGCGATGTGCGTGAAGTGATCGACGCACGCGCGAACGAACGCATCGGGCCGCGGCTCGCCGGCCCACGGATGCGCGGCTTCGGGCGGTGCCGCGGGCTTGGGCGGATGCAGCGCGAGCTCCGCGCGCATCCGCTCGAACGCCTGCTGCCGCTCGAGTTCCAAACGGTGGCGCCGGTACGCGACGATGCCGGCCACAACCGCTGCCGCCACCACGATCGCGACGGCGGCCAGCAGCACCTCGCGCCGCGGTGCGCGCCGCGAGACACGCGACAGATTGAGCCAGCGCGGCAAATGCGGCTTGCCGCCCCGGCGCGGGATCATGTCCTCGATGCGCCGCGCGTAGAAGTTGTGGAACCCCTGCACTTCCAGCTGCGGATCGCCGATGACGACGTTCCAGCCGCCGAGGCTGTAATCGCTGTGCAGCCGCTCGAACACTTCTTCGCTGGAACCGATCCGATCGCCGTTCGGCAGGAATGCGCCGTCGCGCACCGCGAAATAGGCCCAGCGCCCGTCGGGCAGATGGAATGCACCGAGCCAGTTGGGCGCCGGCTGCTGGCGTCCGTCGTAGAACGCGCCTTCGGCCGCGATCGTCTTCGACACGAGCGCGCCGAGCGACGGCAAGCCCAGTTGCGCGCCCTCGCGCGTGCTCGCGAAACCCGCGCCCGCGAAGGTGCGGTCGATACGCAGCACCATCGCATCGAAATTCAGGCGCGCGGCGAGTTCCACGGCCTCCGCGCGCAGCGCGTGCCGGCGCGACAGCGATTGCCAGAAAAGGCCGCATATGAACCGCTGCCGGCCGATCTGGATGACTTGCGTCGCCATGAAGGATCCTGTGCCCGAGCGCGCTTCAAGCGCCGTTGATTGCGATCGGCGAGAGCAGGATGACGATCACCTCGCGCGTGCCGGACGCGTTGAACCCGCCCATCGCGTAGTTCGACGGATGGCCGACGCCTTGCCGGTTATCCTGATCGGTGATGCCCTCGTAGCCGCTGATGACGAGCGTCTGCCCCGACTTCACGGCGATGCGCTGCAGGAAGTTGCGCGTATCGACGGTCGGCAGCTGGATCTGCTGGTTCGCCGGGCCGAACGGCACAAGGTTCACGAGCGACGAAATGTTGCTGTAGAACTGCATCATGATCGTGCCGTCGTCGAGGATGTGCGGCAGCACCGTGAGGTTGAAGCCGGTCGTGATCGTGCCCGGCGTGAGCGACGTCTGGCTGCCGATGTTGACGGTGTTGGTCGTCGAGATCTGCGCGAGATAGCCTTGCTGCTCGGCCACCTGCACGGGAACGGGCTGATCGTTGAGCGTCGTGATCGAGGCCGAGGTCTTGCGGTGCACCGTACCCTGCGTCGAAAGCGCATCGATGACGGCCGTCGTGCTCGACGCGCGGCTCGACGGTGTGATGACCGAGGCCGAGAGCTCGCTCGGGTTCTGGATCATGCTCGTGAACGCGGTAGTGATGCCGAACTGCGTGCCGAGCGCCTGATAGACCGCGTGCCAGTTGATGCCGTAGCTGTCCGCCGCGGAAAGCGTGACCGAGAGCACCGTCACGTTGATGAGCACCTGCCGCGCGAGCACGCGGTTTTGCTGCTCCATGAACTCGCCCACGCGCTCGAGCACATCGGGCGTATCGGTGACCGCGATCGAGCCCGTGGCTGGCGACGTGATGACCGAGCCTGCCGGAGAGAGCATCGCCTTGATCGCCGTCTGCAAGCCGTTGTACACCGAGAGCTGCGCGTTCATCGTGATATTCGCGGTGTTGTCCGACGACACGGAGGGCGAACCGGACGTCCCGCCGCCTCCGCCGCCGATGCCCGCGCCGCCGGCGCCCGATCCGCCCGCGGCCCCCGTGCTGTTGCTCGAGGCGCCGCCGCTGTTGCTCGCACCGCTCACGACGTTCGTATCCAGCTTCGAGTCGCCCGGAATGGCGACGACCTGATAGACGCGCGTGGCCGTGTAGAAGAAGACGATCGCGCCGTCCTCGTACTTCCAATAGACGCCGAAGCGAGCCGACGCCGTGTCGAGCAGCCCGCGCAGCGTGCCGCGCGAATACGCGATGCGCACGGGCGAGGATACGCTCGGCACGCGCGCGGCCATCGTCGCGGCGCTCGTGCTCGGCGCGGGCCCCTGCAGCAGGCCGGGGGGCAGCGGCGGCACGCCGGGATAGGCTCCGGCGCCCCCCGTATCGACCGCGGTCTGCGTCGCGCGCGCGGCCGCTTCGCTCGTGCCCGGCGCAACCTTGGCCG
Source organism: Burkholderia sp. 567 (assembly GCF_040545115.1). Lineage (NCBI taxonomy): Bacteria > Pseudomonadati > Pseudomonadota > Betaproteobacteria > Burkholderiales > Burkholderiaceae > Burkholderia > Burkholderia sp. 567. The sequence continues at coordinate 458,752 of NZ_JBEPLG010000004.1, forward strand.
GCAGGTGCGCGAGGCGCGAAATGCGATCGGCGAACATGCGCAGCGAATCGACCGTGCCGTCGAAGCTCGCCGGCTCGTCGAAGAGCTTCGGCAGCGTCGATTTCGTCGCGATCTTGATCGTCTTGCCCGAAAGCCAGAGTTCGTCCTTGACGACGACGTCGTCACTGCCCGGCACCGCGCGGTTATCGCCGTTCGAGAGCTTGCCGAGCAATTGCCCCGCACGCGCGGTATCGGATTGCGAGCTGCGCTCGATCTTGTCCAGGAGACCGGTGCACCCCGCGAGCAGCGACAGGCATGCGGCCAGGATGACGAAAGGACGACGGAGGACGCTCATCAACTTGCTCCTTTGGGAACGACGCGCATGACGTGGTTGCGCTGGTACAAGACCACCTGAATCGGCACCTGCGAGCCGGCGAGCGCATTGGTCACCTGACGCAGCGCTTCGGCGAGCGTGCCGTGTATCGTGGCCGTCGCGTCGACCTGAAAATCGGTCGGCACGTCCCAGATGAATTGCCAGCCGGCTTCGCTCGCCCAGCGCGCGAGCGCATTGCGCACGGAGCCGTCCGACAGGCGCATCTGCCACTCCGTGCGCTCGGGCGCCGCCGCGGGTACGAACGCCGGAGTCGCGGCGGGCGCCCACGATGGCGCCGGGGAGGCCGGGCCGGACGCCGGTTGCGTGGCGGCGAGCAACGGGGGCTCGATGGCGTCACGCTTTGCGGGCGCGGGCACCTGCGCTCGCGGCGGTGCTGAAACAAGTGCCGGTGCCGATGCCGGAATGACCGACCCGGCTGCCGGTGCGGGCGACATCGCCAGAGCGGGTGCGGGTGCGGGTGCGGGTGCCGGCATGGCCGGCCCGGGCGCCGGTGCGGACGACATCACCGGAGCGGGCGCGGGCGCGGGTGCCGGTGCCGGCACGGGCGGGACCGCCAGTGCTGCCGCCGGTGTGCGAGCCGATGCCGGTGTTGCGGGTATCCACGTCGAAACGCGCGCCTGCACCAGGGGCTGCGCCGGTGCAATGGCAGGGGCCGCCGCGGGAGCCATCGCCGCCGCGCCCGTGGGCAAGGTGGAAGACGCATTCGTGGCGGCACTGTTCATGCGCGACGCCGCGCCGGCCGCCGGCGAGGAAGGCTGCGGCGCGTCAACGTTTGCGCGCCGCGCATGCGCGGTCACCGTGAGCAAACGCATATCCGTATCGACGCGCGCCTGCAGCGCAGGATCGACCGACAGCACCTCGCCGAGCGCGTGCACGACCGACGAGCCGGCGCGCCAGCTCACGGACGCGTCGGCCCATGCGCCCGCGTTCGGCACATTGATGCTGTAACTCGTCGGCATGATCTGCTCGAGCGCGCGCAGCAACGGAACGTCGTGGCCGCCCGTGCGCACGACGCCGCCCAGGCGCTGCCCGCCGTCGACGATTACTTGCTGATCGGAAGCGTGCGCGACCGTGCAGGCGAACCAGACGCCGCACAGCAGCGCCCGAATTGCCGGCGGCATCGCCGCTATCCGAACATTCGCCCTCGGCCGGCTCCGCCTGTTGTCGCTCACGCACCTCGGATGGACCGGGAGTTCTATTTTTTTTGTTGCCACGTTCTTTTCACTCTGCTTGAACCATTACACCTGCCGGAACAAACCGAGCAACGGCAAGCCGACCCCTCGCTTTGTTCCGGAAACGCCAATAATTGCCCTAAAAGAAGCAGTACCGAATGGCGTCCGGAATTCGAAAGCAAGTATGCAAGAAAACAATACCGACTTGTAAGGATAGCTACAGCCCAATGGGTAATTACGGCAAAGTACACCGCACCTTTAAGTAAAAAAATACCCCTGGAAAATCATCCTTTCTCGGCCAGCATGGATGATACAGGCACCGGCGCAAGAATGTCGCCTTCGCGTCACAAGCCCCGCCCAGCATGGCGCTGCGGCAGTCGCCGCATTTTTTTTGGACGTTTCGGCGCGAATCGCGGAATGGCCGCCCGCAGAAATATGCCAGATACAAACATGTGCTATGGCGACGTTCGCGGGCGAGCCGCCCATTGGGTGCCGTGCACCGCGCCAACAGCGTACGGCGGCGGAAAACGTAACAAAAAATCATCAAAAAAAGCGATGCAGGCCTCCCGCTCGTGCGTGAAAGTCCACCGCGGCGCCCCGCTCTCCGGCAAATGCCGATGCCAAGCCGAAGGTAACAAACCATCACAAACACGAGCCTAAATCGGCCCGCGATGAAAACATGCGCTCACTGCTTCACGAATCGTTTCACGCCGCTTAACGCATCGCTCATTGAATCAGGAGCACGACATGTTCTCGACGATCTACTTCGCCGCGGCCTCGGCCCTCGCTTTCGACGACACCCCTGCGGACGTCGTCTCGAAAATGCTCCAAGGCCAGTTTCTCGACGCTGTCCGCCACGCCGCACGCCATGCCGATACCGACACGGCGCAAGCTCAGCCCGGCTACGCACAACTGCAAGTCTGCGCCGACCTCGAGCTGATGCTCGGCCGCCATGAAGAAGCGGAGGAAACGTATCGCCGCGCGCAAAAAGCCATTCGCGCCCAACGCGACGGTCTGCGTATCGCGTCGTGCCGCAACACCGGCTGGCAAGCCTTCTTCCGCAACCAGTTCAACGTCGCGCTCAGTTGCTTCAAGCGCGTCGGCGAGGAAAAGGCGGCCACGCCGCACCAACGTTTCGACAGCCTCGTCGGTGCGACACTCGTTTCGTTTCATCTGGGCTTGATCCAGGCGGCGTGCCATCGCCTCGGCGAGCTGGCCGCGCTGGCGGCAACGCATGGCGATCGCCGCTGGAGCTACCTCGTGGAGGCGCTGCGGCGGGACCTCTTCGCGCAGCACGAACTGCACGGTGCCGAGCGACTCGCCGACCACATCTACTGGCGCTCGGCTATCGGGGAGTTCGAGTCGAGCGAGGCACCGGTACCCGGCTCGCAGCCCGCCGGGACCGTGCTGCCGCTGCTGGCCGAACGACTCTCGCACCTGAACCGGCTCGTTTCGCTGGCCGACGGCCGGACGAGCGCGGGCGAAACGCTCAAGCAACACGTGAGCTGGAGCCGCCAGGCCGGCCTCAACGATTATCACCGCAGCCTGTGCCTCGAAATCACGTTGGCCGCGATCGCCGGCCACGCGACGCCGTTGGCCGAAGCGATGCTCGATGCGTCCGGCGCGGCGAATTCGCAAGGCAGCCAGCATGCGCGCTGGTACCTCGACTACCTCTACTGCCGCGCGAAGATCATGCAGCAGCAGATGCGCACGCAGGAATTCGCACAGTTCTACGGCCGCTACGCGCTCGCGTCGATTCAGCACGTGCGCGCGGACATGTCGATGCCCGCCGCCGCGGCCGATCACATGCAGGCATCGCGCACGGCGCAGCGCTCCGACGACGTGAGCGCCCGCCTGCCGGCGAAATACCGCCGCGCCTATCGCTACCTGATGGACAACCTCGACCAAAAGGACCTTTCGGTGCGCGAAGTGGCATCGCATGTGGGCGTGACCGAGCGCGCGATGCAGGCAGCGTTCAAGAACCACCTCGGGCTATCGCCGAGCGAGCTGATCCGGCGCCAGCGGATGGAGCGCATTCGCGACGATCTGCTCGACGACGGCGCACCGGCCACGCGCGTGCTCGACGTCGCGAACAAGTGGGGGGTGCGCCATCGTTCGACGCTGATCAACGGCTACCGGCGCGTGTTCCAGGAAGCGCCCTCGGAGACGATGGGCCGCTGAGGGCAGCGGTGTGCGGCGCCAAAGCGCCTGCACCACCGATCGGTAACACGGCCGGCCCACGGCTTTTTTCCGCCAACGCCGTCCGACGAAACGCACACGCGTGGGTCGGACGGCGTTTTCATTCCCACGTCGGTGCGAAGCGATTCCCGCACCGCTTCTCTTACCGGATGATCCATGATGCGACTATTCACGCCCAAGCCGGCGCTCGCGCTGGCGCTTGCCGTTCTGTCCGCGGCGCCCGCCGAAGTGCGCGCGCAGACCGCCGACTGCTTTGCGGCGGCCGCCGCCTATCAACATGTGAGCCCCGTCGTGCTGCGCGCGATCGCGTGGCAAGAATCGCATGGCAACGCGAACGCGCTCCATCGCAACCGGAACGGTTCGACCGATTACGGCATGATGCAGATCAACTCGATTCACCTTCCGCTGCTGTCGCGCTACGGCGTCTCGGCCGACGACCTCATGAACCCATGCTTGAGCGTGTACGTGGCTGCGTGGCACCTGCACAAGATGATGGTCAAGTACGGGAATAACTGGGCGGCGATCGGTGCCTACCATTCGGAGACACCTGCCGAGCGCGACCGCTACGCGCGTTCGGTGCAAAGCATCGTCGAGCGCATGAAGCTGGCGGATGACGGGCAGTAGGACGAGCAGCGGCAGCCGGGGAGATCCGGCTGCCCGCGAACGTCATCAAGAGAGAAAGCGACGTTGCATGAGGGAGTCGTCCCGTATGGCGAGCGCCGAGGCAAGCGCGAAGCGGGGACGAAGCAGGAGCGAAGCGTGGACGATCAGACCGGGGCGTTCGCGAGCCGCGCGCGAAAACGCGGCGGCCCGCCGTAGCCGTTACTGCCCCTTGGCGGCGTTCGAAATGTTGCTGGCACCCTTGTTACCCACCGACGCCAGCGCCGATGTGAGCTCCTGCGACTGCTGGTTGACAGCGGCCGCCAACGTGTTCGCGTTGTTGAGCCGCGTCATCTCGCTTTGCTGCTGCATGAAGTCGTTTTGCATCGCAGCCATTTGCGTCACGGGATTCCCTGCACCGAGGGCCGATGGACGCATCATGTCACCCGCCGCATGCATTGCGGTGGACGCGACGCCGGGCGGCAGAAAGTGACTTCCGGCATGAAGCGCCGAACTCAGAAACTGTGCACCGACGTTCCCCGCGCGCCCCGGCAGGCTGGCAAAGTTGCGGGGCGCCGGAGGCGGAGGTGGCGGCGCGCCGTCGGCCCCCTTGAAGCTGGATAGCCCGTCCAGTTGGCCTTTGCTGCGCGCGGGCGCTTGCTTTTGTGCGCCGTCGGTCGCACCGTTCTTCGTCCCTTTCTCGAACTCCGCGATACGGGACTGGACGAGCCCCGGTCGAATTCCTATGTTGTTCATGGCGAACTCCTTGAGTGACATGACGATTTCCGTCGCCAGCAACATCGCTCGATGTCGGCGCGGTACGGTCCCCGCATCCCACTCACGCGGAGCGATATCGAGGAATGCAAGCACAAGCTTATGCGCCACGACATTGCGCAACGCAAGCGACGCGACGCGGCGAGCGAAATTGCGAAGCGCGCATGCGGCAAACGTCAAATGCGATGAAGTGCGCAAATGGATCCGCGGTCGCAGCACCGGCGCCGGCATCGACGTGCGTTTTTTTGCACGCCACTTCGGAATCGGCAGGCTGTCACCGTTATGTCGTTTTACCTTTCCAACACGAGAACCCACGTTCGCAAAGCGCGAAGACGGAATCGACGGGCGAACGCACGTCGACCGCCTGGACGCGATGAGGCAGCGCGTCAGTCCATCAAGGCCTTTGTCGCGAGGCGACGTCGAACGATCGAAATCAACCGAAAGGAAACGTCATGACGATCAGCAACAGCACGCAAGTACGGTCATCATCGCTCGACCTCCCGCGCAACGACACGCAGCCCGCGCCGGCCCCGCGCCAACGAAGCGCATCGACGAGCGGCCCGCGCCCCTCCGGCGGCGCATTGCTCGGCGCGCTGAGCAATGCACCCGCCTTGCCGGCGCACACCGGCACCCATGCACCGGCGCAGGCGGGCCCGCTTTCGACAACATCGCAACCGGCCGGGACGGCGCAGCCCCCATCGTCGCCGCTGCCGGCGCCAGTCAGGCGCAGCTCGCTGCCTGCGCGCGCGTCGTCGCCGTCAGGCTCCGCGATCGGCCGCCCAGGTGGAGGCTCACGGTCGTTGCCCGGTTCGGGCAAGCTGGGCGCTCAACGTGCAGCCCCGGGAGACGAGGCAGTGCCGGTGCTCGACTTGTCGGGGGGCGGGCAGTCGAGCGAAGACTTGCCCGTACACGAGGAACCGCAGCCACACACGCCTGCATCGCAGCGCGAGAGTGCGGCGTCCGTTCGACATGAAGAGCCAGTGGAAACGAATGCTGCCGGCAAGCAACCGGCCACGTCGCGTTCGGGCAGCCCGCTGCCGCACGAGAAGGAAGCCTCGGGGCTGACAGCCGCGACGACGAGCGAGGCCGAATCGGAACCCGAAACGTCCCGTTCGGCCAGCCCGGTGCCGCTCCCGAAAGAGTCGCCGGCGCTCGTGAAAGAGGCAGGGACGAGCGCTGCCGGCAAAATGCCCGCGACGTCCAGCTCGAGCAGCCCACTGCCGCTCGATAAGGAAACCAGCTTCTCGGCGCCTCACCTCGCCGCGCACGACATCGACAGTCAAGAGCCGGAAAGCCCGCCCGAAGCAAGCGCTCCGAGCTCGTCGTCCCTGGCAGCACCGGAAACCCGCACGCTGGCCGCCGCCAGGACATCGGTGCCCGCGGTAACCGAAGACATAAGTCCGGCGTCGGCCGCCTCGATCACCAGCAACCTGTCGGCCGCGCTGTCCCGGCCGAGGCAGATCCAATCGTTCATCTCGAACATCGGCGACATGCTGACGCAGAACCCCTACGGCGCCGCGCAACCGCTCAAAGGGTGGACGGCCAACCTCGTCAACGCGTTCAGTCATGAATTCGTCGCAACCGGCGGCGCCACGCTCTTCCGGGAGTTGTGCTCGATGGCGGCCGAAGCAGCCCTCGACAAGACCGGCGCCGGGCCCGAAACACGCGGCGCAATTACGGCCACGCTGTTCACAGCGGCGGCGATGGGCAACCTGGCCGCGATGTTGCACAAGCATCACACCGGCGCCGCGGACAACAAGACCTACACGGGCCACGTTGCGCAGATCTTGTCGCTGATAGTGACGATGGGCGCCGCAGCCTATACCGGCAAGAACGACGAAGGCAACGGGCATCTTGGGCAGCTCTCCAGCATACTGCCTAGCGCGATCAAATCGTACGCATACCTGGCGCGCGATGTGATCAACGTGTTCCGCCCGCTCGAAGGCAATCACGACGCAGGCTACGAGCGCCCCGTCAGAGGCCAGACGCTCAACGGCGTTCCGTATTTCGGAAACCAGCTCGCCGTCAACACCGCGCAGGGCAGCTCGCAATGGTCGGCCCCGTCCTACGTCGACAGCCTCATTCACCACACGAAGACCAACGCAGCGATCAAAGGACTGTTCGGCTATTCGGCAGCGAATGCCGCCGGCGAGGGGCTGGATGCGATCGGGGGACGCGTGGCCTCGGAAATCTCGACGCACGGCTTCACGGGCAAGGCGCTCGATGAACTGAAGACGCTGCGCGTGAGCTGGGGCAAGCTCGACACCTCCGAAACCAGCACGGTCAAGCAGCTCGGGAACAAGGCGGCCGGCGCGGGAATCGCGCGTCTCAGCCTGTTCCTCTCCCTTTATGCCGCCACCGCCGTGGTCAATCACGCCGTGGAGGGAAGCGATTGGTCCGCCGGCACCAAGAGCTTCGCGGAGAATGCGTTGGGCGCACTGCTCATCATCGCGGGATGCCTGCCGTTTGCCGCGAGCACGTCGAGCCCGTCGAACCGGTCGAACGAGGGGCGAACGATCGGCGCCGACAACGCGGCGGAACTGAGCGTGATGCGTCGCTCGACCTCCTGAGCACGCGGGCCGCGCCGAGCACGCGAAACGATGAAGGTTCACGCAGGTGGCCGCATCGGCGGCGGCTCGCCTGCCGCAAGCCGCTTGCATCGGCATCGCGGCCGCCACCCGGTTCGGCAGTTCGGCAATCCGACAACGACTTCGCATCCGTCAACGCGCTGTAAGCGCCGGGCAATAAATTAGGTTTGGCAGGCGGCCGTTATCGGCCCTCCACCAGCAACTGACGAATACCGTCATTCTCACGCGGAGAAAATCATGTCCACCACAGCAGTGCAAGGCTATAACGCCGGCTATCTGAACGGCATCGACGATGTCGGCGGCATCGGCGGCACGAACGAATCGCAGCTCGCACAACTGCTCGAGTTGCTCATCGAAGAAATCAAGCAGATTCTCGATCCCTCCAGCCAGAATTCAGGCGATGCCGGTGGTGTGGGCGGCATCGGCGGCGGTACGCCTTCGTACTCCGCGCCGCCCGCCTTTGCCGGCGGTGGCGGCGCCGCACCCGCTGGCGTGAGTGGCGGCGGTGGCGGCCAGGGCGGTGGCGGCGCGTCGCCGGGAATAGGCGGCGGTGGAAGCGGTGGCGGTGGCGGCGGCAACACGCTGCCCAACGTATCGGGCGGCGACGCCGCGCACGCCATCGCACAGGACCTCAAATCGCGCTACGGCCTGACCGACGCGCAGGTAGCCGGCGTGCTCGGTAACCTGCAGCAGGAAAGCGGGCTGAAAGGCAACGTCAATCAAGGCGGAGCGACCGGCGCGCCCTCCGGCAACTTCGCGGACGACAACGCCAACGGTTGGGGTCTTGCGCAATGGGGCGGCACACGCAAACAAGGCGAAATCAACTATGCGAAGGAGCACGGGCTCGACCCGGGCAGCCTCGAAGCCAACATCGGCTTCATGAATCAGGAACTCGACACGACGTACAGCAAGACGATCACGGACATCAAGCAGACGACGACGGCGGAACAAGCGGCACTGGTCTGGGACAAGGACTACGAACAGGCCACCGATCCGCAAATGGAAAACCGCAACAAGTACGCCGAGCAATTCCTCGCGCAAGGTCTCTGAACGCGAACGCATCCGCCCCCCCGGGGCGTTTGAAGCTCGCACGATCCCGTCCGATGTCCGGGCGGGATTTTTTTTGACCGGCATTTTCCGCCGCGCGAAAACACCGCTCGTCGGCAATACACAGACGACCGGTCGCGCCAAGGCAGATCAAATCGCGACGCGATGGTGCTGGCAGCGGTGCGCCGTATTCATCAGAATTTGCTCCGAGAAACCCCGCCATTGATGGCTGGGTTTTACCCACAAGTTACGGACCTGGATTAAAGATGCGCAACATCTCGGTAATTTCTTGCCGGACGAGGAAGCCTCTCCAGATGACGGTTGCGCCGGGTGGAGGATCATTGTGACGATTGAGGTAGCCGCCCACGGTAGCAAAGCTGGTGAAAGCGCAACGGGCGCGAAAGCACAAGCGGCATATCGCGAAGCTGCACGCCAAGGTCGCGAATCGATGACGAATCGACAGCGGCTCGCAAGAAGTCGATCTGGTCTGCTGCTCGCAGCTTCGCGAGCAGCAGCTCGTGCAAGCGGTCCCACACTCCGGCCGCCTGTCAGTCGCGTAGTCGTCGCCAACATGTCACGCCCGAGCCGCACCCCATCTCGGCCGGCAGGTCGCGCCAGCGAAGCCCCGTCTCGAGAACGAACAAGATACCGGTCAGCGCGGCGCGATTCGAAACAGGCAGGCGTCCCGGGTTCTTCTCGCGCCGCGGCTTGGATGGTGGCAGTACCGGTTCGTTTTGAAACCGCCTCGTAATTAGTAGCGCCGGAAAGATCTGATTGTCTCAACAGCAGCCGGCATCTCGACGCTCGCAGTCTGCGAACGCATTAAATCCGACAAGCGAGCGCGCTCCGCGTCGAAGACAGCGATATCATTGCCGTCCGCCCGATCGCTGCCAGCCTCAATCGTGCTGCTAAGCGACCTCAATTTTTCGTAATACTTGTGATTCCTCTGCTTGGCGTAAAAGCTTTTACCAGTATGGATTTGAACCTCAAGATCTTTGCCGTCTTTGGTCCGCAGCCCGACGTTAATTCCGCGATATGTACCGTCAGCTTCGACGAAAGCATTGCGAACCCGCATCACCTCCAAGCCGTTCTTGGGGAAGTCCTCGAGTAGTCGTTTTGCGGACGCAGTAAACGACTCAGGCTTCAGTTTCACCGTATAGCGAAGCGCGTCGTGCACGTGCTGGGCCGCTTCGTCCAAAGTCAGCCCCCGTTCGCGTCTGATCAGGTCGATTTTGCGCGCGATGGATGTCTCCTTCTTCAGCAATGAAGCACGCCATTTTTCCCCCTCTGCCCATTCGCCGCCGACGCGTTTTACCAATTTCTCAACAGTCGGCGTGCACACCTTCTCCAGTTGCAAGGCCGAGTTCGCCAACGCCCGAGCTCTCTGATTCGCCGGCCCCGACGCAACCATTCCACCCAAACGCGGCGCCTTCGGCTTGATTTCCTTTGGACGGGCAACCTCTCGAGTCCAGTCATCGATCTCTAGCCATCCCTCCGGCTTTGGCATCGCCTTCGCCTTCTCAAGCGTGCCCGCGAGCAACTTCGCTCGGTCCTCGTGCCGGCCGTCCAGCTCAAGCGCATGTGATAACTTGTACTGGTCGTGGTTAGCCTCCTTGAGCTCAAAGCTTTCAGCGGTATGAAATTGAATCTCGACGAGTCGGCGTTCTTCATTACCCTGATCGTTTGGCACGTTCAGTTCGCAGGTGACCGACACCGCGTTGAACGCCTCCGACGGCTTTCTGAAATGGTTGACAACCTTCACGCGCTCCATTCCGCTCTTCGCCAGCTCAGCGATCGCCCGGTCATACGATTTGGCAAACGTAGCCGAATCCAACACCACGGAATATCGCACAGCGTCGTTCACGCCGGCACTCGCCTCAGCGAGCGATAGCTTGCGCACTCCGATGAAACGCTTCAACTTCTCCTGCAGCGAACCTACGGATTTGAGCCGGTGCTCCATATTCTTCAAACTGCCGCCCTCGATCTTGCCCACAACATTGGTCACTAAAGGCGTTACGGTTTCCTCAACACGCGCAGCGGTGGCTCGGATGCGCTTTGCTTCCGCGTCGATCTCTGCCGGTGACGCAGTTTGCGCGATGCGCTCACGAGGAGTGAGTGATCGCGCCAGCAGACCGAAGCGCTGCTGCTGCTCGATCGAGGTTTCCATGACGGCTGCAGCCATGGAAGGCATCTTACGCAATTGTTCTAACGCGCTATCGGCATCGAAGCGGTCATCACGCAACAGGCGCGCTGTTTGTTTTCCGTAGGGAACCGTCCTGACACGTTCGTCGTATTGCTTCTCGACACGTTCGAACAACGCCATGACCGACATAAAGGTCTCCGTCCCGGTGTTCGATTTGAGCGCATCAGTACCCACTTTGACTGCCAGCGTTAGCAGATTGCGCGCGGTAAGTTCGATTTCTCCTTTCACGTAGCCAGGTTGCCCTTGCGGGAATTTCGATGCCGGCAGGCGGCACACCGGATAGTGGTCGAGGATTGCGGCGATTCGATCGACGGGCGCTTGGGCCTTGCCGTAGCTTTCCGCCAATTCTGGAAACCGTTTTTGCAGTTCAGCACCGGTCGAAACGGCTGGCGTTGCCTTCTCTCCACCCAGCGTCCGCCTCCAATCGGCGACGGCCCCGTGCAACAGTTCAGCGACCTCCTTGGCGACAGGATGATGAGCCGCCTCGACGGCCTGCTGCGCCGCCTCGAACTGCTGGTCGAGCATCGCGCGATTCGGGCTGCTGTCCGAAATCAGATCCTGCAACGCATTGCGAAGATCGCGCTCGATACCGTCATAGGTACCGAACATCCAGTCCTCCGCCATTTTGTGACGCAATGCCTCAGGTTGCGCCATAAAGCGGACGGCCGCCATGCTGGCCTTGCCTACGAGCGCATCTCCCTGTTGGGCGTCGATGATGTTTCGCGCCCGCCCCGCGTGGTAGTTGCGATCCGAATCAAAGGCCGTCTGTGCCGTCTTCGGCGGCTTAAAGGAGCGATGTACGCCCTTGCGATCTGCGCGATCCGCCACAACTTTCGCGATGTGTTCGGTAAGTTTGGGATAACCGGCAAATACATATGCGTCATCTCCATCGGTATCCATGTCCCGCTTACGCAACTCTCTGATCGGCACCGCGCCTAGTTCGCCAGGCAACAGCAGATCCTTCACACGAAGGCTCCCCGTTGTAGTCATCGACGTGGGCGATTGCGGGCGGTTTCGAGATTCCGCCCAAGTAGATAGCGTCTTCATGTCTTCCGTGGAACATGCTAGATCAAGGTGCTGGTACGCCTGTGGCCAGGATCCTTTCGGCGGAATAATGAGCATCCCTTTGCAATGGAGAATGTCTGCATCCGACTGCTTGGCGTCATCGAAGCCCGCATAGCTATATTGGATCGCAAAGCAGTCGTTGCTTAGGAACTTCGCCGTGACATCGCCGGCCCCTATTGTCTTCACACGGTCTTCCTCAATAGGCAACAAGTTTTCCTTGTCGTACGGCGGCTTCCCCAGTAGGACGGCACCGCCCTTTTTGTCGAACGTCTCGCCCTTTTGCCGGGGTAGGTGGAGGTCGTCGTCGGCAGACGGCACCGCTCGGATTTTGCACCCTTCGTAGCCGCCGTTAACGAGCAATCGATACTGCTCAAGCTTTGTGACGTTGTCCGGAGCCAGAGGACCAGGCATGCGCACGTCGAGCACCGGTGCCTTGCCGACACCCGTCGTTACCTTGGCGAGTTCATTCAGCTTTTCCTCGATAAGATCGCTCGCCTCCTTGACCGCTGCTTCGTCGCGTGGAAAATGCTGTAGCGCCTGGGGAGCCATGTAACTGGGCTCTTGCTTGAACGACTCGATCAGCTTGCGCTGCGCTTGGTCAGCGTGACCCTTTCGACAAGCGGTCCACGCATTGATGAGCTCGGCCACGACCGGAATCTGTATGGCAGCCTCGTAGCGCAAGAATCCGCAACCGTCGTTCGGACATAGCTTTATTTCCTTGCCGGAGGCGGGATCCACCGGCTTGAACGGATGTTCCGGTCCGGGCACGTCCGGGAACCAGCCAATCCTCACTGTCCCTTCTACGGCGTGGTCGGCGGGCACGATCTCGAGTAGAGAACGCTGAATTCGCGACCAATCCTCTCGCTGCGGTCCCAGCTTTGAGACCAGCTTCATAAATGGGCTCGTCGGCGCGCTGTCCGAGTACCGAATAGCTGGAAGCCGGCCGTATCCACGCTTTGAACCCGCCAGGATAGCTTGCGGACGCATACTCGGCACCTTCAAATGGCTGCCACCGAACATATCAAAGCGCCACTGCTCGCCGTTGTGGTTGATCGTGCGCGCCAGCATGAAGGGGCTCAAAGGACCCGGTAGCTTGACTTCTGTCACAGGCTGGCCTGTCAAGCGTGAGTAGAAGGAATACTGGGGCCCGCCTTCTGACTCGTCGCTCCTCAACGTCTTGCCGGTCATATCAATGAGCGTGTAGTGCGGCGAGCCTTCTCCTGGCTGAACCGGACGTAGCGTGCCCGGCTTCGTCTTCATGCTCGCCTGCAGCTTATCGAGGTCGAGCGGAATTGGTTTGCTCTTTGCCGTCAACAAAGCTTCGTCTCTGCGCATACGAACATCTAGCGCATTGAGAATGTCGTCGCCGACTTCGATCTGCGCAATGAGATTCCAACTCATCTCCTGCAGATCGGTGGTGACCGTGTTGCGCGTGCGCTCAAGCAGGCTTTCGACCCAACCTTTTAGCTCAGCACGCTGCTGTGCCACCTCGGTACGTGGCGCGTCTACCCAGCGCGTTTTCCACAAGCTTTGCGTGATCGCGAACGACTTCAGGATGTGCACGAAAGTCAGGGCGGGGCGACGCGTATCGAACTGTTCTGCCGGCTCGCCCGTAGCAGACTGATTCTCTCGACTATTTCCTAGTGTGGAATCTTCCTGGTCCAACAACAATTGGATCTTACGATCCGCAATCGGCTTCAGGCGATCCATCAGCTTTAGCGCGGCTTTGCGATGACGCACGAGTTCCGGGCTTCGCTGTACCGGCACAAGGCCCATGCACAGTGTTCCCAGCGACTCCAGGTTTTCGCCGCGCAGGGCGTCCGTGTCGATCAACGCATGGACGCGTCCAAGCGCAGTCGGGACGAGTGGCTTCATCGCCTTCTGCATGTTGGCCGAACCCAGCGCCTTGAAGATAACGCCGATATGTTTGACGGAAGCTGTTCCGAGCAGCTCGCTCTTGTGCGTGTCGAGATGGGCCGCGAGCATGTGCAAACATGTCTGCGAAAGAGCTTGTAGGTCGTCGGCACTATCATCGGCCGAATGGAGGCGTGACATCGCATTCGCGAGTTGCGAGAGCGACACCATGTTGAACTCGCTCCATTGCCGCTTGCCCTCGGATAGCGTTTCGGCGATGGCCTGCAGAGCGGTGGTGCATGCCGGCTCACGAGGCCAGCGACTCAACGCGTTGGCGATCGTAGCAAGCGAACGCGCTTCAAATTTGTCCGGATTGGCAAATTCGGCGCGGCGCTCGATGAGCGCCTCGGCAAGCGCCCGCCCACCTGCAACACACTGCTCATCGTCAGGCCATTTACTTAGCGCGACGAGCGTGTTTGAAAGTCCCTGATCGTTGAACTTAGCGCAAAGACCATCTTCCTCATGGATCCGCTGACCAAGCGCACCGGCGACCTTTAGAGCGGTCGGCTCGGCGGTCCAATGGGACAAGGCGTTAAGCGTGTTGCTGACGTCCTCGCTGTTCATCGCGATGAGCTTGGACCTGTCTTGATCGAGTTGCCTTGCCAACTCCCGAGCAGCTTCGGCACTACGTGGAAGATCCGGCATCTTGCTGAGCGCGTTCAGCGTTCCACTCATTTGATGAGCAGAAAAGTTTTTGCGTAACTCTGCATCGTCAACGATGCGTTCGGTTAATGCGGCAGCAAGTTCTGTACACGAGTCGTACTGCGGAAATTTGCACAGTGCTACGAGCATCCCTGAAATTTCCTGTGCTCCGGCAGTAGCGATTGCCTCCTCGTCACTGCGCAAGCGTTGGGCGATCTCGCGAGCCCCATCGGGGAATTCCAGCACATGTGCAAGCCGCGCCATTGCAGAAAGCGCATTGAGGGAATCCAACGGGTGCTTCACCAGGTCGCCTTCTGCACGCAAGCGGCGAATCAAAGTAAGTGCCGCATCGCGGCACTGGTCGTCTTCTGGCCAATAACTGAGCGCATTCGCTGTCAAACTAACGTGGCCCCCAGTGAGGCCACGGGCTAACGGACCTTGATCGTTTTTACTCGGCACGAGAACGCCCGCGAGTGCGCGAGCCGCCTGTATACAGCCGGGGTCCTTCGCCCACGCCCGCAATGCATTGAGCGTTTGAACCGCCTCCTGCTGGTTGAAAGAGCGTACGACGCTCGGATCGGTCGCGATGCGCGGAATGAGCGTGAGCGCGGCTTCCGTGCAATGGGGCACATCCGGCCATTTTGACAGCGCACCTAATACGTTGCTGACCTCCTGTTCATTGAAGCCGACCTGAAGGTCGCGTCTAGAAACGATACGCCCAGCAAGCGTGCTCGCGATCGACTGGACAGCCC
Source organism: Burkholderia sp. 567 (assembly GCF_040545115.1). Taxonomy (NCBI): domain Bacteria; kingdom Pseudomonadati; phylum Pseudomonadota; class Betaproteobacteria; order Burkholderiales; family Burkholderiaceae; genus Burkholderia; species Burkholderia sp. 567. The sequence goes on from NZ_JBEPLG010000004.1 coordinate 474,081, forward strand.
GCTCCGGCCATTTCGACAGGGCAGTCAACACGTTCGCAAGGGACTGCTCTTGCAGCTTTTCCCGCAATGCTGGCTCGTTTTTGAGGCGGTCAACAAGCGCTTGCGCGACTTCGATACAGGGGCGCGCCGAAGGCCGTTTGCTGACGATATTGAGTACGCTGGCGACTTCCTGTGCGCTCAGCTTACTGCGCAATGCGGGTTCGTTTTGCAGACGCCCGACAAGAAGCCGTAACCCCGTTTGCGATTGATCCTTGAGTCCGTCTCGCGCCACGGACGCGAGCGCGTTGCTAACACCCTGCGGGGAAAGATCGGTAAGGATCGTACTGCTGCTGTTCAAGCGTGCGGCGACATTCTCGGTTGCCGCCACGCACAAAGGATCTCCCGGCCACTTGGCAAGCGCGCCGAGCACGTTGCTTACGCCTTGCGCGTCCAGTGTCGTCGCTAACGTCGGCGTGCTCACGATACGCTGAGCAAGATACGCTGCCGCTTGCGCACATTGGGGAATATCAGCACTTTGCGAAAATGCATTGAGTGCCATACTGAGGCCCTGCCCTTCTAGTCTATCGAGGCAGTTCCCGTCTTCCAGCAGAACATCTGCGACATGGGATAGTGCAGCATTACGCGGTTCGCTCGGGAGCTTGGAAAACGCGTTGAGCAGAAGTGCCGTCACCTTTGGATCCCTAAAGTCCGCGTCGGCCCCACGGTCCTTCACCTCGCGAGCGATTTTTTCGATTGCACCTAGAGCTACGGGAAGACGTTCGAACTTGCTCAGCCGGTTCGACAAGTGGGCCAGGTGATAAACGGACCCACCGTTCAACCACTCCGCCTTGACCAAGTAGTGCGCCACATCCTCTATGCGCTGCTCCACCTGCGGGTCTTGCAGAGGCTCGTGCCGGCCGTCCCCCGAGCGCAGCGTGCATTTGTCGAGCGCGTCCACATATCGACCGAGTAAAAACAGCGACACATCTGTCTTGCCCTTCGGATCCAGAAAGGCGAGCGCCCTCGGATGCCCCTTTTTCCCTGCAAGCACGTTGGTGGTCGCAAGGTCTAGCACTTCCGCGCGTGAATATCTGGCGGTATGTTGCAGATAGAGCTGTTGCTGCTCGCGCTGTTCGAGCAGGGCCTTCGCATCGGGGCCACCAACGGGATGGTAGGCGATTGCCTCCCGAGATGGCCCTTTCCTCGCAAAGTCGTAATCGACCGTGCGAACTTCCCGCTGGGACCCGGCGAGGCGCTGAGGCCGCGCTGGTACCGGTTGCGTAGCAGGTTGACTAAGCGTACCTGTGCCGGTCCCTGAGAATGCAGAGGACCTGACGGGCGTGCGGGAAAGGTTTATGAAATTGCCCGACCGCCGAATGGAGCTGGAACCTATGGCCGCGGTGTTCTCCGATCGGGTATTTGCTCGCGGCTGGATATTCCCCAGCATCCCTGCTGGTCGAGACACGGCTCGCGGTTGCGAAGCTACCGAAGACGATGCCGATAAATTTTCCTGCCTTGTATCTGATTCCCTCGGAATGCTGGGGGAGTTCGAAACCTTTGGTCTCATGGCATTGGCCTCCGTAGGCATCGCAGTCTAAAGGCGTTACAGTAATGAGGTCGTGTGCATCGTAAGTTGCCGGCGCGAAGGAATGTGTCACCAGGCGCAACGAAGCCGACTGCCGCCAGCGCGTTTCGAAGCGCTCGCAGCCTGACCCGGCGCTGTGTCCAAAGTTACTTGACCACTTCAGAAGCGCTCGCCGCTCGGGGCCGAAGGCCCCGGAAGCGGCCATCAGTCTCTTTCGAGCAGGCGCCGCATGGCAAGGCGCACGTAGGGATCGGTACTGTCCTCGTGTGCCGTCGCATAGCCATGCCACGACGGATCGTCGAGGACTTTCAGGCAGATTGCCTTCAGTTCGGGCGCGCGATCGTCGGGCAATCCGTTCACGATCTGCCACGCTTCGTGCGGACGCCCGCGCACCAATGCGATCGTCACGGCAAACACGTGCACCTCGCGCGTTTCGGGGTAGACATCGTGCATGCGCGCCAGCAGCGCCTCGGCCTCGTCCAGCTCGTTGGCCTCGATATGCTCGATGATCGCCTGCGCCATGGCCGGCGCATCGGCCGGCAGTTCGGTAAGAAGCTCCATCATGCTCGTCACCGTCCGTGCATCAGGCTGCGCCAGTGCCTGAGGTCAGCGTTCGCACCGCCTCCTTGCCGCCCGCCAATGCGAGCGCGGTAGCGGCGCCCTCCGGCGTCAGGTTTTCCGCGAGCGCCGTGCCGCCCTCGAGCGCCTCGAGCCCACCCGTCGCAATGGCCCCCGCCCCCGCAAGGGCTTCCTTCGGGTTGCCGCTCAGCAGCCCCTTGCCGAACGTCGCCGCGCCGTGCAGCGCGTTGCCGACACCATTGAGGACACCCCCGGCAGCCTTGGTGACATCCCCGACTACGCTTTTCACAATATTGCCGATGAAGCTCATTCGTTTTCTCCTTGATCGTGAACAAAGCGCGCGTTCGATGAAACGCGCGAAACCGAGCCGCGTGAAGCCGGCCCTCGTTCCAATCTAATGAATGCGGATGCGAAAGCGTTCGCGCGCGCGAAGCCGCACCGCGAAAACCGAATGAGCGACACCCGCGAGACGGCTCGGCGGTATGCCGCCGCGAACCTGCTTCGCCAATCCGAACGAGGCTTCGCGCGGTTCACGGGAGTGTCATGACCGGCCCGCACAGTGCAGTCCATCTTGTCTCCCCGTCCGAGAACATCATGGCGCCTCCACCCAAGATCGAGTTCCGCTCGCATGCGATCGAATCCGCATCCCTCACCCGCACGACGAGCGACCCCGGCCCCTCCACGGGAGCGAAACCCGCGCCGGTGCCGACCCGGCGCGCGAGTGCCGGTGCGCTCATCGAGGAACTCGGCAGCCTCGGCAAGCGCCCGGGCGCGGAAGGTCTGCCCGCCGCGCCCGCCGCGCCCGCTGCTCCCGCTGCCCCCAGGCCCGCAGCGGCTATCGCGCCGCAGAAGCCCGGTGTGGACGACATCGGCGCATTCGTGCCGGGTGCCGGCGGCAAAGGCCGACGCTTCGCCGATTTCGCGCACGCGATGGGCGTCAACCGCAAAGGCATGACGTTCACGGCCATCGCCGCCAAGCGGCCCGCGAAAGACGGCCTGAACGGCGTATCGACGGCGACGCACGGACAGTTCGGCTACGACGCGGCGCCCGCCACCGACCTCGTGAACGCGCTGGCCTCGGGCTCGAACGCCGCCGCCGCGCATTCGATCCATAGCCGTTACGAAAACAAGGTCAAGGCGATGCTCGCCGCCGACGTCGAACGCTTCGAGCACCCCGAAAAACGCCCTCCGGGCGCGCCGATGCCCAACCAGGTCGAGAATCTGCTGCTGACGAAAAACAGCAACGGAGAATGGCAATACGACAAAGGCAAGCTCTCACGCATCGCGCGAGACGACGCGCATCCGCTCACGCAGCATGCCCGCGACGTATTGACCGCCATGAGCATCGCGGAGAACAAGGGCAAGCAACGTAACGGCGCGCTCTACCAGTCGGTCACGTCCGCCATCGGTCTGACGGCAAGCGGGCTGCTCATAGGCGGCTCGCACGGCGCGCTGGCACCCCTCGCGGCATCCGGACACCTGACCAACGCCGTCAAGGAAGCGCTCGATTTGAAGAAGCCGTTTGTCGAAGGACGGCAAAACCTGCGCAATGCGAAGGCCGCCACGATCCAACGCTACGTCGACACGGTATTGGCCCCGCACGACTACACCGGCCAGACACAGGACGAGCGCCTGCGCGCGGCGCTGCAAACGAGCCGCGCGAAGATCGACGATCTGCGCGCCATGGAGGCGCGGCCAGCGGACGAAGGCCTGCCTGCGGACTTGCGCAGCCCGCACGCGCAGGCGGGTATCTATGCGTCGCTCTATGACGATGCACGCCGCTACGCCAACAGCACGACGTCGTTCGGCAAGCGCTTGATCTCGGGCATGCACGCTGAAGACAAGGCGAAGGTACACAAGGATGCCGAGCGCGACATCGTGGTCAAGCACATTCTGTCGATGGTCACCAAGAGCATCGGGCGCCTCGATCCGGCGTCGCTTGCGGCGCTCGCGGGTGCCGACATGGCAGTCGACGCATCAGGCTCGCAGCGCGCGAAGCAGGCGCTCGCGATCGTGGGCAACCATCCGCGCGCGAGCCGCAATCAGGATCTGGTCGCCGCGCACACGCTGCTGACAGACAGCGGCATTCCGAAGGGCGAAGCGGCACTGCTGCTTTCGCAGCTTGCACGCGCGCGGCGCGAAAAACCGCAAGAGGCGCCGGCGCCGCGCGATACATCGGCTGCCAGCCGGAGCGCCGCACCGCTGACCGAAAGCGAGCGGCTCAAACAGATCGCCAACATCATCGGGCAGCCCGGCCTCACGGCAACCGCCGCCAAGACGGCGGAGGACGCCATCAAGAAAAACCTCGGGCTGAGGTCCTGACGCGCGCCGCGCAGTCGGCGATCTATTTGCCGGTTCGCGGCACTCGACGAAACTTCGGAATGCGCAGGCTGTCCTCCACCGCGCGCGCTTACCGTGAAGCGGGGTGGCCGTCGGCCGTCATCGCCGTCCATGCCGCCATGACCTTCATTGCGAAAGGGAGAACCGATCATGCGATTCGCGTTCGCCGGCTTCGATCGCTGGCGTGTCGTCTTTGACGCGTTCGTTGCCGCCGGCTGGGAGCCTGTGGCGCTCTACTCGATTCCGGTCGACAACCGGCTCGACTTCAATAGCGAACTCGTCGAGCGCGCGGACAAGCTGCGCATTCCGGTGCAGCTGTCACGCATCGACGAAGACGATCTGCGCTGGCTCGCCGAACGGCAATGCGACGCACTGATCGTGGCCGGCTACAACCGGAAGATTCCGGCGTGGCAGCCCTATCTGCGCCATGCGGCGAACTTCCATCCGTCACCGCTACCCGACGGGCGCGGCCCGTACCCGGCCATGCGCGCCATCCTCGAGGGGCGGCGCGAGTGGGGCGTCAGTTGCCATCGAATCGATGCCGATTTCGATACCGGGGAGATCGTCGATTCCGAATGCTTTCCGCTTGATGCCGACGAATGGCACGAGACGCTGCAGCTGAAGCTGCAGATGGCCGCCCATCGGCTGGCCACGCGCGTGGCCCGCGACTTCGATCGGCTTTGGAACGAACGGCGTCCGCAAGGTGCGGGCAGCTACTGGCCGCGCCTTGCCGACGCCGAGCGCACGATCGATTTCGCGCAGCCCGTGGCCGAGGTGATGCGCGTCGTGCGGGCCTGCGGGAACGTCGAATCGATCGCGCCGCTGTTCGGCACGACCGTCCACGTGCGGCGCGCCACCGCCTGGCAGGAAGCACACACGTACGAGCCCGGGCAGATCGTGCATCAGTACCGGCGCTGGGTCGTGGTCGCCGCGCAGGACGGCTTCGTCGCGTTGCTCGAATGGAGCCCGCTGAACGCGTCCCTTCGTCAGCAGATGGAGGGCTGAATCGGGACATCGGTTGCGCCGGTAAACAACGAAGCGGCCGCGCTGCGGTGTTTCGCAGCGCGGCCGCCGATTGTCGCCGCTTGTCCCCGATTGTCGCTTCCTGCAGCCCCCGATCGGCGGCCGCTCGGGTCGCCGATCGGGATGATCGCCGGAACTGCCGACGACGTTACTTCGTGCTGACGCCGGCGATCGTACCCGTGTGAATGCCGGTGATGTTCTCGAAGGCAACCGCGGCACGCGTCTTGCCCGGCGTCAGCACGTTCGCACCGCCCAGTGCATCCGAAAGCGCCTTGCTCGCGTCGTGGCTGATCTTGCCACCGCCATGCGCGTTCGCCGTCTGCTGCAGTTGTGCGCCGATCGCCGCCGCATCCGACTGGCTCAGCTTGCCCGACTTCACCGCGTTGGCGAGCGTCTTCGCCGCGGCATTGCCGTCGCCGTGCGACAACGCGCTTTCCATGGCCTGGAAGTCGGCACCATCCTGCGCGTTGAAGTTGGCCAGCGCCTTGCCTTCGTCGGCCATCTGCAGCGGCTTGCCGTCCTTCAGGAGGTCGCCCGTACCGGGTGTGAAGCCTGCCGTCGCGCCCGTTGTCGGCAAGCCACCCGTCGTCGGCAGCGGACTGGTGTTCGCCGGCAAACCGCCCGTGCCAGGCAAGCCGCCGGTCGTCCCCGACTGCCCCGCCACGCCGCCCGCGCCACCCGTTGCGTTGCCCGCCGCGCCGAGTCCGCCTTGAGCCGCCCATTGGAAATTGCTGACCGCGGACTTGCCGTCGGTGCCCGCCACGTCGTGCGTCTCGATCTGCTGGTAGGCACCCGGGTTCGCGAGCATTGTCTGCGCCGCTTGCTGCACCGTGGGTGGGGTGCCGCCGTCGGCGTTCGTCGAGAGTTTGTACATCGTGTTCGGGTCCGACGCGCTGAGGCCATGCTGCCCCATGTACGAGGCCAGCACGCCCGCCGCGTTTTGCACCGTCATCCCCCCGGTGCCGCCCGGCATGGCGCCCGCGCTCCCCATGCCGCCGGGCGTCGCCCCCACACCGCCGGGCATTGCGCCCGCGCCGCCACCGGACATGCCACCGGACATGCCACCGGGCACGCCGCCGGGCGTGCCGCCGGGCATGCCGCCAGCACCGCCGGCGCCGCCCGGCATGCCGCCGGCCTGCCCGTTCTGCCCGGCCTGCATCTGCTTGAGCAACTGGCTGATGAGGCCGATGAGATCCTTGAGCACGTCCTGCGTCGAGCCTGTCGAGGCACCGTTGGTCAGCCGTTGCAGGTAGCTCGCCGGATCGGTGGGGTAGGTATTCATACTCGGAACGTTCAGATTCATGATGTTTCCTTCCTGTCGGGTAAGTGGTTGCGTGACCGTGGGTACTACGAGGCAAAGTCAGTCTAGGTTGCTGTCGCTGCTACAAGCGCACCGATGCGAAGGCTGCAATTGAAATGCGAATCGCCCAGCGCGCGGAAAGTGAAAACGGATGGATGCTCATGCGCGGACCCACGTCATCGACGCGGAGAATCCGCTGTGGTCGGCCGGCACGCCGTGCGTGCTCGCCGGTGCGTCGGTGGACGCAGGCGCTTGAACGCTGGCGTCGAGCTTTGCGGCACGCTCGAGCAGACGCGCGCCGATCGTCGCGCCCTCGATGCTTTCGCGCTGCTCGGCCGCGCTGAGCGCATAGCTGTGCCACAGCGGGTCTTCGAGGCCAAACAGACACACCGCCATCAGTGCGGCATGAAGCCCCGAGCGCTTCGCTTCGGTGTCGTCGTCTTCGAGCACGCGGCGCGCGTCGCTCCATGCCTGGCGCCGGACGTAGCGCCACGCGGCGACCGTCCCCGCCCCGGGCCACTTGGGCCGAAGCACGCGGATCGCTTCGAGGAGATCCTCGAAATCGGCTTCGTCGTCGAGCTGCGAAGCCGTCCACAGCACCTTGGTTAGGCCGCCGGCAATCTCATCCCTGCATCCTGTGTAAGTCACGATGTCCTCGTCTGCTGGAGTGCTGCAATCAAAAAGCGCACGGCGGCGCCACGCACAGCCGTGCCGCGCTTGCTGCCGGCTCGTGCGTCGTGGGCGTCCCCTGGCGGTTAGTCTCTTGTATCGGGTCGGCTTTCGCCGACGCGATGCGAACGGAACGATCGGGATGCGAAGAGAGAACGGAGAAGAAAACCGACCGGGGCGATGGGATCGATCGGTGCGACAGGCCGGATCGGGCATTGGACCGTGCAGCTCGCTTTCGTGGCTATACCAAGGCGGCGCGAACAGACCAGGGGCCCGAATTGACGAGCCGCGCGCTTGACCAGTGAGCGTATGCGAACGGCGTCACGCTGAAGTTGATTCAGGCGGGCAAGCCAACGCAGCATGCGTACAGCGAATCGTTCAACGGCAAGTTCCGCGACGAATGCCTTGACGAGCACTGGTTCACGACACTCGTGCACGCTCGGGCTGTCAGCGCGGCATGGCGTCAGGACTACAACGAGCAAAGGCCGCACAGTGCACTGAACGACCTTGCGCCGTCAGAGTTTGGGGCGGAACATCGGACAACCGCGGATGCTCCTGCCGCTTTCCAGGAGTTGGTTCAAAGGGACTTTGCCGGAAGCTCATTGGCCTTATTGAAGGGGGCAGCTCAGGGGGCAGGTCAATCGCGCTCCATTTTGACCTCGGCCAGTTCGCGCTTGACCTGCGCCCGCTCGACTTCCATTTCCGTCAGTGGCTTCCGGTGCCGACCGACATCCTTCAGCTTACCGGCCTTCGCCGCGCGTACCCAGTTTGCCAGCGCACACAGCCCCCCGTGACGGCTCACAGATCCAGCACTAGCCGTCCCCCACGGCATCGCGACACGCACGGCATCATGCAATCGTTCCGGGCCTTTTCCACCGCACTCAGGAACGCGTCCCGATGATCGGGCGTGCCCTCGAGCACGGTCGTCCGGCATGCGCCGCACACGCCCGCCTCGCACGACGTGGCGACCGCGATGCCGTGCTCGTACAGCACATCGGTGATCGACTGTCCCGGCGGCACGAGCAGCGCGCGCTGCGAGCGCGCGAGCTCGATCCGGAACGCGTCGGCCTCGCCGTCGGCAGGCTCCGCGGCCGGCGCGGAAAAATACTCGTGATGAAGCCGCGCATCGCCGAGCGCCGGACGCGCGATCGCGTCGACGGCCGCCATGAACGGCGCCGGTCCGCAGAAATACAGATGCGAGCGCGAATCCATCGCGCCGACGATCGTCGTGATCGCGTCGCGGGTCGCGTCGGGCGTCAGCCCCGTGTGCACCGTCGCGACGTCCGCGAGCCGCGACGCAAGCGTCGCCCCGTACGCGGCCGCGTCGGCCGAACGCACGAAGTAGTGGAACGCGAGCGGCCGCCCGGCACGCACCAGGCTATGCGCCATCGCGAGCAACGGCGTCACGCCGATCCCGGCGGCGAGCAGCACGGCCGGGCTGTCGTCCGGCGCGAGCGGGAAGTAATTCAGCGGCGCGCCGATCCGCAGCACGTCGCCTACCCGGATCGCATCGTGCACGTGCGCGGAGCCGCCGCTCGACGCCGGCTCGCGCTTGATCGCGATCTCGTACACGCCACGCTCGACCGGATCGTTGCACAGCGAATACTTGCGCGTGAGCCCGTCGCGCAGATGCAGGTCGATATGCGCGCCGGCTTCGAACGCCGGCAGGTCGAGACCCGGCGCGTCGCTGACGAGCCGCAGCGAAATCACGTCGCACGCGACGCGCTCGCGCGCAATCACGCGCGCGGCAAGCAGATCGTTTTCGATCATAGGATTCACCGTTCAGGAAAACTCACAGCAGCCCGATCAGCCGCCACCACAACGCATTGACCGGGATCACGAACACCACGCCCAGCAGCGCCGTCGCGATGCAGTACCGGAGCACCGCACCCCGGTCCAGCTGCGCGAGCGCGTTGCCGAACACGATCGGCGGCGACTGGTACGGCAGGACCGTGGTCGCATAGCCCATCACCTGCGCGAGCAGGCCGGCCTTCAGGTGCAGCCCCTGCGCGAGCAGGCGCGACACGATCGGCACGTATAGCGCCGGTTCCGCATTCGACGTGACCGCGAAGCAGACGACGATCGACAGCGCGGTCAGCGCGAAGTACATGAGCATCGGGCTGTCGCGCAGCGCGTCGAGCGCGAGCGTGTCCGGCACGCGCACGTCGAGATGGTTGACGAGCGCGGTCAGCCCGATGATCGCCGCGATGAACCAAAGCAGGTCCATCTTCAGCGTCGCGGTGAAGCGCTCGAGCTGCGCGGGCGGCGACGTGCCGAAGTAGACGAGCGCGAAGCCGAGCCCGACCCAGCCGGGCGCGATGCGATGCACGGCGTCGGTGAACCAGAACGCGAGCGTGATCGCCAGCAGCACGATCGCGTGCCATTCGCGGCGGCCGAGCGCGACGCGCGTCGCCGGTATCTCGACTTCGCCGACCGTATCCGCGAACAGCCACCAGGACGCGAGCACCAGCACCGCGCCGCGCACGATCACGCCGGCCGGAAAGAACAGCAGCAGATACTCGGAGAAGCGCAGATGCATCCCGTGCGACTGCTCGAGAATCCCCGCCATGATCACGTTCGGCAGGTTCGCGGGCAGCACCGCGGCAGCCAGCTCGTACGAGCCGACGATCACGAGCAGCAGGATGCCGCGCCGCCCGTTCGCATGCGCGCCGAGCTTCACGACGTCGCAGTAGCCGATCGCGATCGGAACCAGGATCGCGATCCGTCCGAACGTCGACGGCATCACGAGCGACAGCAGGAAGCTCAGGATCGCGAATGCGAGCAGCGCCTTCAGATACGAGCCGCCGATCCGGCGCGCGAGCGCGATGCCGATCCGTTCGCTCAGGCCGCTCTCCTTCAGCGCGAAGCCGATCGCCGCGCCGCTGAACACGAGCCAGAACGCGCTCGACCCGAAGCCGGAGAAGATCTCGGCGGTGGGCACCGCCGTGCAGGTCGCCGCGAGGAAGAAAAACAGCAGCGACACCCACAGGCTCGCGACGGCGCCCGTCGCCCACAGCACGATGCAGGTGAACACAATCGCGACGATGCGTGCGTCGCCGGCCGACAGCGTGCCGCGCGCGCCGAGCGCGGCGACGCTCGCGAGCCCCGCCGCGAGCAGCGCGGCCGTGACGCGGCCGCCCGTCAGCATGCCGGCGCCGCGGCCCGGCCCGCCGAGCGCACCGCCGCTCAAGCGCGCATCACCGGCGAGTTCGCCGGGATCTCGTATTCGACGTGCGACTCGTCGAAGATGTCGCCGAATTCGCGCTGCTGGCGGAACGTCGGGTCGGGCGCGCAGCTCATCGGCAGATAGCCGCCCATCCATGCGCGCAGGTCGGTCACGTCCGGCGCGCCGCCGTACACGTTCGCGACCGGCCGCTCGCCGCGCGCGACCGCGTCGATCTGCTCCTGCAGCATCTGGCGGAACATCACGATCCCGCGATCGGACGCGCCGAGGTTCTCGCGCGAACGATCGAAGATCGGGCCCTGCGTCTCGACCGCCATCGCATCCTGGCTCATGAACGTGTCCATCAGGTAGCGGCCCGCCGCGTCGGTGCGCGCCGGCTGCCGGACGATCTTCGGCGCCTCGTCCGCGGGCGGCTGCCCGCCGTCCGCGTTCGGCGTGAACGACACCCAGACGATCCGCGTCGTCGTATCGTCGACCGGCACGCGCCAGTGCATCTCGGTCATGATCCGCAGCATGTTCGGGAACACCATCAGGTTGCCCCAGCCACGGCCCTCGCCTTCGTATTCCCAGCTCTTCACGATGCCCCAGTCGAAGCGCTGGAAGCCGAACCGCTTGAACGGCTTGCCGAACCCGGACGCGTCGCGCATGCCGAGGTGCTCGAAGTATTTCGAGTGCGTATAGAAGGTGTGCGTGACGTCGACCGCGTTTTCCTGCACCTGGAACCAGTTGCACGCGAGATCGTCCTGCACCTCGAAATGGCGGACGCCGTCGTTGCGCACGAGGATGTCCCAGTTCGGAAACGCGGGCTTCTGCTCCGCCGGCCCCATGTAAGCGAAGATCAGCCCGCCGCATTCGTGCGTCGCATAGCTGTCGATCAGCTTCTTGCAGACGCGGCTCGCCTTCGCCGATTCGAACGGCCGCTCCACGCATTCGCCGGCCGCGTTGTACTGCCAGCCGTGATACGCGCAGCGGATCGTGGCTTCCTCGACGAAGCCGTACAGCAGCGATGCACCGCGATGCGGGCAACGCTCCTGCACGAGCAGCACGCCGCCGTTGCCGGTGCGCGCGAGCACCAGATCCTCGCCGAGAATCCGCACGCGTTTCGTCTGGCCGGCTTCGGCCAGCTCCGACGAATAACCGACCGGATGCCAGTAGCGACGCAGCAACTCGCCGCACGGCGTGCCGGGCCCCACGCGGGTCAGCAATTCGTTGGTGGCGTGGTCAAGCATGAATACACCTCTCTCTCAGGTTATAGCGGGCTGTATCGCCCCGGAGACGTCTGCGTACCGGCGAACCCTCGAGTCGCGATACGTCCGTCGATAAATCTATTTTTTTAGACTAAATAAAGTGAAGGGAAAATGCAAGACGGGAAAGTCCACAATTTTCAGGCCGTCATCGCCGTCGCATCGCCAGAAATCGGCCGATGTGTATAATTAAAAAGACGAACGGCACGCGCGATCGCTGAGATCGACGCGCCGCGCGTCGGCCAACCAGGAGGACAAGATGGCGATCATTGGCGTGATGGGCTCGGGCAAGAACGAATGGCCGGAGTTGGCGACGCCGCTCGGAACGTGGATCGCCACGCAAGGATTCGACCTGCTGACGGGCGCCGGCCGCGGCGTGATGCTGTCGATCGCGCGCGCGTACGCGACGACGCCGGGGCGCCGCGGCCGCTCGATCGGCATCGTGCCGAGCGAAGCGCACCCGCTGTTCGGCTTCGTGCCGATCGCCGGCTATCCGAATCCGTTCATCGACCTGCCTATCGTCACGCCACTGCCGCGCAAGGAAGCGGACGCGCCGGACGACGCATTGAGCCGCAACTACGTGAACGTGCTGACGAGCGACGTCGTCGTCGCGCTGCCGGGGAGCAAGGGCACGCTCGACGAGATCCGCCTCGCGACGCGCTTCGCGAAGCCGTTGATCTGCACCGGGCCCGCGAGCGCGTTCGATGGCGTCGCGGCCGGCACGCGCATCGTGTCGGCGCTCGAGGACGTCTATGCATTCGTGCTCGCGCACGTGAACCGCGCGGAAGGCGGCGCGGGCGCACACGTTCCGTCGGCGTGAACCGCACGCGTTCCGGATCCACGGCGCGTCGGCCGCCATCGCTTCCCGTGTCGCCGGTCACAGCCGCGCAATCGTGTCGGCGAGCACGCGCACGCCCAGCATGAAATCATCAATCGACATCGCCTCGCGCGGGTTGTGCGACCCGTGATCGTTGCGCACGAACAGCATCCCGCTTGGCACGCCCGCGTTCGCGAACAGCGCCGCGTCGTGGCCCGCGCCGCTCGGCAGCGTCGCATACGGCACGTCGAGCCGCGTGCACGCATCGGCAAGCGCGGCGCGCAGGGTGGCATCCATCCGCGCCGGCGCGCTCGCCAACCGCCGGTCGAAATCGAATCGCACGCCGCGCTCGCGCGCGATCGAATTGCATTCGGCGATCAGCAGCTCATGGAAGACGTCGAGCGTCTCCGTGCTCTCGCTGCGCGCCTCGAAGCTGAAATGCACCTGGCCGGGAATCCGCGAAATCGAATGCTCGTCCTGGTCGGTCGACACGATGCCGGTCGTCACGACGAGATCGATGTTGCGCTCGAGCAGTCGGCGCCAGTGCTCGTCGAGCCGCGTGATCAGCTCGGCGACCGCGAAGATCGCGTCGTGCCGCAGGTCGCGCGGCACCGCGCCGGAGTGGCCGGCCTCGCCGATGCAGCTGATGCAGTTGTGCCGCACGTTGCCGCGAATGCCGGACACGACCGCGACCGGCAGCCCGCGCGCGACCATCACGGGCCCCTGCTCGATGTGGAGCTCCAGATACGCATGCGCGCGCCGCACGTCGAACAGCGGCTTGCGCGCCCGCACCGCGTCGATGTCGACGCCCGCCGCCGCCATGCAGTCGGCCAGCGGGCGGCCGGTGCTGCGATGCTTCATCGCGAGATCGTCCGGCGTCAGCCGGCCGAACAGCGCGCTCGATCCCATGTAGGCCTTGCCGAACCAGGCGCTCTCTTCGCCGCGCAGCGCGATCACGTTCAACGGGTGCGGCGACGCGCGGCCGCTGCGCCGTTGCGCGACGAGGCACAGCAGCCCCGCGACGATGCCCGCGAGCCCGTCGTAGTTGCCGCCATGCGGCACCGAGTCGAGATGCGAGCCGACCCAGATCGCACGCGCATGCGGGTCCGCGTCGGGCAGGCTGAAGACCAGGTTGGCCGCGCGGTCGGCGCGCACTGCGATGCCCTCGCGTTCGGCGTGCGCCGCCAGCCGCTGCGCGGCCGCCGTTTCGCTGTCGCCGTAGCTCTCGCGCGTGACGCCCACGCCGTCGGCCGACAGCACGCGAATCTCGTCGAACCACTGCTCGGCGAGCGCCGTCAGTTCGGCAAGCGGCAGCGCCGCCGCGTCGTGCACCTCGATGTCCGTCGGCGCGTCCGGCCTGTCGGTATGCGCGTTCATCACGCCCCCGCCGTCGTGCCGCCCGCGCGCGCCGGCGCCGCGCAAAAGCGCTGCCAGCGCTCGCTCAGCTCCGCGTCGAGCCTGACCTGCCCGGTCAGCGACGCGATCGCGCCGATGCCCTCGTCCGCGCAAAACTGCTCGAGCCCGTCGATGATCGTGCGCATCACGCCCGGATCGCGGAACGACGCAGTGCCCACCTGCACCGCGCTCGCGCCGGCGAGCAGGAACTCGATGGCGTCGGCGGCGCTCCGGATGCCGCCGCAACCGATTACCGGAATCGACACGGCGCGGTAGCACTGGTGGACGAGCCGCAGCGCGATCGGCTTGATCGACGGCCCGGACAGGCCGCCCATCACGTTGCCGAGCGACGGCCGGCGCGTGCGCACGTCGATCGACATGCCGAGCACCGTGTTGCCCATCACGATCGCATCGGCGCCCGCGTCCTGCGCCGCTTGCGCGATCTTCGCGATGTTGCCCGCGTTCGGCGTCAGCTTCACCCACAGCGGATGCCCGGTGCGCGTGCGGATCGCGTCGACGACCTGCCGGGTCATGCCCGGGTCCATCCCGAACGCCATGCCGTCCGCCTCGAGATTCGGGCACGAGATGTTCGCCTCGATCGCCGCGACGTCCGGCCGCGACAGCGCCTCGCACGCGCGCGCGAACGCGTCCGCCGTATCGGCGGATACCGACGCGACGACCGGCGTGCCGTGGCCCGTGTACGCGGGCAGCACGTGTTCGAGATAGTCGTCGATGCCGCGGCTCGGAATGCCGATCGAATTCAGCATGCCGTCACCCGCGTCGGCGACACGCGGCGTCGGGTTGCCCGGGCGGCTGACGGGCGACACGCTCTTGATCACGAGCGCGCCGAGCCCGCTCAGGTCGAGCGCATCGCGATACTCGATCGCGAAACAGCCGGATGCCGGCATCACGGGATTGCGCAGGCGCAGTTCGCCCACGCGTACGCTCAGGTCAGCCAACTTCCACCTCCACCTCCGTCACCACGTCGCGAATCGCGAACACCGGGCCCTCGCGGCACACGCGCCGGAATGCGCGGGTCGCGCCGTCGTCGAACATCCGCACGCACGACAGGCAGACGCCCATCCCGCATGCCATCCGCTGCTCGAGCGCGACCTCGCCGCGCATCGACGGATGGTCGGCGAGCACGCGCTGCAGCAGCGCGAGCAACCGTTGCGAGCCGCACGTGTAGACCGCGTCCGGACGATCGCGCGCGATTCCCGCGCGCAGCAGCGCGTCCACGTTCGCGACCGCCGACGAGCCGTCGCTGTCGAACACCGCATGCACGTCGGCCGGCGCGCCGCGCAGGAATTCCGCGGTCATCAGGTCGTCCGGCGTGCGCGCCGACATCACGACCGTCAGCGCGATGCCCGCCTGCGCCGCGCGCTGCACGAGCGGCGCCATCGTCGCGAGACCGACGCCGCGCGCGACGAGCAGCAGCCGTCGCGCACCGGCGTCGAGCGTGAACGGGCGGCCGAGCGGGCCGACGATCGACAGCCGCGCGCCGACGCCGAGCTGCGCGAGCGCAAGCGTGCCTTCGCCGGTCACGTTGTACAGGAACTCGATTTCGCCGGCGCCGGGGCCGACGCCGTACACGCTCATCGGGCGCGGCAGGAATGGCCGGTGCAGATCGCTGACGGGGCAGACGAGCTGATAGAACTGGCCGGCCTGCGTGACGCTCGCGAGCGGCGCGTCGGCGCGCACGCGCAGATAGCGATAGCGCCGGTTCACCGCGCGATGCGCGACCACGTCGCACGCGTGCGTGGCGACCGTGGCCGCCCACGGCTGCGCGCAGGCGCGCGCCCCGTCGATCACGTCCATCGTTCTCTCCTCGTTACGGTTGGGCGGGTGGCACGCGCGTCAGTCGAGCGCGCGGTCCTTCAGTTCCGGAATCAGCGTGACCGTGACGATCATGTCGAGCACGTACAGCGCGGCCAGCATCGCGATCGCGATCTGAAACGAATAGCGCGCGGCGAGCGCGCCGACGACGAGCGGCCCGAGGCCGCCGATCGCACGGCCGACGTTCCACAGCACGTTCTGCGCGGTCGCCCGCACCGCGGTCGGGTACGCTTCGGACATCAGCGTGCCGTAGCCGCCGACCATGCCGTTCACGAACATGCCCATCAGCGCGCCGGCCCACAGCATCGTGGCCGGGTCCGTCAGCCGCGAATACGCGAACACCATCGCCACCGCGCCGAGCTGGTACAGCAGGAACGTCGGCTTGCGGCCGATCCGGTCGGCCAGGTGTCCGAACAGCCAGACGCCGGCCATCATCCCGAGCACCGTCACGGCGGTCCACAATCCGGATTTCGTCAGCGAGAAGCCGAGCTGCTTCGACAGGAACGTCGGCATCCAGATCATGATCCCGTAGTAGCCGAAGTTCTGCACCGCGCACAGCACGACGATGCCGATGCTCGTGCGGGTCGTGCGCGCATCGGCGAACAGCAGCCGGAAACGCGCGCCCGTGCGCGCCGGCTGCGGGCTCCGGACGAACACTTCCGGCTCGTGCAGCTTGTTGCGCAGCACCCAGGCGACGATCGCGGGCAGCACGCCGATCGCGAACATGCCGCGCCAGCCGACGCTCTGCAGCAGCAGCGGCGTCAGCAGCGACGCCGCGAGCACGCCGCTCTGCCAGCCGAGCGCCACGTACGACGACACGCGGGCGCGCTTGGCTGCAGGCCACGCTTCGGCCGCGAGCGCCATGCCGATGCCGAATTCGCCGCCGAGGCCGATGCCGGCGATGGTCCGGTACGCGAGCAGATCCCAGAAGCCCTGTGCGAACGCGCACAGCCCGGTGAACACCGCGAAAAGCAGGATCGTCCAGGTCAGCACGCGCACGCGGCCGTAGCGATCGCTGAGCGCGCCGAAAATCACGCCGCCCGCGACCGCGCCGACCAGCGTCCACGTGACGAGCGCCCCCGCCTGCTGCGCGCCGAGGTGCAGCGACGCCGCAATTGCCGGCAGCATGAAGCCGAGGATCAGCAGGTCGAAGCCGTCCATCGCATAGCCGATGGCCGAACCGGCCAGCACTTTCCACGCGTAGCGCGACACCCGTTCGGGCGGTGCGTCGGCGGGCGCGGCCGCGGAGGATCGAAGGTTCGCTTCCATGATTGTCCGTATCGTGAGGAGGGGATATCGATGCCGGCGGTCCGCCTCGCGGTCGTTTGTCGTTTTTTTTAGACAGACGGACCACAACCCGATCGTCGGCATCGCACAGCTTAAGGGCGTGGCCCGGGCGGATTCGCGCCGGCGTCGCGCATCAGACGACCAGTTCCTTCGACACCTGCGCGGCGAAGCCGTTGAGCGCCGCGAGCAGCGCGTCGTCCGAGCGCCCGCTCGCATCGCTCAGCCGCCGCGCGTGCTCGCGCAGTTCGGCGAGAAACGCCTGCACCGTCTCCGTGCAGACCGCCACGCCCTCCTGCCGTTCGGCGAACGTCGCGGCCGCCTGTGCGAGCAGCACCAGCGCCGCCGATTCCCGCCCGTGCGGCGCCGCCGCGTCCCGGCAGCGCGTCGCGAACCGGTGAATGTCGGAAAAGCCGACGACGTCCTGTGCCAGCCACTGCGTGGCGTCCATAAGGTTCATGCTTTCCTCCTCGTCTAAATATTTAGACTACCCGCATCAAAAACGGAATGCAAGCGTCCGATGTATCGGGGTAAACCGGGAAGCCTCGCATCGCGATGCCTGCGTCAGAAACGCGTGCGCAGGCCCGCGCCGTACGTGATGCCGGTCGACAGCCCGCCGACGTGATCGACCTTGATCGCCGAATAGAGGTCGGTGCGCTTCGACAGCAGATAGTCGTAGCCGAGCGCGCCGGTGCTGCGATGCGCGCCGTCGGCGAGCGCCCCGCTCGAATGCGTATACGCGTAGCTCGCCAGCAGCGAACCCACGCCGATCGGCACGCTGACGCCGGCCTGCAGCGTATCGCCGTGGAAGTTGCCGCGCTGCGCGCGGTTCGCGACGTTCATGTACTGCGCGAACAGCTTCACGACACGCCAGTCGTACAACGCGCTGACCTGCACCGTGCGCTGGCTCGACAGGCCCGGCGCCGCGGCGAGCGCGCCGTCGAGATCGCCAGGCGTCGCGCTGAAATTCACGTACTGGAAGACCACGGCGGCCGCGAATGCGCCGCGCGCGTAGTTCGCGTTGACGCTCCATTTCTTCGCGCCGTTCCGGCCGGCCGTATTGCCGAGTGCATACAGCAGCCCCGCATTGAATCCGCCGAACGTCGGGCTCGTATAGGCGAGCGCGTTGTTCCACGCCGAATCGCCGACCACGCCCTCGGCGCCCACGCCCTTGAACGTGTGGAAGATCATCGGCGAGAACGTGTACGAATTGAACAGCGGGTTGAACTGGATCGTCGCGAGATACAGCGGCGTCGTGATTCGGCCAAGACGAAGCTGGCCGAACCGCGTCTGCAATCCCGCGTACGCATTGCGCGAAAACAGGCTGTCCCCGGCGTAGCGGCCGTACGCGCCGCTTTGTGGTTGAAAGTAGCTTTCGAGCACGAAGAACGCCTTGTTGCCGTTGCCGAGATCCTCGCTGCCGCCGAGCCCCCAGAACGACGTCGTCATCCCGCCGCCCGACTGCACGAGCGCCGTGCGCCCGCCGGGTTGCTTCACCGAACCGACGAAAGCGTCGGCGACGCCGTACAGCGTCACGCTCGACTGCGCGTGCGCGAGCGGCGCGACGCCAATGGCGCCTGCCGCGCCGGCCATCAGGAATCCTGCCCGAAATCGGGCGCGCGGGGTACGCAACGTCATGCTTTTCTCCTCCCGGCGCAATGGGCCGGCACGTGTGAATGTCTGGAAGGGGCGATGCCTCTATCGCCGACAGCGTCCGCGCGCTCGCCGTTCGTCCAAATATTTAGACGATGTGCACGCGCACGGACACGGTCCGGGCGCAGGCCGTTACCGCGCACCAGACGAGCGCAAGCCGCGGATGTGCGAGCATCCGTTGTCGGCTACGTTAAAATACCCGATACAAAAAAATAGACAAACATCGATCTTCGCGATGCCCCCGGCAGGATGGCGGCGCGGCGCGGTCGCGCAACCCGGTGTCTGTCGATTTTTCACCCGCCACTCAGAGGTACTTCATGTCCACCGCCGGTTCCCGAAAAACGCGTCTGCGCGGCGCGCGCTTCGACTTCGACAGCATTGGCGAGCGCTTGCGCGCGTACCGGATGGCTGCCGAGTTGCGCAGCGAGGATGTCGCCGAGCGCCTGAACATCTCGCGCGCGGCGGTCTACAAGCTCGAACGCGGCGAGATTGTAAAGATCGATACGCTCGAGCGGCTCGCCGCGCTGTTCGGCGTGTCGCTCGCGAACCTGATGGGCGTCGAGGTCGAGTATCACGATTCGGCGATCAGCTATTTCGAGCGCATGCGGCAGATCGAGAGCCGCTCGCAGCGGATCTTCGCGCATTTCGATCCGTTCTCGTTCCTGCTGACCTCCGACGATTACGAAGGCTGGCTGCGCCAGATGCTCGAGGAAAGCATCCCGCCGTCGCTGACCGATGCCGCGTGGCGGCAGACGCTGTCGAAAGTGATGGCGATCCTCGCGGACCGGAAAGCCGCGTTCCGGCGCGCACCGCTGAACGTGACGAGCCTGATCGGGCTGCGCCAGATCGAGCAGTTCCTGCACCACGGCCTTGTCGGCCGCCTAGGGCTGCCGCCGGGCGTGCAGCTCGAGCGCAAACTCGCCGCGCGCCGGGAAGTGATGCGGATCGTCGGGATGCTCGAGGACGATGCGAAAGGCGTGCGTATCGGCATCGTCAGCGACAACCTGCCGAACGAGACCTTCCAGATCTTCGAGGACGACGACAGCGCGCATATCGCGGTATCGCCGTTCCGGCTCGGCGAGCTGCCGAACATTCGTACCGGCATCGCGACGATCACCACGTCGGCGGATGCCGTCGCGATGTACCGGAAGATGATCGACCGGCTGTGGACCGATTCCACGAAGGGGGCCGACGGGGCCAGGCTGCTCGTCGACCTGCTTGACCGGGCGTAGTGGGGCGTGGGGTGGATCACGCGCGATTCCGGACGATGCCAAGTGACCCTACCCCGCCGAGTACACCATTCGTAATTTAGTGGGCTCGCCGGTTTTGGGTTGATGCAGTTGCCGGAATTGGTCCGGCGCCAGTTGCCCCAAGGCGCTATGCGGGCGCACTGAGTTGTAGTCAGTGCGCCAGGCTTCGATTCGCGTGCGTGCATCGTCGAGACTGACGAATGCATGCTGGTTCAAACATTCTTCGCGCAGTCGGCCGTTGAAGCTTTCGATGTGCGCGTTTTCCACCGGCTTGCCTGGACGGATGAACTGCAGCTTGACGCCATGTTCGTGCGCCCAGGCATCGAGAGCCTTGCTGATGAACTCCGGCCCGTTATCCACCTGAATCAGATTGGGACATCGTCCTCGTTGCCGCAACGGCTCGAGCACACGCGCCACGCGTACACCCGTTAGAGAGAAGTCGACCTCGATGTGCGGGCACTCGCGGTTCCACTCGTCGATGATCGTCAACATGCGTATGCGTCGGCATGACCACGCGGAGATGACTCGGGCGTTTCTTTCGACGCTTCAGGCGAACAGATAGGCCTTCTGCGCGGTACAGCCGCTCAGTGCGCTTGTGGTTCTGGACCAGGCCCTCTCGACGTAGCAAGACATGCAGGCGGGGCGAGCCAAACCGCGGCCGCTCCTGTGCCAGCTCGCGCAGCCGTTGCCGCACTTCGTGGTCGGCGTCAGGCGGCGCCGGCCGCCGGAACGTTCGGCGATTCAAGCCAATGAGCGCGCACGCCCGGCGCTCCGAATAGTCGTGCTGTTCAATTACCTGCTGCACGACTTCCCGGCGCTGCGCGCAAATCGGGCTCCTATCGCACTCAGCGTCGCGCCGCCTTCGCGATGGCAATGACTGCACGATGCAAGGCGTCGGCCGTATCGAGCGGCGCGTGCTCGATCGCTCCGCCCGTTGCGCTCGTCGGGCGCGCTGCCTGATCGGGCGACGATGAGAACTTGACGACCGTGAGACGCGCACGCGGATCGACGACTATCGCCTGACCGAAGCGGCCGCTCGCCGCGAATGAACCATCGCCATCGTTCAATTGATACCAGTAGTCGCGATAACTGTAGCCAGGCCGGCCAGGCGCGAGATTGCCCTTTGCGAAAGCCGCGGCGTTCGAGGCCGGTTGCAGGGCGAGGCGTGTTGAGCTCGAGGGAAAGCGCGCGTTGTCGCCGGTCGCGCTCGTGCGCACGAGTTCGCCAAAGCGCGCCGCATCGCGCAACGTGGTGTTGAGGCCGCCACTTGCCATTTCCGTGCCGGTGTGATCGACGACGATATCGGCGTCGTCGTCGGCGAGCTTGCTCCAGATCTCGCGCGATGCCAGCGCGCTCCACGACTCGCCCGTCACGCGCCGGATCGCCCATGCCACCGCTTCCGGCGAGCCGTTTTGGTAATACCAGAGTCTACCCGCTCGTGCATCGGGCGAAGGCAGCGCGGCTTTCAGGAAGCGATGGATGCTGTCGGGCGCGCCACTCCCGCGCGGTACGAAGCCGACTGCCGCAAAGAGCCCGAGGTCCGGTGGCAATGCCGCCGGATAGCGCACGGACACTTCCATGTCGAGATTCTGCTGGAGTGTCGCGTCGCCAAACGGCGTGCCGGCGAGTTCAGGCACATACGTCGAGAGAGGCGCGTCGGGCGCGAGCTTGCCGGCGGTGATCAGTTGCGCGGCGAGCAGGCCCGTCACCGATTTCGTCATCGACGCCCACATATGCGTCTGATGCGGGCCGAAGCCGTCGAAATAGCGCTCGAGCACGACGTGCCCGTCGCGCACGACGATGAAACCATCGGTCTGCGTGCGGCGCAGGTAGTCGCTAAGTGTGAGCGTCGTGCCATCCACCGTGAAGGCAATCGAATCCGGATCGAGCTGCGGGCCGTCGGGCAGCGCGAGGGGCGTACGTGCGCGCTCGACGTTCGCGGTAGGGATGAACATGCGCGTGTTGCGCAGCTTCCAGCGCAGCGTGGTTTCCGGTCGCGCGCCGGTAGCGGCGGTGCTGTCGGATTTCGCGACAGGTTCACGTGGGACGTCCGCACGCGTAGTAGGTGCAAAGACGCATGCCGCGCCCAACAAAAAGGCGAGCAGCGCGGGATTCGAACGATGGACGAGGCGATTCATGTCGATGCACGCTCCAATCTGATGATGTTTTTACCGTCGCCCGAGAATGAAAGATGAGCAAATCGGCGTCAAGGCCGCATCAGGCATAAGGGGATAACCGTCAGACATGCCATTGGCACGTCCGCGCCGCCACTTCGCGTTACCACGGACATCTCCAGGAGGAATGGTTCTATTCCCGACGCTTGATGGCCCAGGGCGTTCTCCTGCTCCACACTATCCGAAGGCAGCGACGAATCTGTCGAGGCGAATCTGCCATCGCCCATCACTTCGCAGTCTTATCGAATAACAATGAACGAAGGAGACAAATGAAAAAGATCGTTTTATCCGCGCTAATTGCCGGTCTGTCACCCTGTCTGTCTCATGCGCAATCCAGCGTCACGCTGTATGGCGACATCGGTGGGGGCGTGCGCTGGGTCAATGGTCAGAAGGGCGGTAGCGCAGTCATGTTCAACAACAACATCCTCACCGTGAATCGTTTCGGCCTTTACGGCAGGGAAGACCTCGGCAATGGCCTCGCTGCCATTTTCAAGCTCGAAAACGCCTTCAACAGCGGAACCGGCGCATTGAAGAGCGCCGGGGTACTCTTCTCGCAGGCAGCGTTCGTCGGTCTTTCAGGCAGCTTCGGGCGGCTCACCTTCGGCCGCCAGGTCAGCGCGAGCGAGTACTTCGCCACGCTCGTCGATCCCACCGGCGGTCAGGCACAGTCGCTCGCCATCCAGCCCAACGCGCTCTACTTCTTCAACTACTTCACCAACGAAACCCGTTTTAACAACACGATCAGCTACATCGGTCGTGCAGGCGGTTTCCGCTTTGGCGCCAGCTATTCGCCGGGCGGCGTCGCCGGCAATCTGCGCTCGGGCACCAATGTCTCCGGTACCGCCATGTACCAATGGGGCCCGGCGCTCGGCGGCTTCGGCTATCAGAAGACCTGGAACGCGACCGCGACGCAATGGGCCCAGACCTTTCACGCAGGCGGCTCGCTGCAACTCGGTCCCGCGCGCCTCTACATGAGCTACGCCGATTTCAGCGTGAGCGCGGCCACTGAAGGCCAACCCACCCGGCGCGATCATATTCCGAGCATCGGCGTCATGGTCGTGGCCACCCCCGGGCTGCAATTCACGGCCGCCGCGTACTACGACAGCGCCCGTCATCTCGCCAATGCCAAAGACGGCAGCGGGCACAAGATCACGACCTATGCCATCGCCGAGTACTACCTTTCGAAGCGCACCGAGCTTTACGCCGAAGTCGACTACAACGGCTTCTCCGGCGCTTATCGAACCGACGCCATGAACATCGCGGGGCTCGGCATGCGCAGCGGCGCAAGCTCGACGACCGGCGTCACGCTCGGCCTCATGACGCGGTTCTAGGCAGTTTTGCCGCGTTCTTCCTCACTCAGCATTTACACGTCAACATGAAGATATCCACTCGCATCCCATGCATCGCCGTCGTGGTGATGCTCGCCGCGCTCGGCGACTGCGCGAGCGCCCAACCGGCTGCATCAGAAGCGGCGCCCTCGTCCGCGACCGGTACGAAGGCAGCCGCAAGCGACGTCAAAGCCGCCAGGGCCGCGAACCGCAAGCTCGCGCACCGCGTGGAAAACGCACTGGCGCGCACGCGCGGCCTGAACTCCGCGCGCATCATCGTGACGGTACGCGGCGGACACGTCATGCTCTCCGGCGCCGTGAACTACAACAAGCAGGTCACATTCGCGGTCGAGGCCGCGCGCAAGGTCGAAGGCGTCATCGACGTCGATAACCGCATTCGCGTATCGGGCGCATCGCTCTGACGTTCGCATCCGGCTGCGCGCCGGATGCGCCTGCACGACATCACGGCTCGACGACGTTAAAACGCCCGTCGGGCTTTTCCAGCGTGTTGAGGAACGCGCCGAACAGCGCCTTGGTACCTTCGAGCACGATCTCGCCTTCCGCCAGCGCGGCGCCGAACTGCGTCTCGCCGAGCAGGATGCGATTGAGCGTGGCACGCTCCATGGTGATATCCAGGTCGTGGCCTTCGCGATGCGGCGTAGCCGACCAGGTCAGCGCGCCATGCTTCAGATACAGCGCATAGCATGCATCGCGGTCGGTAAAGCGCCACGTCATGCGAATGTCGAGCGTCTGCGCCTTGGGACCGTCGACCATCACGGCCAGGTAGTCGAAAAACACGCCGTCGCTCAGCACGCGCACGAGGTCCTGGCTACGCATGATCTGTCCGGCCCCCGCTCCCGCGCCTTCGCGCAGTTCACGCGCACCAAGCAGGTAGGCGTTGCGCCACGTCGCGGATTCCGCCTGAAAGCCCATTTGCTCAAGCGCCGCCGCGCCCAGTTCACGCGCCTCGCGCAGCGTCGGCTGTGCAAACACGAGGCGGTTCATCACCTCGGCGACCCAGCGATACTCGCCGCGCTCGAAATCGCGGCGCGCGCGTTCGAGCATCGCCTCGGCGCCACCCATGTACTCCACGTAGCGCGGCGCGGAAAGCTCGTCCGGCAAGGCGTGCAGATGCGCCGGATTGCCGTCGTACCAGCTCAGGTAGCGCTGATAGATCGCCTTCACATTGTGCGACACCGTGCCATAATAGCCGCGCGTATGCCATTGCGCGGCAAGCGTATCGGGCAGCGTCATCCGTTCGGCGATTTCGGCGGCGGTTCCGCCACGATTCATCATGCGCAGCGTCTGGTCGTGCAGGTACTTGTAGAGATCGCGCTGCTGTTCGAGAAAACAAGTGAGGCGCGCGGTGCCCCACGTAGGCCAGTGATGCTGCGCGAACACGACGTCCGCGCCGCCCGCGTAGCGTTCGAGCGCCTGATGCAGATAGCGCGACCAGGCCTTCGCGTTGCGCACCTGCGCGCCGCGCAGCGGACACAGGTTGTGCAGCGTGCGCGTGCCGTTCTCCGCCACGTTCAGCGCCCGCAATTGCGGAAAGAAGAAGTGCATTTCGGCGGGCGCTTCGCTATCGGGCGTCAACTGAAACACGATGTCGATGCCGTCGATCGTATGTGTTTCGCTTTCCTGATGAATCAGCTGGGTCGGCTCGATGAGCGTAACGGTGCCGTTCGGCATCGTCTTGCCGAGCCCCGCGTCGATCTGGCAGCAGGCATTGCGCGCGAGCGTCTGGCCGAACTGGAATTGCGAGCGCCGCTCCATGGCCGTGCCCGCCATCACGTTTTCCGCGACGGCCTCTTCCATGAAGCCCGCGGGCGCGATCACGGCGACCTCGCCCGCGCGCACGCGTGCCTCGTCGACCACGCCCTTCACGCCGCCGAAGTGATCGGTATGGCTATGGCTGTAGATCACGGCCAGAACAGGCCGGTGCGGCCGGTGCGCGTAGAAGAGTTCGAGCGCCGCCTGCGCCGTTTCGCGGCACGTGAGCGGATCGATGATGATGAGACCCGTATCGCCTTCGATCAGCGTCATGTTCGCGAGATCGAAGCCGCGTACCTGATAAATCCGCGGCATGACCTCGAACAACCCATGCAGGCAATTGAGCCGCGCCTTACGCCATAGCGCGGGATGCGCCGTGGGCGGCGCGGTTTCTTCGTCGAGGAACGCATAGTCGGCCATGCTCCAGACAAGCCGGCCATAGGCATCGCGAATCTCGGCGTCGGCAAGCGTGCCGATAAAGCCGCGTTGCGCTTCCTCCATGTCGAGATCGTCGTTCGCGGGCAGTGCCTGCAACGCGTTGTGATTAGCTTGCCGAGTCGCCTCGGTCGCGCGCTGCACGGGCAGATCGGCAAGCGCCGATGAAATCGGAGTGTTTTGCATGGCGTGGTGAAATGAGAGACGCGCAAGGCTCGCGGCCCTGCGCAGGGGAAGAGCGGCGAAAGCGCAGCCGCGCTCAGGACAAAACGGCTTCGGCTTCGCGCACGGTTTGAATGGCGGCGCGCGAGCGCTGCGGGTCGAGCCAGCGCGCGCACAGCACGCCGCAACCTATCAGCACGAAGCCGCACAGTACGCACGATTGTTCGAAGCCCTGTGCCGTGGCCGTCATGCCGTGCGCGTGCTGGATCAGCACGCCCGTGAGCACGGGCGCGGCGAGTCCGGCCAGCGAGCCAATCGCGTTGCTCAACGCGAGGACCGCGCCGCGCTGACCGTCCGGCGCAACTTCGCTGAGCATGGCGGGGCCGACCGAATACATCGCGAGCGTGAGCCCGCTGCTCAGCGTAAGCATCAGCACCTTCACGAGCGGCCCGAGCGCGGGCAGATACACCGCGAAGCGCAAGACCCCGGCTGCCACGAGTGCAATGGCGATGAAGACACCACGCGACTTGCGCGACGGCATCCCCGCGCCCAGCAGGTGCTGCGAGAGCCACGCGAGCCCGAGGCCCATCGGCGTGGTAATCGCGACGAACAACGCGAAGAGTCGCCCGGAATTCTCCGCGCCGAAGCCCAGTCCGGCCTGGAGATAGTGCGGCATCCACGTGAGGCTGGTAGCGAGTACCCAGTTGGCCGCGAAATGCCCGCAGAAATTGCCGGCGATGGTACGGTCGGCCAACAGCGTGCGCCAGGGTACGCGCCGTTCGTCGCGCAGGGCGCGCGGCCGTTCCAGCGGGCCCTCGGCGCCGAAGAAAAACCAGCACACGCACCACACGAAGCCGAGCGCGGCCAGCACAGCGAAGTTGGTGCGCCAGCCCCAGCGCGCGGTGATGACCGGTATCGCGAGACCGGCGACGAACAAGCCGAGCGCGCTGCCCTGATAGAGCACGGCGGCGGGCAGGCCGCGCTTCTGGTCCGGAAACCACTTGTAGAGCGCGTGCAGCGAAACGGGCGATGCCGGACCTTCGCCGGCGCCGAGCAGCACGCGCGTGACGAGCGCGACCGTCATCGAACCCGCGAAGAGCATCGGCAATTGCAGCAGCGACCACGAAAGCGCCATCAGCAGCAGGATGGCGCGCGTGGCAACGCGGTCCGCCAGCACGCCGCCCACCACGGCCGCGATTGCGAAGAGCCAGTTGAGGCTGCCGCCGATCAGGCCGAACTGCGTGGGCGTAAGGCCGAGGTCGCGCATCATCGGCACGGAGATCATGCCGAACACCACCTTGTCGAGAAAGTTCACCGTCATCAGCAACGCGAGCATGATGGCGATCGACCACGCGCGCGCGGGCCGATAGTTAGGGTTGTCTCTGCCGTATGCGGACATCCTTGTCTCCAGTCTTTTTCTCTTGCTCGCCGCTAGGCGGCGGCGCGAACCCGACGGGTTCGCCCAACCTGCTCCGGACCGCTTACGAGGCCTGCGCGCCGGTATCGAGAATCGCACGCGCAATCGTGTTGCGCTGAATCTCGCTCGTCCCCGTGAAAATGCGGAACATCCGCAGCTTGCGGAACGCCTGCTCCACCGGATGATGGCGCGTCACGCCCACGTTGCCGTGAATCTGCACCGCCTTGTCGGCAATCTCGAAGCAGCGTTCGGAAACGAACACCTTGCACGCGGCCGCTTTCATGCGCAGGTCGCCGCCGGCATCCGCGAGCATGGCCGTCTGCGCAATCATGCTTTCGCAGGCCCACAACGCGGCCGCCATGTCGGCCAGCATGTGCTGGATCGCCTGAAACCTCGCAATCGGACCGCCGAACTGCCGCCGGCTGCGCGCGTAATCGAGCGATGCTTCGTACACCGAGGTCGCGAGCCCGAGCATGGTCGGGCAATGTAGCAAACGGTTCACGTTGATGCGCGACATGCCGAGCTTGAAGCCATTGCCCGCGCCGCCGAACAGGTTGGTGCGCGGCACGCGCACGTTCTCGAAGCGGATGTCCGCGTCGATATGCTGGCCCGACATCGGCACGTACGCCTGCTCGACCGTCACGCCCGGCAGATCGAGATCGATGAGTACCGCACTGATGGCAGGCGGCGTGGTCGTGGCGTCGGTCACGCACATCACGATCGCGAAGTCCGCGAACGGTGCCCCGCTGATGTAGTGCTTGTGGCCGTTCACGATCAGATCGTCGCCGTCCGCCACGGCGCTCGTCGCGATGCTCTGCACGTCCGAGCCCGAATGCGGCTCGGTCAACGCGAAGCAGGTCGACTTCTCGCCGCGGATCACCGGCATGAAGTAGCGCTGCAACTGGTCCGGCGTCGCGTACTTGAGCATGTTGCCCACGCGCGGCGGCCCGCCCAGATCGCCGAGCACGTGCATGGCGAGCGAGCAGCCGCTCGCCGCGAGATCGGCTTTCAGCGCGCACTGCTGCAGAACCGAAAAGCCCTTGCCGCCCAGTTGCACCGGCAGGCACGCCGAGTAATAACCGAGTTCGGCGGAACGCCGCCACACGCGCCGCAACACGTCCTTCGGCCAGACGCTCTCCGAATCGAGACCGAGTTCGCGCTCCATCGGCTCGAGTTCATCGGCCACGAAACGGCGAATGCCCTCGCGCGTGGCGTCGAATACCGCATCTCCTACCTGTTCGAACATCATGGGGAATCCTCAGTTGATGCGCCGCTCCGCGCCTTGCCAGTACTGTTCGCGCACCATCTTGCGCGCGATCTTGCCGCTCGCGTTGCGCGGCAGTTCCGCGACGAAACTGATCGAGCGCGGCAGCTTGTAGTCGGCGAGCAAGCTGCGGCAATGCGCGACCAGCGCGTCCTGATTCGCCGTGCGTTGCGGCTTGAGCACCACCGCCGCTTTCACGCCCTCGCCCCAGCGCTCGTCGGGCACGCTGAACACACAGGCTTCGAGCACGTCGGGATGCTGATAGAGCACGGCCTCGACCTCGGTCGGATAGACGTTGAAGCCGCCCGAGACGATCATGTCCTTCTTGCGGTCGACCAGATACAGGTAGCCGTCTTCATCGGTGCGCGCGAGATCGCCCGTCATCAGCCAGCCGTTCACGAGCACTTCGGCCGTGAGGTCGGGCGCGCCGCAGTAGCCCTTGAAAACGTCCTCGCCGCGCACGGCAATTTCGCCGACTTCACCCGCCGCCAGCGGCCGCCCGTCTTCGCCGAGCACGCACACTTCGGTCTCGCCCATCGGCCGCCCGCACGAAGCGAGACGTTCCGGGCACTGCGCGATCGCATACGCGTGGTCCGCAATCGTGAGACGCGTGACGCCCGAGGTCGATTCGCTCGCGCCATAGCCTTGCGAGAGAATCGGCCCGAAGCGCGCCCACGCCTCCTGAATGCGCGCGGGGGCCATCGGCGCGGCGCCATACGAGAGCGACTTCAGCGCGCTCAGGTCGGTGTGCGCGAGCGCAGGCTCGTTGAGCAGCATGTTGATCATCGCGGGCACCATGAAGACGTGCGTGACGCGCAGGCGTTCGAGATCGGCGAGAAATTGCGCGGTCTCGAATGCGTCGAACAGCACGAGCGTGGCGCCGCAATAGAGAAACGGCTGCATGAGCATGCCCGACGCATGCGTAATCGGCCCGACGAGCGCGAGCCGGTCGCCGGGGCGCGGCTGCGTGTCCATGCCGATCAGCAGCTTGCGCAGCGACGCCATGCGGTTGCCGTAGCTTTGCATCGCGGCCTTGATCTTGCCGGTCGAGCCCGACGAGAAATGCAGCACGGCGAGATCGTCCGCGTGGCTGGCGAAATCGGGCGCGTGCGAAGCAGCCCGGCCCAGCAGCGCTTCGTAATCGACATAGCCTTCGGCGCCGCCGATGGCGATGAACGTCTCGACGCTCGCAAAACCGGGCATGGCGCGCGTATAGCCCGTATAGCCGCGGCCCGCGATCAGCACGCGCGGCGTGCAGTTTTCCACCACGTCCGACGCTTCCGCCGTCGTAAAGCGTGGATTGAGCGCCGCTTTCACGAGACCCGTCTTGTACAGCGCGCATTCGATCTCGACCAGTTCCGTGCAGTTGCGCGACTGCACCGCCACGCGGTCGCCGCGCCGCAGACCGAGGGCGATAAGCGCGTGCGCAAGCTGGTTCGAACGCGCCTCGAGTTGCCGGTAAGTGAGCGGGCGGTCGCGATGGATCACGGCGGGCACGTCACCCCAGAAGGCCGCCGCGCGCCGCAGAAAATACGGGAAGCTCATTCAGGTCTCCAATGAATGTCGAGCCAGTGTGTAAGATGTCGTTCATTCCCGCAATGAAGCGGTGGCTATAAACCCATAACCAAGGGGAATGGCATGGAGACACGCGATCTGGACTATCTGCTGGAAGTCCGTCGCTGCGGCAGCATTGGCAAGGCCGCAGAAGCGCTCGGCATGAGTCAGCCCGCGTTGACCAAGGCGGTCAAGCGCATCGAGAGCGAAGTGGGCCAGGCGGTGTTTCACCGTGGCCCGAACGGCGTCGCGCTCACGCCTGGCGGCGCGGTGTTCGTCGAGCGTGCGCAGCGTATCGCGCTCGAATACCAGGATGCGCTCAAGGAACCGCGCGCGATCCAGACTGGCGAGCAAGGCATTCTGCGGGTGGGCTATTCGCCCACGGTGCCCGACTCGATCGTGCTGCGCGCCTGCCGGCAGTTGATGAACGAGCGCCCGGCCGCGCGGCTGCGTCTGCGGCGGCGGCTCGCGAACGACCTGTTCACGCTGATGAAGGCCGGCGAACTGGACATGGCAGTCGCGCCCGAGCCGCCGGACATGAGCAAGGAGTTCGACACGCTGCCGCTCTTTCGCGATCGTCTGCATGTGATGGCCGACGAATCGCATCTGCTGCACCGCAAGACGCGGCTCAGGCTGCGCGATCTGGCGAATGAGGAATGGTTGCTGCCGGGCATGAACATCCCGCTGCGCCGTCAGGTGAACGACGCTTTTCGCCGCCAGGGATTGCCGGAGCCGGCGTTGCGGGTCGAAACGGACTTCGCGATTCCCGCGCTGCTCGAACTGGTGCGCGGCTCGCGCATGCTCTGCATCGCGGGCAATGCGACGGCCAACTCGCAGCGCGGAATCTTGCCCTTGAACATCGACGAAACCGAGTTGAATCTCGCGCGCAACGTCGGCGCAGTGTTACGCGTGGGCGGCTATGTCTCGCCGCTTGCGCAGCGGCTCATGGAGTTGCTGCAGCGCGCGCGTCCGCATGCCGGAAGCCTCGCGCCAGTGGAGTGACTGGGTACTGTTCACATTGTCACCGGCGGCCCCCAAGAGCACATGACCGCGCCCGGCGGCCGCCAATCCCGCCATGTCGCGGCGCGCATGCAACATGCCGCGCGCTGTCACGCCTTCACGGGTGCTGGAACCGACTGTATTGCCGCTCCCGCGAGCGCGGTTGACTTGCGTCAAGCGTCCTCTTTCGTTGCAGGCTTGACGCGTATCAAGTCGGCACGCGCGCTGCTCGGCTGCAATGGAGTCCGTCAAGCGGTGGTGTGTGGCTTGCCACACCGATCCGACAAAATCGAGCAGACTGGAACGTGCCGTTCTCGTTCGAATCCAACCTGCGCGGTGCGGCAACGACGCGCGCGCCCGCCATACCGATCCGTCCATCATGTCCCGAACGCCTCACGTACCGTTTGCGCTGGGCCGCGGAAATGCACGACGAAAGGCGATGCAATTCGATCGCGCATTGAGTCGGCCCGCCACGTATCCGCACCCCGCGGGCCGCATCGAGCGGATCGAAACCCATCTGTCCGTCGTCTATCTGGCGGGGCGCTACGCGTACAAGCGCATCAAGCCGGTGCGTTTCGCGTTCGTCGATCTCGTGCGCGCTGCGCGGCGCCGCCGCTGTGCGCTCGCGGAATGCACGCTCAATCGGCCGTTTGCCGGCCCGCTGTACCTGGGCGTCTGGCCGCTCGTCGCACGCGGCCGACGATGCGCGTTCGATGCGCCGGTGCGGATTGGCGGGCGCCGTCAGCGGCAGCAGGCGGCGCCCGGCGAGTACGTGGTGCGCATGCGCCGGTTCGACGCGCGAGGGATGTTGTCCGCACGCAGCACGTCGCTCGATGAAGGGCTGGCGGATGCGGACGCCCTCGCCGATATGCTGGGCCGCCTTCATCTGCATGCGCCGCGCCGCGCCCCGCGCGGCCATCCCGGCAGCGCGGAATGCGTCGCGGCCCAGTGCCGGCCCTTGCTCGACACGCTCGACGTCGCCGTGACGGACGAGGCCGCGCTGCGCGCCTGGTACGAAGCCGAGTTGACCCGCATCGCACCGCGGCTTGCCGATCGGCATGCACACGGATTCGTGCGCGCGTGCCACGGTGATCTGCATCTCGACAATATCGTCCGCTGGCGCAACCGGATCCTGATGTTCGACTGCATCGAATTCGACGACACGCTGCGCTGGATCGACGTGGCGAGCGATCTCGCGTTCGCGTTGATGGATTTCTCCGCCCACGGGCGCGACGATTGCGCCCACCGCCTCCTTTCCGGATGGCTGGCACGCACGGGCGACCATGCGGCACTGGGCGTGCTGCCGTGCTACTTCGTCTATCGGGCACTGGTGCGCGCGCTGACCGCACGATTACGCGGTGACGAAGCGGCGCGTGCCTGCTATCTGCGCATCGCGTCGACCATGGCTAATGCACGACGCGATGCGCAACCGATGCTGCTCCTGTGTCACGGGGTTTCCGGCTCGGGCAAATCGCTGGCCAGCCGTGCGCTGGCGGAGCGGCTCGGGGCGATCCGGCTGTCCAGCGATGTCGAACGCAAGCGGAATGCCGGTGTCCCCGGGGGCACCCGTCTGCCGCGCGGCGCCTATTCGGACACGGCGATCGACCGGGTCTACGAAAGGCTGCTTTCAGAGGCCGGCGTGGTGCTCGACAGCGGCTACACGGCGATCATCGACGCGACGTTCCTGCGCGAACGCAACCGCGCGGCGTTCATCTCGCTCGCCGCACGCCGCGGCGCGCGGGTCGCGATTCTCGATTTCACCGCGAGCCAGGCGACGCTCGCCGCACGTGTCGCGGCGCGGGCGGCATCCGGACGCGATGCCTCCGATGCCGACACGGCCGTGCTGGCACGACAGATCGAGCATGCGGACCCGCTGACCGAAGCGGAGGCCGCGATCGCGATCCGTTTCGAAACCGATTGTGATGTCGCGGCGTATGGGAGCCGCGCATTCTGGGCACCATTACTCGCCGCGCTGCGTACGTAAGCTCGCGGTGCGCGTCACGGGAAAGCGGCCCGGCCGCCTGCGCACCTCGGAAAAACCAGTACCCAGCCAGCCGTAACGCGTGCACGGCCGAATGCAGTGCGTTGGAACTGGCTTTCCGAGCGGGCGCTGGATCCCGTGTGCCCGTCGATCGAACTGTCTGCGGGATAGTCGCGCCGCAGCCGGAACGGCCGGGGCGCGATCGGCTCACTCTGCCAGCAATTCAGCGCCGCGGCGCGACGAGATGCCGACCAGCTGGTCGGCAGGCTGCGGCCGTGCGAACAGGAAGCCCTGCCCCTGGTGGCAACCGATCTCCTGCAGGAAGGCCAGCTGCTTTGCCGTCTCGACGCCCTCCATCACGACATCGAGCCCCAGCGCGCGCCCCATTGCAACGATCGCGCGCACGATCGCGTCGTCCGTGCTGCCCGAGCCGCAGTCCGTGAGGAACGACTGATCGATCTTCAGCGTATCGACGGGCAGATCCTTCAGATACACCAGCGACGAATAACCCGTACCGAAATCGTCGATCGCGAGGCTGATCCCCCGCGTCGCCAGTTCGCGCAGCAGGATGCCGATTTCCTCGCGGGTGTTCATCGCCATGCTTTCGAGCAACTCG
This sequence comes from Burkholderia sp. 567, assembly GCF_040545115.1. Taxonomy (NCBI): domain Bacteria; kingdom Pseudomonadati; phylum Pseudomonadota; class Betaproteobacteria; order Burkholderiales; family Burkholderiaceae; genus Burkholderia; species Burkholderia sp. 567. Next base: position 507,922 of record NZ_JBEPLG010000004.1, read on the forward strand.
AGCTGCAGGTATTCGGCCGGCAACGCGGTTTCGCTGAGAATGGTCGTCAGGTCGCTCAGGAAGTGGTCGGTAAAGCACTGCCGCGCCGACACGTTCACCGACACACGCCCGAACTCGAAGCCCTCGTCGAGCCAGCGGCGCGCCTGGCGGCAGGCTTCGTGCAGCACCCACCTGCCGATCGGGACGATCAGCGCCGATCGCTCCGCGAGCCCGATGAAGTCGCCCGGCGGCACCAAACCCCTGCTCGGATGCAACCAGCGCAGCAGCGCCTCCACGCCGACGATCCGGCCGCTGGCCAGATCGTATTGCGGCTGGTAGAACAGGCGGAATTCATTCTGCTCGAGCGCGCGGTGCAACTCGCCGAGCGTCTCCAGCTGCTCGATCGCCGACGACGTCATCTTGCTCTCGAAGAACTGGAACACGTTCCTGCCACGGCTCTTCGCACCGTACATCGCCTGGTCCGCGAGCAGGATCAAGTCCTCCGCGTCGGTGCCGTCGTCCGGATAGATGCTGATACCGATGCTCGGCGTCACGAAGATCTGGCGATCGCCGATATCGATCGCCCGTCCCACTTCGTCCAGCAGCTTGCGCGCGACTCGCCCGACGTCGCGGACATCGTCGACCTCCTCGAGCACGAGCGCGAATTCGTCACCGCCCATGCGCGCCACCGTGTCGTTCGCGCGCACGTTCGCGACGATGCGCTCCGCGACCATCTTCAGCACCTCGTCGCCAGCGTTGTGGCCGAGCGTATCGTTGACCAGCTTGAACCGGTCGAGATCGAGGTACATCACCGCGACCTTGCGACCGAACCGCTTCGCATGAACGATCGCGTGCGTGAGCCGCTCCTCGAACAGCATCCGGTTCGCGAGATTGGTGAGCACGTCGTGCGTGGCGAGATAGCCCAGCCGCTCCTCCGCCTGGCGCCGCTGCGTGATGTCGGAAAAAATCGCCGCGTAGTGAGAGATCTCGCCTTCGCTGTCGCGAATGCTGGTGATCGTCAGGTATTCGAGAAACAGCTCGCCGGTCTTGCGGCGATTCCAGATTTCGCCTTGCCAGTGGCCATCGGTCGTGAGCGAATGCCACAGCTGCTTGTAGAAATCGGGCGTCTGGCGCCCGGAACTCAGCAGCCCCGGGTTGCGCCCGACCACTTCGTCCTCGGTGTACCCGGTCAACCGCGTAAAGGCCTGGTTGACACGCTCGATCTTCGCGTGCCGGTCGGTCACCATGATGCCTTCGAGCGCCGATTCGAACACCCGATCCGCCATGCGCAGGTTAAAGCGCGCGAGACCCAGCGCTTCGTCGCGCTCGCGCAACGCGCTGCGCAGCTCGTTCGCGTATTCGTGCTCGATGCTCTGCAGCACGTCCGCGAAACAGAGCAGCCCGGTCAGCCGGCCATCCTCGTCCTCGATGCCAACATGCCGCACACTGTGCTCGGTCATGAAACGCTGCGCCGCATACAGGCTCTGCCTTGCGGTCAGCATCTGCAGCGGCCTGCTCGCGTAGGCGCCGACCGCGCCTTGGGCCCCGCCGTCTGCCAAGAGCCGGACGATGTCCCGCTCGGTAAGGATGCCGTGCTCGCCATCGTCGTAGCCGACGAGGATCGCATCGAGCCGTTGCGCACGCATCCGTGCGATGACTTCGTGCAGCGCGGTCTGCTCGGGCACCACAACAGGCGGATGAACGCGGATCGATTCGATGGGCTTCAGGTGCAGGAAAAATTCCGCCCCCTGGTTCACGACGATGTCGGTCTGCGTCAGCACGCCGATCGCGGCGCCGTCCCGGACCACCACGAAGTGCCGCACGCCCGACTGCTTGAACTTCATCGCGGCTTCACCCAGCGGCGTATTGGCCTCGAGCGTCAGCACCGGATGGCTCATCACCTCGCTGACCGGCCGATCGAGTTCGCGCGGATTATCGCCGGCCGACAGTGCATCATGCTCGGTCCAGATCCCGACGACCTGTTCATCCTTCATCACGACGATCGAACTGCAACGTTCGGCGAACATGCGTCGCGCGACCTCCCGCACCGGCGTGGCGGGGGCGCAGGACAGAATCTGACGCGCAACGAGGCGCGCAATCGGAACATCATAACTGTTCGGATACATTCTCTAACCAATACGAAAAACCCTCGCCGGCGCACTTCGATCCGGCAATCTTCGGGCGCGCCTGCGGCGGCAGGCAGGATATGAGATCACCTGCCTCGAATGGTTGCGTACTCATCGAACTCGCAAACGAGGAATTGACCCATCGTCGGGGCGTCGCGGCGACGAGCGCGGCACTGTGGCCTCGAGACTGCGGTTGACGGCCCCCTTGTCCAGCCAATCCACACGCCGGAACACCGCCCTCTCAGGGCCGGCCCCATGAGTTAACGGCAGATTCGGACAAGAATTGAGTGCCATGGCGACGTTCGCGCCAATGACTCTTGTTCGCCATGAACCGGTCCTCCGATGTTGAGCCGCCGCAGTCTCCGTTGATTTTGGGGCAGCGCTTGTTCTTCACGAAGACCAACAGCCGAATGACCAGGAGGATATCTCGACTGCCGACGCCCGCCCGCATCCAGATCCCGTAGCACGGATTTCGCATAGCGCATCCACGCCGCGCCGGCATCCATGAATTGCACGTTCCGCCCCGAACGGTCTAGCCGCTGAGTGCGCAGCGTGTCTTCCAGTTGACGTATCCGCTGCGACAGCGTGGGCTGCGAAACGTGCAGTGCCTCGGCGGCGTATGTGAAATTGCGGTGTTCCGGGACGGCCAGGACGTAACGGACATCACACAACAGCACGGCGAATTTCCTCGTGTCCGACAACAATTGGTCTTGCCTATGGTTAGCATCACAAACCCGTCTTGGACACTATGACGCAACAGGTCCATTCTCTGTTCAACGCATCGCACTGACCGACGCGGCGACGAACGCCAGACTGAATGGAGCTGACCATGCAAGAGATCATCGACGGTTTTCTGAAATTTCAACGGGACATCATGCCCGCTCGCAGGGAGTTGTTCCGCAAGCTGGCCACCAGCCAGACGCCGCGCACTCTGTTCATTTCCTGTTCCGATAGCCGCATGGTTCCCGAACTGGTCACTCAGCGCGAACCGGGCGATCTGTTCGTAATCCGCAACGCCGGCAACATCGTGCCTTCGTTCGGTCCCGAGCCGGGCGGTGTGTCGGCAACCGTCGAATATGCAGTCGCCGCGCTCGGCGTGACGGATGTGGTGATCTGCGGCCACTCGGACTGCGGCGCGATGACGGCCGTCGCAACGTGCAAGTGCCTCGACCATATGCCCGCCGTCGCGAACTGGCTGCGCTACGCCGACTCGGCGAAGCTCGTCAACGAGGCGCGTGAACATGCAGGCGAGCGCGAGCGCGTCGACTCGATGGTGCGCGAGAACGTCATCGCACAGCTCGACAACCTCAAGACCCATCCCTCCGTTGCACTGGGACTCGCGCAAGGCCGCCTCAATTTGCACGGATGGGTCTACGACATCGAATCCGGCTCGATCGACGCGCTCGACGCCGCGACTCGCCAGTTCGTGCCGCTCGCCGCGCATCCCGATGTCACCGCGACGCCCGCCGAGTGCGTGGCTGCGCTCTGATTCCCGGCTCGTCACACCGACTGCCGATCTCACTAGGTTGATTTACTCAAGGAGCAACATCATGACCCAATCGCAAGTCACACCGAACGCGCGCGAAGCTCTGACGGAAACGATCGTCGACGCGAAGGTGCGCAAGAACCTCACGTTCGAAGCCATCAACGAAGGCACGGGCCTGAGCCTCGCATACACGACAGCCGCGCTGCTTGGTCAGCATGCGCTACCGGAGAATGCGGCGAAGCTCGTCGCGGAACGCCTCGGGCTCGACGACGACGCCGTGCGCCTCCTGCAAACCATTCCCGTGCGCGGCAGCATTCCGGGTGGCGTGCCGACCGATCCGACCGTCTACCGCTTCTACGAAATGGTGCAGGTGTACGGTTCAACGTTGAAGGCGCTGGTTCACGAGAAATTCGGCGACGGCATCATCAGCGCGATCAACTTCAAACTCGATATCCAGAAGGTTCCGGACCCGGAAGGCGGCGAGCGTGCCGTCATCACGCTCAACGGCAAGTATCTGCCGACCAAGCCGTTCTGAACCAATGATGCGAAGACGAAAATTCTTACTGAGCACCGGTGCCGCGCTTGCTTCGGGCGGCCTTGCGCTCTCGGGTTGCACGATGACGGGGCCGGGCTCCACGTCGAGCACCAACAACGCGCTGTACCCCACAAGGAGATCCGAAGTGACTTCACCCGCAGCAATTCGCCCGCCGCTTCCCCCGTTCACGCTGGAGACGGCCATCGAGAAAGTCCGTCTCGCGGAAGATGGCTGGAATTCGCGCGACGCCGCCAAGGTCGCGCTCGCCTATTCGCTCGACACGAAATGGCGCAATCGCGCCGAGTTCGCGAACAATCGAGCGGAAGCGCAGGCGTTCCTCGAGCGCAAGTGGAAAAAGGAGCACGAGTATCGTCTGATCAAGGAACTGTGGGCGTTCGGCGGCAATCGCATTGCCGTACGCTACGCCTACGAATGGCACGACGACTCGGGCAACTGGTTCCGCTCCTACGGCAACGAGAACTGGGAGTTCGGCGAGGATGGCCTTATGCAGCGCCGCTATGCGTGCATCAACGACATGCCCATCAAGGAATCCGAGCGCAAGTATCACTGGCCCCTGGGCCGTCGGCCGGACGATCATCCGGGGCTGAGCGAGTTGGGGCTTTGAAGCCCGGATCGCTACAGCCGCGGTGAGCGATTAGCGCCCAACGATCTGGTTGCGAAGAACGACGGATTGTTGGGCGTGTATTGAAGTTCACTGGTACTGCTCGTTTTGTCGGGCGGTGCGCGAATCTCGTCCGGTGATTCGGCTAGCAGAAACTATGAACCGCAACATCATTACAGTTAGTACTACCTAATTCATATCGAAACAAGGAAAGGGAAACATTATGAACAAGAGCATCCGTCACATTTCTTACGTCCTGTCGGCACTCACGCTGGCTGCTTCCACCACGACCGCGTTTGCTGCCTCTTCCGCAGAAGCGGCTGCACCCGGTTACCACTCCGCTGCACCGTTGATCCAGCGGAACGCGGCGCCGGAAGCCCAGCGCGCACTGACCCGCCGCGACGTGATCAACGAGCTGATCCAGGCCGAGCAGGACGGTACGCTGCAACGCCTGAACGATACGGTTTTCCACGGCTCGTGACGCCAGACCAAGCGGCTGCGACGAAGCGAGTCGTACGCCGCCTCACAAAGTGCGAGTCGCCTCGATGTGTTTATGTCCGGCGGATCGTCAGTTGCAGCATCCAATGGTCAGCAAAAGCGGGCTTCCTGTCGATGATCTCGGCAAAACGCGCTGTTGCGGGCCAATCCCTCGCGCGGCATCAGCTTCAAAGCAAGTTACTCAACTACGCAACGACGGCGATGTCGGGGGTGGTCACGTCGGCTTTCCAAACTGCTCAGTCAGCAGTTGTAAGAACGCCCTGCTTGCCGCAGTGCGATACGCACCCTTGCGCTCTAAGACGGCAGCCGTACGCGTTGGCAGAGGGGGATCGATCGGCACGGGATGTAGGCCCTCTTGCACGCGTGCGATGTGATCAGGGAGAACCGTCGCCAGCTGCCCGCGACGCACGATCTCGACGATTGCACCGACCGTATCCACTTCGATTGCGACAAGCGGTCGAATAGCGTGACGCGCAAAATGCTCATCGATGAACCGGCGCGTCGCGAATGTGTCGTTCAGCAAGACCAGCGGCTCCTTGCCAAAGTCAGGCCCCGCGAGTGCCTTGCGGCGTGCGGCACGCGGGTGGTTGCGGCCTACCACCAGGCTCAGCGTTTCCGCGAAGAGGGGTTGGCTTTCGATGTCGACTGAAAAGGCCGGATGGAATGCGACACCGATATCAAGCCTGTCGTCTGCAAGCTGCGCCTCCATCTGATCCTGTGTGAGTTCGCGGATATCGATCCTGATGCCAGGATGCAGCTGGTGGAAGCCATCGACGACCGGCCCGACCAAGGAAGCCGTAAAGGTCGGCGTTACTGCGAAACGCAGGCTGCCCCGACTCAATTCCGCCACGTCGTGTATCGCCCTCACCCCTGCGTCAAGGTCCTGTAGCGCGAGCTTGGCATAACGCATCCACGCTTCGCCCGCGTCGGTCAGGTGCACAGTTCTGCCGGAACGGTCGAACAGCAGTGTTCCCAGGGTGTCCTCGAGCTGCCGGATCTGCTGCGACAAGGTGGGCTGCGATACATGAAGCGCCTCGGCAGCGCGCGTGAAGTTCTTCTGTTCTGCTACTGCAAGGAAGTAACGGATATGACGTAGCAACACGGGAATTCCCTCACCTATTGGCTATCCCTATCGAATCTATCGAAAACCAGTCTTGGACGCTATTGAAATTGCATCGATCCTTCATCCATCGAATCAAGGCACGCATCCAAGCCGATCATGAGGGAGGTCGTCGATGGGTTGCGGATACGCTGAACCGGGCCGTTAGTACGCACGCGCTGAGGGAAATTATTTTGGTTCGTAGACTTTCCTAATGATCTTCGTTCGAGCGACCATCGTGTCCGCCTTTTCTGCTTGCCCTCGACCTCCCGCTCTGTGTCGTGCGGTCGCGCGCACCTTCGACCGTTCGTTTGCACGGCGGCGAAACGCCGGGCGATGTGTTGCCCGACTCTTACAACAGTGTTGGTCAAAACCACAGTCGTATGCCTGCCCGTTATCGCAGGTGGGTGACCGTGTCCGGCGTTTCAGGAGGCTGCTCCACTTGGACCGAAGACCCGAAAGTTGGAGATGGCATCAATGGAGAACGGACCAGCTTTCAGCTGATTCCACTTCTTGCGAGTTTGCACCCACTGCGCGTGCTTAAATTGTGCAGCGTTTGCTGCATCGTGAAGCGCCGGATATCCAAAGTCGTCGGCATACTCGCGAAGGGCTGCCTGTCGCTCACGCCAATTGCCGGTACCTTGGTTAGCAAACGCGATATGTTCGAGGCACATGTGAAGGACCGTTGCCGCACAGCGTTCGCTCGATGAACGGTCTCTATATGACACAACACGATCAGCAAAGAGAACTGCTGCGTTGTTCTTTTCGATCGCTTCTGCGACGTCAATGTTGAAACCTGGAATGAAATGCGCACTCAAGGCGATGACTTCTTGCTGTTCCGTCGGCAGTGAGGAGTACCAGCCAAGGAAGTGGTCGAGCGGTGATTCAATATTTTCGTTTGACATAATTGAGTCGATCGGCACCAACTCTACCGACTCGGAAGTGGAGCGCGCCGCGCAAGCAAGGCGCGATCCGTATTGCACGAGTTTGGGCGCACCAACCATAATGTCGCTGTGCGGCGTTATTTCGTTATCCTGCTGTTTTGCGATGTCTGCAAAAGCTACGCGCGACATTGAGCGGCTGTTGTGGAGACGTGCGAAAAGCCCCGTTGGCCCTTTTGGGTCCACCCTTGGATTCGAGTGAGAGAGCGAGTGGGGTCTATGGATGCTCCGTCATACCAAACTTCGGGAGGCCGTCGTCGCAGAGACTGCCTCACCGTTGCCTTCGTTTTCCCGCGTACTTCCAATCGAAGCGATACGACCAGCCCAGCTATTAGAGGCCGAGCTCCGACAAGCCGGGATGATCATCCGGCCGACGGCCCAGGGGCCAGTGATACTTGCGCTCGGATTCCTTGATCGGCATGTCGTTGATGCACGCATAGCGGCGCTGCATAAGGCCATCCTCGCCGAACTCCCAGTTCTCGTTGCCGTAGGAGCAGAACCAGTTGCCCGAGTCGTCGTGCCATTCGTAGGCGTAGCGTACGGCAATGCGATTGCCGCCGAACGCCCACAGTTCCTTGATCAGACGATACTCGTGCTCCTTCTTCCACTTGCGCTCGAGGAACGCCTGCGCTTCCGTTCGATTGTTCGCGAACTCTGCGCGATTGCGCCATTTCGTGTCGAGCGAATAGGCGAGTGCAACCTTGACGGCGTCGCGCGAATTCCAGCCATCTTCCGCGAGACGGACTTTCTCGATGGCGGATTCGCGTGTGAAAGGAGGAAGCGGCGGACGGAGTTCAGTGTTGGTCGACATGGTGTTACCTCAGTGGCTGGTGGATGAAGACCCGATACCGGGCCGAAGGGTGGATAAGAGCAGTGCTGCGTGTTCTCGATCGCTTAGTCTGGCGATTAGCCCGTGTGCAGGGCGGACTTCGCTCGCTTACACCGCGAAGGTGATGTAACCGCCCGAGTGCGTCATGATGTGCGCCCAACGCACGGCCGCGTACAGCCCCTCGGCGCATGCAAAGTCGCTGCCGTCAATCGCGACGACCCACTGGTCTTCTTTGAGGCGAAGCGCGAGTCGTTGCTTGTCGACCAGGTCGCTGTACCAGCGCCATGTGGCCGGATTCGACTTATCGGCCTGCAGAGCCTGATGAAGGGCAGTGACTTCGCAATCTGAGGGACACATGACAGTCTCCTTGACGTACCGACCGTGAATGATTGAGACAGGTCTGTCTCAATATTGGTGTAGACAGGTCTGTCTGTCAAGAAATTTCTGTGCCTCTCGGCGCCTGTGCAGAGACAGGTCTGTCTGCCATAATGGAGGCATGATTTGGCAAAAAAGGGGCCGAAATGTCACAACCCTCCGCACGCGACCGGATATTGGAAACCGCGGCGCGCCTGTTCTATCAGGACGGGTTCCGTGCCACGGGCATCGACAAGATCATCGCCGAGTCAGGCGTCGCAAAAATGTCGCTTTACCGGCACTTCGCCTCCAAGAGCGAACTTATTGCAGCGTTCCTGGACCGTCGTCATGAGTTCTGGATGCGCTGGTTTGTCGACGAGGTGGAGGCTCGTTTTGCTCAGCGTGCCGAGTTGTCCGTCGTCGCGGAAGCCCTAGGTGAATGGTTCGCGCAGGAAGACTTCCGTGGTTGCGCCTTTATCAATGTGGTCGCCGAAGCTGGATCGACGGGAGACCCAGGGCACCTTCAGCAGGCCGTATCCCATAAGCACGCGCTTGAGCAGTACATTTCTGAACTCGCTGGCCGCCTCGGGCTCCAGTCGCCTGCTACCGTCGCCGCGGATGCGATGATCTGCGTGGAAGGCATGATTGTGCGCTATCAGGTGACACATGATTCGACAGTGGTGGATTCGGGCAAGCGTGTACTGGCGAGAATCGAAGAAGGCGCGTCGACAAGGCGAAGGTCTAAAGCTGCCTGACGGGGCCATTTCTGCGTGGACGTCAATACCCGTGTCGAGTTTCATGGACGCATAGGCCTCTCATCCAAGTAACAGCTCTTCCAGTTGTACAGAGGCACCCCGCCGTCGTCCAGCGTTCGCGCCACCCGCCTGTGCACTTGCTTCCCGTGTGCACAATCCGGACGCCAATGAAGCAGGTCGGCCGACCCTCTCCATCGGCGTGCGCCGGCGCTTCCCTGCCGGCATCCCGGTCGCCGTGCAGGCACGATCCCGAAGCGCCGCTCAATCAGCAGTGGCTGTCTTACAGTCGCTGGGCGTCCCTATCATCTGTCACGAAATTCCGGCAATTTGCGATCAGTGAGTCCCGACTCACTTACTGCTCATCCAATATTCCGCCCATTCGATTTCAAGGGGATCGCGTCAGAGCGGAGCTCTCCGGCAACCATCGAATGTACGCCGGCTGTAATTCTCGGCATGCTGTCGATGGGGCTGACGCTCGAAACACTGGCTCGTTTAAGGCTAAGTTAAATCTCAGCGCCTCATTATTTTCCGCGCAAGTGCAGAGGCGCCGCAATGAGCGCAATCCCTCTGCCATGGCGTCACACCAGAAGGCGGCTATCTACTTACGGTTACGCTCTTCGCCAGAAGAACAATCCCGCCTCCATATACAGGCTCAATTTCAACGAACACTTTCTCGCCGCGCTTGATCGCAGCGACCTCGCGCTCAACTACCGGTAGCCAGATTGCCTCATTCATCTGGTCACGGGGCACCCCTGACAGCAGAAGCGCTAGCGAGGTCCGGTAATCATTCGGATCACTCATTAAATCCCATAGGAGAACCCTGTCAACGATGCTTTTATCGCGGAACTTTTCGGCGACAAAACGCGCCACTCCTTTCGCAACTAGGGTGAAACGCTGCTTGGCTTGTCCGCGAAAAGAAATGCTGACACCATTATCGTCCTCGGTCAGAACGATCCCAGTGACATGCGCTTCTACGAAATCAGAGAAATCAATCACGGATGAACTCCCGTTTGTCATGGCCTGCGGGGCCATGGAGAATAGGGGCGCCCAGATCGACCCGCTGGATAGCCTGCAGCACGGCCGGCAGGAGCTACACGAGTTCGAGACAGGGCGCCGGGCCCGGCCCTTGCCCGTCACGCGCAGGCTCCACGCGTCGTCCAGTGCGCCGTCGAGTGAGGTGCGCGCGAGCGGGCCGGCGGTCGCCGCGGCGAGTTCGGCACGGCGCAGCCTGATCGCATAGGCGAATAGCAGCAGGTCTGTCTCGATGTCCTCCCGCCTTCGAACACAGTGCGCGCGTACCCGCCGAGAAGTCGCCAGATAGGTCTAGACGTACAGTGCGACGAGCTCGCGTCAGCCGTAGAACGCGTCTGGAGCCACCGTGGGCGCGGAACGCCTCGAGCGTCGGCACGTCCTGGTATTGGGTTGCCGCTTACGTAGGCGTCTAGGCAATCCTAACGATCACGATCCCCCGGAAGAATCGCCGCCATTCCTTTTCCCCAAAAATAGCCAGCCCACAAGCAAACTGGAAATAAAATGTATAGAAAAATTGCGGACCAGTAAATTACAGATAAAATACCGTGTTCTGGTATAACTGCCACCGAGAAAATAACGTCTATCAACCAAAATGGAACACCAAATCCTAAAACACCTCGCCGATAGATAGCTTTCCCGTTTGGTTTATTTCGCGACTCTCTCAAATAGAGAATAGTCCAATACGTGAAAGGAATCCATGATATTGCGGCCAATATCAAAAAAAATGATTTCATTAAATCCTCTGGCGAATTAGTGAAGATAGAAGCAAATGGCGCCACCGATTACCCCTACAACGGCTCCCGCCGCTCCTCCTAACATTGAGCCAGCCATGGCACCGGTAGCGGCCGCGTCCCCAATGGCAACGGCAGAAACGACCGAACCCGCCTCCAAAGCTCGGCACCCGGGCCCCAATCGTCACCAGGAAACTTGATCTCCACAAGGCGCAACAGATTATCAACGTGAGGGCCGCCTTCGCGATCGATGACACCACGGCCGGGCCACCGATCCATCGGACGCTCTACCACAACGACGTCGGGTCGACGCAGAGCGCCAGGTCTCCGGCCGGGCGGGAACGGGTTTGTACTGTGACGCCTGCCGTCGGGATCGGACCGCTGCGATCCGGCCGCCGGTGTCGCATTTCGACGCACCTGTCGCCCCGCTCCCCATGCGGAAGCGGCGGACCCAAGCCCGCCGCTTCGCCGTTCGCATTCGAACCCGTTCGAATGCCGCCCGCAGCCCTACTTCAGCCGCGTCGCGATTTCGTTGGCCATCGCCTTCATCGCCGCCTTGGTCGGCGCATCCTCGGCCAGTGCGTTCAGCAAACCGAAATCGTGAATCGTGCCGTCATATCGCGTGGTCGTCGCATCGACGCCGGCTGCGTCGAGCTTGCGGCCGTACGCTTCGCCTTCGTCGCGCAGCACGTCGAACTGCGCGACCTGGATCAGCGCGGGCGGCAATCCCTTCAACTGCGTGGTGCTCGCACGCAGCGGCGACGCGTAGATCTCGTTGCGTTGCGCTTCGTTCTTCGTATAGGCGTCCCAGAACCACTTCATCATCGGCCGGGTCAGGAAGTGCCCCTGCTGATACGCGTTGTACGAACCGGTATTGAAGTCGTGGTCCGTCACGGGCCACAACAGGCCCTGGAAGCGGATCGCCGGGCCGCCCTTGTCCTTCGCCATCAGCGCCACGACAGCCGCCATGTTCCCGCCGACGCTATTGCCGACCACCGCGAGGCGGCTGCCGTCGACACCGATTTCCGCGCCGTGCGCGGCAACCCACTTCGTCGCCGCATACGCCTGGTTGATCGCGACCGGGTAATGCGCTTCCGGCGACGGCGTGTAGTTCACGAACACCGCGACGGCGCCCGATTGCACCACCAGATCACGCACCAGGCGCTCATGCGTCGGGAAGTCGCCGAGAATCCAGCCGCCCCCGTGGAAAAACATGAACACCGGCGGCGTGCCCGCCGCGCCCTGCGGGCGCACGATCGTGATCGGCACCGACAGGCCGTCCTGCTCGATCGTTCGGTTCGATACGTCGATGCCGGACAGGTCGACCTTTGCGCCGCGCTGGGCATCGACCAGCACCTGACGCGCCTTCGCGGGACTCAGCGTTTCGAGGCCCGGCCCCTTCTGGCCGTTCAGCACGGCGAGGAACCCGCTGGTCGCCGTATCGGGGCGGACGCCGTCGGTGCCGGCGGCAAAGGCGGCGGGGGCGGTGAACACCGCGGCCGCAACGGCAGCGGCGATTAGCAGCGGCTTGACGATCTTCATGATGAGACTCCTTGGTTCAACCGGTGAATGCAATGAATGGCGATGGATTCGTTCGCAGTACGTGCGATCAGACGAGCGTCAGCGTGACGTCGATGTTGCCGCGCGTCGCGTTCGAGTACGGGCAGACGATGTGCGCGCGATCGATCAGCGTTTGCGCGGTTTCACGGTCGAGGCCCGGCAGCGAGATCTTCAGTTCGACTTCGATGCCGAAGCCGTTCGGGATCGCGCCGATGCCGACGCTGCCTTCGATCGCGGCATCCGCGGGGATCGCGATCTTGTCGCGGGCCGCGACGAACTTCATCGCACCGATGAAGCACGCGCTGTAGCCGGCCGCGAAAAGTTGTTCGGGATTCGCCCCGGCGCCGCCCGCGCCGCCGAGTTCGCGCGGCGTGGTCAACTTCAGGTCGAGACCGCTTTCGGGCACCGTGGCACGGCCGTCACGGCCGCCGGTGGCTTTTGCATGAGCGCGGTACAGAACTTTTTCGATCGACATGACAGACTCCTTTTCAATGATGAGTGAGTGAAACAGCCTTCCAACCCGGGATCGCGCATCGACGGCTTGGCGGCCGGCCTCGCGCTTGTTTATCTACCCATAGATAGACATATATCCCCAAAAAATGCGGATGATCGAATTCATCCGCTCGCTTATCTACCTACTACAAGATAGATACCAAACCACAACAAAAGGCGGCGAACCGCCTGTCTACCCGCCCCGTCCGTCAGGACCGGGCTTTCCAGACGCCCTCGACATCCTCGAGACGCGCCCGCGTATGAAACAGCCGGCTGGCCAGCACGCTCCCCTGAAACGCCGCGTACAACGTGCGCGCCGCCGTTTCCGGCTTGCCGCTGAACTGCAGCGTGCGTTCCTTCGCGCCCTGCGCCAGCAACTCGGCGAGCCACTTCTCGTTGGCCTTGAAGAAGGCCTGAACCGCCTGCCGCACGCTCTCCGGCAACGATTCGATGTCCGCCGCGAGCATGCCGCACAGACAGATCTGGTTGCCATCGCCGAGCGTTCTGCCGAACAGCTTCGTGTAGAGGCTGAGCTTGACGTCGGCCGGCAACGCCGGATCGATCGCGCGCATCGCCGCAAGCACTTCGTCGCTGTACGCCGCCACCGCTTCCACCACGAGATCGTCTTTCGACGGGAAGTAGTAGTGGATGCTCGACGTCTTCACGCCTACCAGATCGGACAGGTCTCGATAGCTGAAGCCGTTGTAGCCGCGCAGCATCATCAGCGTGATCGCGTGGTCGAGAATCTGTTCGCGGACGGTCGATTTCGTTTCCATGGATCGAACTTTATCTACTCATAGATAGATAGTCAAGATCTTTTTTATTGGGTGCGATGAAAGGTGACCTCCCCCAAAAGTCGGACACTGATCCAGCCTTTGGGGTGTTTTTCATGGCGAAGTACGAGGAGCGGTTTCGACTGCAGGTCGTTCAGGAATATCTGGGAGGAGAGGCGAGCCCACGCATGCTCGCAGCTCGTCACGGGGTTGGACGCACGGTCATCCGGCGCTGGGTGGCAAGCTACCGGGAGCACGACGTGGCCGGGCTGAAAAGGAAAGTCGCTCAGTACGACGCCCCATTCAAGCTATCGGTGCTACAGCGCATCCAGCAGCAGGGCGACGTCAGCACCCCGCGATCGGCTTAGATATCGAGTCAGCCGGGCTTCGATTTCTGGCATGAGCGGATATTCAGCTGGGTCGCGGTCATACTTCCGTTGAAGCGTGGCGAACGCGACGTCGAAATGTTGCTGCCATGCATTCAAGTACGCCGAATCCGGAAGGTCCAGATTGCGCCGAATCCCATTCGCGAGGTCGCCCGCGAGCAAACCGAAATGTACGACGCGTTGCAGCTCAAGCTTCCAGACGTCAAATGGCGCCAACCGTACTTCCTGCTTGTCGAGCCAATCCGGCATCACGCTGGCGAGGTCACGGGCCATGAACGTACGGAGGGTCAACCCCGTGCGATAGGACGCGAGCTTTCCAGCGTCGAAGTGACCGCCGATCGACCCTGTGTCGGCCAGCCCAAGGTGGGTTCGATACGCGATCGTCAACGGACCCGCGTGACTCGCGGCGCTGAACAGCTTCTGCGCATCAACCGGTCGATCCAGGGCCGGGGCAGTCGCAACTGATCGGCGTTCCAGGCCAGCTGCTGGACCGCCCACTGACCTTCAACCAACCGATCGGTGGGGTCCATCACGCGCTCCCAGTACCGGCCGCGCACATCGCCCTGCTTCTCGCGAGCCCGAAGGATCACCTCCTGATCCGCCGAACAGAGCACCGCCATCGCGAGGCCCTCGATCGCCTGACGTGCGATGTTGCCCGAGGCCGCGGCCTTGCCGGCCAGCAGCAGCTTGGTCGACACCACGATGTCGTCGAACACGCCATGCACGAAGCCGTTCACCAGATCGGTACGCGGCTCGGGGCGCGCGGCGGCTGCCTGGCGGAGCGAGCGAACCTGCCCTCACGCACCACGCACAAGTGTCAAAGGAGGATTGGCCGTGGCATCGCCCGGCGGCTTGGTTCATGCCGCCGGGCAGCCCGGCCATCGCGGCGTGCTCTCCTTTATGGAAGGCCGCGGTCAGGCCGTCAGGGCGTGCCTGCCTGGTAACACGATTGCGAGCCGCTCGTCTGATAGATGAGCCGGTAGCCGCTCGTTGCCGTTGCGTTCGCGTGCTTCGAGGCCAACGTGAGCAAGCCTTTGTGGGCCGGCGACAGCGGCCGGATCACATAATCGGCGAGATTCGGATCGGTCAGTACCGCATCCGCGCCGATGATGCGCCGCACATGCGACAGGTGCTCGGCATACCAGCCGAGGAACGGCCGATAAGCGGGACCGGCATAGTGGCTGTCAATGATCATCCACGGATCGTGACCCGGCTGGCCGAGATTGGCCGCGCTGTCGCCCGGGCCGAGCAGCGCGAGAAAGTCGCCGCCGAGGCGCGAGTCCGGCCGGCCGATGCGGCTCAGGTCGTACTTCGCGCGATCCGGACCCGCCTGAAGGTCGCTGAAACGCTTGCCGGTCCAAGTGATCACATGCGCGAGCTTGAAGTCCGCAGCGAAAGCGCCCGTGCCTACGATCTTTTTCTGCGTAATGTACAGCAGGTCGCCCGGCAACAGGTATTGCTCCGTCGACGAAAGATTGCCGCGATTGATGTCGAGCAGGACGCCGGTCAGCAGATCCGTGCCCGAAGACGTCGTGCTGCACGCCTGCACGCCGATGGCGCCCGACAGCTGATTGGTCGCAAGCCCCGCAAAGTTGTAGACCCAGGACGTGAAATTCGAGCAGTCCGCGCCGTTCCACATCAGCGCCGAGGTGATGACGGGCGGTGTTTGCTTCGAATCCGTCTGCACGCTTTGCGAGCCGTCGGCGCCGCGCTGCGCGGTGCAGGTCAGTTTCGGGGCGTTCGGATCGACTGGGCCGCCGTCCGTCGGGGCGGGCGGCGATTCGCGGTAGTTGGTTTTCCCGGTGTTCTCCGGCGGCGTCCAACCGGGAATGTGATGGTGGCAGTAGTTCAGGTTCTGATCGACCCAGTAGTTCTCGATTGCCATCACCAGTTCGCGCCGGAACGTGTCTTGATCGTGGCACGTCGATGGCGCGGAGATCGTGCCATAGATCGCCGCGTGCGGTCCCCACGTGCTGGTGGTCGGATATGTCGACCAGTTGGCGGCCGTCATGCCCGGTAAGAGCGACGCTTGCACACTGTTCTTGCGTCCCTCGAAAAGCGACCGGTTCTGCTCGAGCAGCGCAACGCGGTCTCCACATGCATTGGCCTCCGCGCTGGCCGTCTGGGGACCGGCCGCCTGTGTCGTGCCGAGCATAGCGAGCGCGGTGACGCCCGAGCGGTTCAGCGGATTCGTCGAGAAGCCGAGCGCGCCGGCGCTAACATCGCACGTGTCGTCGGCGGGCGCCGAGACCGTGCCGTCGGCTGTCACGTCGCCAGCGCCAGAGTGACACGCGGCTAGCGTATCGCCTTTCGCCGATTGCGCGACGATGTTCTGCACGCTCGTTGCCACGCTCGCGCCGTTGTCGGTGCGGCTCTGCGATTCGGCACCCAGCGCGAACGCCATGCGGTTGCCGTCAGCAATGGTATTCAGGGTCGCGCCGACGGCGACGAAGGCGGGCACCGTCTGCTGAGGATCGACTCCGCCAAGGAACGCCGATACGCGCGTAGACGCGGCCGCGACGTTCGACGCGGTCAGGGCGCCCGCCGCCAGCGCGTCGACGACGATTGCGCTCGAGTAGGGCGAAAGGACCATCGTCGACGGTGCGCTGAGATACACCGCCGACAGCGAGGTTTCGCCGGGCGCGCTAGTGGCGCCGGTGGCTTCCTCTGTGTAGCTGCCGCCGGTCGATTTTACGAGCAGCGGCCAACGCAGCGTGCCCGGCAGCACGAAGTGGCCGTCGGCATCGGTGACCGTAGTGGCGAGCGGCGTGGCCGCGATGTGTCCATCGGCGTCCACGGCATACGCCGCGACTTGCGCGCCGGAGACGGCGCCGAGATACACGTTGCCGTTGATCGGAGGTTGCTGATCGACCGCGCCGCCGCACCCGGCAACCGCGACACACAGCGCGGCGAGGACGGCGGAGTTCGCGATGCTCGTAGTCAATGCGTCTGGAACGCGCGGAAAGTGCATGGCTGTCTCCGGGTTGGATGAATCTTTTAGGAATGTTAACGGCACATTCCGAGACGGCTTGAGCGAATCGAGGAATCGAGACTCCTCCGATATCCCGCGGCCGGCGCCAGTCCGTTATTGAACTGATGCGGCTGTATCCAGTTGTACCGGTGCATCAGGTAGTGGCTAATATCCCGGTGTGCTTCCTGCGCCGACATATACGCCCCTGACGGCAGCCATTCCGTCTTGAAGCTGCGGAACAATCTTTCCATCGGCAGTTGTCCCAACAATTTCCTCGACGGCTCATGCTCTGCTGTATCCGATAGCGCCAGAGGCGCTGACGGAATTTGCGGCTTGCATATTGACCGCCTTGATCCGAGCGAAACAGCAAGCCTTCCGGTCGACCACGTTGCTCATAGGACATCTCCAACGCCTGCACGAGGACAATCAGAAAGGCAATGATGCCGCCGACGATGAACGTTGAAATCGCGGCGCGGCCGCGGCGCGGGGACGAGTTCGGTCATCGTGTCAGGAATGGAGGAATCGGCGGGCCGGCGCGCGCCAGCAGTGGCCACGTTACCGGAATCTCGGCACCGGCGGAACCCTGCTGGTCGCTCCCCCAATTCTCTCCGCACCGCGGAGAGAATTCAGCCACCGGCCCGCCGAGGCCCTCGCCCGTCACCGCGCTAAATGTGGGCGCTCGCAATTGAGCTTCGGCACCGCCACAGACCAAGCCACCCCTCCAGTCGCCCCCGCACGGATCGGAAAAACCTCCAAGCCCTCGGCGCCCGCGCCGAGCATACAGAAGCACCCCGAGCGTAAAGCTTTGGCACGATGTCCCAAAATGAAGGGGAACATAGCCCTTACTATGTTCCCCTTCACCCTGCCGGATCCGGCTCGAAATGGATCACTCGGGCGGAGCACATCGCGGCGCTCTTTCACTACACAACGGCGCACGGCCTAGCTCGCCTCCTGAAGTTTCTACGTAGAAACTGTGAAACTTCCGCGCCCACACGCGCACCGACCATCGGTCGCGCCAGCTTGCAAACTCATTCCCCTATCAATGCGCATCAGCGCTCGGTGTGATTCGCGACCGCAGTCAAACAACGCTCATGCCCCAGTCCGATTCGGATTCGCCACGCCACTCGACGAACACTAAAAAACACTAAAAATCGCGGCGCAAACTGGCGCGCGGTACATATCGGCGGCGCGCCCGCTCGAAGGCCCCTGCCAGTCGGCGCTTCGACGGATTCCACCGCCCCCCCTCGCCAAACACCCCAACCATCACAAATCCTTTAACTTTCCGTGAGGACTTAGACACCGGCCGCTGCCTACTCTGTGCGCATGTTTTCAGGACCCTGCTTCAAGGAGCCCGTCATGCCCACCCGCAGACATCTGCTGTTCGCCGGCGCCGCCGGCCTCGCCACGCTCGCGGCGCTGTCGTCGGCTGGCCGCCGTGCGCTCGTCGGCCGCGCGTTCGCCGCGCCGCCCGTCGCCCCGTTCGAAATCACCCGCAGCGACGCCGATTGGCGCCGCCGCCTCACGCCCGCCCAATACACGGTGCTGCGCAATGCCGGCACCGAGCCGCCGTACAGCAGCCCGCTGAACGCCGAGCACCGCCGCGGCACGTTCGCGTGCGCCGGCTGCGACCTCGCGCTGTTCTCGTCCGACACCAAATTCGACAGCCACACCGGTTGGCCGAGCTTCTGGAAGCCGCTCGACCACGCGGTCGCGACCGCGACGGATCCGTCGTACGGAATGGCGCGCACCGAAGTGCACTGCCGCCGCTGCGGCGGCCACCTCGGCCACGTGTTCGACGACGGCCCGCCGCCCACCGGCCTGCGCTATTGCATGAACGGGCTCGCGCTCGCCTTCCACCCGGCAGCCGCCTGATGCGCCGCCGCTTCTGAACGACCGGAGACTGCCCCATGCTGCTCATCGTCCTCGCCTATCTCGGCGGCGTCCTCACGATCCTCAGCCCGTGCATCCTGCCCGTGCTGCCGTTCGTGTTCGCGCGCGCCGACCAGCCGTTCGTCCGTACCGGCCTGCCGCTGCTGATCGGCATGGCGCTCACGTTCGCTGTCGTCGCGACGCTTGCCGCCGTCGGCGGCGGCTGGGTCGCGCAGGCCAACCAGGCTGGCCGCTGGCTCGCCATCGTGCTGCTCGCGGTGTTCGGCCTGACGCTGCTGCTGCCGCGTTTCGCCGAACACCTCACGCGCCCGCTCGTCGCGGCCGGCAACCGGCTCACCGGCTTCGCGCAGCGCGACGGCCGCCCGGCAGGCCCCCTGTCGTCGTTGCTGCTCGGCGTCGCGACCGGCCTGTTGTGGGCGCCGTGCGCGGGCCCGATCCTCGGGCTCGTGCTGACCGGCGCCGCGCTGCGCGGGGCGAGCGTCGGCACGACGGTGCTGCTGGTCGCGTATGCGGCCGGCGCGGCGACGTCGCTCGGGGTCGCGCTCGTGATCGGCGGCAAGGTGTTCGCCGCGATGAAGCGCTCGCTCGGCGCCGGCGAATGGATCCGGCGCGGGATCGGCGTGGCGCTGCTGGCTGGCGTCGGCGCGATCGCGCTCGGCCTCGATACCGGTGCGCTCGCGCAACTGTCGACGGTCACGACGGGCAGCCTCGAGACGAAGCTCGTCGACCGGCTCGGCGGGCGCTCGAATGGTGCGCCGGCCGCCATGTCCTCGACGAGCAACACCGGCAACGCCGGTAGCGGCACGGCGAGCGGCGCGATGATGGCCGCGGCGACCGATGGCGCACCGGCGGCCGGCAGCGCGATGATGCGCACGGCCGGCACGACGCCCGCGATGCAAGCGGCGGCGCTGCCCGTCGAAGGCACGCTGCCGTCGCTCGACGGCGCCGTGCAGTGGCTGAATTCGCCGCCGCTGACCGCAGCCGGCCTGCGCGGCAAGGTCGTGCTCGTCGATTTCTGGACGTATTCGTGCATCAACTGCCTGCGCACGCTGCCCTACACGACCGCGTGGGCGCACAAGTACGCGCCTTACGGGCTGGTCGTGATCGGTGTGCACGCCCCGGAGTTCGCGTTCGAGCGCGACATCGGCAACGTGAAGAAGGCGGTACATGACCTCGGCATCGACTACCCGGTCGCGATCGACAACGGCTATGCGATCTGGCGCGCGTTCGGCAACGAATACTGGCCCGCGCACTACTTCGTCGACGCGCAAGGGCGGATCCGCCATCACCACTTCGGCGAAGGCGAATACGCGCAGTCGGAACGCGCGATCCAGTCGCTGCTCGCCGAAGCCGGCCACCCGGAAGCGCTAAACGTGCCGATCGGGCTCACCGGCGCGCCCGCGAAAGGCGCGCTCGCGGCAGCCGACAGCGCGGACGTCCGCTCGCCCGAAACCTATGTCGGCTATGCGCGTGCGGAAGACTTCACGTCGCCGGGCGGCGTCGTGCGCGACGCGTCACACCGCTACGACGCGCCCGCTCATCCCGACCTGAACGACTGGGGCCTCGCCGGCACGTGGCAGGTCGGCGCCGAGCGCGCGACGCTCGCCGCGCCGGCCGGCAGGATCGTCTACCGCTTCCATGCGCGCGATCTGCACCTCGTGCTCGGCCCGGGGGCGAACGGCAAGCCGGTGCGCTTTCGCGTGACGCTCGACGGCACGGCACCCGGCGCGGCCCACGGCGCGGACGTCGACGCGCAGGGCTACGGCACCGTCACCGGCCAACGCCTGTATCAGTTGGTGCGGCAGCCGGGCACGATCGCCGACCGCACGTTCTCGATCGAGTTTCTCGATCCGGGCGTCGATGCGTATGCGTTCACGTTTGGTTGAGTGCCGCGGCCCGGACACCTTATTTCGTCCCTCGTTTTCGAAGGAGCAATTCATGATCCCGACATCCACTCGCAGTTCCGCACCGAAGCGGGCGGCCATGCTGCGCCGCATCGGCGCGATCGCCCTCGCGGCGGCCGCCGTGTTCGGCTACCAGCGTGTCGTCAGTTCCGCGGAGCCGATGCGCACGGTGCCCGCCCCGACGCTCGACGAAACCCCGGGCACCTCCCACGAGGAAACCGCCGTGATCGCCGGCGGCTGCTTCTGGGGCGTGCAGGGCGTGTTCGAGCACGTGAAGGGCGTGAAGCAGGTCACGGCCGGCTATGCGGGCGGCGCATCCGAAACCGCGCACTACGTGCTGGTCGGCAGCGGGCTGACCGGGCATGCGGAATCGGTGCGCATCGTCTTCGACCCGACGCAGGTCACGTACGGCCGGCTGCTGCAGGTGTTCTTCTCGGTCGCGCACGATCCGACCGAGCTGAACCGTCAGGGCCCCGACGAAGGTTCGCAATACCGGTCCGCGATCTTCCCGACCACCGCGCAGCAGCGGGCCGTCGCGACCGCGTACATCGCGCAGCTCGGCACCGCGCACACGTTCCCGTCGCCCGTCGTCACGCGCGTCGAGCCGTACAAGGGCTTCTATCCGGCCGAGGCGTATCACCAGAACTACCTCGAGCTGCATCCCGACGCGCCGTACATCGCATACAACGACATGCCGAAGATTGCCGGGCTGAAGCAGCGCTTCCCGGCGCTGTATCGTCCCGACGCGGTGCTGTGGCGCGACGCCCATCTGTGACAGGCAACCGGCGGCGCGGCGGCCGGCCCGGCCGCAGCATGACGCGGCCGGCCCCGCGCCGCCGGCCGCGTTTGAGCTGCATCAACGAAACGCATGCCGCGCCGACGGGGCAAACCCCGATCAGGTCAGCTTGACGGGCCAACTTCGCGTAGACTTCTCCAGATCAGTCCCCGCCGCATCATGCGGCGCCCGGAACTCACCAGCTTGCCAGGAGGCGTCACGCATGCGCGCAGTGCCTTTGTCTGACAGCAGCACCCTTGAACAACCGTCCACCGGCGCAGTCGTGCGCGACCTGCGCCGCGTGCCCATCCATCCCGACCACTGGTATCCGCTCGCGTGGTCGCGCGAGCTCAGGCGCGGCAAGACGCTCGGCGTGCGCTTCGCCGGCGATCCGATCGTGCTCGTGCGCACCGAATCCGGCGCCGTGTATGCGCTCGAAGATCGTTGCGCGCACCGCCAGGTGCCGCTGCATGCGGGCGTCGTGTCCGGCGAAACGCTGCGCTGCTGCTACCACGGCTGGACCTATGCGTGCGACAGCGGCCGCTGCGTCGACGTGCCTTACCTCGGCCGCGACCGTTTGCCCAACGGCGTGCGCGCGTATCCGTGCCGCGAGGCGCACGGGTTGATCTTCGTGTTCCCCGGCGACGCGACGCTCGCCGACGAACGCCCGTTCCCCGCGCTCGAATCGGCGGACGACCGTGCATTCAAGACGCGCCGCTTCGGCCGCGAGGTCAAGTGCCACTACTCGTTCATGCACGAGAACCTGATGGACATGAACCATCAGTTCCTGCATCGCAAGCAGATGGGACAGATGCGCGCGCGCAGCGTCGGCCGCCGGCGCGGCGACGACTGGGTCGAGGTCGACTACACGTTCGCGCGGATGGAAGGCAAGCAGCCGGTCGGCGAGGCGCTCGTGTTCGGCGCCAGCAAGAAGCCGGCCGACCAGTCCGACAAGAGCGTGATGACGGTGCGCACCCTGTACCCGTACCAGACGCTGCAGATCCGCTCGAGCGAGGGCACGCTCGTGATGGACCTGTGGATCGTCTACGTGCCGCTCGACGCGGAGCAGCGCACCAACCGCACGTTCGGCGTACTGTCGATCCACAAGCCGGGCATCCCGTTCGCGCTCGATCTCGCGTGGCCGCTGCTCGTGTGGTTCACCGAGCGGATCTTCCGCGAGGATCGCTGGATCGTCGAGCGCGAGCAGGAAGCGCACGATCGGCAGGGCGCCGACTGGAACCACGAGGTGTTCCCGGTCATCAACGAACTGCGCGACCTGCTGCGCCAGTGCGGCGCGCGCACCGTGATCCCGATCCGCGAAGCAAACGCGGGCGACGCGCGCTGACCGCCGCGGCGAGCGCGCGCGCCTTTGTCCGGTTCGCGCGCTTCGCCCTCGCTCAGCCGGCGCGCTCGACCGGATGCGGCTCGCGCAGCCGGTTCGCGATGCGAGCGGCCTCGTAGTAGCCGGCGGCAGGCGGCCGCTCCAGGTAGCGGCCCGCGCCGCGCACCGCACGCAGCTCGCCGTCGGCCCATGCGAGCGCGCCGCGCGTGAGCGTGTGCGTCGCGACGCCCTGCACCGTCATCCCTTCGAACACGTTGAAGTCGACCTGCTGGTGATGGGTCTTCACCGAGATCGTCTTCGTCGCGGCCGGATCCCACACGACGAGGTCGGCATCGGCACCGACCTGCACGGCTCCCTTGCGCGGATACAGGTTGAAGATCTGCGCGGCGTTCGTCGACGTGATCCGCACGAACTCGTTCGGCGTGATACGACCGTGATTCACGCCGTGATGCCACAGCACCGACATGCGGTCCTCGACGCCGCCGCAGCCGTTCGGAATCTTCGTGAAGTCCTCGCGGCCCATCGCCTTCTGCGACGCGCAGAACACGCAGTGGTCGGTCGCCGTCGTATGCAACTGGCCGGCCTGCAGCCCGCGCCACAGCGCCTCGCGATGCTCGGCCGAGCGGAACGGCGGGCTCATCACGTGCGCGGCCGCGCGCGTCCAGTCCGGGTCGCGATAAACGGCCTCGTCGATCACCAGGTGGCCCGGCAGCACTTCGCCGAACACGCGCAGCCCTTCGCTGCGTGCGCGCGTGATCGCATCGACCGCGTCCTTCGACGACACGTGCACGATATACACGGGCACGCCGAGCACCTGCGCGATGCGGATCGCGCGGTTCGCGGCCTCGCCCTCGACCTCGGGCGGACGCGACAGCGGATGCGCCTCCGGCCCGGTCATTCCACGCGCGAGCAGCGCCTGCTGCAGCCGGAACACGAGTTCGCCGTTCTCCGCGTGCACGGTCGGCAGCGCGCCGAGTTCGAGCGAACGCGAGAAGCTGTTCACGAGCACCTCGTCGTCGGCCATGATCGCGTTCTTGTACGCCATGAAGTGCTTGAAGCTCGACACGCCGTGCTCGCGCACGAGCGTGCCCATGTCGCGGTGCACCGATTCGTCCCACCACGTGACGGCCACGTGAAAACCGTAGTCGGCCGCCGCCTTCTCGGCCCAGCCGCGCCATTCGCGGAACGCGTCCATCAGCGGCTGCTTCGGGCTCGGGATCACGAAGTCGATGATGCTCGTCGTGCCGCCCGACAGCCCGGCGGCCGTCCCCGAATAGAAATCGTCGCTCGCCGTCGTGCCCATGAACGGCAGTTCCATGTGCGTATGCGGATCGATGCCGCCCGGCATCACGTACTGGTCGTGTGCGTCGACCACCGTCGCGCCGGCCGGCGCGTCGATCGTCTCGGCGATCTGAAGGATCGTGCCGCCGTCCTGCGGGTCGGCACACAGTACGTCCGCGCGATAGGTGCGGTCCGCATCGACCACGGTGCCGCCGCGAATCAGGATTGCCATGTCGTTGCCTCCTCGTTGATTGTCGGGTGCCGCATGCCTGCGCGCATCACGCGCTCGCGATCTGCGCGCGCTGGGCGGCGCGCCACTTCATCCAGGTGCCGTACACGCCGGACGCCAGCACGAGGCCGACGAACCACGCGTACGTGTAAATCGTGTTGAAGAAGGCCGGCACGTTCGGGAACGACGCCGGGAATGCGGTGTGCAGAAAGCCGGGCAGGTTCGGCAGCACGCCGATCGCGAGTGCGGCCAGTGCGGCCGGGTTCCAGCCGCGCGCATAGCTGAAGTCGCCGCGCTCGTCGAACAGCGCGTGCGTATCGAGCCGCGTGCCGCGAATCAGGAAGTAGTCGACCATCAGGATGCCCGCGACCGGGCCGAGCAGCGCCGAATAGCCGACGAGCCAGGTGAAGATATAGCCGTCCGTCGTCGCGAGGATCTTCCACGGCATCATCACGATCGCGATCGTCGCGGTGATCATCCCGCCGGTGCGATACGAGATCGCCTTCGGCCACAGGCTCGAGAAATCGTAAGCCGGGCCGACGAGGTTCGCCGCGAGGTTGCAGCACATCGTGTCGAGCGTGAGGATCACGAGCGCGATGCCGACGCCGATGCCGGTCATCCGGCTCGTCAGGTCGATCGGATCCCAGATCGCGTTGCCGTAGATCACGACGGTCGCCGACGTCACGACGACCGACACCACCGACAGCAGCGCCATCGGCAGCGGCAGCCCGATCGACTGACCGATCATCTGGTCGCGCTGCGAATGCGCGAAACGCGTGAAGTCGGGAATGTTCAGCGCGAGCGTCGCCCAGAAGCCGACCATCGCGGTCAGGCCCGGCCAGAACGTCGCCCAGAAGAGTCCGGCCTTCTTGCCGCCCGCGACGAACTGCGACGGCGCCGACAGCATCGAGCCGAAGCCGCCCGCCTGCGACGTCGCCCACCACACGAGCGCGACGCACATCACGACCTTGATCGGCGCCGACCAGCTCTCGAGCCAGCGGATCGAATCGGTGCCGTGCAGGATGAAGTACAGCTGCAGCGCCCAGAACACCAGGAAGCACGCGAGCTGCCCGAACGAGATGCCGACCACCGGCAGCGCCGCGCCGTGCAGCGCGTTGCCAGTCAGGATGTTCAGCAGCGTGTAGATCGCGCTGCCGCCGAGCCAGGTCTGGATGCCGTACCAGCCGCATGCGACGATCGCGCGCAATAGCGCCGGCAGCTTCGCACCCTGCGTGCCGAACGACGCGCGCACGAGCACCGCGTACGGAATCCCGTGCTTCGCGCCCGCATGGCCAACCAGCAGCATCGGCACGAGCACGATCAGGTTGCCGAGCAATACGGTCAGCACCGCCTGCCACGGCGACATGCCTTCCTGGATCAGCCCGGCCGCGAGCATGTACGACGCGATGTTCATCACCATCCCGACCCACAGCGCCGCGAAGTGGTACCACCGCCATGTGCGCTGCGCGGCCGTCGTCGGCGCGAGGTCGTCGTTGTACAGGCTGCCGGCCGGCGCCGCGGCGCTGTCGGCATCGGCGGGAATCGCTGCTGGTTTCATCGAAAGCGCTCCACGTAAACGTCGGCGCCGGCATCGCGCGATGCCGGCGAAACAGGACACAAGCGGCGGCGCGGCCCGTACCGCGCCGCCGGCCGCCGGTCAGGCCGCCTTCGCGTGCTTCGCGGGTTCCGCCGGGCCGGCACCCGCGTCGGCACGCGCCGGATTGTTCGGATGCGTGGTCCAGTTCGCATAGTCGCCCGCGTCGACCCGCTCCATCGTGATGCATTGCTCGACCGGACACACATGCATGCAAAGATTGCACCCGACGCACTCCGCGTCCACCACTTCGAAATGCCGCGCGCCGTCCTTCTCGGCGGTGATCGCCTGGTGCGACGTGTCCTCGCACGCGATATGGCACAGCCCGCACTGGATGCAGCGGTCCTGGTCGATGCGCGCCTTGATGTCGTATTTCAAGTTCAGGTATTTCCAGTCGGTGACGTTCGGCACCGCGCGACCGCGGATGTCGTCGAGCGTCGCGTAGCCCTTCTCGTCCATCCAGTTCGACAGCCCGTCGGCGAGATCCGTCACGATCCGGAAGCCGTAGTGCATCGCGGCGGTGCACACCTGCACGTTGCCGGCGCCGAGCACCATGAACTCGGCCGCGTCGCGCCACGACGAAATCCCGCCGATGCCGGAAATCGGCAGGTTCGGCGTTTCCGGGTCGCGCGCGATCTCCGCGACCATGTTCAGCGCGATCGGCTTGACCGCGGGGCCGCAATAGCCGCCGTGCGTGCCCTTGCCGTCGACGGTCGGCATCGGCGCCATCTGGTCGAGGTCCACCGCGACGATCGAGTTGATCGTGTTGATCAGCGACACGCCGTCCGCGCCGCCCTTGTAGGCGGCGCGCGAGCCCATCCGGATGTCGCTGATGTTCGGCGTGAGCTTCACGAGGCACGGCAGCTTCGTGCCTTCCTTGACCCAGCGCGTGACCATCTCGACGTATTCCGGCACCTGTCCGACGGCCGCGCCCATTCCGCGCTCGCTCATCCCGTGCGGACAGCCGAAGTTCAGTTCGACCGCGTCGGCGCCCGTGTCCTCGACAAGCGGCAGGATCCATTTCCAGTCGCGCTCGTTGCACGGCACCATCAGCGACACGATCAGCGCGCGGTCGGGCCAGTCGCGCTTCACCTGCGCGATCTCTCTCAGGTTCACGTCGAGCGGGCGGTCGGTGATCAGCTCGATATTGTTCAGCCCGGCGATCCGCTGGCCGTTCCACTGCACCGCGCCGTAGCGCGAGCTGACGTTGACGACGTGCGGATCGAGCCCGAGCGTCTTCCAGACGACGCCGCCCCAGCCCGCCTCGAACGCGCGATTGACGTTGTAGGCCTTGTCGGTCGGCGGCGCGGACGCGAGCCAGAAGGGATTCGGCGAAGTGATGCCTGCGATGGTGCAGCGAAGGTCGGCCATGTTCGGCTCCGTGAAAATGGGGCGTTTATCGTGATCCGCGCGGCGTGCGCGATGCCGTTGCGTGGGCCGCGCTCACGCGGCCTTGGCGTCGCGCTGCGCGAGCGCCGCGTCGATCGCGGCCGCGGCGCGCTTGCCGTCCTGCACGGCCTGCACCGTGAGGTCGATACCGCCCGTCGCCGCGCAATCGCCGCCGGCCCACACGTCGGGCAACGCGGTGCGGCCGTCCGCATCGACCGCGATGCGCGTACCGTCCGCCGTCAGCAATGCGGCCGCGATGCCGTCCGGCACCAGCGTCTGGCCGATTGCCTTCAGCACCATGTCCGCGTCGACGGTGAAGCGTTCGCCCGACGCGGCCTCGAACTCGACACCCGTCACGTGCCCGTCCGCGCCCGCGATGCGCACCGGCTTCGCGTGCGTGACGAGCGTGACGCCGCTCTTTTGCGCGAACTCGCGTTCGGCCCACGTCGCGCTCATCGCGTCCACGCCGCGCCGGTACACCATCGTCACGCGCTCGGCGCCGAGCTTGCGGCTCTGCACGGACGCGTCGATCGCCGTGTTGCCGCCGCCGATCACGACCACGCGTCGCCCGACCGGCACGTTCTCCAGCCCGTCGGCCTGTCGCACTTGCTCGATGAAGTCGACCGCGTTCATCACGCCGGTCAACTGCTCGCCGTCGATCGCGAGCGTGCGCACGCCGCCCAGCCCCATCGCGAGAAACACCGCGTCATGCCGCTCGCGCAATGCGTCGAGCGTCACGTCGCGGCCGAGCGCGACGCCCGTCTCCAGCGCGATACCGCCGACCGACAGCAGCCACTCGACTTCGCGCTGCGCGAAATCGTCGACGGTCTTGTACGCGGCGATTCCGTATTCGTTCAAGCCGCCCGCCTTCGGCCGCGCGTCGAACAGCGTGACGCGATGCCCGGCAAGCGCGAGCCGGTGCGCGCAGGCGAGCCCGGCCGGCCCCGCGCCGACCACCGCGACATGCCGCCCCGTATCGGGCGCACGCGTGAAGCGCACCGCACCGGTCGCCATCGCCCAGTCGGTCGCGTGCCGCTGCAGCGCGCCGATCGCGACCGGCTGCGCGTCCTGGTGATTGCGCACGCACGCGCCTTCGCACAGGATCTCGGTCGGACACACGCGTGCACACATCCCGCCGAGCGGATTGGCAGACAAGATGTCGGTCGCCGCGCCCTTCAGGTTGCCGTTGCCGATCTTGCGGATGAAGCTCGGGATATCGATCTGCGTGGGGCACGCCTGCACGCACGGCGCGTCGTAGCAGTAGTGGCAGCGGCTGGCGGCCGCCGCGGCGGCAGTCGGATCGAGCAGCGGTGCGATATCGGCGAATTCGCACGAGAGTTGCGTGGACGTCAGGCGATGCGCGGCGATATCGCCGGTTGGCTTGGTGGTCATACGCGTTCCTTCGACTGAGTGGAGACGAAGCCGTCCCCGCCGGCTGCGAACGCACAGTCGGGTCGGCTATATTTTGGAGTGCTACGGTCAGGCGATGAGCAGCCTGCCGGCCGCGCTAGATTCGATCCGTCATGAAGCCGGCTCGCACGCACGCGAGAGCATCGCGTGCAGCAGCACGTTCGCGCCTGCCTCGATCCACGCAGGCGTCGCGTCCTCGATCTCGTTGTGGCTGATGCCGTCGACACAGGGCACGAACACCATCGACGTCGGCGCGACCTGCGCCAGATAGCACGCATCGTGTCCCGCACCCGACACGATGTCGCGATGCGAGTAGCCGAAGCGGTCGGCCGCGTCGCGCACGGCCGCCACGCAGGCCGGATCGAACGCGACGGGCTTGTAGTAGAAAATCTGCTCGAGCGCGGTCTCGAGACCAATCTCGCCCGCGATGCGCGCGACGCCGTCGCGCAGCGCAGCGTCCATCTTCGCGAGCACGGCATCCTCCGGATGACGGAAATCGACGGTGAAGAACACGCGGCCCGGAATCACGTTGCGCGAGTTCGGATGAACCTGCATCATCCCGACCGTCGCGCAGCCGAACGGCGCGTGATCGAGGCCGATGCGGTTCACGAGATCGACGACGCGCGACGCGCCGAGCAGCGCGTCGCGGCGGCGCGGCATCGGCGTCGGCCCCGCATGTGCTTCCTGGCCGGTGAACGTGATCTCGTACCAGCGCTGCCCCTGCGCGTCGGTCACCACGCCGATCGTCTTGCACTCCGCTTCGAGAATCGGCCCCTGCTCGATATGCAGCTCGAACGCCGCATGCAGCTTGCGGCCGCCGCACGGCACGTCGCCGGCATAGCCGATGCGCGCCAGCTCCTCGCCGATCGTCTTGCCGTCGACGTCCTTGCGCGACAGTCCGTATTCGAGCGAAAACACGCCCGCGAACACACCCGACGCGACCATCGCCGGTGCGAAGCGCGAGCCTTCCTCGTTGGTCCAGATCACGACCTCGATCGGATGCTCGGTCTCGATGCCGTGATCGTTCAGACTCCGAATCACCTCGAGGCCGCCCAGCACGCCGTAGATGCCATCGAAGCGGCCGCCCGTCGGCTGCGAATCCGCGTGCGAGCCGGTGACGACGGGCGCCGCATCGGCCACACGGCCCGCGCGACGCATGAATACGTTGCCCATCGTATCGACCGTCACCGTGCAGCCGGCCGCCTTCGCCCAGCCGACGATCAGGTCGCGGCCGGCCTTGTCGAGATCGGTCAGCGCGAGGCGGCAGACGCCGCCCTTCGGCGTCGCGCCGATCTTCGCCACCTCCATCAAGCTGTCCCACAACCGTCTGCCGTCGATCTTGATCGACGTGTCGAATGCTGCCCGCTTCACTGTTTCCGATACCGTGTCCATTCGTATCGCTCCTGTGGGGTCGGTCATGTCGTGATCCGGTCGGTGCCGGTGCACGCATTGCTGCTGTCGGGGCAAACCCGCACCTGCGAGGTGCAGGTGCGCATCGTTCGTGCGATTCGTCCGATCGATCGGCGGGGGTGCTGGCACTGCGTTCCGCCGCTCGTCGAATCCTGTCCGATTGGACAGGTTTTAGACCATCAAAATGTCCAGCGCAACGTCTTTCTTGCGTGACGTGTTCCAGCGAGAACCGTGCCATCGCATCGCAGCATCGCGCCCGCACGAATGCATCGCGCAGGTGCGTTCGATGCGAACCTGCGACTAGAATGAAGCCCAACGCGGCACCCATGCCGCGCGAGGGCAACGATGAGACATGATGAAGCGGCCGCCGCAGCCGGCGGCCACGACGAAACGGGCACGCCTTTGCGGCGACGCAAGGCGCACATCCGCGAGTCCAACGAAGCGCATCTGCTGGCCTGCGCGGAAGCCGTGTTCGCGGAGCGCGGGCTCAACGGCGCGAGCACCGCGATGATCGCCGAGCGTGCCGGGCTGCCGAAGGCGAACCTGCATTACTACTTCCCGACGAAGCTGGCGTTGTACCGCCGTGTGCTCGACGACCTGTTCGAAGACTGGCACCGCGCGGCCGGCTCGTTCGAGGCCGGCGACGATCCGGTCGAGGCGATCGGCAGCTACGTGCGCGCGAAGATGGATCTGTCGCGACGGCGCCCGCTCGGCTCGAAGGTGTGGGCCAACGAGATCATCCACGGCGCCGAGCACATGCAGGACATCCTGTCGGAACGTGTGAAGCCGTGGTTCGACACGCGCGTGAACGTGATCGAAGGCTGGATCGCGCGCGGGCTGCTTGCACCTATCGATGCGCACGCATTGATGTACCTGATCTGGGCGACCACGCAGCACTATGCGGATTTCGATGCGCAGATCCGCGCGCTGAGCGGCAAGCGTGCGTTCACGCAGAAGGCCTTCGCCGCGAAGACCGAGCACGTCGTGCAGCTCGTGATTCGCGCATGCGGTGCGGTGTCGCCGGGCGCGAGCGCGTAGCGCAATCGCATTCCCGGGAAAACAAAACGGGCGACGGGCACGATGCCCGCCGCCCGCGTCGCGAGACGGCGTACGTGCCGTCCCGCGCGTGATGCGTGAACGCGTTCGCGTTACGCGACGCGCTCGATCGCGATCGCCGTCGCCTCGCCGCCGCCGATGCACAGCGATGCGATGCCGCGCTTCAGGCCATACGATTCGAGCGCGGCCAGCAGCGTCATCATCACGCGTGCACCCGATGCGCCGATCGGATGGCCGAGCGCACACGCGCCGCCGTGCACGTTGACCTTGTCGTGCGACAGGTCGAGATCGCGCATCGCGGCCATCACGACCACCGCGAAGGCTTCGTTGATCTCGAACAGGTCGACGTCGCGCAGGTTCCAGCCGGTTTTTTCGGATAGCTTGCGAATTGCGCCGATCGGTGCCGTCGCGAACAGGCCCGGCTTGTTCGCGTAGGTCGAATGCCCGACGATCACGGCCTTCGGCGTGAGGCCGAGCCGCTCCGCTTCCGAGCGACGCATCATCACGAGCGCGGCCGCGCCATCGGAAATCGACGACGAATTGGCTGCCGTCACCGTGCCGCCTTCGCGGAACGCCGGCTTGAGCGTCGGAATCTTGTCGAGCTTCGCCTTGCCCGGTTGCTCGTCGATCGAGACCACCGCTTCGGTCTTGCCGGCCTTCACGGTCACCGGCGCGACCTCCGACGTGAAGCGCCCTTCCGCGATCGCACGTTGCGCACGCGTCAGCGACGCGATCGCGAATGCATCCTGCGCCTCGCGCGTGAACTGGTAAGCCTGCGCGCAATCTTCCGCGAACGTGCCCATCAGCCGGCCCTTGTCATATGCGTCCTCGAGCCCGTCGAGGAACATGTGGTCGAGCACCTGGCCGTGACCCATGCGCATTCCCGCGCGCGCCTTCGGCAGCAGGTACGGCGCGTTCGTCATGCTCTCCATCCCGCCCGCGACCGCCACGTCCGCCGAGCCGGCCAGCAGCAGGTCGTGCGCGAACATCGCGGCCTTCATCCCGGAGCCGCACATCTTGTTGACCGTGGTCGCGCCCGCGGCCAGCGGCAAGCCGGCCTTCAGCGCGGCCTGCCGCGCCGGCGCCTGACCCTGGCCGGCCGGCAACACGCAGCCGAACACGATTTCATCGATGCGCTCGGCCGGTACGCGCGCGCGCTCGAGCGCCGCGCGAATCGCCGCCGCGCCGAGCTCGCTCGCGCTTGCCCCGGCGAGGTCGCCTTGAAAACCGCCCATCGGCGTGCGTGCCGCGCCGACGATTACGATCGGATCCTGTGTCGTCATGATCGAGTTTCTCCAGTTCCAGTTTCAGTTTCAGCGCGGCGCCATGCGCAACGCGCCATCGAGACGGATGACTTCGCCGTTCAGCATCGTGTTCTCGGCGATGTGCCGCACCAGTGCCGCGAATTCGTCGGGGCGGCCGAGCCGCGGCGGGAACGGCACGCTCTTGCCGAGCGCGTCCTGCACGTCCTGCGGCATGCCGGCCATCATCGGCGTCGCGAAGATGCCCGGTGCGATCGTCACCACGCGAATGCCGAACCGCGCGAGTTCGCGCGCGATCGGCAGCGTCATGCCCACCACGCCGCTCTTCGATGCCGCATACGCGGCCTGCCCGATCTGCCCGTCGAACGCCGCGACCGACGCTGTGTTGACGATCACGCCGCGCTCGCCTTGCGCGTCGGCGTCCTGCTTCGACATTACTTCGGCCGCCAGCCGGATCATATTGAACGTGCCGACCAGGTTGATCGACACCGCGCGCGCGAAGCGCTCGAGCGAATGCGGACCTTCGCGGCCGACGACTTTCTCACCCGGCGCGACGCCCGCGCAGTTCACGAGCGCATCGATGCGGCCGAACGCGTCGCGCGCGGCGGCGACGGCAGCTTGCCCGTCGGCTTCGCTCGTCACGTCGGTCTTCACGAAGCATGCGGCCGCACCGAGTTCGTGCGCGAGGCTCGTGCCGGCATCCTCATTGACGTCCAGCAAAACCGCCTTGCCGCCTGCGGCCACCACCATGCGCGCCACCGCGGCGCCGAGGCCCGAACCGGCGCCCGTAATCAGAAAAACGCGCTCCTCGATATTCATTCGCACTCCGTATTCAGTCTTCAGGATTGAGCGGTCTTCTCGGCTTCCATCTTGCGCAGAACGAAGCGCTGGATCTTGCCGCTCGGGGTTTTCGGCAGCGCGTCGACGAAGTCGATCGCGCGCGGATACGCGTGCGCCGACAGCCGCCGCTTCACGTGCTGGCTCAGTTCGTCGGCCAGCGCCGGCGTGCCTTCAAAACCTTTCGACAGCACGACGAACGCCTTGACGATCTCCGTGCGCTCGGGGTCCGGCACGCCGATCACCGCGGCCTCGCTGACGGCCGGATGCTCGATCAGCGCGCTTTCCACGTCGAACGGGCCGATCCGGTAGCCGGACGACGTGATCACGTCGTCCGCGCGGCCGATGAAGCTCACGGTGCCGTCCGGCTCGAGCTCGACGTTGTCGCCGGTGCGGTAGTAGCCGCCCGCGATGGCCGGCGTATCCTGCTGCCAGTAGCCGGTGAACCACAGCAGCGGCGAGCGTGCGATGTCGATCGCGAGGTTGCCAGGTTCGCCCGGGCCGAGCTCGCGACCGGCTTCGTCGAGTACCGCGACGCGATAGCCGGGCATCGCGAGACCGGCCGAACCGACATGGACGACGTGCGTGAGCCCGTGATGGTTGTTCACCACCATCCCGAGTTCTGTCTGTCCGTAGTGATCGTGGATCGGTGCGCCGAGCGCCGCGTGGAACCAGCGCACGACTTCCGGATTCAGCGGTTCGCCCGCGCTGCTGACGACCCGCAGTTGCCCTTTCAGCCGTGCCGCCACTTCGGTGCCCGCTGCCATCAGCATCCGGTACGCGGTCGGCGAACCGGCGAGGCTCGTGATGCCGAGCCGTTCGATCACGTCGCAGGTGCTGTCGACGGTGAAGCTGCCTTCGTACAGCGTCGTTGCATGGCCGAGCAGCAGCGGGCCCGTGATCGCGTAGTAGAGACCGTATGCCCAACCGGGGTCGGCGATGTTCCAGAAGCGGTCGCTTGCGCGCAGGTCCACCGCGTCGCGCATGTATGCGCCGAACGCAAGCAGTGCGCGCAGCGGCACCGGCACGCCTTTCGGCAAACCCGTCGTGCCCGACGTCGACATCATCATGAACAGGTCGGTGCCCTTGCGCGGCACCGGTTCGAATGTGCCCGGCTGCGCGTCGAGCGCCGCACGGAAATCGATGTCGCGGGCCGGCAGCGTGTCGCCCGGCTCGCGCACCGTCGCGACCGGCGGGCAATCCGCGATCTCGTCGAGCTTCGCGCGATTCGCGATGTTGGTGACGATCAGCCGCGCATCGCTCATGCGCAGCCGGTGTTCGATCGCCTTCGGACCGAACGCGGTGAAAAGCGGCTGGTAGACGGCCCCCGCGCGCCACGTGCCGAGGATCGTCGCGACGAGTTCGGGCGTGCGCGGCAACAGACCGGCCACCACGTCACCTCGCTTCACGCCCTGCTCGACCAGCAGGTTCGCGACGCGCGCCGACAGCGCCTGCATCTGCGCGAACGTGAAGCTGCGGTGCCGGCCGCCAGCGTCGATCCAGTCGAGGGCGATCGCGTTCGGGTCCGCCGCCGCATGCCGGTCGCAGCATTCGACGCAGGCGTTCAGGCCCTGCTCCAGGTCGCCGTGCAGATGTGCGGCGGCGGTCTCGATACGGAAGCCGGCCACGGCGTCGGCGTAGGCCGGCACCTCCCGGGCAGTTGCTCCATCACGCATGCGTGTCTCCTGTTCGTTATGACCGCCGGTGAACCGAGGGTATATCGATGATGGTAGACAGCAGTCACATTGCAATCAATGACAAACAGAATCTAGAATCATGATCGCTTTTGCCATGTCTGGAGGGCATGAAAACATGGGGCCGCAGATGATCTCGCCCGATTTCGTCGAAGATGCGCTCGAGAGCCTGCGCCGGCAACGGATTCCGGCCGGGCCGGTACTGCACGCGGCCGGCCTGCCGGCCGCCGTGCACGGGCCCGTCACACCGCAGCAGTATGGCCGGCTGTGGCTCGCGATCGCCAGCGCGATCGACGACGAATTTTTCGGGCTCGCGGCCCGGCCGATGCGGCCGGGCAGCTTCATGCTGCTGTGCCATGCCGTGCTGGATGCCGGCACGCTCGAGAAGGCGCTGCGGCGTGCGCTGCAATTCCTGCGCGTGGTGCTGGACGAGCCGCACGGCGAGCTCGTGGTCGCCGACGGACAGGCGCAGATCGTGCTCAAGCAGGCCGGCGCGCCCTATTCCGCGTTCGCTTACCGGACGTTCTGGCTGATCCTGCTCGGCGTCGCCTGCTGGCTGACCGGCCGGCGCATTCCGCTGCAGCGCATCGATTTCGCGTGCCCGTGCCCCGACCACCGCACCGATTACCATCAGTTCTTCGGGGTGCCGGTCCATTTCGACCGGCCCGACAGCCGGCTCGCCTTCAACGCCGCGTATCTCGGGCTGCCGACGATCCGCTCCACACAGGCACTGAAGACCTTCCTGCGCGGCGCGCCCGGCAATCTGCTGGTTCGCTACCGGCACGACACCGGCTGGGTGGCAAAAACGCGCGCGCACCTGAAGGCACTGCCGACCGCAGAGTGGCCCGACTTCGACACGTTGGCCGTGCGCCTCGGCACGACGCCCGCGACGCTGCGGCGACGCTTGCGCAGCGAGGGACAGAGCTTCGCATCGATCAAGGACGAGCTGCGCGGCGCACTGGCCCAGTCACTGCTGCGCGCGCACAGGCTCAGCGTCGCGGAAATCGCGGCCGAACTCGGCTTCACCGAACCCAGCGCGTTTCATCGCGCGTTCCGGAAATGGACAGGGACGAGCCCGGGCGCGTTTCGGCGGGACGTCAATGCAGGGCAATCGGAGCATTGATACGCTGCGGGCCCAACCTCGCGTCGATCGGCATCTGCTTGCTGATGATGGTGCGGCGTCAGACGCTGTCGAAAGCGTAGTAGTCTCTGTCGAGTAGCTGTGATGCCGGAATGCGAAGGCCACCGCGGCCCGCCTGGCGAGCACGCGTGGAATCCCTTCGAACTGATGCGAGGCCCGAAATGGATGCAGTTCGTGCAGTCATCGAACCGTATGAAGCCGCACTTCGAGCGGCGATGCTCACTAACGACGTCGACGCGCTCGACACGTTGCTGGATGACGACCTGATCTTCACGGTTCCGACCGGGCAGGTCATTGCCAAGCACGACGATCTGTCCGCGCATCGTGCGAAGCTGCTGCGCCTCGACGCACTCGATATCCAGGAGATGGGGACGAAGATGATCGGCGAGATGATTCTCACCACGACGAAGGCGATGCTTGCCGGTCGTTTCGACGGCACCGCATTCAACGGCATGTTCGCCTATACGCGCCTGTGGCGCAGGCCGGGGAGCAACTGGCGTGTGGTTGCCGGACATGCATCGCAGATCGGTTGAGCTACGACATGCCGGCAATCGCCGAACTGCGGGATCCAAAGGTGAATCGATGCTGCGACTGTCACGCACCGACATGCTCGGCGCGCTGGGAGCTACGCCAATGATGGGGAAAAGAGATTCGCACGCCAGCGACGACTCCGCCCTCGCTGCCATCGCTCTTTCCGCCGCGCCAATGCAAAAACCCCCGCCTTTCGGGCGGGGGTTCTTGGCTTAGGGAGCCTGACGATTACCTACT
This sequence comes from Burkholderia sp. 567, assembly GCF_040545115.1. Taxonomy (NCBI): domain Bacteria; kingdom Pseudomonadati; phylum Pseudomonadota; class Betaproteobacteria; order Burkholderiales; family Burkholderiaceae; genus Burkholderia; species Burkholderia sp. 567. The sequence continues at coordinate 545,073 of NZ_JBEPLG010000004.1, forward strand.
TTCACACGGGAATCCGCACTATCATCGGCGTAGAGTCGTTTCACGGTCCTG